>JAIVLN010000002.1 GCA_020524245.1 Rossellomorea aquimaris | reverse complement strand
CTTGATTTCACCTAAGTTTTCTTTACACTGGTACGGATTACTTTTCAGCTAGGCGTTGTTTCGACGTCGTGGAAAAGTTAGGAAACCAGTATAAGTGCAACTAAGGTTCAATCTACGCTTATAGCTTGATTTCACCTAAGTTTTCTTTACACTGGTACGGATTACTTTTCAGCTAGGCGTTGTTTCGACGTCGTGGAAAAGTTAGGAAACCAGTATAAGTGCAACTAAGGTTCAATCTACGCTTACAGCTTGATTTCACCTAAGTTTTCTTTACACTGGTTTGAATTACTTTTCAGCTAGGCGTTGTTTCGACGTCGTGGAAAAGTTAGGAAACCAGTATAAGTGCAACTAAGGTTCAATCTACGCTTATAGCTTGATTTCACCTAAGTTTTCTTTAAACTCTTTTCCTTTCTGTTCGTACGTGTCGATTGTCAATTGGATGAGCTCCAGGTCTTTGTCCGTAAGTTCGCGGATGACTTTTCCTGGAGAACCCATGACCATCGTGCGAGGAGGGATCTTTTTTCCTGGAGGAATCAACGTATTCGCTCCGATGAATGCAGATTCCCCGATTTCAGCACCATCGAGGATGGTTGCGCCCATGCCGATCAAGGCACCTTTACGAATCGTACATCCATGAAGGATGACGTTATGCCCGACAGAAACCTCGTCTTCCAGGATGAGCGGGTACTCTTCATACAAATGACACGTGCAATTGTCTTGAATATTGCAGCGCTCACCGATGACGATCGGTGCTTCGTCTCCACGGACGACCGTGTTGAACCAAACACTTGAATTTTTGCCGATGGAAACGTCACCTATGATATGTACGCCTGGCGCGATGAAGACGGAATCATCGACTTTCGGATTCTTCCCGTTATATGGATAAAGCATAATAGACCTCCTTGAAAACGTTTTCTAAAGTATAACATATCAAGTGTGGGGTGTTGAACGAGAGGTAACGACCCGTTTCAGGGGGGTTACGAACCACTTTTAAGAGGTAACGACCCGTTTCAGGGGGGTTACGAACCACTTCTAGAGGAAATCGCCCCACTTCACTGTAAATACGAACCACTCGTCGAGGAGATCGAACCACTTCTCCCGAAAAATTGTAATTTTCTATAGAAAGGATTTTCTGCTTATGAACCGGTTAATTGATTTGCTCAACATCCAATATCCGATTATCCAGGGGGGAATGGGGAACGTTTCCAATGCCCCATTGACTGCTGCAATTTCTGAAGCGGGTGGCCTCGGGACGCTCGGAATCGGTACAATGCAACCTGATGAAATCGAAGCTTTGATCAAAGATACGAAGGAACGAACGGATAAGCCATTCGCCGTGAACATCCCGCTAAGCGTATCACCTTCGGTCAAGGAAACAGCAATGCTTCTTTTTCAATATGAGGTTCCTGTCGTCGTGTTATCTGCTGGCAATCCAGCCCCTTTCATTCCGAAGTTTAAAGAAAAGGGACTTACGGTCATTTGTGTGGTTGCCTCTGTGAAGCATGCGAAAAAAGCGGAACAGGCGGGTGCCGACATTATCGTGGCGGAAGGTTATGAAGCCGCTGGCATCAACGCAACGGAAGAATCAACGACCATGACATTAATTCCTCAGGTCGTCGATGCGGTTGACATCCCTGTTATTGCAGCTGGTGGGATTGGCGATGGCAGAGGACTAGCGGCAGCACTCTCGCTCGGTGCAGCGGGTGTTCAAATGGGTACAAGGTTCATCGCTACCCAGGAAGGTGCGTTCCATGAAAATTACAAACAGAAGTTGATGGATGCGACGGACACGGAAACGACGATTGTCGGACGCTCTTATGGTAAAATCCGCAGGCTCATGAAGACTCCTTACGCTCTCGAACTGTTGAAAGACGAAGCTTCTGGTGGGGATCTTGAACTGTTCGTCCAAAAGACGACAGAAGATTATCACCGCAAAGGGGCTGTTGAAGGCGATTTTGATAAAGGTTTCATTAACTCCGGTCAGATCGCCGGTTTAATCAACGATATTCCATCTGTCGAAGAACTGCTTCAGCGTATGGTAAAAGAAGCGAAAGAGACGCTCCATAAAACGGAAAACATGCTGTAGATACGGGGTTTTTACCAAGTTATAGAGTCACTTTAACGCTTAAAAGCTTTGGTGTGGAAAAATTTCCTCTTGCCTAAAACGGTGAGATTTGTTACAAATAAACATTAATTGAACTCATTCTTTTTAACCACTGGAGGTACTTATGGCACAACAAGAGCAATGGACTTCGAAACTCACATTCATACTAGCAGCAGCCGGCTCTGCAATCGGGCTCGGTGCGATTTGGAAGTTTCCTTATGTCGCAGGTACAAGTGGTGGAGGAGCATTCTTCCTCGTATTCCTACTTTTCACGTTTTTGGTAGGTTTTCCACTTTTACTAGCTGAATTCGTTATTGGACGTAGCACTCAGAAAGAAGCGATCTCTGCCTACCGCTCGATTGCACCAAGGTGGGCATTCATTGGTCGAATTGGTGTATTCACCGCATTCATCCTATTATCCTTTTACAGTGTAATCGGTGGTTGGATTCTATTATACTTCGGTGCTAGTATCACCGGTTATGTAGCAGGCGTCGACAACTATGAACAGTTATTCGGAACGATTATTTCGAATCCCTTGTCAGCTGTCGGGTCACAGCTCGCATTCATTCTATTAACCATTATCGTTGTTGCAAAAGGGATTAAAGAAGGGATTGAAAAAGCAAGTAAATGGATGATGCCGGCCTTGTTCGTGCTCTTCATCGTCCTTATTGCCCGTTCTTTAACACTTGATGGGGCAGTGGAAGGTGTCCAGTTCTTCTTGCAACCAGACTTTTCGAAGCTAACATCTGAAGGCGTTCTGTTCGCACTTGGGCAGTCGTTCTTCTCACTCAGTCTTGGTGTGTCAGTTATGGTCACTTACAGTTCTTATCTTTCTAAAACAGAAAGCCTTGGAAGATCCGCGACATCCATTGTCTTCATGAACATCTTCATTACGATCTTGTCTGGACTCGCGATTTTCCCAGCGGTCTTCTCGTTCGGATTCGAGCCGACAGAAGGACCAGGACTGTTGTTCATCGTCTTGCCGTCAGTGTTTGCAGAAATGCCGGGCGGAACGATCTTCTTCATCGTGTTCCTGGCGTTATTCTTGTTCGCAACATTAACGTCTGCGTTCTCGATGCTTGAGATTATCGTCGCATCGGTTTCGAAAAATTCCAGCCAACGTCGTACTAAAGCGGCTTGGGTTGTCGGTCTCATTATCTTCGGTGTCGGAATTCCGTCCGCACTTTCTTACGGCTTACTTGCCGATGTGAAACTGTTCGACAAAACAATCTTTGATTTAATGGACTACCTGGTCAGTAACATCATGCTTCCGATTGGTGCATTGTTGATCTCGATCTTCGTACCATTGAAAATGAAGCGCGAAGTGTTGGTCGAAGAACTGACGGATGGCAGCAGCCGCGGCAAACAGCTGTTGGCGCTTTGGCTCCTTATACTGAAGTACTTCGTACCGGTACTGATCATCATCGTATTCTTGGATGCTCTCGGAGTGTTCGATTTATTATTTGGTTAAGCTGAGAGGACTGTCCCTTGTTGGGGGCGGTCCTTTTTTTGTGGTAAAAAGGACCTGAATGGCAAGACCAAGTCTGAATTTCGAGAAACATCGCTCGATTTTCGGGAAACCTTAGAGCGTTTTCGAGAGACTGGCCGCCTTTTTCGGGAGACTGAACGATATTTTCGAGAGACCACTCATCATGAAAGCAGAAATAAGCCTCTTTTTAGCAAAAGCAAGCCTTATTTATGCCGCTATGCATCATATTGTCAGACCCGGACCTCTTTTTTCCAAAAACACTCATAAAAATATTAAAATGGTGGTTCATTTCTCTAAAATGAACCCTCTTTTTCAAATACTAAGCAAAACCACCCTCAACCGCCACCAAAACCGTCCCCGTATTCGAATGTTTGGGTAGGTTTGTAGTACAATATGGATGGACAACTTAGATCAGACAGTGGAAAGGAGACCAAAATCATGCTGAATGGAAAAGTAGCAGTAGTTACAGGAGCTTCAAGAGGAGCTGGAAAGGCGATTGCAACGCGTCTCATGTCAGAAGGCGTCAAGCTTGCAATCATCGGTTCTTCTGAACAAATCCACGAAACAGCTACAGAACTGAAAGAAAACGGAGGGGAAGTCCTCAGCCTTCAAGCTGACGTAGCGAACGAACAACAAGTGAAAGAAGCATTCAAGCAAGCGCTTGATCAATACGGCAAGATCGACATTCTCGTCAACAATGCCGGGATCGGATTTTTCAAAACAGCAGAAGAAACAACTGTGGAAGAGTGGGACAAGGTGTTCGATGTGAACACGAAAGGCGTCTTCCTTACAACGCGCGAAGTCCTACCGTCTATGAAGGAGAACAATTCAGGTACGATCATTACGATCTCATCCGACGTTGGACGAAGAGCAATCGCAAACGGATCGGCTTATACGGCAACAAAATATGCGGTGCAAGGCTTCATCAACTCTGTCGCCCAAGAAGTGCAAGAATACGGCATCCGTATGGGAACGGTGAACCCAGGCGCAATCGATACGTATTTTGCAGGTTCCAACCAAGGCGAAACGCACAAAGAGGATTGGCTGAAGGTCGATGATATTGCAGAAGCGGTATGCTACATGGCATCAGCTGCAAAACATATGGTGGTCGATGAGATCCTGCTCCATCCACTTTCTCAAGAATACCCACGTGCATAATAAAATTTCAATACACCAAGAGATGACCCAGAATAGGAAGGTGGGTCATCTTTTTTTGTGGAAAACCCATTCGTATCAGTCTTCCAGACCTCGACACAACCTGACACCACATTGCTTTTTATTTAACAAAATGATATTATATCGTTAAATAAACGTCATATATTTTACGGATAATACGCTACAAAATAAGAACTCATTTTTACACATAAAAGGAGGCGGAGAACGAGTGAAACCAGGCATGGAAGTTGGCCAACAGGCTACAATCACAGCAACGGTTACACCAGAGATGTTTGCTCAATTCGAAGGAAACGTCGTGCATCCAGCGTACTCTACAGTTTCGATGGTGTACCATATGGAATGGGCGGCGCGTCAGATCATCCTTCCATATTTAGAAGACCATGAAGAAGGGATTGGTGGAGGCGTAGCTGCCAAACACCTGAATCCGACACCGGAAGGAAGCGAGATTTCCGTGACGGCAACACTACGCGCCATCAAGGGAAAAGCGGTCATCTGTGACTTGGTTGTCCGCAATCAGAAAGAAGTCATCGGTGAAGGGGAAGTGACGCAATACATCCTTCCAAAAGAAATAATCCAAGATAAAATAGAAGCGATGAAGGCTTAATCTTTTTTAAAAACAATTTCATGAAAGCGTTTACTCGTTTGAAAGTTTGAAAGATTACTAGTATTGGGGGAAGACAACTATGTTTGAACACATTAGTGAACATGAACAATTGCTTTTTTGTAATGATGAACACACGGGGTTGAAGGCGATCATCGCCATACATAATACGACGTTGGGGCCAGCACTCGGTGGCTGCAGAATGCGTCCATATAAGACGACGGATGAGGCGATCGAAGACGTCCTCCGCTTATCCAAAGGGATGACGTATAAGTGTGCAGCTGCTGATGTGGATTTCGGCGGCGGTAAGGCAGTCATCATCGGCGATCCGTTGAAAGACCGCACACCGGAAATGTTCCGTGCGTTCGGACAGTTTGTCGACTCACTAAACGGCCGCTTCTACACAGGAACGGATATGGGAACGACGCCAAACGATTTCGTTCATGCCCTAAAAGAAACGAGTTGCATCGTCGGTGTACCTGAAGAGTATGGCGGAAACGGGGATTCATCCGTGCCGACAGCAGAAGGCGTCCTTTATGGACTGAAAGCGACGAACAACGTACTATTCGGTTCTGAAGACTTATATGGTAAAACCTACTCCATCCAAGGGTTAGGAAAAGTCGGCTATAAAGTCGCTGAACAACTTCTTGAAGCGGGCGCAGACATCTATGTGACCGATATTAATGAAAGTGCGATCCGACAGATCGTCGACCAGGCGGAAGTCCTCAAAGGAAACGTGAAGGTCGTCGAAGGAGAAGAGATTTACAGTGTCCCTGCGGATGTGTTCGTCCCATGTGCATTAGGCGGCATCATCAACGACGAGACGATCGAGCACCTGAAAGTGAAGGCGGTCGTCGGCTCAGCGAACAACCAGCTTTTACGAGATGAGCACGGGACTTTCCTACAGGAAAGAGGCATTCTGTATGCACCGGACTACATCGTCAATGCAGGTGGACTCATCCAGGTAGCAGACGAGCTGTACACACCAAACAAAGCACGTGTGTTGGCGAAAACGAGAGCGATCTACGACACGCTCATGGAAATCTATCAACAATCGAAGGCAGACTCGATTTCGACGGCAGAAGCAGCGAATCAATTCTGTAACAACCGAATCGAAAGCAGACGTAAGCGTAACAGCTTCTTCAGTCATGATAAACGACCAAAATGGAACGTACGTAACTAAGGAGGGGTCTTATGGAAACGCAATTTCCGATGAAACAGATCTTAAATGAAGATGGAATCGTTGTGAACGCGGAATACGAAAGCCAAATGACAGAGGAACTGACGAAGGAACTTTATGTCATGATGCTGAGAGCCCGTATGTTCGACCGTAAAAGTGTCAACCTGCAACGTCAGGGGCGTATCGGGACGTATGTGCCATTCGAAGGGCAAGAGGCGGCACAAGTCGGTAGTGCACTCGTGCTTGAAGAGGGAGACTGGATGTTCCCGACGTATCGTGACCACGGAGCGACTTTGACGTATGGTCACTCTGCACGAAACCTGTTCCTATATTGGAAAGGATACCCGATGGGCTGTGTGCCACCGGAAGGAAAGAATATATTCCCACCGGCCGTACCGATTGCTTCTCAGCTTCTCCATGCAACGGGTACTGCTTGGGCGGAACAGTTGAAAGGAACCGACCGCGGATCGATCGTCTACTTCGGTGACGGGGCGACTTCTGAAGGGGACTTCCATGAAGGGCTCAATTTTGCAAGCGTATTCAATGCACCGGTCGTATTCTTCAACCAGAACAATGGATTCGCCATTTCCGTACCGACGGAAAAGCAGATGAAATCGAAGACGATTGCGCAAAAAGCGGTCGCATACGATATTCCTGGCGTCCGTCTTGACGGAAACGATATCTTTGTCGTCTATTTTGAAACGAAAGCAGCGATGGAACGCGCACGACGTGGTGAAGGTCCGACATTGATCGAAGCGGTGACCTACCGTTATGGAGCTCACACGACAGCGGATGATCCAAGCAAATACCGTGATCAGGAAGAAAGCAAACGCAGACGTGAAACGACGGATCCACTGCTACGTCTTGAGCGTTACCTACAAAACAAAGGCTATTTTGAAGAATCCTGGAAAGCACAGGTAGAAGAAGAGATCACGAAGGAAATCGAAAAAGCGGTTGAGGATATGGAAGCGTACGGACCGGCAGAACCATCCGATATGTTTACACATGTTTTCAAGACACCGACATGGTCTGTCCAGGATCAGTATGATGCATTCAAGGCTCGCGTAAAGGAGGAAGTATAGATGAGTACAGCAGTTAAAACTCAGAAACTCACGATGGTGCAAGCAATCACTGACGCGATGGCGACGATGATGCGTGAGCACGATGACATCCTTGTCCTCGGTGAAGACGTCGGGAAAAACGGAGGCGTATTCCGTGCGACAGATGGTCTTGAAGCTGAATTCGGTGAAAAACGTGTCATTGATACACCACTTGCAGAATCCGGAATCATCGGCACATCGATCGGACTTGCGATGAACGGCTTCCGACCAATTGCAGAAATGCAGTTCCTTGGATTCATCTACCCGGCATTCAACCAGATCATGACGCACGCTTCACGGATCCGTTCACGTACGCTTGGACATTTTACCGTTCCAATGGTCATTCGTGCACCGTTCGGAGCAGGTGTAAGAGCACCGGAAATCCACTCGGACAGTGTAGAAGCGCTCTTTACTCATATGCCTGGTATCAAGGTCGTCATTCCGTCCAATGCCTATGATGCAAAAGGGCTTCTCATCGCGAGTATCGAGGACCCAGATCCGGTATTGTTCTTAGAGCCGATGCGTAACTATCGTTCTCACAAACTAGAAGTCCCAGAAGAGAAATATACCGTTGAAATTGGAAAAGGTGCGCGTCTTCAAGAAGGGGACGACATCACATTGATTGCCTGGGGTGCAATGGTCGACGTGATCAAAAAAGCAGCCAAGGAAATCGAAGAGGAAGAAGGCATCAAGTGTGACGTGCTCGACCTTCGTACGCTTTATCCGATGGACCGTGACCTCATTGCAGAATCGGTACAAAAAACAGGACGGGCAGTCATCGTCCATGAAGCACCTGGAACAGGCGGTGTTGGTAATGATGTCGTGTCTCTCATCAACGATACGTCATTCTTATACTTGCGTTCACCAATCAAGCGTGTGACAGGTCATGATACGCCAGTACCAATGTGTGCAATCGAAGACGATTACTTACCGAATGCAGACCGCGTCAAGCAAGCGATTACCGAAACCGTTCGTTTCTAAAAAGGAGGAAGAAAATGATTGAAGTAAAGCTCCATGACATTGGCGAAGGAATTACAGAAGGGGAGATTACGCATTTTCACGTTTCTCCTGGCGATGCTGTGAAAATCGACCAACCGCTTGTCGAAGTACAGACGGATAAAGTCACAGCCGAACTTCCGTCTCCTGTCGCTGGTACGGTAAAAGAAATCAAAGCATCCGAAGGGGATGTCGTCACGGTCGGCACGACGATCATCCTCATTGAAAAAGAAGGCAGTGTCCCTTCTGAAGGTGGTTCTTCTGATGCGCCAAAGGCAGAAGAAAAGCCGAAGAGTACGCATTCCGAAGAATTGAAACAAAAGCGCTCCAACACAGCTGTACAAACGATGGCAAGACTGACTCGTCGCGTGTTGGCGGCTCCTTATACGCGAAAAATCGCACGAGATAACAGCGTCGACATTGAACAGATAGAAGGCACAGGACCTGGTGGACGTGTGACGGAAGAAGATGTTTACAAGTTCATCGATGGCGGAAGCGAGCCGCAAACGCAAGCTGAGCCTGTAGCCGAAGAAGCGAGCACAACTCAAACTGCTCAACCGGTCTACAAGTCGATGGAAGCGAAAGAGATTCCGTTCAAAGGTCGCCGTAAACAAATTGCACAGAAAATGACGCAATCGTTGTATACGATTCCGCACGTCTCACATTTTGATGAAGTCGACCTTACGAATCTATTAGAATTGAAAAAGTCTCTGAAAGCAGCGGATCCAGACGGTTCAAAAGGCATGAACGTTTCTCTTGCAGCCTTTTTCGTCAAAGCGATCCAGCTCGCAATGCGCGACTACCCGATTTTCAACGCGAAACTGGATGAAGAGAACGAAGTCATCCGTTTAGAAGGCGAAGTGAACATGGGTCTCGCTACAGATGCCGATGATGGCTTGATCGTTCCCGTTGTGAAAAACGTGGAGCAAAAGTCGATCGCGACGATCAACCGTGAAATGAAAGAGTTGATTCAAAAGGCGAAGACGAACAAGCTGAAGCCATCTGACATGAAAGGTGGAACATTTACGATCAGTAACGTCGGCCCACTCGGCAGTACGGGTGCAACTCCGATCATCAATCATCCAGAAGTCGGATTGATGGCGTTCCATAAGACGAAGAAAATGCCGGTCGTCATTAACGACGAAATCGTCATCCGTTCGATCATGAACGTGTCGATGACATTCGACCATCGTGTAGCGGATGGTGCGACAGCTGTCGCGTTTACGAACCGTTTCATACACTATATTGAAAACCCTGCAGCAATGACATTGGAGCTGATATAGATGGTAGTTGGCGAAGTGATACAAGAGCGTGAGCTGATCATCGTCGGCGGCGGACCTGGCGGTTACAATGCTGCCATCCGCGCCGCTCAGCTCGGAATCGAAGTGACCTTGGTTGAAAAAGGAGAGCTCGGAGGAATCTGCTTAAGCAAAGGCTGTATTCCATCTAAGCTGTTCGCTCATACGGCAGGAAAGCTATCTGATTGGAAGCACATGGAACAGCTTGGAATCGAAGCAGGAGAGCCTACTTTTAACATGGAGCAGCACCAAAAGTATATGGCGCAAACCGTTTCGGGCTTGCAGAAAGGTGTAGAAGCACTCTGCAAAGCGAACAAGGTTGAAGTCATTAACGGCTCAGCGTCCTTCATGACAGGTAATCGAATTGGAGTTGAGTCTGGCGATACATTCGAAATCTACAAGTATGAGAAGGCAATCGTTGCGACGGGTGCCTCCGCTTATGTGCCAGAAGGAATCGATCTGAAGTCGGACCGTGTATACTCTGCTCAGGACATCTACTCTCTTGAAGAGGTACCTGAACATCTTGTCATTTATGGTTCGGACTACATTGCATTGGAAGCTGCGACAAGCTTCAATGCATTAGGCGCAAAAGTTACAATCGTAATTGATGGCCAAAGTGATTTCGGATTTGATGCGGACCTCAACAAAGAATTGAACCGGGTTTTGAAAAAGTCGAAAGTGAAAGTCGTCAAAGAAAGTAGTCTGGAATCGGTAGAATCAAATGCAGATCATGTCACACTTCACCTCGTAAAAGGCGAAGAAAAAGTGACGGTGGAAGGCAGTCACCTTCTCGTTTCTGCAGGCTTTAAACCGAACACGAAGGAATTAGGTCTAGACGCACTGAAAGTTGAAACGGATGACAACGGATTCCTAGTTGTGAACGAGTACAGCGAAACAAGTGAAAAAGGGCTGTATGCTGTTGGAGATGTGACCATCGGACCTGCCCTGGCTGTTAAAGCGATCAAACAAGGAAAAGTGGCAGCAGAACACGCGGCTGGTCAATCCACTGAATTGAATCTCCGTTACCTTCCGACGGTTGTGCATACTTCAACACCGATCGCCTTTGCCGGTCTGACCGAAGAGGAAGCAGTGGCAGATGGGTTTGAAGTAACAACAGGCCAATTCTCGATGTCAGGGAATGGATTTGCGAGTATTACAGGTAAAAAAGAAGGTCTCGTAAAGATTGTTAAAGACAGCAAGACGGACCTTTTACTTGGAGTCCATATGATTGGTCAGGGTGCTGTTGAAATGATTTCGTCCGGTGTGACCGCCTTAGAAATGGCAGCGAGAGAGGAAGACATGCTGTATCCATTTTATCCGCACCCAAGCTTCAACGAAGGCTGGTTGGAAGCACTCGAAAGCATGACCGGAACTGCGATCCATGTCCCGCCGAACAAACAACAGAAAAAAGACGCTCAACCAGTAGGATGAATAAAAGGAGGTCTGACGCTTGGTCAGACCTCCTTTTTAAGTGTAATGCACAATTAAGAAGAGTTCGCATGTCTCTTCCGAGCGGTTTACATACGTATGCTCGTAATCCGCGGAGAACCGGAATGCATCTCCAGCTTTCAACAGGTGCTCGGCTTCTGCGACAAGCACAGTCATCTCGCCGCTATGTAAAAACAGATATTCTTCAACACCATGGATATGGGCGGGACTCGTGTATTCACAGCCTGGTTTTAAAGATACGGAATACACCTCGAAATTCCGCTTTGGCTCAGTCGGGAACAGGGTGTGGACGAGATAGCGTCCATCATCCTCAAGCAATGGTTCAATATCAGAAATATTGACCTTGGAGAACTTCGGCTGCTCTTCCTCGACAAATGAAGAGAACGCAACACCGAGACCGGTTGCAATTTTCCAAAGTGTACTGACGGTAGGACTGGAAGTACCTCTTTCAATTTGTCCGAGCATCGCTTTGCTCACGTGTGTTATTCTCGATAGTTCATCCAAGCTTAACTTGCGCTCAGCACGGATCGCTTTAATTTTATCACCAATCATTCGGTTTACTTCATGTGACATTCATTAAATTCTCCTTGACTAGATATATGCTATAACATACAATACATACAATATATCATACATAACATCATTCACACAAAATTCTGGAAGGCAGGGAAACCTATGAATACCGCTTTGGCACAGCGTTTGACAACATCGTTATTTAAGCAGGGATTCCAGAAGGGGAGCAGTATCGCCATCGGGTATATGCCGGTCGCTTTTACATTCGGTTTGTTGGCGAAAAGTTCTGGGCTCAATCTGTTCGAGACGGTCAGTATGAGTGTATTCGTTTTTGCCGGGGCAGCTCAATACATCTCGCTCACCCTTTTTGCTGCTGGTATCGGCGGTTTTGAGATCATATTGACTACGTTCATCGTCAACATCCGTCACCTGTTGATGAGTGCCTCCATCGGTGAAAAATCGGCCAATGAACCGAAATGGAAAAAGGCGTTATACAGCTTTTTCATAACCGATGAGACGTTCACCCTGGCTTCCCTGGAGAAAGGGAAAGTTCAATCAGCTTTCATGATCGGGCTTGGCTTGGTCGTATGGACCAGTTGGGTTTCGTTTTCGGCGATTGGTTATCTGATCGGCGCAGGACTGCCATCTATTCTGCAAGATAGTATGGGCATCGCATTATATGCCTTATTTATTGGACTCCTCGTTCCAAGTGCTCGGAAATCGATGAAAGTCGTCTTGTTAGCTGCGATTGCAGCATTGTTGAATAGTATTCTAACGTTTACGACAGAATTGTCAACGGGCTGGACGATCATCTTATCGACATCCGTTGCGGCTGTCGTCATCGAACTCGTTTGGAAAGGGGAGAAGGTTGATGAATAGTACGTATATATGGATCATTCTCGGAATGGCGATCGTCACTTATATTCCACGGATGTTACCGCTCGTCGCCTTTCAAACGGATTCTATCCCACCATTTCTGAGAGGGGTATTGAAGAATGTACCTTACGCGATCCTAGGTGCCTTGATTTTCCCTGGAATCCTGGTCTTCAACGAAAACCTGTGGATGGGCATTGTCGGAGCACTGACTGCGTTCGTTGCTGCATATTTTGGAGCAAGCCTCATCGTTATCGTTATCTGCTCAGTAGGCGTGTTATGTACGCTCAGCCTGCTGTTTGCTTAACAAAAAATTTACTTTCCAAAAGCTGAGAGAAGTGATATAGTGAACCTACTCCAAAAAATGAGGTGAAAGTAAATGTTGTTTTTACTTCGTTACGTAGTGATTGGTTTCTTTTCATTAACAGCTTTGTCACTTGTGGCCTTTCAATCAGTGGAGATCTTTCAAGCATTCATGGAATTATTTTTTACAGATATGAAACATAAATAAAGCGTTTTCAAAAAGAGCTGAGTGAAAGCTCTTTTTTTCTTTTTGTTTCCCATACTGATAAAATGGGAAAAATAGCTAAGAAAACTTCAAAAAAGGACAGGATAATATGAAATTAATCGCAATTGATATGGACGGAACACTTGTTAATAACAATACAACAATCAATGAGGAAAATGTTGAAGCGATCAAAAAAGCTCAGGATGCTGGCATTCATGTTGTCGTAGCTACTGGACGCTCTTTTGAAGAGGCTGTCAATCCGATAGAAGAAGCCGGATTGAATCTCCCGATCATCGCAATCAACGGAGCGCAATTCCGCAATAAAGAAGGCGAAATCAAAAACAGTATCACGCTCTCTAAAGAGACGTACTATAAAGTAGATGAACTGCTGAACCATTATTCCATGTACTATGAGCTATATACGAATAAAGGGACGTATAGCAACGATTTAGAAATGGCAATCGATATTATCGTCGATATCATTAAGAGTGCGAACCCAGAAGTAACGGATTCTCATGCACATAAACTCGCGGACTACCGAGTGAAAAATGGCCGTATTCACTACACTGAGAATTACCATGATATCGTGAAGGATTCTGAGGTGGAAATCTACAAGCTGTTGAGCTTTTCACGGAATGAAAAGAATCGATCAGATGCAATGAATGATTTCCTTACATTCAGCGATTTAGCAGTAAGTCGTTCTGCAGAGGCGAACCTTGAGATCACGCATCGTGATGCTCAAAAAGGCATCGCTGTGAAAAACTATGCAGATGAACTCGGCATTCCGATGAAAGAGGTCATGGCAATCGGTGATAACTACAACGATGTGTCCATGTTTGAGCTCGCTGGAATTAGTGTCGCGATGGGCAACGCGGAGGAAGACATCAAGCGTCTGTGTTCTTTCACGACTAAAACAAATGATGAAAGCGGCGTAGCGCATGCCATTCATACGTTCATGCGAAAAATTGAAGTCAGTAAATAATGAAAAGGAGTGACGGTGTGTCACTCCTTTTTTCTATACGATACGTTTTCGGATTGCGGTACTGATGTAGTCGATGATGCTTACAAAGATGATGATGACGAGTAAGATCATACCGACTTCATCCCAGTTACGGTTTCGGGATGAAATGACGAGAAGCGTACCGATACCACCGGCACCGATGATTCCAAGAATGGAAGAAGCACGGACATCGATTTCGAATCGATAAATTGCATAAGACAAGAATTCCGGAATGACCTGCGGCATGATGCCATAAAAGAAGATCTGAACCTTATTCGCGCCGTTTGCTTCCATCGCCTCAACGACATGCATATCAATCGATTCGATGACTTCAGAGTACAATTTCCCAAGCATTCCGACCGAGTGGATCGCAATCGCAAGGACACCAGCAAATGCTCCTGGTCCGATCGCAACGACGAAAATCAATGCAAGTAAGATTTCCGGGAACGTCCGGTCAGCATTCAAAATCCATTTTCCCATCGTATTTAGGAATGGATTGCGATTGATGTTCGATGCTGCAAAGAATCCGAACGGAACGGCCAAAATCGCTGCCATGAAGGAGCCTGTAAAGGCGATGAACAACGTTTCCATCATGTAGTTCAGCACTTTTTCCGCGAAAGTGAAGTCTGGACTGAACAACTTCGGAATAACACGGTCGAAGTTCGCGATCGTCCGCTCACTGAAAATACGGCCCCACGGAATTTCGATCGTTGCAAACGCCCAGACATACAAAGCAAGCAAACCGATTCCAATCCCGATATTACGAACTATTTTTGTAGGACTTTTCTGTGGTTTAGGAGGTACTGTGATTTCGTTCATTAGACAAGTCGCCCCCTTAACTTATTACTGATATAGTCGATGATGACAACGACTACGAACGTTATGACGATGATCGTACTGACATTCTGATAGCTCAGGAAGTTGATTTGCTGGCGGAGGATCAAACCGATTCCACCTGCACCGACAAACCCGAGGACAACTGAAGCCCGTACGTTGATTTCAAATACATAAAGCGTGAACGATACGAACTGAGGCAGCACCTGTGGTACGACGGCATACCAAATGACCTGAAGCGTATTACCTCCGGATGCACGAATGGCCTCTAATGGATTCATATCAATCGCTTCAATCGTTTCACTGATCAACTTCGCAAGAATCCCAAGTGAAAAGATAATTAAAGCAAGAATTCCGGAAAATACTCCGATTCCGAACAAACCGACGAATACGACAGCTAAAATAAGTTCTGGAATCGTACGCATGATGTTCAAGAACATCTTCGTGAAGTTGTACAAAAACTTATTATGAACGATGTTGTTAGCTGCCAATAGACTGAACGGGATACATAAAAGTCCGGCGATGGTCGTTGCAATCAGCGCCATTTTCACAGTTTCCATCAGTTTGCCCCATACGACACCTGCATAAGCCCAGTTAGGAGGGAAAAGCTGCACGACCATGACCCACACGTTTTCAAAGAACTCAGCGTTGAAACGGAGGACAGAAGAATTCGTCATGACCGAGCTGAAAATGTAAAGTCCGAGTACAACGAGCATGATCAGATTCATCCGAAGTTTCGCTTTACCGGAAACGAGGCCGGTCGGGACATTCGTATTAAGGGGTTTGTTCATTGTCGTCCTTCCCCCCTCGAATATCATCTTCTTTAATCGGACGACCGTAAATTTCTTCAAATGTTTTCTCATTTACTTCGCTTGCTGGACCATCAAATACAATTTCTCCTGAGCGCATTCCGATGATTCGATCCGCGTATTCCATCGCCATATCGATGAAATGAAGGTTGACGATGGTCGTTATGTTATCTTCACGGTTAATTTTCTTCAAGTATTTCATGACCTGGTGAGAGGTTGGAGGATCAAGACTCGCTACAGGCTCATCCGCCAATACGACTGACGGTTGCTGGGTCAATACACGCGCAATCGATACCCTTTGCTGTTGTCCACCACTCAATTGATCTGCTCGAGAGTAAAGCTTTTCTTCAATATTGACACGCTTCAAACTTTCATAAGCCAAAGCCATATCTTCTTTCTTGTAGAGATTCAGGATACTTCGCAATGTACCTGTATGGCCTAAACGACCGGAAATGACGTTCTTCATGACAGTCGAACGTTTGACGAGATTATAATTTTGAAAGATCATCCCGACTTTTGTACGGAGTTTTCGAAGATCATTTCCTTTATATTTCAAGATGTTTTCATCATCAACGAGCAATTCACCGTGTGTCGGTGTAACCATACGGTTGATGCTACGAATGAAAGTGGATTTTCCTGCACCGGACAAACCGACGATGACGACAAATTCACCTTCATTGATTTTGACATTCACATTTTTCAAACCCTGGGTGCCATTCGGATATACAAGTGATAAATCTTTGAATTCGATCATACTTACTCCCCTAACAGAAAATGAATATTTAGTAGTTTCAGAGGTCCAATTTCTCTACTTTTGAAAAGTTTTAAATTGCATTTTTGTAGAAAAAAAGGGAGAAGGCTAGCTTCCCCCAGGTCTTCCATCATCATGATTCTTCTATACTATTAATCGATTGAAATTGAATCTTTGAATTTCTCATATGTGTCACGAACAACGTCGTACTCGCTGTCTTCTGCTTCAATGATTGCATCCCAGCTGTAGACTTCGTTCATAACTTCGATCATTTCTTTGTCATCATTGAAAGATAGGAATGTTTCTTTGATTTTCTTTTGCATGTCATCAGAAAGTTCTTTTGTAACTGAAATCGTATCGTTAGGAATTTCAGCAGTGTATTCAACTACTTTAAGTTTCTCCATTACATCTGGATAGTCTTCTTCAATAGTTGAGCGAGCATCGTCAAATGTTGTAGCAACATCTGCATCTCCTTCGTAAACAGCGATCAAGGCGTTGTCATGTCCACCTGCTTCAATCGTGTTACTGAAGAATCCGGATTGAACATCTTCTACATTGAACTTGTCCATGATTTGAGCTGCAGGGAACAAGAACCCACTCGTAGAAGTCAAGTCAGGAATCGCCCAAGCTTTGCCTTCCATGTCTTCAAGAGTTTCAATGTCAGAGTCAGCACGGACAACATATTGTGCTTTGTATGTACCGCTGCCATAACGCTCAGACTTAAGGATAACTTCTACACCATGCTTTTCATTTGCAAGGACGTAACCGAAAGCAGGTAGGAAACCGATTTGTACTTGGTTGCTTCCCATTGCTTCAACAAGTGCTGAATAGCTAGTCATAACTTGTCCTTCAACTTCAATTCCGAGCTCCTCGCTTAACTTGTCTGCAAGTGGCTTGACCGTGTCAGCAATTTCATCAGAGTCTTGAGATGGTACGAAGCCCATAATAAGCTTTTCTGGATCGCCTCCATCTTTCGAAGAACCAGAGTCACTGCTTGTGCCGCATGCAGTCAACCCAACTACGAGAAGAGCCGCAAACAAAAGTGCCAAAACCTTTTTCATTCCTATTTCCCCCCAAAAAGTTTTAGAAAATTTAAAAACAACAAATATATTATCCTATAATTCTACAAACTTTTCCATACTCATTTACAAATTCTTTATTATATTTACATATTATTAAAGAAATGTGTCATACTGTTTCTTTTTTGCCTTCCGAAATCAGAACCCTTATAATGACAAAGAATAAAATTTATTTAAAGATCAGTGGGGGATGTAATGATGAAACGGTACTACCCAGATTGCAAATTGATCATTTTCGACCTGGACGGAACTTTATATGAAGATACCGATCATTTCGATCACTATGCTTCTCTTTTACAAGAAAGAGTCGCTCCTGAACATCAAGAAGACTTCATGGATGATTATATAGCGATGAAGCGAGGAGAGCATACCGTCAGCATTGGAAAGGCATATGATGCGGTACAGGATTCTGTCTTAACGCTTGATCCGCTGACTTTGAAAGTGACACACGTTCAGACATGGGACGGAACAGAATGGGATAAAGAGCGTATTGAAGATACATATAAAGGAGACATCTCATTCGATTTTGAAAATATCATTGCAATAGGCGATGGTTGGTGGCTCCCATATTCTTCTGCAAGACATCACGGAGTTTCGATTGAAGAAACGTATCAATGTTATACGAAAACAAAGGAATTCATGGTGACCGATGCGTTTCAACTGACGAAGACTCCTGGTTTGAAGGAAGGTCTTTTGAAGTTAAAAGAAGAGGCAGAAGTCGTTCTCGTCACAAACAGTGAGGAAGACGATGTGCACCGCCTGCTGGAGGAACTGGGGCTCAAAGACATTTTCCCAGAAATCATCCCGCTTGCGCAGAAGCCGGTTCAAACGAAAAAAATCTTTCTTGAATTGATGGAGAAGTATGGGGTGAAGCCAGAAGAAACTGTCTCGATTGGGGATAATCTGATCAATGAAATTGCACCTGCTCTCCTATTGGGCATGAGAACCATGTACATTCAACCAACCGGCATTGAACTTGAGCATGATAACCTGAAAGTCGTTACAGGCCTTGAAGAAGTATTCAAAGAGAATCTATAAAACCGAAAGAACTGATCCATATTGGGTCAGTTTTTTTGGACAAGTTGCTGATAATGATTCTCAAATTCATTGACAGTCATTCTCAATTGCAATAAACTTAAAAGAGCGAATACTGCCGGTACCCGGTACGATAAAGGAGAGAAATACTATGTTTTCTCTTGAGACGAAAGATATTACTTTAGCTTATCAAGATACACCGATTATAGAAGATCTTAATTTTAAAATACCTAAGGGTAAAATTACTGTACTGATTGGAAGCAACGGTTCTGGTAAATCAACCTTATTGAAAGCGCTTGCGCGTCTGTTGAAACCAAAATCAGGCAACATTATCATCAATGGAAAAGATATTCACCAATCGTCGACGAAAAAAGTAGCAAGGCAACTTGCCATTCTTCCACAGTCACCTGTCACGCCAGAAGGATTGACGGTCATCCAATTGGTGAAACAAGGACGATATCCATACCAAAGCTGGCTGCAACAGTGGTCAAAGAAAGATGAAGAAGCCGTTCGATCAGCTCTAGAGGCAACCCATCTTCTTGAACTTCAAGATCGTCCAGTCGACTCCCTTTCTGGTGGACAGCGTCAACGCGCATGGATCGCCATGTCACTGGCACAAAATACCGAAACCATTCTTTTGGATGAACCGACAACCTACCTGGATCTTGCACATCAAATAGAAGTGCTCGATTTGTTGTATGATTTGAACCAAAATGAACAACGTACGATTGTAATGGTACTTCATGATTTGAACCTTGCCTGCCGTTATGCAGACAATATCGTCGCTGTCCATGACAAAGGAATTTATGCGGAGGGTGCGCCGGAACAAATCGTCACACCTCAGATGGTGCAGGATGTATTCGGGCTGCAGGCTCAAATCACCTATGATCCGATGTTCGGAACACCATTGTGCATTCCGTGCGGGAAGGGCAGGAATTTGAACCATGATCTCAAACGTGCTAATGCGTAATCAAATTGAATTCCTACAGGAAAATTATCGATTAGCCAAGCATAAATCTTCCGATCAGACGGTCCTTCCATCGGAAGATTTGATGAATGGTAGTGGTGTGGAGCATTTCATCAATCGTCAATTGACACCTTTGCTGAAAGCACCGAACGGAATGGTGACCGCATCACAATTTTCCAAGCGATATGCATTTCTGGTCACAGCACCCTTTTTCGCTAGTCTCACTTTGTTCGATCAGATCTTGAATGTACAACCCAAAAATACGAGTGTACAGCCTGATCCTGAAAAAGGATTCTTTTTGCCACGGTTATCCTTGAAAGATGAAGGAACGACCGAAGCAGGAATGGATCGGAAAGAGACGATACATAAAGCGCTTGAAATGGTGTTCAAAAACCACCTGAAACCAGTCTGGGAGACATTGAATAAAGTAACATGTGTACCTATGCCCGTGTTATGGGAGAACACAGCTGTCTACTTTTACTGGTTGTATGAGACGAATTTCTACAGTCACGAACTTGGACTCCCAGCTAATAAAGTCGAAGTAGACTTCCAGCTGATTTTGGACGCCCCAGGTGAATGTTTCGGGGAAAGTGAAAATCCTTTGAAAAAGTTTCATCATGACAAACAACAACTGTTGAAGAACGATCCACCGATTCGAGTTCGGAAAACATGTTGTTTCTACTATGAAGTCAACGAAGAACGGAATTTCTGTAAAACATGTCCGAAATGCTTGACAGGGTTTACGGATCAATCAACAGACGAAAGCAAGTGACCTCATCTAGAAGTCACTTGCTTTTTTCATGCGATACTTTTTTGAAAAGGAAGGGATATGTAAGGTTTCTATGGAATTTAGGTTATCAGGAAGAGGGGGATTACATGGCTAGATCCAAAAAAGAGTTCCTCTGGTTACTCTATTACGTGGTATTGTTAATCGGTTCCTTAGAAATCTATACATATTTGAATCAACTGATGGTTGAAGCAGCGAATAACTTCAACACAAGACCTGTACTCTTTTCCATGATGATGACTTCTTTCGTTATAGGGATTTATTTAGGTATTCCGCATATTTGGAGACAGTTCAAGAAAGAAGGCAATTGGAGTGTGAATGTATACAAGCTTATCTATGTATGTATACCTTTGATCATTATGATTGCAGGTTCATTCGGCTTTTTCCTGAGTTTTGCTTTATATGATCTTGTAAGGCCTGTAACAGATATTTTTATTACAGACCATTTTGAGTTCGGAGTGATCGTTACGGCGATTTTTGGATTTAATCTAGCCAAAAGTGTATACAAGAAATCAACGAGGTTAGGAGATTGATGTGGAAACTTCAACGATTGTCCTATTAGTGCTCGTAATCGCAATCTATCTTTGGATAAGCGAGTATTATTTTAAAAGATATTTAGGTATCAAGTTGCAAAGTCGATGGATGTTTTCGGATGAGAGAAACAAACTGGCGGTAATGATTGACGGTCTCATCCTTATTCTTTTCATTGGTAGCATCTTTCATCTCAATACTGGACCGAACTCGTACACGGTCTCTCCAGTCATTCGGATAAGTCCCATGTTCGCACTAGTTTTTCTACAGAATCTGAATCGAGGGATTGAAGAACGTTTAACCAGGCGTGATGAGAAGAGGTATTATCATAACTGGCTCTCATCCTTTGTCATGCTGGTTACATTTATCATCATTGTAGGGGAATGAATATGAGTGAAGGCTTAAATGATGGAGGTAGAGTTAGAGTGTATGACGTTTGGAATAGTTTGAAGTCCATGGAAGGGTGGTTGTTGGGAGGTATTTATGCGAATAGGCTTGATACTTTTCAAAAATCGTACGAGATCCAATTGCTTTGCGTCGAGCCGATTTTACAGTTCAGAAATCCGAATTCACCAGAAGTTCGATACTGGAAGCTTGATTGGGAAGAGGACGCAATAGGTGATGATATTTTAAAATGTAAGGAACAAAATACACCCCATCCTCTAAATTTTGAAGAGATAAACCATCCTTACCAAAAACATAATGTAATAGCTTCTACATATTGGTGTGAACCTGATGGGGTAGAAAAAGTGAGCGGGTATGGTTTCAGGAATGAGGGTAGCGATTTTCTAACCGCACTTGTGTTAAAACTGGAAGCTCGATACATCACCATCTCGGCAAGACCAGTCATTGAGGTAAGGATTACGAATACGGTTCCTTCCCAATTAGGAACTCAACTTTTTTAGTTTTTAAAACATGAAGGAGGAATGGATATGAAACTTGGTGCTTTTTCTGTGAGTTTAAATGTAAAGGACATCAACCGATCCAAAGAATTTTACGAGAAACTAGGATTTCAAGTTATGGGAGGAGACGTTAATCAGAACTGGCTAATCATGAAAAATGAGAGTACTGTCATTGGGCTCTTCCAGGGCATGTTTGAAAAGAACATTCTAACATTCAACCCCGGATGGAATGAGAATGCAGAGAATCTAGAATCTTTCACAGATGTTCGAGATCTTCAAAAACAGTTGAAAGAGCAAGGAATAGAAATCCTTTCAGGAGCAGATGAAACGACCGAAGGACCAGCAAGCTTCACGATAGAAGATCCGGATGGAAATCCTATTCTCGTCGATCAGCATCGCTAAATAGATGATAAAGTAATTGTCTGTCAAACTAGGCAATTGCTTTTCTTTTTTACAATAAAAAATGAAAAATAGACAAACATTAAGAATGTTATTGACCTTGTGGTGCACCACATCGTTTAAGATGAATTGTGAGGTGGCAATCATGTATAAGGTTAGTGAATTTTCCAAAATGACTGGGCTAAGCAAGGAAACGCTGCGATATTATGCGGAGATCAAGCTTCTCGAACCGGTTTACATCGATCCTCGCAACAAATACCGCTATTATGATAATGGATCTTATCTGGTTGCGAGGTTATTGGTGTACCTGCGGAAATTCAACTTCACGATCCAGGAAATGCTGGAAGTCGTGAATGATGAATCGTTCGAGAACTTGGAAATGCTCATTCGTGAAAAAAGAGAAAACTTGGTGCAGGAAGTCGAGCGCATACAATCTATCATTGAAGAAATGGATGAATTTTTTGAATTGGGAATAGGAGATGAAGAAGATGATCCAATGGCATGAAGAACGAATCATACCCGTCAATATTGAGGTGATCTGGCACTTGTTTGAAATTGATAACTTGAGCAGGATCATGCCGAACGTCGTAGAGACGAAGGTATTGGAAAAGAAAGAGGGTGTGGTCGGTACGACATATCAACAAAAGTACAAGGAAGGCAAACGAATCGAAACGTATATCGTAGAAGACCTTGAATACGAAAACACACCTGAAAAGAAACACAACAAAATCGGTTTTACACTTGCGAAGGCATTTGATATTGAAGCCTCCTTTACATTGGAAAAAGTAAGTGGAAACGAGACCCGGTTCATTTATCAGGGACAAAATAAGGGGCTCAACTTCTTAGGGAAGACATTGCTGAAGCTCGGCGGGAAGAAGAATAACCAGAAAGTCGTTACAGACTTTATGGACCGGGTGGAAGCAGAAGCGATCAAAGAACGCGACGCTAGTTAAAAATGAGAGGCTGAATCAAAGGGCAGTTAATTTACCCAATTGATATCAGCCTCTTTTCGATATGAGGATGAATATGATCTGAGCTATAATTTCAGAATCTGGGCTATATTTTTTAAAACTGAGCTATAATTTCAGAATTTGGGCTATAATTTCTAAAACTGAGCTATAATTTCGAAATCTGGTCTCTAAATCCTGAATCTGGTCTATAATTTTTCATTTTTATTGGAAATAACTAGATTTTTATGGGAAATACTCAAATGTGTGTTCATAATTCCTGTTTTCACATCAAAAACTGGCCATTGAAGTTGTTCTCGTGCTCTGGATTGCTGAAATTATACCTGGTTGAGTTTACAGAGCTTGTTCTAAACGTGGACAAAGGTCACTACAATAATAATGGACAAATCCGAGAGGGGTGAATAGATGAAGAAGAAAAAATCGATCTGGATCGGTGCGGGGTTCTTATTGTACGGGGTGTTGATCTCATGGTACTTGTTTGTAGGGGCGGATACATCCATCCCTGTACAATATCAAGGAACTGAAGCGGATCCAGCAGTTTTCATGTCTGAACGGCAGTTGGAACTGAGTCACGATTTCTCACGAATCAAGCAATGGCTGTACTTCTTGTCGATCCCGTTTGAATGGGTGATCTATATTGCGGTATTAGGATTCGGTTTCTCGAAATGGTTCCGGAACCGTGCCACGGAAATCACGCGATTCTCCATCGTGCATAACGCGCTTTATGTCGTGCTGCTTTCCTTAATGGCTTTCATTTTGACTTTGCCGATCGACTACTATAGTTATACCGTTTCACTCGATTATGAAATTTCGGTTCAGCCTTTTTCCGATTGGATGAGGGATAAGGTGATTTCGTTCTGGATCAATACGATGTTCTTATTCATCATCGTCCAGACGTTGTACTGGCTCATGAACAAGTCGGAAAAAAGATGGTGGGTATACGGGTTTCTCTTATCCGTTCCATTCACATTATTCATCTACTTTATACAGCCGATCTGGATCGATCCATTGTACAACGACTTTTACCGATTAGAAGACAAAGCGCTCGAAGATAAAATCCTATCGCTAGCTGATCGAGCGGATATCTCTGCGGATAGGGTTTACGAAGTGAACATGTCGGAAAAGACGAATGCGTTGAATGCGTATGTGAACGGCATCGGGTCCAACCTCAGAATCGTCCTTTGGGATACGACCTTACAGAAGTTGAGTGATCAAGAAGTGCTGTTCGTCATGGCTCACGAAATGGGACACTTTGTTAAGCATCATCTGTATTGGAATCTGATCGGATCCATCGTATCAACGTTCCTCGGATTGTGGATCGGTTCAAAGCTTTTCGTCGCAATGATCAGGCGTTGGGGACACCATTGGGGAGTGGAAAAACCGACAGACATTGCTTCTCTTCCAGCACTCTTACTCGTGTTTTCGGTGTTGTCATTTGTAGCAAGTCCAGTTGAAAACGCGATTTCAAGAAATGCGGAACACTCGGCCGATAAATATGCGATTGAAATGACCCAGAATCCTGAAGCGGCAGTAGGATCTTTCCAACAGTTAGCTGTTTCTGGCTTGAGTGAAGTACATCCACCTTTCCTCGTAAAATTGTTTTTGTACGGCCATCCGACGATGCTCGAACGAATCACATTCCTAGACCAGTGGGAACGGACGATTACAAACGATCAGGAAGTGGATGAGGAGGAAAAATAGCGGCCGAATCCTCTCTTTATAACGTGTAAATGGGTGATGTTTTCAGCTTTAAAAAGAAGGGAATATCCATTTACAAGAACATGATGAGAGGGGTGATCCTATGGATCGTCATGATGAAATGGATGTAAGAGAAAGAAAGGTTGAGAAACGACAAGATTCCAGCATGGTAGCTTCAACTTTCATCAAGTACGCTGCTTACTTAATCATCTTTTTCGGTATTTTGTATTTCCTCATCAACTATATATTGCCGATGTTTTAAAATAACCAATAAGGAAGGCACCCGATCGGGTGCCTTTTTGAATGGAAGTGATAATACTGCTCAGTTTGGAATTTATTCTAACCAAAGTCAGAATAATTCTACTTAAACTCGGAATTATTCTACCCTAACTCAGAATAATTCTACCCAAACTCCGAATTATTCTACTTAATACGCTTTCGCCCAGTACACCATGTGCTCTGCCTGATCGCCACAGCAGATGCATTCTTCTGCCAACTTTTCCTGCTCGAATGGAATACAGCGCGACGTTGCAGAAGTCTTCTCTTTGATCTGTTCCTCACAAGATGTCTTACCGCACCACATTGCTTTGATGAATCCAGGTTGATTTTCAAGCTGATCTTTAAATTCGCTGAATGTCAGCGCGACGGATGTACGATCCTCTCGCAACTGTTGTGCTTTCCGTAAGAGGTTGTTGTGAATTTCATCTAGCAGTTGTGAAATGGTGTTTTCAAGATCCTTTAAAGGTGTGAAAAGCTTTTCTCCTGTATCCCGTCGGACGAGCACCACTTGTTCTTTCTCGATGTCTTTCGGTCCGACTTCAAGGCGCAGTGGAATGCCCTTCATTTCATATTCATTGAACTTCCAGCCCGGCTTCTTATCACTTGCATCAATACCGACACGGACGGAAGCTGATAACTGATCTTTCAGGTCATAAGCGAAGTCTAAGACACCTTCTTTATGCTGTGCGATTGGCACGATCATAACTTGCGTCGGTGCGACCTTTGGTGGAACGACTAGGCCTCGGTTGTCACCATGGACCATGATCATCGCTCCGATGATTCGTGTCGTCAGACCCCAGGACGTCTGATGGACATATTGAAGGTCCCCGTTTTGGTCAGAATATTGGATACCGAACGCTTTAGCAAACCCGTCGCCCAAATAGTGGGAGGTCCCGGACTGCAACGCTTTTCCGTCATGCATGAGACTTTCGATTGTATACGTGAAGTCTGCCCCTGCAAACTTTTCTTTTTCCGTTTTCGTCCCTTTAATGACGGGAATCGCAAGGATGTCTTCACATAGAGAAGCATAGACGTTCAACATTCTCGTCGTTTCCTCCTGAGCGTCTTGTGCATCTACATGGCACGTATGGCCTTCCTGCCAGAGGAACTCCAAGGTACGAAGGAACGGACGAGTCGTTTTTTCCCATCGCACGACATTCGCCCATTGGTTATACAGCTTCGGCAAATCGCGGTACGAGTGGATGATGTTTTTATAATGTTCACAGAAGAGAATTTCCGATGTCGGTCGAACACAAAGCCGTTCCGTCAATTCTTCCTCACCGCCATGCGTGACCCAGGCAACCTCTGGTGCGAAGCCTTCTATATGGTCTTTTTCCCGTTGTAAGAGACTTTCAGGGATGAAGAGCGGCATATACACGTTTTCATGACCGGTTTCTTTGATCATGGAGTCGAGTTCATTTTTGATGTTCTCCCAAATCGCGTATCCGTATGGACGGATGATCATCGAACCTCGGACACTAGAATAGTCGATCAAGTCTGCTTTCCTGACGACATCCGTATACCACTGGGCGAAATCTTCCTCCATAGCGGTTACGTCTTGAACAAATCCCTTACCCATTTTCATCACCTCAATTTTATAGTTAAAAGATTAATTAAACAAAAAAAGCCTTAGCCCCAAAAGGGACCAAGACTTGGCGGTACCACCCTACATTCATAAAGCACAAATCAAACATGCCTTAAACACTCAACAGGATAACGGCTAACAGGCCGCTGTATCTTAGTTTCAGTCGATACAGAACTCAGAGGCAGGTTCAAATGCGGGTCAATGGAAGCCTTTCAGCAACTGGTTTCCTCTCTAAGAATGCCCGGTACATCTTACTAGTCCTCTTCATCGCTTCAGTTTTGATAGTAATATAAGCTTGTTCTTTTAAATTGTCAAGAGAATATCTTCAGCATAACCATGAATGGTTATTTTTACACGTTTAGGAACTTTTCCAAAAAACTTTATGAGCTTGTTCATTTTTTCGCACGTTCCTACTTATAGTATATTAATGGATTTGATTTGAGGTGAAAAAGTGAAAAGAAGATTGAAATACGCCATTCTGATCGGATTATTTATATTCCTTGGTATTCTTGCATGGAAAGTTCCAAGCACAACAGAGCAATCGAAACTGCAAGTCGAAGCGTTGAAAGCATCCTCCCAAGCCGTCCCTGCTATCGCTCAGATCGGAAAGCCCGCACCAGACTTCGAGCTGCAGGCGTTGTCCGGTGAGGATGTCCGTCTATCTGACTACAAAGGGAAAACGGTCGTCCTCAACTTCTGGACAACCTGGTGCTCGTATTGTAAAAAAGAGATCCCAGAACTGATCAACTTGCATCATTTATATGAAAAAGACGATATCGTCGTGCTTGCTGTGAACTTAAGTTCGGAAGAAGAAAACCTGGAACAAGTTGCGCTGTTTGCAAAAGAGTTTGAAATCCCTTTTACGATCCCGCTCGATAAGGAAGGTGTGGTCGGGGAAACGTACCAGATTGTCATGATACCGACCACGTTCATCATCGGACCCGACGGCAGCATCCAAAACAAAATCATGGGACCCGTCAAACTCGATCAACTGGAACAGCACTTGAAGAAACAGTAGAGGTTAAAGGTGGTATTTTTCTTTCAGATGGCCAGTTTTTCTCGCGATGTCATCTAGTTTTTCATTCAAGTAAAGGTAGTCCAGGTCAATCATAGCGGACCGGTCGATTCCTTCTACGATGGATTTTGCGAACTGCCAAACCTTCTCCTTCAGGGAGGTTTGGCTTTTTTCTGCGATTAACGTAAGCGCTTCAAAGACTGCAGCCAAAACCGAGACATCTTGACGGGCATAGAATCGGATTTGATAAAAGGTTTTGTACAGGATATGAGAGAAAGTGGAGGTTTTCAGCACGACCCGCAAATTCTGGTCCTGGTCATAAATATAGGGTTCTTCCACCGATTCCTCCGCTAGACGGGAGAGCACTTTTCCGAGTCGTTGGATGCAGTTGATGGCCGTCTGAGGATCGTTGATGCCCGGGGAAACGGCACGGACTGCAATCTCGGTCAGTTTTTGGATGCCGAATTCGATATCTTGCTCCGACGACCTTTGTCCCCCGATCCGGATATGCTTCAGATAGTCTTTTTCGTCATGTGGGCGATCACCTAGCGACCAATATTGGAAAAGAGGTGTCCCCTCATCTACGTAATCACCAATCTTCTTTTCCATCTGAATGAGCAGGTCATCTTTGTGGGCCTGTTTGACGATCGCATCCAAGTCGAGGAGTTGAATGAATCCGGGACGAAGAGAGGTAGCCGTCTGGTGGGCGTTCAATTTGTACTCCTCATTTTCCCAGCTGGACCATGGCGATTCAATGGACGTCTGCAAGTGTTTCCTGCCTTTTTTTTGATTTTGCAAAATCGATAAGCAGTTATCGGTGATGTCCTGAATCAGGTTGCTCACCTGGATCCATGTGCCGACATGATGGATGAAGTAAACGAAGAAAGCGAGACAGACAGCGGAAAGGAACACGGACAACGACGGCACAATCAAAAACAACGATTGATCGGTGATGTTCATCCAAAGCATAACGAGCACAAAGAATAAGAAGGATCCGATGAAGACGCCCAATACACGCCTCGTGACCATGTCGCTGATGAAATTGTTCAAGGTACGTGGTGAATATTGAGACAGATAAGTCGATAACAGCACCATGATTGATGAAAAGGTGATCGCCGTCATCGTCAGGATAGATGTCGCCAGCGCGCTGAGGATAATCTGTGTCGTTTCGCGATCTGTCACCATAAAGGCCGGGAAGGCGGCTTGCGTGTCCGTCCGATAGAGCCGTTCATCGATTACGACTGAAAAATAGGCCAATACCACGGAAAAAACACTATAAAATGCGGGTAAATACCAGAAACTCTTTCGAATTGTACGGAAAAATGTATTCATGAACATCGCCGACTCGCCACCCCGGTGTATTTAGGCGATATTCTTCCACAGGAGAGGGGATTCTATGAGATTCAACTGGTGCTCACCGGATGGTTTTGTAAAATTAGAGCGTGGTTTTGCAAAAATAGGGCATTGTTTTATAAAAACATCGCTTCGTTTTAGAATTTCTTCGGTCAGTCTTGTAAATTCACCATCAGGTTTTATAAATGAGGTCTTTTTTACCATTAAAAAAGACTGTCCTCTCACGAAAGGACAGCCCTCACACACACTCACAATTTCACTTTTTCATAATCGTCTGCATAACCCGTGGATTTCGCAATCCGTTTGATTTTCTCATTGATGAAGTCTTTGTCCCAATCCAACAGGACATCCGTCTCAATGCCGTCAATGAAGTACATTGAAAAATCCCATACGGCTTTTTGGATCGCGCGGTCGTCATTCCGTTCAATGATGCCGTGCAATACAGACAGTGTGGAAGCACAGACGGAAACATCCTCTCTTGCATAATGTCTCAGTTGATAGAACGCTTTATATAAAAGCTCCTGATAGGTCTGGATGTCGATGATTACTCGGAGCTCTTCATCCTCGTCATAATAGTACGGACGGGGGAAGGGAGTTGCCCCGAGTTCAGCGAGGATGGATCCGATCCGGTTGATGCTGTTGATGGCAGTATGCGGATCGTTAATACCAGGTGAAATGGCGCGTAGAGCGATTTCCACCAGTTTTTGTATTCCAAATTCAACATCCTGGACCGTATTCCGTTCAGTACCGATGACGAATTCTTCTTTATAGATTTCCTGATAGTTTTCTTCCTCACCGGGACTACCGCCTATAATCGAGAAGAGGGGGGTGTCCTTCAAAATGTAGTCACCGATCCTACGCTCAACTTGGAGAACATGATCATGCTCTCTGGCTTTATCTAAAATCGTAGGCAGTTTGACCATTTGTAAATAGCCCGCATTTGGCGCGTTCACCTGTACTTTTTCCTTCGAATCGATATGCGAAATATCTTCATGAGCCGATAAGTATTTGGATTTGGACCGGTCATCCACGAGATGGAAGCTTTCATTGATGGTTTTCAGCGTACGGGTCGAGATCTTATCAATGAGGTTGTTCACCTGAGTCCAAGTGGCCACATGGTGGATGAAGAATACGAAAAAACCGAGTGAAATGATCGCCCAGATGACTGCGATTCCTGGTGCGATGAACAGTTTCTTTTCACTGACATCTTTCAAAAACAACAAGATCAATAAAGAATAAATGAATGCTCCTGTAAACACTCCAAGGACCCTTTGTGTCACAACATCACTGATGAAGTCTTGCAGGGTACGCGGGGAGAATTGGGAGGAATAGGTCGTTAGAACGACCATGATGGAAGAGAACGTAATCGTCGTCATCGTTAGGACGGATACGGCAATGGCGTTCAGAATTACTTGACCAAGTTTCGCATCGGTCAGCAGCGCATTTGGAACAATATCTCGAATCTGTTCGACCGGTACCTTTTTCTCTAAATATACACTTAAGATGGATAGTAAAAGGGCAAGTGTTCCGTAAAAAGTAGGCAGGAACCAGAAGCTGTGTCTGAATTTGATCCATAGTTCATTGATTTTCATGGGACTCATCCTTCATTTTGTATATTCTTACTTATTCCCCAAAAGAAGAAGCATCAACCCGAATGGGCGATGCTTCTTTAGTAGAGTTTGAATACCTTTTTCTTATTATCCAGTGAATGCTTGTGTGAACATTTTACCGTATGATCCGCCATCCACGATACCGATACCGATCTTCGTATATTGGCTTCCGAGGATGTTCGCACGGTGACCATCAGAGTTCATAAGAGATGTGTGAGCACCTTGGACAGAACTGTTACCTGCAATATTCTCACCTGCAGTATTGTATTCAATACCGAACTGATCCATCATATCGAATGGAGATCCGTAAGTCGGTGAGTTATGGCTGAAATAGTTGTTGTCGATCATATCTTGTGATTTCACACGCGCCATCTTCGTAAGTTCTGGGTCAGCTTTCAATGGTGCTAGACCAGCTTTTTGACGCTCCTGGTTCACAAGGTCCAACATTTGCTGTTCATCAGCTGTCAGTTGGAATTCAGCATTCGAAGATGTTTCTTTTGGCTGTTGCTGCTCTTGCTTCGGTTGTGGTTGTGGAGCTGGTGTTGGCTCCTGAGCTTTAGGCTGTTCTTTTTCTGGTTGAGGAGCAGGTTGCTCTGCTTTCTTAGGCTCTTCTTGCTTTGGAGCTGGTTGCTCAGCTTTAGGCTCCTCGGCTTTAGGTTCCTCAGCCTTTGGCTCTTCCGCTTTCTGACCATATGCTTGATCGAGTGCAGCTTGAATCTTGTCTTGTAGTGCAGGATCAAGCTGGATGTTATTATCTTTCATGAAATTTTGAATGAATGTATTCAATTGACCCTGGTCAATTTGTACTTGACCGGATTGTTTATAAACATGTACTTGTGCATCCGCTTGTGTAGTTGAAGCTTCACTGACACCAGCACTAGCTCCAATGATGGATGCAGATAGTAAAGAAGTAACGAGAACTTTTTTAAACAATGTTTTCTACCTCCTCAATTTGGGTTACATAAACACGTTTCGCTTTTACACAAATTGGGATGGGGGTTAGGAAACAATTGGAAAAAGAAATAGTGTATGATAAATATGGACTCTGGGCAACGAAAAGAGCGATCGGTTTTCGAAGACTATAGATAATGAGTGGGTCAGAGGAGGAGAAGGTTTTGTATCCTGAATTGGTAAAATATAAACAGATCAAACAACAATATGAAGAGCAGCTGAATCGCCTGAAATTAGAACAAGGCGATTTGGAGGAAGAAAAAGAGAAGATGTTGAATGAATATGAGAATCTGCTCTCGAAAGTCAGTGCACAACAAAAGGCAAACTCGCCAGACCGTGAAAGTTTGACCAGTCTTCGTTCTGATTTGCAGCAGTTGACCGAAGAGCTAGGTGATGTAATGGAAGAAAGTTCTCATCTTTCCCGAGCGCAAAAAGAACGCCTCGATGAATGGATGAAACCATTGCAGAGAGGACTAGACCGCGAAGTGATGGCGGCAAAACAGCATTTGAAATTGAAAAAAGAAGAATTCCAGCGTTACAGGATGGAAATGCTGCTGCTTGTCCAACAAGTGTTTGAAATAGAAGAATACATACAAGATATCCATCTCGCATACACACGGGCTTGTGATGATTTCATGACAAAAGAAGAGCGAGAAACTTTGCAGCTACAGGCAATCCATGTGAGGCGAGATGCTAAACAGATGCTTGCAGAGCTTCAGCAGGATCTCGATTATGTATCGAAGCACGGCAAAATGCCCGAATGGTTCCATCAGAAGATGAACGGCTGAAAGGATTTTGGGCATAGATGTTGTATTTCCGGTTTGGGAAGGAATTCTAACCAAACCTGAATTAATTGTGACCAAACTCAGTAGAATTCTAACCAAACCTGAATTAATTGTGACCAAACTCAACGGAATTCTAACCAAACTCGATTTAATTCTCACCAAAGCCTGATTATAGCTCAAAAGTGAAAAGCCACAACTGGGGGGGAGTTGTGGCTTTTCGTCCGTTCAGGATTGGAAGGGTAATAGTGAATTACAGTTTAGCGTTTGTAATCAACTATTATGAAATAGGGGAAGTACAATAGGTTTAATATACAAACGCTGTACCTACAATTATTAGCAAGATAAACAATACTACGATTAACGCAAATCCGGCACCATAAGAGTAACCCATGCTAACACCCCCATCGAAACTTGCCTCCAGTGAGAGTTGCCTCACATTAATACAATATGCGAAGGAAGAGCTGATGTATGGACAAGTGCATTAGGACATTAATGGATTTTTGGAGGGGGAAAAGCCTTGTTATATCCGACAGATAGGTCTGAATGGGGTGAAATGTACGTCAACCTGGAATTATGGAGCCCTATCATAGAAAAAGTGATGGAACTTGAAAAGCTCCAATACAACGAGGTCACAGTGACAAAGCACCCGGGAACACACGCGGTTTTTGAAATGGATGGACGATACATCTTGAAATTTTACACACCATTGTCACCAGATGATTTTTCAGTAGAGGTTTCGGTATACAGAAACATTGCCAGAGTAGGGCTTGCTCACTTTCCAGAGCTCGTTGCTGCTGGGGAAGTGCGCTGTCCTGAGCCTTGGCCGTATACGATCGTCTCAGTGGTAAAAGGTGTAGCCTATCGGGATGTCGAAAATCTTCTGACGGTTAAGGAGAAAAAAGAACTGGCGAAGTCCCTTGCATCGCAAATGAAGGCATATCACGGATTCCAATGGGAGTCCAATGACATACCCGAGTGGTCTTTACGATCAGAAGATCATATCCCAACGTTAAAAAAGAAGCTAGAAAAGCTTGAAGCTTTAAACGAGGAAGTTGTAAGGGAGATCGTCCACTTTTTACAGACGTTCAAGCCGATTTTGGCGTCTCCTCAAACTGTCGTCCATGCGGACCTAACAGAAGATCATGTCTTTCTGATCAAAGAGGATGGAAGCTGGAAGTTGAGTGGATTGATTGATGTGGCGGATAGTAAGCATTCGAGCGTTCTTTTGGAGTTTCCTGCGATCTGGTTTGAGCTTTTCAAAGGCGATATCGATGCAATGCAAGCATTCATGATTGCCTATGATGATGGTATCTTGCGAAGGAGGGAAGTCCGTAAAACCTTCACCTATATCACGTTCCTCCATCAATTCGGTGTGGACATGATCCAGGAGTCGTTAGAAAGAAAAAATATAACTTCAGTGAGCACATTGGAAGAACTGATGGAAATCATGTGGCCGAGGCAGTTGTTCACCCCACAAAGTACTATAGTAAGAAATCAATATTAGGACTTAATTCCCTTTTTACCGAAAACATGTTTTGTTCTCCACCTATATGTGAATAGTTAAGTAACACAACTTTTACAAGGGGAGTTTTACGACATGAAGAATATCATCACTGGAATTATCTTGATTGTATTAAGTTTTGTCAGCTTTAATTGGTGGGATGCAGTTGTAGGATCAGCAAGTATTGTTGAAACACAATCATCCCTATTCGTATACATATTGCCTTATGTTCTTTCCTTCGTATTCGGTGGAATCGGTCTGACTACGACATTAAGCGGAATCAATGAAGTGAGAGGGAACAATTCCAATTATGAAGAAACAGCCTAAAAAAAGGCTGTTTTTTTATTGCACTTTTCTTTTTGTCAAACCTTGAAAAATGGTGGAAAATGCCGATATTTACGGTAAATAGGGATTGTTGGGATGATTACCAAATACTCATACGACTTCACATTGCTGTGTAAGGAGACGCTAAACATACATCCCACAAAAACGGGGTATGATAATGAAGAAAATTTCTTCTGTATTGGTATGTGCAGTTCTTGTAGCAGGATGTAACAATGCAGTCACGATTTCGCAAAAGTCGTTGCAATCTTCTTCAGTTGTCAGTCACGCGAAGCGGGTCAATCATGAGATCAAAAAGGAAATCAAACTCGATGTTCCACTGATCAGTCAATTGCCCGAACTGCCAAGAGGTTGTGAAGTGACCAGTCTTTCCATGTTGCTTCAACACGCTGGTGTCAATGTGACTAAAATGACATTGGCAAAAGAAGTGAAGAAAGATCCTACACCTTTTCAAAGGAAAAATGGAGTGGTTCACTTCGGGAATCCGAATGTCGGTTTCATTGGAAATATGTACGATAAAAGCAAACCCGGCTTTGGGGTGTATCATAAACCGATCGCGGACCTCGGAGAGAAGTACCTTCCGGGAAGAATCGTCAATTTGACAGGTGCTGAATTTAAAGACGTACTCACACATGTTCAAAACGAAAAACCTGTCTGGGTGATCAACAATACCGCTTTCAACCAATTGCCGCCGAAGTACTGGCAAGAGTGGAACACACCACAAGGAAAAGTGAAGATCACCTATAAAGAGCATTCGGTCCTCGTCACCGGTTATGATGAAACGTACGTCTATTTCAATGATCCATTACTCGGAATCAAAAACCACAAAATCCTAAAAGCGCAGTTCCAAAAAGGATGGGAACAAATGGGTCGCCAAGCGATCACTTATCAATAAGAAAACAGGCCAAGATGCAATCTTGGTCTGTTTGTTTTTGGCTCTATTCAGGGGCTTATAACATCAACCTGTAACTCGTCCACTAAAACGGGTCAGTTGTTCGCGAATGGTTTGCTTCGCTTCTTCCGTATCAGCCGATGCGTAGGAATCCAACAATTCATTGATTTGGTCCTGGCGGATGCCGTTACTCCACATCACATAGGAGCGGTATTCCGTGCTCTTCACATATTTCTTCAACATGTTGTATTCTGGTCCAAAATAGTAGGTGAGGTCACAATGAAACTCATCGAAATCTTTGAGATCCACAGCTAGAATCGTATCGTCCAACAAATACATGCGAGCATCTTTTTTCCTCATCAAAATCGGTACCGCGTATAGCTCATTTTCTTCAAGTACCCCGTGTGCCGTCGGTAAAAACAAGTAAGGTGTATGATCGATATCAAATCCGACAAAAAAGTCAGCTGCAGATTCATGAATGGTAGGCTGGCGTAACATCGTACATTGAACCAGTAATCGTTGAGTTTCAATCATTTCCGTTTCCCCCTCAATTTTCGAATGATAAGTATCAACAGAATGTCCACATCAACGGCCTTTTATACATGCAAATGAAAGATTAATAGAGTTCAGTGACAGCTTGTCCTATTTTTGATTCCTCATTGACAAAAGTTCAAGAGAAGGTTTACACTAAAAATACTATTAGAGAATTAAGAAAATTATGAAAGAAGTTGACCAAAATGCGAGATTTATTTTTGCATTTTCATCAATTGCATACAAGAGGAAGCGAGCCGTTGTCCGGTTGAATCAATCGGGACAGCGGCTTTTTTAGTGCGATTTTATCTCGCTAAATTGGTAGTGCATTAGGAAGGGGGAACATCATTAATGATTACACTTACAGGGAATACGCTCACTTTGAAAGACATCTATCATGTCCTTTATGAAGGGGAGGAAGTCCAGGCGTCCGCAGAGAGTCTGGAAAACGTGAAGGTGAGTCGGAAATCTGTTGAAAAGATTGTAGACGATCATCAGGTTGTCTATGGAATTACGACTGGTTTTGGAAAAATGAGCGATGTCTGGATTGCTCCTACGGAAGTCGAGGAGCTCCAGCTGAATTTGATACGAAGCCACGCTTGCGGTGTCGGGGAGCCTTTCCCTGAAATCGTCAGCAGGGCGATGCTGCTTTTACGTGTGAACGCATTGTTGAAAGGCTTTTCTGGGGTCCGAGTGGAGGTCATCCAACTTCTGATCGATTGCCTCAATAAGAAGATCCATCCGATCGTACCGCAACAAGGTTCACTCGGTGCAAGCGGCGATCTTGCGCCATTGTCCCATCTCGCACTCGTCTTGATCGGGGAAGGAGAGGCTTACTATCAAGGAGAGCAGTTGGCTGGTGGTGAAGCCTTGCAAAAGGAAAATCTGAAGCCGATTGTACTGAGTGCCAAGGAAGGACTCGCGCTCATCAACGGGACCCAGGCAATGACAGCTATGGGCGTCGTTTCTTATTTAGAGGCGGAAAAACTCGCTTATCAGAGTGAGCTCATTTCTGCCTTGACGCTCGAAGGGCTGAGAGGGATCTCGGACGCGTTTGATGAAGACATCCATTTTGCCCGGGGGTACCCGGAGCAAGTCGGTGTAGCACAACGAATCCGCATGTACATTAAACAAAGCGGTCTCATCACTGAACAAGGAGAGGTCCGCGTACAGGATGCTTACTCCTTGCGCTGTATCCCGCAAGTACACGGTGCCAGTTGGCAAACTCTCAATTATGTAAAAGAAAAACTTGAAATCGAAATCAACGCAGCGACAGACAATCCGCTGATCTTCGATTATGGGAGGAAGGTCATTTCAGGAGGGAATTTCCATGGTCAGCCGATTGCCCTTGCGATGGACTTTCTAGGGATTGCTATGGCAGAGCTCGCGAACATCTCGGAAAGAAGGATCGAGCGAATGGTCAATCCTCAGCTGAGTGATCTGCCAGCGTTTTTATCGGCAAATCCAGGCGTCGAATCAGGTGCAATGATTTTACAATACTCAGCAGCCTCACTCGTTTCCGAGAACAAGACGCTTGCTCATCCTGCATCGGTCGACTCGATTCCGTCGTCTGCCAACCAGGAGGATCATGTGAGCATGGGGACAATCGGCTCAAGACACGCCTATCAGATCATCCAAAACACGAGGAATGTGCTTGCGATCGAGCTGTTTTGCGCGATGCAGGCGGTCGAGTTCCGTGGAGTTGAAAACATGGCACCTCGTACACGGAAAGCTTACGACCATGGAAGGAACGTCGCCCCGAGCATCACAGGTGACCGTGTCTTCTCCAAAGATATCGAACGATTGTCCGACGCACTGAAAGAGGACCATTGGAACGGCATACTCATCACCCAATAAAGAAAACTTGGCAATAACCAAAAATATAAAATCGAGAAGTGGAGGAATAAACATGAAGAAAATTCAAGCGCCTAGAGGAACGGAATTGAACACAAAAGGTTGGGTCCAAGAAGCGGCCTTACGGATGCTCATGAACAATCTGGATCCGGAGGTTGCAGAAAACCCGGATGAACTTGTCGTTTACGGCGGTATCGGAAAAGCAGCCCGTAACTGGGAAAGCTTCGATGCAATTGTGGAATCGCTTAAAACGCTGGAGAACGATGAAACGTTGATGGTCCAATCTGGTAAACCGGTCGCGATCTTCAAGTCACATGAAAACGCACCACGTGTGTTAATTGCCAACTCAAACCTCGTTCCCGCATGGTCGAATTGGGAGACGTTCCGTGAACTCGAGAAAAAAGGGCTCATGATGTACGGACAGATGACGGCAGGAAGCTGGATTTACATTGGGACACAAGGCATCCTTCAAGGAACATACGAAACATTCGCGGAAGCTGCTCGGAAACATTTCGGAGGGTCACTTGCCGGTACACTGACTGTCACAGCAGGTCTAGGTGGAATGGGAGGCGCTCAACCGCTCGCTGTAACGATGAACGGCGGCGTCGTCATCGCAATCGAGTGTGACCCGCACCGCATCCAGCGCCGAATTGAAACGCGCTATTGTGATACGAAAGCGGATAGTCTCGATGAGGCTTTGAAACTCGCAAAAGAGGCGATGGAGAAGAAGGAACCGTTGTCGATCGCGCTACTCGGGAACGCGGCTGAGATTTTACCGGAACTCGTGAAACGTCAGGAAATCCCTCATCTCGTCACCGATCAGACATCCTCACACGATGTGTTGAACGGCTACTTACCGGTCGGTTTTACATTAGAAGAGGGAGCTGAATTGAGGAAGCGGGATGCGGATACTTATATCGCAAAATCAAAAGCGAGCATTAAGCAGCATGTGGAAGCGATGGTCGACTTGCAAAAAGCAGGAGCGGTGGTATTCGATTATGGTAACAACATCCGACAGGTCGCAAAAGACGAAGGTTTTGAGGATGCGTTCGCATTCCCAGGATTCGTTCCAGCGTTCATCCGTCCGATGTTCTGTGAAGGGAAAGGACCGTTCCGCTGGGCGGCGCTCTCAGGTGACCCGGAAGACATTTACGCAATTGACGAAGTGATTCTGAAGGAGTTTGCTCATGATGAGCACTTATGCAAGTGGATCAAGATGGCTCAGGAGAAAGTCGCATTCCAGGGGCTGCCTTCCCGTATTTGTTGGCTCGGATACGGTGACCGTGCGAAACTTGGAAAAATTATCAATGACATGGTCGAGAGTGGAAAAGTGAGTGCGCCGATCGTTATCGGGCGTGATCACCTCGATTGTGGTTCTGTCGCTTCGCCAAACCGTGAAACAGAAGCGATGAAGGATGGCAGTGACGCAATCAGCGACTGGCCGATCTTGAACGCTATGATCAATGGTGTCAACGGCGCGAGCTGGGTATCCGTCCATCATGGCGGCGGTGTCGGCATGGGTTACTCTCAGCATGCGGGCATGGTCATTGTAGCAGATGGTACGAAAGAAGCGGATGCACGGTTAGAGCGCGTTCTGGCATCTGACCCAGGAATGGGCGTCGCGCGCCATGCGGATGCGGGTTATGAACTTGCAATCGAGACAGCTAAAGAAAAAGGAGTCCGCATTCCGATGCTTGAAATGGAAAGTGTTAGCGAAAGGAGTGGCAAGTAATTTGAAAGCAGATCTATTACTGAAAAATATCGGACAATTACTGACGATGGAAGGTTCAGAAGGCATTCGAAAAGGCGAAGCGATGAAGGAAATCGGCTTGGTAGAGGATGCTGTGGTCGCTGTTGAGGACGGTAAAGTCGTCTATGCAGGACCGAAAAGCGACGCGCCCTCCATCGACGCTCACGAAGTCATCGACTGTGAAGGGAAGCTCGTCACACCAGGACTCGTTGATCCGCACACCCATCTGGTGTTCGGCGGATCGCGTGAGCATGAGCTTGCTTTGAAACAACAAGGCGTTCCGTATCTTGAAATTTTAAAACAAGGCGGCGGAATCTTGTCGACTGTGCAGGCGACGCGTGAAGCGGATGAAGAGGCGCTGTATGAAAAAGCGTCCTTTCACCTCGAGCGCATGTTGAGCTATGGTATCACGACGATGGAAGCGAAAAGTGGCTACGGGCTGGACGCAGACACAGAGCTGAAACAGTTACGCGTCATCAAACGTTTGCGTGAAACGAAGAACGCAGATATTGTCTCAACCTACCTTGGTGCGCATGCGATACCCAACGAATACAAAGGCAGATCCCAGGAATTTTTAGATGAAATGGTGAAATTGATGGAAACGGTCAAAGAACAAGACCTGGCGGAGTTCGTCGATATTTTCTGTGAGACTGGCGTATTTACGGTTGAAGAATCCCGAGCGTATTTGAAAAAAGCGAAAGAGATGGGCTTTGACGTTAAGATACATGCCGATGAGATTGACCCGCTTGGAGGAACGGAAATGGCGTGCGAAGTCGGAGCGATATCTGCCGATCACCTCGTCGGAGCTTCGGAAGAAGGGATACGTCAACTCGGTGAAACGAACACGATTGCTGTTCTTTTACCGGGAACGACGTTTTACTTGAATAAAAACGAATTCGCGAAAGCGCGGGAGATGATTGAGGCTAATGCCGCTGTAGCACTCGCTACCGACTTCAACCCGGGCAGCTGTCCGACGGAAAACTTGCAACTCATCATGAACCTCGCAGCGCTTAAATTACGGATGACACCGGAAGAAATCTGGAATGCGGTCACCGTCAATTCAGCTTATGCGATTGGATGTGGAGAGCGGGCTGGAAAAATCAGCGAAGGTCGACAGGCAGATCTTCTCGTATGGGATGCACCAAACTATTTGTACATTCCATATCATTACGGTGTGAACCATGTCCGGACCGTCATCAAAAATGGCAAAACCCTTTTCGAAAGGGGAGAGCGGGTTGGCAACGTTACCGTATCTTAAACCAGCAGGCGAAGCAGGATTCAAGGATTCGCATGTCGTCAAAGCACATGAAATCGTGAAAAAGTGGGACGGAGAAACGAAGGTGAAGGGCATCGGATTGTTGGGTGCGCCTTTATCGAAGCCTTCGATCAGTTTGTCGGGTGCATCTCAGTCACCAGGGGTGATCCGGTCGATGTTTTCCACGCTTTCCACGTACGCGATTGAAGAGGAACGCGACCTTCAAGACGAGGTAATTACGGATTTCGGTGATGTGGAAATGCATCTGACTGATATTCCGGAGTGCCACAAGCGAATCTATGAGACGTTTACTGGCGTTTTGAACGATCAGCCGGAACTGGTGCCTGTTGTTCTGGGGGGCGATCATTCGATCAGCTACCCTAGTATTAAGGCTTTTTCTGAGACTAGGAAGAAGGTAGGCATCATACAGTTCGACGCCCACCATGATCTGCGGAATCGAGAAGACGGAGGGACCGGTAACGGGACACCATTTCGAGCGCTCATTGAGGAAGGTGTCATCCAAGGCGATCAGCTCATCCAGATCGGGATCCGCAACTTCTCGAACAGTCGTCCTTACCATGAATACGGGAAAAAGCATGGAGTGACCGTCTACACGATGAAGCATGTTCGGAAACAGGGGATTGAAGAGCTCGTTCAGAAGTCGATTGCTCAGTTGAAAGAACATGTCGACGTCATCTATGTATCGCTCGATATGGATGTGCTGGATCAGGCGTATGCCCCCGGGTGTCCTGCAATTGGACCAGGTGGCATGACGAGCGATGATTTACTTGAGGGAATTCGGATGCTCGCGAATGAACCGATGGTGCAAGGAATGGATATCGTCGAAATCGACCCAACCGTCGATTTCCGCAATATGACTACCAAACTAGCAGCCTATGTCATCCTGACGTTCATGCTTCACCGGAAATGATAGAAAAAGACCTGAAAAGTGAGAGTGGTAACCTCTTTTCAGGTCTTTTTTCCTTTTTCAGAAAGTGTTTTTTGAGGGAAGGACACGATTATAGACCAGATTCAGAAATTATAGCTCAAAATCCGAAATTATAGCTCAAAATCCAAAATTATAGCTCAAAATCCGAAATTATAGCCCAGAATCCGAAATTATAGTCCAAAATAGAGAATTATAGCCCAAACGCTATATATCCCGCTCAAAACAATAAAAAGACCTGAGCAGAGGAGCCACCCTCTCTCAGGTCTTTTTCAAATCAGTACAACTTCCCTTGTCTGTAAAGAACAGTTGATAATTTCATAACTGCATGAATGTAGCAATTTTGACGGAGTGGGAACGGATCACCGAAGAATTGTGGCAGGATTGTTACCATCGTCGATTGCATCTTTTCAAACAGCTTCTCAAAGATTTCCTCTTCGCTATAGAATTGAGTTTCACGACCTTGCAGCCATTCAAAATATGACACGATGACACCACCGGCGTTCGCAAGAATATCCGGTACAATGATGACCCCATTGTCCGCCAGATATTTATCGGCATCACCCGTAACCGGAGCGTTGGCGCCTTCGACGATGATTTTCGCTTTTACCTGATCGACATTGTCCTTATGGATCTGGCCTTCTAGGGCTGCTAGCACGAGTACATCGACGTCCATATACAGAACTTTTTCACGATCAAGGATTTCCGCATTCATTTCGAGTCCGGCGAGCTCCTCTTCCGTTGTCGGGAGATCGCCTTCATTGTTGGCCGTGTAATCGACCAGAGTCGGAATATCTAAACCTTCTGCGTTGTAGATCGTCACATTGCGATCACTCACCGCAACGATTTTATTGTTCAAGTGTGGGCATCGATAAGCTTCCAATGCAGCGACAGACCCGACATTACCGAAACCTTGAATCGCCATCTTCAGATCCTTTTTATCATGATCCAATGCTGTTCTTGCAAAAGGATTTTCTTGTGCATCGAGCCATTCTCGATTTTCATTCATAAAGTCATGCATCATGTAACGATAGGTGAAGTAGACGCCTTTCCCCGTCGCTTCTCTTCTGCCTAAAGATCCTCCATTAATGATGCTCTTACCTGTAAAACTTCCTCGATATGTCGTGCCCGGACGGATGCTCTTATATTCTGCCATCATCCAGTCCATTTCACGATCGCCAGTCCCCATATCGGGTGCTGGGATGTCTTTGTCCGGTCCTAGGATATCACTGAAATAGTGGACGTACTTTTTACAAATCTGATGAAGTTCTTTCACTTCATAATCTCGTGGATTGAGGACCACTCCGCCTTTTCCGCCTCCGAACGGCACCTCATGCAGGGCATTCTTCAACGTCATGAGAGAAGCTAGATTCATGACCTCCTCTTCATTAACGGATTCATGAAAACGAATCCCACCCTTATAAGGTCCGAGCGTGTTGTTGTGTTGCACACGGAATGCTGGAATCCGGACGACTTTCCCATTCTCCAAAGCAATCCGTAGAAACGACTTATGTATATGATTCGGCGTTGATAGAATCGCAGTAAGAGATGTGAAAGCCTGTTCCCGATCCTGTTCCTTTAGATCTGGTAAAAATGACTCGTCCTCTAGTAAAGCATCTAATGAATGTTGAACAATCGAACCAAAATAACTTCCCATACCTTAACGTCCTCCCTTAATCTACTATTCCCATTATAACCATGGATTGCTTTGTATATAAAAAGATACGGTCTGAATCATCCGACAATTCTTGATATTGTCGAAAAGATGGTAGACGAGCCGTCTTTCAAAAACTTTTAACTTCCAGTAATTGTGACGTTTCACACAGTTATGAAAAACAATTACTTCCATCTAACTACTCATTTCATCATAGGTCAATTGTATTACGATATTCATACAGAATATTTTTAACATTCGAAAAGTAAAGAAAATTGAGGGAGGAAAAAGAATGAAGAAGAAACATGTTGTCGCTTCCGCAGTGTTAGCGACGAGTATGCTCTTATCTACAATGGGGGGAGCAAGTGGTGCCGATTTTGAAAAGAAAGTGTCAAAAAATCCGGAATTGCCTGCAGCGATGGTAAACTTGAACAACAACAAGGTGTTCGACAATCTTGAAACCATGCTGGAGCAAAAGTCAGAATCTGAGACGATCGATGTCATCGTCCAGTTCGATAAATCGATGGCGAGTGAAAAGGCCCACAAAGCGGTGATGAAACGCCTCGGTAAATTCAAAACAAAGCATGTCTTTTCAAATGCTTTGAACGGGGTTGCTGCTACACTAACCAAGAAACAGATCGAAAAGCTTGAAAAACTACCATTCGTCAAATCAATCGAACACGATGCGCAAATTCAAACGTTGAACGGAACAGCAAACTACTGGTTCGGTACAGAAAAAGCACGTGGTGACTTCGGTCTCACCGGAAACAGCGACGGAAACGAAAATACGTATTCAAAAGATGATCAGGTTGTCGCCGTCATAGATACCGGTATCGATGGAAACCACGTAGATTTGGATGAAGGAAAAGTCATCGGTTGGAAAGACTTGGTCAACAACCGTACGACACCATATGATGATAACGGACACGGTACACACGTTGCCAGTACAGTTGCAGGTGACGGGGATGGAAATCCGACCCATAAGGGAGTGGCACCAGGAGCTGCACTCGTCGGGATAAAAGTATTGGATGGTCAAGGGAGCGGAAGCATGAGTACCGTTACTGCCGGGATCGATTGGGCAGTGGCGAACAAAGATGTGTACGGAATTGAAGTATTGAGTCTAAGTTTAGGAACATCCGGAAGTTCAGATGGAACAGACTCTACATCAGTAGCCGTCAACAATGCCGTTGACGCCGGACTCGTGGTTACAGTTGCAGCTGGAAATGATGGACCAGGTAAGAAGACCATCGGATCACCGGGAGCTGCGGAAAAAGCGATCACTGTCGGAGCGGGTGCTGACCTTGGTGAAGGCGGATTCTTCCTTGCCGACTTCTCAAGCCGGGGAACAACTGCTGATGGCCGTATCAAACCGGATATCTTTGCACCGGGATACAATATCACAGCTGCTCAAACGAACACAGCAAGCGGCTATGTAACGTATAGTGGGACAAGTATGGCGACTCCGTTCACTGCAGGTACGATCGCATTGATGCTCGATGCAAATCCAAGTCTGACTCCAACACAAGTGAAAAATATCCTTTCGAATACAGCTGAAGACTGGGGACCAGCTGGGAAGGACATCGATTATGGTCATGGACGCCTGGATGGTTACGAAGCAATCAAGGATGCAGGTAACTTGAGCGGAACGAACATCGCGACACCAAATCACTTCGCGAAACAAGATTCCCTTGGAGGTACGGGTAGTGAAGATACGTATCAGTTTACTGTGAACGATACGAGTTATCCTACAGCGGTTACGATGATCATCCCGAACTGGAAAGCAAGCTGGTGGTTCGGTGGATCTCCTGACTTTGACGTTTACTTGTACAACCCATCTGGTGTACAAGTCGCTAAAGCAGAAGGAACAAAGCGCCAGGAAACCATTACGTTCACACCGACCGTGACCGGTACGTATACATTGAAGGTTTCTTCCTACAGCGGAAGCGGATCCTACTATGTGGATTTGAGTGCTGGAACCGACGGATTGACGCTGACTTCAAACCAATAAGAATAACTTACAAAGAGGGTGACCATCGTTTGGTTCACCCTCTTTTCCTATATTCAGGGTTATCCCCCAAGAAAATAGGGGAGTCCCCCGATAACCAAAACACTTCTGATTGTCTACCATAAAGACAGGAAGTGTTTTTTGGTTCTTACATAAACAGTCAGTGTTGATCTTGTTAAGAAAAAAGGAGGAAGAGTTATGCAAGAAGTACGTGAAACACCTGTAGCGAAGAAATACAACCTTGATGGTGCATTTGCTTCTCATTTTGCCAAATCGATGTTTTTAACGGTGAGTGGTCTTTTTATCCTCTCCTTAATCGGAACGAGGATGTTTACACATATTGATTTGAACTTATATGGATATATGGTCGGGACACTTGTATTCCTGGGAGGTTTTTTTTATCGATTCATAGCATGGGGAGAAAGACCGCCGGCAAAATTGATTTTGAAAAAAGGGATCAAATTGCTGGGACGGCGATCGACACCTAAGACATCCGTTGAACACCTGGCGACATACAAGTTTATTTGGAACAGAGGAATTTTCCGATGGACACAGCATTTTCTGATCGGTTGGGGATGTATCCTTTCCTGTTTGGTCACTTTTCCACTCGTGTTCGGTTGGATGTACTTCACGATGGAGGAGAACGGATATTATACAGTCGTTGCGTTAGGCATGGACATCATGAAAGTCGATGCGGAAGGTTGGATTGCCTACTTGTTTTATAACGCATTGAACATTACAGCATTCATGGTCATTGCGGGTGTATGTATGGCGCTCTATCGCCGCTTGAAAAACATGCAAGCCCGGGCTGAGCAAACATTCATGTATGATTTCATGCCATTATACCTTTTGTTGTTCATCAGCATCACTGGACTGCTCCTGACATTCAGTAACGTGTTTCTGCATGGCTTCGGTCAGCCGACGATGTCTCTCATTCATCAATTCTCTGTCATAGTAACACTCATTTACTTACCATTCGGAAAGCTGGCGCACATTCCATTCAGACCGATGAGTGTGTTCGCGAGAAATTATCGAGAACATTATAGTGAACAATCGATGAAGGAATGTAGGGTCTGTCAGTCTGAGTTTGTATCCACAGAGCAATCGAAAGATGTTATTGATGTGTTGGGGCAAAACCATCTTCAATTCGAAAAGGAAGAAGGATTCCATCTTGCAGAGCTTTGTCCTCCTTGCAGAAGGAAGTATCGAATCTCCAGGTTTTCCGGAATTCCAACACATGAAATCAAAGTAAAAGAGGCGAATCAAAATGCTAAAGGATAAATTTTTCCGAGAGATTGAGAACAAAGAACACCCAAACGAAAAGCTGATCAAAACGCATTGCAGCTATTGCGGCATGCAATGTGGGATGAATCTGCGTGTCGACACTTCTTCCAATAAAATCATCGGTGTAGAACCAAGATACGATTGGCCGGTAACTGTCGGGAAAATGTGTCCGAAAGGAGTTACGGCGTATCAACAAACGAATCATAAAGATCGTATCTTGAAACCATTGATCAGGGATGACGCATCTAAGAAAGGTACGAAAGAAGGTTTTCGTGAAGCCACATGGGATGAAGCTTATGATTTGATCGTCAATAATTTTAAAACATTGCAAAAAGAGTACGGAAAAGATTCCTTATCGGTGTTCAGTGGTGTATCGATGACCAATGAGAAATGTTATTTGACCGGAAAATTTGCAAGAGTCGGATTGCAAACACGCTATATCGATTATAATGGACGTTTTTGCATGTCCAGTGCAGCAGGAGGGTTTCTGAGATCCTTCGGGGTCGATCGGGGCTCTACGTTACCGTGGACGGATGTCCATGAAACGGACTGCTTATTCATTGCAGGCAGCAATACGGCAGAATGTCATCCAACCTCAATGTTCAGAGTCTGGGAAGTTCAGAATCGTGGTGGATACTTAATTGTTGTAGATCCAAGGGAAACACCAGTAGCAAGAAGAGCGGATATCCACCTTGATTTAAAACCTGGTACAGACCTAGCATTGGCAAACGGTATTCTCCATCTACTCATTGAAAATGGTTATGCAGATGAGTCATTTATTCAGAACCATACCAATGGGTTTGAGGAAACGAAAGAGCTTGTGAAAGAATTTACACCCGCCTATACGAGCGAACTGACCGGAATTGATGAGGATAAAATCATACGGGCAGCTGAGATCTATGGAAAAGCGCCAAATGCGATTGTCATGTTTGCAAGGGGAGCTGAACAACAGCATAAAGGCGTTGATAACGTATCAGGATATGTGAATCTGGCACTCGTGACTGGAAAAATCGGCAGACCGAAAGCCGGAATCGCAACATTTACGGGTCAAGGGAACGGACAGGGTGGCCGGGAACATGGTCAGAAATCAGATCTGTTACCTGGTTACCGTAAAATCACGAACCCAAAGCATGTAGAAGAGATTTGTAAAGTTTGGGGAATCACACCGGATGAAATGCCTGAACCGGGTGTGTCAGCTTACGAGATGTTTGAACTTATGCATAACAAAACGATCAGAGGGCTTTACCTGTTATGTTCAAATCCAGCCGTATCAGCACCTAACCTGAATTTTGTAAGAGAAGCGATGAAAAACTTGGATTTCATGGTTTGCTCAGATTTTTATCTATCTGAATCAGCAGAATTCGCCGATGTCATCTTACCGTCCGTAACATGGGCGGAAGATGAAGGAACGGTAACCAACCTGGAAGGTCGAATCATCAAGATTAACCAGGCTCAGGAACCGATCGGCCAATCTAAACCCGATTGGCGTATGCAAATCGAATTAGCCGAACGCCTTGGTCGTGGTCAATATTTCCGTCACTTAACCAGTGCAAAGGATATTGGGGAAGAATTCCGACTGGCCACAAAAGGCGGAAATGCCGATTATTACGGAGCCACGTGGGATAAGATTGATCAGCAGGACGGCGTATTCTGGCCATGTAAAGATGAGGAAGACACAGGAACCCCGCATATGTTCCTGGATAAGAAATTTTACCATCCTGACGGAAAAGCGAAAATCTGTGCACTTCCATATCGGCCGCCGGCTGAAGAGCCGTGTGAAGAGTATCCGTTGCGTTTGACGACAGGCAGGGTCGTGTACCATTACCTATCTGGCAACCAGACACGCCGTATCCCGTTTTTGAAGGATATGTGCCCGGATCCATATGTGGAAATACACCCTGAACTGGCGAAATCATATGACCTATCCCATGAGGAAGAGGTACGATTGTTCACTCGAAGAGGCGAAGCTATATTCACAGTGAAGATTACGGAAGCGATTCGAAAGGATACAGTGTTTGTTCCCTATCATTTCGGACATGAACAATCCATTAACTTATTGACGATTGCTGCCCTGGATCCGATGTCGAGAATGCCTGAATATAAGGCGTGTGCAGCACAAATCGAAAAACTCGGAGTAAAGGAGTCCATCTAATGGGAAGAAAACTATTTCTTGAACTGGAAAACTGTATCGGCTGTCGATCTTGTCTTGCAGCATGTACACAATGTGGCGGGCATGATCAACGGAACCGGAATTATGTTCTGGATGTCAATCCATTTGTAAACCGTCAAACGATGCCACTCATGTGCTTGCATTGCGTTAACCCGGCATGTGCGAGGAGTTGTCCGGCCCAAGCCATCCAAATACATGAAACCGGTGCAGTCCTGTCAGCACTTGTTGAAAAATGTATCGGTTGCCAAAATTGTACCATCTCTTGTCCATATGGAATTCCGAAATTCGATGTCGAGCAAAACCTGATGTATAAATGTGACTTATGTATTGATCGAACGAAGGATGATATCCCGCCAATGTGTGCAAGTGTTTGTCCATCGAATACGCTTCAGTGGTTGACAGAAGAGGAAATTGCGGAGAAACAACAGCAACATGAGATGGAAAATGGAAAATGGGTGACAAGCATGCCTTATCTGGAGAGCGAAACCAATGTAAAAATCAATCTTCCGGGAATCCTTCAAGGAAAAGAAAAACTGTTCTGATCGTCCGAACAGTAACGAGGTGAAAAAGTATGAAACATGACAATAGCAAGTTCCCATTTGATGAAGATAATTACACACATAATATTAATCGGTTGAATGAGAGAAGCTTAGATCGACGTGGGTTTATGAAAACACTGGTTGGCGCGGCAGGTTTGTTTGCCGTATCGACCCTGCCATGGGGAGCTGTCGCAGCGAAAGAATTATTATCTTTAGGGGACAAAGCATACCCAATGAAAAAAATCGTCAAAGTGAGCCAGATTGGGATTGGTGACTCCGTTAAGTTTACGTATCCAGGGGAACATGATGATGCATTATTGATACGACTGGGAGAAAACAAATATAAAGCTTATCAAAATGCATGCACACATTTAAGGTGTCCGGTGTTATGGGACAAAAAAGAAGGGGATATGATATGCCCGTGTCATCATGGCAAGTTTGATGTTCAATCAGGTGCACCAACTGCTGGTCCTCCTAGAAGACCACTTCCAGAAATTATCGTGGAAGTTCAAGATGGCACAATCTATGCAACAAGGGTGAAGCGATATGAAGCGTAGTTACCGGGGTGTTCTATTATTATGCGGAATTTTGATGTTGAATATCGTCGTTACACAGTATGTGGTACACCAGTATTATTATCAACATTACAAGACAACGATCCTTTTTGCGATTGTGAATGTAATCTTGTTCCCGCTTGCTCTATTCATTTACCGGAAAGAAAAAAATGCAGGTGAAAGAAGGGTCGCTAATGATAAGTGAAGTGTTTATAGATTTTTGTTTCATACGTCATCCAGGATTGCAGTTCAAGTCTGTCGTGGAGGAAGAGCTGAAGAATTTATTTCCTGAAACGATTCATTGGTACTTAGATTGCAATGAGGAAGACGAATACGAAATGATTGTGGCAGAGTTGCGTGGGATGGGCAGATGGTCCACTGAAGACGAGGTTATACAACATCTTCACAAGCAGGCAACGGATAAATTTTGGGAATGGCTGCAAGGTTGTCGTATCCATGTCTATCCTGTACGGAAAGGGTGTGCGAGCTGTGGATGATGCCTATCAGCAAATGGAAGGTTGGACTTCATCTGCGATTGAAGTAACCATTCTTGGAGAAAAGGATGAAGATCAAGCCCCTCCTGTTCAGAAAACCTTTTATCAATTGAAGCCTTGCCCGGATAACACTCACAATAGAATTTACTTCAACCAGGTGGATTTTATCGCATTTCCGAAGAACAGTGAGGTGCATGTGAGTGATCACACCTTTGAGGCCTATGATTCTGAATCAAAACTTTGTTATCGGGTCCGCAAGGTAAATGTTGAAAGAATATCAAAACCTGTAATGATGAGATAAGGAGATAAATCATGACCTCCAAATACATGAATCATAAACTGACTGAGTACATTTTTCGTACACAGGAAGAGGATCGAAAGCGTATAGCGTCGGAATTGCACGAGGGAATCTCTCAAATGCTGTACAGTATTTATTCCGGATTGCAGCTTGTAGAAAATAAGATTCAAAATGACGATGTAAAGAACTTTACAAATGAAATGATTCACATGGCACGACGTTCCATTGAGGATCTCAGATTGCTTTCAACAGAACTATATCCACATACCCTCGATCAACTTGGAATCTATAAGACGATGAAATCCTATTTAAAAATGTATTCGGAGACCTTTGGTATACTGGTCGAGAGTGATTGTTCAGGGAATGAAAAGTCATTATCTGAATTGCAAAACATCCTCCTATTCCGTTCTTGTCAGGAAATGATCCTTAATTCTGCTAAGCACGCAGATGCTACCCAGGTGAATGTATTTTTCACGTGGGAAGAGAAGGGGTTGACGGTAAGGATACAAGATGATGGAATTGGACTGAATGAAGAGGCTGTGAAAGAACAGTCGATATCGGGATTGACAGCAGTTAAAGAAATGTTATCGATTATTGAAGGTGATTTACAGTTTACTTCGAAATTAGGTAATGGAACACAAGTAATCATAAAGATTCCGTATCTTTATGAAACGAAGGAGTGGTAACATGATCCGGATCCTCCTTGTAGACGATCATGCAGTAGTACGAATGGGTTTAAAAATGTTACTTGACGCAAACCCTGAAATGGAAGTCGTGGGTGAAGCTTCTGAAGGAAACGAAGGTATTGAATTGGCTGAAAACCTGAAACCCGATGTCATATTAATGGATCTTAGTATGCCACACGGGAAAGATGGACTGACGGCAACAATTGAATTGAAAAAGAAGATGTCTGATATATCGATATTGATCCTTACCATGCATGACGATGACGAATATTTGTTTCGGGTTATTCAGGCAGGAGCATCCGGCTGTATCCTCAAGAGTGCCCCACACGAAGAATTACTGTCTGCCATCAAGACGGTTTCGACAGGCCAGGCTTATTTATATCCGAATGCGACGAAAAGATTGATGGAAGAATATATTGGGAAGTTACGAGATGGCGGCAATCTGGATACCTATTCCATGCTTTCCGATCGGGAAAAGGAAATCCTCGGTTATATCGCGAAAGGATATTCAAACAAAGAAATCGCTGAACTCCTAGTCATAAGTGTCAAAACGGTTGAAACGCACAAAAGCAATTTAATGGAGAAGCTTAAATTGAAAACACGACCGGAACTTGTCAAATATGCAGCCAAAAAAGGTCTATTGGACTTCGGAGTGTAAGGTTGGGATGAGCATGAAACACGTCAAATCTATTTTTCGTAAGCTTGCAGAAGAAATGCCTTGTGATTTTGTAGGGGTTGCAACCTGTAACAGCCCTGATCGACAGTCCAAATGGACATTCGTTGTAGGGAACAGAAATGACAAATACAAAAGGATCACTGTCCGATATGGAAGAGGAATCGCTGGGAATGTAATAAAGACAGGGGTTCCTTTCGTAATTCAGTCCCTCGATCAAGTGGATGTGACTGATTTTCCAATCATGCTTGCTGAAAAATTGGCCAGCTGCATTGCAGTGCCCATTTTCAAAAACGAGAAGGTTTGGGGTGTGCTATTAGCAGGACACAGAGACATGGTCCGTTATGAGAAATCATCCATACAAACGGTCAAGGCAACGGCAGAGCAGATACAACAACTCCTAACAACCATGGAATTCACTCCTGAAAATGAGGTGATATAGTGACGATTGATAATCAAGGTCCTAACGTAAAAGAATATAATTCCTGGGAATCGCTTACAGATCATGAGGTTTCACAGGGTGTTAATGAATTGGCAGACATCAAATATGCCCTTGATGAATCCTCGATTGTAGCGGTTACGGATCAACACGGAGTCATTAAGTATGTGAACGAAAAGTTTTGCGAAGTTTCTCAGTATACAAGGGAAGAACTAATAGGAAAGACGCATCGGATCATCAATTCTGGACATCATTCCAAAGAATTTATGAGGCAATTATGGGAAACGATCCAAATCGGGGAAGTCTGGAAAGGGCAGATAAAAAACAAAGCAAAAGACGGTTCCTATTATTGGGTAGATACTACGATCGTTCCATTTTTGGACAAAAAAGGGGAGCCTTATCAATATCTGGCTCTTCGTACAGAAGTTACGGAATATAAGAGGATAAAAGATGAACTGCGAAATTCCATGAATGAATTATATGATTTCAAGTTTGCCCTTGATGAATCTTCGATCGTCGCGATCACGGATCGAAGAGGTACCATTACATATGTCAATGACAAATTTTGCGAAATCTCCAAATACAATCGTGAAGAATTGATCGGAAGAGATCATAACATTCTCAATTCCGGATTTCATCCCAAAGATTTTTTCAGATCACTTTGGAAAACAATAGGATCTGGTGAGGTTTGGAAAGGAGAAATTAAAAACAAGGCTAAAGATGGTTCCTACTACTGGGTAGATACAACAATCGTCCCTTTCCTGGATGACGATCGTAAACCTTATCAATACTTGGCGATTCGAAATGAAATCACTGAACGAAAACGTGTTGAACAAGAGCTTCAACAGATGATGACGAGGCTCCTTCATGTGCAGGAAGAGGAAAGGAAGAAAGTTTCCCGAGAGCTCCATGATGGGATTGGGCAAAGTCTCTACAGTCTACTCATTACGATAAACAGGCTTGGTACTGAAACCGATCATCCTCTTATGGAACAATTGCAATCCAGCGTAACCGAATTAATTGAAGATATCAGAGGGATTTCTTGGGAGTTAAGACCATCCTTATTAGATGATTTAGGGCTTATGCCTGCATTGCGTTCGTTCTTTAATCGATATTCACAACATTATGGAATTAAGGTCGAGTTCAAAAGTGAAATTTCACAAAGATACGATGTCTTGATTGAAACGACGATCTATCGAATTGTTCAAGAGGCTTTGACCAATGTCCGCAAATATGCAGAAGTAAGTGAAGTTTTCGTAACTATATTGAAAAAAGAAAAGAAAATTCAGGTGTTTGTTCGTGATGAAGGGAAAGGATATGACCCTAATCTAAGTCCTAAGGGTGTCGGTTTATTCAGCATGGAGGAAAGAGCGAAAGCGATAAACGGTCAGTTGACGATAAATGCAAAACCTGGTGAAGGGACCGAAGTGATCCTGTCCATCCCCATTTCCGAGCAAGAACATCACTCATGATCGTGTAATCAGGAGGGGGCTAAAAGATGCCTGATAAAATAGAAGTCCTCAAAAATATACCGATTTTCAGTACATTGACAGAGGATGTTTTAACACATTTAACTGCAATTACACATTCACGCTGTTATAAAAAACGCATGTTTGTTTTCATGGAAGGCGAAGAAAGAGAAGCGGTCTATTTTATCCGAAAGGGTGTAGTGAAAGCCTACCATGTGGATGAAGACGGCAATGAACAAGTTATATCGATCCTCCATGAAGGGGATATGTTCCCGCATGTCGGTTTCTTCGATCCTTCCCCATACCCGGCTACAGTAGAGGTCATTCAGGAGGCAGAATTGCTTTTCATCCGAATCGATGATTTCGATCAGCTTATGATCCAACAACCTCAGATAGCGATATCTGTAATGAAAGTGATGGGGAAAAAAATCCTTCAGATGCAGGAAAGGGTGCAGAGCTTAATTTCTAAAGATGTTCAACATCGATTGATTCATTCCCTGTTGGAACTTGCAGCGGAGCATGGTATTTCAAGAGGGAACAGGATTCACATCGATTTTCCGATTACGAATCAGGATTTTGCCAATATCATAGGCACGAGTAGGGAATCCATCAACAGGTCTTTAAATCAATTGAAGAAACGAAAGATCTTGAGCGCTGATCGAAGTGGAATCGTAATCAACGACATCGGCCAATTAAAACAAATGAAGTAAAGAAATCGGATGGCCGTCTTTGTGACGACCATCCTTATTTTGCAGATTAAGAAAATAAACTGAAATCTTGATTACCCTGCCAATTCAGCAGTTAACCTCGGAAATAAAATATTATTTTCGAGATGGATATGTTGAAACAGATCTTCTTCTAGTTCCTGGAGCTTAAGATAAGTGATACGGTAAGTCATACATGCTCCTTCCGGGAAGGAATAATCATTTGTGCATTCTCTCATCTCTTTTAAAAACAATCCAGCTGTTTCGTGTTCTTTTTCAAGTAAATGATTGGTTACAAGGATCTCCTTAAGCTTACCAGGGCTTTTCTCCTTACAATACTCTAGAACTTGAGGGAATAGATCTTCTTCTTCATGGATCATATGTTCTTCCAGTTCAATTTTCAAATTATGAAACAACTTATAAAGGTTGGCTAATTCAGGATGATTCTTTCCGTGCACACGATAAATCTTAGCTACAAAGTTACTTAACTCCGGCAAAAGCTCTTCAAGATATTTGTGATGTCGATTCAAAATGTATTGGATTAATTCAGGATATGGAACCTTCATCCAGTCCGCTTCCTGTTGATTTGAATAAGGTTTGTTCCTATACATCTCATTTAGTGTAGTTAAAAAAGCATCCGTATCAAGATTCTTCTCCTTTAATGCTTCCCCAATCGGACGGTTTCCCCCACAACAGAAATCGATTTTATGCTTCTTGAAATATTGGCTTGCAGTCGGAAACTGGGTAACGATATCTCCTGTTTTCGTTTCAGTTGTAAAGATCGCTTCCATAAATAAGCCTCCTTTATTTTGTTAATTTAACTATAATCCATTGAGCATGTTCCTACCGTGACATACATCACGGTTAAGTGAATTCATACCTGCTATTTTAATAATGAGTTCAAATAAAGGAGGAATTGAAATTGACACACGAATTTGTTAAAGGATGCCATCAACCCGATATACAGATATCTCGTTTCTGTCCCGCAATTCAACAGTTAATGGAAGAACATCTCGTTTTAATACCAATCATGAAACAGATCTATAACAGGACTGAGTCAATCCAAGCTTCTGAATTGGATACGATGAGGAAAGAAGTAGAAGCGTTCATGGATCAGCTTGAAAAGCATTCTTACAAAGAAGAAGCTTATTTATTTGAAACGCTGGCTAAATATGTGGGAAGTGATTCAGGACCTATAGCCGTAATGGAATATGAACATCATACCGCAAAAGCATACCTCAACCGATTTTTATTTGAAATTGAAGATAATGAGGATGCTGTTCAAACCTTAAGAAGCGGGGTTGAATTACTAGAGGAGCATTTTGAAAAGGAAGAAAAGGTACTATTCCCTATGGCCGAACATCTTCTTAATCAAGAAGAGAAATTGATGTTGGAAAAGCATATCCTTTAACTGAGATCTCATTCAGGGAATCAACCTATAGAACCTGAAAAAACACCCAGATGCAATTGGGTGTTTTTTAGTATGGTTTACTCATTTTAGATTATGTTTGGTATACAGCGGACTCTTTCACAATCAATGGGAAGAGGATGCGCTCTTCAAATTGCAACAGTCTTGTGGTGTAGACAATCAATTGCTCCAAAACTTCCAAAAACTCGTTAAAGGTTCGATCTTGATACAAAATCTCTTTTTCTTCTTGCAAAAGATTCCTCATCTGGATGATGCTTCGGTGGTCAATCTCTAATTCCTTTGTTGTTTTCCCCACTTCTATGATCGTATTCAATGTAGGTTTAAGATCATATTTTTTTAACAACGGCATCAAGTGCTTTTCTTCAATGATCATGTAATCAGAAAGAGCCGTAATTAAGTCATTTGTTAGATTGATAAGTTCAAAAGATCTATTTCTTCCATCAATGGGATAGTAGCTTAAAAAGTCGTTCATTTGATCAATGATCTGATTGAGTGGATTATGGTACGTTGTCAGAATATGATTGTTCAACGTGTTGAATCCATGTTTCTTCATTCTAAGAATGATAATGTCTTCCATTGTGGAATCATGCAATCTCTCTTTTTTCACTGTGATTCCTCCTCACTCCATTTTTGTTATATCTCTAATTTATGGGTTCATTGACATGTGAACAATGACAATTATCACATATTGGATTTTGAAAAGTTCGGGATGGGGGGTTTTTTTTCAATAAATGGGGAAGTTCCCTGATACTAAAAACATTGGATGTTTTTTAAAATAAGATTAGATTAGGAAAAGGGATTATAAAGGAAAAGGAGCGATGATTCCGATGGGTTCTTGCAGCTTGCCATATGACTATTACGCTTATCAAAATACAGATTTGTTTTCCGAGGAAACGTTTGAGCTACTTTCAGAAATCATGGTTGAATATAGAGTGGAAAAGGGGACTTACCTGTTTGCAGAACATGAACAATCTAATAAATTATATTTCGTACGGGAAGGTCAGATTAAAATTACGAAAACCAGTGAAGACGGAAAAGAATTGATTCTCCATTTATTTCAAAAAGGAGACATGATCGGAGAGTTTGGGTTTTCTGAAGAAGCAACACATAGTTTCAATGGAATCGCAACATCTGAAAGCCTTGTTGAAGTCATCTACAAAAAAGATTTAAATGCGATCATTTCATCAAATGGGAAAATTGCATTGGAATTCATACACTGGATGGATCTTATGAACCGGATAACAAGTTCCAAATTCCGTGATCTACTACTTTTTGGAAAGAACGGTGCGCTTTGCTCCACGCTTATTCGACTATCGAATTCTTACGGTCGTATGGGAAAGGACGGAATTACCATTTGCAGTAAATTAACGAATACGGAATTGGCTGAATTAATCGGTACATCCAGAGAAACGGTTAACAGGATGCTCAGCAGCTTGAAGAAAAATAAGGTGATTGATTACGATGGTGATGGGCGCCTTAAAATTTTGAATTTACAATTCCTCAAAACAGAATGCAAATGTGAAGACTGCCCGATTGAAGTATGCAGAATATAGAATATTACATGGTAAAAAAGGATTGCAAGGAGGAATTACTCCTTGCAATCCTTTTGTTTGTCAATTAGTATACGTAATCTTACCATGGTTTCGTTTCTTGTTGAACATCCCCTTTATGGCTGGAAGCAACCATCGATCCAACCCGATTTTACCACTGTTCGTACCTGCAACAAGTACAAAGAGAATGAGTAAAAGCATTTGGGGATTGGTACTAGTAGTTCCGGATAATAGAAATGCGAAGTTCATTGTGGCTGCCATTAATGCTGCGAAGGTCGTGAATGTTCCAAGGATTAAAGCAATTCCTACTAACAATTCACCCCATGGTACGAGGAAGTTGAACAACCCGACATTCGGAAGTGCAAAACCTTCGATAAAACTTGCCCACCAACCCTGGACAGCAGGATGCTCTCCCGTGGCCTTTCCAAGAGCTCCTTTCAAATAACCTGATGCATCAAATCCGTCAGCGATTTTATGCCAGCCTGCCATCATCCACTCATAGCCCAAATACAGTCGAATCACTAGTAAAAAATAAGATGCCCATCCACTCTCTCTTAAAAATCGTATCATTTACGCCACCTCTTTCAATGGTTAAATCTAATTGATTCTATGTTAAAGATACGTTTGTAAAATGGATGGAGCTATGACAAACATCACAACTGGAGTATGGAATTACTTTATGAGAATAAGGACAATCCCTAAGAAAATGAGTGAGTGGAGAATTTCATTCATTCCAATTGTCAACGGCTTAAGTGCTTTTTTCCTGGTGGTCAGCCAATCTTTCATTATCGATGGAATATACGCAACTGATAACCATCCCATACCAACCAGCCAAGGAAAGACCATTAAGGCAGAATGGTAAAGGTGGGAATATTGTGTGAAACGTGGATTGCTCCGCTCTCTTATAAGAGATTTAACATACAAAGCACTGCCGAAGAAATAAAGAATAACGAGTGCAGGAATCATCCAGGACAATCCGTCGAACTTTCCAGTACCAATTACATAAGCAGAAATACCACCTAATGAGAAGATGGTGATCCCACTCAAGTCATTTAATACGTTTCTTTCGTTTTTGTTTTTAATGAAGAAAATCGTGATGAATAGAAATGGTAGCAAAAGGACTCCGACCCACCCGATGTATGGATGGAACCAGAGAACAGGTGTAAGGAAAAGAATAGCAACAATTGTGTATCCAAGATACCAAGGCAGCATCATCGCTTTTGTTTTCGGTTTCCGAATCATCTGCAGCAACGGTGTAGACGAAAGGTACAATGCAAACCATCCAATGACGAAAGGAATATGAACCATTGTCGGGTTACCGGCAAAAATTCCAATCATACAAGGAATAATAAACATCATCCATGTTCCGTGTTCCCTAGGCAATACAATCTTCAACCAAACCCCTCCCATATGTATAAGTTTGAGAGTATTTTAGCACCTATATTGAAAACGGTTTGTGAGGAGCATCACACTCACATTCCTATTCTTTGATCCTTAAGTATGAATGCCAGAAAGAATGATCCATTCAATGCACCACCCACGTTCAAAATTCTGTCAAAATGATTTGACGAAAGGTGTGATTTTCATCACAGAGGAGGTGCCGAAAGTTTAATAAACTACCATTAGGAATCAGGGAAAGGGGAGAGCTGAAAAATGGAACCGAAGGTGAACCGCAAAAAACCAACTCAAATTGATTTGAAAACGACTCCTGATGCGGATAAGTCTTTAAAGGGTACTTTTATTTCCGTATTGATTTTAGGAGCTTTTATCATCCTATCCTGGGCTGGTGTTTACTTTATTTTCTTATCAAGGTTATAGATTAAATTGGAGAGGTGATTAGAGATGCATTTACACAAATATGAAAAATGGTGGCTCATGTTAGGTGGAGGAACGTTGATTATTTTCTTATCAGTTATTGGGATTAGCGCATTTGCAATGGGGCATGCGCCGCCCAGTGATCATATGACGATCGACCCACAAAAGGTGAGCGAAACAAAGCCTTTCGATGAACCAGGGTTGAAGCAAATCGGAGAGAATGAATATGAACTCGTCATGGTTTCCCAAGCTTTCACGTTTTTACCAAATGAAGTGCAGATTCCTAAAGGAGCTACTGTTCATTTTAAAGTGACGAGTAAAGACGTGGTACATGGGTTTGCTGTTACGAAGACGAACATCAACATGATGATTACGCCAGGACATATCAATTCAATTACCCATACATTCGATGAAGAAGGAAGTTATCTCATCTTGTGTAATGAATACTGTGGTGCAGGTCATCAGGTGATGAGCGCTAGAATCGAGGTGAGTTAAGGGTGTTACAAAGAAAAATTTCTGAAATCGTAGATCGTCAAGATGCTAAATTATCAATGGCGCATTTAACTGTATCGTTCGTAGCTTTGTTTCTTGGAGCAATTGCAGGACTTCTACAAACACTCGTCAGAAGCGGGACAATTACCCTTCCCGCAGGTATTGGGTATTATCAACTGCTAACAGCTCATGGTGTACTATTAGGACTTATCTTTACCACTTATTTCATAATTGGATTTTTGTATGCCGGCATCAGCCGTACGACGGGGAAACTGTTTGACTTCCCTCGGAGAGCTGGTTGGTATGGTTTTTACTTGATGACGATCGGAACCGTCTTAGGTGTCATTATGGTACTTCTAAACAAAGCGACTGTATTATATACGTTTTATGCACCATTACAAGCGTCCCCATGGTTTTATATCGCTTTGACCCTTGTAATTGTGGGGAGCTGGATCAGTGGTGGCGGAATGTTCCGTCAATATTACATTTGGAAAAAACTCCATAAAGGTGAGCTGTCCCCATTGATCAGTTTTATGGCAGTCATGACCATGCTTCTATGGTTGATTGCAACTCTAGGGGTTGCTGTATCGGTGTTGTTCCAGTTCATCCCTTGGTCTTTCGGGTGGGTGGATACGATCAATATCCTTTTGAGCCGCACATTATTCTGGTATTTCGGTCATCCGTTGGTTTATTTCTGGCTGCTACCTGCTTATATTTGCTGGTATGCGATTATTCCGAAGATCATCGGAGGTAAAATATTCAGTGACTCGTTAGCACGGCTGGCATTTGTACTTTTTCTACTTTTCTCAATTCCGGTCGGGTTTCACCATCAATTACTTGAGTCTGGTATTTCACCGTTCTGGAAGTACTTACAAGTCGTTCTGACTTTCATGGTTATCATCCCATCCCTCATGACGGCCTTCTCGTTGTTTGCCACCTTTGAATTATCGGGACGTGATAAAGGAGCAACAGGACTATTCGGATGGTTTAAAAAGCTACCATGGAAGGATGCTCGATTCTTTGCACCAATGATGGGAATGTTAATTTTTATCCCAGCAGGAGCGGGTGGAATCATCAATGCAAGTAATCAGATGAATCAGCTCGTCCACAATACGCTTTGGGTAACAGGGCATTTTCACCTGACGGTTGCTTCATCCGTAGCACTCACGTTTTTCGGTATCGGATACTGGCTTGTGCCACATTTAACGGGAAGAAAGCTAACGGCTAAGATGCACAAACTAGCCAATATCCAGACGATTTTGTGGGTAGTGGGGATGTTCTTCATGTCAGGAGCAATGCACACGGTTGGATTATTCAGTGCTCCACGTCGTACCTCCTATACAACGTATAACGACCATCCAGATGCACTAGGATGGATCCCATACGAGGTGGCCATGGCAATCGGTGGAAGTATACTCTTCATTGCTATCCTGTTGTTGATGTATATAATGGTCAATCTTGGATTGTTCGCACCTAAAGGTGTTGAAGAGTTTCCGCTTGGCGAATTAGCGCAAGGTGCAGAAAAAACACCTGCCGTTTTAGAAAACTGGAAGCTGTGGATTGGAATCACTGTTGCATTAATCTTGTTTGCTTATACGATTCCAATATTTGATATGATTCAACACGCTCCACCTGGTTCACCAGGATTCAAACTATGGTAGTCCATGTACTACAAATATATAACGAAAAAATAGGGAGGAAATCATAATGAAAAAACTATTATTGGCTATGTTGTCTGTAATGTTGATTGCTGTGTTAGCAGCATGCGGCGGAGGGGAAGAAGCAAATTCTGAAAGTGGTGGCAGTAACGGTGAAGGAGGAACGGTTACATTGGAAGCTTCCAATTATACTTTCGATCAAGATGAATATCGCGTACCTGCTGGTGATGTAACCATTGATTTAAAGAATATTGAAGGATATCATGGCATCACTGTGGAAGGTACAGACATGAAAATTGATGGGGAAGGTAGTGCAACCGCTAACCTGAAACCAGGAGAATATAAAATCATCTGTAGTATCCCTTGTGGTGAAGGTCACCATGAAATGACAGCAATGTTAGTTGTAGAATAATTAAAAAAAGTGTCCGGTTCTCTCATTTAAGAGAGTCCGGACACTTTTTTCGTTAGGTAGAAGGGATCGAATTATACATCATTTCCCAGGAAATTGACGATATCTGTCGTCCATTAAGATGCATCTGCGGTTTTTCTTGAACGACTCATATATTTTTGTAACAAGTTCGTCCTTAGCTCAATCAATGGCTGTGCAACCGTGATAATCGGTTTGGAAGCTAAGAGTAATGTGACCGCAGCAGCAAGAGCCAAGAATAATACATAGCTCCCTGTCTCCTGTATCGCATCATAGAACGGAGTAATAGAGAACAGTTTTACAACGAAACCGTGCAACAAGTATACGTAAAGGGTTCTTCCACCCATATGGGTAAAGAATAGTTGTCTTCTTGGTACAAGTGCCATGAAACTGAATGTCGCAATGAGCATCAATCCATACATGAGCAATCTTATGAGAATCGCTTGTTCTGCACCTACGCCTAACTCCTCATAAGAGGACGAAGCTAGTAGCCACTCTTTTGCAGCCTCCGGAAAGAAGAAGTAATAACTGATCAGCATACTTGCAAAAATTGCACCAGACGCGATACGCACATCTGTACGTAGCAGCGCGTAAAAATGCTCCTTTTTCAAATAATAGCCCAATAGGAATACCGGGAAGAACACGAATGTTCTGGATAGGCTGAGAAATGTCCCGATATCTTGTATATAACCTGCGACAAGTCCGATCGCCAGGGCAATCACTAATGGATACTTTATTCGTGCGAACACAAAGAGCAATACATTCCAAAGCACCATACTGAGTAGGAACCACAATGTCCAATACGGGTCGAACAAGGTAAAAGCTTCACTACCATTTTTTACTGTATAGAAGGCGAAGTAGATCATTTGGAAGATGAAATACGGAATTAGGATTTTCTTGAAAATCTTCTTCAGATAGCCTTCCTTCAAAATGCTCTTCGAGAAGAAGCCGGCAATTAAGATGAATGCAGGCATATGGAATGTATAAATAAAGTTGTATACTGTATAAAGTACATCGCTGTTCGACTTATGCGGACTGATGAAATGTCCGAACACCACAAGAAAAATCAATATGAATTTTGCATTGTCAAAGTAATACTCACGCTTTTGCTTATTCATAATCTTGGCCTCCAAGTTGTCTGTAAAATTTGTGCAATCATTAAAAACGAAGTATGCTGTGAATTAACATACCCCGTCAGATTATGAATCAATCGTTTGTCACTTAATTTATTCGAAATTGTCATCTGTTTTTGGACGTCTGTAAATGAGATTTAACATCCGGGCGTATTTTGTAATAAATGTAAATAAAGAAAGAGGGGCAGTATGGAAAAAACTCGAAATCTTCTATTCATTCCAGGACCGTTTTCATTCGATCACACGTTCCAGCGCCATCATCGGACAACCGATACATTGAAAACGATGGTCGTCAAACATGAAGAAAACCGTTTCATCAAATGGATCCACCTTGGTGATGAACCATTATTATTGGATGCTTCTATTCGATATGAGGAAGACGGAATTTCGATTGAAATGAATAAAAGTGTATCAGAAACGAAAATGGAGGCTCTTCAACACTATCTCCATCGCATGTTTGGAGTAGGGAATTCCCTGGATGCTTTTTATGAGCATATGCAAACGAATAAAAAACTGAATGGTTTGGTTGAGCAGTTCCATGGCATGCGGGTGATTACAAATCCGGATCTGTTTGAAACTACTGTGGACACGATCATCGGACAGCAAGTGAATTTGAAGTTCGCCGCCACGTTAAAAGAACGTCTCGTCAGATTGGCGGGTGAAGTGAAGGATTACGAAGGGGACGACCTCTATCTGTTTCCGACAGCTGAAAAAGTAGCGAAGCTCGAATACGAAGAGTTGAGGGCACTGTCTTTCAGTCAGCGAAAATCGGAATATATCATCGACTTTGCGAGACTTGTTGCGAATGGAGAGGTAGATCTCGAGGCTTTGTGGGCGATGTCTAATCAAGAAATCATTGACCGTTTGCTTCCATTAAGGGGAATCGGCGTTTGGACGATCGAATGCTTGATGTTGTTCGGTCTTAATCGGCCAGATGTTTTGCCAGCCGCAGATATCGGCTTGCGTAATGCGGTGAAAGTTCTATACGGAACAGGAGAACAACCGAAAACGGAGGACATCCGTCTGTTAGCGGAAAGGGAGCACTGGAACCCTTGGGAAAGTTACATCACTTTCTATCTATGGCAGTACTTGAACACGATAGGGAAATGAGCCGGAACGATCGGTTTTGTAAATTTTCGGGTTTGTTTTGTAAAAAGGGTGCTCGGTTTTATAAAAACCGAGCTTCAATTTAGAAAAACACGGCATGGTTTTGTAAAAACTCAGCATCGTTTTTGAAAATAGTAACATCTACCTAAACCATCTCCACATAAAAAGGCTGCCCCACACTAGGAGCAGCCTTTCTTTCACCTTAAACTATTAATCTAAAATTGTTACTTCAACAGTTTGTCGACCAAAGTTTACAGCATCATCTTTAGACTGCATGTAAAGGTCGATTCGGTTACCATTGATTGCGCCACCTGTATCTCCAGCAATTGCGCGACCATAACCTTCAACATAAACCTCAGTTCCTAGAGGGATTACATTCGGGTCTACTGCAATCACTTTTTGATCAGGATTTGCATTCAAGTCGATACCTGTAGCGGTTACACCAGAGCAACCATCACAATTTGCAGTATATGCTGTAGCTTCCATCGTCATTGTTGCTTTTTCTTCATCTGCTTTTGCTGTTTCTGCTTCTTCTGGTTCAGAAGATTCTTGAGTTGTTTCTGTTTCTTCTTTAGCTGGTTCAGCTTTTGCTGTTTCTTTCAAGTTGAATAGAGCGGCTTTCGTTTCAGGACCTACCATTCCATCTACTGCCAAACTATTATTCTTTTGGAATTTCTCAACAGCTTGTTGAGTCAACGGGCCAAAGATTCCATCAACGTGGTAGTTGTATAGTTTCAATTCAGCCAAGTGCTTTTGCAAGTGCTCGACTGCTTTACCTTCATCGCCACGTTCAATCAATGCTGTTGCTTCTTCTAAGACATCTGCTGTTTTTTGATCTACCTTACCATTCGGTGTCAGGTTGTAGTCTTTTTGGAAAGCTTTGACGCCTTTATGAGTGATGTCACCGAAATACCCGGTAGTTTTATGGTGATCGAAGAATCCTAGTTCTTTCAGGTCCTGTTGAATTGTGTGAACATCTTCATGCCACATGTTCTTTTTAAGGGGCTTGTCCAGTTCAGCCGCTTGAGTTGCTGTAGGTGCAAGGACAGCAGTTCCTGCTAGCGCTACAGTAAGTGCAAGTTTCTTAAACATATAGAAGGTTCCCTCCTTTGAAGTAAGAACGCCTGTTTATGACGTCCCAATTGCACATTCTACTAGCTCAATATGACATGACAATAATAGTGCAGTTACATTGAGATTACGATTAGACTACAGAGTTTCAGGGCTTTGTCATGATTCAGAATATAAGGTAAAATAGGTATTAATTTACCATATAAATCCAACGCCATATTAATGGAGGGGTTGTTCTGGAAAATTCAAAACGGCCATCAAAGATGATTGTGACAATCGTGTTGGTTTCTCTCATAGTGATTGGGATTGGTGGGTGGACGAGCTTCTACCTGTTTCAAAAAGCAGATGGGGGAGCAACGACGTTAAAAGAAGCGAAGAACAGCGGGGACGTCCGTGTCGTCTCCAACGATTCTCTTTTTGTCAACGAGGGTAAAGAAGAAGCCATACTCACTGAGATCAGTCAGATGCATACCTATTTGAATGAACTCCTCGGTTGGGGAGCATGGCAAAGTTTTGATCCAATGAACAAAGAAGAAGAGTTGCGTACTCAGCTGATGCATATTGAAACGATCATTGCACCAGAAACGCGAGGTCCGTTGAAAAAGGATATGGATCGAGCAGCGTATCATATTGAGAAAGCGCTGGAAGAGAATGATTCTGAACATTTAAAGATGACCCACAGGATCTTTCATGATCTGGATGTCGTCATGAATGACATCGTGGTTGATGTGTATTGGGGTGTAACGGCGACATACGGAAAGTAGGTTTCCCGAATCTGTCATTTTTCCGTCGCGCCTGTTCTAGCATCTATGTTAAATTGATAGATGGAAGGATGGGATTCTATCATGTTCAAAGTATTAATAGCTTCCGTACTTATCATCATCGTTGTCCTCGTTCTTTTCGTGGCTGCAATAACGAAGGGATATTCTTATAAACATACAATTGATCCATTGGAAAACAACCCGAACCTGGATGGAAATGATGAAGAAGAGGACATAACAGACAGATAAATGCACCATTTCATAGTTTTCCCGATTGATACGGTTGGCTGTACAATTCAGTCAACCTTTTATATTTGTACAACCCATCCATAGAAAATTGCATAGAGTATATAAAGGGAAAATCTTATGAAAGTGGTGAACGAATGGCAACAATCGTTTTAGATCCAGGACATGGAGGTTCTGATTCTGGAGCTGTCTATAAACAGTACAACGAAAAGGATTTTAACCTGAAAGTAGCATTGATGATCCGAGAATTCCTCCTCGAATCCTATGTGGTCAATGTATGGATGACCCGAACGAAAGATCAAACCGTTAGTTTGAAAGCACGTACGGATTTTGCGAATGAAAAGAAGGCTGATTTTTTCTTTTCAATCCACCACAACGCAGCCGGAGGGACGGGCTTTGAGAGTTATATTTATAATGGTACGATCCCGAGTTCAACAAAAGAAATCCAAAGCATCATTCATAAAGAGATCGTTTTTACGACGGATCAATACAAAGTTTTCAACCGAGGACAAAAGAGAGCGAACTTCTATGTGCTCCGTAATACGAGAATGAACGCAATGTTAATTGAAGTTCTTTTCATCGATCATGAAAGTGACTTGAAATTGATGTTGAACGACCAGTTCTTAAGAGATGTGGCCAAAGCAGCTGCTACAGGTGTGGCGAAGGCTCTGAATCTTCCGCAAAAGCCGAAACCGCAGTCCCAGCCAGGTACGGATACCCTTTATAAGGTAATCGCTGGATCATTTAAGGAAGAAAAGAATGCAGAAGAACGAGCAAAAATGCTCGAGTCTAATAAGCTTGAAGCGTACATCTACCCGATCGTGATTAATGGTACGAGGTTTTACCGTGTACAAGCTGGTGCGTTCTCTCAAAAAGAGAATGCAGAAGAATTGGTTGATCGGTTGAAAACCATTGGAATCGATGATGCGTTCATCGTAACGGAAGGTCAAGATGAACTATCAGAGCTTTTGAAGCCAGAGCTTGTTGACGGTTTTACTATTACAGGGTCAAGTGTGCTCACGGCTAAAACGATGAACGATTTTATCAAGCGTGTGAACCCTCAGGCTCCTGAATTGGCCCAATTGTATTTGAACTTAGGTAAACTTTATGGAATCCGAGGCGATACTGCTCTCGCCCAAGCGATCCATGAAACCAATTACTTCCGATTTACTGGAACTGTGAAGCCAGAACAGAACAACTATGCAGGAATCGGTACGACGGATTCGAATACGCCGGGTGCAAGTTTTGTAACACCACGAGAGGGTGTTCTTGCTCATATCCAACATTTGTATGCGTATGCGACAATAGCCAAGTTACCTGAAGGACAAGTACTCGTAGATCCACGATTCAACCTTGTTGCCCGAGGTTCGGCACCGACATGGATCCAGTTGAATGGAAAATGGGCTGTACCAGGTACCAACTATGGTCAACAAATCCTTGCAATATATGAAGAAATGATCAACTTAGAAATTGATGCGGTCAATAAGTTCATGGATAATCTGGAAAAAACAAAACAGCAACTTCAATAGTAGTAAAGCTCCTGATTTGCAGGGGGCTTTTTTTGTTTAAGCTCTTCTCTAAAGATTTTTGCGTGATCGCATTTTCTTCGTGCGATGGATCGCTGCCGAGGCTTTCTGAAAGACGAAAGTTTATCACTCTTAGGCAAGATAGTCCTAAGTCACTTATGTCTAGTGTTACAATGAGGAATAGTATTCCAGACGGACATTGTACGAGTGAGTTAGGATGAACAACAATGGAAAATTGGAAAAAAAGTGCACGATTTTTATGGCTATGCAATTTCATAATCGTTGCTGCAATGACGATGATCCTGCCATTCCTGCCACTATACCTGGAGGAACTGGGAGTAATGGACGAAAAGGCACTGAGTGTTTGGACGGGAGCGATCTTTTCGGCTGCGTTTTTATCCGGTGCAATCATGTCTCCGATTTGGGGGATATTTGCAGATAAATTCGGACAAAAAGCGAACTTGATCCGTGCTGGAATCGGCATGGGCATCCTTACATTCTCAATGGCGTTTGCGACCGGGCCGTGGATGCTCCTCATCCTGCGCTTTTGCATGGGCTTTTTCTCAGGATTCATTACTGTATCCTTTTCATATCTTTCGAGAATCACACCGAAAGACCATACTGGAAGCGCTTTAGGATTTCTGCAGACCGGTGGGATATCCGGAGGTATCGTCGGACCGTTATTCGGTGGCGCTTTGTCAGACTTGTTCGGATTCCGACCGGTTTTCGCTGTGACTGGAATCAGCATATTGTTGACATTGCTACTCGTCATCTACTCGATACCACAAGATCAACCTATGCAATCTGAAAAAGGAAAGCAAGGGACTTTTAAAGATGTCCTCAAGAATAAGCAATTGCTGGTGCTGTTCATTGCCACATTCATTTTGCAAGCGGCCATGCTTAGTACGAACTCGATGATGACGATCTTTGTTAAAACGTTTGTGGACAACCAAGAGAATCTTGCCTTACTTGCTGGATTTGCGGCTTCCATTCTCGGAATTGCAACTATTATCGGCTCTCCTTATCTCGGTAAGCTTGGAGATCGGATCGGTCATTTGAAAATGCTTCCGGTCGTAATGTTCGCAAGCGGTGTCTTGTTTTTACCACAATTGTGGACAGATAACATTTATGAATTATATATATGGCGATTCATTCAAGGGTTGCTGCTTGGTGGTGTCTGGCCGGCGATCCAGACCTTGATTTATAAGATGACACCAGCTGATATCGAGGGTCGAGCCTTTGGTGTGACGGCGAGTTGTCGTTTTCTAGGAAACTTGACCGGTCCATTGATTGGTGGCTGGATTTCAGGGAATTTCGTCACGGCTTATGTATTTGGTTTTGCAGGCGTAATCTTGATGGCCGGCAGTGTCCTCGTAAAATTTGGTGTCCATGACCGATGACAGATTTTGTTGACATCCGAATATTCTGACGATACTGTTAAAAGGAACGGAAAACGGGGGAGATGAGGACGTATGGAAAACAAAGCACTTTTGCAAATGTTCACTTTTTCAAGAAGCAACACACTGGCAAGCTTGAAGGCAACGACAGAGGAACAAGCTCTAATTGTACCTGAAGGTTTCAACAATTCAATCGTTTGGAATCTTGGGCATATCTTCATCGCTGTAGAAAACATCATGGCTCATGTGGATGGAAGCAAAGCAAACATACCTAATGGGTACAATGAATTTTTCGGCCATAGTACGAGTCCATCCACCTGGACGAAAGAGGCACCCACATTAGAGGAGCTGGCAGTCCATTTAGAAGAACAAACGGAGCGGATTGCATCTGTATATGGTGATAAATTGAAAGAAAAATTGTCAGAGCCTTTGCGCTTGAATGAACGGACTATGTTTGAAACTTACGGTGAAGTGCTCAACTTCATGATCTGGCATGAAGGTCTCCATCTCGGTGTCATCAACGGTATAAAGCGTGCAATTGGAATCAAAGAATTATGGACACCATTGCAAGCTCAAAATCAATAGAACATCAAATGGCTGAGCAAATATGAAATAATTTGCTCAGCCTTCTTATTGGACATTCTTATGCTTTGACTTGATCAAGTTCTAATTTTACTTTCGTTTCCTTTTTCAGCTGAGCGATTAGGAAAATAGCTATGCAAATGGTCGCAGCTACCCACCAAAAGCCAATTGAGTAAGTGCCTGTCAACTGTTTAAAGGTACCTAATATGTTTGGAAGGAAAAATCCTCCCAAGCCACCAGCTGCACCTACAAAACCTGTTAACAGACCGACTTCTTTAGGGAAAGTAACAGGAATGACCTGGAATAATGCCCCGTTCGCAGTACCTAAGAACACGAGTGTAAGGAATAACATGGCTAAAGATACATAAACAGGTGGTAGCATACCGACAACGACCAAAGAAATTGCAGCACCTGTGAAAAGGTAGATGAGGAGGCGCATACCACCAAACTTATCTGCTAAATAACCACCTATCGGACGTACGAAACTTCCGGCGAAAACGACGAGCGTAACAAAGTCTCCCGCGGTCACCTTACTGACACCATATTGATCGAAAAAGAAAAGGGTTAAGTAACTCGTCAAGCCAACAAAACCGCCAAAGGATAGGCTATAGAAGAAACTGAACAGCCAGGTTTTTTTCTTTTTCATGACATGAGCATACTCGGCCATCGTTTTCGGTTTAATAGCTGTGGGACAATCCTTCGCAATTAGTGCAAACACGATAAATGCAATCGCTAGCGGTATCAGGGCAATCGCAAAGACAGTTTCCCAGCCATATATTTCTGCGATTCTCGGTCCAAATAACATTGCCAGAACGGTCCCGCTATTCCCAGCGCCTGCAATTCCCATCGCCAATCCCTGATGCTCTTGCGGGTACCAGCGACTTGCTAGTGGTAAGGCGACGGCAAAACTTGCTCCGGCAACTCCTAAGAAGAAACCTAATGCATACACATGGGTAAGACTATCCGCGATGAGCCAGCCCCAAACGAGGGGAATCATCGTGAGCACCATTCCTATCATCCCGATTTTCTTTCCGCCGAAACGATCCGCCAATAATCCCATTGGAATTCTCAAAAGAGCTCCGCCCAGAACCGGAATACCCACCATCATTCCCTTTTGTGCAGGGGTCAAATTCAGGTCCTCCACGATAAAGGTCCCTGTTGCACCAAGAATAACCCAGATCATGAAACTGATATCAAAATATAAAAAGGAAGCAAACAGCGTTTTCTTGTGTCCGGCTTTCATAAAGCTTTTTAAACCCATATCGATTCACTCCTTATAAAGGATAAGGAGGAGATTTCCCAGCTCCCTTATCCCAGTATGATTAACACTTAATTTCAGCATTCTTTCTAGAATAGTAATACCAACAGACGATAAGGCTGATCGCATAATAGGCTAAGAATAAATATAAGGCAATATTTGCACTTCCGTAATTCGTGATGGACCAACCGAAGACTTTAGGAATCAAAAACGCACCATATGCTGCAATCGCAGCAGTGAATCCTAAAACCGGTGCTGCTAATCTAGCCTTTTTTCCTACAAAGATGAATGGAATCATGCGGAAAGTGGATCCATTTGCTACTCCAGTGGCAAAGAACAATACAATGAACATGGATACGAATCCAACTAGGTCCTTGGCATCTAAGAAATAGAGAACACCTATTGTTGCGGCAATGAGAAGGATGATGTCATAAAACGTAACGAGTGCACCACTACCTACCTTATCGGAAATCCATCCTCCAACTGGACGTATTGCTGCTCCGACAAGAGGTCCAAGGAAAGCTAAAGCAACGGCATTCGATTCTGGAAACTCGGTTTTAATCAACAATGGAAATGCAGCGGAGTATCCGATAAAAGACCCGAAACACATCGTGTACAACCAGGACATGATCCAAGTATGTTTCTCCTTGAACATATCTGCCTGTTGACGTAAGGATTGTTTAGTGCCAGGTAAATTATCCATTCCAAAGGCTGCTGCGATGGTAACGACAATGATTGGAATGACCCAAACGAATGCTGCATTCTGTAAATAAACCTCTGTACCATCTGGTAGTTTCTGACCGCTTCCGATCAACAATCCCAACCAAGGGACAAAGATGATCATTGGCGTTACGAATTGTACGAGGCTGACACCAAGGTTCCCCAGTCCAGCGTTGATTCCGTTAGCAGTCCCTTTCTTCTCTTTGGGATAGAAAGTACTGATGTTTGCCATGGAGGACGAGAAGTTTCCTCCGCCTATCCCACATAGTGCTGCTAATAGTGCCATAGTCATAAAGGATGTATCTGGATTTTGAACGGCAAAGCCTATACCAATCGCGGGTAATAATAAAGCTGCCGTACTGATGACTGTCCAATTCTTCCCTCCCACTATTGCTGGCATGAATGTAAAGAAAATTCTCAATGTAGCCCCTACTAAACCAGGTAATGCTGCAAGAGTGAATAATTCACTTTGTGAGAATGCGAATCCGATGTCGTTCAATCGAACTGCTGTGACAGACCATATTTGCCAAACGACAAATGCAAGCATAAGTGCAAAAACAGAAATCCATAAATTTCGATTTGCTCTTTTCTTTCCTTCTTCTAACCAAAATGTTTGATCTTCGGGATTCCATGAATCCTTCAGTTTTGCTATGCCCATATGAGAGCCCTCCCCTTACAAGAATTAGTCTGACGATTTATCGATGAATGAAAAATAATTCCTATAAGTCAATAGTAGGGAAGAGGAGGAGAGAGCGATGTGATAGATGTCACTTTACAGATATAATTTAGAAAACAAAAAACTGATTGAAACACCTAATGTAGGTATTTCAATCAGTTCAATAAATAAAAATTGTATCCTATTCAATTGTTTGTTTGAATGTCGTTTCAAATGGTGGTTTGGAAGTCACTTTGAAGCGGATCTGGTAGGTTCCTGGCTCCAACTGCGGTATGGCTACATTGAAACTTTTGCTTTCGCCTGGTTCGATCGTTTCAGTCTTAAGTGCCTGGGTGAACATCTTACCTTCTCCCCAATGGAACACTTGTTGTCCGTTTTCATCCATGATCCACATGTCATACTGTTGTCCACTTGTAAATTCTAAATTTTGAGCTCGTTCGGTCTGGTTCTTCAATTCAATGACTGCTTTGTCGTTCGTGAAAGAAACGACGTTCAGTTCAAGTTCACCTGCCACAATCTCATTCCCTTCAGGTGGTTTTTCCGGTTTTTCTGGTTTTTCACTAGCTTGACCGTTTGTCGGTTCAGATGCCGGTTCCTCGTGGTTCTCTGTAGTTCCACAAGCGGTTAAAAGGATAATCAACCCCACAATTGAAAGAAGTCGTAACATGGTGTAACCCTCCCTTTTATCAAAGGACCTACAATCCTTGATTTTTCATCGTTCGTAGTATTGACGTAACCGGGCGGGCTTATGTTTCAACCATTTTTATGATTTATTCAAAAATGCACTCCGCCTCAATGACTTTAATCAGTTCCTTCAATTGTTCCAGAGGACGTTCTACCTCTAGTTTATAGTAATTTTGAGTCCCCTTTTTCTCAGAACTGACGAGATGGACTTGTTTTAAAATCTTTAGATGATGGGAGATCGTCGGACGGGACATTGGCGAGTAATCCGCAATCTCGTTGACGTTCAATCTTTCATGTTCCGCTAACAACAAAATCAGTTCCTGACGTACAGGATCTGCTAATGCCTGAAATAATGGGGTAGCATTTCGGAAGGACTCCAGGAATTGTTCTTTTTCGTTTGTATCTGTCATATCGATCACCATTCGTTTAATAGTTTAAACCTATATGTACATAGTATATCAGGTCTGGCCGTTTGGCAATTGGTTACATTTATAAAGAAAGCTGTATTCGCAAACTTTGTTGCTCTTAAAAGTGGTTGATTTCCGCTTCAGGATGCTCGCTTTCCGCGGGGCGTGCGGTGAGCCCAATCACTTGCACAGGATGTGCTGGCTTCGACGTTCACCACAGGACGTGGTGGGTCTTAGTCGAAGATCCATTTAAAAAGTGATTGGTCTCACCTGTCCCGCTGATCCCGCTGGAGTCTCGCACCTTGCTCTCCAATCAATTTCCACAAGGGGATTCTTAAAAATGATTTTAAGCAACAATCTTCTAGAAAAGAGCCATAAAGAAAAACAGAACAGACGAGGGGTCTGCTCTGTTTGGTTATATCTTTATTATTTTGCTTGTAAACGACGGATACGCTCATCAATGTCAGGGTGTGTAGAGAAAAGAAGTTTCTTTTTCTTACCGCCACTGATTTTCATGGTTGCTAGTGATTCTTGACGAGTATCGACACGGTTGACGTGGGCACGAAGGGATTCAAGTGCGTGTAGCATCTTGTCCTTACCAGCCAGGTCTGCACCGCCTCTGTCCGCATGGAATTCACGGTAACGGGAGTACGCCATGACGACGATACTTCCGAGAATGGAAAACGCGATTTGGAAAACGAAGATCGCAATGAAATGAACAATCATGGCTTTATCTTCATCCACGAGCTGAGCGACTGCCCAAGCTGCAATTCTCGATAGGAATACAACGAATGTATTGATTACACCTTGCAATAAGGTCATCGTGACCATGTCACCGTTTGCTACGTGCGCTACTTCGTGTGCAAGTACACCCTCTACTGCGTCATCATCCATGTTTTCAAGAAGGCCAGATGAAACAGCGACGAGTGAGCGGCGTTTCGAAGGACCTGTCGCGAAAGCATTCACTTCCGGAGAGTTATACAATCCGACTTCTGGCATGACTGTCAGTCCTGCAGCACGTGAAAGGCGGTGGACACGTTCCACGAGATCACGCTCATAAGCTGAGCCAGGATTATCAGGATTGATGACTTTAACGCCCATAAGCTTCTTAGCCATCCAGCGTGAAATTGCAAGGGACATGAAGGAGCCAGTGAAACCGATAACAGCACTGAACACCAACAACTGTCCGAACATGATGTTGCCACCTGCACCGATGTAGTTGTTTACGCCTAACAACGATAGAACAATCATGATCGTCGTAAGGACTAGAATGTTCGTTAAGATGAATAATGAAATCCGCTTAAACATTTTCATACCTCATTTCAAGTTCATTTGAACTTAATATTGTATATAAGTTGAGTATAAATTACCACTTCAAATTAATCAAGATAGAAGATTACTGTTTTAGATAGTATACATGATGTCATAGCTTTGTAAATGTAATCCACGACACTCCTGCGGGAATAGCGAACCAGTCATGACCCCCCAGCTAACTGTACATTTAACAACTAAGGATCTTCGACTAAGAACCACCACGTCCTGCGCCTGCGGTTACTCGGCGCAAAACTGCACGGATGTGATTGAAATCCGTAGTCTTGTGGTGAACGTCGAAGCCAGCATAAGGAATGCTCCTATGAACTCTCATCGCAGACACGAAAATGTATCATTTTTGTGTTGACATCCTGTGCAAGTGAGGCTTGCGGTTCTCCCGCTGAAAGGGAGTGGATGGAATTTAATAATATAATAAATTGACGTCCACATTTTTGTTGCGTATGATAAGTTCAAATGAACGGATAAATAGAGGTGAAAAACGATGCCTTCCTTGACTCTTACAAGAAAGCAAATGGCTGAACTGCTCGTTTCTTTACAAAACAACGAAATCAGCACCCCTACAAAAGTATTGAAGCAAGTATGGTTAGAAACGAATGGTATATCTGAGGATGCTGCTATGAAAGGAATGGGGGAATCTTCTTTACCAGGTATTTTTGAAAAGATCATCAAAAGCTCCAAGAAGGAAATCGGTTTCTCGATCAATGAAATCGTATCACTGGGAAATCAGATCGAATACAGCAGCTTCTCTACTACTGCAGTACAGAATTGGGTCAAACGAGATGTACGGAGCTTGATCGGTTCTCCTCAACAAGGCAAGAAATACTCTCTGGAACAGGCAGCAATCCTTTTCATCGTAGAGGATTTGAAGAGTACCCTCGACTTTGTTTCAATCCGGAATTTATTGACTTTGATTTTCAATAACATAGAAGATCGGCATGACGACTTGATTGATCCGATTCATTTTTATCATACATATGCGACGATTTTTGAGGAATTGGACTTGAATGATGATCATGTTGTGGACGTAGATTTCCGTGTGAAAGATGGAAATAAAGCCGAAATGATGATCTATCAAAAGGCTGAAGAAAAAATGGAACGGCTCGTCGATCTGGAATTAAGGGAACAATCCATTGTGAAGAATGCGTTGGTCATTGCAACTCTATCAGTCCAGACCTCTTATTTCCAATCTGTATCAAGACAGTTTCTGAATTCAACTTTATTCATATAAGGAATTATTACGAAAGTGGTGGAAAAACACCACTTTTTTATATTGGAAAATGAACATATTTAGTGTAAAATTACACTAAACGAACATGAACACGCTAACAGCTATCATATGTTAAATGGAAGGGGAGGGAACAACATGAACGAACGGAAATGGTTGAAAAAAGAAGGCGCGAAATGGATCGAGAAAGGATTGATTGAGGAAGATCAATTAAAAGGAATCGTTTCGCTATATGACAAGAAGAGCAACAATCTGTTACCGATTTTAGCAAGTCTCTTGATCGGCCTCGGAGTCTTAACCTTTATTGCCTCGAATTGGGGGCAAATGAGTGATTTGTTTCGGTTTACACTTATTTGTGCAGCCTTGATCGGATTCAACTTGACCGGGCTTTATCTTTTAGACAAGGGAAAACGTACGTTAGGGATCGCCTGGATTGGAATCGGTACACTGACTTTTGGAGCTGGGATTTTCTTAACGGCACAGATCTTCCATATTGTCAGTTATAGTGCCAATGCATTCGTCTTGTGGACGTTGATCGCACTCCTTACGTATTTCATTCTGCCGAATCGGTATTATTATCTGCTTTCACTCGTGATTGGTACAGCCGGTCTCATCTATAGTGCGGTGTCGTTCCAGTCGTTCAGTATCATTCTTGCTATTCTTGTCGTCATAGGGGTCGGTATCACAACCCTTAAAGAAAACGAGTCTTTATTCTATCACTTGTATGCAGTGGCATTGACGATCACAGGCATTACGTTCCTCGTCGGTTATGATCTAACGTATATATGGATGACGATTGTATTTCTATTGATTTATGGACTTAGTGAATGGATACCGATTGAAAAAGCGCGGTTTGCGTTTAAAAACATCAGCCTGCTTGGTGTCGTCATTCTCACATTGGTGCATGTATTCTTGTTGGAAGACATGATTCGCTACAACGAAAATATGATGCCGGCGCTTCTACCGTATTTCTTGCTATTGTTGATTACTCTTGGATTTATCAGTTGGTCGAAATACAGAAGGGCAACAGAAACCCATTGGATTGATTTGATCTTGTTCACACCCCTTTTCTTGATCGGGGAAACAGCAAGTGTATATTATCTGTTGCTCGTATTCGGTTATTCCTTATACATTCTTGTCGAAGGATATAAGCTGGAGGATCCCACTCAAATCAATTGGGGGACTTTCCTTTTCTTAATCAGTACGTTGGTCGCTTATATCCAACTGGCATGGGATTTCCTGCCTAAATCGATGTTTTTCCTCGCTGGTGGAATTCTCTTGTTCTTATTAAGCTGGTATCTGGAAAGAAGACGTAGAAAATGGGTGCATGAAGCGAAAGGAGGTCAATCATGATTCGAAAAAAAATGATTTACCTGTTGATTGTCCTTCAGTTGATCATCCTGGGTGGTATTGCAGGATCCCATTATATAACGCTTCAAACTGGAGAAAGAGTTACTTTAGAAACCGAACCGATTGATCCGAAAGATCTTTTTCACGGAGATTATGTGATTTTGAATTATGAAATTTCCCGATTACCACTATCACTCTGGGCTGATGAAGGGGCACCTCATTATAACGAGGGAGTGTATGTCGTGCTAAAAGAATCAGGCGAAGTCTATGAAGCAAGCAGTGTCCACAACAATCGACCAGACACAGAAGAAGGGGAAGTCGTCCTTAAAGCCATCGTTAGAGGAGTGATGGACCACGTAGGGGAACTCAGGCTGGATTACGGAATTGAAAGATATTATATAGAAGAAGGCACAGGGCGACAGATTGAAGAAGATCGACCCGATCGGGTAGCGATCCGTGTTGCACCATGGGGTCAAGTGACGATTGAAGAACTGATTTACACATCTTCTGAATAATTCGATAATAGTTGTGGGGTTTATATACTATACGTGTTATACTTGATACAAGCCAGCGGGAAGGAGACATATATTGTCAAAAATCAATGTTTTTTTAGACGATGTCCGCTCAGCTCCCGATGATTATGTACTTGCGTCTGATATGGAAGAATGTATCAAGCTTCTACGTGAAAACACTATCCAGCACCTATCCTTGGATCACGACTTGGAAAATAAGCTGAGGAATGGCTTTATGGTCGTTGAATATATGGTGAAACACAAACTTTTTGCTGAGACCATTACGGTCCATTCTGCAAACGCTGGTGCAGGGAAAAAGATGTTTCACTACCTAAAAGACGCACAGGAAAGTTTGATTATACCTCAGAATGTTAGAATTCATTATCATCCACTGCCGTTGAATTTAAATAAAAGAAAAAAGCATCCATAGGGTGCTTTTTTTGTGCCTTAGTTTATCTAAGCCGATTCCTTTGGAAATCCTCAGGTGCAATCTTATAATAGATGAGGTAAGAAAGGAAGCGGTCAGAAATGAATTCAACAAGAAAACCCCTTTGGACGAAACGATTCATATTGCTCTGCGCGAGCAATTTCTTATTCTTCATGAGCTTTTTCCTATTGTTGCCTACATTGCCGGTATATCTAGTAGAAAATTTAAAAGCAAGTGAGGACCAGGTAGGTTTGATCATGGGAATCTTCACGATCGCTGCTGTATTTGCTCGACCCCTAACAGGCTATCTGATGGACTTGAAAAACCAGAAAGCACTGTTCTTGATCGCCATCATCGTCTTTGTCGTTGCAACCTTTGGATATTTAGTCGCTCAGACGGTGCTCTTCGTATTCCTCATCCGCTTCATCTACGGATTCGGTTTCGGTATGTCAACGACAGCTGGTGGTACGATGGCTGCCGAATGGATTCCCGAAGAGCGAAGAGGGGAAGGTCTCGGCTATTACGGAACGTTCATCATGGTCGCGATGAGTGTCGGACCTGTTGTCGGGGTGTACGTAGCTGCCCAAACGAGTTATCAAGGCATGTTCTGGTTCTGTTTTGCATTGTCGGTTATCGGACTGATCATGGCAAGCTTGCTGCCGAATTATAAACAACCTAGTAAGAAAAAGGAACACATTCGGAAGTTTTCTCTTAAATCGAGTGAAGATCTCCATTATTGGTTCAATGAATTGATTGAGAAAAAAGCGATACCGGTTGCAGCAGCGATGATGATGATTGCAATCGTCTTCGGCGGAGTCATCAGTTTCGTTTCTCTCTATGCAAAAGAAATCGGTGACACCTCCATCGCAGGCACTTATTTTACCTTATATGCGATTGCAATAGTCATCAGTCGACCTTTCGCGGGGAAATGGTTTGACCAGAAAGGACCGAACCGGCTCATTGCCTTCGGAACTCTCCTTTACTTTATTGGTATGATTGTACTTGGATTGGCGATGAACAGTTGGATGGTTTATGCAGCAGCGCTCATCATTGGAATCGGTTATGGTGTGCTACAGCCGAGCTACCAGGCCCTCTCGATTCAACTTTCCCCATCTCATAGGAGAGGTGCAGCGACTGCGACGTTTTTCACGTTGTTCGATATTGGTGTCGGAATCGGATCCTTCCTATTGGGGTGGGTTGTCGTTCAAATCGGGTACGGGAACATGTTCCTTGCATCTTCCCTTTTCTTGATGGTGTCTTACTTCGTTTATATCCGATCAGCACGGCCGATGGTCCAGAAACAGAAGTGGGCTTTACAAGAGAAATGACTTCGACTAAAATGGAAACTATAACCAATGAAAGGGTGGAGGAAGCGAGATGATGAATCGATCTGTTGTTCTTTGTATTGTAGTGGCTTGATGACGGGAGAAGTATGCCCATTTTGTGATCAAAACCAAGCCATCACAAAGACAACGGATTGACATCCTCGCACCCCCTTTATCGGAAGGACCGACAGAGGTCTATTTCCTGTACATTCATGTGCAGATCAAGAGCAGGGTGTGAAAACACTCTGCTTTTTTTATACCTACATTTTCATAAGGATGTTGATCTATTCGTCTTGTGTGATGGTTCTCAAAAAACCAACACATAAGAGAAACGAGGAAAATAATTATGAGTATTTTACATGTTAAAGAACTGATACACGGTTTTGGTGACCGTCATCTATTCAATCAAATCGAGTTTCGTCTATTGAGAGGCGAGCACATCGGTTTAGTCGGAGCGAACGGGAGCGGGAAATCGACCTTGCTGAATTTGCTGACGAATGAGTTGATTCCTGACGGAGGTAGCATCGAATGGCATCCTGGTGTTGAAGTCGGCTATCTCGTTCAGCATCCAGATTTTAATCAAGATGAAACGATTATGGATTACTTAAGAGGAGCGTTTGCACGACTTTATACAATGGAAAAAGAGATGCTCAGAATCACAGAACGTCTTTCGGACCAGGATGGAACAAACCTTGAGAAAGATCTGGAACGACTCGGATTCATTCAGGAAACTTTGGAAGCCAATCAATTTTACACGTTGGATGCTTCTATTGAAGAAGTAGCAGCTGGACTTGGTATCACATCGCTCGGAATGGAGACGAAAACGAGTCACTTAAGCGGCGGACAGAGGACGAAGTTGATGCTCGCGAAGCTTTTATTGAGTAAGCCGGATGTACTGCTCATGGATGAGCCGAGCAACTATTTGGATGACATCCATATCAGCTGGCTTCAAAAATACCTGGTGAATTACCCGAACGCCTTTATCTTGATCTCGCATGATACGAATTTCATGAATGAAGTGGTGAAGGTCATTCATCATCTCGAGCATAAACAGCTTACCCGATATGTCGGGGATTATGTAGCTTTTACAGAAGCGTATGAACTACGGAAGAAGCAAGCGTACCAAACCTATCTCCGGCAACAGAAGGAGATCGAGAAGCTGGAGGATTACATCGCTCGGAATAAAGCGAGGGCATCCACAGCAAAACAAGCCAAGAGCCGGGAAAAGAAACTCGAGAAAATCGATCGAATTGAAAAACCGACCAACTTGCCGACTCCGCGATTTGCTTTCCGTGTCTGTCGAGAACCGAATCAGGAAGTGCTTGTAGCGGAAGACTTAAAAATCGGTTATGAAGAACCGTTGCTTGAAGGGCTCAATTTGTCGATCAAAAAGAACGCAAAAATCGCATTGACAGGCTATAATGGAATCGGAAAAACGACGACGATCAAGTCATTGCTCAGGCTGATTGAACCATTAGGTGGACGTGTCGAAATCGGCAGTTTCGTGCGTCCAGTCTATCTGGAACAAGAATTACAGATTCCAATTAAGGATTCCGCCCTACAATACGTATGGTCACAATATCCGGAAATGAAAGAAAAAGACGTCCGTAAGCAGCTCGCCAGATGTGGTTTGAGGAATGAGCACATCTACCAGCCGATGGATACATTGAGTGGAGGAGAACAGACGAAAGTTCGACTCTGTGTACTGATGATGAAAGAAAGCAATTTCCTCGTTCTAGATGAACCGACAAACCATCTCGACATCCGAGCGAAACAAGCCTTGAAAGAAGCCCTTCAGCATTATAAAGGCACAATTCTGCTTGTCTCCCACGAGCTTGATTTTTACGAAGATTGGATAACGGAAACATGGAACGTTGAAGAATGGATTCGATAATCCGGTAAACGAAGAATGACTCCTCAAGACGGAGTCATTCTTCGTTTTTGCGTTTATTCAGTCGAAAGACGGAAAAATCATGCGCCATTTCAGTATTTGGAAAGACATTTATCGCGCTTTCAAGCAATTCATCAGCCTGGTCATAATAACGGGAGCTGATATGTGTGAGGATTAAGCGCTTAGCACCAGCTTGTTTCGCTAATTCAGCAGCTTGATTCGTTGTCGAGTGGTAGTATTCGATTGCTCTTTCCTCCATTCCCTGAGCGAAGGTCGCCTCATGGATGAACAAGTCGGCGTTCTTCGCAAGCTCGACCGTTTTTACTGAGGGGCGTGTGTCTCCGCATATCGTCACAATTCTCCCCGGTTGAGGGGGACTTGTGAAATCTGCACCATCAATCTCCCGTCCATCCTCCAACGTAATTGTTTTTCCTGCTTTCAAATCACTATACATAGGACCTGGTGGAATGCCTGCTGCTTTCAATTTCTCCACTTGAAGGCTTCCTGGCTGTTCGGGCTCTGTAATCCTGAATCCATATGATGGGATGACATGCTCGAGCTGGGCAATCTTGATTTCATAGCCGTTATCGAGCTCTACAAAATCATCCTCGAATTCGACGATTTCTAACGGGTACTTCAAATAAGTCCGGCTCGTTTCGAGGGTAACGGTTATAAAGTCCTTGATTCCTTTCGGGCCATAGACCGTGAGAGGATCTTCGGCTCCCTGGAACGATCTACTTCCCAGAAATCCGGGCAAACCAAAAATATGGTCTCCATGCATATGGGTGATGAAGATTTTCGTGATTTGCCATAATTTCAGATTCGTATGTAATACCTGATGCTGTGTCGCTTCCCCACAATCAAACAGCCAAACGTCACCTTGACGATTGGTCATGAACCGAAGCGCCATGGATGAAACGTTTCGACCTTTCGATGGGATCCCTGCACCAGTTCCTAAAAATTGAAACTCCATACCATTCATCCTTTCCTTACTAGTATACCATCTCAAATTCGTCCTCAAACCGAATGGGAAAATCAGCCCCGAGACGGACAGAGAACCAACCCTATGTCCGTTATTGATAAAGGTGATTCGGTTTACACTTAGTGTAAGAAAAACAAAAAGGAGCGTCGGATATGTTTACGAAAGAGAAAACGAAAAAAGTGATTGAGCGGAAAGAAGAAAAGGAATTGAAAGTATCCTTACAACTTGGAGCAGGAAAGCTACAAGTAACTGGAGGTACCGATCATATAATGGAAGGGACGTTTTCCTATAAAGGAGATGAATTGGATCCCAGCGTGAGTTACGAGATTCATGATCATCAAACGGGAGATTTGATCATCAGTCAGAAAAGTACAAAGGGATGGGATTTCTTTTCTGTAAAACAGGAATGGGAGGTAGCTCTGAACGATACTCTTCCTCTGTCCTTACATCTTGAATTGGGAGCTGGGAAGTCGGATTTGAACTTAAAAGATTTGAAGTTGAAAGACCTGGTCATTGAAGCAGGTGTAGGAGAGACAAGAATTGATCTTTCTGGTCACAGGAAAGAAAGTTTCAAGGTCCAAATCGATAGTGGTGTCGGTAAAACCAGAGTTATGGTCCCGAAGCAGATTGGTGTGAAGCTGGAAGTCGATAAAGGGGTCGGAAAAATCGATGCCGACTACTTCATGAAGGTAGGAAGCAGCTATCAAAACCAAGCATACGAAACTGCTGATGTAAAAATTGAAATGGATATTGATATCGGCGTAGGAGACGTCATAATTGAGCAAATTTCATAATTGGTAACCAATGACCCATCTTCATTAAATGGGTCTTTTTTCTGTTGTGAAATTTATGAAGATAAGGAATTTAGTTGGAGAACTTCTTTATTTTTCAAAATATTTCAAGATAGTAAGGTTCTTTGTACTACTATTTTTACCAATATATCTCAAACATCTACAAAAACATACCTTTATTCCCCTTTTTCTGAAATATTAAACATAATATTTACAATTTTTCGTCAAATTGCTACTATTACTACAAAAGTATTAGATTGCAAGATTTTACTAATTAGGGGAGGGTATCACACGTGAAGAAAAGTAAAATCACATCTACAGCCTTAGCAGTCATGATGGGATTGAGCACGCTTACATACGGTGCTGTCGCTTCGCCACAAATGGCTGAAGCAGAAAAAGCACGCGAAAGTATAACTCAGCATTATGGTGGAGCGCCGATCGATTTAGGCATCGCCAATGATGAAAGATTAATAGAAATGCTTAAGAAAGAGGGGACGATTGCTCCAAATGCAACAGCCGCTCAAGCTGAAGAAGCATTGAAGAAATATTTGAAGAAAAGATCAGCAAATTCTGAGCATTCGCATGAAGAAGGAGAGCTTCATGAAGAAGCTCAAGAGTCAAAAGCGAAGTTGCAAGAATATATGAAGAAGAACAGTCTGAAATCCGGTAATGGAAATAAATTAGGACAAGCCGACACTCCTGATGGTGTTAAAGAGGAAGCGTACGATGGGCAAATGCGTACGGACAAAGTTCTCGCGATCCTGATCGACTATCCAGATCGAGAACATAACAATATGACACCTGATGAAACAGATATGTACTATGAAGGTGAGAATGCCTATTCACGTGAACACTATCAAGATATGTTATTCGGAACTGGTGGCTGGACAGGTCCAGACGGCAAAACCTACGTATCTATGAAACAATATTATGAGCAACAATCTGGTGGAAGCTACTCTGTAGAAGGGGAAGTAGCTGGATGGTATACAGCTAGTGAGAATGCAGCATATTACGGTGGCAACTACCCTGATGAAAATGGTAGCGATGCACGGCCGCGTACATTGGTACAAGAAGCATTAGATGCTGCAGCTGCTGACCCTAATGTGAATCTAGCAGATTATGACCAATGGGATCGATACGACCTTGATGGAGATGGAAACTATCTTGAGCCAGACGGACTTGTCGACCACTTGATGATCATCCACGCTGGTGTAGGTGAAGAAGCAGGTGGAGGCTCACTTGGATCTGACGCGATCTGGTCTCACCGTTGGAACCTTGGAGGAGTATACGGCCTTGAAGGAACAGAAGCGAAAGTTCCTTATTGGGGCGGAGTAATGGCTGCATACGACTACACCATTGAGCCTGAAGACGGAGCGGTTGGTGTAATGGCCCACGAATTCGGTCATGACCTTGGTCTACCGGATGAGTATGACACGCAGTATACGGGTGCCGGTGAACCAGTAAGTTATTGGTCCATCATGTCTAGTGGAAGCTGGGCTGGACAAATCCCTGGTACAATGCCAACTGGATTCAGTCCTTACATGAAAGAAATGCTTCAAGCTTCTGCGGTAGTCGATAACCAGGGGACAAAAGGGAACTGGTTGACAGGTACTGAAATCGATCAAAGTGAAATCGATGCAAATGGTGTAGAAGTTTTACTCGATGAAGGGGTAACAAAAGGGACAAACAATGACGTTGTTAAGGTAACACTTCCTCAAAAAGAAACAATCGTTAACGTTCCTGTAAGTGGAGAAAACGAGTATTTCTCTGGAAGTGGCAATGACCTGGATAACTCGATGACAGCAACGATTGATTTAACAAATGCAACAAATGCTGAGCTTAATTTCAAGGCTTGGTACGATATTGAAGTCGATTGGGACTACGCTTCTGTAAAAGTAAATGGTGAATCTGTTGAAGGGAACATTACAGTTACAGAGGATCCACATGGTCAAAACCCAGGATACGGTATCACTGGATCATCGAACGGCTGGGTAGATGCTTCATTTGATCTTTCTGCATATGCAGGGCAAGAGATTCAGTTAGAGTTGAATTACTGGACGGATGGATACGTATCAAACCCAGGTTTCTATGCGGATGATATTGCAGTATCTGTCGATGGAGAGCAAGTATTGTTCGATGATGCTGAAGGTGAGTCTGCCTTTACTCAAAACGGCTTTACTAAAGCAAACGGTAAAGTATATAGCGATCATTACTACCTACTCGAATGGCGTAGCCACAACGGTGTGGATAGAGGTCTAGATAACATCCGCCGTGGTGCGAGCTTGATGACATTTGATGATGGGCTAGTCGTATGGTATGTCGACAAGAAGTATGATGAAAACTGGACAGGCGCACATCCAGGAGAAGGTTTCGTAGGTGTGGTTGACGCAGATCAACACACGAACTACTGGAGTGACGAGACTGTAGCATCTACTCGTTACCAAGTACATGACGCTGCATTCAGCCTCGATAAGAGCGAGAAGATGTTCTTGGATTATTCCGAACTGTTAGGAATCACACTTGAAGACAATCACACGCAACGTAATCCATTGTTTGATGACAGCAATAACTACCTGAATCCAGGACTTGTTGACGCAGGACGAAATGTTCCAAACTATGGCTTGAAGTTCCGCGTTATCGGACAAAGTGATGATGGAACTGTCGGTAAAGTATTGCTTTTCAAATAATCAAAGAGTCGAAAACCAACCTTGCATTCTCGAGGTTGGTTTTTTCTTCTTTCCTATTTTCTTTTTCCTAAACTCTGGTAAACTTATGAGCTACATACATACGTAAAGGGGGAGATACATATGCACATGCCCGTTAAATTGCAACCAGGTGATGAAATCAGGGTAGTAGCTCCAGCGACAAGCATGGTCATCTTAGATGAGAAGCAAAGAAAGACTGCAATCCAAAGGTTAGAGGAGCTTGGATTAAAGGTGACGTTCGGTAAGCACGTGGACGAAGCGAATGATTTTCACTCAACGAGCATCGAGTCAAGAGTGGAAGACCTGCACGACGCTTTTCGTGACCCGAATGTAAAGGGGATACTGACGGTTATTGGCGGTTTCAATTCCAATCAGCTATTGCAGTTTTTGGATTACGAATTGATGAAGGACAATCCGAAAATTCTCTGTGGATTTTCCGACATTACTGCTTTAGCTACTGCCATTTATGCAAAAACGGGATTGGTTACGTATTCTGGTCCTCATTTTTCAACATTCAGTATGTTGAAAGGAATTGAATATACGAGGGACAACTTCAAGAAATGTTTGATGTCTGAGGAGCCTTATGTAATCGAACCGGCAGATTATTGGAGCGATGACGCGTGGTACCTGGACCAGGAAAATCGAAACTTTTTACAACAAAATGATTTTGATGTGGTACAGAACGGTACTGCTGAAGGGACATTGATTGGTGGCAACTTATGTACGTTGAACCTCCTTCAAGGCACAGAATATATGCCAAGCTTGAAAGACGCCATCTTGTTTCTAGAGGATGACTACATGACAGAACCGTCCTTATTCGACCGGGACTTGCAGTCGTTGCTACATCTACCGGATGCCGATAAAATCAGAGGGTTGGTCATCGGTCGTTTTCAGAAAAAATCAGAGATGACGGATGAGATTTTGAAAAAAGTACTTGAAACCAAAAACGAATTGAAGAACATTCCAATCATCACGAACGTCAATTTCGGTCATACGCAACCGATTACGACATTCCCGATCGGTGGACGGGTAAAAATAACGGCAGCTGAAAATGAAACATCTATTAAAATAATAAAGCATTGAGGTGGGAGAATGGAGATACGGAGCATAACAGGTAGGCTGGACGTGACAACTCTCGAAAAGTTGATGGTTTTACATGACCGTGTGTTCGGGTCCGGGTCGAACAAACTGGAGGTCGAGTTGGATAAGAAGCACAACCTTCACATTGCTGCAGCATTTCTGGATGATGAACTAATCGGTTATAAGATCGGATATGAACGGAAGGACAAGCACTTTTACAGTTGGTTAGGCGGAGTGGACCCTCGTCACCGAAAGAAAGGGATTGGACAAGCCTTGCTGTTGGAACAGCATGACTGGTGTACACGAGAAGGTTATCACACCATCCGCACGCATACGAAAAACCGTTTCAAAAACATGCTCATTCTAAACTTGAAGAACGGCTTCGATGTCATCGGAACGTTTACCGATCAACAAGGAGAACCTAAAATCATACTAGAGAAAAAATTGACGAGCTGACTTTCATCGGTCAGTAATTTGGAGGAAATATGTTTACATACGACTCATTTGAAACCTTAGGTGTTTTTACATTATTAAGACCAATGTTCATCACTTTGTTGGTCGTTTCAATAGTAACAATGGTCATGCTGCTTATACCAAAGACACGCGATAAATGGCTGAAGGGATACTTGGTTCCGGTTCTTTCGTTGATCATCATCGTATTCTGTACTCAACTTCTCTACTATTCTGCCATTATCGTAGATGAACTCGGTTTAGGTGGAGATGCGGGTGCAACTGGAATGTACGGTGTGATTGTTGCGCTTGGTATAGTAAACAGCATCATCTACTTTGTCAAAAAAACATCCATACAGGGGTGAAGGTAGAAGCGTGTGAAACATATTTACAAGAAATTGGGCATATGCTGACTTGTCAAATGATTAAGCATTCAGTATAGTATAAGTACATTCTAAAACAAAGGTAGATGCAATTTATGTTACTGAGGGTTCTTAACTAACGCAAATTAGATACAGAGTAATGGTCGAAAGGGGATTTCTTAAAAAATCACCTTTCATTACAACGGGATACGTATGCCCATTTTTCCATTCTCTGGTTTGCATGTTAAGAACACACTCGTACACATAAGCTGATTCCTTGAATTTAAAAATTCTGGGATTGGGTTATTTGTATCTCGATCGACTTTACTGCGTAGCCGCAGGTGACGATGTGTTCACCTGTGGCTTTTTTATATTTCAATTTAACCAGGAGGAAAATACATTGAATCATACGACTGAAATGATGTTAGAATTTCATACAATCAAACAACAAATGAAGGAATATGCACTTTCCATGCAAGGAAAAGACTTGATTGAAAAGATAGAACCTTTTAAACAAAAACGTGCGGTTGAATTACGACTACAAGAAACGGCTGAAGCACAAGCGATCATTCGAAAAGGAAGTGTTCCGATTCATGGGTTAAGCGGAACAGAAACGCTATTGAATCAGTTCAATAAAGGAATTGTGCTCACCCAACAACAGTTGGAGGCTGTACTAGATTTGATTGAGGGGTGTGGAAGGATCAAGCGCTTTATGAAAAAACAAGCAACTCTTGGTCCGACAGTTTCAAGCTATGCCGATTCCATCTATGATCTGAAGGAGTTAGCAGAAAAGCTCAGAGAATCTGTTCGAAGTGGCCAAATACAAGACCACGCATCAAAAGAGTTAGCCAAAGTTCGAAAACAGATTGCAATTCTCGAGAGCCGTATCAAAGAAAGTGTTTATCAGATCGTCCGCTCACCTTCGAAAAGCAAATACTTACAAGAGCCTATTGTAAGTCAAAGAGATGGTCGATATGTCATCCCGGTAAAAAAAGAATATCGAAAACAATTTGGCGGTCAGGTGGTCGATGCTTCTGCTAGCGGGTCTACGGTCTATATGGAGCCAAAGGTCGTTCAGAAGGATCAGGTGAAGATTGCAGAACTTCGTTCAGATGAATACCTGGAAGAACAGCGTATCCTTTCAATGCTCACAGGGCATGTGGAAGGTTGTGAACATGAACTAAGAATCAACATCGAGACGATGGCACATTACGATTTTGTCTTTGCGAAAGCCAAGTATAGCGAAGAGATCTCAGGTAACCAGGTGAAAATCATAGCGGAGCCGGCATTGAAGCTGGTTGAAGCGCGACATCCTTTGCTTGGGTCAGAAGCGAAGCCTTTGACGCTTGATCTTGGACACAGATATCAAACGCTGGTTATTACCGGTCCGAACACAGGAGGTAAGACGGTCAGCTTGAAAACAGCGGGGCTATTAACGGTAATGACGTTGTCAGGTATGCTCGTTCCGGCTTCTCCGGAGAGCGAAGTAGGGATTTTTGATACAGTACTGACTGATATCGGTGATGGACAGAGTATCCAACAATCGTTAAGCACGTTCTCGTCCAGATTAACGAATGTCATTGAAATCTTGAAACAGTCCAACAACCGTAGTCTTGTTTTGTTGGATGAATTGGGGGCAGGAACGGATCCGGCAGAAGGGATGGGGCTTGCTATTGCCATTCTTGAACAGTTGAACGATATGGGGGCAAAGACCATTGCCACAACCCATTACAACGATATCAAAACATTTGCTGCTGAACATCCAGACTTTGAGAATGCCAGAATGGAGTTCGACCTGGAGACGTTACGACCTCTCTATCAATTAACCATTGGAAAGCCTGGGCAAAGCCAGGCCTTTCATATCGCCCGTAAGCTTGGACTGCATCCAAAAATTCTTGGAAACGCACATGTACGCACTTATGGAGAAGAAGTCCATTTTGAAAGTGAAGCGCATCAAGACTTGCAAATTACATCCGGTCCAGAGAGAAAAATGGAAAAGAGTAAGAAACCGGAATCTACTCTGAAAAAAGGGGATAGTGTTTATATTCCATCACAAGAAAGGAAAGCAATCGTCTATGAAAGTGTAGATCACAATGGGAATGTGACCCTTTTCATAGATGGTGAGTTCAAGAAAATGAACCATAAGCGTGTAAAACTCGAATTACCAGCGGAAGAACTTTATCCTGAGGATTATGATTACGACATCCTCTTTGAAACGGTTGAAAACCGGAAGAAGAAACGAATCATGGAAAAGAAGCATGTCGAAGGTTTGAAAATTGAGTATAAGAGCGAAGAATAAGCTTCCAGGTACAGGCTGTCCAACGTTAATAGAGAAAGACTTCGTTTTGTGAAAATAAAGTCTTTTTTTCGTAGTAAAATAGATCCAGTTTCAAAAACCGGTGGCTGTTTTTACAAAAGAAACATGCAGTTTTATAAAACGAGTCTGAAATTTACAAAACGGACCACTGGATTTCTAAAACCAACAACAAAATTTCTAAAACCCACTCGTCACTCGGCATCCAATAATCGTAAAAAGTAGGCTATCGAATGCCGCATTCGATAGCCTTTTCATCATATGTTGGACTTTTTCAAAGTGAAATCCTGTTCGGGATAGTATGCATTCTTGACTAAGAGATTCGGTCCGAGGCACTTGACTGCCGGACAGTGACAATTCAAAGACTTTGCGAGTTGGCTGCTCCTCCAACGGTCATAAACATCGTTGAGTGAATCCGTCTTAATATTACCTAGCGGTCCATCATCACCGAAATCGGTAACGATGACATTCCCGTCGAAAATATTCACGTTCAAGCGGGACCGTCCATCTGGATCGTTTCGTACCGTCACATTCTTTTCCTTATATAAACGCTTCAGCAATTCCAAGTCTTCCGTCTCGTCACTGCACGGATAGAAAGGGAGCGTACCGAAGAGCATCCACGTGTTAGGGTCCTTCGCATCTAATAATCGATGGATTCCTTCGCGGATCTCAGGCAAGGTGGCGACTTCCAATCCACTTGCGAAGTCGCTCGGATACATCGGGTGAACTTCGTGTCGTTGACAACCCATCTCTACAATCTGTCTATGAATATCCTCCAGGTGAGGAAGCGTACGCTTGTTCAACATCGTTTCCGCTGAAACGATGACACCTTCTGACGTGAGCGCCCTCGAATTCTCAACCATCCGTTCGAAGTATTGTTCACGCTGTGCCATCGGCGGTTTCTTCTCCATCATCGCAAAACCGATTTCATTGAAATCTTCGACTGAACCGTAGTTATGGGAAATATGTAAAACGTCCAAATAAGGCGTAATTAACTCATACCGTTTCAAATCCAATGTCAGGTTGGAGTTGATTTGCGTCCGTACGCCGCGTTCATGTGCATAACGAAGAAGAGGCACCACATGCTGTTTCACAGATTTCATGGAAAGCATCGGTTCTCCACCTGTAATGCTGATGGATCTCAAATGCGGGATTTCCTCCAAGCGTTTGATCATCAACTCGACCGGTAGCGCATCTGGGTCCTTCGGCTGTAACGTATAACCGACCGCACAATGCTCGCATCGCATATTGCAGATGGTCGTGGTCGTGAATTCGACATTGCTGAGAACCATCTCACCATGTTCTTCAACATCCATATAGGCTTCCCAAGGATCGAAATCTGGGGTGATTCTTGCTAGACTTGTTTCTTTTAACATATGAAACTCCTTTACACGTACAATGTTCCACTCCCTACTATAACAGAAAGAGACGGAAGGAGTGTCAGTTCCATAATATTCTTATAATTGATATTGCATGACGATGCTGTTCTCGACATATCCGAGCCGTTTATACAATGCAATTGCCCCGGTATTCTGTCCGAATACGTGTAGACCGACTTTCTTTGCACCAAGCTCCTTCGCGCGGCGGTGTAACTCTTTCATCGATTCTGTCCCATAGCCCTTGCCTCTGAAATCTGGGTCCATCCAGATTTCATAAAGGAAGACTTCCTCTGTTTCCTGTCCCAGTGAATACCAGATGATCCCGACGTTTTCTTCCGTTTCATCATCTGTGACATGGTAAATGCTATGGTTTTCCGTATGTAAGCCATTTTTCAATAGCTCATCGAACTGGTTTGTTGCTTGCTCAGTGGCAACTTCTTCGGACACGTCATAATTTTTTCGGATGTTTTCTGCGTATTCAGCTAAAGACCGTGCGCGGTACTCGTGAAACTGCTTTTCGGTCATATTTGTGAAACGGACCATAACCATCACTCCTTTTTCCATAACCTTACCATAAAATAAAAAGTTTCGAATATTCAGATGCGTGTAAGATGTGTATGAAGTTAGAGTATGCCATAATGGTGGAAAAGAAGGAGGAATCGTTATGAAAGCAATCGTACATACAAGTCCGAAAGGCATGGAAGGTATGAAGCTGGAAGACTTTGAATCTCCCATTGTAAAAGAAGGACAAGTGAAGATTCAGCTGAAGGCAGCTGGATTGAATCACCGGGATTTGTTCGTTCTTCACCGTCACGAAGAGGATCAACCTCCATTCGTCATCGGTTCAGATGGAGCAGGGATCGTTTCCGAAGTCGGAATCGGGGTTGAAGGTGTCTCAGTTGGAGATGAAGTCGTCATCAATCCGGGTCTTGGTTGGCCGGAAAAATCACCTGCACCTCCTGAAGGATTCGGCATTCTCGGATTTCCATCAAACGGTACTTTCGCAGAGGAGGTCGTCGTTCCCGCCAACCAGGTCGAACCGAAGCCAGAGCATCTTAATTGGACAGAAGCAGGGGTTTTACCACTAGCTGCGTTGACTGCTTATCGAGCATTGTTTACGAGAGGTCAATTACAGGAAGGACAACACATTTTACTGCCGGGTGTCGGAAGTGGTGTCATCACGTTCATTTTACAATACGCGAAAGCGGTCGGTGCTCAAGTCACCGTTACTTCTAGAAGTGAAGCAAAACGTCAGGAAGCGTTAAGGATGGGTGCGGATCGTGCAATTGATAGTGCATCGGATTGGACGGAAGCATTACAAGGTGAAAAAGTAGATTTAGTGATTGAAAGTGTGGGGGCAGCTACCTTCGACAAATCAATGAATGCTGTGAAGCCAGGTGGAACGGTGGTCACTTTCGGGGCATCTGCCGGAGATGAAGTGCACATCAATATCCGTGAATTCTTCTATGGTCAATACAATTTACTAGGCACTACGATGGGCAGTCATGAAGAATTCCGTGACATGCTTTCCTTCATTAGTAAGTACAACATCAAACCCGTGATCGATCGAACTTACACGTTGGAAGAAGCGAAGGAAGCATTTAATAGAATGGAAGAAGCGAAACAGTTCGGAAAGATCGGGTTCACAATTTCATAGAATATAAAAAAAAGAAGGGATTGATCGTCATGATCAATCCCTTCAATTCTTTCTTAGGACACGTAGTTCCAAAGTGAAAGAACAGCAAAGATAAACGCTATCACCGCGATTGTTCCTGCTAACAATGGTCGAAATAGGTTCATGAATGTGTTCATATGTATCTTCCTCCTCCAATTTGTTCTTCTTACTTATATAGACGAATGATTCGGAAGAAAGTTTCGTTTTTATTACAAATATTACACAAATGTTACGAAAGGCCTAAGTAAAAAAATCTCGAATTTTTTTGGTTTTCGATGTTTAAAAAATGTTGAGGTGGGTATCCTTATACTAACAACCTTTTATCCCCCTAACCCCTAAACCCTTAGAAGAAACCTTTCCCGGATCCGGGAGGGGTTTTTTCTTTTCTAATGCCTTATTACTAGGTAAAAGGAAGGGGAGGATGCTAGTTTTTCCGATACCGGATTTCTTCTATTAATGCATTTAGTTTTTCGTTCATCTCTTGATCGGTTTTTTGCTTATTTTTCATGAACTTGAGCATTGAGATGACGAAATAAAAAGCAAAGCCCAACAGTCCGATCATAAAAAAGATGAAAAGTAGATTGAATAATCCGATGAATCCTACACCCAAGTGTTTCGCCCCCATTATTTTTCTTTATTTCATAATACCAGACATTTCCATATAAAATCACAAAAAAATGAACCGGGAAGGTTCATTTTTCGTTACATGTATTTCATGATGATGCGCATCATGAGCAATGAGGACAAGGATACAAGGATGGCGAAAATCATCCAGGCAAAATTTCCAATTGCTTGTGTAAGGAAGGAAGTTAAGAAAATCATAACGCCGATTGCGATAACATAAATTCCGGCAGACTTCGCTAATCCTTCTTTATCTGTTATTGAACTTTCCTCATAGTTTTTGATGAGAAAAATATTTTTCTTTAACCAAAAGCCAGCTCCTAACAAAATCAGAGCTCCGCCAATCATGTAAAACACGATAAGTTGTTTCGTTACCATTGTTTGACCACCTTTTCTTTATCTACCTTTTACTTTACATGGTGTGGCCGAAATTTTCCACAGCTTGTTTCATGTTAGCTTTTAACGGAATGCGGGTATTGTATGAGACAAAGGAGGTGCTTGTGCAATGTGGATGTGGATGCTTATACCACTGTTGATCGTATTGTTGATCGCCATTTATTATGAATATCAGAATAGGAAGAGAACAGAAGTTCATATGAATTCTGGTGAACACCAGGAAAGACCGTCACATCGGAACGTGACAGACAGACATCGCAGCCAAGCAGGAAGGGAAGGAAGTCAGCCCCCGCCGACATAAACAATATCCAAAACCGGATCCCATTGAGGTATTCGGTTTTTTATATGAAAAAAAGTATGTTCTCCACCAACTTTTAAACCTTTGTAAAAACCTCCGGATTTCCTGACATTGGAAGTTCATTTCTGATAAACTGGAAAAAAGAGATTAAGCAAGGAGTGTTGTGTGCATGAACGGTACAGGACTTGTGCTAGAAGGCGGCGGTATGCGTGGGGTATATACAGCCGGTGTGCTGGAGTATTTCATGGAGCAGGATTTTTATTTGCCATATGTCATTGGCGTATCGGCAGGCGCATGTAATGCGACGTCTTATCTCGCCCGTCAAAGGGGAAGAAACAAGAAGGTGACGGTCGGTTTTTCAAACCATCCCGACTACATATCTCTTAAGAATTTCTGGAAAAAGCGTCAATTATTCGGGATGGATTTGATCTTTGATGAGATTCCGAATAAGCTAGTCCCATTTGATTTCGATCGTTTCCATTCTGCAGAGGAAAAGTTCGTCATAGGAACAACGGATTGCAGAACAGGAGAACCGGTTTATTTTGAGAAATCCTCTTATTCAAGTGAGATCCTTTCCATCTTGAGAGCATCAAGTTCATTACCTTTTATGGCACCCGTCATTGAATTGGAGGACCGTTACTTAATGGATGGTGGAATTTCAGACCCGATACCGATCCGAAAATCTGAAAGGGACGGCAATAAACGAAATATCCTCATTTTGACGCGTAATGACGGATACATCAAGAAACCTTCCAGAATGAACTGGCTCACACGCAAAGTTTATCCGCAATACAATGGACTGGTTGATCGTATGAATAATAGATTCCAGGTATATAACGAAACAGTGGATTATATCAGGGAAAAAGAACAGAGCGGAGACGTATTCGTCATCCGTCCATTGGAACCGCTCCAAGTAGGACGGGTTGAACGGAATCCTGAAAAATTGACCGCATTATATGAACAAGGCTATTACGATGCTTCAAACCAATTTGATGCCTTAAAAGAATGGTTGGGAACTTCTATTCAGACAGAAGGTACCGTCACAGCTCATTGACAAGTACAATATCCTCATGAAAAAACTTCGATTATTTTTGTGAAATGAGGTTTAACATACATCTATTAGGGTAACGAGAATATGTTAAACATTTTTCCCAGGGGGGGACTGGTCATGAGTATCGCCGTAATTGCTCAACTTATTTATGATGAAAAAGAAGCCATTGCTCAGAAGACCGACGCAGTACTCTCAGAATCACTTGGTACCAGGAACACGCGTCATTTTCTTGAAGCACACAAGTTGTTAGCGGAGTATATCAGTAGAGGACTGGAATTAGAAGATGAGGTTGAAGCAAAGCAATTGATTAAAGAATGGGCAGAGAAGACTAGCTGGAATGCAATCAATGAGAAGCGTCCATACAATCAATCTTTCCAGGCATTCGTCATTTTTAAGAATCAGGTATTGGATATTGTGGAACTTCATACGGAAACTGAAAATTGGTCGAACAAAGAATTGATCTCAATCATTCGGAAAATTGATTTCTTGTTAGACCATGCGTCTTATCATTATGTGCATTCGTTGATTGTAAACTTTGAAAGCCGGATCGATGAATTCGAACAAATGATGAAAAAAGACAAGAAGTTAATTGCCGACCTGTCTGTGCCCATCATACCGTCAATCGTCCCAAACACGATTCTCGTACCGATTGTCGGCATGTTAACCAATGAACGATTCGATATTACACGTGATAAACTCTTACATAACATTACAACCCAGGATGCTGAATCAATTGTTTGCGATTTTACAGGTGCTATCCTGCCGGATAATGGCCACTTCCAAATGGATGATCTCGCTCATCAAATCGAACAATTGACAAAATCGGTATCGTTGATGGGTGTTGAAATCATCTATGTAGGGTTTTCATCCCGACTTGTACAAGAAATCGTTCGTGCTGGAGTGAAGATTGAAGCTGAAACGTTCTCGACATTCCGCACAGGCTTACGTTACCTTGCCAATAAGAAGAATTGGGCATTGACCGATGAAATCTATAGTCGATCGAATGCTCAAGGAGAGGAAGAGAAGAACTTGGTATCTTCGGTTCCTCACGAAAATTAATAGGCATTTAAAGCCAAACTTTAAGATAAAGAAATAATATATTCATAAATTTCTATATTAAAAAAACACGCATCGCAAAAGTCATCCACGATGCAACGAACAACAAAGGATCTGACGATGACAACGATGAAGAGTAATTGGCTGGATAATAGATGAAAGCCTGGGATTTCCCAGGCTTATTTCTTTTATTAAATGTAGAAAACACATATGGAGGATGTAATGGATGCTCTTGCGTCCCCAAAAATCCAAAACCAAAAATGGGGTACGTTAGAGGCTTTTATGAGTACATGAAATTGAGAAAATCACAAAATGGTGCACTCATAAGGAAGAGAACTTCTTTTGATCAGAACTTCCCGTTTTTCTTTTTGAACAGGTAAAGTCCCCACCAAAAGAGAGAGTAGGCATACCCAACCAATTCTGAGATGGACCACAATTCGAAGTTTTTCAATCCTCTAATAAGATGATCCAGTTCATTACCTTCCATACGTCCGATCGCATTCGCAAATCCAAAAATTGGTATGATGAAAATGAAGCCGATATGTAGGGTAGACAACCAAATTAACCGTTGTTTCCGTATGGCATGAATGGAAGCGACCACACTAGCAAAGATGTAAGCATAATACATCACCCAGAACCAGGCTGGAAGGGTTTCCGCTGCGTACATCAGAGTAACCTCCTTTTTAACTCATTTAGTGTAATATTACACTATTAAGAGGTTTGTATCTACAGCAAATCTCATTAAAATAGGAAAAATCGAGTGTATTCCTGAAGATATTCAAATCTTCATAGCACGTTCATTGACAGGGGTGCTCAAATTAAGGAAAAATAGAGTTAGTACATAAAGGAGGACCTGTCATGGCAAAGAAAAAGAAAACGGTCTATAAGCCGCAAAAACAGAACAATAAAGGGTTTATCATCATTATAGGAGCAGTATTCGTATTAGCTGCAGTATTGCTGTTCATTATCAGCAATGACAATAATAAGCCAAGTCAGGATCATGCAGATTCTGCTCAGCCAGGCCAAGAGATAGAGGTCAGCTATGAAAATCAACCAACTGTCGGTGAAGAAGATGCACCTGTCAAATTGGTCGAGTTCTTCGATTTCAAGTGCCCGCATTGTGCATCCTTCGCACAGCAAGTCTATCCGCAAATTAAAGCAGACTTCATTGATACCGGAAAAGCGAGCATGACGTTCATCAATAAACCGTTCCTTGCACCGGATTCATTTACAGCTGCTCTAGTTGGTGAAGCGGTATATGAACAAAATCCTGATGCATTCGTTCAATATTATGATACTGTCTTAGAAAATCAAGGCGAAATGAATGAGCCTTGGGCTACAGAAGAATTCTTGTTAGACCTTGTTGAAAAAAATGTTGATGGAATTGACCTCGATCAACTAAAGAAAGATCTAGACAACGAAACCATTAACCAAAGAGTAGAAGATGATCGCGATATGAGTGCTCAAGTCGAAAGCACTCCAACGATATTAGTAAATGGTAAGATGGTCGAATTGGATTATGAGGGATCCATCAAACCTGCCATCGAAAAAGCTTTGGAGGAAGCCGGTGAGCAGTAAACGGACAGGCGTCGCCTGGATCATATCACTCGTTGCGGTGCTTGGGAGTCTTTATTTTAGCGAAATAGCCGGATTCGTCCCGTGCCAGTTATGCTGGTATCAGCGGATTCTGATGTACCCACTCGCCATCATTCTTGGAGTTGGACTTTTTCTGGATGAGGAGAAGATTCATTGGTATGTGCTGCCGTTCAGCGTGATCGGAATTTTCGTATCGACCTATCATTATCTTCAACAAAAAACCGATCTGTTTTCCAAGGTAGGATCATGTACACAAGGAGTTCCATGTTCCGGAGAGTATATCAACTGGCTCGGGTTTATCACAATTCCATTTTTAGCATTAATGGCCTTTATTGGGATCACTGTTTTGATGATCAGTAGGTTAAAAAGTGTAAAATAAAGCGAAAATGAAGAGAGCTGTCCTCAGTGACAGCTCTCTTTTCTTCGTTCTAGAGAAATATAGACCAGATTTTGAAATTATAGACCAGATTCAGAAAATATAGCCCAAAATAAGAAAATATAGCCCAGAATCCAGAATTATAGCCCAAAATCGGAAATTATAAACCAAAACATGACAAAGGCACATTAGTTGTCCTCAAGCTTCACGTTGGATACGATGAATTTAGAATAAACGAAACTGATGAAAGTAAGGGTGATAGAAATGAACGAGACTATCGAAACGATATTGAATCATCGCAGTATCCGAGCGTTTAAAGACGAACCACTTTCAGAAGAACAGATCACAACGATCGTTCAGAGCGCTCAAGCGGCAGCTACATCCAGCTACCTCCAAGTGTATTCCATCATCGGGGTGAAAGATCCGGCCAAGAAAAAGAAGTTGGCAGAACTCGCCGGAAACCAGGAATACGTGGAGAAGAACGGTCACTTTTTCGTATTTTGTGCAGATCTAAACCGTCATAAAATTGCAGTGGAAATGGAAGGTCTTACGGAGGATGAAGTCGTCGAATCGCTCGAATCCACCGAAAAATTCATGGTCGGAACGATTGATGCAGCGCTTGCGGCTCAAAATGCGGCACTTGCAGCTGAGTCAATGGGACTTGGCATCTGCTATATCGGTGGGTTGCGTAACAACCTCGAAGAAGTGGCGGAAGTGTTGAAAACACCGGATCGCGTCATTCCATTGTTCGGTATGTGTGTCGGTGTACCGGATCAGAATCCGGATAAAAAACAACGCCTGCCAATGGAGAACATCTATCATGTCGATGAGTATCAGCAAGATGAAACAGTATTCATCGAGCAATTGGCACGTTACAACGAAGATATTGCTGATTATTATCGTGAACGTACCCAAGGAAAGCGCACACACACTTGGACGCAAATCATCGCCAACAAAATGAGTAAGCCGATGAGACTTTATATGAAGGACTTCTTGAACAGCATTAAGATCCCACTTAAATAATTGCAACGCATACCATAGGATTGCTTCGTCCAAACTACCATCATACCGTGAAAAATTGGAGGCGATCGTATGACGAAGCGTAAGCAGTTAAATGATAAGACGAAACATCATAATCAAACGCCGAAGGAAAGTCTTCCAGACATTGAAATTGCTGAGGAGCTGGCAAAAGGCCAGACTGAACTGCGTGACGAGGATCTACCAGAGCGCGAAAATCAAGAGTTCTAAATAAGGAAAAGGACAGCCACCCGGCTGTCCTTCTTACTTTTTCAAAAATTGATTCAGTTCAACAGCTTGTTGTGTCGCTAAGTGATCGTCCGCAATGTCACCTGGTTTGTTCGCTTGTCCGATGATGTATCCACCGAATTCAAGGTCAACAAAGTCAAAGATATAGTTGAACTGTTGGATGAGCGGCAATGCTTTGATCTTCGGATTATCCCCTCCGCAACAAATCACATACGCCTTCTTATTACGAAGCTCGGCCTTGAAATCATACCGGTCATCCCGCATGTTTTGTGAGAAACGATCAATCAGATCCTTCATCATGCCAGACATTCCGTACCAATAAACTGGAGTAGCAAACACAAGGATGTCATGTTCAAGCATCAAGTCAACGATGCGATCATTGTCGTCTTTTACGGATTGAAAACCACCTGGCTCATGACGTAGGTCATCTATCGGCTGGATGTTGAAGTCACGTAGGTGGATATGGGTTGCATCCAATCCCTCGAGTGCTTTTTTCGTCAATTGTTCGGTATTTCCATTCGGACGGGAACTACCATGTATCGCTAGAATCTTCAAATTATGTACCTCCTTCAATCCTGCTTTCCATATCCATCATAACGGAGACCAATAGGGATTGCGAGCATTCAGACTTCGCTATAAGCACGTTCTTTGCATACGCAGATAGACCCTGTTATCATCATAAACCAATCAAAAATTGGCAGGAAAAAAGTCTAAACAAAATACTTGAAAGTCAAAGAAGGTCAAACTATAATATGAATAAAGGTCAAAGATAGTCAAAGTCAAATTAGATTAACAAAAAATTTTCTAAACACTAAAAGGGAGGTCATTAATATGCGTTGCCAACACTGTCAAGTTAACGAAGCCAATGTACGAATGACTCTTCACATAAACGGTATTACGAAGCAGATTCGACTCTGCCCGAAATGCTATAAAGAAATTCAGAACGAAATGAAGCAGCCAAGTAACATGAATCCATTTATGGGAAAAAATATGGGTGGGTTCGACATGAACGACTTCATGGATCACCAACAGGCGCAACAAGGTCAAACCGGTCCTGGACAAGGTAAAAAAGGCGGCGGTCTCTTGGATGACCTTGGCCGCAATCTGACGGACGCAGCAAAAGCGGGTCTCATCGATCCGGTCATTGGACGTGACAAAGAAGTAGAACGCGTCACGGAGATTTTGAACCGTCGAAACAAGAATAACCCGGTCATGATCGGGGAACCAGGTGTCGGTAAGACGGCCATTGCAGAAGGACTTGCGTTGAAGATTGCCAACCAGGAGGCACCGAAAAAGCTATTGAATAAAGAAGTTTACCTCTTGGATGTGTCATCACTCGTTGCCAATACGGGCATTCGAGGTCAATTTGAAGAACGTATGAAACAACTGATCAACGAAGTGAAAGAACGGAAGAACGTGATCCTTTTCGTAGACGAGATCCATCTCCTAGTAGGTGCCGGGGCTGCGGAAGGTTCAATGGACGCAGGAAACATTTTGAAACCAGCGCTGGCACGTGGAGAGCTTCAAGTCGTTGGTGCAACCACGCTGAAGGAATATCGTCAAATTGAAAAAGACGCTGCACTCGAACGTCGTTTCCAACCTGTCATGGTCAAAGAACCGACGGAAGAGGAAGCAGTGGAAATCCTACAAGGGTTGAAAGAGAAATATGAGAAGTATCACGAAATCCGTTATACAGACGAAGCACTCCGTGCATGCGTAACGCTGTCCAAACGCTACATCCAGGATCGATTCCTACCAGACAAAGCGATCGACCTTATGGATGAAGCCGGTTCTAAAATGAACTTGAAACACGCTGGAACGAGTGAAGATGACGTGGAAGAACGGCTCGCAGCGATTTCAAAAGAGAAGGAAGAAGCAACCCAACAAGAAGATTACGAGCGTGCAGCGAAACTACGTGATGAAGAACTGAAACTTCAGAACCAGACCGCTACAAAACCAGAGGATATGCCTGAAATTACAATTGAAGATATTCAATACATCGTCGAAGAAAAAACAGGTATCCCAGTCCGCAAACTGCAAAACGATGAGCAGAACAAGCTGAAGAATTTTGCAGAACGTCTCGGATCAAGTGTGATTGGCCAAGACGAAGCGGTTCAGAAGGTAGCGAAAGCGATCCGCCGAAGCCGTGCTGGTCTGAAATCCAAAGTACGCCCGATCGGTGCATTCCTATTCGTCGGACCGACTGGTGTCGGTAAGACCGAACTGACTAAAACGCTGGCTAAAGAACTGTTCGGCTCTAAGGATGCAATGATTCGTCTGGACATGAGTGAGTACATGGAAAAACACTCCGTGTCAAAGCTTATCGGTTCACCACCAGGATACGTCGGTCACGATGAAGCAGGTCAACTCACCGAGCGTGTACGTCGCAACCCATACAGCATCATCTTGCTGGATGAGATTGAAAAAGCGCACCCAGATGTACAGCACATGTTCCTTCAAATCATGGAGGATGGTCGTTTGACCGACAGTCAGGGTCGTACCGTTAGCTTCAAGGATACGGTCATCATCATGACAAGTAACGCTGGTACTGGTGATAAGAAGATTAAAGTAGGATTTGAAAACCATGGATCTGAAGCGGTGTCTGTACTTGAAAGCTTAAGTGCTTACTTCAAACCTGAATTCTTGAACCGTTTTGACGGTATTGTTCCGTTCAACGAATTGTCCCAAGATCACCTTGTGCAAATCGTCGACCTCATGTTGGAGGATATCCGTGAAATGGTAAAAGATGAAGGGCGTGAAATTGAAGTAACGGAAGAAGCGAAGAAACATATCGCTTCCATCGGTTACGATCCTCGATTCGGTGCCCGTCCGATCCGACGTGTACTTCAAGAAAAAGTCGAGGACGGCATTGCCGACCTGTTGCTGGATGAAAATGACGTAACGAAAATTAAAGTGGATTTCGTCGATGACGAAATCGTCGTAAACAAATGTTAATTAGAAATGACCCAGAGGATTCTCTGGGTCATTTTTTTAGTGTTGGATAGAATTATTCTGTGTTTGGTGAGAATTAATTCGACTTTGGTTAGAATTAATCAACAATTGGACAGAATAAAATTCAATTTGGTAAGAATTAACCCCAACTTGGAAACAATCCCACTACTTCCCGCTCCAACGGAAAAATCGGGAGGCGAGGATGATGGAGACGACCGCTATGCCAAGTAGTACGCCAACTTCCAACAGGTAATCAGTGATCGGTGCTTCGTTCCACGTTCCACGTAACAATTGGATGACGTAATAAAGCGGGAGGACTTTCGCTACATACTGCAAGATCGTCGGCATGAAATCAAGCGGGAAAGTCGCCCCGGATAAGAACAGCATCAAGTTCAAAAATAGTGAGCTGATGGCTGCCGCTGATTGTGTATTTTTCGCAAGTGACGTCAAAAACAGCGCAAAAGGGAAAAAGGCGAGAATACTGATCAACAAAGCGAGTAATGTACTGCCGATGTAATTCGGTAACGACAGGTCATACATCAACATACCGAAAACCATGAGCAACACGGCTGAAATGAAGAAGATGACCGTTCCCTGGAATGTGTGGGCGGCTAAAATCTTCCAGGGCTGCAACGGTGTAGACTGATAGCGGCGTAGTACACCGGTCTCGCGGTAACCTGCCAGAACCGTTCCGAGTGTGAAGAACGATGTGGTCACAATGTTGACTCCGATCCACGAAGGGACGTACAACTCCGCGAACGTCATTCCATTCATGTCATTGCCGTCGAACATGGATCCGAACAACCAGATCATCAGCACAGGGAATAAGAACGTCCAAAATACGCTTAAGCGATCCCTGAAAAACATTTTCGTTTCTAAGCCAGCAAGTTTTACCATCACCGTCATGCGGATCGCTCCTTTTCCAGATAGTGGACGAACAGATCGTCAAGAGATCCTTTTTCAAACTTGAAGTCTTTCAAGGTGATGCCCTTCTCGTTGCAATACTTGAATATGTGATAAGCGGTGTTCTGCTGATCATCGCTGAACACCTTGTACGTGGCTTGATCTTGCTCTACCCTAACGACATCTGGAAGGGAAAGCAGATAATCATATTCCAATCCATCGCTTTCGAACGCGAGATAGTGGACCGCCATTTCATCCAACAGCTCTTCTGGCGTGTTGAGTGCTTTCAATTGTCCACCATAAATCATCGCCACCCGGTCACAAAGCTTTTCGGCTTCTTCCATGTAATGCGTCGTAATGACGATGGTACATCCCTGTTCTTTCAGGAGTTGGATCATCGACCACATTTCCCTGCGTGCATGCGGATCGAGCCCCATACTCGGTTCATCCAGGAACAGGATTTCGGGTTGATGAAGCGTAGCAAGTGCCAAGGTTACTCTTTGCTTCCAACCACCAGATAAATCCTCGAAATGGGCATTCAGTTTTTCGCCTAGCCCTAATAAATCGATGAGGTGATCCTTCTGGGTCGGTTTGTTGTAAAAAGATGAAAAAAGATCGAGCGCTTCCTTCACTTTCATTTTCTTCTGGATGGAAGTCGCCTGGAATTGGACACCGATCCGTTTGTTCAATTCTCTCAGTTGTTTGCTTGGAACGAGTCCAAGAACATCGATTGTTCCACTGTCCGGCTTCCGAATGCCTTCCAGCATCTCGATTGTTGTTGTTTTTCCGGCACCATTCGGTCCGATGATCCCGAAAATTTCCCCTTTACGTACTGAAAAAGAAATATCCTGAACTGCCTGTACCTCTCCGTACTTCTTCGATAAGTTTTCAACCGTGATGACGTGATTCATGATTTCCCCTCCTCTGGAACATGATTCCAATTGTGTATACGGTTTGATGATACATTAGTTTCATAAAAAAAGTACGAACTTTTTGTCAAGTTCGCACTTTGATCAGTCTTTTAAGCATCCGATAGTTTATGAAAGGCGTGTCCTGGATCCATTTCACTTGTTCTTCCGCAACATAGAAGCCTTTCTTTTCAAAAAACGGTCTCGCTGTGATACTCGCTTCTGTCGAGAGTTCCTCAAAGTTTAGCTCAAGCGCAATTTTTTCAAGTACCTCTAACAGCCTGGTGGCGACTTTTTGACCTTGAAAAGCCTGATGGACATACAGCATTTCGATGGAACCTGCATGACTCAAGGTAGCAAAACCGATTATTTGTGCTTCATCTACCGCTACATAAGCATAATGATGAAGGAGCTCCTCTTTCCACTTCATTTGTTCGGACCAGCGTTTCGTTTGTTCCTCCGAGTAGTCGCTTCTATTCACCGTTACAATCGTTTTCCGGAACAGTTCCTGGACTTCATCAAGGTCAGATGGTTGTAGCGTGCGTATTTCCATATACCAAACCTCCAGCTAAGAAAAGGAATTCTCGAATCCTGTATCGAATGTTATGTGGCATTCGATTTTTATGAGATTGGGGAGACATCTATGAAGAAGTGGTCATATCTATTTATTGCACTGGGAGCATCCCTCTGGGGGCTCATCGCCATTTTTGTTGAAGGACTCTATACATATGGATTCACAGCATTGGAGATCGTCGCCATCCGTGTGATGGTGGCAGCGATCCTTCTTATCCTATTTGTCTCCATAAAAGATGTCAAGCTGCTGAAGATCGATTGGAGGGACAGCATGTACTTCGTTGGCACCGGTATCTTCAGCATTGTCTTCTTTAACTGGTGTTTGTTCACGGCAATAAAGGAAACGTCAATAGCCGTTGCAGCGATATTATTGTATACAGCACCTGCAATCGTCACGATCTTATCCAGATTTTTATTCCAGGAATGGTTTACGAAACGGAAGATTCTCGCGCTATGTATGACCTTCTTCGGGTGTATGTTTGTCATCGGCCTATTGCCAGGGGGAGCGAGCAATGCTTCTTTATTCGGTGTACTTGCAGGGCTTGGATCCGGACTTGGATATGCGCTGTACAGCATTTTCGGAAAATATGCTCTGGAGAAATATTCTTCACTCACTGTCATCACATATACGTTCATATATGCTTCCGTTGCGCTCATACCTGTGACGGGCCTTTGGCAGAAGACGGATGTCATCCTGCAATCAGGTGTGCTGATGAACGCCATAGGGATCGGATTCGTGTCGACGGTGCTCGCCTATATGCTGTACACCGTTGGACTGCAGTTCGTCGAATCGAGCCGAGCTTCCATCACGGCAACGGTCGAACCTGTCATCGCTACTTTGGTCGGGGTCATTCTGTTTCAGGAACAGCTTAGTTTGTGGCAAATCGTTGGCATCTTCTTCGTATTGAGTGCTGTGATGGTGGTGCAAGAGAATCGACGTGTAAAGACCGAGCATTCACTCGCACAATAAGGAGATGATTTATATGGAAAAAAGACGGGTCGCATTGGTTACCGGCGCGAGCCGCTTGAAAGGAATCGGTGCAGCGACTTGTTTGGAGCTAGCGGATGCCGGCTGTGATATCTTTTTCACCTATTGGTCGACCTATGACCGGGAGCTGGAGTTGGAAATGGGGGAAGAGGACCCGTCCGTTCTCCAAGCATTCATTGAGGAAAAAGGGGTACGATGCCATAAGCTGGAGTGGGATTTATCGAATGCAGAAGAAATTCCGACACTCCTGAGAACAGTGGAAGAGGCGATCGGTTACCCTGATATCCTCGTAAATAATGCTTGCTATTCGACGATGGATTCCTATGAAACGATTGATCCGGAAAGCCTGGACCGGCATTATGCCATCAATGTAAAAGCAACCACAATGTTGACGTCGCATTTTGCGAGAGGTTTTACACATGGAAGCAGTGGGAGGGTCATCAACTTGACATCAGGTCAATCGCTTGAGGCGATGAGCAACGAATTATCGTATGCAATTACGAAAGGTGCCATCGAACACATCACGAAAACGCTTGTGCCAGATCTCGCGAAAAAAGGAATCACAATCAACGCCGTCAACCCAGGACCTAATGACACAGGGTGGATGGAAGAAGAATTGAAAAAAGCATTGTTGCCGAAGTTTCCGATGGGACGGGTGGGAACACCAGTGGATGCCGCCCGGTTGATCCGGTTTTTAGCAAGTCAGGAAGCGGAATGGGTGACAGGTCAGGTGATCCATACAGAAGGTGGTTTCCAGCGAACGTGGACTTAAGAGGAGGACACTATGACAGTCATTTATTTTGTACGTCATGCTCATTCCGACTATACACCGGATGAGTATGGGCGGAAGCTCTCCAATCGAGGAGCGGAGGATGCAGAACGGGTAAGGGAACAGTTCAAGGATGTCTCTGTAGACCTCGTTTTCTCCAGTCCGTATGCGCGAGCGATTGAAACGGTAAAAGGTGTAGCGGAAGACCGCGGGTTGGATGTACATACCATTGAAGCATTGAAAGAACGCCGATTAGCTGAAGAACCAGTGGATGACTTCCCAGCTGCCATCGATCATTTGTGGTCAGAACCGAATTACGCTTTTCCAGGTGGAGAATCTAATGAAATGGCTCAACAGCGCGGTGGTGATATGATCCGTACTCTAGTAGAGGAGTACGAAGGGAAAAATATCGTAATCGGATCCCACGGGAATATTATGGTGCTGACAATGAAGTACTTCGACGTATCCTATGGTCTCGATTTTTGGAAACAGTTGACGATGCCAGATGTATACAAATTGACGTTTGAGGGGGTCACACTGGTTGAAGTCAGACGGATGTGGGACCCCAAAACAATGGTAGGAGGAACACAATGATTTATCGGAAAAAGACCTATGAGATTGACCCTGCTTACTTAGAAGCATTCAACGATTTTTTCCATACATATCTATTGCCGAATCAGTGGAAACATGGGGCTAAGCTCGTCGGTCGCTGGGTCAGTAAAGATCAACGGCATATTACAGCAATTTGGGAATATGAAAGTTTCGAGGCATATGAAAAAATTGAAGCGCTCGTTCGAAGTGATGAGATGCACAAAATCGCACAGGAAAAGCGATCGACCATCACTCCTGCTATTCTCTCAAGCAATCAGGAATTCATGGAACCAACAGAAAACTACCATGTGCCAAGACATATCGTTGCCGTATCAGCACTGATCAAGAATGATGTAGGGGAAGTGTTGCTAGTCAAAACCAATTGGCGCGGGGATACGTGGGAGCTGCCAGGAGGTCAAGTTGAAGAAGGGGAAGTACTTGAAACTGCACTCCGAAGGGAAATCCTAGAGGAAACCGGCATTGAAGTGCGAGTTGTTAAAACGACAGGCGTCTATCAAAATACGACGAGCCGGATCGTCAGTATCGTTTTTGAAGGGGTTGCATTGAACTCAGAAATCGTAAAGCAAGATTCCGAGATACGAGAGGCGAGATTCATCCGATTGGCCGAAGAAAACGTAGAAGACTACATCACGCGTCCGCACATGGCGACACGGGTGTATGATGCATTGAAGTCAACAGCGACAGTGCCAGTAGAATCGGTAAAAGTGAAGCCTTATGAGCTGTTGCATAGAATTGGGTCTTAGACGGAAGTAAAGTTCATTCCAGAGACTGAGAAAAGTCCATACTGCTGACCGTTAAGAAATGACATGGAAATTCGTAAACTAAGAGTAACAAAAGACGAAAGGGAGCGGTTTCCATGTTGAACTATTACGAGATTGAGAAGGTCATCATCGACCATCATAAAAAACAAAGACGTAAGTAAGGAACAGAGGGTGACAGGATCGGGTCACCCCTTTTTATTTGTATTCGAATGGAAAAAGACAGCTGTCCATCAGCTGTCTTCATCTTTTTCATCATCTTCAACTTCATCTTCAATTGAAAGAAACTCTTTCACCCATTGGATTTGTTCATCCCGATAGTATCCCAGATATAACCGTTTAGAGAGGCTGAGTGGTCCTCCGAAAAAGTACTGTTCGTATAACGACTGTCTTGTACCGAAAGCGCTCATGGAAAGATCCCATGCTAAACGAAAGATTTTAACCCGGTCTTCAGCATTCGCGTTTGCACCTTGCAGATAGAGATCGAGATCCTGCCGAATCGGAGAATTAAAATCATTTTCCCCTGGAATCGAAACAAGTCCACTCGCTCCAAGTATTTGGATGATCTCATTGAATGTCGGATAAATTTTAGCGTAATAGGTCAAAGCTGCAAGAAGTGGTTCCTTTGCAGGAGTCATCGTTCCCCACCGATCGATCTCTGCCTGGATTTCCGATGATAATACGAATGCCTTCATCGCTTCTAGCGCAATGATGATGTCAGAAACTTTCTCTTGTACGTGATCGTATCCACCGATGTTGATCGTGTGGATCATCAGTTGGATCGTACCTAGAATGAATTCGGTTTTGACGATACAGCGATTGACGACCTGGTGGACGGTGTGTTGGAAGAAGCTGGATTTATCATAGATTTCTTGAGACAGTTCTAAGTTTTCATAGAAAAAGATATTTTCCCATGGGACGAGTACGTCGTCAAAAACGACGATGGAATCCAATTCATCAAACCTGGAGCCAAGTGGATGATCAAATTGCGATTTGCCATAATCGAAGGATTCCCGCGCGATGAATCGTAATCCAGGTGTATTCGCCGGAAGTGAAAAACCATTTCCTACACTCGGTTCAGAAATCCCCCCTTGAGGGAATACAATAATTTCATCTGTCAATCCGCCTTGGGTAGCCAAGAGTCGGGCACCACGGATGATGATGCCATCATTTGTTTTACGCGTTATATGTGCAGCTACCTGTTTGTCCGCCCATTCCAACTGAAGACGCCCTCGGTTCACCTGAGGATGAACGAATGTATGGGTGAACGACAAATCATGGGTAACCGCCTTTTCATAAAGGTTGATCATGTTCTGACAGAAAGTAGGGTCCTGGGATTTCAATAGTTCCGCTGATTGGGTGAAAGTCATAAGGATGGTGTTCAAATAATCTGGAGAACGTCCCATCAATCCCCCGCACGACTTAGCCCATGTTCGGATGGCAATTCGTCTCCGTTCCAGATCTTCCTTCGTTCTAGGAGGGAGAAAAGCCATTCCTGCTTGCTCTCCTGAGTGTGTTGTAAAAGACATGTGATCGATGTGATCGGGGTCTTTCTGAATATCGTACAGTTTTGCTTTACTCTTTATGATCCCCTTCAAGGCCGGATGTTCAGACAGCTTACCACTCACTTGTTCGCCGTCAATCCAGATTTCAGGCTTCAGTTCATTAATTCGGTCGATATATTGCTGACCAGAAATAAGTGCCATTCAACTAACTCCTTTGCCAAGCCATTGTTATAAACAAGGTATGCATAGTGCGTGGCAAAGGTACGTCCAAACGCCCCGTTGTGGTAATAATTTGAAATCAATCCACGAGCTTTTTCTCAATTTTCTCCTTCACTCTTGGCCATTCCTCGTCCACGATACTGTAGTATACCGTGTCTCTTACATGACCATTGTGCATGATTTTACACTTTCGTAAGATGCCTTCACGGATTCCGCCGATTCGGTCGATCGCGTTCTGGGAGCGGATGTTTCGGGCATCGGTCTTGAATTGTACACGGACAGTCGACAAATTCTCGAAACAGTGCTTTAAAAGAAGGTATTTGCATTGGGTATTGACTTGTGAACGCCACATGGATGGAGACAACCATGTCCAGCCGATCTCAAGGTGTCGGTCTTTTTCGGAGATGTCTAGAAACCGTGTGCTTCCGACCAACTTTTCCTGTTCATGATCATAAATGACGAATGGGAATGCGGTTCCTGCTTCTTGAGCTTGTAGTGCTTCATGGACAAGCGTTTCCATGTCCTCACGGCTTGTGATGTCCATCGGCATGTACGTCCAGATTTCCGAATCCTTTCCGGCTTCATACAAATCATTGATATCGTCTCGTTCCATCGGGCGTATCGTTACACGTCGGCCTTGCAGTGTCACTGGTTGAATCCACATTGATTTTCCCTCCACTGTTTAAATAGTTTTGGCTAACTACTTATTCCCTTCGGAAGCTGAGAAGTCCTTCCTTTATATTGATGCAGGGGTTTTGATGGTAAAATAGACCCATTTTACAAAACGCATCGCTCTTTTTACAAGACGGGGACTCATTTTTGTAAAACAAAGCCCCCTTTTTACAAGACGGAACCTCAGTTTTACAAAACAAAAGCCCTTTTTTCTAAAACCAAAGTTCCATCTCAGCTTACAAAGCCTATAAAAAGGAAAAAATCGCCCGATCCGGACGATTTTAATCCATTATGGTTCTATTCCTTGATGGAAGACTTGATTTCAGTCCAAACTTTCTTCATTTCTGTGTGGAATTCTTCTTTTTCGATGCTGAACTTCTCTTTGAACTCTTCACGGCTATGACCGGCTTGTTTATACGTAATCACTTCGCTGATTGTGGAGTCACTCAGGTGAGAAACGACAGCTGCACGGACCAGATGATGCAAACGCATGTCGTTTTCCAGGTATCCATTCAAGTTCTCAACACTCTCGCCGGTATATTCACTCAAGTAGTTCACGACCTCTTCTTTATGAGCTTCTAGATACTTTGTGCCTTTCGCCCATTTGCCTTTGTGTTTCATAAGGTCTTCCTTCTCAACACCAAAGTTGTTCATCGTTTCTTCCCAGGAGTTGGTTCCTTTATAATCCTCCAAGACTTCTTCAACAGTCTTATCTGCGGCTTTGGCGATATGGATTCCTTTCAAGATCTCTTCTTTGGAATAGCCATCCTCTAACAGGCTCTCGAATTTTTCCTTGTCGAAGTCTTTGTGAAGTGCCTTTCCAATTGAACGCTTCATATGGCGTTCTGGATCCAGGCCAAAGTGCTCTGCCGTTTCCTTCCAAGAACCGGTTTCTTTATAATTTTTCAGTACGTCTTCAATTGCTGCGTCACTTGCGTTCGTGATATGGGACGCTTTCAAAATCTCTTCTTTCGAGTACCCCTCGTCAAGCAAAGCTTGGAACTCATCTTTTAACAGATGTTTCTTGAAGTGGAAGCCTAACTTTCCATCTTCTTTTTGCTCCAGGGCGACTGTCGGGGATTCATCAGATGTCGATGCTCCAACAAACTGCGGACTCAACATTCCTAAAGTCGCAAGTCCTAAAGTTCCAATCCAAAGCGCTTTTTTCTTCAACAAATTCATCACTCCTTCCATGTGTTAGTTATAGCTTATCCAGACTTTATGAACAAACTATGAACGAACGATGAGCAAATCATGAAAAATAATGAAATCTTTTCATAATCCCCAAAAAGCCTTCTGCAACCGTTAAGATAAAAGTAAATTTATACGTAAAAGATGGTGATGAAGGTGAACATTTTAGTAATTGAAGATAACGACAGCGTTTGTTCAATGCTCGAAATGTTTTTCACAAAGGAAGGATACAAGGGCGAATTTATCCGGGATGGATTGAAGGGGTATAGCCGATTCCAAGAAAGTGATTGGGACCTGATTATCCTAGATTGGATGTTGCCAGGAATGGATGGGGTGACCATCTGCCACAAGATAAGAGAAGAAAGCAGTATCCCGATCATCATGCTGACTGCGAAAGACAGTGAGTCCGATCAAGTGCTCGGACTGGAGTTAGGGGCAGATGATTACGTGACGAAACCTTTCAGCCCGCTCACACTCATGGCAAGAATTAAAGCTGTTGCCCGCCGTTATCAGCTGAAATCGGATGTAAGAAGTGCGCATCATCTGGAAACCTTGCATTTGAAAATAGATAAGAATACACGGGATGTCCTACTGGATGGAGAACAGGTGCGCGATCTCACGCCAAAAGAGTTTGATTTACTTCATTACATGGCAGAGCATCCGCGGCAAGTCTTTTCGAGAGAACAGCTATTAGAGCGGGTATGGGGCTACCAATTTTATGGAGACGAACGGACCGTCGACGTACATATCAAACGCCTCAGGAAAAAGATCGGTTCGAAAGAAAGACCGTTCATCCATACAGTTTGGGGAGTCGGGTACAAGTTTGATGAAACGGTGAACGCTGATGAAGGTTAAGTATTTTCATCAACTGCTCGGGACTCATATCAGCATTCTACTCATATCGTTCCTATTATTGAGCGTCCTTTTTACCAGATTCGTAGAGGATTATGTGTTCCAGACCAAAGTGAATGAACTGAAAAGCTACGGCAATCAGATCGTCAATGAAAGTACCATTCTCGATAATAAAATCGGTACAAAAGTGGCGTTTACAACCTATGTGCAAATGTTGAGAGCCCGTGATATCCAGTTCGTAACGTTTAATCGGGAAGGAGATGTCAAGTCCCCGAACAGAGGAATTCCCGGTCTGAAGCTTTCCGGTACAGAATGGGAAAAGCTCACGGATGGAGAAGTTGTTTCGGTTAAACAAGATTTAAAGCGGTTCAACCAGGAAGTGACGATGGTCGCCTTCCCGAAAATGCAAGGTGAGCAATTTTCCGGAGGAGTAATGCTCATCTCTCCAATTAGCGGCACGAGACAGTTTGTCCAGCAATTGAACAAGTTTTTAACTTTGACGATGGTGGTTTCACTGATCGTCGCGCTCTTGATCAGTTGGTTCTTATCAAGGTCCCATGGAAAAAGGATCATGCAGTTACGTAAAGCGGCTTCTCAAATTGCTTCAGGTAACTATAACGTGAAAGTGCCTTCATCAGGGAAATCCGACGAAATCGGAGAGTTGACAAAGGATTTCAATAAGATGACGAAACGATTAAAGACATCGAATGAAGAAATTGAACGGTTGGAAGCCCGTCGGAAAAAGTTCCTTGGGGATGTATCTCACGAAATGCGTACTCCGTTGACGACGATCCGAGGGGTAATCGAAGGCATCCGGAATGACATGATTCCAGAAGAAGACCGGGAAAGATCAATGGACCTAGTTGAAAAAGAAACGAGAAGGCTCATCCGGCTGGTCAATGAAAATCTTGATTATGAAAAAATTCGTTCCAATCAGATCAACCTTGAAAAAGAAACGATCGTTTTGAGGGAAGTCTTTGAGGTCATCAAAGAACAACTGGTGTATCAAGCGGATGCCCAGCAAAACGAGATAGTCATGAAAGTGGAGGACGATTTGAAGGTCTATGCCGATTATGACAGGCTCATACAAATCATATTGAATATTACGCAAAACAGTATGCAGTTTACGACGAACGGACGTATTGAGCTATCGGGTCATAAGGGTTACGACGCGACAATCATTGAGATTGAAGACACAGGAATCGGCATAGATCCAAAGGACATCGAATCGATTTGGGACCGGTTCTATAAAGCAGACATTTCACGGAAGAACAATCCGTTAGGAGAGTTCGGCCTCGGATTGTCGATCGTAAAGCAGCTTGTAGAGCTTCACAATGGATCAATAGAAGTAGAAAGCACAAAAGGCCACGGGACGAAGTTTACGATTAAGTTGCCATCAAAACAAAAGGACTAAAGGAGTCAATTTGACTCCTTTAGTCCTTTTTCTTAAGTCCGGAAAGGGACAAACGGATATCCAATATACTGGATGTTCAATGTCCCGTCTTCATAGGTGGTGGGTCCGATGTTTCCCACAATCGTAATCGGATTGGAGTGAGGATTTGAAATCGAGTGATGATTCTTGTTATTGAAGATGGCGTTCTGCAACACGATGATGAGCAAAAGGAACAAGATCAACACGATAAATATGGATGTTTCCTTCATGCAACTCCCCCATAAAAAGGCTCTTGTACGCTACTATATGTGATAAATAACCCGTTAGTACCTTCAAGTTAACGTGTAATGACAACTTCCTTCTTTTCATCCATCAATTTAATCGGAACATGAGAACTACCTCCACCTTGTGGATATTTGTAATCAACATCACTCACATCAATATTGGCTTCAAGCTGAACAACTTTAGTTTCTTTTGGAAGTAATTCGATGTGAAAAGGACCATCTTCATTTAATAAAGAGTTCATTCTAAATCCATACTCTTTGTAATTGCCCGTCTCGAGAAATTCAACCGTGAAGGATACCGTATCGCTACTATTGTTTTTAAAAGGTAGGGTGCATATGCCTTGTAATGATCCTCTCTCTTCTCCAAATGTGAAACTGCATTCGCTGGACTCCATGTCATAGGACACAGCATGGACCCCAGATGCAAACGTATTTTGATAGGCTGCAACCCCCATAGAAGGAGCTGCAATGCCAATAATCAATGCAAGACCTACAGCGCGTATCCGATATTTTTTCAAAGAGTAAAAGATATAAGTAATTCCGTTAATAAATATGAATGTGAGTGTTAAGCCAGCAAAGTTGAATCCAGATTGTAATCCATTATTTGAGTAAACCGGTAAACCAATTGTTTTAAACAAAATCTCCACTATTGGTCGTCCAAAGGGAAATGAAATGTTTAATAGTATACTAGCAGCTACCGAGATGACTCCAAAGATAAACAGTTTCATATGTTTAATCATTTTATACCTCCCAGTTTCCAATAATTATTATACAGGTAATAGCTGGAAAATAGAGGTCGTTTCTTCAGAATCCTCTAATTATTTGCGAAAGTTATGATAAAGTAAAAGCAGAATGTTGGACGAGAGGACGGTCAATCATGCTGCAAACCGATTTTCAGATCAAAAATCAAATTCTTGAAGCGATTATTGATAACGCTTTCGAATGGGTTGTAGTCGTCGATCCCGAAGGTGTCATTCGTTTTATGAACAAGACGTATTGCGAATTTTTGGAAGTGGATTCCAAAGAAGTGATTGGCAAGCATGTGACAGAAGTGATCGAAAACACGAGAATGCATATTGTTGCTGAGACCGGTGAAAAAGAAATCGCCGATTTGCAGTTCATCAAAGGGAACTACATGATTGCGAACCGGATTCCGATTTTTCATGAAGGGCGAGTTGTCGCAGCACTTGGGACGGTCATTTTCCGAGATACGGAACAGTGGAAGAAGATGAATAGTCATGTGAAGAGTCTGTTTTCAGAGCTGGAATTTTATCGGAAAGAATGGATGGCAAACAATGGCGCGAAATATTCATTGAATGATCTCATCGGCAATTCTGAAGCGATGATGGAATTGAAAGAACGGGTGAAAAAAATCTCGAGCGGTGATATATCTGTTCTTGTCCGTGGGGAGAGCGGAACAGGTAAGGAGCTATTTGCACATAGTATCCATCAGCTCAGTGAACGCAGTACTGCGCCATTCGTCAAAGTGAATTGTGCGGCGATTCCAGAGCATCTTCTTGAATCAGAGTTGTTCGGGTATGTGGAAGGTGCGTTTACCGGGGCAAAAAAAGGCGGGAAAGTCGGAAAGTTCATACTGGCGAATGGTGGGACGCTCTTTCTAGATGAAATCGGAGATATGCCTCTGCAGATGCAAGTCAAGCTGTTACGCGTACTACAGGAAAAAGAGATTGAACCGATCGGTACGAACAAAACGGAGAAAGTGAATGTCCGAGTGATTGCCGCGACGAACCGTCCGCTAGAGAAGATGGTCCGGGAAAAATTGTTTCGGGAAGACTTGTTTTACCGAATCAACGGATTTCAGCTCCACATACCTGCACTCAGGGAACGTAAAGACGATCTCTTACCGCTTATCAATCATTTCCTGGAGAAAGTGACAAGAAGGACGGGCAAACGAATTCAAGGAATGGAAAATAACGTGATGCAAGTACTTCGTCGCCATAATTGGCCAGGGAATATCCGGGAGTTGGAGAACGTCATTGAAGCTGCAGTCCATCTGTCATACGGAGAGACAATCGATCTCGAAGCATTACCTGATTATTTGACAGAGCAAGAAAGCATGCGTGTGGGGAACAAGTCGTTAAAAGAACTCCTGGAACAGACTGAACGCAATGCCCTGAACGATGCCCTCAATCAGAATGACGGGAATAAACTGGCTGCTGCTAAAACTCTCGGTATCGGTAAGTCCAGCCTTTATGAAAAATTGAACAAATATGGTCTGTTGTAAATGATTCCAGATTTCCGGAATATTGTCCGGATTTCTGGAATTTTTATGATTGGCAAGGGTTTGGAAAGGTTATTCGATGATGAATTCCGATTTTTCGGAAAAATGAAAACGTTCAACAATTTGTAACATGTGAGAGAGCGCTGATGAAAAGTTGGCACGATTATTGCATTACTAATCAGGGAGAACGGAATCGCCTTTTATTTTTAGAATTTGAAAGCGATTCCAAATACTGTTTCGTCAAGGGAGGATTTCAGATGTTAAGCATGATTGGTTTACTCGGGGGACTCATCCTATTAATTGTCTTAACGATGAGAGGTATGAACCTGTTGGTTGTTGCACCTCTATGTGCGCTCTTCGTTGCTGCCCTGAGTGGAATTCCACTTTTTCCACAATTAGCGGGGGAGGGTGAAGCGAACTTAGTCGGAAATTACATGGCAGGTTTTTCTGGATTCGTTGCTGCCTGGTTTTTAATGTTCTTATTGGGTGCAATTTTCGGAAAAGTCATGGAAGACAGTGGCGCGGCCGATAGTGTATCCAAGTGGATTGTCGCAAAACTTGGTATGAAACAGGCTGTGCTGGCTATCGTATTAGCTTGTGCCATTTTGACATATGGTGGAGTCAGTTTGTTCGTTGTCGCGTTCTCGGTTTATCCGATGGCAGTAGGTCTATTCAAACAAGCAAATTTGCCACGACGTTTTATACCGGCAGCACTTGCTTTCGGTTCAGTCACATTTACGATGACTTCAGCCGGTTCACCTGAAATCCAAAACTGGATTCCGATTGAGTATCTAGGGACATCTCCATACGCAGGTTGGGAAGTCAGTTTAATCGTCGCTGTGTTCATGGCGGTTTTCGGATATTGGTGGTTAAGAAAGATGATTTCGAAAGCAGTCGCGAATGGCGAGAAATTTGAATCAAGAAAAGACGATCCGGAAGTCTCGGAAAAAGAATTGCCGAATCCGATCGCTGGACTTTTGCCGCTGGTCGTTGTGCTTATCATTTCGTTCATTTTCCATGATGCATTGAAGCAATCGGCGCTAATTGTCGCATTGCTAGGTGGTGTCATTGCAGCCTACTTGTTGAACCGTAAATATTTCACCGATTTCTGGGAAGCGGTTTCTGGTGGAACACTTGGTGCTTTGATTGCAATCGGGAACACCGCAGCTGTCGTCGGATTCGGTGGTGTCGCGAAAGGTGTACCGGCTTTTGATGTTGCTGTCAATGCGATGACTAGTATTCCGGGAAGTCCATTGATCGGAGGCGCAATCGCAGTCAGTGTGATTGCCGGTATGACAGGATCTGCATCAGGAGGTCAGGCAATTGCTTTGCCTATCCTAGGGCCGCATTATGTCGATATGGGCGTCAATCCGGAGGCCTTGCACAGAACAGTCGCAATTTCCTCAGGTGCGCTTGATTCCTTGCCGCATAACGGATATGTCGTTACGACTGTTCGAGCGATCTGTGGGGAAACACATGCAGCTGCCTATGGAGCTGTCGGTGCTTTGACAGTTATTGTACCGTTGATTGGTCTCGCATTAGCTGTCATCTTATTCTCATTCGGACTTGGGATTTAATTGTTGAGGAGGTTTCATTGTGGTTCAAGATAAAGTCGTATATATTACAGGCGCAGCTAGTGGTATCGGAAATGAGCTCGCAAAGTCCTTCGCTGAACAAGGTGCAAAAGTTGTACTGTCGGATTTGAATGAGGATGGTGTAAGTGGAGCAGCGAAAGAACTGACCAAAGAAGGTTACGATGCGCTCGGGCTGAAGTGTGATGTGACGAATGAAAAGGAAGTGAAGTCCTCGATTGAGAAAACCGTCGAGCATTACGGTCGACTGGATATTCTCGTTAATAACGCAGGTCTTCAATACATTTCTTCTGTTGAAGAATTTCCTACCGAGAAATTTGAGCTGTTGACACGGGTCATGCTGGTTGCACCGTTCATTGCTACAAAGCATGCCCTTCCTTATATGAAAAAGCAAGGGTTCGGACGGATATTGAACATGTCTTCTATTAATGGATTGGTAGGTTTCGCAGGGAAGGCAGCCTACAACAGTGCGAAACACGGAGTGATTGGTTTAACGAAAGTCACCGCATTGGAAGCTGCGGAACATGGTGTAACGGTCAACGCCATTTGTCCAGGATACATTGACACACCGCTTGTCCAAAACCAATTGGCGGATTTGGCGAAAAACCGTGGTGTTACAAAAGAACAAGTGATGGAAGAAGTCATCTATCCCCTTGTCCCACAAAAACGATTGCTATCAGTGAAAGAAATCGCCGACTATACGCTTTTCTTATCGAGTGAACAAGCAAAAGGGATCACCGGGCAAGCCGTCGTCATCGACGGAGGCTATACCGCACAATAATGATGAGTGCCAGGTACCGTTCAGAAGTCGTTGCAACGCAACGCTTCTTGAACGGTACCTGGCACATTTTGTTATGTTAGAATAAAGTTGGATAAATGCTTTAGGGGTGGTTGTATGGGGGCAATTTTCCTGTGGCGTAAAGTGCTTGCAGGTTTCTTTACTGGATTGGTTGTTACAGTGTTTTTTGTTGCAGACGGTTTAATGGGAGGCGATATCAGTGTCCTCGTCGGGGGACTTTTTGTCATGATTTTCGTCCTCTTGGTCATTGGACTATATGGGGTGCCAGTATCTGTTCTTGCGGACATTATCGTGCCTGTAAATGTGAAGAGAATGTGGCTGTTTTCCCTGCTCATTCACGTAGGTTTTGTTGTGGTTCCTTTACTAATTTTTAAAACGATTGAACCGAGAATAAATATCCTGAGTTATATATGGCTCGTCACTCCGATCGCCATTTTCTTCTGGGTAATGGATGAGGTGCTTAAAAAGTGGATGCCATTCCTGAATCGTACCCCGGGCAGGATGGTGAAAGTGATCAGCGGTATCGTGAGTGCTTCGTTGATCCTGGGTTCTTTAAGTTGGTTCGGTTTCAGCGACAATGGCGTGTTGAGTGGTAAACCACCATTAACAAAGTATTATGTACCTGAAGATTACCGTGGATGGTTGTATGTTTATTATGACCGACCAGGGAAACCCGCTTTAGAAGAAGAAGGGGACTTCCGAGTCGTCCGATTTGATGAAGAAGGAGCCGCTTGGACGTCAACCGAATTCAAAGGAGCGTATGTTTTAGAAAACGAATACTATTTTATCTTTGACGAAGGTGTGGAGAAGAAGATTCCCCGTGGTATGATCCACTATGGACCGATGTCAGGATTTTCATCGACTGATCTAGGTGACTACACAAACATTGAACAAATCTTCATCGGTACAGAAGAGGCGTTCAATCGAAACCGAGACTCCGATTATACAAAATTCATTCCGAAACCGGATCCGGAACGAGCAGATTACGAGATCCTTATACCTGAGGCTTATACCGGATGGGTGAAGATCCATACGCCACCGGAATCGAACGAATTGCCAGATCAGACCATAAAAGTTGGGGAAAACGGTGAAGCTGTGTTTCCTTATGAAGGGATTACGCTACAATCTGAATATGATCATTTCTATTACATAACCGAAAGCGGGAAGAAACGAATTCCGCAAGAACATATTTCCGAGATCTACAATTTCCCAGGCCTGATCGTCATTTATATCGGTCCTCGTGAAAATGATGACCCCTTTCCTTATCATGAATACTTGAAAGAGAAGGAAAGTTAAAAACAGTGCCAAAAACAGTGCCAGGTACCATTCAGAAGTCGTTGCGCCGCAACGCTTCCAGAATGGTGCCTGGCACTTGTCATTTCTTATTCGTTGATGATCATGTCGCTTTGGAGCTGCAGGATTTGTGCCATTATGCGCTGGATTTCTTCTCTTTGTTGAGGTGTGGCACTGTTCGATACTTTTTGCAGATCGAGATAAGATTCTTCCAGTTGCTGTTGAGCACTGGAGTAGACGGCTGCATCAATTTGTGGTTCTTGCCTATTGTAAAGTTCATTTTGTTCAGTTGCATGGTCGATGACTTGTTTCGCTCGGTTCAGAAACATCTCTAACGATTCATGTTCTGTCATGAAAGAGTATCCTCCTCTGATTGTTGTACATATAGTGTGGTAAAGCACCACAAATTTTATGTGTCACAGACGTTGGACACTAGCATAATTTTTCCGACCTCCATATTTGTACCTATCATGAGTTTTTATTGGTACATACAGTAATAGTGAATAGAAGAAAAGGAGGCTGAAAAGATGAGTGATGGAGTAAAGAAAAAAGGCCACGGCAAGAGCTTCACGCTGATTGTTGTATTGTTCATCCTGCTAATTATCGTTGGCTGCGCATGTACGAGTGGATATGGTAGCTACGGCGGCGGTTATGGATATGGCGGCTGTGGATGCGACGACTATGGATATGGCGGCGGCGGATATAGCTGGTATTAATGAAGGTTGGACAGATGGGGGGGCATGACCACCATCTGTTTTCAATTAGTATAATTTTGAAACAAAGGTTGACCTGTTGCATCAGGTCAGCCTTTTTATCATATATGCTATAATGGAACCATTTCCAGATGTCCAAGACAGGAGGAACGTTCATGGACAAACCGAAGATTGACCTTTTAGCAGAATGGATGAAAGAGTCCCGTCATACGGTCATTTTCACCGGGGCAGGCATGTCCACTGAAAGCGGCATTCCTGATTTCCGTTCCAAAGAGGGCTGGTGGAAAAAGATCGATCCGATAACGGTATCGACGGTCGATGCCTTAGAGCATCAATATAATCTTTTCCATGGTTTTTACAGCTTGAGATTATCCGATTTGAAAAAATGCGAACCTCACAAAGGGCACGATGCGTTGGCGGATTTGGAAAAAGAGGGTCATGTTTCTGCAGTCGTCACCCAAAATGTCGACGGATTCCACCAACAGTCTGGAAGTGGCACTGTCCATGAGTTGCACGGTTCACTACGGAAGATCTTCTGTCACGAATGTGGAGCCGGAGCGGATGAGGCTACCTTTTTGGAACACGAGTCTTGTTCGGATTGTGAGGGTCATCTCCGTCCGAATATCATTTTGTTCGGGGAAATGTTGCCGCAAGATGTATGGGGCAGTGCGATACGAGACATTGAACAATCAGACCTGATGATTGTGATTGGATCGAGTCTACAAGTCGCTCCAGCAAATGAATTACCTTTTCTATCAGATGGAAAGAAGGTCATCATCAACCAAGAAGAGACTTACTTACATAATCAATTTGACCTGCAGATTGAAGGGAAAGCAGGCGACGTTTTGCAAATGATTCGCGATAAAGTATTGGAGGGGACGGTATGATGATCATTGAAATACCGAAAGAAGAGCGAGAACAGTTGGTGAAAAACATTCAAGGTTACTTCATGGATGAGAGAGGGGAAGAGATCGGCGATCTGGCAGCAGGGTTGATGCTTGATTTCTTTTTGAAAGAAGCGGGTCCATACGCCTATAACAAGGGCGTGAAGGATGCAAAGAAACTCCTTCAGGATAAGATGATGAACATGGAGGAGGATCTGGATGCTCTGAAGAGACCGATCCACTTGCACGATCGTTATTGAACATTTCTTGAATCTTCAGTAAAATCCCATTGACATTCCATATCTTCCGTCATATAATTGCGTCAAATTTCATACATAAATTATCAAGAGTGGACGAAAGAACTGGCTTGAAGACTCCACAGCAACCTGCTTATAAAAGGTGCTCCAACCAGCAAAGGTAACTTTGAGTGATAAGGGTCATCGGTCGAACTCTTTTTGCATCAAAGCAGAAGGAGTTTTTGTTTTTTCACAATATACACTGCGTTTTCCTATGTGAATCCGATTGAGGAGGAATGGAAATGGTGAAAAAGGCATGGAATGAAGAGACGAACGCCTTGCCAAATGACCAAGAGCATATTCGTGCGATGAGTGATGAAGAGATCAAAGCTTTTCATAGGAAAACCTACGAAAAATACATTCGGAGTTATATGCGTGAGAGAAAACGTATTCGGAGGAAGTAGAGGGATGGCATGACTGATTCTGTGCGTCATTTGGTCTTTGTATATGGAACGCTTCGGAAAGGGGCGAGTAACCATCACGTATTAAAGGGAGCTCGCTGTGTGGCAGAAAACGCTTGGATTAAGGGAACGCTGTATGACACAGGTCTTGGATACCCGGCATTAAGTCTATCGCCTCAGGGCAAAGTGTACGGTGAAATCTTTGAAGTGGATGAAACTGGACTTCAATCCCTGGATCGACTGGAGAATTATGTATCTGGCCGTGTAAATAACTTGTATGAGCGGATGGTGAAAAAGGTGACGACAAGTGATGGACTTTTAGACACGTACATCTATACCGTCGATCATAACCTTTCCATTTGTCAAAAATGCATTCCATCAGGTGACTGGATGGAATGGCTGGAAGATCATGATACGTCTGTTTCTTCATGAACAGCTTCTGAACGAATAGAATACACATCAATCGACCGATTCCATTTCTGGATTCGGTTTTCCTTTTGCATGCCAATCCGTATGGCGACTGCAATCGATGATTCGTTTGCAGGGTCTATGAGTGAAATCATCTTAGGGAATTTGCATTTCTCAATGCCGTAATTAAGACAGGCTTTCGCTGCTTCTGTCGCATAACCTTTCCCCCAATGCTCACGGATGAACAAATAGCCGATTTCCATAGTGATCGTTCCGTCCACCTTTTGGGGCACAATACCACATTGACCGATGAATGTGCAGGTGTCTCGCAGCTCGACTGCACACAAGCCGACGTTGAACGCATCGTAATTATTGTGGTTCCATTCTATCCACTCTTCAGCCTCCTGTTCGGACTTCGTACTTGGATAATACTGCATGGCGATGGGATCGCTGAAGATCTTCATTAAGTACACCACATCCGATTCCCTGAGAGGCCTTAAGCGTAATCGCTCTGTTACCAATTCGAACATACGGATCCCTCCTGACACATAGCTCCCTATTCAATCCCTTTCAATAATAGTATGGGATTTACACCCAAAACAATCCAAGTGCCAGGTACCGTTTTCAAACCCTTGGTAGGACAAGGTTCATAAACGGTACCTGGCACCTCCAACAAACACTGCTATGACAGGTTTCGTTGAAAGTACCTGGCACTGACTAAAAAAGATTCATTTTCAGATGGTTCTTTCCATAAGTTAGAGTATGCTCGCGAAAAGTACTAGCTGGGAGGGGACGCTTTGAAGAGTGAAGAAGCGCGTTTAAGGGACATTCAAGCGATGGCTTATCATGTGATGGATGACCTCCACCTGAATGAGACATCCAGAAGTGAGAAGGATTTGAGGGCTGCTTTGGATCATATGGCAAGAGCGGTAGGGATGCTGTCTGATCCAGACCGAAATGTAACGCTGAACTATGTGGAAGAGAAGGTGACGCTCGCCTATCAACTCGTCGTTAAGAAAAAGAAATCGAAAAAAAGGATTAAAGTCCAGTAATACAGAAATAGAATACGCAAGACCTAAACAAGTATGTGAGGGAATGATCCTACATACTTGTTTTATTTAGCGACCATCAAGATAGAGTCTACCAAGAAAGCGGGGAAGTTCATGCAACAGAACTTATATGCAGAAACAAAACGATTAATCATAAGGCCTTATGAAAACGACGACTATTCCAACTGGCTGCATCAGCATGAAGAGCGTTTGCCGTCACAACATAAATATGACCAGGGAAAAACGGACATGAGCGAATGTACCGAAGTTTGGTTTTATCAATTGGTCGAAAGGCATCATGAAATGATAAAAGAAGATGACTGTTACATATTCGGAGTTTTCCATAAAGATTCCGGTGATCATATCGGCACGATCGATATTTCCACACTGTTGCGATACGACTTCCAATGGGGGCGGATCGGATATACGCTCCACAATCATTTCTGGCGAAAGGGTTTCGGTAAGGAAGCGGTGCAAGCAGCCCTGGACATTGCTTTCAAAAAGCTCGATTTCCACCGAATAGAGGCACATATCAATTTGGATAATGACGCTTCTGTTCATTTAGCGAAAAGTGTCGGTATGGAGTTCGAATGCGTCCGAAAGGGATTTATCTATGAATTTGAGGAATGGACGGATAATCTTGTTTACTTTATCAATGCCACATGAATAAAAATAGGGACTGGCTAGGGAAAGCCAGTCCAATGTAAGGGGAGGTAGGATAATCTGTTTAGGGGGAACCAGAAATTTTACTTCTAAGGATCCTCCTACATATATAGACGATAGAATTCGAAAAAGGTTGCAGGGAATCGACAAATAATCGCGAAAACCTTATTGTAAGAAAAACGCGAACTTATGTTCCGTTATGATTTTTCTATACACGAAGGAGGCTACCGCATGACAAAAGAAGCTCTGCTCGTCATTGATGTTCAGAAAGCTGTCATGGAAAACAGTTATCAGGAGTTGCAAACCATCCACAGGATCAATCAGTTGATTAAGCGTGCAAGAATGAGTGACATTGACGTCATTTATGTTCAGCATGAATATCCGATCGGACCGATGAAGCGTGGGGAGCCGAATTGGCAGCTTCATAAACAGCTGGAAAAGCCGCTAGAGTCAGAAACGATCATTTACAAGACGTTGCCTAATGCATTTTCAGACACCAAATTGAATGATGTATTGACAACCAGGAATATCAATCACCTTTATATTTGTGGAGCCCAAACCGATTTTTGTGTAGATTCATCCTGCAGAGGTGCATTTGACCATCATTTGGATGTGACGTTGGTGACAGACGCCCATACGACAACGGACAAAGATCATATGACCGCAGAAGCAATTATCAAACATGTCCATCATACGCTTGAAAATTTTTGGAGTCCGAAAGCCACTTTATCCTTACTCAAATCGAGTGAAATCCATTGGATGCACAAGCCGATAACTCATTAAGGAGGACGATGATGAAAATTACGAAAAGTCCGATCAATCGTGTAGGAACACCTTTTATTCATGTGAAAGACCTTCAAAAGACTGCGACATGGTACGCAGAACTTTTAGGAAAGAAAACACCGGACGTCAACCCTGAACATCCTGTGCATTTCTTTGAATTGGAAGACGGAGGCGGCATCCTGTTGGATGATGACCGCAATAACGCTCCAGGAACAGAAGCTTCTGTCATGCTCCATACGGACAACATTGACGAAGCCTATCAATTTGTAAAAGAAAAAGGCGGCCAAATTGTACGTGAAATTGAAAGGCATCCAGATGTGTCATTTTTTAACTTCAAAGATCCGGAAGGCAATGTTCTGATGATCTGTGAACAACACGAAGCTGGAAAATAGGAATTCTGATTTGTACAGGAATTGTCTCATGTAGGCAATTCCCTTTTTATGTGGAAATATGGTAGTATACGTACAGATATTACATAGAAGGCAGGGATGATCCATTAACAAGAAGTTGATCATGATTTTCGTAAGCGCATTCCTAACTGGGATTTTGCTCGTCTTTTTAACATCTTACTTAATCAAGACTCCAGAGGAACAAGCGAATGAATTCATAGAAGAATTGAAAGCAGGTACCATCAGTGATGATTCTGTCAAAGATCAAAAAGAAGAGCTTGAAGCGTTTATCAAGTTTCCTGAAACAAAAGAACTGGACCAAACCCGTATGATCATTGACTCTGCAGAAGATGTTGATAATGGCTATGAAGTGAGAGCGCGTTTCCAAGCTTATGAATATAAAGATGAGGGTTCCGAAGTAATCGAGTCATACGATGGGGATTTGTACATCGTCATGAAGAAAGTCGGGTTTCGTGAGTGGGACATCATTGATGTAAGAATCAATCCATACGAGTAACAGGAGAGGATCAAATGTTCATTTTTCCAATAGAAGAAGGCTTATCACTTAAACTATTAGAGAAGAGGGACGTTCCAGAGTTGTTCGCACTTGTGGATGGTTCCCGTCCGTATTTAAGAGAGTGGCTTCCGTGGGTAGACAACATGAAGGCAGAAGAGGATTATGAACCGGTAATCGATATGTGGTTGAAGCAGTATGCTGAAGACAATGGCTTCCAAGCGGGGATCCTTTATGAAGGAAAGATTGTCGGGATGGTTGGATTTCATTACATTGACCAAGCAAGTAAGAAAACTTCCATCGGTTACTGGCTGGCTGAAGGATACCAGGGTAAAGGGATCATGACTAAAGCAGTGGAAGTGTTAGTTGACTACGTCTTCAACACACTTCACCTGAACCGTGTTGAAATCCAATGTGGAACGGAAAATCGCAAGAGTGTAGCAATCCCTGAACGGCTTGGTTTTGTAAAAGAAGGTACGATACGAGACGCAGAATACTTGTATGACCATTATCATGATTGCTATCTATACAGCATGTTGAAACGAGATTATAAGAGAATGTAAAGAAGCTGACCATTTACGGTCAGCTTCTTTTAATTGAATATCCCTAAGTCCTGATACACATATGGCGTGTCCGGCTTTTTGATTTGTTTAATCTTACTCACTTCAATGGAAGGGATACGATCATCTCCATACGTTGTTTGAGAGATCGTGCCGGTCACCTTCACCCAACTGTCAGTTTCAATTTCACCCAAGTCGAGCCCTTCAGCCATCATACCAATTACAGAGGTGTCTGCTGAACAACAGCTCATTAGGAACCGAGCTACGACGATTTGATTTTGTTCCATACCATCCTCGCGATACACGAACCCTTTGATTTCAATTTCTTTCCCTTCGAAGCGGTCTAAGAAAATCGCAATGGAATCGACGAGGTCAGCGTAATTGTCGTCCGTAATTTTGATTTTTTCCCGATCTTCATATTTCTCAGCAATTTCTAAGTAATATTCATCGTAATCGAAAACCGCATCGGTATCGGCTGATCCACTTGTTGAACTTTCTTGTGAATCAGCTGAATATTTCTCTTCCAGCTCTTCCATATACTTTTCTGGATCTTCCAGGTATGCATCTGCATTTGGTGTATCACTGTCCGTTTTTTCACGAGACTTGTCTGTTTTTGAAGCAGAAGCCTTCATCCCGACCGTTCCGTTAAGTGATACACCTTTCTTCTCGGCCATGGCACTATCCAATACTTTATCTGGGAATACAAACCCTGTCAGTAATGGCAATAGAAACAAAAAATACACAGAGAATCGCATGAACGGTTTGCTCGTATCGGCATGATCATGACCACAAAGACAATGTTCCTCTGAATCTTCGGATCGGAACATCTGGACGACACCCAAAACAAAAAACGTCCCAGCTGCAAAGTAAATGAACTTCATCATTTGCGGGGCGATATAATATTGGATTTTCCCACTGTAGATGAATGAACATAACAGGAATGCAAACCCGAACAGAATGATCGCTCGCAAATTGATATAAAATTGGTTATTCAAAAGCTCAACCTCCGATCAGTAGTTGAAAAATGAGAATAGCGATGAACACCGAGCCTGTTATAACACCCATGAGCACCAATACGAATTTCTTTTTGAAATAGGCAAGAAGCATCATTGTATTCTTGATATCAAGCATCGGTCCATAAACGAGGAATGCGACGATCGATGCTGTACTGAAGGTCGATTGGAAGGTTACCGCTACAAATGCATCTGCTTCAGAACAGAGTGACACAAGATAAGCAAAAGCCATCATCACTAAAGTAGACGACCACACTTCCGAACCGATGGCTGCAATGACATCACGACTGACAAAAGCCTGGAATGAACTGGCTAACAGTGCTCCAAGCAAGAGGAATTTTCCTGTGTCGAAGAATTCATCCGTCATATGATACATCGTCAGCTTCCATTTAGAAGCGGGTTGTTTGTTATTATGTGAATGATTGTGCTCAAGGTCGTGGTTCGACCTCTTTAACATATCACGATTCTTGTAGAGTGCGTAGATGATTCCTCCAATCAATATTGCCAAAATGAAACCCAGTCCCATTCTTGCATATAAGACCGTCAGATCGGAGCGGAATGCATAATAGGTTGATAGAAATACAATTGGATTCAAGATTGGTGCACCGACAAGAAAGACGATACCGATATGTAGCGGCATCCCTTTTTTGATCAATCTACGAACGACTGGTATGATGGCACACTCACAAACTGGGAAAAGCGCAGCCATAACTGCTGCGGGAAATAATGCGAGATACCCTTTTTTAGGAGTGAACCGCCTGATCGTCTCTTCTGAAACGAAAGATTGGATCAGGGCGGATACGAACACGCCTAATAATAGAAAAGGGAAGGCTTCCAGCACGATACTCAAGAAAATGGTATTCAAGTCTACTAGTGTCGTAGGAATTGAAGAAGGTACCGTTGAACTTTTTATTTCGTCAACAAAGAAAAATCCAAACAAGAATAAAAAGAACAAGAGAAAAAGGATTAAATTTTCGCGCATATTATGTTGGGGCATATTAATTCACATCACTTGTATTTTAATGGCTCAAAGCTTTTTGTAAAGTTGAAATATTCCGCTCCATCAAAGAAAAATAATCTTCATTATTCTCAACATCTTTTTCGGTCAGAACTGATAAATTATGAAGGTACAAAATATCGAGATTCAGTTGGTTCTTGATCGTTTTTGCTGGTTTTGTGCTGACATTTTGTTCAAATAGAATGAATTGTATATCATGCGCACGCGTTTCTTCTATGATCTTTTTGATTTGTTTTTGAGTGGGTTCATTTGTCGGAGACAGACCAGAGACACTGATTTGCTCTAAGCCATACCGGTGCTCCCAGTAACCATAGGCCGCATGAGATACCAGTATTTCTTTTCTATTAGACTGTTCGACCATTTGCTGGAATGATTGGTCCAGTTTTTCAAGTCTTTCCTTCAAATCCTGGTAATTTTTTTCGAAATCCTCTTTTGCTTCCGGTTTTGCCTTAATTAATTCCGATTTAATATGGTCAGCAAGCTCAATGGCTAATTCCGGATTCAACCATACGTGAGGGTCAACATCTCCGTGGTCGTCATGATGTTCATCCTCGGAATGTGTTGTTTCATCCTCGTGTTCTTCATGGTGTTCATCCTCAGAGTGGGTTCCTTCTTCCGAGTGGTCGTGATGCTCATGATCGGATTGAAAATTTTCGAAGGTCATCCCTTTTGACGCTTCTACTACTTGAACGTCTTCACCTTTCAGCGTTTTCGCTGCAGATTCTGCAAAACCTTCCATTCCTGCACCTAAGTATATAAATAGATGGCTATCTGCGAGTTTGACCATTGTTTTCGGTGTAGGTTCGAAGGTATGGGGATCCGCTCCTGGCGGCAGAATACTTTCCACCTCAACGTGGGAACCACCGATTTTTTTCGTAAAGTCGACCAAAGGATAAAGTGTGGTTGTGATTTTCAATTGATCCTTTGATGCAGAAGATTCATCTGGTGATTCGGATTTATTAATTCCACAAGCTGTTACGATTAACAAGCTTGTGAAGACAAGAAATATTTTTTTAAACATGAATAATCCCCCTAAAATTTTTAATACACAAAACATTATATCGTAACGATTACGATTTGAGAACCGGAATAATTACGATTTAGATAAAAAACAAGAAACCATAAATTTCACTATTAAATCATAGGATTTTAGGGAAAGGGATATATAACAAACATTTTATGGAGGAGGAACCATGACAAAAACAGAAATAGCACTTCGATTTGTCCGTTTCAGTCAGTGGGTTCAAAGTTTGGAGTCTCTTAGTGAAGAGGAATGGTTAAAGCCTTTAAAACCTGGAAAGTGGTCGGTTGCGGAAACCATCGCACATCTCACTTATTGGGATCGATATTTTCTGAAGGAAAGGTATCCGAGAATGAAAGCAGAAGCACGATTGCCACGATCCATCGACGTCGATGTCATGAACCAAAGAGCTTCTTTATACGCGAAGAGCGGCGTGAGGAAAGAAGACCTCATTAAGGAATTTCTTGAGACGAGAGACTTGATTGTCAAGGCAATCAATGTTAGGTCAGAAGAAGATATGGATATGGTTTTCTATAATCGCGGACACAAGGAAACGCTTCGAGATTACTTAATCAACCTATGTGAGCATGACCGGCATCATAAACATCAAATTGATGATTTCCTCAATCAGCAATGGGAAGTTGAAAAGATGAATTAGAAGATAAGCATGTGGTTATCCCATATGCTTATTTTTTTATGTAAGGAATCTATTACTTCATTCACGATTTTCCACTAAACGAAACCTTCTTTATAATGAAACGTACGTAAAGATAAAGTTGATCATACGGACGGAGAGATGTAAAGTGAGCAAAAAGCAGAAGAAGAGGAAAGAAGAAGGATTCCTACGCTGGCTGAAGGATGAAATCCGTGACTTCATTTTCGGTTCGATCTTATTCCGAATCATATTGTTTATTCCAAGAATGATCATCCGTCTGTTCAAAGAGTTCATTTAAAGGAAAGGATGTTTCCCGATCATAAAATGGAAGTTGTTTTCAATTATAGGTGTGCTGATTCTGACTGGTTGTTTAACCGAAACCTCCTCGGATAGATCGATTAAAATGCCAACATTTCTACCTTTTGAAACATTTGAAGAGTCGGAACTAAAGGAAACCGAATGGCTGGGGGATGAAGATCAAACCGTTTACACCGTCACCTATGCCAATACAAACGATCAAAAAGAACAGATAGATTACATAGTGGCTAGATTCAATCGCTTTTTCAACAAACTAGAAGAAGATCCGAGCTATGAAAAAGTTGAATTAGCGGACGGAAGTAATGCTTTATATAAAATGACGGGTTTTCCATCTGCTGAACTTCATTGGTTTAAAGATGGAACAGAATACAATCTTCATTACACTTTTTTCACAGAAAATGAAGATACGATTAAGACTGAGCTGATCAAGGTGGCAAATTCAATTCAATAAATTGACAGGAAATACCCGATGTGCCAAAATGGAATGAAAATTTGAAAATGCAAAGGTTTCTAGGGTTCCGCATGTAATGGTCTGGTCCAAGAGAAACCGCACATTTGACTGTGTACACGGAGGGACAAAAGCCCGGGAGGATATCTAACCGATATTTTCCCGGTTTTTTTAATTCAATTTTACCGAAAGCGAGGAAGAGCAACATGGCTTGGATCTATTTAGTTATTGCAGGAATTTTCGAAGTGGTTTGGGCAGTTGGCTTGAAGTATACGCAAGGTTTTACAAAACTGTATCCATCCCTGATCACGGGAATTGGAATGATCATCAGCTTTTACTTCCTTTCCATGGCCATCAAGGAACTTCCGATGGGTACGGCCTATGCGGTTTGGACAGGAATTGGTGCTTTGGGAACCGTATTACTGGGCATCATTTTGTTTCAAGAACCTTACAATATCATGCGCCTTCTATTTTTATCGATGATCTTCTTTGGCATCATCGGGTTGAAAGTGACATCATAAGGTGAACCATTCACTTTTTAAAAGGATCTTCGACTAAAACCCACCACGTCCTGTGGTGAACGTCGAAGCCAGCACATCCTGTGCAAGTGAGTGGGCTCACCGCACGCCCCACGGAAAGAGCGAGCACCTGAAACGGAAATTAATACTTTCAAGATCAACAAAGTTTGCGAAGCAGATCCTGCCAGGGTCTGCTTTTGTTGTGTGGCAAACAGTAACCAAGGAGAGAAAGCCGGAAAAGGTCGTCATCCTCTTTTTAGACAAAATGGAGTAGATGATAGGGTTGGCAATACGGGTATGGATAATATATACATTGAAAAGTTGCACAATTCCGACTAGACTAATATGTAAGCGTTTAAAAACGGAACAACCATTCCGAATATCGGAACTAACGGTTTTGAGATACAGAGCAGGTGGATTATGAAAGAGAAAAATAGCACTGTCATCAAAGCGATGACGATTCTTGAATTATTTAAAAAACATCATACATTATCACTGCAAAAGCTCGTCACGTTAACGGGTTCCCCGAAAACGACCATTTATCGAATGGTGTTGTCGCTTGAGGAAACCGGATTTCTCAGAAGAAACGCATCTGGTGAGTATGAACTTGGCTTCGCTTTCCTCGAATACGGTCAGCTCGTAAAGTCGAGGTTGGATGTCAGAAGAACGGCTTATCCAATTATGCAACGGTTGAAAAATGAGCTTGGAGAAGCTGTCAACCTGATCGTGCGGGAAGGGCACGAAGCGATTTACGTAGAGAAGGTGGAAACCGACAAACCTGTTAGGGTGTACACAGGTATCGGGAAGACAGCACCCCTATATGCAGGTGCGTGTCCCCGTATCCTTTTAGCCTATATGCCTGAGTCGGAAAGATCCGAATATCTAGAGCATGTAGATCTTGTACCGATCGCATCAGGTACGGTCACTGATCGGCATACATTGGAACACATTTTACAAGAATCCAAACAAAATGGATTTACGATTAGCCATTCTGAATTACATGATGATTCATCAGCAATCGGAGCACCTATATTCGATTATGAAGGTGAGGTCTATGCTGCAATCAGCATTGTCGGTCCAGAAAGACGATTCCGGAACTCTGACTCACTTCCACTTTTAATCGAAAAAGTGAAACAAGCTGCTGTTGAAATTTCAACATCAATAGGATGGAATAAATGAACTGAGGTGATCTTTTGAAGTATGAACTAAGCCCGCTTGGTGATTCGGCCGTCATCGTCCAACTCGGATCTGATATTACAGAGAAGTCGCATCATGCGGTTCGGAACCTGTCCATCTATTTGGAGGAAAATCCGATCGACGGAATGCTTGATTTTGTACCTGCATTCACAACGGTTACGGTCTACTATGATCCGATAAAAGTATGGACTCGAACGGAGAACGATGCTTCGCCATATGAAGTCATTTGCGCAAAGTTAGGTTATATCCTTGAAAATATGAAACGCTCAAAACCGAAAGAGGCCAAAACGGTGGAAATACCGGTTTGTTATGGAGGAGAGTTTGGACCAGACCTCGAGGAGGTTGCCGCTCATAATCAACTCACGCCTGATGAGGTGATCGACATTCATTCGAAAGGGGAGTACCTCGTGTACATGCTCGGATTCGCACCGGGTTTTCCATACTTGGGGGGGATGTCTGAACAGATTGCAACTCCCCGAAAAGAAACACCAAGACAAAAGATCCCGGCTGGTTCTGTCGGGATTGCAGGTTCGCAGACCGGGGTGTATCCGATTGAAACCCCAGGCGGCTGGCAACTGATTGGACAAACTCCTTTTGCGTTATTTGATATCGATCAAGATCCGCCTACGTTGGTCGAAGCCGGTGATAAGATCCGATTCAAACCAATCTCCTTATCGGAATTCGAATCCATGAAGGAGGGCCAAGAATGAAAATCATCAAACCAGGATTACAGACGACCGTCCAGGATGCCGGACGTTACGGTTATCAACGTTATGGCGTCATTGTCAGTGGTGTCATGGATCGACTTGCCCAAAGAATCGGAAATATCCTCGTCGGGAATGACGTCGATGCAGCAGTCCTTGAAATGACGATGAAAGGTCCGGAAATTGAATTTGAAGAAGATTCGCTCATCACCGTGACAGGCGGTGACCTTTCACCTACCATCAACGACCAATCGGTCAAAAGATGGAGACCCGTTTATGTCAAGGCAGGAACCACTCTGAAATTCGGTGCATGCAAATCCGGTTGCCGTGCTTATCTGGCGGTAGGTGGTGGAGTGGATGTTCCTGAAGTGATGGGAAGCCGATCCACTTACTTGAGAGCAGAATTCGGTGGTTTCAACGGAAGAGCGTTGAAAGAAGGGGATCGATTAACATCTGGAACACCTTCTGAGCGGTCAAAACAAATCTTGGCTCTTTTCGTCAATTTGGATGAACCGTTTATAGAGTCCGATTGGTCTTTTGCATCAGAATGGAGTCCAGAGTTGAGAGATCAAACTGTCATCCGTTTCATTCCTGGCCGGGAATGGATGGATTTCACAAATGAGAGTCAGGAGCTTTTCACAGAGACGGAATTCGAGTTGACGCCTCAATCCGACCGGATGGGCTTCCGTTTTAAAGGGGAAAAATTAAAGCGAACCCATGAACGGGACATGATTTCAGAGGGTGTAGCGTTTGGGACCATCCAAGTTCCATCGGAAGGAAATCCGATTGTGTTGCTTGCTGACCGGCAAACGGCGGGAGGATACCCGAAGATCGCCCAAATTGCTTCAGTCGATTTTTCGAAAGTCACTCAACTGAAACCGGGAGAGAAGGTCCGTTTTCAGAAAATCACCCAAAAAGAAGCTGAAATGTTGGTCCTCGAACAAGAACAACATCTACAACAGCTCGAGCAAGGTATTTCATTGAAACTTAGAGAAGGGAGCGAGATTGGATGAAAGCAGTCGACATCAATTGTGATCTAGGTGAGAGCTTCGGAACGTATGAAAAAGGCCGGGACGAGGAAATTCTCAATTACGTCACATCGGCGAACATCGCATGCGGGTTCCATGCAGGTGACCCGTCCGTTATGCGCAAAACGGTTCAGATGGCTTTAGAGAAGAAGGTAGGGATCGGTGCGCATCCTGGTCTCCCTGACTTAGTTGGATTTGGTAGGCGCCCGATGCAGATTACACCTGATGAAGCGTATGATATGGTCGTCTATCAAGTTGGTGCGCTTTATGGTTTTGTAAAAGCAGAAGGTGGAATCATGCAGCACGTGAAACCGCATGGTGCGTTGTACAATATGGCAGCGAAAGACGATAAACTTGCAGATGCCATCGCAGAAGCGGTCTATCGAGTGGAACCTGAATTGATTCTGTTCGGTCTTTCAGGCAGTGAACTAGTCAAAGCCGGAGATCGCGCTGGACTCAAAACGGCAAATGAAGTGTTTTCAGACCGGACGTATCAGGAAGATGGATCGTTGACCTCAAGGAAACTGCCGAACGCATTAATTGAAAAGGAAGAGGACTCTGTCCGGCAAGTCGTACGGATGGTGAAGGAAGGGAAAGTGCATTCGCTGCAGGATGTCGATATACCGATTGAAGCAGATACGATTTGTATACACGGAGATGGAATCCATGCTCTTGAATTTGCGCAGACCATCACCAAAGGATTGACATCAGCGGACATCACGATAGAAAGCATCGGACAAATAAAAGGGTAAGGTGGGATTAGATGAAGCAATCGAATCGTAGTATATTACTCGGCGCGGCGTTCCTTATGGCAACCTCCGCCATCGGACCAGGATTTCTGACACAAACGACCTTTTTTACCGAAACACTCATGGCAAGTTTCGGATTTGTCATCTTAGTTTCGATCATCATTGATATCGGGGCACAGTTGAATATTTGGCGGATCATTGCGATCTCAGAGCGAAGAACACAGGACATTGCCAATATGGTGTTACCGGGGCTCGGATATTTCGTAGCGTTCCTGATTGTCATCGGTGGCCTCGCCTTTAACATCGGTAATATTGCAGGGGCAGGCTTAGGCTCCAATGTCATCTTAGGAGTGTCTCCAGAGATGGGCGCATTCCTAAGCGGACTGATCGCAATCGGAATCTTCCTGTTGCGGGAAGCAAACAAGATCATGGACCGATTTACACAGGTGCTCGGATTCCTCATGATTGCTCTGACCGTGTTCGTCATGTTCTCGGCTTCTCCTCCAGTCGGAGAAGCGGTGCAGAAGACGTTTGTACCGGAAACGATTGATATCATCGCGATCATTACACTCGTCGGTGGAACAGTCGGTGGCTATATCACGTTCTCAGGTGGACACAGATTATTGGATGCAGGTGTCAAAGGTAAAGAGTCGTTGCCTGAAGTGACGAAGAGTTCCGTTTCAGCAATCGGGATTGCATCGATCATGCGAATCTTCTTATTCCTTGCGACCTTAGGTGTCGTAGCTCAAGGGGTGTCTCTCGATCCGTCCAACCCGCCAGCTTCCGTTTTCCAACTGGCTGCAGGGGATATCGGATATAAAATCTTTGGAGTCATCATGTGGTCTGCGGCCATCACATCGGTCATCGGTGCCGCGTATACGTCCGTTTCATTCATCCGTACAATGAACCCGATGCTTGAAAAGTATCACAAATATTTGATCGTCGCGTTCATCGCGCTTTCGACACTCGTTTTCGTATCGATCGGGAAGCCAGTAAAAGTATTGATTCTCGTCGGTGCCTTGAACGGATTGATTCTCCCGATTTCACTCGGTGTCATGCTGATTGCCGCCCATAAACCGAAAATCGTCGGTTCATACAAGCACCCTGTTTGGTTGACGGTATTCGGAGGGATCATCGTGGTTGCCATGTCTTACATGGGTGCTGTGACGCTGATCGATCAGCTGCCGAAGTTATTCCAATAATGGAGGAGAGGCATCTAAATGGTGAAATACGACAATATGAAGCCTGAAGAAGCGAGAAACATGTTCCGACTGAATGAGTGGAATAAGCCGACAGCGGGTATTGCGAATGGCTATACACAGGCCAATTTAGTCGTTCTACCGAATTCGCTGGCCTTTGAATTTTTGTTGTTTTGTCAACGGAATCCAAAGCCTTGTCCCGTTCTGGATGTAACAGAGGTCGGCTCTAGTGAACCTGCTTTAGCCGCTTCGGGAGCTGATTTGCGTACGGATCTTCCGAAATATCATGTGTATGAGAATGGCGTGAAGACTGCAGAGCCGGAAGACATTTCTGCTTATTGGCGGGAGGACATGGTCGCTTTCCTCCTCGGCTGTAGTTTTACATTTGAAAAGGCATTGATGGAGCAGGGGATTCCGATCAGACATGTAGAAGAAGGTGTCAACGTTCCGATGTTCCGGACCAACCTTCCATGTGAAAAAGCGGGACCGTTCGAAGGAAACATGGTCGTCAGCATGAGGCCAATCCCTTCAAAGGATATTGCGAAAGCTGTTCAGATCACCTCCCGCTTTCCATCAGTACACGGGGCTCCTGTTCATATCGGTAACCCGAAAGACCTTGGCATTCATGATCTATCAGCACCTGACTTTGGTGAACCGGTTACGATTGGTGAGGATGAAGTTCCGGTATTTTGGGCTTGCGGTGTAACACCACAAGCGGTCGCCATGCACGTGAAGCCTGAACTCATGATTACTCATGCACCGGGACACATGTTCATCACCAATTGGAAAGATAACCATTTTGAATACTGAAAAAAGCAGCACCCAGAATGATTCTGGTGCTGCTTTTTCCGTCTTAATAACGGGCTGTATGTGAAAAGCGATAGATAATGAACAGAAGGATGTACGAAAGAAGGATAATGGAGCCGACCCACATCCAGGCGAGTTCCATGTTTCCTATATCAAAAGCAAGATAAATTGCGGTCGGCACAGTTTGCGTTTTACCGGGGATGTTGCCCGCGAACATCAATGTCGCACCGAATTCTCCGAGGGCACGTGTGAAACTGAGCACAAAACCGGTAAGGATCGATTGAGCGGCGAGCGGAACCGAGACTTTGATGAATACTGCCACCGAAGTGGCTCCATCGATTTTCGCAGCATCTTCAATTTCAGAATCAACCGAGGCAAAGCCGGTTTTTGCAGACTGATACATGAGTGGAAACGAGACGACCACCGCCGCAAGAACGGCAGCCCACCATGTAAAAATGAGAGATTGATTGAAGAGCGTTTCAATCAATTTTCCGATTGGACTGTTCACTCCGAAAACGACAATGAGCAAAAAGCCCACAACGGTCGGAGGCAATACGAGTGGAAGCATCAAGATGGTCTCAAGGGCGGTTTTACCACGAAAAGAACCGCGAGCCATGAGACGCCCAATCAGTATTCCAAGAACACCAACGATGATGCCGGCTGTTATTGCAATTGTGATTGATAAATAAATCGGAGACCAGAAAGATGAAACCATTGAAAAACCTCAATCTATAGGCTTAAAGCCGAATTGTTGGAACTTTTTTATGGACTGTTCGGACTGAAGGAAGTGGAAGAGAATCTTCGCTTCCTCCAAATGATTCGTATCCTTTACAATGCCGCTGGGATAGATGATGTCTGTATGTAGTGTAGAATCGATCGTCTGTACGACATCAATCTTGGACGAACTCTTCGCATCTGTTGCATAGACGAAACCGACTTCTACATTCCCGGTCTCTATGTAAGAGAGCACCTGTCGGACATCTTTCGCATAGACGAGTTTCTCTTGAATTCCTTGCCAGAGGTTCGAGTTCTCGAGTGTTTCTTTCGCATAAAGTCCGGCAGGTACGGACTCTGGCACTCCAATCGAAATCCGGTCAATTGCATCGTTTTTAAGATTTGAAAGCTCATATAAAGAAGTAATTTCGTCCGATTTTTTCGTTATGACGACTAGTTCATTCTTGAATAAGTTTGTTGCATAGTCCGGATGGATGTGGCCCGCTTTTTTAAGTGAATTGAATTTTTCTTCAGATGCAGACAGAAATACGTCAGCCGGTGCACCTTGCTCGATTTGTCTTTGAAGGGTACCAGATGATGCAAAGTTCAGGACCAGATCGATTTCAGGGTGAGCCTTTTCGAATTGATGCTCGATTTCTAGCATCGCATTGCTCAGGCTGGAAGCAGACAATACGTGCAACTCTACTTTTTTATGTGGATCTGTCGATTGTTGGTTCGTACATCCTGCAATAAATATTGTGATTATGAGCAGGAAAAAGAAGCCCGGAGCCCTCATTACATTCACATCCAAAACAATATTCTCTAACAAGTTTACTATACCGAATGCCCTGTTAAAAGAACAGTAAATCTCATTTTTAGAACCGTGAAAAGGAATATTATGTTAAAATGACAATGGTTAAGTTAAAGGGGGAGAAGGATTGGAAATTTGGTTCTTTGGATTCATCATCGTCATTGTTGGATTTTCTCTTCTGTACTACGGTTACATTGAAAAAAAGAAGTATGAGTACAAAGGAAAGGAATTAGAGCTCGAACAAAAGAAATTGGATCTGAGAATGAAAGAGCTCGAACACAGTTCAATGAATAAAGAGTCGGTTGAAAAATAATCAGAAAATAGAAAGGCTGTCTTCTTAGGAGACAGCCATTTCGTTTATTTGCTTACAAATCATACAGCTTGCTGAATTTTTGCTCCAAATAGTCGACCAGATACTTCGAATTAAGCTCTTCACCTGTCATTTTTTTAATCAACTCACCAGGCGTATACATCTTACCGTATTGGTGGACGTTTTCTCCGAGCCACTCACGGATCTTCATGAACTCCCCATTCTGAATATGTGAATAGAAGTCAGGCATATCCTTCAGCACTTTATTTAACATCTGAGCACCGTACAAGTTCCCAAGCGAATAGGAAGGGAAGTAGCCGACGCCACCATGGGACCAGTGAACATCTTGCAGTACACCTAAGCGGTTGGATGGAGGCGTGATTCCCAGATAATCTTCAAACTTCTCATTCCAAACCTGCGGAAGATCCTTCACTTCAATGTCACCAGCAATCAAACCTTTTTCAATCTCATATCGGAGCATGATGTGCAGGTTATAAGTCAATTCATCCGCCTCGACACGAATGAGGGAAGGCTCAACGCTGTTGATTGCACGGTAGAATTCTTCCAACGACACTCCGCTTAATTCGTGTGGGAAATGCGTTTTCAGGTCATCATAAAAATACATCCAGAACTCTTTCGTGCGTCCTACGAAATTCTCCAGGAAACGGGATTGTGACTCGTGGATGCCGAATGAAGCACCTCTACGGATGACGCGACCTTCATAATCCGCATTTACTCCTTGCTCATACAGTGCGTGACCGGTCTCATGAATCGTTCCGAAGATCGCCATTCTCATATTGTCATGCTCATAACGAGTCGTAATCCGGACATCACCCGTGTTGATTCCCATTGCAAACGGATGCGTCGTTTCGTCAAGTCGACCAGCGTCCAGGTCATAACCGAGTTTTTCAATAATAAAATGAGCAAATTGCTTCTGCTTTTCAACATCAAACGTTTGATTGAAGATCTCAGTCCTTGGCTTTCTGGACGATTGTTGAATGCGATTCAAAAGATTTATGCTGGATTCTCTAAGGTCTGCGAAAAGAGGATCCAATTTCTCGACTGTCAGACCTGGTTCGAACTCATCGAGTAGCGCATCGTACGGGTGTTTTTCATATCCATAATACTCTGCGAAGCGCTTTTTCATGTCGATCATTTTTTCCAAATAAGGCTGAAAGTGTGAAAAATCGTCATTCGCGCGCGCTTCTTCCCAGGCATCGTTCGCATTCGAAGCTAAGACAACATACTCGTTATACACATTGGACGGAATCTGTTTCGACTTGTCGTAGTCTTGTTTCCGCTCCCTCACACAAGCTTGTGTCGCTGGATCGAGTTGATTGAATACATCCGGTTGTGAAAGCTTTTCAAGACATTCACCCATCTCTTTTGAAATGGAGAGCTTGAACGTCTCTGTTGAAAGCGTACCTTTCGCCTTCGCGAAGATCGGCTTTCCTTTTTTCGGGGCATATGTACGTGCGTCCCAACCGAGTAACCCCATGATATTCGTGAAGTGGCAGATCTTTTCATCAAGCTCTGTGAATTGCTTGATGGCTTGTTGTACCGTTTCATCCAACACTTGTTGCGTCATCTTCAAAATCCCTCCTTTTGATTGTAAAAGAACCTACCTTACGTATTCGGGCTTTCAGGCTGATTTCCTTCGAGTGACGAAATATTTGTTGTGCTTTCGCACCCCGTAAACGAAAAAATCACGATTTCGCACCCCGAAGGAGCCCCATTCCAAACAAAAAAGATCGACTCTGCTCTTAATCGCGAGTCAATCCTTCAGCTTCATTGTTTATTCAATTGATCTTTAGCTCGTTTGATCAGTTCGTGGACCATGCTGCCGCCGATTTGACCACCGATTCTGCCGGCATCATGCGAACTGAGATCACGGTTCCCTTTTTCTTTAAGAGGGATTCCGAGTCCTTTCGCCACTTCGAACTTCACTTGGTTCGGATCCCCGGCATTTACGTTGTAGCCTTTCTCCTTCAAGACTTCTACTTTCAACTGATCCAGGCTTTCTCTTGCTTCAGGCACGAGGGGTCTGCGTCGTCTCGCCATGTCATTGCCTCCTTTTTTACACTTAGTATGTGCAGATTGGAGACAATTTACGAGCGGAAGCGAACCAACCGTTCGCTATCAGACATATTCTTTCAAACCGTTCTTCAGTGATTCAGGATTTCTGTTGTTGTACCCATGGAGAGCCTCTTGTAAAGCGAATGTGCCTGCATAAAACTGAGCACGAGGCAACAAATCATCCAAGCCTGAATAATACTGTCCCATTTTTTGAACGAATTCAAGGCCGTATTTTTTCAAAAGTCCTGCGAAATCCACTGCGGGATCACCGACATGGCTGCTTGCAAAATCGATGATTCCACTCACTTTTCGTTCATCTTCATCAAAAAGGATGTTGGAAACGCCGAAATCTCCGTGAATGACCGCAGGAGAGAAAGTGAAGTTCTTTTCTTCATTTAAGTAAAGATCGAAATGGGCTTTGATCTCTACCTGTTTTTCCTCACGGATGTAAGTAAATAACGACTTTGAGATGTTCTCGTACATATTCATCCAAAATTGGTAAGCGTCTTTCCCTGTTATGACTTTACCGGGCGCCTGTTCTGTCGGGATGGAGTGCAGCTCGGTCAAAAACAGGGACAGGTCCTTTGCCAATCTTTCTGCCGCTGACTCGTCCAGTCCATCGACTGTCTCCGGATAAAGTGGATTGCCAGGAATCAATGGGTAGCCGACAAAGGATTGTCCAAGGATGTTCGTATCGGTGTTATGGAAGACGGGTACCGGGATCGGAAGGGAGATATAAGGGTATATATAGCCTAATTGTTCGCATTCGGTGTGTAAAGTATCGGCTGCCTCATCGTTCTTCGGAAAACGGAACACCCATTCATTATTAAGAAAAAGAATATCATTATTCTGGCCAAAGTGATTCCAATGAATCACCTGGAAATCAAGTGAAGGATAAAAAGAATGAATACACTTCAAATATTGTTCCAAATACATAAAACAATCCCTCCCATCGAGAATATTCGACTAGAATGGACTGTTTTCCTTTTTTCAGAGTGCTTATTTCTTACTCTTACGTGCAATGTGGGGTTCTTTTCTAAACACTTTTATTTGATGAGGTGCGTCTTTTATACATATACCACACTGTCGAATGAATTAATTTCAATGTAAAAACATCTTGTATAGGCTCGAGGAGGGTGGAAGATGCTAACGATAGGTATGTAAATTGGAAAGGAAGGAGACGTGGTATGAAACGTGCGAAGCGTAGAAAGAATTTGAAAGAACATGGTTCAAAGCCGGTTCAACAAAACCACTCGACTCTTCACATCCATCCAACATTAGAGAACAACATCAATGAAATAAAACAATCAATTGGAAACTCCATGGATATTATCGTCAGAGAGTTTCTTATCCAAGAAAAATTAAATGGGGCGATCATTTATACAAAAGGCCTTACGGACCTTCAAATGGTACAAGAGCTTCTCGAGTCCCTCATGTTACAAATCAACGGAGATAAATGGATTCAATATGAAGATATAAAAAAATCAATTTTGACAGTCTCTCAAATAGAAGAACATAAGGAAATGGGACAGCTTTTAACCGGTTTATTATCGGGGGATTCTATCTTGTTTTTGGAAGGATATGAAACCGCACTATTAATTAACACAAGGCAATGGAAAGGGCGAGATGTCTCTGAACCTATTACTCAACCGGTTGTGCGTGGGCCCCAAGAAGCTTTCACAGAGACGTTGATTACCAATACAGCTCTGATTCGTAGAAAAATCAGAGATGAAAATCTTTGGATAGAGAACCGGCAGATCGGCACTCGTACGAAAACTGATGTTGCCATAGCATACATTAATGGGGTAGCCGATGATGCCATTGTCGAAGAAGTCCGCTCAAGGTTAGACAAGATCAAGATTGATGGAATCTTAGAGGGAGGATATATAGAGGAATACATTCAAGATTCAACCTACTCCCCATTTCCGACGGTTTACAATACAGAACGTCCGGATACGGTTGCAGCCAACCTACTCGAGGGACGAATTGCGATTATAGTGGATGGTACCCCATTTGTGTTGATCGTACCTGCACTCTTCGTCCAATTCTTTCAAGCGTCAGAGGATTATTACCTCCGATCCGATTTTGGTGTCATTCGAATTCTTCGTCTTTTTACATTTTTTATTTCACTGTTGGCACCATCGTTATACATCGCGATAACGACCTTCCATCAGGAGATGCTGCAGACTTCATTATTAATTAGTCTGGCAGCACAACTGGAGGGGATTCCTTTCCCTGCCTTCGTAGAAGCCTCCTTGATGGCGCTCACTTTTGAAATTTTACGAGAGGCTGGAATCCGTATGCCGAAAGTGATCGGTTCTGCAATTTCAATTGTGGGTGCCATTGTTTTAGGTGAAGCGGCGTATACAGCAGGGCTCGTATCACCCGCAATGGTCATTGTCGTTTCAATAACGGCGATTGCAAGTTTTGTAACACCTGCATTCACAATGTCCATTTCCATCCGAATTCTCCGATTTGTATTGATGATCTTTGCTGCGACGTTCGGTCTTTATGGTATCCTGATCGCCTTATTTGGTTTGACTTTGCACTTATGCAGTCTTCGTTCCTTTGGGGTACCTTACTTGTCTCCGATCGGACCTTTCAATATGAATGATCAAAAGGATGTCCTGTTCAGATTTCCTTGGCCTGCAATGCACAATCGACCGTCCTTTTTGCAACAGCAAGATCAACAAAGGCAATCTACCGAAAGAAAAGAACCAAAACGATAACCAGTCATACTGAAGAGTTGGTGAATTCATGAAAAAGGTAATCATGCTTCTGATGATCTTGATGCTTACGTTTACATCAGGTTGTTGGGATGTTAGGGAATTAAGTGATCTTGGGATTACCGTAGCATTAGGGTTGGATAAAAAGGGGGACGAATTCAACGTTGCTGTCCAAGTGGTGAATCCTGGTGAAATTTCAAGGATTAGTGGAGGAGCTGGCACTAAAAAACCGGTAACGGTTTATGAAGAAACAGGTGAAACCATTACAGAGGCATTCCGGAAGATCCTGACGACATCTCCGAACAATATTTACCTCTCCCATGTTCGGGTGGTGGTCATAGGGGAAGAGCTGGCTAAAGATCGTATGAAATATGTGTTGGATTTTATTTCCCGTAACCATGAATTTCGAACGGATTTCTTTTTGATCGTAGCAAAAGACTCAACTGCAGATACGATTTTAAAAGTTATGACTGCAACAGAAAATGTACCTGCTAACAAAATCTATGAGTCATTGGAAAAGTCAGAAGAGCTCTATGCACCGACCAAGGCAGTGACTCTTGATGATTTGAAAATGGATCTTTTAAATAAAGGGAAGCAGCCTGTGCTTACAGGTATTCGATTGATTGGGGATGAGGATCGAGCAGCTTCAGAAGAAAATGTTAAAAATCTGAAGAACACGAGTAAATTGAAATACGAAAATTTAGCCGTATTTAAGAAAGACCGATTAATTGGTTGGCTATCAGAAGATGAAAGTAAAGGATACAACTATTTGATCAACAACGTTGTAAGAGCTAACGGGGTTGTGACTTGTCCTGATGGTGGAAAGCTCGGCATGAACCTGATTAAAACAAAGACAAAGCTGCAAAGTGAATTTACAGGTGACCAGCCCATAATGAATATCGAGATTACAGGAGAAGGTAATATAGATGAAGTATCTTGTGGAATTGATATTACAAAACAAGATAATATCGCCAAGCTTGAACAGATTTGGAATCAACGGATTACATCTCTCTGCCTAAAAGCAGTTGATTCCGCTCAGGAAGAATTCCAATCCGATATTTTCGGTTTTGGAGAAGTCATTCACCGGCAACACCCGAGAAAGTGGAAACCATTAAAAGATCATTGGGATGAAGAATTCAAGGATCTCGAAGTTAAGGTGACTACAAAATTGAAAATACGACGCTTTGGAACGATTACAGATTCTATAGTGAGCGAATTGGAGTAAGAGAATGTGGAAGGTAATCGGATTACTTCTAGTATCAGCAGCTATTGTCCAATTTGAATATTCGCATTTGAAGAAGATTCGAAACAGAATGGATCGATGGAGTTTTGCAGTTTTACTTGGTGTAGGTTTGATGCTGAGCATCATGAAAATGTATGATGTACCGTTATTCAACCCATTACAAGCCATTGAATTCATCTATAAACCGATCTATGAAAATGTATTCAATCGAGTGCTATGAAGGAGCTGATTATGCATGCTGGAGAAGGGAAGAATTTCTGTAGCCCAATTTACCATCTTGATTTTCCTGGTGACCACCGGAGACTCGATTCTCGTTCTTCCTTCCAGTGTTGCAGGTGAAGCGAAAAATGATGCCTGGCTTTCTGGTATCTTCGCATTAGGCATCGGATTACTCCTCGTACTCCTTTTTTATCAAGTTAGCAAGCTTTTTCCTGACCTTACCTTTGTAGAATACAGTGATCGGATTTTTGGTTCTTTCCTAGGAAAAGTATTAGCTGGTTTCTTTTTGCTTTATCCATTTTTATCAGTGGCATTACTGTTACGGGAGTTGGGGGATTTCTTAACAACTCAGATTCTGCCTCACACACCGATAGAAGCAATTACGATTTTGTTCATGGTGTTTGTAATATATGGGACTCGATTAGGATTAGAAACATGGGTTCGAGCAGGACAAGTTTTTTTACCTTTTTTCCTTCTTCTCGTTGTATTGTTCTTTGCCTTTCTAGCTCCTCAATTCCATTTGGATAACATAAAGCCGATATTGGGAGAAGGAGTAAAACCGATGCTTCGAGGTTCTCTCACCTTCATCGCGTTTCCATTCATGGAAACACTCATTGTATTAATCATGATTTTTCCGTATGTAAAAATCAAGAAACAAATCGAGTTACGTAATGCGATGTTAATTGCCCAAACGGCCGGTGGTACTTTACTCATTTTGATGATGTTAACCGCTCTGCTGGTTTTCGGCGGGGAACTTGTTGCCCACCAACAATACCCGAGTTACTCTCTTGCAAAGAAAATCAACATCGGAAAGTTTCTTGAACGGATTGAAGCCATCATTGCCATCTTATGGTTGATTACCATCTTCATAAAGGCAACCTTTTATTTTTATAGTTCGACACTCGGCCTCGCCCAACTGTTGAGATTACAAGATTATCGACCATTGACATTCCCATTAGGAATAATTGCTATTGTACTATCTATAGAGGTTTCACCAAGCATCACATATTATAATGAGGTGATTTCAAAGTACTGGCCACTTTTCGATTTTACGATGAGTCTGATCTTCATACCTTTAATTCTGGTTTTTGGTTTGTTTTATCTAAAAAATAATTAATGGACAAGACACTTGATTAAAGAGAATTACAGGTGGTCATAATATGGGAAAAAGGATACAATTAATTTAACATTTTCGTCATTTTTTAAAAATTTACTTTTTTTTGAAACATTAACTCAATATCATCGTATAATATATAGAAACTAGGTAATTAAGGATGTCTTTACATAAAATGATTTCATAAGAAGGGTGATGTTCATGAGTTTAACTGCGAAAATTACCATTGATTTTCTGGTAGAAGGAAACAAGGAGTATTATGTGGAGTTGCTAGACATACCTGAAGAAGTTTCTGCGGGGGAACTTCAAGAGCTGGTGGAAAAGCGTGCTGGCAAGGTGAAAGAAATGAAATGTGCTGAGATTCTCAACTCATCGATTAAAATCAACCGGGACCATCAAGTGAGACACTAAGTCTTATTTCCTGGTTTTCTTGAGTTTTCGATTAATTCCAAACGTGATCAGGGTAAAAAGAAAGACAATGGAAGCCCAGGTCACAGCGCCGAATTGTTTAAATACCTTGAACATAGCATTTCTCCTTGAAAAGAGGTTTTTCCAAATTATAGCATTTCGACTCGTGAGATGTAAAACAAAGCTCTTATCTAAAAGATTGTTGTATTTGAGTCACTTGGAACGGAAATCAACGACTTTTAAAGGAAAACTTGGCGAGACCAAGCCTTTTGTAGGTCGAGCCTTAGTTGCTTATACTGAAGAAAGTATTTTATACTTTCTTTAAGTGCAAGAGCAACAAAGTTTGCGAAAACAGCCAAAAACAAAGAAAGAAGGGTGAAATCAATCACCCTTCAAAATAACGTGAGCACTAGCCTGCAAGCGGAGAGTAAGAACATCTTTGCATCGAGACTGTTGTTCCAAGGACGTTCCAATATTTAGGGGAGGTTCTCTCCGGCAAGAGGTTCGCTATGCAGCTTGTTTTATATTTTGGTGAACAGCGGGTTTGTTTCCCGCTTGTCTATACTATTCTAGCCCTCATCACATTTGGTGGGGGCTTTATTTTTGTCTATTTTGTGGCAACCACCCAATGGGTTTTATATGTAGAAAACGTAAATCTCTCCACAATTCCTTTACAATTCAATGGATTGGTTAGCTACCTAATCTTATGAACTTCCAATTCATCCTGATCATGGATATCTAAATAGTAAAATAGATCTATAAAGTTGTTAAACAAAATAGACTTTATTTCCTGAAAATCGCTAAAAACCGTCTTATTTCAGGCTTGTAACCCTTTCTACACGATTCCTTAAAAAAAGGGGCTTATCATGAAAATTGTAACAAATTTCAACTCACAAATATAAGGAGTGACGGGAAATGGGTAAGGTGAATCGAAGAAAATTCCTAACCTATCTTGGTACGGGTGCAACAGCCCTTGCGGCTTCAAGCACGGGAATAAATGTTCTTACAAAACCTGTTCAAGCAGGTGACTTCCATAAAGAAGGTCATAAAAAGCCAAAAATCGGCCGAATCAAATTCAATCCGATTGAACCTTCTTCTAAAGATGATCTTATCCTGCCGAATGGCTACCAATATATTGTTGTCGCGGCTTACGGAGATAAGATCAATCAACAAGGAGACACATTCGGCTTCAATAATGACTTCACTCTTTACTTTCCAATCAATGAAAGAGATGGCGAACAGGACAACGATGATGATCGTCGTAAAAGTGAGCGCGGATTGCTCTGGGTCAACCATGAATATGTTTCAGACCTTTTCGTTTTCGAACAAGAGGTGGACAAGTATTCTAAAGAACAGATCCAAACACTTCTTTATAACCAGGGTGGTTCCATCATTGAAGTTTACCGCGATGGCCACACATGGAAAATGGATACAAGCTCAAAATATGCTCGCCGTGTCACCGGTCTTACAGAAATCAACTTGACTGGACCAGCTGCCGGTTCAAAGACTGTGAATGGTGCAACGAAAGTTCAGGGTACATTCGCCAACTGTTCTGGTGGTAAAACGTTATGGGGTACTCTGCTGACATGTGAAGAAAACTATGAAGATACAGCTGAAGATGCAGGTTTGGATGAAACGCATTACGGATGGGTTGTCGAAGTAGATCCTTTTGACCCTAATTTCAAAGTCCGTAAACATACGGCTCTAGGTCGCTTCAATCACGAAAACGCATCGATGGGTACTACAAAAGATGGACGTGTCGTCGTTTATATGGGTGATGACAAGAAAGATGCATGCGTCTACAAGTTCGTAAGTAAAGGGAAATACAACAAGCAAGCAGGTAAGAAGAACTCCGATCTATTGAATGAAGGGACTCTTTATGCAGCAGATCTAAGCAGTGGAGAATGGATCGCGTTGACAGTAGAAGCGGTTCGCGAAGCGGCAAAAGACAATCAAGAATTGCTTGATCAATTCCAAACGCAAGCAGATGTGGTAGTGCATGCACATGATGCTGCCATCCTTCTTGGTGCAACACCAACAGACCGTCCTGAGGATGTAGAAATCAGTCCGTTCGATGGAACGATCTTCGTTGCCCACACCAATAATGATAAGCATGGAAACATCCATGGCCATATCACACGTTTCTTTGAAAAAGATGGAGACCACGGGGCTTCCGAATTCCAATTCTCTATTTTCGCAGCGGGTGGAATTCAGAGTGGATTCAGTGCTCCGGATAACCTGACATTCGACCAATACGGAACATTGTGGACGGTTACGGATATTTCCAGCAGCAAGTTGAACGATAAAGTCTGGAAACCTTTCAAGAATAACGGAATGTTCGCGATTCCGACATCTGGTCCTCAAGAAGGGGAAGCGTTCCAATTCGCATCTGCGCCTGTTGAAGCTGAATTGACTGGACCGTCCTTCACACCGGATGAGAAGACGTTGTTCTTATCCGTCCAACATCCTGGTGAAGAGACAGAAGACCTATCCAATCCGACAAGCACATGGCCTCACCGAGCAGGCGAACGTAAGCCTCGACCTGCAGTCGTCGCCATCATTGGTTTTTAATCGATAAAAAAAGGAGGAATGAACGATGCCATTCGGTCAAATTGGTATTCCCGGATTGATTTTGATTTTGATCATCGCATTGATCATCTTCGGACCATCTAAACTGCCTGAGCTTGGACGAGCTGCCGGCAGCACATTGAGAGAATTCAAAAATTCTACCAAAGATCTAATGTCTTCTGATGATGATGACGATCAATCGGAGAAAAAAGCAACAGCTCAGAACGACTAGCAATAAATGGATGGGGGTTGGCTTAATCGATGTATGAACCGATTGAGTCAGCCTCTTTCTACTAAATTAGAAAGGCGGTGAATGCTATGCGTGAAGTGGATGAAGAGTTGGAAGTCACAGAACATTTAGAAGAATTAAGAAAAAGAATCATCTGGACACTGGTTGTGTTCATCCTATTTCTGGTAGGATCCTTCGTTTTTGTTGAGGAGATTTATGAATGGCTCATTCGGGACATCGACCAAAAGCTTGTCATCCTAGGACCTTCAGATATCCTTTGGGTCTATGTCATGATTTCAGGAATTTGTGCGATTGCCATGACCATACCTTTTGCCGCTTTTCAAATCTATCGTTACATTAAACCAGCACTGAACTTGAAAGAACGAAAAGCAACGCTCTCCTATATCCCAGTATTATTCCTACTATTCTTAGTCGGCATATCGTTTGGTTATTTCATAGTATTCCCGATGGTCCTTTCCTTCATGGAAGGTCTGTCAGCAGATCATTTCCAACAAATGTATACGACGGAGAAGTATTTCCGATTCATGATGCAGATGACACTCCCGTTCGGTTTGCTGTTCGAATTACCGGTTGTCATCCTATTCTTGACGACCATCGGTTTATTGAATCCGACGCATCTGATCAAAGCAAGGAAAATCGCATATTTTGTGTTGGTCATCGTCGCGGTTTCGGTTACACCGCCGGATTTCATTTCTGACTTCCTTGTGACTATACCGTTACTGTTGTTGTATGAGATCAGTATATCTCTATCTAAAGTGGTCTATAAGAAAAAACAGAAAAAAGAAAAGCCGGACCTGAAAAGTGTCAGTTGATGGGAAATAAGCATTCCTATTGCCGAATCAAGACATTTAACGATATACTGTAATTGTAAAAACAACAACATAAACACCATCTTCGGGGCAGGGTGAAATTCCCGACCGGCGGTAGATGAAGACCCCCTTCATGAGCCCGCGAGCTTAGTTCTTCAACTGAAGAGCTTTGCTGATCTGGTTTGAGGCCAGAGCCGACAGTATAGTCTGGATGGGAGAAGATGTTTGCACGGTTTCTTTTAGTCGCGTACGAGAAGAGGCTTAGTTTCTAATGGTCTGAAAAACCTGTCATAGAAAGCGCAAATACTCCCTAAAGCTGCGAATAGCTTTAGGGATTTTTATGCCATAGAAAAACAGGTTGATCTCATATGGGCAGAAGCGTGCAATGCATTGGAAGCAAGATGGCGTTTAGGAAAAAGGAGAGGTTTCCTATGCAAAAAAAGGGGAAATTGTATCGCATGATTGCTGTCTCACTCATGAGCAGCATTGCGTACGTACTGATGCTCCTGGATTTTCCGTTTCCAGGACTGCCGCCATTTCTTAAGATCGACTTAAGTGATGTACCGGCATTATTAACCGGAATCGTTTTCGGACCGGTAGCGGGAATTACCGTAGAAGCGATCAAGAACATTCTGCATTACGGTGTGCAAGGCAGTATGACAGGGGTCCCTGTCGGACAGTTTGCCAACTTCCTGGCGGGCAGCTTGTTTATCGTACCGGCTTCAATCTTGTTCCGTAAGTATCGCAGCAAGAAAGGCCTGACAATGGGATTGGTAGCTGGAACTTTAACAATGACGCTAATGATGGCACTGTTGAATTACGTGTTGATCCTGCCAGCGTATACATGGTTCCTGAATTACGATCCGATGACGTCTGAAATGATGACGCAGTTGATCTTAACAGGAATTACACCGTTCAACTTGATTAAGAGTACAATTGTAGCAGTATTGTTTGTCATGATCTACTACAAGTTGGCACCGTATTTGAAACGGATGGAACAACTTGCTTCATAAATCAATCAATAAGGTAGCCCCTTTTCCAGTGGAAAAGGGGTTTTTTACATGGGAATGACTGCAAAAAAGATTGCAGTATGATGATAAACCTAAAGGCTTCCTAAACACTCTGTAAATAGTCTAAAGAAGCAGGCATTCCTCTTCCGCTAGCATGATAATTGGTTTACGTTTAAACCGTAAACGCAAACAACGACAAGGAGGAACTACCATGCGCGTATTAACGACAATTCTATCCACTGCTTTACTAGTCGGGACAGTATCGACTGTAGTTGCAACAGATGATGACACAGAAGGGTTGACGAGTGAATTCAAACAACTGGAACGTGGCACGGAGTGGAATAAAGTCGATGAGCTGGATTTGGATTTCAACATCCATCATCCACAAGGAATGACGAAGATTGAGGACCGTTATTACATATCCTCAGTAGAAATCATTGAAAAGCCACAAAAATACGAACAGCCGAAAGACGGATATGACCGAACAGCAGGAAAAGGGATCGGGCATCTCTTTGTTGTGAATGAGAAAGGTCAATTGTTGAAAGATATTGAACTGGGTGAAGGCGATATGTATCATCCAGGAGGAATCGACTTTGATGGAGAGCACATCTGGGTTCCCGTTGCAGAATATCGCCCTTATAGCAAGTCGATCATGTACAAAGTCGACCCAGAATCGAATAAAGTGAGTGACGTATTCGAAGTGGACGACCACATCGGTGGGGTCGTGAGCGATATTGAGAAGAATCGGCTTTACGGCGTCAGTTGGGGATCCAGAACATATTATGAGTGGAGTCCAAAAGGTAAAGTGAAATCTGTTGAAGAGAACCCGAGCCATTTCATTGATTACCAGGACTGCGAAGGAATAGATGAGAAAAATATGATCTGCAGTGGTTTAGCTGGATTGCCGACAGATGATGGAGGTACTTACGAATTAGGTGGACTCGCATTATTGGACAAAAAGTCGCACGAGATCAAGCATGAAGTACCCGTTGCGGAATTCTCGCCACAGCACCATGTGATCACACGTAATCCGGTATATCTTGAAACGAAAGAAGAAGAGGGCGGAGTGAGATTGTATGCAGTTCCGGATGATGACGATGCTGCATTGTTGATTTATGAGACAGAATAATGAGGTGTGGAAAAAGGACTGCGCTGGCAGTCCTTTTTTGTAGTAAGATTTTACCGTTTGGCGGGACAACGTCATGTTTTGGCAGGATCTGACCTTTTCTTCCCAAAATTCCACCCAAAAATCGTACAAATCAGAAACGATGCCGTCTCATTTTGAGGACGGCATCGTTTTTTCCTAAAAACCATTACGTTAGGAACGAGCTTGACGAAATTACCTTAGAGGGGGCTTGCGCAAGTGGCAAAATAATCCGAATCGTTGTGCCTTTACGGTATTCCGATTCAATCGTCAACTTCCCACCATGTTCGCGGACGATTTTACGGCTCATCATCAAGCCTAGACCAATTCCTTTTTCTTTCGTGGAATAGAACGGCTCTCCGATGTATTTCAATCGTTCTTCCTTAATGCCCTTACCTGAATCGATGAACCTCAATTCGACGAAATGATCTCTTAATTCCACCTGGATGTTAAGATCTCCGCCTTCTTCCATGGCTTCCATCGCATTCTTCATGATGTTGATGAATACCCTCTTTAACGCGCTCTTTTGGCACTTTAGGATGATTTCCTGCTCGTTAATATATTGGACTTCCATGTTAATTCCTTTTAGGAAAGCCGTCCCCTCAAACAAACGGACACAGCCGTCGACAATTTCATGGAGCTCCGTTTCGGTCAGCTTGACGACATGCGGTTTCGCAAGATCCATAAACTCATCTGCAATCCGCTCTATGCTATCCAGCTCACCACCAATGATTTCTAAATAGTTTTGAAGAAGTGGGTCCTCCACTTCATCATTGATCATTCGGATGAACCCTTTAACGCTCGTCAGTGGATTCCTCAGCTCATGAGCAATCCCTGCAGCCAACTGCCCAACCGTCGACATTTTCTCTAACTGCATAGTGACATGTTCGTCTTCGAGGCGCTTTGTAATGTCGCGTGCAATCAATAGGATCATATCTTCTTCATATGAATTGTATTCATTTGAAATCAGTGGAGTCAACACCGCATCGAAGGTGTAATTTTTTTGATTTTTTTCAAGTGTAAAAGCAATTTGTTCGGCTTCCTTCGTTTCAAAAACACTCCGGATGACTTCGTATAGAAGCTTAAAGTCATCTTTCACAACATAGTCGGTCATGAAGGCATACATATTGGTAACCGACGAATGGTTCAACCATGTTTTCAGAGAAGGGGAAACGAAATTTACGTCACCAGATTGATTGAAGGTCACGATGAAGTCTGAAGTCTTTTCGAGAATCAGACGATATTTCCGCTCGCTTTCCTGAAGTGCCTGCTCTGCATGCTTGCGATCTGTTATATCGCGGCCAACAATAACGATTTTTTTATATGGCGCTTGACCTTCATATAGTGGTGATGCAATCAGTTCTATCCATATGAATCCTTTGCTCGCATGTTTATACCGGATTTCAGCCTTTGCGGATCGACCGGCATGGACCATGTTCTGAATCTGCTTGAACGCTTTCCTGCGATCTTTAGAATAGATATGCCTGAAGACGTTCCGATTCAAATATGTATCAGCCGAATATCCGGTAATCTCTAAATGAGATGGTGATGCGTACAAAACCTTTCCTGAAAAGTCCGCAATTACAACCAGGTCTTTCATGTTTTCTGTAATCAGTTGGAACGAGTTGCGTTGTGCTAAGTATTTTTCGTGGAAAAGGATCTGTTTTGAAATATCTATATAGAGTCTCGCGACGGCTGTCCGTTCCCGTCGGTGGTTGTAGATGTTCATATAGCAGATCGATACATCCTTCACAGTGCCGTCTTTATGGACACGTTTCGTCTTTGGAATGAGGTAGGCATCCTGCTTCCTTAGCTGACGAACGATTTCTTCGTATTCCTTTTCATACCCGGATGGGAAAAGCGAAATCGTGTGTCCGATGACTTCGTAGTCTTTCCAGCCGAACATTTCCGTAAAAGCTGGATTGATTTTGAAAACTTCTCCGTCCACGCTTTGGACGAGCGTCGCATTTGGAGAAGACATGAAAATGGATTCTACCATCCGGTCATCGGTCATCATCTTGTCCGATGTATAAGGGGTATCCAGAATCATGCCACAGTATTGGACACCACTCTCCGAAGAGATAGGCACGAATTTGACAGACTCAAAAACGATGTCATGATGCGTAATGGAAACGTGTTCTAACGTCTCATGCTCACTATTGGAAATCGCTTTAAGGCACCCCTCCACGATTTGTTCTGGATGGAGGAACACTTTTTCGATTTTTTTACCGATACTATTCTTGTTCAGTTGAAGTGCTTCTAAGGCTGCCTGATTCGCATAGTTGATGTGACCACCATCCTGAAAATCTTTTGAAAAGACAAACAAGATATACGGCTCAGGGTAACTATCTAGTATAGAATGCTCAAATGGTTTCATGACATCACCCTCAAATCTTCGACAAGTATCTACTGTATTAATCATTCTTCTCAGTACTTCAACAATCCTGCTTTATTTCCTAATTTTAAGGTAAAAAATTTCCATTTTCGGAATAGAAAAAGGTATGTCATCCGTGGTTCCTTCCACGAATCGACATACCCTCTGGTTCATTTAGAAATCAATTTTCACATTCAAGAAACCTGCATTCACGAGCGACTTGATGATGATGACGACAGCAGGACCGATAATCAATCCGACCACACCAAGCAAAGCAAATCCAATGTATAAGCTCGCCAACGCTGCAAGTGCACTGATTCCGAGACTGGAACCAAGGATCTTCGGTTCGATGATTCTTCTGAAAATCGTAATCAAGAAGAACAGTACCAGCAATCCGATCGCCAACCGTTGATCACCCGCATAAAAGTTGTACAGTGACCATGGAACGAGGAAGGAGCCTGTCCCAAGTATGGGGAGGATATCGACAATCACGATTAAGATCGAAAAAATCAAGGCATACTTCACATCTAAAATGAGCAAGCCAATCCATGCGATGACGAAGGTCAGAAAGCTTAAGATTAGCTGAGCACGTAAGAATCCGACGAAGGCGAATGAAAGCTGCTGCAAAACGAGTTGCACTTTTTCCTTCGCTTTTTCAGAGAACAAGTTCAGGAACCCAGCATGAAGCCGTGGAAGGTCCAAACTGAACAGGAACAGACTGACAAGATAGATCATCAGTTGAATGAGAAGAACCGGAACCGCTGTGACGAATCCGACAATTCCGTTTGCGATCCCCGATAGGAAATCTACTGAGAATTTACGAAGATCCTCTAATGCATCCTGGATGGTCGATAAATACTCAGGAGGAACCTCTTGATAATATTCTTCCATTTGGATGACGAATTGTTCGACACTGGCAAAAATGTATTGGGCGAATTCCGGCAATTGCTCAGAAAACTCGATAACCTGTACGATCAATGTCGTGACAGCCCAGTAACAGCCGATCAACAAAAGAGCTAGGAAAAGGGTGAAGCTGATGACGACACTCCAGATTCGTTTGATGGAAAACGTGCGATTGAGCATTTTAACAAACGGTTCCAGAAGAGCTGCCGTCAATAGTGCCAGGACCAGTGGAATGCTATATGGAATTAGGAAAATGATGATGCCGACAAGTAAGACGAACGGTATGTATTTCTTTAACTCCAAAGTTGTTCTCCTCCGTGAGGGAAGATGTCCCCCGAATCTAAATTATCCCTATTATACCTTTTCTATATGAAAAGAGCATCAATTCGACACAACTAAATTTCTGCTCATTTTGCACCATTTCTTAAAGAGGCTTGGAAAAAACATAATTTCTCAAAGCGTTTTTGAAATGGAATGAGCTAAAATACGATTTTTCGCATGTTTCTATTTCTCAGCATAACAAATTATTGGATTGAACTTATAGTAATATAGTTAGGTTTTGAAGCTTATTTTCATGGAAAATGATGATAAAGAACTGTTTCTATAAAACTATTTCTGAGAAAATAGCAGATTTTTGTAAAAAAGAATAATAATATTGGTGGATTTTCTGTTATTCTACTAGTATAGCAAGAAGGGGGGAGAATGTTGAACATTGGGTTCGATGGTTTTGCTCAACTGGACAGAAAATTGTTAGATAGCCAAAACAAAACCTATATTCAATCATTCGAGGATTTATGTACGTATGTAAACAAAGGGAAAACCGTATACTTCACAACTGATGACGTGTATGGAACGATTCAAATGAACGACAATGCTAATTTCCTGATCACTGTAGCTTCCGAACAAGAAGTCGACAGGATCGAGGGTAGCAAATTGAAGCTTCAAAATGTGTATTTTTATCTGAAAAAGACAATGTTCTTATTGTGATTAAGACGATTAACTTGCTGGAAACAATGTACGGGACAGCCCAACGAAGGGTTGTCCCTTTTTTTCTACCAATTCAGATCTTTCTCATAATCGTGAAATAAGACCTAACTTTACATAAAATTCACGAAATGATGTTGAAGCGTTTACATGTTTCTGTGTTTAATAGAAAGGTAAGCTTTTAAATTCAAACAATATGAAATGGGGCATCGAAGAATGAAAAAGTTATTGCAGATTACGTTAATGACAGCGCTTACAATTTCGTTTTTGAACCCGATTACAGAAGTAGACAAAGCGGAAGCGGCATCTACTCGTGATGTGGTCATTAATGAAATCGCTTGGATGGGAACGACAGCTAGTTATAATGACGAATGGATCGAGTTGTACAACCCGACTTCTGGCAGTATTTCCTTGGACGGATGGACATTGAATGCAACAGATGGTGATCCAGCTATCAACTTGACTGGGAGCATCCCTGCAGGCGGACATTATCTTTTGGAACGTACAGATGACAGTACGGTACCAAACGTATCAGCAAACCTTATCTATTCAGGTTCACTTAGTAATACGAATGAAGTCCTTGAATTGAAAGATAACACCGGTACTTTGATTGACTCCGTTGATCAATGGTATGCAGGAGATAACAGTACAAAAGCGACGATGGAGCGTGTTGACGCTGGAGTCAGTGGTACAACAGCCTCTAATTGGACTACTGCAACAGCTACATATGATGTTGGATACGGAACGCCAAATCAAAGCAGTTCCGGTGGTAGTGGAACCTCTTGTGATACAACGACAGAACAACTGAACCAAGTATCCGAAACAGTCGGATCCATCAACGTGTATTTCAACAAATGTGCGCTGACAGGTTATGCGGATGCAGGGAATGAAGCGAATTATAATGTGAATCTGGAAGACCGGTTGATTCATCGCATCAACCAGGCGACAACAAGCATTGATTTTGCGACGTATGAAATCAACTTGCCAAAAGTCGTCGATGCGTTGATCAATAAAGCGGCACAAGGTGTGGACGTTCGCGTGGTAGCGGATGCGAAAGATGCGACAGATCCTCATTACATAGAACGTTTTGAGACGATGCGCTTGTATTTGGAGGAAATGGTACGCGGACAAGACATGACATTAGGAACTGCGGATGACATCACTGTATTCTCGGATTCACCGATATATGCAGTGGAAGATCAGACGAAGCGTTCGGATCATGGTTTACCGGCGACTCCTGATGATTTCCCATATGAAACAAGAACAGTCGGATCGACGGATACGACAGGATACTGGTTTGTAGAAGGAGAACAGCAGACAGACGGTACGTATTATTCTCCTGGGAACCAGATGCACAACAAATTTGCCATTGTCGATGACAGCTGGGTTTTCACAGGAAGCTGGAATTTTACAGTCACGGGACTTTATGGTTCTGAAGAGAACATGGCAAACGGTGTGCTTGATGGGAATCAACAGCACGTCGTAGAATTACATTCATCCGAACTCGCAGGAATCTATGAAACAGAATTCAACGAAATGTGGGGGAGTGCGACGATGAATCCTTCTCCACAGAATGCGAACCTTGGACCGCGCAAAGCGGACAACACACCACATTCCGTTAATATAGGTGGGAAAACGGTTGAAGTGTATTTCTCTTCTGGAGACAATGCTGTCGGTAAATTGGTTGAACTCGTTAAAAATGAAGCAGACATCAACACGTATTTCACGATTTTCGCTTGGTCCGATCAGGCTTTGGTCGATGAGTTGAAGTACAAGTGGGAAGGCTCTTACAATGACATGCAAGGGACTCTCACCGGGTTTGATGTTAAAGGGGTTTTCGCCAGCGACTTCTGGAATCAATGGTGGTCGGCAAGTATCGAGATGACAGGGCGTACAGCCTCTCAAACAAGTGCGAACAACCCGAACATCCGCTGGGCGAATCCAGCTCCTGTCTACATCGATGCCGAAACGCGTAAGCTCCATAGTAAGACGATGCTGATCGATGCAGATACGACGAGCGACCCGACTGTTGTTGTCGGTTCAACGAACTGGAGCACAAATGGAAACGAGAACAATGATGAGAATATGCTATTCATCCATGATGACAGTATTACGAACCAATTCGTACAAGAATTTTATGCACGGTATTCACAAGCTGGCGGTACGATTCCAGCGCAATAAACCATAACACAAGAAGGATTGACATGACGGTAGTCAGTGTCAATCCTTTTTACATACTCATTTTTTTCTGAATGCTATGAAATACCATGCGTCTTCAGTTCCAAACAGTCTCCATCCGGATAAAATTCTGTCATTAAGATGGATGGTAGCAGTTTCCGTTTTCCTTGGGCTATAAATGTTGAGGAACATAAAAAGCACCTGACACATGTGTGATGTCAGGTACCTGATCGGTTATGTTTTTAACTTAAAACCATTAGGCCGAACTAATATGTTCTTTCACTAAGATAACCTGTTCATCTTTCAGTTTGATGATTTGAGCGACCGGAAGATCGATATGGACATTGGTTTCTTTGTAGACGGCTTTATAACGGCTAAAGACGATGACGTGGTCGTCTGCTTCTACGAATTTTTCAGGGACTACTTCAAAGATCTTGTAATTTTTTTCGAGCTTCTTGAGTACGTTTTTTACGCGGGTACGCCCTTGGATCGTCACATTTTTCTCCGGTTTGACCCACTGCACATCCGGAGCCAGGTTAGAGACGACTGCTGTAAGATTTCCGTTCGCAAACTGATCATAGGCTTCCTTTATGATGTCCACATTCGACAAGAACCTTCCCTCCTCTGTATTTAGTAGTATCTGTTAAAGAATACTTTAGTCATACGTACCACCAGTATACAGATTTTTCTGACAACTTAGAAGTACTATGTGACTAGTAATTTTAACCAACTTGAGAAGGGAGGGATTATGATCAAGCTTTTGCAGCTCTGTTTCGGGCAGCGATGTGAATCAATTCGTCTAAGAGAGCATCAATATCGTTTGCAGATGTAGACATGCCCAGTGAAATCCGGATGAATTCTCTCGCCTCATCTGGTGTACGTCCAATGGCGATCATCGTTTTGGAAGGGGATTGTTGTCCGACTGAACAAGCCGATCCAGTGGATACAGCGAACCCTCTTCTATTCAATTCAAGCATAATGTACTGACCTTCTAGCCCTTTGACGCGAAGCCCTATAATGGAAGGAAGGACACTTATTGGATGCCCTTCAATATAAAAACCATCCTGGCTTTCCAATCTTGTCAGGACGCGGTCTCTCAGCTTACGGAAATGCATTTCATTCTCTTTCATATGGTCGACCATATCACCAGCTGCTGTCACGAATGCAGCAATCCCAGGAACATTGACGGTCCCGGAGCGGAAACCTTTTTCATGAGACGTTCCAGGAATCGTCGCTTGCCAATGGGTTTGAGGAGAGACATAACAAGCTCCGACGCCTTTTGGACCATATATTTTATGACTTGAAATGGAGAGGCTATCCAATCCGAGAGAATGGACGTCGATCGGTACCTTTCCGAAGGTTTGGACACAATCACTGTGGAACAGGATCCCGCGGTCGTTCAGGATTTCGCCGATTTCTTGTAATGGCTGAAGGGTCCCGATTTCGCTATTCGCATGACCGATGCTCACCAGGATCGTGTCTTCGGTGACCGCTTGGATCAAGTCCTGTAACCGGATTCTTCCTGTCGAATCCACAGAAAGCTTTGTAACGGTGAAACCTTCCTCTTCCAATAATTGAAACGTGTTCGTAACAGAGGGATGCTCCGTCACAGTGGTAATCAGATGTTTTCCTTTATGTGAATGGGCACGGACCAATGACATGATGGCGAGATAGTTGCTTTCAGAGCCCCCGCTTGTAAAATAAACGCCATTCGGATCACCGTTTAGGTAACCGGCAAATTGCTTTCGGCATTCCTCGAGTAACATCTCTGCATCACTACCAACATCATGAAGACTTGAAGCATTTCCATAAAAACGTGTAGAAGCTTCAGTGAAAACACGTAATGAAGACGCTGACATCGGAGTCGATGCCGCATAGTCAAAATAAATCATAACAACCTCCTAAGATTACGTTCTGGTTGAAACCTCTTGCTATCAGTTTAATTTTATGTAAATATAGGTGTCAAGACACATGTAAAATATCAGTTTACGAGTTAGCTAGGAGGTCCACATGAAAACACAAAAGACGGATGTCCTTGTAATTGGAAGTGGCCTAGCTGGCATTATGACAGCGGAGCTTCTTTCTGTGCACAAGAATGTGATAATTTTCACAAAGAATAGATTGGAAGACAGTAATTCCTACTTGGCTCAAGGTGGGATTGCTGCTGCAATACAAAGCGAAGACAGTTGGTATGATCATTTCCTGGATACGCTTCAGGCCGGGTGTTACCACAATGAACCTGAAGCGACTCAACAGCTGGTTGAAGGCGGTCCAGATGCGATTCATCGACTGGTTGAATTGGGCGTCCGATTTGATCGAAACGACGATGGAACCTACCAATATGGTCAAGAAGGTGCTCACAACAGAGCTCGTATTCTACATATATGCGGGGATGCGACTGGTAAACACTTAATCGATACAGTTAAAAGAAGAGTGCTGTCTCATGGACTGGTTCAAGAGGGGCAAACTGTAGTCCGACTCATGATGAGTAGAGGCCGTTGCGTCGGTGCATGGAGTATCGATCAGAATGGGGAATGGACTGCGACTTATGCCTCAACGGTCATCCTTGCGACAGGCGGATTGTCAGGTTTGTACCCATTCAACTCCAATGCAGAAACGATTACAGGTGATGGAATCGCGCTAGCCTATGAAGCCGGAGCGGAAATATCCGACTTGGAATTCATCCAATTCCACCCGACCTTATTGGTTACAGAAGGGAAGAGTTCAGGATTGGTGACCGAAGCGGTAAGAGGCCAAGGAGCTAAACTCGTCGATCAAGATGGCCGATCACTGATGGAAGGGGAGCATCCTCTTGAAGACCTTGCACCAAGGGATGTGGTCTCCCGCGTGTTGTATCGCGCACGACAGAGTGGTAAGGAAACGTTCCTCGACATTCGAGGAATTACCGATTTTGAAAAGAAGTTCCCGACAGTTACACGCTTATGTAGAAAGGGCAACATTGATCTTCAAGAAGGGTTCATCCCAGTGTCACCCGGTGCTCATTTTACAATGGGAGGGATTGATGTCGATCGACAAGGTGCTACAACGGTTCCGAACCTATACGCTGTAGGAGAAGTGGCGAACACAGGCGTACATGGTGCGAACCGTCTTGCGAGCAACTCTCTGTTGGAAGGGGTTGTTTTCGCTTGTGAAGTGGCGAATAGCATCCTTTCCAACATGTGTTCAGTTCCAGTTGAGAGGACAGTTCAATGGTCAGATTTGCCGGTGCTCGTTCAGAGTCCTGAATTCAGTAGCATTCAGGCGGTATTCAACGATCATATCGGAATCGAGCGTAATCGGATCGGGCTTGAGAAAGCGGTTCGATGGTTTGAGGGACATCTCACTAACACAGTGTACCAAGAGTTTCCTAATTTACAAGATATACAGATGTATCAGCATGTTCTGGTTGGTGCACTCGTTGCTCGTTCAGCACTGGAACGGACGGAAAGCAGAGGCAGTCATTACCGGACGGACCATCCAATAGAAAAAGAGTATTGGCGTCAAAAGCGCATAAAGAGGAGGAAAAGAGCCTATGAACCGGTTGAAAGTACGGCAAGACCTTGAACGATTCTTCATTGAAGATATCGCATCAGCTGATCTGACCAGCCAGCTTCTGTTTCGAAAAGGACAGATGGCGAGCGGGAAACTGTTTGTCAAAGAGCCCGGTGTGTTTTCGGGTGAAATGGTGATTGTTGAGGGATTCAAGCTCGTGTCAGAGGACATCCATGTTGAACTGGTCGCCCGAGATGGGGAGTGGCTGGAAGCAGGTGACACAATTGCAGTCATTACGGGGCCTGTCGCTTCCATTTTAGAAGGTGAGCGAGTCATTTTAAATCTGATCCAGAGAATGAGTGGAATCGCGACCCAGACGAATGAAGCGAAGAAGTTGTTGGAAGGGGATTCAACACAAGTGTGTGACACTCGGAAAACGACACCAGGACTGCGTATGTTTGAAAAATACGCTGTTCGATGTGGCGGTGGAGCAAATCATCGAATGACGCTCGATGGTGGTGTGATGATTAAGGATAACCATATTGCCATGTATGGAAGTATTGGTGAGGCGGTCCGTCATGTTCGGAAAGCGTTAGGACCGATGACGAAGATCGAGGTGGAAACGGAATCTGTAGATCAGGTAAAAGCTGCGGTGGAAGCTGGAGCGGACATTATCATGTTCGACAACCGGACACCAGATGAAGTGAAGGAACTGGCCACCCTCGTCCCGGAGCATATCGTTACAGAAGCGTCTGGTGGCATTACACTTCATAACCTGGCGTCTTATAAAGGATGCGGAGTCGACTTCATCTCTTTAGGTGCGTTGACGCATTCTGTCAAAGGCTTGGATATCAGTCTTGAAATGGAGGTTCAATAACATGGGTGTACTCGATATTTTGAAACAGACGAACGGACTCCCGGATCGGTATCGGAACTTGACCGAACAGGAAATGGTTGTTCGGATACGGTCTATTAAAGAAAAACTCGGCGAGGAACTTTACTTGCCAGGACATCATTATCAAAAAGATGAAGTCATCCAGTTTGCTGATGATACAGGGGATTCATTGAAACTGGCACAGCTTTCGGCTGAAAATGCACAAGCAAAGTATATTGTGTTTTGCGGGGTCCATTTCATGGCCGAAACGGCTGACATTTTGTCCAGTGAAGAGCAGATCGTGGTCCTGCCTGACATGCGAGCCGGATGTTCCATGGCTGATATGGCGGATATTTACCAGACGGAAAAAGCATGGGAAATCTTGCAAGACGCATTCGGCGATACCATCCTTCCACTCACATATGTCAACTCGACTGCGAGCATCAAAAGTTTTGTCGGGAAAAACGGGGGAGCGACCGTCACTTCGTCCAATGCTAAAGCAATGGTGGAGTGGGCGCTTCAACAGAAAGAGCGCATCCTGTTTTTACCGGATCAGCACCTAGGAAGGAATACCGCTTATGAATTAGGCATTCCTTTGGAACAGATGGCGGTTTGGGATCCGATTGTGAATGAGCTTGAGTATGACGGGCTGTGGGAGGAAGTGCGGATTATCCTCTGGAAAGGTCATTGTTCCGTGCATGAGAAGTTTACGCTTGAAAACATCGCAAATGTGCGGGAAGAAATGCCGGGAGTGAATGTCCTTGTGCATCCGGAATGCACGTTTGAAGTCGTTCAAGCATCCGATGAGAACGGCTCGACGAAAAAAATCATCGATACGATTGAAAATGCACCAGCAGGTTCTTCTTGGGCGATCGGGACCGAAATGAACTTGGTCAACCGTCTGATTCAGGCTCATCCCGATAAGAAGATCGTTTCGTTGAACCCGAATATGTGCCCGTGTTTGACCATGAACCGGATTGATTTGCCTCATCTTCTATGGGCATTGGAATCAATTATGGAGGGGAATGTAATCAATCAGATCAAGGTGGATGCGGAAACGGCTCATTTTGCGAAAGTTGCACTCGAACGAATGCTGGGAAAATCCATATAATGTATTAAAGGCTGGCTCCGCATAAGCGAGGCTCCGAACATACAACATTTGCTCATTAATTTCATTGAATTTTCCTTTTGTTGTGTGTGTAGGAGTGCTCCCTTGGGCCGGTCTTTATTTTTTTACATATATGAGATAAGCTGTATTTCTTCCCAAACACCGATTAATTCTTACCAAACTTCGATTAATTCTTACCAAACTTCAAAAAATTCTACCCAAAATAAAATTATTTCTTCCCAAACGCCAATTAATTCGTTATTTTCGCGTCTACAGAAACTAATGAGTTAAAATGAAACTAGAAAAAAGCATCTGTGTGAAGGAGGGAGATCTGTGAAAAAAACCCTTGAAAACATCAGCTTCTACTTGGTCGGACTATTCATCATGACACTAGGAATAAGTGCTACAATCGTCTCGGGTCTCGGAGCCTCTCCACTTGATGCACTCAATGTCGGATTGACGGATCACTTCGGCTTGACCGTCGGGAGCTGGGAGTTCATCGGCGGTATTATCCTTGTTTTTATCAATGCATTCGTGCAAAAAGATAAACCCTCCTATTTCAGCATTGTCACTGCCCTGATTACAGGGATCGGAATTGATTTCTGGCTGTTTACGCTCTGGCAAGTTTGGGAACCAGCGACGTTACCAATGATGACGACTGTCCTGTTAAGCGGGCTCATCCTGCTCGGACTCGGAATCTCCATCTATCTACATTCCAATATGGCATTGATTCCGGTCGATGGTTTGATGATTGCGTTACACAAACGATTTGGTTTCAGACTTGCCATTGCAAAGACTCTAGCAGGAACTTTCATCCTGATCCTGGCATTGATTGCAGGTGGCCCCGTCGGAATCGGTACCTTTATCGTCGTACTGCTTGTTGGACCCATCATAGGGTTCTTTTACAAATATATTGAACGGCTTAAAAAGAAAATCGATCACCTTATTTATAAATACCCTGCTGATTCGAAGATTTAATGGTTTCTTAAGATTTTCGTTAGGGTTTACTAAGGTTCCTTATTTAAACTAAAACAAACACTGATGAAGAGGTGATTCATATTGAAAAAGATAGTTGCAGGAATTGTTTTGATTGGCATTTTAGCAATTGGTTGGTGGCTTGTTTCTCCGCTATTTTTGGACAAGGAAGTTAATGAGGATGCACCAATGTCTGGTGAGGAATCCATGAACGAAGAAAACATGATGGATGGTGAAGAGGAAAAAGGTGAAATGGACGATATGTCATCAAGCGAGATGGATGAAGACGAAAATATGAACGAAGAAATGATGATGATGTATACCGGTTCGTTTGAAGATGCGGATGAAAAGCATAAAGCAAGTGGTAAGGTGAAGACCATTGAGGGTGAAGATGGATTATACGTACGCTTTGAAGAATTTGAAGTGACCAATGGACCGGATTTATATGTTTACTTAACGGTGGAAGGCCAAGAAACAAAAGAGGGAATCGAGCTTGGAAAGTTGAAAGGAAATAAGGGAAGTCAAAACTATATGATTCCAGATGGAACGGACCTCGCTCAGTACAACAAGGTGGTCATCTGGTGTAAAGCATTCGATGAGGACTTCGGATATGCAAATCTGACAAGCCAATAACAATCATAGTGATAAAAGGAGTACATTCATGGCAAAGATTCTGGTCGTAGACGATGAAAAAAATATTCTCGACGTTTCAAGACGCTATTTGGAACGAGACGGATATACAGTTGTAACTGCAGAGAACGGCGTCGATGCTTTAGAACAGTGGAGGCAGGAACAACCAGACCTCATCGTCCTCGACTTGATGATGCCAAAAAAGGATGGATGGAAAGTTTGTGAAGAGATTCGTATGCAAGATGATGTCCCGCTCATTATGCTGACGGCAAGAGGGGAAGAGATGGATCGAATTCTCGGTTTGACGATTGGTGCCGATGATTATATGACAAAACCTTTCAGCCCGAAAGAGCTCGTGCTAAGAATTAAATCGATTTTCCACCGGATGAAAATTGGAGAGAGCAGACAGCGCACCAATAATAGTGAAATTCTGAACTATGAAGGATTAGAAATTGATCCGACGAAACGTCTTGTATATGTGGGCAATCAAGAAATCAACCTTACTGTGAAAGAATTTGATATGCTCTGGCTGCTCGCAAGTCATCCGCACCAGGCGTTTTCAAGGACACAGCTGTTGAACAAGATTTGGGACTTAGATTTTTATGGGGATACGACGACTGTAACGGTCCATATCCGAAGAATAAGGGAAAAAATTGAGCAAAACCCATCCGATCCGAAATATATCAAAACGGTCTGGGGAATTGGATATAAATTTGAAGGAATTGAGAAGCAATGAAGCTTCGGACACAATTACTCCTTGTCAGTAGTATCAGTATCGGAATCATCTTCCTATTTTTAATGATTAGTTATATGCGGATGTTCATCGCAAATGAAGCGATCTTCATCTTAATGACGGTAACAGCAGTTGCTGGTGTCATATCTCTCCTTGCTCATACCATACTTACTCGTCCTATTGAAAAAGCATTGCATAAAATCACGACAAAGACGAAGGAAATCGCGAAAGGGGATTTCACAGGGAAGGTTCCTGAAACGGGCCCTTATGAATTTCAGCAGCTGGCAGCAAATATCAACTCCATGAATGAGCAGCTTGAGGAAAGTTTTACAAAATTGAAGCAATCCGAGGCATCCCGGAGAGATCTTGTTGCAAACATCTCCCATGACTTGAGAACACCTCTTGCCTCGATTCAGTCCTTTGTGGAAGCCCTGCAAGATGGAGTTGTTAGAGAGCCTGAAACATACGAACGATATTTAGAGACGATAAAATTGGAAACGAATCGGGTCAGCTATTTGATCAATGATCTGTTCCAGTTGTCCGAACTTGATTCAGGTCTAGAGCGGTTCGAACCTTACCCTTATCACGTCGATCGGTTGATCATAGAGACACTCCAACACCTCGCGATTCAATTCGAGGAACATCACATCGAAGTGGAAGTTGAATTATCCGAAAGACTGCCGGCCGTATCGGTCATGCCTGAAAAAATCAAACGAGTATTTGTCAATATTCTTCAAAATGCCCTGCGTTTTTCACCTGAAAACAGTAAAATTGTGATCCAAACCAAGTGTATAAACGATTCCTTTATAACCGTTTCCATAATGGACGAAGGAAGTGGAATTGCTCAAGAGGACCAAGCACATATTTTTGATCGCTTTTATCGGGTGGAAAAGTCACGGAATCCCTCGTATGGAGGTGCAGGGTTAGGACTCTCGATTGCAAAATCAATCGTCCACTTGCATGGCGGAGAAATCGGTGTTGAGAGTGATGTTGGGAAAGGGAGCACCTTCTGGTTCACTCTTCCAATTTATCAACGAAAACAAGAATAGAGGTGGACGAATGTGTGGAAGAAATTAAAGACATTGCACACCTATAATGGCTGGATCATCACAATCTTGATGATCAGTGGCATTCTATTGTTTCTTCCATCGTTACGTGGGCTCCTTGCACCGGTTCGTGTTGGGTTGAAACAAGCCCATATCGGTGTTGGAATCGCCTCTGTCGTCATCCTTCTCCTATACCTTCCCTATTTGAAAAAGCACTACAAGAGCCGGAAGCAGACAGGGAAAAGGGTGAACCTGATTACGATTGTCGCGTTCATCGTCATCTGGGCGGTCAGTGGCTTCATTTTGACATTCGAGAGATCCGTATCGGAAGGAACGGCTGAAGCTGCGCTGTTCATCCACGATCTTTTCACCTGGATCGGACTTCCGGTCATTCTCTATCATTCTGTGACCCGGTTGAGGTGGGTTCAGAGGCAGAGAAAACCGCTCGTTCAATCAGAGGATGAGGACACGAAACCGAAGATTCCACTCACGAGAAGAGGTTTCATCCAAATGGTTGCTGGGACGGCGTTCGTCGTGTTCATCGGTCCTTCCTTTTTCAAATGGCTGAAACAGGTATTGGATGACGGTGGAAATTCGCTGAAAAGTGTGATTGCTAATGATCGCAACCGAATGACCCCGCCACCAACGCCACTGCCGGCATCCAATCCTCCAAAAGGCGGGGGCTATGAAGGGAACTTCCGCGTCTACACAGTAACAGAAATTCCAAAGTTCACAAATGAAAATTGGTCTTTTACAATCGATGGTCTAGTGGACAAGCCACTCACGTTCAAGTGGGAAGAGTTCGTGAAGCTGAAGCGAACCGTACAGGTCAGCGATTTCCACTGCGTGACAGGTTGGTCTGTTCGAAAAGTGACTTATGAAGGAATTCCTTTGAAAGCCTTCTTGGAAAAAGCGGGAATCCAGAAGGAAGCGAAGTACGTGAAGTTCTATTCCGGCGACGGTGTCTATACCGATGCGCTCACGCTCGATCAAGCCCGGATGGATGATGTCATGGTGGCGATGCTCATGGATGGAGAACTCATCCCATCCGATTATGGAGGACCTGTCCGACTCATCGTTCCCAAAATGTACGCCTATAAAGCCGTCAAATGGCTTGTTCGGATTGAGCTGATCGACTCACCACACTTAGGATACTGGCAAATGCGAGGTTACGATACAGACGCATGGGTGAGGAAATAGGAAACGTACGGAAAAATGATTCTGTACGTTTATTTTTCTTGTTCCTTGATTGCCTTCGTTAACTCCTCAATATTTCGATTCAATGCTTCTAACTGACGATGAATCTCGGACAATTCGTAATTATATTCCACATGATCTTCATTCACATACTGGGAGTTTGAATTCCCAATCGCGCAAGAACCCAACAATACACAGATTCCGAGGAAAATGATTGCGCTCCTTAAGCGCTCTACATCGAACATCATCCCTAAGCCCTCCCCTCAAACATACCCATATTTTACCACTAAACATCAGTTGCTGGAACATGAATAAATCGTTCAGAAGAAGGAAGGAGAACGCTGTTTTTTCCCGAAATGATTACACAGAACATATTTTCGATTGGGACGAGGAGGATTCAATGAAATTATTAACGAATCAATCTTTTAATAATGCTCGGAACTGGATTATGGATAATGGTAGAGAGTTGGAGAAAGCCCTTTTCCGGTACCATTTTGAAAATGGTACGAAAGAAGACGTCATGGGAGCTCTTCAATTCTATCAGAATGAAGATGGAGGATTCGGGAAAAAGATGGAGCCGGATTTTCAGCTGGATATTTCATCGCCGATGTCGACGTCCAATGCGTTTCAAATTTTCAAAGAGTTAGAGGTTGGGGCGGACCACCCGATGGTACGGGAAGCGATGAATTACCTTCTCACTGCATACGATGATGAGAATGGGCGCTGGCATGCTGTCCCACCAGAGGTAAACGATGTTCCTCATGCACCTTGGTGGCATTATGATCATGAAAATGAACGGGTCATGGTAGAAGCGGCCTGGGGGAATCCAAATGCTGAGCTTGCGGGCTATCTCCTGAGATATCATCCACTAACGCCTGAGGATATGCGAGAAAACCTGAAGGAAAGGGCTCTGACTCATTTTAAGGAGCTCGATGCGATTGATATGCATGAGACCTTCTGTTATTTGAGATTAGCTGATGAATTGAAGGAAGAAGAACGGAAAATGATCATCGAAAAAGTCCAGGAACACGTACCTGAGCTTGTAAATGTGAAAAGAGAGCAGTGGAAATCGTATGGCATGCAGCCGGTACAGCTTGCGGAGGACCCTCAATCTCCATTTTATGACCAGTTGAAGGAGAACGTTGAGGAAAACCTGGACTATATCATCGATCAACAACAGGTAGACGGTTCATGGCATCCGAACTGGGAATGGGGTCAATATGAGCATGACTGGCCAAAAGCGAAGGAACAATGGAAAGGGATCTTGACGCTACAGAATTTGAAGCTATTGAAAGTGTATGACCGATTGGAATCACAAACTGTAAAATCGTAAAATCTTCGGAGGGCTGACCTGAAATGTATGACGCAGTATAACAGGGACAGCCTTCTGTCTTTTTTCATACGTAATTGCGATACAACATATATCCAAAAACAAATTTATTGGAGGTGCAAGAAAGAATGAACATTCTCGTCATCGGTGGTACAAAGTTTGTAGGAAGGCATATCGTTGAGGCTGCCATTCAGAGAGGTCATGAGGTGACTTTATTCAACAGAGGTACAAACCAAGACCTCTTCCCTGATTTAGAGTGGATCCAGGGAGACCGGACGAAAGATGCCGATCGAATAAGTGGACGAACGTGGGATGCTGTCATAGATACGTGTGGCTATCATCCGGCAACTGTCCGGAAATCGGTCCAAGCGGTAAAGGATCAAACGGAAATTTATACGTTTATTTCCACCGCATCTGTATACAAGCATTTCGCGAATCAAGACATGATCAATGAGGAATCGATTGTTCTTACAATGTCCGATGATGAGATCAGCGTAATTCCTGAAACGGCAGATCGGAACCCTGATACGTATGGACCGTTGAAGTACCGTTGTGAACAAGTCGTCTACGAAGAGATGGAAGGTCGAGGTCTTGTCATCCGGCCTGGGTTAATTGTTGGCCCGTATGATCCGACCGATCGTTTCACATATTGGGCAATGCGCTTAGCGGAGGACCGACCGATACTTGCACCAGGAAGACCGGAACGGAAAATACAATTTATCGATGCACGCGACCTTGCAGAATGGACGATCCGGATGGTTGAAGATCAGATCGTAGGAACATACAATGCTGCTGGTCCGGAATTGAAGTTGATGATGGAGACATTTTTGGAAAAAGGGAAAGCGCTTTTCAACAACCGGACAGAAATCACATGGGTGTCGGAGTCGTTTTTGAAGCGGAACAATGTGATGCCATGGGTTGAACTTCCGTTATGGATACCTGAAACATATGGACTATCCGAAGATATGCCACCAGCGAATGGCGACATTGGGCTCGACCCTTTCAAAGCGGTCCAGGAAGGGTTGACCTTCCGACCGTTTGAAGAAACGTTGAAGGATACGCATGATTGGTTCATGCAAGAAGATCGTGAACTATCGGATGCTTGCATGGACCCATTGAAGGAGAAGAGAATCATTTCAAAATGGACAGAAGCGGCGAGTGTATAATCTATTAGATTGATAAAAGCCGGATCCTTTAGAAAGTAACGGGTTTGATTAAGAGGGAGATAGGTGTAATTCCTTTTAAACACATTCAATGATAAGAAGATGAGCAGGCCAATTAATAAAATTTTTGGTCTGTTTTTTCTTGTTGATAATAAAGGTAAATGCAAAATAGGAAATTTTAGGATTGTCCGCTTAATTTTGATACAATGAGTCAGGTAACGATACAACGGTTGAGGTGGCAACGATGAAGAACCTACAACAATACATACAATCACGTTTTTCATTCTTTTATGGCTGGATCATCGTATTTCTCGGAGGGCTGGGTCTCTTTTTCTCTGGACCTGGTCAGACGTATGGAATCTCCGTTTTCATAGACTCATATATTGAAGAATTCGATTGGAGCCGGTCACTCGTATCTGGTATCTATTCAGGTGCGACCCTCTTATCCGGTTCACTCCTGTTTTTGATGGGAAGAGCGGTTGATAGGTTTGGTCAACGCACGATGTCACTGATCATTGGTATATCGCTCGCGATAGCATGTTTCTGGAACAGTTTTGTCTTTACGCCGGTGATGCTATTCATCGGGTTTTTCTTACTTCGGTTCTTCGGGCAAGGATCAATGACGCTGGTACCGAACACCCTTGTCCCACAATGGTTCATCGAAAAAAGAGGAAGAGCGCTCAGCTTCATGGCCATTGGTGGTTTCTTGAGTTCTGCACTGATTCCACCTGTAAATGCATGGCTCATTAGCACCTTCTCATGGGAGAACGCTTTCCGTATTCTTGGATTTTCCATCTTGATTCTCTTCGTTCCGCTCGTTTTCTTCTTTATGAAAAATAAACCGGAAGACATCGGCTTGAAGCCGGACAATGCCGTACGGAAGCAGAATGCGGATGGGACAGAAGTGGAGGAGGAAAACGAATACGATGTGTCGTGGACGCTGAAAGAAGCGATGCGAACGAGACAATTCTGGCTCATCCTCGTTTGTGTCAGTATCCCTGCATTGGTGAACACTGGCATTACGTTCCATCTCGTTTCGATATTTGAGGAAGGTGGACTAGGAAGAGGTACGGCGGCATTCATCCTGAGTCTGATGGCGATCGTCGGATTCCCGATCACGATGGTTTCCGGATTCATATTGGAGCGCGTGAAGGTGCATGTCGTACTGTCCGTCAGCTATATAGGGCAATTGGCGTTTGTCATCCTTCTTCTCTTTACGAACTCGTATTGGATGGCAATCTTATTTGGTGTCGTTTGGGGGATCGTGAATGGTCTTGAGCGGATTACGCTATCCATCATCTGGCCAGATTATTTCGGACGTAAGTATTTGGGAAGCATCAAGGGCATTGCGATGACGACGATGGTCATCGGCTCTGCATTCGGTCCGCTTCCTTATGGTTTTGCATACGACTTGTTCGGTGGATACTCGGAGATTCTGCTTCTAACAATGATTTTTCCGATCATCGGATTCATATTCGCCCTGATCTCACCTCGTCCTTCGAAAGTATAGGTGGAAGAGTGAACCTTAAATGTGTAAAATGCAAAGAAGCTAAGAGGATACCTTCCTCTTAGCTTTTTGCAATTGTAAGGTGGTTCCAATCAGAGGGTTGCTCTGATAGGGTGACTTCACGGATTTGGAGTTTTCACCCTACCAGAGAGAAGACCTCTTTGCTGCATAAAAAAACGCACTGTGAAATCCAGTGCGTTTCATCGTGCAGATCAGGCATCTCTTTCGCTTTATTATGAACGTTGTGTCGTCAAAATACCGACATCGTGTTTGATTTCATTTTCCCAAAGCTCGGTGTAAGGATGGAAAAGGTTCTTTAGTTTATCCTGAACCGCTAATGTGAGAAGACCATTTCCGACGCCCCGATTCGTATAGCCGAGTGGAATTGTTCTTTTAATCAACTGTGCATATAACTCTACCTCTGTGAGATTGCGATTGAACTCTTTTTGACTGATGTTGTTTAGCAATGCAAGTGCACCGGACACGTGCGGTGTTGCCATGGAAGTACCCGATAGCTTTGCATATCGATTGTCCGGGAACGTAGAAAGGATGTTAACGCCTGGCGCAACCAAATCGATCTCATCATTTGTATTTGTAAAACGGGCAAGCTTCCGTTTGAAATCCATCGCTCCGACCTGAATCACTTCGTTATAGGCACCTGGATAAGAAAACTCTTCCGTTCCCTCGTTGTCATCCCCTTCATTACCGGCTGCACAGACAACGGAAACATTGTTTTCAACTGCATACTTCACTGCATCGTGAAGCTCATCTGTTCCCTGAGGGCCGCCAAGCGACATGGAAATGACACGTACTTTTTCACCCTTCGGACCTTCCCAATCAACGGCGTATCGAATCGCTTCAATGATCCATGCCATTCTTCCGCTTCCTTGTTGGGTAAGCACTTTCAAAACCAACAGCTTCGATTTCGGGGCGACACCGGCGATGCCACTACTCGTTCCTGAAGCAGCAATCGTACCCGCGACATGTGTTCCATGACCATTGTTATCTGAATAATTGTTTTTATCTCTATTGTAATCCGTGGTGAAATTACGTCCACCGATAATCTGATCCTTCAAGTCTGGATGGGCCATTTGGCACCCTGTATCAATGACAGCGACGACATTCCCTTCACCTTTATCCGCCTGATCCCATACGTCTGGTGCCTCAATCATTTTCACACCCCGGGGGACATTGGTCAGTTCATCAACAATTTCCTCGACATGATAAGGAATCAATCGTACTTCGCTCATATTCATCCTCCTTAAATTGAATGATGAAAATCGCATGATGTAGGACAAGCTTTCTGAATTATGAAAATAATAACGGAAAGACAAGAACAATTCAATAGGGTGAAGTACCCGAATATTGAGAGGATGAAGTCAGGGATTCACTCATATGGTAAAATATGTAGTATTGAAATGAGGGGGGATAGCTTGAAAGAAAGGTATTTTTGGCTAATCATGGTTGTCATCGTCATCGCTTGGATTGGCAACTATACATACTTGCATTCAAAGCAACTGGACGAACCGATCATCTTAAGCCATTATTATGATCAATCAATGGAAGAGTACACGAGAGTCAGAGTATTCTATCTGACGAACAAAAATCATCAAGAGTTGAATTATGCCGATTTCCGTGGGGTCACCGCCTATCCGAATCTTGGTGGTGGATTTGAATTTTTTAATGAAAATGAGAAACCACGACATGAACAGGAATTTCGACATCATTTTCTGAAATCCACCACTCTGGATATTCGGGAAGACTTACTAGGACTCCAAAAAGGTTCAGGAGATCGCTGGACTGCTGAAGATATCATAGCCTATTTCAACCAGGGAGCAGGAAATTCTCCACATGTAGTAGCCGATTTTGGTGGCATAGCTGTTCAAGCTGGGTACCCTGGCAAACAAGTATTTCGATTTCAGGTTTCAGGGAGCAGTAATAAAAATCGTACTTATTCAGTAAATGAAGTATTGGAAGATCTTACAGTTGAGGAGATTCGTCTTCCGTATGAGGATCAAATAGGAAAATTCATAGATATCAAGGTTGCTAGAAACATAAGCTATTCACATAGTGGAGAACGGAGAAATTGGGCAGATGTATCTGGGGAGCCACTGGAGGAGATCGAATTTCCTTTGAAATTGAAGAAAGGCGATTCATTAAGTATCTCTTCACAAGTAAATGATGAGTTAAAGAGTTATGTAGATGTGGCATTGAAAGTAAAAGGGAAAACAGCAACTGGAGAAACTTTCGAAAGCCCGATAAGGATTGATTCCAGACCAATTTTTAGCCAAGAAGACATCGATCGAATTGTAGCTGAACATAAGGGAGGGAAGCGATGATGCCAAAGGCGTACTCGCAACTAACCTGGGGTTTTATCCTGATTTTGCTTGATATTCATTTGTTTGTAATTGATATTTTACCTGATCCGGTCGGGTATTTCCTGATTTATCAAGGATTGGAGCTATTGGAACACATATACGGGAAGAAAAATCACTCGAAACTGATTGCGCTTATGTTGATCATTGTTTCCATTCCGACTGTCGTAATGGATCAGACGAAAATGAACGCTTTTGGTATAGGATCTCAGCTATCTGGATGGAGGATCTACACCGATGTCTTAGGGTTAATGCAGGTTGTTTTAATCTTTTATGTGTTCCTTATATTAATAAAGGTAGTAAAAGAAATGTCGGACCATCAACTGCTCCAACAGACAAACAACACCTTCAAGTGGTATATGGGCATCATGCTGTCGATTACTTTCCTTCAACCTTTCCTTATGAATATGTTCGGTGCTGTTACGACCACAATTGTCGTGATCTCAGCTGTATCTTATCTTTTGGTTAATGTATTCTTCCTTGTTTTGTTACACAAATTCAAGAAAAGCGGAGAACACGAAAGAGCAGAACTATTAGATCAGTAATAAGCAAAGGCTGATACCTTTGTCAGCCTTTGCATTACTTTATATATTTCACGTCATTTTCATGTACAAGGTAAATTCTGAAGTCACCTTTCAATTCCAGGTAACCTGAATCATACCTCCAAATGACAATGTATGTCTTACCTCGATAGATCACCTTATTCCCTTTGTGCAGCAACTGGGATTTCCTCCTCACGTTGAAAACCTCAACTTATTACAGGAAGCTCTGTACTGATTAGATTGATATCATGGGACAACAATTTCTGATTAGCTTCAAGTAGATTGTGGAAGGCATTCGTATGGTCTTCTAATGTTTCATAGCAGATGGCTTTTTCTGATTTGACCAAAGCGAGCCATGAGTCGTTCTTTTTTGTGTAGAAAATAGATTCAGCGGTATTGAATTCTTTAATGGCTTCCTTGAATTGTTCTTTTTTCATAAGGATCTTGCCAAGTACATAGTGACATTGAGCATGTAAGTGGGATTTCGGTTCAGCTAATTCTAAACCGGATTGAATGTAATATTCCGCAAGCTCAACATCATTGATATACAGATAGGAAAGAGACAGCTCATAATAGTTGTTCACTGCCAGGGCTTTATATTTAAGCTCATTCGCTTCTTCTAAGCAACTATGGAGTTCTTTCAAAGCTTGAACGGCTTTATTTTGTTTACGATATAAGATTCCCAGGTTGATTTTCGAACCAATGTAGCGGTGTGTTTCTTCCTCGGAATTGAAATATTGAATTGCAGCTTTCGTCGAGCCGATTCCGGCTGCGAATTTTCGCATATATAACTCGGCAATCCCTTTCAACATATAGAAGTGTCCATTGGAAAATTGGACCTCGTTCTCGTCCATGATGACAATCGCTTCATGGATGACATCCAGTCCTTTTTGGAATTCCCGAATGCGACAATAACAAAGCGCGAGATTATAAAGGATGTTGATCGTCAGTAGTCCATCCACCTCAGCATGGTACGTGTTGATGAGAGCGGATGCTCGGAGGGCAGCTTCAATACCTTCTTTATAATTTTCAAGCTTTCGATTTGATAAGGATATGTAATAGTAAACTTCTACAATTTCGTTCGTATCCATCGATGATAGATAAGAGAGTGCTTCACGATAATGTTCCACGGCCTCTTGATCTCGATTGAGTTTTTCACAAATGCGACCTAACAATTTATAAGCGAGCCATTTTTCAGGGAAAGGGACATTTTCAATTTGGATCAGTTCCTGCAAGCGACTTTCAGCTTCGTCATATTTCGCGACTTTAAACAGAGTCTTACATATATTGAGCCCTCGTTTAATGTCTTCTGGAGTTGTAACGGGCAATGAGGCATCTCGGATTTCACCTAAAAGATCCCCGACAGAAACACCCAATTTTTGTGACAAATACTCGATTGTCCGCAGGGAGGGGGTGGTCAGGTCTCTTTCAATCAGACTTAACATAGCACGGCTCAATTGATCCCCGGCTAAATCTCCTTGTGTCAATCCTAAATCTTTCCTCAATCTCTTAATACGTGCACCAACATTACTTTCCAATTCCAATCGCCTCCCATACCCATTTTACCATTAATGTAAATTTATTAACACAATTTTTGAATAATTAAATATATTAACAAAAAATTTGTTGACAACGTAAAATGTTAAATTTAAGATAAAAATGTAAAAATATTCAATTATTTGGAGGTGCTCTATGAAAAGACGCTTTAAAACAATTGTTAAAAGTGTAAGTGCAGGAGCGGTGGCATTGGGAATTGTATTCGCAGGTTACAGTGTCGATCTTAGCTTAAATGACACGACTCGAGCGGAAGATAGCCCAATCATCGCCAATTCAGACCCCGTTTGGCCGGACAGTGACCCAGTATGGCCGGACAGCCCACCCATCGTTAATTCTGACCCAGTATGGCCCGATGATGAACCACGTACCGTATAACCAGCTCCACTGAAATTCTTCATTCAATTTCCTCTAAAGTAAGTGAAATCCCCATTTTGAGTCGATTCTTTTCAACATCTTAAAAAAAACATCTGAAAATCACTTAACCTGTGCGAGGATTTTTCACATATGAAAGATGAAATAAAGGAGAATAGTTAGGTCGGCTCGAAAATAGAGTCGACCTTTGTATTTTTTTGGAGAGGAGTATCGACTATGAAAAAGATCCACGTTGCCTCCGCCGTCCTTTTTGATGAGAAAGGAGAGCGGATCATTATGGTAAAGAACAAAAGAGGAGATTCGTATTTCTGGAGTGTACCGGGAGGTGCTGTTGAAGAAGGTGAAACGATCGAACAAGCAGCTGTCAGGGAAACGAAGGAAGAAGCAGGACTTGATATTGAAATTACTGGGCTGCACTCAGTCCGGGAAACCATCTTTCAAAACCGCGGACATCAAGTAATTTTCTTTCATTTTTACGGAACAATCATTGGAGGGGAGTTAAGTAGTGCCGATCCAGATGGCGATATTTTGGAAGTAGAGTGGACAGACATACAGACAGCGAATGAAAGGATGGATTACTTACCGGAATCTTTCAGAATTACCGGACCAAAAAAAGGGATTCCGTACTTTTTTCAAGGCGTCGTTTAATACTCATGATTGTATTTCTTTTTGAACAAGAGGGCATTGATCGTTCCACCGATAATCAAGGTTTGTGCGGTCAAGTAAAGCCAAATCATCAGTATGATGAGCGTTTTGACATTGCCATAAATGAGTGAATATTGACTATACCGTACATAGATGGAGAACCCGACGGAAATCAGTTGCCAGAGAACCGTTGCAATAAGCGCGCCAGGTAATACTTCAATGAACTTCAGCCGAGCTTTTGGAACGAAATGATAGAGTACATAAAAGAACACGAACAGGACGAGGCTCCCAACGATCCATTTGATCGGGTTCCAAAACGTGATGATAAAGGAAAACAACCACGCATCTTTATCGATAAAGTTGAGTACGATCCGCTCTGCGACTGGTACCAAAACCGATATAACCACAACACTGATGAAGGCGAACGTGAGTAATAATCCTTCGAGCAATTGGATGATGAACGACCTCTTTGTCGTTTGCGGATAGCTTTCATTTAGAATTCGCGAAAAGGATTGAATGGCGAACGATGAAAGCCAGATTGATGCAAGGAAACCAAATGTCATTAAGTTTTCTTCCTGGTTCGCGAAGATTCCGGTTAACGTCTCTCTTAGGAAGTAGATGGTTTGTTCAGGTGCGTACGGTTCGACAAGATCGAGAACGGAACCTGTGTCTAAGGGGAGCTTTCCGACCAGAGTGATGACGACAATGAGAAAGGGAAAAAGAGACAACAGGAAATAATACGACATTTGAGCAGCAAGGTCGTAGATTTTACGATTGAAAAATTCTCGGTAAAGTGCTTTTACCAGCCATATGACAGTACCCACAGATCATCCCTCATTTTCATCACTATGCTTGGTATAACCAAAAAGAAGGAGTTTATGAGAGAAGGGCTGTTTTTAAATGATATGAAGCAGGAAAAGCCCGATGATCACACCAAAAATAAAAACCCATTCACGAGAATGGGTCTTTACATCAATACATTCTATTTGATGACATGCGGGGTTTTATATTGCTTATAAGCATCGAGCACTGCTGCTAACAATACAGATTGCGTCTTTCCGTAATAGTGATTCTCTATTTCCTTGTTAATTGTAGTTAATCCATCACGCATACTTAAGCCCTTAATCAGCTTTCCTAAATAGTTTTGGGCATGTTTGGTGTCGAGTGTACAGTCAGCCCAGACTATGACACCATACAATTTATCTACTTCTAAAGTAACAGTAACGGACTGATTTAAGTCGTTCAAAACCATGCTGTTTGGTAAGCGTGCACATCCAGAAATCAAAATTGTATGGGACATCTTTTTCCTCCTAAAAATTATGACGAATTAATTCTCACGTATATATTTGACATAACAGTATTGAATCCTTCATTAATTTAGTTGTTCTCATTCAACGATTTCAGCCCGTTAGAAAAGGGTAAGGTTTGGAGGAGGAGGGATTGATGTGCGGTTAGCGACTGTGCGTATTAGAGAGGTGGAAAGCGCGGCAATCATCAATGACGAACGTGCGATTGTTTACAGGTCACGTCACGCCCGTTATCAATGGCAGTGTGTATCGATTCAATCAAGTGAAGAATAGGACCTTCGATCCGAGATTTGAAGACAAGAAAGGGAGAGGAGATAGATGGACTTACATCTGAAAGGTAAAAGTGTTATCGTAACGGCAGGCAGTAAAGGCTTAGGAAAAGCGACCGCAATGGAGTTCGCGAAAGAAGGTGCACACGTTCTGATTGCAAGCCGGAACGAAGAACAGCTGCAGCAAGCTAAGGAAGAGATTGTTAAAGAATCTCGAAACGAGAATGTAGATTTTGTGATTTGTGATATAACGCAACCGGAGCAGATTGACCACTTGGTGGACTATGCGGTGGAGCGGAATGGGACGGTGGATGTGCTGATCAACAATGCGGGGGGACCTCCGGCAGGACGCTTTGAGGATATGCAGGATGAAGACTGGCAGAAGGCGTTTGAATTGAACCTGTTGAGTTTCGTCAGATTGACGAGGAAAGTCATCCCACATATGCAAAAGCAACAGAGTGGTAGAATTGTCAATTTCGCCTCATCCTCAATTAAGCAGCCGTTGGATAATTTGATTCTATCCAATACATTCCGAGCTGGGATTGTCGGGTTGGCGAAGAGTCTGTCTCAGGAGCTGGCAGAGTATCAAATTCTCGTCAATACGATCGGACCAGGACGAATCGCCACCGATCGTGTAGCCGAACTTGATGAGATCCGTGCCGGGAAACTCGGAATACCATACGAGGAGCACGTGGACAATATGGCGAAAAAAATCCCACTTCAACGGTACGGAACACCTGAAGAGTTTGCGAAGATGGTCGTATTCCTCGGCTCAGGAGCGAACACCTACATCACAGGGCAATCCCTGCTAATCGACGGTGGAATGATCAAGGCTCTATAAAATAATGAAGGGAACTTCCGGTGGGAAGTTCCCTCTTTTTAAGGATGATGAGACCTGTTGCGGGGTGCAAAAACCAATTTTCAGCGATATCGCGACCCGAATCCGTAAACTACAACGTCTTCGCCGCCAACAAGAACTCTTTCACAACATCAGCAAACCGGTCAGCTGCTTCATAATGTGGTGTATGGCCGCATTCCTTAAAATGGATGATCTCACCGAACTCGGCATCCTTCTCGAAGGCAGCGACATGATGCTCACAGGTGACTGCATCGTGTTCAGCTGTCATCAACAGCATCGGTCTTTTCACTTTTTTCAAAGTCGGAAGAAGGTTTTCAAAGATTTTCCCCTCTTCTCGCAAACGATTGTAATGCACTTCGGAACGGTCATACAGCTCATCGACTTCCTCTTCTGTATAGCCCGCCCAGTAGTCCGTCGGGTTATTGAAGTTATACGTGTAGATTTCCATCCGCTTTTCGCCGAGTTCATCACTTAACGGCAGGTAGGATTCTACAAAGTCCCGCGGTGAAAGATCCTGCTCAATCAGTTCCAACGCTTTCTTTGCGGACTCCGGCTTCCCATATTTATTGAGCAGTCGAGCGGTTTTCTTCAATAAGAACTTGGAAGTCAGCTTGAAATCGAACGTCGGACATTCAAAAATAACCCGTTCAACCGACTTGGGATACTGGTTCACATACGAAAGCGCTAGATAGCCTCCGACCGAGTGCCCGATCAAAGACCACTTCTCGATGCCGAGAGCTTCTCTTAACGCTTCACAATCATCAACGAGATCCTGAAATCCGAATGCCTCATCTTCTTCAATTAACGCGGAACGGCAAACGCCCCGCTGATCAATGGCAATCAGGTAAAAATCGTCCTGCAATCTCTCCGGTTGGTGAGCGGAGAAATCGTAGCAGCTCTCTCCAGGTCCCCCATGCAAGTAAAGAAGAGCAGGGTTCTCTTTTGATCCGTAGGTTTCGACGTAAATGTCTTTCCCGCGGATATTCATTAATTTTCCATTCAATGACAACACCTCATTTTATCTTTCTGCCAAATTACTTCTCGCAAACTCCCGCGATTCCTTTTTCCATAACGGACTGACCATAAGACCGCTGACAAAATAAAGGACAGAACTTAAATAGAAGATGAAGTGAATCGTCAGGTAATCTGCCAGAAATCCGCCTGCGATGATGGCAAAGGCGGAGAAAATCGATGTCCAGAAATGATAGCGCCCAATCTTCACTCCGCGATCTGCTCCATCGGAAAATTCCGCCACCATGATCTTCTCTCCGTGCTTTTGCAATGCACCGAACATTCCGAGTAAGAGCTGGATGACGTACACTTGAGCAATGCTCGTCACATGCGGTAAAACGAGTAACAACCCGGCCATCCCCCAGGCATGAACGACTAGGAAGAGCCGGTGGTCCACTTTAGAGGAAAGCCGACCGATCACAGGGTGGAGCAAGGCAGAGCTGAGACCGAACAGCCCGTAGGACAGCCCAAATTGGGTGAAGCTCGAGCCGACATTTTTAATGAACAGGATGTAAAAAGGAAAGATGAGGCTGCTCGCAAAAAAGACGCTGCTCTGTGAAATGATAAGACCTTTCAGTTTCAATGCATTCATCACTTATACTCCTCGTAGAAAAAGTTGGTGAAGCGCTCCTCCGGATCATACTCCAGCTTCTTACTGAAAAATTCATCCGCACGAGGATAGGCTCGGTGAAGCTGCTCCCGGGTCGGATAGGACATGTACGGTAAATAATAACTCCCGCCGTGATCGAGTGTCACATCGACCATCTTACGAACGATCCGCTCTGTCTTTTTCTGTTCCTGTTCAGATAACCCTTGGTTGATCAACAGGACGAGTGCAAACAACTCTTCATCTGAATAGGACAAGACTGGTCCTTCCTCATGGTTGACGTACCGGACGGTGATATTAAGCAGGTTCAAGTCCTCTTCAGAAAGCACATCCCTAAGGTCGTCGATGTAATCAGCGAACCCATCCACCGGTACGAAATATTCCTGTAGGACGTCAGTGTCATTCTCTGCTTCATACTCCAAAAACTTCGACTCACCACGCATCGCATTGTTTCGGGTAATCAAGTCGCCATCCACCTGTTCAAAATACTCCTTCTGCAACGACCAGAATGAATTTTTTCCCCAATCAAAATCACGTGCCACGCCGAGTGCGAACTTCGTGATACCCGTCAGTTGCTCCTTTTTCAACGTATTATGGTCGCTAAGTGTCCCGTTCGCGTGCATATAATCCGTCACATACATCTCCGTTAAAAGGGAGTCTGGAGCAGTCGAGATCCGTGCCAGGTGGAGTTGTGCATCTGGATTGCCCTGTACTTCGGTCTTGAAATACGCCGAATAGTCCTTGTAATCAAGCGTTTCCGTCCTCATCTCGTAAAGTTCATCTTCCGTCAGTTGAAGCTCGACATCCAATATGACACCGAACAACCCGTAGCCGCCGAGAGCCAGGTAAAACAGCTCTCGATTTTCATCTCTATTGACATTCAAAATTCGTCCATCTGCTGTCAGAAGGCGGAAGGAACGAACCGTGCTGATCAACGAACCTTTGCGGATATCCCTTCCATGCGCATTAACACTGATAGAGCCTCCGACTGTAAAAATGTTTTGTGATTGCATGACCTGAACCGCTAATCCATAGGGGTTTATGTACTGCTGGATATCCTCCCAGGTCGCACCGCTCTGGACCTTGATCGTCTTCTTCTTTTTATCAAAGTCTAGAATATCGTTAAATCCGGTCATGTCGATGACAACCGAATCATGATAATACGTGTGACCGCCCATGCTGTGACGTTTCCCGGCGATAGACACTTTGAGATCTTTCTCTTCTGCCTCTCTAAGGGCTTGACGGATACTTTCAATCTCTGAACCTTTCACGATCCGTTCGACTTTAACCGGCATAAGCTTAGATACATCTGTCATATATTGATTTGATGAGCTGTTGGTCGGGTTATGCAGAGAGTAAGCAAATATGGTGACATACAGGCCGATACAAATAATAAGGATCAAATCCTTTTTCATATGATTCTCCTTTCGTTAATAATGGTAAAAATAATATATTTAGTGTAATTTTACACCTTTTAAAGGAATCTTCAATACCTGAATGGAAAATTAAAACAGAGTGGGGTGTGGTGGTTATGGTTAAAACGCTACGTATTGGGATTCTTTTAAGTATATTGTTCATGACCTTTCTTACGTGGAACCCTTCTTCAACACATGCATGTTCGTGTCTCGTTCCGCAATCGGTCGAACAAGAGATGGAGCAATCCGACGCGGTCTTTACCGGAACAGTGACCAAAATAAAAAAGGTCGGCATGGGCCTCTACAGTCCGAAGAAGGTCTATTTTGATGTTGAGAAAACGTGGAAAGGTCAGAACAAGGCAAAGACATTTGTCATAACAGGTATTGGCTCAGGAGATTGCGGTTTCAATTTTGAAGTCGGGAAGGATTATATCGTTTACGCTTCAGAGTCCAATATGTACACGAACACCACAGCATTAACGACGACCGTCTGTGATCTGACGAGCAACCTGAACGAAAAGAATGCCAACCCGATTCACTCTAAAGTGATCCTTCCACCTGGTGAAGGGAAAATGCCACCCAAAAGTGCTCCATTAGAAGAAATAGGGACGTATGCGGGAGTCTGGGCAATCTTCTCAATGTTCACCGGACTCATTTTGTGGAGGTTCATCAAGTAGGAGGCAATGAAATGGCGTATTCCATCCGAGAAGGAAATCTTGCAGATTATGAAAAACTTAAATCCATCCATAAAGAAGTCCATGACTTTCATGTGCGAGGTCGACCAGATAAATATAAACCAGTCGATCGTTCTCTTGAAGAAAACTACTTCAGGAGTATGGTAGAAGAAGAGACGGGGAGAGTCTTTATTATGGAAAAAGAGGGAGAGGTTAAGGGGTTCCTTTTTCTCAGACTAAAAGAGTCGCCTGACCGATCCACGCATGTTAAACAAAAGCAGCTTTTCATCGAGGACATAGGGATTTCTCAGGCTCACCAAGGAATAGGGCTCGGCAAGCTACTGTTTGAAAAAGCAGTAGAAGCTGCGAAAGAAATGGGAGCAGACAGCCTGGAGCTTGGGGTCTGGGAGTTCAACCAGGATGCCATCCGTTTTTATGAAGCGATGGGCATGACGACACAAGTGCGTAGAATGGAAATGAAGATCCAATAATGACAAGACTTTCATCATCTCTAACATAAGAAAAAGGTCAGTATAGAGACCAATGGCTCAAATTATTGAAAATTTACAAACGACTTTGTAGAAATATAAACTTTCGACAAGAAATTTGTCAGAATGTTTTTCTTGTCCAAAAGTGGACATACTGGTACGATAAAGGTAATTATTTTTGTTCGGATAGATATTTTATTTATTAGAGCAAGAATAGTAATACAATGTGCTTAATGTGCAATAGGAGGCAACAAAATGGAACAAGGTAAAGTAAAATGGTTCAATGCTGAAAAAGGTTTTGGTTTCATCGAGCGTGAAGGTGCTGACGATGTATTCGTACACTTCTCTGCGATCCAAGGTGACGGATTCAAGACTTTAGAAGAAGGTCAAGACGTTTCTTTCGATATCGAAGAAGGACAACGCGGACCACAAGCTGCGAACGTACAAAAAGTTTAATCTGACTAAACCAATAGACAGGCTCCTCGATTGAGGGGCCTGTTTTTTGTTGTACATATGCAAACGCTTAGTAACATGGAATCAAAATTAGCAAGTATTGTTAGGAATTCCTCTTGTCATGTTTTGTGGTAAAAATTTTAGGAAATAACACAAGATGTACACAACTTTAAGGAGGCGGAACGAGATATGTCACATGAAAAGTATCAATCTGTTGTAAGTGCTCTGCACGAATGTATGGAAGCTTGTAACCATTGCTATGATGCATGCCTACAGGAAGACGATGTTAAAATGATGGCTCACTGCATCCGTCTCGATCGGGAATGTGCAGATATGTGTTCCTACTTAGAACAAGCCTTAGTTCGAAACACGCCGTTTGCATCTGAACTTGCTGCAGTATGCGCGAAAATTTGTGAAGCGTGTGGAAACGAATGCAAAAAACATGATCACGACCACTGCCAGAAATGTGCGGAAGCATGCTTCAAATGTGCGGAGGAATGCAGAAAGATTTCCTAAATCGCACCACAATGAGAAAAGCCTGACGTCCAAATGGATGACAGGCTTTTCTCAACTTATTGGGGAGAGCGGATAATATCATCGATGATCCCGTATGCCTTCGCTTCCTCTGCACTCAAGAAATAGTCGCGGTCTGTATCACCAGACACTTTCTCCACCGGTTGTCCGGTACGTTCCGCAATAATGTGATTCAAATGCTCCCGTAATTTCAGGATCCTTTTCGCGGAAATTTCAATATCAGTCGCTTGCCCGCGAGCCCCACCTAACGGCTGGTGGAGCATGATTTCACTATTCGGAAGTGCATATCGCTTTCCTTTCGTACCTGCAAGCAACAACATCGCTCCGAATGATGCAGCCATTCCCGTACAGATTGTACTGATGTCCGGTTTGATGTATTGCATCGTATCGAATATCGCAAAGCCCGCGGAAGTTGATCCACCTGGACTGTTGATGTAGAGGGAAATATCTTTGTCAGGATCGTCAGCAGCCAAGAATAGGAGCTGTGCGACAATGCTGTTGGCCATCTGATCGTTGATTTCGTCACTGACCATGATGATGCGGTCTTTCAATAGTCTTGAATAGATATCATACGAGCGTTCTCCGTGATTGGATTGTTCAATGACATAAGGGATTGTTGCCATTTAGAGTCCTCCTTCTAGTTATGCTGCCATAGAGAGGTAGCTTGAAGGAGTGGAAGATTTCCGGATCGGTGCAATCTCCACTGGGAACAACACCTTCACTTGATCGATCAACACCTGAGGATCTTCAGAATGAATTGCTTCATAAATCGCTGATTCCAGGTGGTCATCTTCATCTGAAACAGGCTTCAACACCTGCGAATCTTTTTCATCTGTTAAAAGGTCGAGTCTTCTTCTCGCCCGGTGAAGAAGCGCTTTCACAGCTGTCTCGGTCATTTGGAACATTTCCGCGATTTCTGAGATCTGGAAACGGAAACCTTCCTTCAATGTAAAAATGGCGGATTGCTTCGCTGTCAGGGAGGACAGCAGTCCCATGAAGTCTCTTTGAACCTGAACTTCTTCGCGCTCTTCCTCCGGGAAAGTTCCGACGGTTTCGCGGTTCCGTTTTTTTAACTGATCAAGCCAGAGGTGATAGGCGATTTTTTTCAGTAAAGCGGTTGTTAGATCCTTCTCATGGTAATGATCCATTCCTTTACAAAACGCCTCTTGTGCAAGATCTTCACCGTCCCACACATTTTTGGAGAGAAAAAGACAATAGCGTTTCAACTTGCAGTACATTTCAAATGTATGATCTGTCGAAGACGTTTCTTTTTGTTCCATATTACCAGGCCTGGCGAACATTTACCTCACTCCTTTTTTGCTCCTCTCTACTCTTAAAACGATTCAGGAAGGATAAAAGATATGGGCTAGAGAAATTTTTCGGTATGTATGCTCTTATTTTATTCAATACCACCTCAAACGTATACGGATGACACTCCCATAAAGAATTCTCTACGCAAAGAAGGGAATAACAGGAAATTTGTTGAAGTGATAGTTTATGCTTTTTTACATATAGGAGGAGTAAGAGATGAATCGATTATCAGGAGTAACATTTCAAGTGCGAGTTTCCGATTTTGAGAAAGGAAGGGAATGGTATGAAGCGCTTTTCAACAGGAAGGCGGATTTCATTCCTCATGCTGATTTTGTGGAATGGGAGATCATTCCGAATACGTGGCTTCAAGTTTCCAAAGGCGTTCCTTCAGTAGGAAACGGTCCACTTCGCATCGGTGTGGAAAACATACAGGAAGAACGAATCCGTCTAATGGAAAAATTTCAAATCACGATTGAAGATGTGAACACAAGAGAAGGTGTTCCAGTGAAATGGTGTACGTTTGAAGATCCAGATGGTAATCTCATTGGACTTTATGAAGAGTTGAAGGTCACTACGTGAGTCTATTGCGTGTAGGAACAACCTACATTCCAGTATCTGACGTCACGAAAGCAAGCATATGGTATGTGGAAAACCTGAAGGCCGAATTGAGTTACAAGGACGAGAAGAAAGCGATTCTCAATCTGGCAAACCAAAGTTTTTTCCTTGTTAAAACGAGTGGTCAACAAACGGCTAACTTTACGGACGAAGATGGACAAGAGCTATTTTCGCTTACATTCGAAGTCGATGGACTGGAGGAGCTCAAGTTACTCCACGAAACTTTCCAAAGACAAGGGGTCCGGGTTGGAGAAATCGAAAACCGAGGTCACGCAGGGAACAATTTCGTATTTTATGATTTGGACAGGAACAAGTTCGATGTATGGAGCGAACTGAGCCCGGAGTTCAAAGAAAAATATCAAATCACATAACGAGGAAACAGCATGAAATTATTGAAAACGGCAGAGTTACCTAGAGAAATACGCACAACGTTTTTCAGAGAGCATTGGGGTAGTCCTGAAATGGTCCTTTCATCAGGCACATACCGATGTGATGAACTGGATGGTTTTGCTGTAATGGATGGCGAAGCTGAAATCAGCGGAATGATCACCTACGTGAGTCAAGGCGATTTCCTTGAGATTTTGTCTCTGGATAGCCTTCAGGAGAACAAAGGGATCGGTACGATGCTGTTAGAAGAAGTGGAACGTGTGGCAGAAGGACTTGGGGTCAGGACCATCCGACTCATTACAACGAATGACAATCTGAATGCGTTGAAGTTTTACCAGAAAAGAGGCTTTCACTTAATGGAGGTTTTTCCGAATGCGGTGGAAAAAGCCCGTACAATGAAACCTGAAATTCCATTAATAGCTGAAAATGGTATACCGATCAGGGATGAGCTTCTTTTGGTCAAAAAAATAAAGGAATAATCGACGGCAGGTCTTTAAAGTGGAAAAGGAGCATGAGGATGAAATCTGAAAGAAAGTCTGTAATCGTTGACGACAAAAAGGTCGAATATACATTCATTGATAATGAAGGTGACAAAGTCTGCTTCATGTTTTCAGGTGCAGGTTACAAATATGAAAAACCGCTGTTTTATTATTCGACGATGCTCATGCTCGAGCACAAATACGATGTCGTGCACATCCATTTTTCGTATGAAGATGAAGAACTAGACCTTCCAATGGAAGCCTTAACGAACGTGATAGCTAAAGATGTTGATGGAATCATGGAGGAAGTGTTGAACATTAGATCATATGAAGAAACACTTCTTTTAGGGAAGTCTTTTGGAACCATCCCGATCATCAACGCTTATATGAAAGATGAGCGCTTTTCAAATACGAAAATGGTCATTTTAACACCATTAGTAAAATTCGATATGATCTTCAATAATCTGATGGACGCTGAACAAGCGGTCTATCTTGTGATTGGAACTGATGATCCGCACCATATCTCAGATAGGATCAATACACTTGCTGAAAAAGAGAATATCGTGCTGATGGAATTCGAAGGTGCGAATCACTCACTGGACATACAACCCTTTAATACGAAGCAATCTCTAAAACTTATAAGAGAAACGATGAAAGGAATGGATATGTTTTTGGAAGAAACGGTATTAAACCACTAGGAGGCAACAATGAAAGTAGCAGAATTGGAAAACGCAATTGATTTTAAAAAACTTACCATTGTAGAACTACAGATTACACTTCAGGAGGAATATGGAAGGAAAAGGCTCAAGTTTCTTACGACTTCAGGATTCATTGAAGCGGACATCCATACTCATGAACCAGAAAGTTTTGATGAGTTTCCAACACTTGGAGCGGCATTGGGCAAGATGGAGACCGACCCGAATGTGGTTGTACCTGAAAAAGAAGTATTGAATGTACATGCATGTGTCTATTTGAAGGATGTGAAAATTACTCCACTCGCGTCCCCAGATACACCAACTTACCTGGATGAGTTCGTATTGTTCACGGATCATATCATGGGACTGACTCTTGCAGATACGTAAACAAGACGATAAAGACGCCCTAACTGGGGCGTCTTTGCTTTTGACAATTTAATTCAATTTTAATAAGATCCAGATTCAAATTTTTCCTTCCCTATTTTAACGTAAAAATTGATTTTCCCAGTATAAAATCGGTATCTTTTGATTGACCCTGTAGTATAGTACAGGGTTTATGATTGAAATAGAGGTGATCTAAATGGCGTTTCGAACGGGTGAGTTAGCAAAGTTATCTGGAGTGAATAAAGAGACGATCCGTTACTATGAACGGATTGGGATTCTACATGATCCACCGAGGAATGAGTCCGGTTATCGAGTGTATCCAGAAAGTACCTTACAACGGCTTACATTCATCCGTAAAGCACAGGAGCTAGGGTTTACCTTGCAGGAAGTGGATCAACTGCTCGGGGTCGTCGATCAGGATGACGAACGTTGTCAAAACATGGCTGATTTTACAGCAGAAAAGATCATTGAGATTGAACGGAAAATTTCGAATCTCGTGCGCATGAAAAAGATATTGGAAGATTTGAATGAACGATGTGAAGAAAACGATGATTTATTTACTTGTCCGGTAATTGAACGGCTGACGGAAGAATAGAGGGTTGAGTTGATGAAAAAAGAGAAAAGGTTATTATCTGGGGCGATCATTGGAACGGTACTGACGCTCATTTGTTGTGCGACACCCGTTTTGGTAATTCTGTTTGGGGCGATTGGCCTGGGGGCATTCACAGGTTATCTTGACTATGTATTAATACCAGCGCTTTTTGTATTCATTGGTTTGACGGCTTACGCCTACAATAAATATCGAAAGAGGAGTGGATAATCGATGTATGATTTGATTGTAATCGGTTCCGGGGCAGCTTCTTTCTCAGCAGCGATCAAGGCAGCTGAAGGAGGAGCGAAAGTAGCGATGGTAGAGAAGGGGACAATCGGCGGAACATGCGTCAATATTGGATGTGTACCTTCGAAAACGATGCTCAGAGCGGGAGACATCCAACGTTTGGCCAACCATCAGCCATTTAATGGATTGTCCACAAAAGCTGGAGCCCCGGATCTAACCCAATTGAAAATACAGAAAGATGAATTAGTGGGACGGCTAAGGAAAGAAAAATACGAAGATTTGATCAAAGAGTACGGCATTGATTTAATAATAGGTGAAGCCAAATTCATTGATCAAAACACGATTTCCGTAGTGGAGCAAAGCTACTCATCGAAGCATTTTTTGATTGCAACCGGAGCATCTCCATTCATTCCAGAGATTCCTGGATTGAAGGACGTAGATTATTTGACGAGTACAACAGCCCTTGAATTGACAGAAGTACCGAAACGGATTGCTGTAATCGGAGCCGGATATGTAGGTATGGAGCTCGGTGAAATGTTTCACAACCTTGGGGCTGAAGTTACACTCCTACAGCGTAGTGAACGCCTGATGAAAGAGTATGATCCTGAAATTTCCGACGTTGTGGAAGAGATGTTGAGTAGCAAAGGCATTCAGTTTGAAAAAGGCGTAACCTATCAAAAAGTCGATGAGGATAATGGCATAAAAATCATACACTACACACGAAACGGAGAAGAAAAGCAGCTTGAAGTGGATGAAGTGATTGTAGCGGCAGGGAGGAAACCGAATACTAGCTCGCTCCGACTTGATCATGCCGGAGTCGAAACGGGAGAAAACGGAGAAGTTCGGATCAATGAATATCTCCAGACCAATGTGCCTCATATTTTTGCGGCTGGGGATGTTACCCTTGGCCCGCAATTTGTATATGTCGCTGCATATGAGGGTGGTTTAGTTGCAAAGAACATCCTGCAAAAGGAAAAAGAAAAAGTGGATTTAAAAACAGTACCAGCAGTCACATTTACGAATCCATCTATTGCAAAAGTGGGTCTTACAGAGGAAGAAGCGATTCAGGAAGGGTATAAGGTCGCGACTTCAATATTACCGTTGGATGCAGTTCCAAGAGCTTTAGCCAATCACGAAACACAAGGTCTCTTCAAAATTGTTGTAGAAGAGAATTCCAAACAAATTCTCGGCGTACAAGTGGTCGCAGAAAATGCAGGAGAAATCATCTACGCTGCAACGCTAGCGGTCAAATTCAAACTGACAGCAGAAGATCTCAAAGACACGATGGTCCCTTATTTGACAATGGCAGAAGGAATCAAGCTTGCCAGCCTTTCGTTTGACAAAGACGTATCTAAGCTCTCCTGTTGTGCAGGATAAATATCTAAGTGTGACCCTTAAGAGGGTCACACTTTTTTACATTGTATTTGGCGTATCTGTGGCTTCAATGAAGTAAAGCGGTATTTTTCCAATCCCTAAAGGAAAATCCGTTTAGAAATCGAATTAGCAAATAGAACGATGAAGTTTTCGAAAAAAATACCAATGTTATGCCGAAATGCTGTTGTTTCCTCCGAATGACTATTGGGAGGGGAAAACAGAGAATTGATTTTACCTCTTATCGTTTGTCGTTATCGAATGATTTTTTCATTTATAAAGGGGAGGTAGTTGGCTATGGAAGGACAAGCATCATCTATCATAAAAATAAAACGAGGGAGCGAAATCCCATACAGTGACATTAAAGGTGGACCTAAACTGACAAAAAGTCATTTTGAAATGAGCTACGAAGGTGACCTTCGAGGAGAAGGTATACTGGAAGAATTGAAATGTTATTTTACTGAAACCGCTGCAACGGTATATGGGCTGGAGCGTTTTACAGGCAATATCGGGGAACGGATCGGCAGTTTTGTAATCGAACATAACGGAACATTCGAAAACGGTGTTCTCTCGTCCACGCAAAAAGTGATTCCACAATCAGGTACAGGAGATTTGAAAGGGATCGAGGGCGTTTTTGATGTAGAATCGACTCAATCTGATGCCTTTTCGATTACGTTCAATTATTCGTTCGATGAAGAGATGGCGACTTTCCTCAAAGAAAAGGAAGAGGAAGAAGACAAGTACATTGAGGAAGAAATCATCATTGCCGATCAATGGCTGGATGCATGCAATGCGCTAGAAATTGAATCTTTATTGGAAATCACGTCTCCAACAATCGAGATATCAGGTCCGAGAGGCTCCGGCTTCGGAAAGGGATTGTTGGTCGATTGGCTTGAGCGAACGGGACTCAAACTTGAAACACTTTCCATCTATGGCAGGAAGGGCGTACTGGTTTATGAGCAACATGCAACCTGGGGTGGACAAGAAGGTAGAACAGCTGGTGAAGCGAATGCTGCATCTGTTTTGAAAGTTAAGGATGGTAAAGTCGCATTCATCGCAAGGTTCGATAGCCTCGAGAAAGCACTGAAAGAAGCCGGCATCCAAGAGAGTGATAAAGTTTTATAATGAAGACAAGGCTACCGGCAAGTTGCCAGTAGCCTTGTTCTGTTTAAACTTTTACAGCGGGTAACGTTTTACCGGATTCCAGCAGTGTTTTAAGGTTGCTGAGAATTGCTGGCCATCCGTTGTTGACGCCCTGGAATGTGTCCATATCTTCTACGAAGTCTGAGTCGACGAGGTTCTCATGGATGACTGTCAGTTTTACAGTGTCCTCCATTTGTTTCAGGTCGAACGTGACGACAGTTGTTTCATCTCGTTCGGTAGGATCTTCAGGTGAACTCCAGGTGTATGTCAACCGTTGGTATGGCTCACTTTTTAACACCTTACCTTCTATATCAACATCACCATTGTCCCTCAAAAAAGTGACTTTAGAACCTTCTTTCCATTCCGACGTGATTCTGTGTCCAAAAAAGTATTGTTTCGTAAATTCCCCGGAAGTCAATGCTTCCCACACTTTTTCAGGGGTAGAAGCGATATACGTCGAGTATACGAACGTTCGGTTACTCATCTTATTCCTCCTCTAAGTTTGATTTCAGCTCATTCAATGCCTCTAAGCGATGTCGGTCGTATTTTCCAATCCACCGATCATAGATTTCACTGATGGGAGCTGTGTTCAGATAATGCTGCTTGCTGCGTCCTTTCCAAACGATTGTGACGAGGTCTGCCTCTTCTAGCAGGTTCAAGTGTTTCGTCACTGCTTGTCTTGACATATCGAGGTGTTCACTCAATTCACTCAACGTCTGCCCATTCTTTTTGTAGAGTGAATCTAACAGTTTTCTTCGACTGGCATCCGCCAGTGCTTTAAATACGTTGTCCATGTTTGTATTATATGCAACTAAATGGTTGCGTGTCAATCGTAAAAAAAGAGTTATAGCCGAGATTCAGGAATTATAGCCCAAAATACGAGATTATAGCTCAGATTTTAAAAATATAGCCCAGATTCAGAAAATATAGCCCAGAATCAGAAAATATAGCCCAAAATCAGAAATTATAGCCCAAAACACCTTTTCACATCATAACGAAAAGAGGCTGACAGAAAGTCAGCCTCTTCAATATTGAATTATGAACGCACAGGGGAAATCAGATGAAGTTGCTCTTCCTCTTCATTTGCCGGCTTGATGAGAATCGGGCGCATGGAACCGTTGAAGCTGAGAGAGACCTGGTCATCTTTCAACGTTTTCAGCGCATCGATCATCAGCTGACCATCAAACGAAATTTCCAACGACGGTTCCCCGATAATTTCCTTGATCTCTTGTGTTTCCTTGATTTGTCCTACCTCTGAAGAAGTAGAGGAAATCTGTAGTTCACCATCCTCACTGATGGCAAGGCTCACATTGTTGTTCTTTTGATCACTCGCCAGGAAGTAGGAGCGGTCGATTCCTTCCAGCATCTGTTCTGTATCCATGATGATTTCGGTTTTCATATCTGTAGGGATCAATCCAGTTGTACTCGGATAAGCACCTTCAATCAATCTTGAGTACAGCATGATATTATCCGATTTGAAAAGAACATGGTTTTCACTGATGGAAAGTTCCACTTCTTTCGAAAAAGAAGAGCGGAGTTTCATAAACTCTTTCAAGGTGGAGCTCGGAACGATACACGATAAATCATAATCCGCTTGAATCGGTAACGACTGCATTGCGAGGCGAATCGAATTGGTCGCCACACATGAAAGCTTTTGATTATGGAACTCCATATGCAATCCCGTCAATGCAGGTCTCGTCTCATTTTTCGCAACTGCAAAGAGTGTATGTTGGATCATTTCCGCAAATTCATCGCGATTTACCATCAAACGCATGTCAGAGCTCGCTTTCGGGAATGGAGGGAACTCATCGACTTTCAATTGAGTCAACCTTGTCACGATGGAACCGGATTGAATTTTTACAAAACGATGGTCGTCTACTTGTATAGAGATCCTGTCAGGCATTCGCTTTACGATTTCACTGAAATGCCTGCTCGGGACGTGTACTTCTCCAGGTTCGGTAATTTCAACGATCGTTTTCCCGTCAATCACTGCAGGGATGTCCCTCTGGATGAACAAGTACAGGTCTGTCCCAAAAATCGTCAGTCCGTTTTCTTTTGCAACTAAACAAAACCCAGCTGTGGCAGGAATCATACTGGATATGGAAATTCCTTTTCGAATATCGGAAATCGCTTCGTAGAAGTAGTTTTGATCCACTGTAAATTCCATTACTGCTAAACCCCTTTATGTCAAATCTTAAAGGAAAAAACTGACCGACGAAGTCCGTCGCTCAGCTTAACTTCCTCCGTTCATGTACTCGTTGTCGCCCATTACATAATTCGTGCTCTCACCGTTTTTTGCGTGCGGATTGATTGGACGCTCGCCTTTATTATTGTTGCGTCTTCTTCTCCAATCAATAAACCCAGCAATACCAAGTAATCCCCCAAGATAAACGAAGAACCAGCCCAATAAATTCAACCTCCTTCGTAAGTCTTCTATACGTCTTCCTATTATGATACTAACATTAAATTCCAATGGATGGGTATTCATAAATTAATAGATATGTATTCTATTTAGGAATTAACTTGTCCATTTTAGAGGGGGCTCTCATACGAGAACCTTACATAATTTGGAATATAATTATGATAACTTCACTTGTTGTTTTTGCAATAATTTTAAGGTCAGGTCCAAAATCATTTTTTCAGAGAGTTCGGTAAATACCCCTTCTGTCAGGACTGGAGAATGATGACATTTTTTACAGGTACATTGTGTACAATTTTCACATTTTCGTCTTTTTCGTTTATTGCATTTGGAGCATCTCTTGCGATCATCTTCCCCCATACACCATAGACATTTTTTCTTATGGCATTTGGTACATTTCGTAATTCTACATACTTCTTCATTTGGGATCTTTTTTGTAAAAGGTACTCGATCTAAGGATTCATCGAATTCAGTGATATCAGCTTTGATCAAATCGCAATAGGGCATCTCATTATAGTGTTCAGTGCTGATTTGATGATATTGTGATAAGTCCGTTGACATCATCCGATCCTTTTCAGGGTATCCCTTACCGAGAGGTTTTGACACTAAGTATCCGAACTCATCACGAGAATCCAAGAAAGGACCAACGGGAGGTCTTAAGAAACTTTCAATCTGAACAACACAGTCAAACGGTACATCCACCGTCAAAGAACGAATGGTTGATAGTATCTCTTTCTCACAATCTTGTACAGGATTGGCCGCGTATTGGATATTTTTCCGAACGAATCCACTTAGAAACAGGTTACCAGAACATGTATTTCCATGAGGTTGGATTAAACGACATTGGGTGGTATATACTCTTTTTTTGATTTGCTTGATTTCAAGAACTTCTTCATTTTCTGGAAAGGTTATTTTAGCGTGCATGGGGACTTGTATCGAAAACTCCTGGAGCAGGACGGGAACTTTCACGATTGTATCTCGAGCCGGTGTTGTTGAAGGTGTTACAATTTCGGCTTTACAAATATTTGTAGATGTAGATTGGTTGTATGGATTAACACTCATCTTTACCTATCCTCCTATTCGCATATTCTTTTCCATTGTATGTATTTTGAAGAACACCGTTTGGATGAATGACATGATTTTCCATTTATTTAGAAAAAAGTTGATTCATCGTGTTCATTGAATACGATTGAATCAACTTTAAATGTGAATCATTAATTTTCTGAATCCGTTTCCTCATTATTATCGTCAGTTGCATTAACGCGTACTTGTTGTTTCTGGAATAACTTAAGTGTCAGGTCCAGAATCATCTTTTCAGAAAGACGAGTAAACGTTCCTTCACCAATAGTGGTATTTGGGAAAAAGGATACAAGTGGTGTTCGGTCCAACGACTCGTCAATTTCAATGATATCTGCCTGGACGAGTTCACAGTAAGGTAGCTCATTATAGGATGCTGAGTTGATTTGGTGGAATTGAGAGAGATCGGATCCTGTTAATCGATCTTTTTCAGGGAAGCCGGTCCCAAGCGGTTTCGAGATCAAATAACCGAATTCATCGCGTGTATCGAGGAATGGCCCTACCGGTGGGGTGATGAAGTCCTCAACGGTAGTTACGCAGTCAAATGGAACTTCCACGGTCAACGACTTAATATCGGATAAAATCTCACCAGCAGCATCAACTACCGGGTTCGCAGCATATTGGATATTTTTACGGACGAATCCACTGATAAAGAGCTGGCCGCTTGTTGCACCTGGTAGGTTGAGCAATCGGCACTGGGTTACGAACGTCCGTTTTTTAATCGTTTTAATCTCCAATACTCGTTCTGGATTAACTGGGTCCACTGCTGGGAAATCGATTTCCGCATGCATCGGTATTTGTACGGAAACTTCTTGTAGTAGGACAGGCACCTTGGCAATTGGATCACCGGATGAAACCGGATTAGGTTCTACCACGGTCGCTTTACACGTATGAGTGGACGTTGAGCGAGGTGTCGGTTGAGGTTGTTGCAGAAGACAAACGTCTACACCGCCATTTGCTAATACTCCAGGGACTCTGCCAATTTCATCTCCCTCAAGAGTGAATGCAGCTAATACCTCGCTTACAGAAGCGGATACGAACAACCTGCCGAGATTTTCTTCATACGCCAACTGATCAACACCGGAACGTGGAAAACCGATTGCTAAATTATGATCGAATGAACTTTCCAACGCTAAAAACGGGGCTACAGGTGTGAAGCGATATCTCTCAACTCTTGTCCGAGTTAAAACAAATACTTGATCACCGCTCCTCGAGGTGATAATCGTTTGTGGACCAGCTGTTACAGTATCAACGTTGTCCAGCAATGCAGGTGTGTTAGGATTTGTTGTATCAAATACAGCTACATTATTACCGGCAAAATTCGCGATAAAAGCAAAATTGCCAGATGGATGAAACCGGACATTCATAGGCTGTTGCTGATCGTTAGGACCAGTAAGAAAGGTATCTCCTGTGTCCGTTAGGTTGCCTTCTACACCAATTTCCAATACCCTTACTCTGCCGGCTTCAATATCGGTGGCTAAAATGAAATTATTTCCATTAGGGGATACGGCAACGGCTTGTAAAGACAGATCAAGTAGAGTATCAGTAAATTGATCGGGTACACTGTAAGAGACCATTCCTTCAACGCCTGGGTCAAAGGAAGAACCGTCCGTTGCTACAGCAAACAGGTTATCTGGGGTTAAAGCAATGTCTTGTACACTGATTTCGACAGGAGTTTCATCAATAATGACCGGGGGCTCCTGAGTCATATCAATCTGAACAATTCGACTTTCTGCTGTTGCATCTCCTGTTGCAGTAGCCAGTGCTCTCGTACAATCGCTTGTAAAGATAACATCAGTAAAATTTAAGGAAGGATCTTCAATTACGTGTAATACGTTTAAATTTTGCGTATCAAAAATTGTAATCCTCTGAGCGTCGCGCTCAGCCACTATTCCAAACCTTCTTTGAAGGTGAGGCATATTCATTTCTCCTTTCATATATTTAGTTTTCAAAGTGGATGTTTTGACCTGAAAAGGTCTAAAGTACGTAAAAGATGGTGACCCAAACGACTTTTATATTCGTTTTGAGCCAACCATTTTTAATTAGGAATCTTCGTCTTCAGGTCCTAACGAATCGACGCGGACTTGTTGTTTCTGGAATAAATTGAGGGTAAGGTCCAGAATCATCTTTTCAGAAAGACGCGTAAACGTACCTTCTCCGATGATGTTGGATTGGGTTGCTCCTGTTGGGAAAGGGGTACGATTTAACGATTCGTCAATTTCAATGATATCTGCCTGGACGAGTTCACAGTAAGGCAGTTCGTTGTAAGACGCAGAACTGAGTTGGTGGAACTGGGAAAGGTCGGATCCGCTTAGTTGATCTTTCTCCGGATAGCCTGTCCCAAGCGGTTTTGAAATCAAATAACCGAATTCATCCCGTGTATCGAGGAATGGACCAACTGGTGGGTTGATAAAGCTGTCCACATTGGCGACACAATCGAACGGAACTTCAACTGTCAACGACTTGATTTCGGACAATATCTCTCCGGCAGCGTCAGCCACAGGGTTCGCAGCATATTGGATATTTTTACGGACGAATCCACTGATGAAAAGCTGACCGTTTGCCGCACCAGGAAGGTTGAGCAGTCGGCACTGCGTAACGAATGTTCGCTTCTTAATCGTCTTGATTTCTAATACTTGTTCTTGTTGACCGGTAACTGGGTCTCCCGGGAAGATGATTTCCGCTTGCATTGGAACTTGTACGGAAACTTCCTGAAGAAGTACGGGTACTTTTGCGACTGGGTCTCCAGATGCAATCGGATCTGGATCGACGACCGTTGCGGTACACGTATGCGTGTTTGTTGGTCGGGGGATTGGTTGTACTTGTTGCAACATACAAGCTGCTACACCTCCATTAGCCTCGACCCCAGGGACGTTACCTAATGAAGTACCATCTATTGAGAAGGCTGCCAGTTCTCCACTACCAGAAGCAGAAATGAATAGTCTTGTTTGTGACACATCAAGTGTCATTTGATCTACTCCAACATAAGTGCCAATTGTAACGTTATGCGGAAAACTAGTGACAGGTGTCAAGTATGGGGCACTAGGAGAGAAGCTAAAGACATCAACATTATCTTGCGTTAATACATAAACCCTTGTGCCATCTTTGGATACGATGACGGTTTGAGGAGCATTACTTGTCGTAATATTTGTCAGCAGGGCTGGATTCACAGGATTCGTCCCTGTATCGAATACGGCGATATCATCGCTCTGTCGGTTCACGACAAAAGCAAAGTTACCAGATGGATGATAAGCGATATTCTGAGGACTAACTCCTCCAGTCCCGATTAACGTACCTGTATCCGTCAGCATCCCCGCATTATCAATAGTTAGAACTCTGATTTGATTTGTTGTCCTTGCTGCACCTAATACAATGCCATTCCCAGTTGGGGATACTTCCACAGCCTGAAGGTCAAGGTTGGGTATTGAATCTACTATTGATTGACCAGGTAAACTGTAAGAAGTGATTCCTTGTGGTACACCACCATCAACCGTCACACCAAATTGATCATTAGGAGTCAACGCAACATCTTCAGCGTTTTGACCAGCCGGCACATCATCAATGACGACCGGTGGCTCCTGCGTAAGATCAATTTGTACAAGTCGCTGATTCGTAAAAGCAGAAACAAGAGCTCTCGTACAATCGCTCGTTATGGCGACATCGATATAATCATAAACAGGAACGGGGATTTGATGAAGCACAGTCAGATTATCTGTATCAAATATGGTGATCCTACCAAGATTACGCTCAGTTACGATACCGAAATTTTGTTGATTATGAGGCAATCTATTTTCCTCCTTTTTTTGATAGATTAGATTAGAGGTTTTTTTAAAAAAACCTCTCTATTAATTCTATGAAACTACTAGAATTAGGGTTGTACGAATGATACAAGTCAGCACCTATTTTTAGCGTAAAATGGTAAAAATTACCAAATGGTATGAATGGGTGGTTCGAAACAGGTTCTTTTTGTAACAGGTACAGCCAATTTCTACTCTAGATCATCATCAGCGCCTAACGAATCTACTCGGATTTGTTGTTTTTGGAACAAATTGAGGGTAAGGTCCAGGATCATTTTTTCAGAAAGGCGTGTAAACGTACCTTCACAGATGATGTTTGCTGGAGCGGCTCCTGCTGGTGGGAATGGGGTACGGTTCAACGATTCGTCAATTTCAATGATGTCTGCCTGGACGAGTTCACAGTAAGGCAATTCATTATAAGACGCTGAACTCAGTTGGTGGAATTGGGAGAGGTCAGATCCGTTTAGTTGATCTTTTTCTGGGAAGCCTGTCCCAAGCGGTTTCGAGATCAAGTAGCCGAATTCATCGCGTGTATCAAGGAATGGACCAACCGGTGGGTTGATGAAGCTGTCAACATTGGCGACACAATCGAATGGAACTTCAACTGTCAACGACTTGATTTCAGATAGGATTTCACCAGCAGCATCGGCTACCGGGTTTGCCGCATATTGGATATTTTTACGGACGAATCCACTGATGAAGAGCTGGCCTCTTGTGGCACCTGGAAGGTTGAGCAGTCGACACTGCGTCACGAACGTCCGTTTTTTGATCGTCTTGATTTCCAATACTTGTTCTTGTTGACCGGTATCTGGGTCTCCTGGGAAGTCGATTTCCGCATGCATCGGTACTTGAACCGAAACTTCCTGAAGCAGGACGGGTACTTTTGCGATTGGATCCCCTGATGGAATCGGATCTGGATCTATGACCGTCGCTTTACACGTATGCGTTGTGGTTGATCGAGGGGGTGGTAGTTGCTGAAGACAGGTCGCTACACCACCATCTGCCTGTACACCTGGAACCGTACCTAGGGGTGTTCCATCTGTCAAAAAGCCGACAAGTACTTGACTTGAAGAGGCTGAAAGGAAAAGTCTGGACTGAGTAACATCGAGAGCAAGTTGATCAACACCAAAAAATAATGCGATACTTTGCCCATGAGGGAAACTGTTCACGGGTGTTAAAAATGGGAATGTGGTACTAAAGGAAAATTCCTCGATATTATCATCGGTTAAGACAAATACTTTCGACCCGTCTTTCGAAACGACAATGGTTTGTGGGTTGGGACTTGTTGGAACATTATTTACAAGGACAGGAACAGGACCAGTCGTATCCAATACTGCAATATCATTACTTAATCGGTTTGCTACAAAGGCGAAGTTGCCAGTTGGATGAAATGTGACATTAATCGGTCGATTTCCGCCTGTATTGACTGTTGTACCAGTATCCGTCAGGTTTCCGGCATTATCAATGGTAATGACTCTTACCAAATTGTTATCGATATCAACCGCTAAAACCACACCATTCCCGTTTGGAGACACATCTACTGCTTGAAGGTCAAGGTTTGGTATTTGGTCGACAATGGCTTGGCTGATTAGGCTGTACGAAATAATGCCCTGTGGTTGTACGGGATTTCCATCCGTAATAACACCAAATCGGTTATCAGGTGTCAACGCAACATCCTCAGAGTTAATTGGACTTGGTTCATCATCTATTACCACTGGGGGTTCTTGAGTTAAGTCCACTTGAACCACTCTTTGATCGTCAAAGGCAGTTATAAGAGCTCTTGTACAATCGCTCGTTATAGCAACATCGATATAATTATGAGCAGGAATAGTGATTTGATGCAGCACAGTAAGGTTGTCGGTATCAAATATCGTGAATCGATTTAAATCTCGTTCGGTTACGATACCAAATCTTCTACGAGTATGGGTCAATGAAATTCCTCCTCTCTAATTTAAAGTCAATGAGAAAATGGTATGATTAGTTAAACGTACGTTTATCAAATAGCAGATAAAAAAGGACTCGAACGGTCGCTTCCTACAACCGTCGGAGTCATTAAACGAACAATTAACCTTGTGATGCAGGTCCTAATGAATCTACACGGACTTGTTGATTTTGAAGTAGTTTAAGTGTAAGGTCTAAGACCATTTTTTCAGAAAGTTGAGTGAACGTACCTTCACCAATGATGTTTGATTGACCAGTAGCTGGGAACGCTGTACGGTTCAACGATTCATCAATTTCAATGATATCCGCACGGATTAATTCACAGTACGGTAATTCATTGTAATTTTCAGAACTGATTTGGTGGAATTGGGAAAGATCCGATCCAGCCAATCGATCCTTTTCAGGGAATCCAGTTCCAAGCGGTTTTGAAATCAAGTATCCGAACTCATCACGAGTATCCGTCATAGGACCTACTGGTGGAGTAAGGAAACTTTCGATTTCAGCAACACAATCAAACGGTACTTCAACCGTCAATGATTTGATTGTGGATAGGATTTCACCTTCAGCATCTGCAACAGGGTTGGAAGCATATTGGATGTTCTTACGTACGAAACCACTGATAAAGAGTTTCCCGTTTGTTGCACCAGGGCGATTAATTAATTTACATTGAGTGAGAAACGTCTTCTTACCGATGGTTTTGATTTCAAGAACTTGTTCCTGATTACCATTTGCATCTACTGGAAAATCAATCATTGCATGCATAGGAATTTGCACCGAAACCTCCTGCAATACGACCGGGACTTTGATGATTGGAGTTCCTGCACCGATTGGGTTAGGAGTGACATTCGTTGCATCACAGCTGTTTGTGGATGTAGATCTAGGGAAAGGGTTTACAGACATTTATTTTCCTCCTTTTATATTTTGAGGGATTATGATCCTCTCTATTAGATAATGAATAAATTGATAGAATTGTATAAGCGAATTATCTATGTCATTCGCCTTTTTTACATAAATTTGACAAAATGGGTGATGGCTTGGATGCTAATAGAATCGCTTTAATCGCAATCACACCATTGATCACAAGAATCACACCATTCATCACTGCATTCGCACCAGCGGTCATGGTCATGATGAGCGTGCTTGTGTTTAATAACACGTTTGTATTCATACTCATATTCTAGGTCGTAATGATCATGATATGAGGAGCGGTGTTTATCATGTTTCTTTTTCCGCTTTCGATGACAACGTTTTCCGTCATCATCTCCGGAAGAATGATGACAGCCGCATTTCTTCTTCTTCTTTTTCTTCTTACAATCACAATCGTTGTCAAATAACGAATAGTGCTCGGAGTGTCCATATTTTCCCTTCAAATTCAACACCTCCTATAACCAGACTTAAGCAATTGAAATGAAGCAGGAATCAATTGCTTGTCCTATATTTAATGTTAATAACTGGAAAGTTGTAACGGCATTTGTTTATATGAAAATGGTTTTTCTGCTTTTCGATAAGTTTGAGAATCCATATATCAAAAGGGGGCTCTACCTATGGATAAAATGGTGGTTATCGGCAGTCCAGGCTCAGGCAAATCTACCATTGCTAGAAAGTTAGGGGAATTGACAGGCATTGAAGTCTATCATTTGGATCGTCTCTATTGGAAGCCGGGTTGGGTAGAGTCTACTAGAGATGAAATCCGTAACATTCAACAAGAAATTGTTAAAAAGGATCGTTGGATCATTGATGGGAATTATGGTTCGACCATGGAAGTTAGGTTGGAAGCGGCCGACACAATTGTTTTTCTCGATCGGACGAGGATTACGTGCTTATATAGGGTGATTAAACGAAGGTTCATGTACCATCGGAAAAGTCGTCCGGATATGGGAGTAGGGTGTACTGAAAGACTTGATAGGGATTTTTTGCGCTATGTTTGGAATTTCCCGAGAGATCAGCGAAACAGAATTCTTCAAAAGCTTGCAAAGTATGAGGGGGAAAAACAGATCATTTCGTTGTCGAACGATCGAGACATCGATTTGTTTCTTGAACTCGTTAACCAAAATCGAATATTACAAGATAAAATAAGGGTCAAAAATTCGAAGTAAAAATTACCCAAAGGGAGGGATCTACTATAGATCTCTTTTTTTTTTATGAGTAAACAGGTGAAAAGTCCCGCATTCATACCGTTATATACAAGATTATAGGAATGTATTGAGCAATAAATGAACCGAAGGAAGGGAATTTCCAAAACACAATTGACAATGAGAATCAATATCAATTAATATGAGTATTGCGTAATTGATAATCATTTTCATTAAAACATATAACACTCAATATAGCCTGGGAGGGATTGTGATTGGAAGCGACAATGCTGAACAATCAACTAGATGCAGACAACTATGATAGAGCAATTGAACAACACCTGCATAAAGAATACCCACATCTTGTAGAACGATACCGAGAAAGCATCAAGACCGCAGAAAAGATGGTACTCCGTCAGCTCATTCAAGCAATTTTACGGGAAAAAATCATTGAATCCAGTTGGACAGAACACGCTGCGGTCATCCGATTAAGTGAAGAGGAACAAATCGAAGTTCCAATTGAGAAAAAGTATACCCTTGGTCAGATCGATATCGTAGGTAACATTACCTATACCGATCGAAAAGGGAATAAGAGTAAACTTACGAGTCCTGATCAGTTGTTGAGGTTGATGATTGTGAATGGGAACACACTCACATTTGATAACATGGAACAGTTTTGTAAGGAAATCACAAACAGCACATACAATTTCGCGCTTGCACTTACGATTGCGGAACACCGGAAACAGCAAGACAATACCGATGCACAAATCCTAGAAGCCACAGATTCGTTCGACTATGTGTTGAAAAAGGCAGAAGAAGATCCACACTTCAGTCCGCTTAATTTCTTTGAACAATGGGTCATCCAGGGACATACCATTCATCCGTGTTCCCGAACTCGTTTAGGATTATCGCCTGAAGATATCACGAAATATGCACCTGAATGGGAAGGTCGCCCGAACGTCATTCCGGTCGCTGTCCATAAAGAGTTTTGTCGTTTGACTCACATCGAAAAATCCGTGACTCAAATTTTACTCGAAGAATATCCGGAAGTGGAGCAAGCCTTCGACAACGTACTTACGAAAAAGCAACTGAACAAAGAGGATTATGAACTGATACCGGTGCATCCTTGGCAGCTGGAAAATACAGTTCACGGATATTATCAAGAGGAAATCCAAAACGATGTGATCTTAACGCTTGATCAAGTGTCGATTGAGACGGCAGCGCTCGTTTCGTTCCGATCGCTAGCTCCGTTAAAGAGTAAGCTGAACCACCACATCAAAACGGCAATGAACGTCCAGATGACGAGTGCAGTGCGGACAGTATCCGCAGCATCCACTTACAACGGGCCGAAAATTACATCCGTACTACAGAAAATCCGGACAGAAGATCCGTTAATCGCAAACACGTTAAGCTTCATGCGTGAAGATGCGGGCATTCACTTTGAACCTAAAACACCCATTGATGCAGAGGAGAGGCATTTCTTGCAGAAGAATGTGGCTTCCATTTTACGAGAAAATCCTGAAAAAACCTTATCCGAAGGGGAAGTTGCTTTACCGGCTGCTGCATTGATTGCGGAGTCTCCGGTATCCGGCCAACTCGTGATGGAAGAGCTTATTCGCCAACATGCGAAACGGGAGGACCTTCCTCTTTCAGAAGCGGCAGTGGACTACATGGAACAGTATGTGAATGTACTTTTGCCTGGTGTCATTGCGCTCATGACGAAGTACGGAATCAGTATGGAAGTCCATATGCAGAACTGTGTTGCCGTATTCCGGAAAGGGCGACCAGAACGGGTCATCGTACGAGATAACGGTGGAATCCGAATTATGGAATCACGCCTGAATAATTACATGGCTTTAAAAGACTTGGACAACAGCACGAATTTGAAGACATCGAAACGTGAAGAGCTGCTCGACATCTTCTTCCATGCGATCATCCATAACCATTTAGGAGAAATCATCGTTCCGTTAGCAAGGAACTTTGAGATTGATGAGCACTTGTTATGGAACCCAGTCCGGAAAGTCGTAAAAGAAGTATTTGCTGCACTCAAAAGGGATGCTTCAATTCCAGCGGACAACCTCCGAGATGAAGCATACATTTTAGCGGACAAATCAAGCATGAAAGCACTTGTCCAGATGAGACTGACAGACAAATTCACAGAAAATGCATACGTTGACGTTGCCAATCCTTTATTTATAAAAAATGAGGTGTTCCCAAAATGACGATTCAATTGATTCAGAAGCCAGCCGTACAAAAGACAAGCAAGGAATTCATGTTAGAAGAGGAAGTCAATTGTGTCCGGTACGTCATGAAACAGAAACCCGCGTATGTGGCCCATTATTTCGGAAATCTGGAGAGAGGGAGGAAAGGCATCCTACATAAATTAGCCTCTGCAATCCTCCGGGAAGATATCAACAGTTTATATTCACAAGCGATCAATCTGAGAAAGATCGGTACTGCACTCGTGATCACAATAAATGGCGAGCAGGAGTTACCTGACCACTTTTATAAAAAAATCGAGCGCTATCCGTTCCTGGAAGGAATGACGTATAAAATCGCTCAACTTAAACATTCCGTCCTCGTATTTCCGATCAGGAATGAGTTCGCGTATCACCGGATCGAAACGACCGATGACATCCTCCACATCAGCGAGGAGGAGATGACGACGATTTCTGTTGCATCCGATTTGCTGAAAGTGATTTATGAAAGTGAGGAGAAGAAACCGGACAATCTCAATGCGTTTATTTCTGAATTGGATAATGGGACTGCCAACCTGACGCTTGCGTACATGTTTGATGAAGTGTGGAAAGATGAAGTCCAGGAAGAAGCTCGTAAGATGGAAGCGGAGGGCACAATCGATTTTCTCGTGAAAAAAAGAGAGACCGATCCGTCCTTTTCACCGAGTCTGTTCTTTGAGCAGCTAGTGTTGGAGGGGCATCATCTTCATCCAGGTGCGAAGACGAAAATCGGTCTATCGGAGAACGATGTGTTCCGTTATTCACCGGAATTCCATCAAGCTTTCGACGTCCGGTTTCTGGCTGTCGATCGCGAATGGATCGTATCGACAACAGGCGAGACAAAGCGGTTGTTAGACGATTTTTATCCGGAAGAATTGGAGCAGTGCCTCAATGAATTAACAGAGCGCGGATACGATCCTGAACAATTCGACGTCATCCCTGTTCATGAATGGCAATATGCGAATGCGATTCCAACGATCTACGGAGAGGAGTTGGAAGCCGGGAAGATCGTTATGCTTGAAAACGTCAAGTTAAAAGCCGAAGCGACTTCTTCGTTCCGTACCGTATATCCGAAAGAACGGACGAAACCGGCGTTGAAGCTTGCGGTCAACAGCCAGATGACTTCGACGGTCCGATCCATCTCCACTCAGACGGCACTGAACTCGACCCTTTTTACAGAAATGATGACTTCTGTTATGGAAAAAGAGGAGCATCTCTCAAACTTCATTCCGCTCAATGAAGTGGCAGGAGCGGCTTTTAAATCAGAAGAGGAGTTGAAAAGCCGGAATTTGACGATGCTCATGCGAGAAAGCATTGAAGATCGACTTCGGGACGGAGAACTTGCCATTGCGGGGCCTGCTTTATATGCATCGTCACCGATCACCGGGAAAACAATCCTTTCTGAACTCATCAGCCAGTATGCAGAAGAGAACAATCTGACGAAAAACCGGGCAGCTTTCCCGTTTTTTGAAGATTACATCACGACCGTCATCCCGGGTTATCTGACTTTGATGGTGAAGTACGGCATCGCGCTCGAAGGACACTTGCAGAATAGCATCCCTGTTTTCAAAAACGGTCGATTGGTCCGCTTCTTTTTCAGAGATTGGGGAGGTTCTCGAATTTACAGAGAACGTATGAATCGTCAAGGGATGGATATTGCTTTCACGCCTGGATCCATTTCCGTGACCGAAGACATTTCGGAAATGCACAACAAACTTTATTACACGGTATTCCAGAACCATCTCGGCGAAATCATTCGTATGCTCGTCCAATACTCCGGCATTCGTGAGGAGGAGTTTTGGAAACGAGTGAAAAAAGTATGCGCAACGACACTCCGTTCTTTAACTGCTGAAAAAGGGCTCTCTGAAAATATTGCACTGGATGAAGCGTTCCTTTACCAGCCGATCGTCAAACATAAGTCGTTGACGACAATGCGACTGACGAACGGAAAAGGCTATAGCTATAGTGAGGTAGCTAATCCGCTCCATTGTGCGGATCAGTTCGATGATTGAGAAACTGCCTGGAATCATTCAAGCCAATCGTTCATTTGCATTGAGAGTCCAATCGTTCCGCCATTTTCTTTTCGGAAGTTTCGTCGTTCGTACGACCGATTGGATGGACCTGACCTTGTTGAACTGGCTCGTCTATCAATGGACGCAATCGCCCGTTGCACTTGGCGTCTTGAATGCGTGCCGTCTGCTGCCGATTTTATTGTTCGGGCTGCAGGCAGGCGTACTTGCCGATCGCTACAGTCGGAAAAAAGTGCTCATGTTCAGCTACGCCGGAATTTTTGCAAGTACGCTCTTGCTCGCGTACTTGGTCTATGCCGATCTATCCATCGTGTGGCTGTATGTGGTGGTGTTTGCGAGGTCGCTCTTCATGACGGTCGAAGTGCCTGTCCGGAACGCGTTCTTGTCTGATCTCGTAGATTCTAATCAACTTTCCAATGCCATCTCATTACAAACGATGGTCATCAATGTCGCGCGCATGGTTGGACCAGCACTAGCAGGTTGGATGTTATTGAAGATGGATGCGCCAATACTCTTTGTCATGATCGGATTTGGGACACTAGTCATCATGGCATCGTTGAATGGAATTCGTGTGAAAGAAGAAAGACGAGATCCGATTGAACGCTCGGTCAAATCGAATAAGTCAGATTTGAAAGAAACGTTCCAGTATATAAAAGAAAACCACTTGATCGTATCGATATTGTTGATGGCAGTTGCACCGATGGTCTTCGGGTTCCCTTATACGACGATGCTCCCGTTGTTCGTCGAAGAGCTGATGGGCATGGGACCGGATGGATTTGGTCTGCTGCTCTCTGCATCATCTGTCGGAGCAATCATCGCAACATTGGTCCTATCGGTAAAATCACCGAGACATCAGGGGAAGATCCTCATTTTCTCCGCACTCGGCTTCGGGTTGTTTCTCGGTTGCTTCATCCTGTTCACCGCAAACTACTTTTTATCGATCGTACTCATGTTGGTAGTCGGTTTTACGAGTCAAATGTACCGGACGACGAGCCGGATCACGATTCAGATGCAAGTGGCAGATGCATTACGTGGAAGAGTGTTGAGCATCGCCTTGATGGACCGGGCTTACATTCCATTAGGCGCACTCTTGATCGGCGTCATTGCAGCACAATTCGGAGCGATGACCGCTGGATTGTTCATGGGGTTTGGATGTTTCGTTGTAACCCTTCTCATCGTTTGGAAACGACCGGATCTATGGAACACTTAATTTGGAGGAAGAAAACATGCTGACGATAGAAAAGAATGCTGTACAACGATATTTGGAAAATAAAATGCACATACGAGGAAGCGAAGAGCCGATTTGTGCGTATGTCTATGACCTGGATCGACTGAAGGAGCACGCCGAAACAATCAAGCAAAGCTTACCAGCGTTTTGCCGGCTATATTATGCTGTCAAAGCCAATCCGGAACGGCCGATACTCGAAACGTTGGAGCCAATTATCGACGGATTTGAGGTCGCTTCGCAAGGCGAGATGACGAAACTCGGAACCTTGACTGAAAAACCTATGCTATTCGGCGGACCTGGGAAAAAAGATCAGGAAATCCGTGCGGCGCTTCAGGCGAACGTAGAGTACATGAATGTAGAGAGCTTTCATGAATTGAACCGGATGGCGTATATCGCAGAACAAATGGATGTCCGTATCCCTGTATTGATCCGGGTGAACCTGAGCACGAATGTTTCCGAAAGCCACATCCGGATGAGTGGTGTACCGACTCAATTCGGTGTAGATGAGCGAGATATACCGACATTAATTACAAGAGCGCTCGTAAGCAAACACATCGACATCAAAGGCTTCCACTTCCATGCGATGTCCAATAACCTGGATGCAGAAGCACACTTAAAATTCATCCAGTTGTGCATTGAGAAGTCCTTATACTGGCGTGATGAATTTGCGTTGGATGCTCCGATCATCAACGTTGGTGGCGGAATCGGAATCAATTACTGGGACCCTGAACAGCCATTTGACTGGTCGGTACTTGCAGAAGGTTTACATCGTTTCCACCACTATTATGAAAAAGAAAATCTCACACTGTTCTTGGAGATTGGACGATACATGACGGCAGAATGCGGATATTATTTGGCGGAAGTTTTGGATGTGAAAACGAATCATGGAGAGCACTTTGCGGTTTTACGGGGCGGGTCGCACCATTTACGTCTACCGGCGGCCTGGAAAATCAGTCATCCATTTGAAGTTTATCCTGTTGACGATTGGAGGTACCCGTTCGAACGACCGGGGATTATGGATGATGTTGTAACAGTGGCTGGTGAACTTTGTACGCCTAATGACGTTCTTGTCCGGAAAGAGCACGTCAAGGAGCTTCGTGCAGGTGATGTGATGATCTTCCGTTTTGCCGGAGCATACGGATGGACGATTTCCCATCATGATTTCTTGAGCCATCCACATCCGGAACACGTTTTTATCAAAAAAGATTGAAAAGGAACGCTGACTCGATTACGATGGAATTAACTTGAATGGAGAAGGAGGGTGACACAATGTTTGAAATGGGAATGGACTGTATGAAACGATTTATCGCTTTCATGAGTACCATTTTTGGGATTTTGCGCTTCAACGGGACAAGTATGTCCTTTTTTAGGCAAATTCCATAACCGTTTCATCAACATTGAATAAGTTACCTTTCATCGGATTTTATTCGGAAGAGAAAAGGGACTGCCTTTTCTCTTTTCATTTTTTAAAAAAACAGGAGCATCCAACCACAGGTAAAGCTTATTTGCCTGTGTTTTTTTGTGTTTAGGAGGATTTTTTATGTTTCGTAATCGCAATATCAATATGATTTATTTATACATTTTCTTCGGTCAGCTCTTTTTTGATCGCGCGCTCTGGGTCATCTACTTGAGTGATTCAGGCTTGTCGCTCGGTGAAATTGGCATCATTGAGGCAATCCTGCACTTAAGCATCGTCTTGTTCGAACTTCCGACCGGTATGATTGCAGACCTTTATGGGCGAAAAATCAGCATCTTCATAGGGAGCGTGTTGAGCATCGGCTATGCAGGATTCATGCTAATCAGTGATTCGTTGACCCTTTTCGGTCTGGCGTTCGTGTCGCTTGGTGTCGGGTTAACGTTCCATTCCGGCGCGCAACAAGCGCTCGCCTACGATACGTTGAGGGAAGTGAACCGGGAAAAGGATTACACGAAAGTGTTCGGCAACATGACCGCACTTGCCTTGTTGTCCCTCAGTTTTGCGAAACTCGCTGGAGGATTGATGGCAGAAGTCAGTTGGGAGTGGGTATATGGTGGGATGATCGTCATGCAGGTGCTTGCCTTGATTCCAGTGTTACTGCTCCACGAACCTGAGCGGGAAATGAGGGTGGTGGAACGGAAAGGTGTCCTGCAAACGTGGCGGGACCAGTTTGTGAGCGGGATCACCGTGTGGAAGCAAAACCCGCTCGTCCGTGTCCCGATTGTTTTGTTCATCGCCGTCAGCACTGTGCTCGTCATCTTGACATTTTACGGTCAGGAATACTTTACGCGACTCGGTTATTCCTCGTTTGTGATCGGCGTCATTTTTACAGTGGATGGATTGTTAGGTGTAGTCATGGCGAAGCTCGCATACCGTTTGGAGCAAAAGTGGGCGTTTTTCTCGATTGTGAAGTATGGCTACGTCTTTTATCTGCTCTTTTTCATATTGTTCATCGTGTCACCTCGCCTCGGAATCGTATTATCGTTCCTTGCGCTCGCGCAGTTGGTTACGCTATTCGAGCCGGTCTTCTCGAACTTCATCCAAAACATGTTGAGCAGCGATGTACGGTCCACCTTCTTCTCGTTGATTAGTCTGGTGGAAAGCTTCGTGATCATGGTCGGGTTTCCGGCATTCGGTTACGCCATCGAGCACATCGGGTTTGAAAACGGCTTCTTAGTGCTACTCCTACTGCTCGTTTTGATTTATGTCGGCTTACTGTTGAAACCGAAAAAAGCCTTTTGAAAATGTGGAGGATGACGAGATGTCATCCTCTTCCTTATAGGAGATTGTGTAGGTCGATTTTACTGAATTCTAAAACAGGATGGGGTTTTTCTAAGATGGAGCTCGGTTTTTCTAAAACTGATCACGATTATTCTTAAACGATGCACAGTTTTTCCAAAACGAAGCACTCTTTTTCTAAAACGGACCTCACTTGAAGCACAATCTCTCAAAATTCTCCTCGCAAAGCTCTCAAAAACTAGTACATCCATACCGTTTTTCACTTTTTTCAACACAATCGTTCTGATTCGTAAACTTCTAGCATAGACTAATAGATTGTCTTGTTTCTGGGCCTATTGGGGAGGACGCGCGGACAATCACAATCTAGGAAGTTCTGGACACTACTTTTCGCCGTCTTCTACTGGTTCGGATTACCACTCGGACGAGGCGAGTACACCCATCTGGACCAATAGGAAAAAGCACCAGTCCATTAAGGCGCTGGTGCTTTCTTGAATTTTAAAAAACGATCAATATAGGACTCAGCCTTCGCCAAAAGAGCTGATTTTTGCCAGGTTTTAAAAAATTAGTGCGGATTCATACAGACTTTCGCACAATACTGATATATATAGGCTTTTTCACAATAAAAATAGGGGGTCGAGGCTAGCCTGGCAAAGCTGTCTAGCCAAACTGAGGCAATGTTTCTCGAAAATGCTGGTTTGTTTCTCGAAAATGAAGTTACGTTTCCCGAAAATACAGCTTTGTCTCTCGAAATCGGACCTATGTTTAGCCAATACAGCCTTTTTTACTACAAAAAACACAGCTATGATGAACAATCATGTAAATAATGGTAAAAAGTAAGCCCCTCCCGCATGCCATCTAGTGTCGCAAATAACGTCTCCTTGAATAATGGAACCGGTCGTTTTGATCGTCTCCTTTTCCAAACTCAAGAGATTCCAAAATCCTTTCTTCGGAATAACCCGTCAATTTCGAAATACGCAGAACATCAGGGTATTTCTTTTGAAACTTAAGTTCGTTTGTAATGACCGAGTGACACACATTTAGAACTTGCTTATATCGGCTATGGGAGTCTTTAAAAAAGTCATCCACGGTTCCTTATCCCTCATTTTTAACATGATTGAAGTTGGCATGGGGGGAGCCTTCTTACCTACTTCCCAAGATTCGACCCTCCTAAACGTAGGATGGAAGACCGAATAGTATGTTGGTTCTATTTTATGGAAAAAAGGTTTCAAGCCTTGTCAGGCGGGCTATTAGTAGTTTGATTATTCGCTTGCGTCCAAAAATGAACCATGCGAAAGTAGAGTCTTGAAGACTCTAAAGGAATAAAAGGATGGTGAAATATGCCGATCCAACAGAAAATACTACCTGCAGTCCGGAATATGAAGGACTTTGAAAAATTGCTGAAGAGCCCATATGAATATCTCGTATTGCTCGACAGCCATGTCAGTCAGCTGAAGAGCATTGTGCAGATGGCGAAGCGGCACGATAAGAAAATGCTCATTCATGTCGATCTCATCCATGGGTTGAGCAACGACGATTACGCAGCAGAATTCCTTTGCCAGGACATCAAGGCGGACGGATTGATCTCCACCCGTACGAATGTCATTTTAACGGCTAAAAAGAAAGGAGTCCTTGCGATTCAGCGGCTATTCCTGCTCGATTCAAGCGCTCTAAATAAGAGCTACAAGTTGCTCGAAAAGACGAAGCCCGATTTCATCGAAGTGCTTCCAGGGCTTATGCCCGACATCATAAAAGAAGTACATGAGCATACCGGAATCCCGATCTTTGCTGGAGGCTTAATCCGGACGATAGAGGATGTCGAACAGGCTTTAGGCGCAGGAGCGAGAGCGGTGACGACATCGAGGGGTGAACTGTGGAAACACTATGTTAAGGAATTGTAAATTTGTCCTTGACAGCGCTTTCCGAATCATGTAACTTGATAGGCAAGTTAATAACATGTGACGGAGAAACGGAGATCCACACTTATCCCTCATTTTAGATGAGGCGATTCGTGTGGATTTTTTTGTACTCATAAAACTTTGAAACATATATTTTCTCTGTCAAAAATGAAAGGGTTTACACAATTAAAAGTGATTGGAGGAAGGAAAAATGTCAGAATTCATGGCAGAAATCATGGGAACAATGATTCTTATCATTTTGGGAGGAGGCGTCGTTGGAGGCGTCGTATTAAATAAAACAAAGGCACAGGATTCCGGTTGGATCGTCATTACGATGGGATGGGGTCTTGCGGTTGCCGTTGCGGTTTACGCAGTTGGCGGAATCAGCGGGGCGCACATCAACCCGGCAGTCACGCTGGGCTTAGCATCTATTGGGGAATTCCCGTGGGCAAAGGTCCCGATGTACATCACAGCACAGATGATCGGTGCGTTCATCGGGGCTATTATCGTCTATTTCCACTACTTGCCGCACTGGAGAGAGACGAAGGATCCTGGTTTGAAACGAGCGGTATTCTCAACAGACCCGGCGATCCGTCATACGTTTTCGAACCTGCTCAGTGAGGTCATTGGAACGTTCGTCCTGTTACTCGGTCTACTAGCCATCGGTGCGAACGAGTTTACAGAAGGATTGAACCCGTTGATTGTTGGATTCCTGATCGTGGCAATTGGAATGTCCCTCGGAGGAACGACAGGATATGCGATCAACCCGGCACGTGACCTCGGACCGCGTATTGCGCACTTTATCCTGCCGATTCCAGGGAAGGCGACATCTGACTGGGGGTACTCCTGGATACCGGTAGTCGGACCGATACTTGGTGGTGTGTTCGGCGCCCTCTTTTACCAAAAGTTCTTTACGGGTACAGATACACTAGCGTTCTGGGTAGTCGGTGCACTTGTCCTCGCCGTTCTTGTTGTGGCTTATGTGACGAGTGAGAAGGAAGAGCCGGCCAAAGAGAAAAAGAAAGTGTCCAAGCTTGAATTATCGAACCAATAAACGTTTTAAGGGAGAGTGGAAAATATGGAAAAGTACATCTTATCATTAGACCAGGGAACGACTAGCTCACGCGCCATCCTATTCAATAAAGAAGGAGAAATCGTCGAGACCGCACAAAAAGAATTCACTCAGCATTTCCCGAAATCTGGCTGGGTCGAGCATAATGCGAACGAAATTTGGGGATCGATTCTGTCTGTCATTGCACAAGTGTTGTCCCAATCCGATGTAAAACCGGAGCAAATCGCCGGTATTGGAATTACGAACCAGCGGGAAACGACAGTCGTATGGGATAAAAACACAGAAAAACCGATCTACAATGCGATCGTGTGGCAATCACGCCAAACGGCTGGCATTTGTGAAGATTTGAAGGAGCAAGGCCACAACGACAAGTTCCGTGAGAAAACAGGCCTCTTGATCGACGCTTATTTTTCCGGGACAAAAGTGAAGTGGATTCTGGATAACGTAGAAGGGGCTCGTGAAAAAGCGGAAGCGGGGGACCTGTTGTTCGGTACGATCGACTCCTGGTTGATTTGGAAACTGACAGGCGGAAAAGCGCACGTTACGGACTATTCGAACGCTTCCCGAACGTTGATGTACAACATTCATGAGCTTGAGTGGGACGAGGAATTGCTTGATATCCTTGGTGTACCGAAATCGATGCTTCCGGAAGTGAAACCATCTTCTGAGGTTTACGGGCACACGGTTGAGCACCATTTCTTCGGGCATTCCGTACCAATTGGTGGCGTAGCGGGCGACCAGCAAGCCGCACTGTTCGGACAAGCATGCTATGAAAAAGGAATGGCAAAGAACACGTATGGAACGGGCTGCTTCATGCTCATGAATACAGGTGAAAAAGCAGTCACATCTGAGCACGGACTACTCACGACGATCGCCTGGGGCATCGACGGAAAAGTCGAGTATGCGCTTGAAGGAAGTATTTTCGTAGCCGGTTCAGCAATCCAATGGCTACGTGATGGGCTGCGTATGTTCGCTGATGCCGCAGACAGTGAGAAATACGCAGAGCGCGTCGAGTCTACAGAAGGTGTTTACGTCGTACCGGCATTCGTCGGTCTTGGAACGCCGTACTGGGATAGTGACGTTCGAGGCGCGGTTTTCGGATTGACGCGCGGAACGTCGAAAGAGCATTTCGTCCGTGCGACACTCGAGTCGCTCGCCTATCAGACGAAAGACGTTCTGACCGCGATGGAAGCGGACTCCGGAATCTCCCTGAAAACGTTACGGGTCGATGGTGGCGCTGTGAAGAACAATTTCCTTTCTCAATTCCAGAGCGATGTGCTCGGTGTACCGGTTGAGCGCCCGGTCGTGAACGAAACAACAGCACTCGGTGCTGCTTACCTTGCAGGACTTGCGGTCGGCTATTGGGAAGACCGAAACGAGATTGCGAAACAGTGGAAAGTGGATCGCACCTTCAACAACGAGATGAGTGAACAAGACCGCGAATCCCTTTACGAAGGCTGGAAAAAAGCCGTCAACGCAACAATGGCTTTCAAATAGATGATACATGTGGTAAGATGAAGACAAGTTAATATATGCGTCGGAGAATCGGAGAGACCGCAACGGACTTATAAGTGCACAGCTTATAGGTTCCAGTTGTGGTCTCTTTTTTTTGCTCCGAATAAAGTATAAGCAGAAGCCATTTTCGGGTAAGTTTTCTATATAGGAGGAAAGAGATCATGAGTGGAACTTTTTCAGGTAAACAACGAACGGATCGTTTAGAACATATGCAAACAGAAGAATACGATGTGCTGGTGATTGGTGGAGGCATTACAGGAGCAGGGATATCGCTTGATGCATCCAGTCGGGGGATGAAGACCGCGCTTGTCGAGATGCAGGACTTTGCTGCAGGGACGTCGAGCCGATCGACGAAACTGGTGCACGGTGGACTTCGCTACTTGAAACAATTTGAAGTGAAGATGGTGGCGGAAGTCGGGAAGGAGCGCGCGATCGTCTATGAGAACGGACCTCACGTGACAACCCCCGAATGGATGGTTTTGCCGATTTTTAAAGGAGGTACATTCGGCCGGTTCAGTACTTCGATCGGCTTGCGAGTGTATGACTTCTTAGCCGGTGTAAAAAGAAAAGAACGACGCTCGATGCTCAGCCGGGAAGAGACGTTGGAGCGTGTTCCGACTTTGAAAAAAGACGGCCTGAAAGGCGGCGGCTATTACGTCGAGTACCGTACCGACGATGCCCGGTTGACGATTGAAGTCATGAAGAAGGCGGTTGAGCACGGTGTGGATGCGGTGAACTACGCGAAGGTCGTCGACTTCATTTACGAAGACGGGAAAGCGGTTGGAGCGGTTGTGCGCGATGAATTGAAGGGTGAAACGTATCATATACGTGCGAAAAAGATTGTCAATGCGGCGGGGCCGTGGGTCGATGAGCTACGAGAACAGGATCGCTCGAAGCATGGAAAAACGTTACACCTGACGAAAGGTGTCCACCTCGTGTTCGATCAAAGTAAGTTCCCGTTGGATCAAGCGGTTTATTATGACACGGAAGATGGCAGGATGGTATTTGCCATTCCGAGGGAAGGAAAGACGTACGTTGGAACGACAGATACGACGTATGAATCGGACATCGCGCATCCCCGTATGACTGTCGACGACCGGGAATACATTCTGAATTCCATACACTTCATGTTCCCGGAGCTGGATGTGAAACCAGAAGATGTAGAGTCTAGTTGGGCTGGATTGCGCCCGCTCATCCATGAGGAAGGTAAGGATCCATCGGAAATTTCTCGTAAAGATGAAATTTTCATTTCGGACTCTGGCTTGATTACGATTGCCGGCGGGAAGTTGACCGGTTACAGGAAAATGGCGGAAAGCATCGTCAATCTGGTCGGCGAGCAGTTGAAGGAAGATGGTCATGGCTCCTACCCAGGATGTAAAACGAAGCACATGCCGATATCAGGAGGAGAAGTCGGGGGTTCCAAGAAGTTCCCGGCGTTCATGGAGAAGAAAGTGAAGCAAGGTGTAGAAGAGCTTGGACTGGAAGAAGCAGTTGCGAAAGTGATGGTTAAGCGGTACGGTTCGAACATCGACCGAGTGTACGAAATGATGAAGGAAAACGATGGGGATCCATCGTTACCGAATGAAGTCGCTGCGATGTTGATGTACGGAATCGAAGAGGAAATGGTCGCAAAACCGATCGACTTCTTCATCCGTCGCACAGGTGCTATGTTCTTCGACATTCATTGGGTGACGAAGTGGAAGTCATCGGTGCTCGACCGAATGGCAGAGGAGCTCGGTTGGACGGATGAAGAGAAGGTCCGACACACGGCTGAGCTCGACCAACTCATCCATGACGCAGTGACGCCTTTGGATGACGGGAAGACAGAACAAGCGATTTGAATAAGGAGAGGGACTGTCATGGCGACAGTCCCTTCGTTTTTACCTTGGTGGGATAGTAAGAAAGACCGGTTTGGCAAAACAGGTGCGCATTTTCGAGAGATGATGCTCTATTTTCGAGAGACCATCTTGGATTTTGGCAAGACTTCACTCCATTTTCGAGAAACATCACCCCATTTTGGCAAGACCACTCTCAAAAGCTGAGCAAAACCCCTCAATTTACCCCCGTTTCAGCGGCAAAGTCATACAACGGATGCCACCTCCGCCTTTTTCGAGCTCAGAAACGTCCACTTCGATGTAATTCAGCTTCTTCAACTTCGGATGATCCCGGAAAATGCTCTTCCGACGCTGTTTACTGATCAAAATCGTCTCGGGATCGAGATTCAAAAAGTTGATATCCGCCACCGTATCGGTCACCTTCGACGTCCAATGGATCTCAAATCCATGGTGCTTCACAAATGTGTGGAACATTTCATACCGATGCTCTTTTTCCGTCAGCACCATAACCGGCATGAACCGCACGAAACATTTGGACAAAATCAAACCCGGTCCCGCGACATTCATGTTCATATCCGTATGTAACGTGTCGGCGCGGCGGGGCAAGTCGATCACCCCGATTTCAGAGAATCCAGCTTCGAAAATCTTCCCTTTCAATTTTTCAATGCTTAAGATGCTCGTCCGCAATCCGACATTCACGAGCACGGCATCGCGGTTCAACACGAGCACATCCCCGAACTCCAAGCCTTTCATCCCGTTGTTCCCTTCCAAATCAAACCGGTCGCCCATCCATTTTTCGAACAGGTTATGGGCGTGGATGTACTCAGGTTTTCGCATTGAAATCCCTGGCTCTCCCGGAAAAACGGTTTCACCGAGTACGCAAGCCAGATCGCGCACGAAAACTCGGTTGATCAGCTGTTCATTTACCTTGAAATCCGCGACGGATAAGTATTTCGAGTAGTTGATGACCTCGACGCCGGCTTCTTCCAGCGCATGGCATAGCTCTTTATGGTTCTCTAGTGCTTTGTTCTGAACGACCGGTTTTTCCCAGAGGACATCTGTCGCAGTCTGCTGGTCAGGCACATCCAACACAGAAGGAGGACAGAGGACGACGGTTTTTAACGGATCCGTCTCGGACCAACAGCTCGGCGTAATGTTCAACATGAGGGTTTCTCTCCATTTCATTAATGATCTTGTTATAGCCTTTCCAGCGCACACCTTTCTCATCCAAGTAAAAGGAATACATAAAGCGAAATTCATCTTCTCAAACTATGGAAAAGGTTCGGCAGAGAGGAGGAAGTCGGTTGAAGAAGAAGGCGCAAAATCCGGAGCTTACATGGTGGAAGCTGTCGTTGATCGGTGTCGGATGCATCATCGGGACAGGGTTTTTCCTGGGTAGTTCCATTGCGATTGAAAAAAGCGGACCAGCCGTTGTCATCGCGTTCATTTTAGCAGCAATCGGGACGTACATTGTATTTGATGCAATGGCTCGTATGACCGTCGATTATCCGGAAAAAGGATCGTTCAGGACCTTTGCGAAGAAAGCGTTCGGAAAGGAAACAGGATTCGGGACTGGATGGGTGTTCTGGACGTCCGAAACGTTGATCATGGGAAGTCAATTGACCGCTCTTGCAATCTTCACCCAATTCTGGTTTCCGAACATGCCGCTATGGCTCCTGGCAACGATCTATGCGGTGATCGGTCTTGTGATCATCTTGATGGGTGTCGATGATTTCGAGCTGGTGGAGAATCTCTTTGGCATTATTAAAGTTGCTGCAATCGTCATGTTCATCATCATCGGAATACTTGCGCTATCCGGTGCTTTGGATGTGACGGGCGGAAAGACTGAACGAGCTGTATTCGACGGTTTTTTTGAAAAAGGAACGCTTGGTCTGTGGGCAGCCCTCATCTACGCCTTTTACACATTTGGAGGCATTGAAGTGATGGGGCTGATGGCGACTGAGCTGAAGGATAAAAACGACGCGCCGAAGTCAGGACGATGGATGTTAATCGTCCTTTCGATCATGTATGTGATAGCGATCGGGCTTGTCCTGTTGCTCGTGTCGTGGAAGGACATCACGAAGGATGAAAGTCCGTTCATGACCGCACTGAACGATTACAACCTGCCGTTCGTACCACACATTTTCAACGGGATGCTCATCATTGCCGGATTTTCGACGATGGTAGCAGCGCTTTATGCCGTCACGACGATGATCGTCACGTTGGCGAAGGACCGAGATGCGCCTGCTATGTTCGCGAAAAAAGGGAGGTTGAGTGTGCCACTGCCAGCCCTTGCATTGACTGCAGGCGGCTTAGGCGCGTCCATCGTCATTTCGTTGATTTTTCCCGGTAAAATGTATGAGTACATCACGACAGCTGCGGGACTCATGCTTCTGTACACGTGGTTCCTCATTCTGCTGTCGTTCTGGAAACTGATGAAGAAGACCATGTGGGATCAGATTAAACTGTATCTCGGGGCGGTTCTGATTCTGCTTGCGGTGAGCGGGACGTTGTTGGATGGAACGAGCAGACCCGGCTTTTATGTGAGTCTGCTGTTCTTGTTGATCATAGCGGGAACTGCGTTCTATCGACATGTAAAAGGTGCACGCATTAACGACGGAGCTTCTTGAGCTTATTTTTCATGTATGTGTAAGGGCACTTAGAGGGGCTGGACTCATCGTCGCTTAAAAAATATTGCTTCCATTCGTGGTTGTCGGTTTGACCGTACCATTTCAGGTCGGGATGAATCGGCACATCATCATAATCGGCGAGCCGTTTGCGGATCGCTTTTTTCAGTTTACGGCCAAACACGGTCGAGTCATTGATTTCATCAAACACCCACCGAGGCTGGAAAGCCATCATAAAACATGGGAAGCTGCGACTTTTTCGGAAAATGTGGCCCGGTGTCGCACAAAAAGCAAAATACGGCTCGCCATGGAAGCAGAATTCCCATTCATGATGAGACGGATCGGTCGGGATGTCCTCCGGCCACTCCACTTCGTCGATCGCACTGACCCGGTTGAGCACTGACCAGAACAGCGATTCAAATTCCGCCACTCGATAGTTATCCTTGAATTGTTCAGGTGTTTTGAAAAAGACGACGAGGGAGGCGTACTTCCCTGTATCTCTTGAGATCTCACCGTATGATTTCAATAAAAAGGCCAGATCTTCAATAGATCCATCTTCTCTAGGATCCGAGGTGAACCCGAAACGGAGGTTATTGGAAAGGAACCCCTGACGCCCAGGGATACAAGGATAGGTGTTCCCTTTATCCGCAATCATGTTGCTGAAATGCTTGAAGGCATCCTGCTGCCAATTCTGTATCGATTCTAGATTTTCTTCAAGCCAACTTTTTGTATATAGCTCAGCCATCTACATCCCTCCTAGCTACAACACATACTATTAGGAGGAACGCAGATGGGTGAATGTCCCACAACAGAAAGTGCAATGAACCACAAAATGCTGCAAAGCCCACTACAGTGCCTGGCACCAATTACTAATCCAGTCATATCAAGGGTTTAGGAATGGTGCCAGGTACCGATTCAAAAGTCAGTCGTACCAACGGTTCAAAATCGGTACCTGGCACTGATCAGCACTTTAAAGCAGCAAACGAAGTGCTTGATAACCGAAGTAGAAGCCGAATGCAATCAAGAAGAGTCCGGCGACAATCGAGATTCCTTGAAGATAGCGGGTGTTCAAATGCTTCCGGAAACCACTCGCGACACTAGCCATTCCGAAATCCCAAATCAGTATCCCGACAAAGATTCCAGAACTGTAGATAAACAATTGATAATTCTCAAACGAGTCGGCCGTCTTCGCAAGGACTGACCCGTAAATCCCGAGCCAGAACAATATGTTCAACGGGTTGGACAATGCCATGAAAAAGCCCGTCCGAAAAGACTTCATCGGACTTTCCCGCATATGTCCACCATCCGTAGGGTCCTGTTTCGCACCGAGGATTCCTTCTACACCCGTGTAAATCAACACAAAACAGCCAAACGACCACAAAAACGTCTTCACGAACGGCACGTCCATGAACTGCACGAGACCGAAATAGATAAGCAACATAAAGATAAGATCGGCAACCATCGCACCGACACCGACGACCCAAGCGTGCAGGAACCCGAACTTGATCCCTTTGTCGACCTGTGCGGCATTGATGGGTCCGATTGGAGCGGACAAAGACAGCCCGAGCAATATGTAACTGAAAAACACACCCACATTCATCACCTCCACAACTTGTCTCCCTTCTTACCACAGTCTATTCAACCGATACATCCCCTAACACCCCAATATAAAAAGATGAATTCGGTCCGCCGAATTCACCTGAATCGCTATTTTATATCCTCCCGATGCTCCTCGCGTCCATCTTGATCCCCGGTTGACCCGGAAGCCAGTTCGCCGGTACACCTTCCCCTGTCTTTTCTCCGTACTGGATCGCTTGTAGGAGCCTTAGGATCTCATACGCATTCCGCCCGACTTCCAACGGATTGACGAGCTTGGAGATAATCCTACCATCCGGATTAATAATGACGGTCGCGCGGAAAGCAGCACCCGCACTTTCGTTCAACACCCGGTATCTCCGGCATATTTCCTGCGTCCGATCACTCACCAATGGATACTGTACTTTAGCTGCCATCGGTGAAACCTCGGTAAAAACTTTATGTGCATATACACTATCCGTACTGATACCCAACACTTCTACATTCAAATCCTGGAATTGGGGGTAAAGGGCAGCGACCGCCGCCAATTCGGTCGGTCAGACAAACGTGAAGTCACTGCCATAGAAGAACAAGACCACCCATTTCCCCTGGTAATCTTCGAGTGCGACCTCAACGATCTTCTTTTCCGGATTCAAATAGGCTTCTGCAGTAAAAGCAGGTGCGACATCCTTCGTCTGTGCACAAAAAGGCTGTTCACACACTTCATCTGTATCATGGTCATTTTTTCGATGGTCTGTCACGTCATCACCTCACAAAATGTCCTCCATTCATATGTATTTATGATCGGAATAAAATATCCTTCCCGTTATTTTTCAGACATAGTACAACCAATGTACTAAGGGAAATATATCTTTAGGGGAATTGGTTCAGAGCAATATGTTTGCCATAATGGAATACAAACGAATCCTACATATACGGTAGGAGACGTGCCGGAATTGGTTAGTGGCTTTCCATTCGACCAGTTCCGGTATTATTTTTGTCTTTTTACTTGGAAAATAAGAGTTCTTTATTAATTCGACGTTTCAAGGTAAACTATTATTAACAGAAAATTTCGATAGAATGGGGAGGGAGAAATGGGACAAGAGTCACAACTTCAGAAGAAAGATAAATTATCGAACTTGTATTTATCATTCATATCCATTGCTGGATGGGTATCTATCCTGATCGCAGCCTTCAATCTTTCTATACCGGAAAACGCAATTGTCTTGCTATTATTCATCCTCTTCCTTTTCATAACCGAATTTTTCCCGATGGCGGTTTGGAAAGGACACAGTTCACTCAGCTATCCGATCGTATTTACGATCTATCTCGTATATGGATTGCCCTGGTTGGTTTTCATCTACGGAATCGTCGTTTTCATCGTCAATTTCATCCAGAGAAGACCATTAAGGATCCTGTTTTTCAATCCAGCCCTACTCGTGCTCAGCTTTGTATTAGGTGAAGCGATTGCCAGACTCATCCTAGGAGAAGCGATGGTACCTTGGATGATTGTGCCGATGCTCGTAACGACGGCGTTGTTTTACATCGTTAATAACATTCTTGTCGATATCGTACTGTTGATTCGTCCGCAACCCTATACTTTTGCCATTTGGAAAAAGAAGCTGACCACAGAGTCGATCAGTGCTTTTATCTCCGTCATTTATCTTGGGATCATGTTTTACTTAGGGAATCAAAACCGGGGAGTCATTGATGTTTTCGCTTACTTCTTCTTCTTCTCGCCGCTCGTCGGACTTGCCTTGCTCAGTTCCATCATTGTACGACTTGAGACAGAAAGGAATCGCTTGAACGCATTATTCGACATCTCGACAGAGTTGAACAGATGGCTGCCATCGAAACAATGGATTGAATCCATCCGATCCAGCTTGAACAGTTTCGTCGATGCCGATGCGAGTATTTTATGGGTCAATGAAAATGGGAACTGGAAGGTCCGTTTCCAAAATGGGCAGGTCAAAAAGGAATCGTGCCAGGATCGAGATGAACTCTTTCAGCTCGAGCACATCAAAGAACTGACCATTATCCATGACCGGAGAAAAGACCCTGGGGTCACACCGACCTGCTTCCACAACGGACTTCGCTCGATCGTTTACGCTCCGATCATACTCGAAGATAACATGCTTGGAGTGTTTGCCGTCGCGAAAAGTCGAAGCAACAGTTTCCGTCCTGAAGAGATTCAGTCTGTGGCGACTCTCGCAAATCAGCTCGCGGTCGTCATCAAGACGAGGAGCCTCATCTCTGAACAGGAAAAGAGGACGGTGCTCGAGGAGCGGAACCGGATCGCACGTGAAATCCATGACGGAGTTGCGCAATCACTTGCAGGTGCAGTCATGAAACTGGAAACGGCGGACCGGAAGTTTTACCAAAAGCCGCCGGAAGCACACAAGCTCGTGACCGACAGTTTGGACAAGCTCCGCCTAAGTTTGAAGGAGATCCGCGAATCCATTTACGCGCTACGTCCGTATGAAACGGAACGTGTCGGCTTGAAGCAAGCGGTCATGAAACGGATCGACGTCATCAAGAAAGAGTCGGGACTCAATATATCGTTTGAAGAACGCGGCCGACCGGTGTACCTGAGTTCTATGGTCGAAAAAGTGATGTTTGATATTTTCCAGGAAAGTGTCCAGAACATCGTCAAGCACGCGCAAGCCTCCAAAGTGGATGTGCTGCTCAGCTATCAGAAAGAACATGTTCTATTGAGAGTTTCTGATAATGGGGTAGGATTCTCATTGCTCGATGCCATGATCAAGGCGAAGAATGATCCACACTTCGGCATACTGAGCATGAACGAACAAGCAGAGAAAATTGAAGCGGTGTTACAGATCGATAGTAAAGAAGGAAAAGGTACAGAAATCAACCTGACTGTACCGAAGCTAGGGATGGAAGGAGGAATGGGCGATGATCAACGTCATGCTAGTGGATGATCATGCCGTGTTAAGGGACGGATTGTCGAATATCTTTGAAATGGAAGATGATATCCATGTCGTGGGGGAAGCCGTCAGTGGAAACGAAGCACTGGAATCCATCGAAGAGATGAACCCGGATGTCGTATTGCTTGATATTAATTTGCCTGATAAAAATGGGGTGGAACTGACCGCCATCTTGAAGAGGGACTATCCGGATATTAAAGTGCTGATTTTGACAATGCACAGTATGGATGAGTATTTCATGGCAGCCATTCGGGAAGGAGCGGACGGATATTTGCTCAAGGATGCTCCATCCGTCCAAGTCGTGGAAGCGATCCGCACAGTCGCCAAAGGGGAGTCCGTCATCGACCCTTCCCTGACGAAAAAGCTTTTAGGGTTTTATAATCAGAAGAATGATTCGACGGATAAAAACGATTTGACCGAACGGGAGAAAGAAGTGCTGCTCTGTCTGGTCGAAGGCTTGAGCAACAAAGAAATCGGTGAACGTCTTTTTATCAGTGATAAGACGGTCAAGATCCACGTCAGCAAAATTTTCAAAAAGATCAACGTGAAAAGCCGATCCCAAGCCGTCATCTACGCGGTCCAAAATCAGCTCGTACCATTGCCATAATAATTAGTATGTGTGGCTCATACGAAAACGGAAAAAATGAACGGGGCTGACTCAAAAGGACGTTAATTCGTCCTTCTGATGTCAGCCCCTCTACTTTTGGTCTATTTTCTCCTGAAACCATAAAAGAATCGCCCTGTTTTCTGTATAATTGGAGTTACCACACAACAATCACAGAAAGGACGATTCTTTTATGAAACATGATCATATTTCTTTCATTGATTATAACATGGACCAATTGATCCTACCAATGGATTTAGAAATGGAAGTTCCTCCTCACCACCTCGCGCGTGTTGTTCACCAAGCAGTTGAAAACCTGGACGAAAGTATCCTTCTCCAAGAGTATAAAGGTGGAGGCCGAAGTAGTTACCATCCTAAAATGATGTTAAAGATCCTTGTATATGCCTATGCCGAAAAAATTTACTCAGGGCGCAAAATCGAAAAAGCCCTCCATGAAAATATCTATTTTATGTGGCTCAGTAACCATCAAAAACCGGACTTTCGAACGATTAATCGCTTCCGATCTGAACGTATGAAGCCTATTATTTACGATGTCTTCTTTTCCATCGTTGAACTTCTCCATCATAAAGGTTTCATTACATTAGAAGATTACTATCTGGATGGTACTAAGGTAGAAGCAAATGCGAATAAGTACACATTTGTTTGGTTGAAGTCGACCAAACGTTTTAGTGATAAACTAGATGATAAGTTTCGTAAGATTGTCTTCGACATCGAACGATTACTCGAAGGAGAACTTAAGGATGACCAATCGAGCCTTCAAGAAAACTTACAAGAGAAGCCCGTTACAGTAGAAGAAATACATAATACCATCAAGAAACTGGACAAGCATCTTGAAGAGAACCCGAATGACCGTACGGTCAAAAAAGCGAAGAAACAAATAGAAAAAGACCTACTTCCAAGAAAACAAAAGTATGATCAACAAAGGGAGATCGCCAACGGACGTAACAGTTATTCCAAGACCGATCAGGATGCCACGTTCATGCGTATGAAAGATGACCATATGAAAAACGGACAATTAAAAGCTGGATATAATATTCAAATCGGAACAGAAAATCAGTTCATAACAGGTTTCAGTATCCATCAGCGTGCCGGAGATCCGAAATGTCTGATTCCCCACCTAGATTTTCTTAAGTCCTATCGCCCCTTGCCTTTTAATGTCATTGCAGATTCGGCTTATGGAAGTGAAGAAAACTATTCACATCTTGAAGAGAACAATATGACGGCATATGTTCCTTTTAACACTTTTGAGAAAGAAAAATCGAAGAAATGGAAAAAGGAAATCGGCCACTTTGAAAATATGGAGTATGATGAAGAGCTGGATGAGTTTACTTGTGCGAATCATAAGAAGTTGACCTTAAAAGGTGAACGTAAACGTACTTCTGAATCCGGATATGAATCGATAAAGCGTACCTATCAATGTACCGAATGTATAGGCTGTCCATTCCAAGAAAAATGTGCAAAAGGTAGAGAGAAAAAATCGATTTACATTTCCTTAAAGAACGTTCAACAGCGAGAAGGAATTCGCGAACGGCTCCATTCGAAAGAAGGAAAAGATAAATACAGTCAAAGGAAAATTGACGTTGAGACTGCGTTTGGTAACACCAAACATAACCAGGGTTTTCAACGTTTCCATTTAAGAGGCCTCTCGAAAGTTAGCGTCGAATGGGGTCTAGTTAGTATTGGGCACAATCTCAAAAAGATGAAAAACCTTCTACAAGGAAAACAAATAGAAACAGTATAAGAGACGGAATCCGTCTCTCATACACCAAAATATTCAAAAATTATGTAAAAATAAAACAAGGCTGACCCTTACATCAGTTTTCACTGATGTTTTGAGTCAGCCCCTTTTTATTGTGATCCAAAGGCTATGATTCCCGACGGGTCGTATGAGCAAAGGACCGATACCGACTCACTAAATATAGGACAGACTATAACTTTTGTACGACCCCGGGTAGTGCTTATGCAAAAAAGAATACGCCATTCGCGTAATAGTCAGAATCCCCGCCGACACGGATAATAGAGATAGATAACTTTTACAATATTCTGACGGGGAGGATTTATGATCATGAAGAAGATTTTTTCTGTTTTGATGGCGATGGCGCTCATCGTGCCGCTTCTTTTCACAAGCGTGCCGAACGCGAACGCACAATCCGGAGCAAGCATCGATCCATTGCTCACTGAAAAATTAGCGAACACGACGGGCGCGGTACAGGTCATCGTCACCTTCAAAGGCGACGGGAAACCGACGGCAGCTCAACTGGAACTTTTAAAAGATGTAGGGGTGACGAAGGGGATTTCGATGAACGCATTGCCGATCGCGGGTGTTCTCGCAACGAAAGCCCAAGTTGATGCCCTAGCATCGAACCCGGGAGTCAGATCCCTCTACTTGAATGAAAAAGTAAAGTATTTCAACGCGGACTCCACACTACTCACTGGCGTTGACAAAGCACGTACAGATGCGAGGATGACAAAGGAAAACGGTGGAATGCCGGTATCCGGTAAAGGCGTCGGAGTCGTCGTGAACGACAGCGGAGTGGACGGCACACACAAAGACCATGAGCTTGGTAAAAACCTCGTGCAAAACGTACTCGGAAGCACGAACTTGAACAGCCTCGTCTCTGGTGTCATCCCAATCACTTACACCGAAGACGTGCCAAATACGGACACGAACTCAGGACACGGAACGCACGTAGCTGGTACAGTCGGTGGAACGGGTGCTATGTCTGGTGGAAAGTATGAAGGCGCAGCACCAGGGGCAGACATGATTGGTTACGGAACAGGTGGCGCATTGTTCGTCCTTGATGGAATCGGTGGTTTCGACTATGCGATCACACATAAGGAAAAGTACAACATCGGACTCATCACGAACTCCTGGGGATCTTCAGGTGATTTTGATCCGAACCACCCGGTGAACGTAGCAAGTAAAGAAGCATACGACCAGGGCATCACAACCCTTTTCGCTGCAGGAAATGAAGGACCAGGCGAAGATACACACAATCCATATGCAAAAGCACCGTGGGTCATTTCGGTCGCAGCCGGTGTGAAAGACGGCTCACTCGCTGACTTCTCATCCCGTGGAACGAAAGGTGTCGGTGGAACATTCACGATGGACGGAGAAGAGTGGACATGGGTCGACCGCCCGACGGTCACAGCACCAGGCGTTGACATCATCTCAACACGCGTCATCGCACCTGTTTCTTCTCTAGCGGTAACGGACGATGCTGAACAGATCGAAACAGCTTACTTACCTTACTATACGTTGATGAGCGGTACATCTATGGCAACTCCGCACGTTGCAGGTGTCGTCGCATTGATGCTCGAAGCGAATCCGAACTTGACCCCTGATGAAATCAAGACAATTTTACAAGATACAGCGACCAACATGCCAGGCTATGAGCCTTGGGAAGTCGGAGCAGGTTATGTGAACGCATATAATGCATTGGACGCAGCGATGTTCGGTACGCAATATGGTGCAACGACGAATTTGAATCAGGCATTCAACAGCTCGGTCGATTCCAGTGCAGAACGTGAAGAGTTTTCGGTAGACTACAATCCTGCAACGCTCGTTTCTGACAACCAGCACGAGTTCACAGTAGAAGAAGGATTGTCGAGCTTAGTGGCAAAAGTGAACGGCAAAGGAATCCTTGAAGAGACAGGAAACCCGATCAACCTCGTCTTGATTGCACCCGATGGAACGGAATACAGTTCAGGAATCAGCCTGTTGTTCACGCTTTACACGGATCGTACGGTTTCGGTGAACGCACCGATGGCAGGGACGTGGAAAGCAGAAATCCGGGGCTTGCGTGGGGCTGAAGAAAATCCGAACGGAACAGCTGCACCTGAAAATGTAAAAGGAACACTCACGTACAAATCGGTCAGTGGTTTTACAGGCTTAAGTGATATTGAAGGCCATCCAGCAGCAGCGGCCATCAAGACAGCTGTCAGCGAAAGATTAGTAGACGGTTTTTCAGATGGCACATACAAGCCTGACGCAAACCTGTTGCGTAAAGATATGGCGAAGTACTTAGTGATGGGCGCGGAAGTCCGTCAGCAGCTATCAGCCGATTTTTCAGATGTAAAAGCGGCAGACTTACCTTTCGTATCCTCTGTTGCAACAAAAGGAGCAGCATTCAAAGGGGAAACGTACAAGACAGATGCTGTCATGAAGCCCGCAGCTGATGGAACATTCAATCCGGATGGAACGGTTTCAAAAGCTGAAGTCGCATACTCCCTTGTTCAAAGCTTAGGATTGCAGGATCAGGCTCAAGCACATGAAGGAGATGTAACCGTCCAATACGGTGATGAGCGCTTGTTGATTGAAGACCAGGCGGACATCCCAGCAGAATTGAAAGGCTATGTACAGCTTGCTTTGGACTTGAACATCTTGAACGCGAAGTTCAACGTGACACAAGGACCTTACGATCATGAGCCGACGGTACACGCAACCTTCGCACCGAACGAAACAGTGAAACGAGGAGACTTCGCAGTCGCAATCTCCCGCTACTACAATGCATACCACCAATAATAAATAGCTGGTAAAACTCAGCCCTTAACAACGGGGCTGAGTTTTTTCGTTGGAAACTTGTCTTAACATTCCTTTTAGGGATATTGGTTAAGGTGGATGGAGGAAAAGCCCTTGATAAGGTCAATGACAGACGAAGCAAAAAAATTAATCAAATTTGGTATAAAATAGAAAAAGTGGAAAGGATGTGGATTGTTTGGGAAAATGGATGCCGAGTATCTTCTTCTGCTTCATTATTGTATTAAGCGGGTGTGGTACGGAATATAAGACCTTTAAAGGAGAAGGAGAGTTATGGTCTGCTGAAATGAAGTTCATGATGACAAGTGACTATGAAACTAGCGATATAACGCTCTTATACCATGGAGACGATCCAGGGTCAGTCGGAGATTTTGAATATAGTTTGGATTATGTAGTGGGCGGGACAGCTGGCACAGGTGCTAAACTTAGTGATGGAGGGGTTTTTCAGACGAGTGGTGGTTCTTCAAACGGAGCAAATATAATGGATCACCATGAAATTGAAGTAACGGTCAATTGGAAGGACGAAACAGAGACCTTTACCCTCAAACATAACAACTAAGATGCTAAAAATTTGGAATAGAGAGGAGCAATTAAACATGAATCTCTACATCGTAAGGCATTGTAAGGCGGAGGGACAACCGCCGGAGGCACCGCTTACGGAAGAAGGTTTTAAACAGGCAGAGGATTTGGCTGAATTTTTGACCGATACAAAGGTTGAGCGAATCGTTTCGAGCCCGTTCACACGTGCTCAGCAATCCATCCAACCCACTGCGCACAAGTTAGGCGTTCAAATGGAACTCGATGATCGCCTTGCTGAAAGAACATTGAGTTCACAACCAATGGATGACTGGATGGACAAACTCGCGACGTCCTACGAAGATATGCATCTCAAATTTGAGGGTGGAGAGTCGAGTCAGGAGGCAACGGATCGGGCGATTGCGGTCATCGACGATTTGAAGAGCACTAACAAAGATGCCATCATCGTCACCCATGGCAACCTGATGTCTTTGATCCTTCAGTATTATGATGACGTTGATGGCTTTAAAAAATGGAAAGAACTCAGCAATCCGGATGTCTATCATCTATCGTTAAAAGAAGGTATGAAATTGAAGCGGATATGGAGTTAAATCTTTCACACTCGTAACTGGGTGAGTGCTTCTTTTACATTGCGGATCGTACGTATCCTGGACATATCTTCTCCTAGTTGTACGGCTTTGTGGGCTAGCTCTGGCCTGATTCCTGTCAAAACAGGATTGATTCCAAGCAGTTGCAAAATGGAGTTGATCTTGAACAAGAATGCGACAACGTCCTTGTTCATTTGATAGATTCCTGAGAAGTCGATAATGAGATATTTGAGTTGATGCTTTGCAAGCTTATGAGGTATGAAGTCTAAGAGGTGAGCTACCTTTTCTTGATCGAAGTAACCGATGAGCGGGATGATGGCAATGCCTTTAGATATTGGTACTATTGGAGAGGATATTTCCACAACTTCAGTTGATATTTTTTCAAGTTGTTTTTCAGCCTTTTTTCGAGATGTGATGTCACGGATGGTGGAATGAATCGCAGATTGTTCACCGAACATGACAGGGTGACAGTAGAGTTCAACGTCAACAAGAGTACCATCGCATTTGAAAATCTCAATATCGATTAGTTCTCCTATGATGTTTTCCTCCTGGCTTTGACGAATCCTGTCTTTGATGAGCTCCTGATCGTGTCCTTCTCTAAAAATGTCGAGCACATTTGTACCGATTAATTCTTCTTTCGGTGCTTTCAAGAAATCCGCACCGGTCTGATTTATGTATAAAACTCTATGGTCTGCATGGATGACGGTCGTTACATAGGAGTATTCAACAATCTGACGATACATATCTTCTGGGTCAATGGTCTTCATCGGCACTCTCGATACACTTTTCAATTCTTCACCCCATTCAGACAAATGTGTATTAGTACTATTGTAACACTACTATAAGAAGAAAAATGTGGCTGTTAGAACCGTTTATAGAACCTGTATCAGGACCCGAAAACGAGAAAAATAGGGGAATCGGAGTGCGAAAGAGGCACTTAATGTAACAGAATAAAGCCCCCAAAAAGCACTCATAGAAATGTAAAAAAGAGGCGCGGTTTCGCGCCTCTTTTCTTATTCCAAATTTTAGTATGGGGTTGTGGCTGTGAGGGTGAACGGTACGTTGGCACCTGTATAAAGACCGACGTAGACGTATTTCGTTCCGCCTGGGATGACGCCGGATTCGTTTGCTCCAGCTGTCGCAACGCCACCGATCAATTCAAAGTTCTTGTTGTAGAAGTACACATCATAATCGTAATCTGCTGCGCTCTCTGCACCTTCCAAAGTGAAGTTGTGGATGCCATCTCCATACTGCTCAGGGAGAGTGACGACGTATCCATCTGCACCCTGGGATGCGGGTTCAGGATTTTGCGTCGATACGAATTCGTTCTCCGTCACTGCAAGAGTCGCTGGTACACCCGCCAAGCTTCCGATCCCTGTACCAGGGTTTCCAGCTTGAACCGTTCCTTCCGCTACAAATGGCTCTTCTGGTTCAATTGTGATCGGAGAGATTTTTGCTTTACCAGCTGCAAAAGCTTGAACGTCTGCTATTTGGACGTATCCCTTAGAATTATCTTGTGCATCGTGTGCGATGAACTTCAGATACTTCGCCTTCACTGGCTCAGCTAGGTCATATCCGCGATAGTGCAAGTCAGCGACTGTTGGACGTGGTTTTGCCGCGTTAAACTTCTCACGTACGACCGTCGTCCAGTTTTGACCGTCTTCCGATACTTGGACACTGAAGTTTTTCAAGGTTGCAAAGCGGGACTTCGAAACATCTTTCATTGCACTCACTTGGATGTGAGATACATTCACAGCTTTATCGCCAGCAAGATCGACAACAAACTCCGATCCTTTGAATCCATTTTCTTGTGTATCCGTTGCATAAACGCTGGCTTCTGTATCATCGATCGTGAACTTGACAGGGTTGCTGTCCGATTCACCAGAAACGCTTTGGATTGAAGCGCCATTGAACGAAGAAGCAACGTTCGGCTCTAATTCGAACTTGAGCTTGTTCTTTTTACCAGGTTCAATCGTTACGTCACGGATCGTTCTAGAACCGAATCCACGCGCTTGGATCGTAATGTCATACGTTCCACCGACCATGTATGTCGCAAATCCGCCGCTGTTCGTCGTTGTTGAAACTGGCGTCGTACGCGCTTCAAATTCACCGATCATAATACGAGCATCTTCAATCGGCTTGTTCGTCGAAGCATTGATGACCTTACCGACGAGCTGGCCGTTATTCTTGCCATCCGGATGGTTGAATCCAGGGATCGGATCCGTGTCATCACCACCGTTGGAGAATGCGTCCGCACCTAGACCACGTTGAGCGAATGCAGTCCATAGCGCATCATAGTGAGCACCGTCGTAACGCTCGAAGTCAGCAGCGATAATCGCCGTTCTCATATCTTCCATCGACGGATCCGGAACAGAAATCGGCATCGCATCCATGACGAGATGTTCTGCAATCGATTCTCCTTCACTTTTACCATACGTAGCAATGAGGTTCTCTCTTACATGCCATAAAATCGCAGCCCAAATGTCTCCATCCGAGTGGACTTCCGGTCCGCCGACGTCATAACCGACATCACCGTAGTTGTAAGGTGCATCGTCTAGTGAATAGCTTCGGATTCCCCGCTCATTGTTACCTGTTACATAAGCACCGACAACCGGCTTCTCTTGCTTACCGTTTTTGATGAGGTAATGCATACCGAACCAGTCACCCCAGCCTTCACCCATGGAACCGGATTGATGACTGCCAAGTGCTTCTCCACCAGCTACATAACGGTTGGAAAGGGCGTGGGAGTATTCGTGATAGATGATTCCTGCATCGTAGTCACCATCCGCATATTCCCCTTCAAACGCGCCAGGAATCGGCTCCCATAGGAACATACCGCTCCATGCTGGGATACCGTCCGGCAACGTTAGCATGTAGGCATTGTCACGACCTGTGTAAGTCGGAGCACCACCGGATACTGCACCGGCTTGAACGAGTCCGAGGATCGGGTCGCCTTCCAGGCCGCCTTTACCAAAGTTCGATGCCTGCAAGTTTCCAGCCGGCTCTGTCCATCCAAGATTGTAGAAGTAATCATGGAACAGATTGTGATGGTAAAAGAGGTTGGTCGTTGCACTGTGGACATCCTCGGCATACGATGGAGGCACTGTCGCACCTTGTGTTTCTTGCCAAGCATTGTTGAAGTTGTATTTGAACTTACCAGTCGGAGCGACAGGTCGTACCGCTTCGTCCGCTGGCACTAGGAAGTTACTCCAGTTTGCGTACGAGTTCGCGTTGTTTCCGAACGTCGTCACGCCTAAGTTCGTTCCTGGCGTCAACCATCCGTATGGGGAGGCATGCGGGTCACCTTTGAACGACTTGACCGTTTGCGTTCCACCTTGTGCGGCGCCAGGATAGTTTTCAAAGATCAATCCTTCAGGGTCCGTCAGGTAGTCGACGAGTGAACGCTTATAAAGCTCTTCACCTGTTTCCGCGTCGATCACCATTTCATAGCCTTCGTTTAGCTCTTCGACAAAGAGGACACGATACGCTGGACGGACGCCATCCTTCGTAATGAACGTCGCTTTTTTCACGCGTTGTTTCGTCGGAAGCACGTCGCCACCGTCAAACACGTCCCAGCCTTTTTCCGTACCGGTCAATTTCGGTGTATATTGTAAGCTCTTCGCTTCAAGGTCGATCGCCTTATTTAAAGCGTCTGTGGATGAAAGGACGAAGTCGCCTTTCAGGGATTTCGAGCGGCTTGAGTTCCCTGTTACGGATAAAATTTTCCCTTGCTTGTTGACCGCGACGATGATTCTTCCACCATACACGGACTCGATGCCGTCAAACGTCTGTTGGAACGTCACTGGATGAAGCCCTGTGTCTTTCATCGCGTAGTCGCGAATCACTTTCAACGAGTCGATTTCAGAAGCCGATAATCCGAAAAGGGCTGCGTTGTCTTTCAACCAGTTGCGAGCAACGGTTTCCGCATTCTTATTGGATGCCCCTGTGAGGTAGCCTTTCTCCTTTACAATGGTAGAAGGTGTTCCGAACAAGCTGTTCCACTTGATCTTCGTACCCGCTCCGGCTTCCTGGATGAGTGCGTCCGCAGCATCCAGCTGCAGGTTCGTCGGCACGACCTGATTGACGACATTCCGTACATCGTAAAAGGCAGATGCATCATGTTCATGTAAGATGTTCTCTACGTTCGGACCAGCGGTCGTCTCAGCGTTTCCACCCGAACCTATGAGAACTTGACCGGCAAGCAAACTGACACTCAGCGCGGTAAGGATTCCTGTTTTCTTCACGTATCGTTCCTCCCCATTTCATTAGCATTACTAGCCTTTTTCGCCAGTATATCGGTGTTCCCTCCCCTTCATGCTACAAATACTGACAACAGTCTATAGGGTTTATTTGTTAGCACTACAGGCCACTACTACCAAAGATATACCGGGCATAGTCCGTCTTGTTAGGATAGGACTAGTTATCCTTTTGAGCAGGGATATGTCGGTATTCCGCGAATTATGTTTTGATCAGAAAAAGAGGGGGAAAGTCGATGTTGGCTTATCCAGCACCAACGACGAGAGATGAGAAGTTTGAAATGATCGAGCATGTGAAGAATCGTATGCTTCAACTGCATGGGGATAAGATCGTGGCGATTGGCGTTTACGGCTCTATTGGATTTGAAAAAGAGGGCGCTTATTCCGATATTGAGATGCACATCGTTTCAGAAGATGGTTACGAAATTGAAGGACATGAATTCATATATGGAAAGTTCAAGATGGAGCTCGACACATCGCAACGCTCAGAGCTGTTGGAACGTGCTTCCGAAGTGAGTGACAACTGGCCGGTGAAGGCAGGATCTTTTGTGCATATCAAGCCGGTTTATGATCCGAGCGGTTTTTTTGAAGAGGTGAAGAGGCTGCCGATGGAGGTGTCAAAAAATGCGATCCGCGATGTGATGAGGGAGTTCATGATTTGGGAACCGTATGAGACGATGGGTAAAATGAGGAACAACTATGAGAGCGAAAATCTCGACTACATACCGGTCGGAGCGCGGGATTTCGCCTGGCAAACGGCGAAGCTGATCGGACTCGCGAACAGGCAGTATTACACGACGCGAGCACGTACTTTTGAGGAATCGTTACGGATGGAATCGAAGCCGAAAGGTTATGATGCGTTAGCGCTAAAAGTGATGAGCGGAGATATGGGAGACCGCGCGGAATTGTACGAGCTGTGCGAAGATCTCTGGACCGGACTGAACGTCTGGTTTGAGGAGCTCGGCATCGAATACCGGGTGGAGGAAATGCCGTTTTAAGTTGAAGCTCAAACTAGGCGTTTGAGCTATAATTTCGGATTTTGGGCTATAATTCTGGAATCTGGGCTATAATTTCGGATTTTGGGCTATAATTCTGAAATCTGGGCTATAATTTCAGATTCTGGGCTATAATCCGGAAGACTGAACGATTTATAATGAAAAAAGTCGAGTCTCCGATAGACTCGACTTCCTTTTTCAGTCAAGTCCATAATGTTGTGTAAAATTCCATGTACAATGTTCTCAACTGGTTTTCTAGACTAGGGACCTAACCAACAGGGGATCAAGCTTGATCCCCTGTTGGTAAAAACGTTTTGTTACCTAAGTCTATTTTTTCTTCGTAATCCATTAATACAGCACCGATTAACCGGAAAGCGGACTGAGTATTTGGAAATATCCTAATGACTTTCTCTCGTCTACGAATTTCAGAGTTAATCCGTTCTATATTATTACTGGTTCTTAACTGTGCGTGATGTTTATGGTGTTCACTCATGTACTGTATGGCATCTTCGAAGCCCTCATCAAGGATTTCAACGGCTTTTGTATAACCCTTTTTCCCCTCATAAGTGACAACAAACTCATCCTTTAATTCTCTAGCCTTTTGAGGACTTGGAGTATCAAAGATACGTTTAAGTGCACTTCGTGCCTCTTCGCTATTCTTTTTCGGCATCTTAGTAACAATGTTGTGTTTGAAATGAAAGGTACATCTTTGCCAGCTGGCGGCTACAAATGAATCTTGGATAGCAGCTCTCAAACCTTTGTGTGCATCAGAAATCACCATCTTCGGAGATTGAAGACCTCTGGCCTTCAATTTATCGAAAAACTGTGTCCAGCCTTCTTTAGATTCTCCATGATTTACATCTAAACCAATGACTTCTCGTTTCTTCTTATCGTTTACACCAACTGCGATATATACTGCTTTAGAAACAACACGTTGGTCTTCTCGTACCTTAATGTACATCGCATCAACATAGATATACTTGTAATACATGAGGTTTAATGGACGATTAGCCCACTCGTTCACAATCGGATCGAGTTTTTTAGTGATGGTGGACACAAAGGATTTTGAGACACTCTCTCCGCACAGCTGTTCTACAATCTTTGTAACCTTACGTGTAGATACACCATTAACCACCATTTCCATCATAGATAGCACCAAAGATTGGTCTGCGCGCTTATACCTTTCGAATACAGAAGTTACGAAATCGCCACTTCGAGTACGAGGTACTGTGAGTTGAATCTTGCCTATCGAGATGATGTACTCTCGCTCATAGTAACCATTACGATAATCAGAACGATGTTCTGTTCGTTCATAGGCTTTCGCGTTGAGGTGTTCATCTCGTTCTTTCTCCATATACTCATTGAGAACTAGAACAAGTGCAGATTTCACTACAGCATCAAGGTCGGAGCTTGCCACCTGGTCTTTTAAATCCTCGATATTTAATGTAAGATTGAGTTGGGTCATCATCTATATCCTCCAGTTCATATTTTCTTGGTCGAAAACATTGTAACATGGGGTTAGATGATGCCCTTTTTGTTTTTACACAATTATATAGACTTAATCCCTTTTTCCAATATTATTGTCTGAACTGTGGTGGTTGTTGAGATGGTGCGAAGCTGTTCAGCATTTGGTTCATGTCTTGTTGCGCAAGTTGTGGAACCTGATAGTAATGGCGCTTGTTTTGATACAAGAAGATTTCATATGCCATCTCGATAAAGTTCGGAACGCTGTCGGCAATGACGCGGCGCAGCACAGGGTTTGTCATTTCAAGGGCCGTCATCGCAAGCAACGAGCCAGTTGACTTCAACAAGCCGAGCATATACCCGGATACGCCCTGGTCGTTCACTTGATTTGCCGAAGTGAACGGCTTTTTCGGTTGTCCAGGTGTGAGTCCGTAAACCGTATTGTTGTTCTGATGCATTTTATAGACACGTGTCGAATGCGAAGGCTTGGCCCCAGTCGAGAACGCTTCAACAATCGTATTGTAAAGGTCGTTGATGAAAGCGTGCTGACGATATAAAATCGTACGAAGCTCTTGATCCTTGATGTACTGGTCGTAAATCAAATATTGATCCAACACACTGATGATCGAAGCAAGAACCTCGTGACTATCGAACATCTCGTGTCCGCCATGGTTCATGTTCGCAGGAGTCGGTGCTGGGTTCGGTTGGAATCCAGGTTGTGCATTTCCTTGTGGAGGCATCGCACCGCCTTGAGGAGCGCCAAACGGATTCATTCGAGGCTGCTGTTGCGGCATTCCTTGTTGCTGCATCCCTTGTGGCTGTTGGGCGCCACCTTGATTCATTGGATTATTCATCTCTTTTCCTCCTATACAAATCTTGCTACGTAGTTAGTGTTTCAATTGTGGAGGAAATCATGTATGGATTGTGGAAGAAGGAACAAAGAGAAAGGAGAAATTTAAACCATGCTAACCGAACAGTTGAAAGAGATGAAAGAAATGACAGACAGTGAAATCGACAAGATGGACACAGTAGATCTCGTCCGAAAAATGATAGCCTCCATTGGTGACCCAGACCCAGAATTACGGGATAACTTGATCTATACCACCTTCGCACAGCTCATCACAGAACACCATTTGAACACATCTTTCATGGCAGACATCCTCGACATCTGTATAGATGACGACTACCTCTTTTTTCGTATAGGTGAAAAAGAGACCGATGCCGTCTTCACGAGGTCCTTTTCAGCTCTTGTTGTCGCACTCATTTTAAATGAAGACGTGAAAGGGCGGTTCCTATCAGAAGCGATAGCGGTGGAAGCTTGCGAAAAGGCAGTCCGTTACCTGTTAGAAGAACACGATCTTCGAGGATATGATGAAGAAAAAGGATGGGCACATGCGGTGGCGCACGGCGCGGATCTCCTCGCCGTTGCTGTCCAACATCCCTCTGTAAATACAGAAAGCTTTTACCCTAAAGCGTTGGACGCTTTGAAACATTGCATCCTCCAAGAAAACGGGGTTTACACGAATGAAGAAGACGAACGGCTGCTCATGGTCATCCATTACATGTTTAAAAGAGGTGTAAACCCATCACAATTGGAAAAATGGATCGATTCAATCTGGACGGGACTTCAAGACAAGAAGGAGCAAGGCTGGTCCAACGAATACTTTCACATGCGTAGGAACATCACGACATTTCTTAAGTCTCTATACTTCCTGCCAGCTTTGAAGGAATCAGCGCCGGATTGCCGCATAAAGATTGAAACCTACATAACGAACGATTTGAAGAGCCTTTATCAACTATAAAAAGAACGGCAAGGGATGAACGCCCTTGCCGTTTCTCTATTCATTCACACTCTTCTTCCGATTAAAATGAACCGTTATCGGTTTGAAGTCCTGTTTTGTGGGAACTTTGTTCGTTCGATCGAGGGGCTTTCGCTTCACCTTAGGAGCTGTAAATACCTGACCGTATTCTTGCTCAAACCCTATTAGCGTCATTTTTGCTGCTAAAATGGTCAACGTGAAAAAGAGAACAGGCACTGCGGTAATCCAAGGGTAACCTGCCCAGATGAATTCCCACCAAAGCCCAAGCAGCCCTGACCATTCATTGGAAATAGAATAAGGCCTCGAATCATCAAACATGTCTTTCATCACATCAAAACCACCGACGAATATCCTTAGCAACCCAAGATGTGCAAGAAGTAGAAGTACTTGAATCAACTCTCGTAAAAAAATAATGAAAAACTGTGGTATCAAGAACGGCATCAAGTGTTTCCGGACCATTTTCCCTTTACCAGCACCAAGTACTTTCACGCCTTCCATGAATTCCTTTTTCATGATTCGATCGGTTTCGTTCATAACCAACACCGAAATTGTCGGAATGGCAATCAACGTAAAAACAATAACAAACAATAGATAATGATCAAATAGTGTATAGGTGTTTTCTGTACCATAGGGCTTCGAATAAATCAAAATCCAGACGAGTATGAAATAAGCCAGTAATGTTGCTGGAAAATAGTTCGTTGGATCAACAACGGAAGCAATCCATTTTTTCCATTTTGATAGGAACATACCTAGAAAAACCCCAATGATAGAAGAAAGGAACAGCCTCAAAAATGCGACGACAAAAGCGATGCCAAGTGTGTACTTCGTTCCTACAATAATCAAATTCAACAATGGACGACCGAAATGATCCGTTCCGAATGGTGGGTAGTTTAAAGGGCTATATGGATGCATAATAAATTCACCATTCTTATCTTGTAAAAGCTTGATTACAGGAATGACATCATCCTTCAACACGTAATACCCAACACTCGATAAAAACAACACGAAGATAAACAGCGATCCGATCATGAACATCGGATTTTTCAATAAACGGAACATGAGCCTCATATGACAACCTCTTTTCCAGTTGAACGATGGATGATGAGCTTGATCACCAACAGGATCAAGAACACCGGTATGTAAAAGAGGATCAGACTAAGCGCGATTACATCGGTTTGTTTGTACGTGAGGATGTATTTCGTGATTCCGCTGATATTGAACAGCCTTTCCAGAATGATCAGGTTCGATAGCATAATCCAGATGATTGCTTTCGAATGGCTCATGATTCCGATGACCGCGTTACGGAAAATGTGCCGGAGGAAAAGCTTATTCGACTGAATTCCTTTACTCGTTGCAAACTCCACGTACAACTGTTCGTTCTCTTCCATCGTCATAAAAAGCGACACTTTGAAAAAGAACAGAGTCGGTAAGAGGGATAGAACGAGAATCGGAACGAAGTACACCTCTTCAAAGCCACCCGCGATCGGAAACAGGAGTATTTCTGTTTTCTTGAAAAACCAGATGATGAAAAATTGTACGACGAATATGACGAAGATGTCCGGAAGGGCTTCCAGTAACGAAAGCACTCTTGCAATTTTTCCCACTGTTCGTTTCGAGAAAAATGAAGTCACATATGTCAAAAGGACACCACCGACCAATGAAACGGTCAACGAAGCGAGAAAGATCTTCATGGAGTAGAAATAATACTCCCAAAATACCGGGAACACCGTATACTTCTTATCACTCCAGTTGTAAAAATCTTGCCCGAACTTGAAACTGTAAATATCTTTATAGACCATCATCTCACCCGGATTCAAGAGTGACAGGACGGTATTTTTCAGATAACCGAAGTAGGTCGACAAACTGAAGTCAAACCCGTACATCGTCATCCCGAGGAAAGAAGAAATGACAACAATCCCCACTATGACCGCAATGAAACGTACAAAACTGCTCGTAATTGCCTTAAACAAATGATCACCATCCCAAAAAATCCCTTTTCAAGTAAAGACGACATACACCCAGCTTGGGTGGAATAATTCTAAAAAATCCAGATTCGTTCTAGTAGAAATAAACCGATTAGACAAAAGCTGTTTGCTGGTACTTTTAACAGCCGATTCCGTTTTGGTCGATGCGATCTATGTCGTAGGAGGAAAATACATCGATCAAGCTTTCGAATCGGTCTTTTTGTTTTATCGTCAATCTGATAAAGGTTATTGAAAGATGTAATATGTAATAAAATGGAATTAAGTTGTTCTTTTAAAATAATAATGAGATGGGTGATCCTGTGAAAAATGTGTTGTTGTTCGGGGATCCTGGGATAGATGATTCAATAGCCTTGATCTATGCCATCTTACATCCAGATATTAATTTAGTTGGGGTCGTAGCATGTTATGGAAACATCGACAAGAAACAAGCCGTGCGAAATGTGCGGTATCTACTGGATATGGGGAAGGTTCAAGAAGTGCCGGTCATCCGAGGGGCAGAAGGACCATTAAACGGTGATTTCACGACATTCTATCCGGAGATTCATGGCCATGAAGGATTAGGACCGATTCAGCATGACCATGCTCTCCCTCCTCAATTCAACTCTTACGAGGAGATCTTCAAAATTGTGAATCAGTTTGAGGGTGACTTGGCAGTCGTCAATCTTGGCCGAAATTCTTCTCTATCGATGGCATTGATTCTGGAACCGGATATCATGGCGAAAGTCTCTTCTTTTTACTTGATGGGAGGGGCTTTCTTCGTACCTGGAAACGTAACGCCACTGGCGGAAGCCAATATAAATGGAGATCCGATCGCGGCTCGTAATGTCCTTTCCCAAGCAAAAAACACGACACTGTTTCCACTCAACGTGACGAATCATACCTATGTGACAGATGCGATGATGGGCTACATACAACAGAATGCCAGTAATGTATATCAAGACTTCCTTCCGCAAGTCATCCGTTACTATATAAGAGCCTATCAGAAAATGCACCCAGGAATTCCGGGTGCACCCATACATGATGTGCTTACCTTAATGGGGCTAACGAATCCGAACATTTGTCAATATGTCACCAAAACCGTGGATGTTCAGATTTCCGGTCCTTCAAAAGGACAAACGATTGCGGATTTCAGGTCCCTTTCTGAACCGCAGAAAGGAAATCCAGTCCGGATAGCGATTCAATTGAATTACAAGCTTTTCTACCAGGACTTTTTAACAACGATGACTCGGTCTCAAACCGACAGATGACCGGAATGGGGATAGGTTGTCGGAATGAAGAGGAGAGGACCACAATCATAATCCTAATCATAGAAAAATAAAATATGATAGCTAGAAAAAATGAAATAGGGGACAGGAGATTAAGGATGGATCTAATACTTTTCTTAAAAGCATTGGTCTTGGGGATGGTGGAAGGGCTGACAGAGTTTGCCCCGATTTCATCGACAGGTCATATGATCATTGTGGATGACATGTGGTTGCAGTCGAAAGAATTTTTGACCAAGTACGTCGCGAACACGTTCAAAGTAGTCATCCAACTCGGATCGATCCTTGCCGTCGTAGTCGTCTTCTGGAAAAGGCTACTGAGTTTAATCGAGCTGAAAAAGGAGACAAGCAGTGTGCATCCGAAACAACGCTTGAAATTGTCCCAGGTTATCGTAGGATTACTTCCTGCAGGTATTTTAGGCGTGCTTTTCGAAGACTTCATAGATGAGCATTTGTTTTCCACAGAAACGGTATTGATTGGACTTGTTCTTGGCGCATTTCTGATGATTTATGCTGATTGGTCTGGAGGGAAAAGCACGACCACAGAGACAGTCGACCAAATTACATATAAGCAGGCATTCACGGTCGGGCTGATCCAGTGTTTTTCCTTATGGCCAGGTTTTTCCCGCTCGGGGTCGACGATTTCTGGCGGGGTACTTATCGGTATGAGTCACCGGGCTGCCGCTGATTTTACATTTATCATGGCGGTACCGATTATGGCAGGGGCAAGTCTCTTATCACTTGTGAAAAACTGGCAGTACTTCACAATGGACGCTCTGCCGTTCTTTATCGTCGGTTTCGTAAGTGCGTTCATTTTCGCATTGCTATCGATCCAATTTTTCCTGAGTGTCATCGGCAAAATCAAACTGATTCCATTCGCGATTTATCGGATTGTACTTGCTCTGGTCATATATTTCGTTTTTCTATGATTAGTACGTAAAATAATTCTACATCCCCATTCATAGACTTTTCATATGGACTTGAAAAGGAGATGGACCGCTTGGCAATAGGGATTATGAGTGCACTCGTTGAGGAAATAGCCTACCTTTTGGAGAAGATGGAGGTTAAGCAGAAGGAAACCATTGCTCAGAAACATTTTTACATCGGAACAATTGAAAAAGAGGAAGTTATCCTTTGCTACTCAGGGGTCGGAAAAGTGAATGCATCCATGACGACCCAGCTTCTGATCGATCACTTTCATGTCCGGTTTGTGATTCTTACAGGAACCGCGGGTCTATTGAATCCGAATTTGAAAACGGGTGACATCGTCGTTTCGGAAGATGCGGTCGAATACGACGTGGATTTTACGCCACTCGGTTATCCGCTCGGGGAAATACCCGGGCTCCCTTTAGCATATCAAGCCAACCCTCTGTTAATAAAAATCGCACTTCAAGCAGGAAAAGGCTTGAAAGGAATAAAAGTGAAGAAAGGCAGAATTTTGTCGGGCGACCAGTTTATTGCAAGTGAACAAATAAAAAAGGAATTAAGGGAAACGTTCAAAGGAGATGTGGTTGAAGCGGAAGGTGCTGCGGTCGGTGAAGTCTGTTATTTGAATAAGGTACCTTTTGTCGTAGTTAGGGTGATCTCAGATGAAGCAGATGCTACGGCCCCAACCGATTTTCAAGAACTCCTTGAAGAAGTCTCGATCCATGCCCAATTACTTGTTTTAAGAATGTTGAAAGGGATTCGAGCACTTAAGGCGAAGAATAAGAAATAACAAGACCAATCTTGGAATGATGAGATTGGTTTTTTATTAGACAGTTTAAAGGTGAGGTGTTATAAGAAATAAATCTGAATAAGTTTTGGATGACTGGACTTTGTCTTCTCATATTATTAACCGGATGCAGTGGACCTGGAGAGGAGCAAGAAATCATCATCGGTGATGAAGATGCACCTACAACTGAGGAAGAGGATAAAAATTAACTCTTATATAACTTAAGTTGTATTTTATTTAAATAGGAACATTTGTTCTTGTTTTTGTATTGAAGATGATTTATGATAAAGATGAAAAGGTTACATAAATAAGAGGAGAGTGAATGAAATGAAGCAGCAGGCAACACCTTATTTTACGTTTGACGGTAATGCAAGAGAAGCCCTTGAGTATTACAAAAACATTTTTGACGGCGAAGTATTGAATGTACAAACCTTTGGTGAAGCTGATTTTCCGACTCCTCCGGAAGCGGATGATCGCATCATGCACGCACAATTCAAAAAAGGCGGATTGTTCCTCATGATGTCCGATACATTCCCTGGACAAGATGTTGCAAGAGGAAATAACATTTCACTAGCTCTAGATATGGAAAGCGAAGAGCAGATTCAAACCCTCTATGATAAGTTAAGTGAAGAAGGAACGGTTCAGATGGAGTTGCAGGATACGTTCTGGGGTGCGAAATATGGAAAAGTAAAAGATGCTTTCGGCATCTCATGGGATCTGAACTACCCGAAAGAATAATCAATGCATAAAAAATCCCGCTAAGCTAAGCGGGATTTTCATATTTTAATTCGTTTGGTCAGCTAATTTCACTAATACATGGGACATATGTTGACGTTCTTCCTCGTTCGCTACGTTCCATAACTCGTTTAATACCTTTTCTTCACGGTTACGAGGCTCTTCGTGCTTCGCTAAGTAATCAGCTACACGTTTTGCGCCAGTTGCCAATCCTTCGTCACTTAACCCAAGTTTTTCTCCACGGCGGACCTGATCGCCTAAGTAATCTTTAAAGTTTTGGAAATTCTCCATGATTTCGTCTTTCTTTTCCTGATTTAATTCAGCTGCAGCATTCTTTGGATCTTTCATTCTTATCCACTCCTTTTGCTGTATTAATATACCAATTCCACACAGAGGAAATTTCAAACATAGAGTGGGAAGCCTACTTGTGGCAATCAGGTTAAGTTAAGCTGCTCTTTTCGATAACTTAGGATGTTTTCGTCCTATGCCACTTACGATGATGACACCTGAAATGGCAATTAATCCTCCTAAGAGCGATAAGGTGCTCGGCCATTCTTTCAACCAAATCCATGCGGTAATAATGGCAATAACAGGTTCTACATAAAGCATGCTGGTTACCGTACTTGCACGTCCAAGGGATAATGCTGTAGCCCAGGTGACATATGCGATAGCAGCAGGGAAGATACCCGTATACAACGCAGATAAATTGGCTTCAAGGGTTGCATTCCCTATCGTGTCTAACAATCCTGGAGAAAAGATCAGAAAAGGTATGGTCCCCGCCCATGTGAAATATGCGGTCAACTCAATTGGGGTATATGTTACGTGCAAGGACTTCTGAAATACAAAAAACACTGAAGTGGCAACTGCCGCCATTAAAACGAGAATGGCTCCGACTGATATGGAAAACGTAGCATCGGATGTGCCAAGTGTAATGAATCCGATTCCGACAAAACCTACACTCAAACCAATCCAACCTGGTTTACCGAGTTTTTCTTTCAGGAACATTACGGCTATGAGTGCTGTGAAGATCGGAGTGGAACCGATCAGCATGCCTGCATTCCCTGCAGAGATGGTCAGTTCACCGAAAGTAACACCAATGTTGTAAAGACTGATTCCTACAAATCCTAAAACGAAAATTTTAATCAGGTCTTTTTTATAAGGGAAGCGAATCCGAACGCCAGGTAAGAGAGCTAAGGCTACAAAAATAGCCGATGCAATAGCATATCGACTTAAGACAAGATGTCCAGCAGAATAACCTCCATGAAGACTTGCCCTAATGGCTGCAAAAGTCGATCCCCAGATGATGACTGTCGTCAGAGCCATCAAGAAAGCTTTCATGTTCATGCCATACTCCCCCTTAGTCGATCAATCTAAATTGAAATTAACACTTTACCGCATTGAAGTAAATAGATATCTGTTAAAATTTAGCACAAAAAAAGATCCTAGCAGAAACTGTTCCACTAGGGTCGAACACTGTTTTATTTCATACAAGCTTCTATGACTCGGATGACATCCGTACCTTCAGAGGCGGTAGCAGGTAAGGAAGCACCGTTTCGAATCGCTTCCGCTAACTGAGTGTAGTAGGATTCATAGCTACCGATTTCTGACATGATCCGTTTACCCTCTGGATATTCGTCATTCGTCAAGATGCCATACGTTTGTTCTAGATCCAATCCCCAGCCTGTTTCACCAGGCATCATACCATCGCGTAATTGGCCTTCCTGTGGATCCATTCCGTATTTCACGAAGCTTCCTTTCGTTCCGTGGACTTGAAACTTCGGTCCTGGTGAACGAACAAGTGCACTCGAATGAAGGATGACCTGCAATGGATCGTAATCGAGGCGGATGTGGAAATAATCGTCGACGGTTGCTTCCTCACGCTGTGCTTTCACATCCGCACTGACATTTTTAAAATCAGTACCGAACAGCATCAGTGCCTGATCAATCAGATGTGAACCGAGATCATAGAGGATACCGCCACCTGGAACCGGTTTTTCGCGCCAACGATCGCGAACGTTTGGGCGGAAGCGGTCGAAATGAGCTTCGTAGCTCAGGACCTCACCAAGTGCACCTTCATCAATCATCTTTTTGACTGTGAGAAAATCGTTGTCCCACCGACGATTATGATAGGGACTCAAGATAAGTCCTTTCTCATCAGCCAACCGTTGCAATGCTTCTCCTTCTTCTGAGTGAACGACGAAAGGTTTTTCAATAACAACATGTTTTCCAGCTTCTAACGCTTTTTTCCCTAATGAAAAATGATGCTCATTCGGAGCCGTGATGACGATGAGTTCCACACGATCAGATTGGATGATTTCTTCTGAAGTCGGAACAACCTTTACATCATCCATGTCTTCGTAAACTTTGTCTGGTTTGGATGTGGAGATGAGTGTTAGTTCATATTGTGGAAGGGTTCTGAAAAAGGGAGCATGGAACACTTTCCCTGACAACCCATATCCAATCAACCCTACTTGTACTGGCTTCATAATCAAGACTCCAATCTAAGGAAAATTTTCACGTCTCCACTGTAGCACACTATTCAGCCATCAACCCAGTATAAAGTGCTTCAAGCAACTTTCCGTTCCGGTCGTGGCTTAATTCCCAAATCATAGCGCCTCCTAAGCCCTCGTTATGAATATATTCCGTCTTGAATCCGATTGATTCTGGGTCTTCATAACTGATGAATGATGAGGTTCCATTCCAAAGATATGGAACCTTCGTTTCAGGATCCAGGTGCCGTTCATAACCGTTCTGATTGATATAGCGTTTTTCAAGATTGTCGTAAGTAAGACTGCCGCCATCGACGATAAACGGTTGATGAAGCCCGTTGTTCAATGGCGTAACTGCGTCATATTTCCGTCCGTAAAAAGGAACACCAAGAATGAGTTTGTCTTCCGGTACACCAGCCTCTACATACACTTTTACCGTATCATCGGCACTCCATTTATTTGGAGGATTGCCTGAAGAGGTAAAAAGCGGCGCGTTGTGACCTGTCTTTTGATACCACTGGCCATTGATGTCATAGGTCATCAGATTGATGAAATCCAAATGAGTCGCAAGCTTGTCCATTTCAGTGTTCTTCAGGAAACCTGTCCCAGCAGCACCCGCAATCGTCAAGACGTACTTTTCCCCAGTCTTCTGTTCAAGTACATCGAGTTGACTGCGCGTCTCTTTGATCAGCAAAGTGAAATTCTCTTTATCTTCCGATCTATGTTTGTTATTAGGAGCACCACCACTCACAGGGTATTCCCAATCAATATCTACTCCGTCAAAACCGTGTTTTTGAATGAATGAAACTGCACTTTTTGCAAACTTTTCACGAGCTGAGGGGGTAGCAGCCGCATCTGAAAAGTTCTCTGAATAGCTCCAACCTCCAACGGAAATAAGGGTTTTCAGGGTTGGATTGTCTTTCTTCAAATGCTGGAGCTGTTGAAAGTTCTTCGAATCGACTTCCGGGTCTCCAATCTGTATCGTTCCGCTCTCGGAAACTTTTGCGAAAGCATAATTCAAGTGTGTCAGTTTGCTAGCTTTAATATCCTCAGCTTCATAGCCCGAATACGCACCCCAACCACCATAATAACCAACCACTTTTTTAGTACTGTCGGTAGCGTTCACTTCTTTCGGACCAACGTTACTGGATTTCGTTTGTAAACTGGTGCTGATTTTCTGCGTTGCATCGTTCGAACCCCCGCTTGTAAAAATGCCGATCATTCCGGCAATGAGTAAACTAAAAGCTATGAGAACTAATCCAAGTCGTCCCTTGTATCTCAAGTCGCTCAACTCCCCTGAAGTCTGTAACATTCCTCTTCTCATAGAATACGAGAGTCCAGGATGGAGTCCAAGGGGTTCCAAGGAATTGTGGACTAGTACATTATGGAAAAAGAAAAATTTTTCATATAAAGATTTACTAGTAAACTATTCGACAAAAATCGTCGATATATAGACTAGAAGTACTATATAACGTGCAGAGGTGAATTCGTTGGAACAAAATTCATTACACTTGAATGCATTGATGAACAAAAACAAAATCATGTTCATTATGCTGGGGCTTTCCACCATTTTGGCAACTGGCATCGATATCAGTTTAGGAGCAGAACTGATAACCATCCTTGTGCTCTTAATTGGCGGAACCCTTTTAACATCCGTAGTGGGGTATTCCTATTTTAAGAAAAAGTTCGTCACTTTGACCCCATATATATCTGTTGTCGGATTAGCTGTTATTGTTGCTGTAATCATGCATACAAATCCTTCTGATCAAAATGCATTTATCGTTTATTATCTTTTAGCATGCTCCGTCCTTTATATGGATCGTAAAATCTACTTTTTAGGCACTGCTTTATCCATTGGACTTGTCGTTTCTTATTATGCTCTTTACAATTCGGTGATGGAAACAAGCTTAGGTAAAACGATGCTTGTCATGATCCTCGTCCTGGTCGTGTTTTATCTTCAAATGTCGATCGCTAAAAAGCTGAATGATCAGATGGAAGCCTTACAAGAAGAAGTGGGTCAACGACTGACTCGTGAAAAAGAAAGTAAAGAACAGTTGGAAACAAAAACGGAAGCTATTGCAGCTGAACTACAAAATCTAACAGAAACGAGCGAACATAATCAGCATTCCTTTAACGAGATGAATATTGCTGTCCAGGAAATCGCCTCTGGTACCCAATCTCAGAGTGAGACCGTTAGCGACATCATGAGTTCGATCGAAAGTACGAGCGAACTCGTCCAAAAGATGCTCGAACGAGCTGAGGTTATTCTGACACAAACGGAACAAACCGAGGAGAGCTCGCAGCATGGGACAGTTCGGATTGAACAACTGCATAAACAGATCAACGGCTTTAAAGAACTCGTTTCCACAATGGCAGAAGACATGAATACACTCTCGAAGCATGTGGGAGAATCCGTCACATCCATCAATTCCATCCAAGAGATCACGTCTCAGACGAACTTGCTTGCGTTAAATGCATCGATTGAAGCGGCGCGGGCAGGAGAAGCCGGCAAGGGGTTTGCTGTCGTTGCAGACGAGATACGTAAGCTTGCAGACCTGACTGAAAAAACGGCAAACAGTATTTCGAAGAACCTGTCAGAAATCCATTCCAGTAATGGACGTACGCAGAAACAAATGAAAAACATCGGTGGAGAAATGGAAGAAAACATCCGTGGAACCGAAGCGACCCGAGAAATTTTCGAGAATATCAATCGTGCTGTTCAATCATTGAATAGTGAAATGAAAGACTTCCAGACAATTGCCACTCACGTTCGGAAAGATACACTGGATGTGGAGAATTCCGTGAATGAGTTTGCTGCTGTCGTTGAACAATCTACAGCGACAACTGAAGAAATTTCTGCATCCATTGAACAACATACCAATCAAAACCAAATGATCGTCAATCAGATCGAGAGAATCAATTCTCAAGTTTCGAGTCTAGTTGAAAAAGAGTCTAACAAAAAATAACCCAGCAAAAGCGTCCAATATCAATGGACGCTTTTTTCTTATAAAAAAGTATCTGTTCATAACATTTTTTGTAAACGAAATGACTGAATTATCCGATATATAGGATGGATGGACTACATACTAAATGAGGTGGACGTGTTGGAACAAAATTCTTTACAGTTGAGCGGTCTTTTACAGAAGAACAGGATCATGCTGATTATTTCCGGAGTTTGCACACTTCTAGCAACTGGGATCGACATAAGCCTGAAAGCACCATTGTTGAATATTTTGATTATCCTAATAGGCGGTTCGCTATTGACAGGGGTATTGGCTTTTTCTTATTTAAAAAAGAAATTCATTTCGCTGACGCCTTACATAGCAATCATTGGATTGAGTGCAATTCTTGCAACCATCATGCACACAAATCCATCTGATCAGAACGCATTTCTGGTTTATTTCCTGTTGGCCTGTTCGATTCTTTATATGGATCGGAAAGTCTTTTTTGTCGGAACGGCAATCGGAGTCGGTCTCGTTGTTTCGTACTATATGATGTACGGGTCAAGCTTTGAGACAAACCTTGGTAAGACGATGTTGATCATGATTCTTGTGTTAGTAGTGTTTTACTTGCAATTGGCGATCGCGAAGAGCATGAACGTGAAGATGGAATCTCTTCAAGAAGAAGTGGAAGAGCGTCTAGGACGTGAGCAATCCAGTCGTCAGTTACTTGAGGATAAAACAAAGGCGATTGCGATTGAACTTCAGAACCTGACAAGGACGAGTGAACACAATCAACATTCCTTCAATGAAATGAACGTCGCGATCCAGGAGATTGCATCCGGCACACAATCGCAGAGTGAGACCGTCAGTGATATCATGAGTTCCATTGAAAGTACGAACGAGTTGGTCAATCGGATGCTTACGAGTGCAGAAGTGATCTTGGAGAAAACCGAACAGACAGGGGAAAGCTCTTCTCATGGAACGACAAGAATCGAACAATTGCATAAGCAGATCACTGAGTTTAAGACACTGGTCTCCGCAATGGCAGAAGATATGAATATCCTTACCAAGCATGTCGGAGAGTCCGTGACATCCTTGAACTCAATCCAAGAAATCACCTCTCAAACGAACTTGCTCGCCTTGAATGCTTCCATTGAAGCGGCTCGAGCGGGAGAGGCAGGAAAGGGCTTTGCGGTGGTCGCATCTGAAATTCGAAAGCTTGCAGATATGACGGAAAAAACAGCGGACAGCATCTCGAAGAATCTGACCGAAATCCATTCCAGTAACGGACGTACCCAGAAACAAATGAAGAGCATCGCAACAGAGATGGAAGAGAATATCCGTGAAACGGAAGAAACGAAAGCGATTTTTGAAAGCATTAATGCATCGATTCAATTGTTGAATACGGAAATGGCGGAGTTCCAAAGCATTGCGGAACACGTCAGTAAGGACACTCAAGATGTTGAGAAATCGGTCAATGAGTTTGCTGCGGTCATTGAAGAATCGACTGCGACAACTGAAGAAGTATCAGCTTCTATCCAACAGCATACTTCACAAAATGAAATCATCGTGAAGCAGATCGAAGACATCAATGAACAGGTTAGAAGCCTTGCTGAATCTACAACGAAATAAGACTTGAGTTGAAATGTCTGTTACCTCCAGAAAACTACCGGGGGTGGCAGGCATTTTTTTGTTGATGGGACAATTGCGCATTTTGGCTTGACGACTCCAATCACACACAGAAAACCGAACAAATCTAAACTGAAGTACAAGCGTTATTGGCTTGTCTTCATACTATATAAAAGCATTGCCTAGTACTAACAAGAATAAAGGAGAAAAAAATGAGGAGAAAACCTAAAACAAATTATTTAGAATGGTCGCAGCTTCCTTATGGAGGAGAAGAAACACCACCGAACGATGGAATCGACCCACTCGCGGAATCTTGGTCTACCTATGTCATCAAACGGAGGGGTAGCAGGTTCTTCGGTTCAAGAGGTCCCCTGCAATTCAATATTCAGGACCCGAATGACATCGATTGGGAATCGGAATTGGCTGTTGTTCAAGAAACGCTGGATCATATCACCCCTGAACAAATTAAAATCGCCAAATTTTGGGGCACAGGTGTCGCCACAAAGCAATGGACTCCAATCATCGACCGATTGATTGATACGTACGGATGCACACCGCCATATGCAGGCCGGATTTTGGCTGCAGTTGAAGCTGGACTCAATGATACTTTCGTTGTCGTCTGGCATTACAAGTACCTCTGGAATGTTGCTCGTCCGATTCAGTACGACCCCGACCTCGAACCGATTCTCTGTACCCCAAGATTCCCGACATATGTATCGGGGCATTCCGCTATATCTGGCTGCGCGGCTGTTATCCTAAGCTACTTTTTCCCAGGCGAGTCGGAAAAACTTAATGAACTTGCAGAAGAAGCTGCCGTTTCAAGATTATATGGAGGCATCCATTTCCCGATTGATAATGAAGCCGGTCTGGAAGTAGGACGAACGATTGGAGAAGCTGTCGTAGAGCATTTGAAACGTCAGACGGATTCCAGCGGACAACCGATCGACAAACCGTACCAGGAAGATCTCGATGCAGATCTCCGTTTCTCAAACTTTGATCAAGCTTTACCGTATCCTTTTGAAGACACATGCACTTCAAATCGTAAGAAACTGAAAAAACCTCGCCGTGAACGGCCCCCTTATGACGGACTTCCAAGACTGTTTTTCTAAAATGTACACTCTACTGCACATATTGCAGTAGAGTTTTTTGTCGAGGGAGGAATTAGTATGGTATGAACCGAAGAGAGAAGAGATTTCAAGTGTGGAAAGTTGAGTGATTGATCATGAGCAGTTACATATTGGATTTGCGTAAAAAAGTAGGAACCATCCCACTTGTAGTGAGTGTGGCAGGATGTTTGATATTTGATGATAAAAACAGAATTTTACTACAACACAGGACTGACAACGGTTTATGGTCGCATCCGGGTGGAGCAGTTGAACTCGGAGAAACAGTGGAAGAGGCCGTTCATAGGGAAGTATATGAGGAAACAGGCATCCAACCCAATGAGCTAAAGTTCTTTAACATTTATTCAGGTGAATCACAGCATCATATCTACCCAAATGGGGATGAAGTATATTTTGTGAATGTGATTTATACATGCCATGCGTTTTCTGGCGAACCTACTACAGATCACAATGAGAATAGAGAAGTGAAATTCTGTGATTTGGATCACTTACCGCCAATGGGTGAGTCGAACAAGCAAATGATCAGAGACTATATGAAGGGTGATTAATAATGAGTATAACCATCGACGAACTACAATCGTACATAAAAGAAAGAGATTACAAACCTGAGCTGAAGCATGGCTATTTTCAAAAGCTCATAGAAGAGGTTGGCGAGTTGTCAGAAGCCATCCGCAAAGACAAACGCTTAAAAGATGAGAGTTCCATAAAAGGGACGATTGAAGAAGAACTGTATGATGTTCTGTATTATATAAATTGTTTGGCAAACGTGTATGAAATCGATCTAGAACAATGCTTTCACTTGAAGGAAGAGATCAATAAGGAAAAGTACAAGGAGCAAATTAATGCAATTACAAAATGAATTCGTGAAAAATGTGCGGTTATATTTTGAAGAGCAGGGTGAAGAGTGGCTGGACGATCTGCCGAGCCTTATCCGATACTGTGAAAAGAAGTGGACTATGAAAATAGGCGAACCTTACGAGCTGTCCATTAATTATGTTGCACCGGCCATTTTGAGCGATGGGACAGAGGTCGTCATCAAACTATGTATTCCTGGTGAAGGATTCCAACACGAACTGGAAGCTTTACGGCTGTTCAACGGCAAAGGAATGGTGCGCCTTATCGATTCGGATGCTGAGAAAGGTGTTCTCATACTCGAAAAACTAACTCCGGGTCATACTCTCGCGTCGTTAGAGGACCATGAGAAAGCAGCCCATATTGCTGCCAAGGCTATCAAACAGCTGAAAACACCAGCACCCGCTCAGACCATCCTCCCAACGACAAAAGCAAGAGAAGAAAATCTCCGGAAGCAGATCATAAGTCATCCGAACGGTATCGGTCCAATTACAAGAGACACCCTGGATCGCGCTCTTGAAATTTTTACGTATTTAAATGAAACGTCTGAGCAGCATTACCTTCTGCATGGTGATTTCCATCATTACAACGTGCTTTCATCCGGAAACGGGGAATGGACGGTGATCGATCCGAAAGGACTGGTCGGGGAGATCGAGTATGACCTCATTCAATTCCTATTGAACCGGCAAACTCAACATGCATATGAAGTGATTGGACAACGGGTGGAAACGTTCACGAATGAACTGAACCTTAACAAAAAGCGACTATTATTGTGGGGATACGCTCATACAGTCCTTTCGACAGCCTGGTCAGTGGACACGAATGATGGCAGCTACAATGAAGAATTTTACCGCGGAATCGACATTTTCCAGAAACTGTATGAACTTCATTTCAAGAAGAGCGATATGTTCTTATAACAAAAGCGAGACCCTCAATCCGGGTCTCGCTTTCTTCAATCTATCATGATGACTTTTGTAGCTGTTTGTTTTCGATCTTCTTCTCGATCTTCTCCATTTCTTTCGGATCATTGATTAATTGATTCCGATTTTGTGTCAATAGTTGTTCAAATGAAGGTTTTCGCTTTCTCATTTTCATCAACTCCTTCATTTTTTATACTACCACTTAATCTTATTTAATAATCATAATAGTTATTACATTTTTGTGAAAATTCTTTAACCGAAATTTACAATAGTAATTTCATAGGTATTTCTGCAAACGGTATTAGAAAGAGAGTACTAGTAACAGTCACCTGTTGGTACTAGTGGGGTTGCAGATAATATCGCTTACATTTTATTAAAATAGTAAATTCTCTTTATTTATCGGGAAATAAAAAGGAATATGTAGAATATCCACGAATCCTCTGTCATGACCCGGAAAGACCGACGTCTGGGAACAACAACAGAGGAGTGATTGAATGTTTAAGCGTTTCGCAGCACTTGCTGCATCAGCTACCCTGCTCGTATCGGCAGCGGCACCTGCATCGGCAGCAAATTTTGAAGTCAAGGAAGCTACTTTCAACAAATCCAGTGAGCAACTTGCTCCACAGGAACTCATCGTCCATTTTAAAGATTCTGTTCTAGGATCGAAAGCAGAGCAAATCGTGACCCAATTGGGTGGAGAAGTTGTTGAAACGACAGAAGACTTTGTTGTGGTAAAAGTTGATGGAAAAGTCAATGAGGCATTGAAAGCATTTGAAGGGAACAGCGCAGTGGAGTACGCTGAGCCGAACGTTACGTTCCATGCAAGCTATACTCCCAACGATCCGGCTTATCAATCCCAGCAATACGCACCACAAAAGGTGAGTGCAGATATAGCTTGGGACGTTACCCAAAGCGCTTCCAATGTTAAAATCGCCGTCATCGACACAGGCGTAGACTACAACCATCCGGATCTATCCGGTAAAGTCATCAAAGGATATGACTTCGTCGAGAACGACAACGACCCGATGGATGAGCACGACCATGGTACCCACGTTTCTGGAATTGCAGCAGCGAACACGAACAACGGAATCGGAATGGCAGGTCTTGCACCGAAAGCCTCCATTTTAGCGGTACGTGTTCTTGATGAAGGAGGAAGCGGTACGTTGGATGATGTCGCACAAGGTATCCGTTATGCGGCAGACCAGGGTGCACAAGTTATCAACTTGAGCCTTGGTGGGTTGCTGGGTACCCAAACATTACGAGAAGCTGTTGACTACGCTTGGAATAAGGGATCCGTCGTTATTGCTGCAGCAGGTAACGAAAGCTCTGCGAAACCAAGCTACCCAGCCTACTATTCGAACGCAATTGCAGTCGCAGCAACGGATCAGAGTGACACGATTGCATACTTCTCGAACTACGGAACTTGGGTTGATATCGCAGCTCCTGGTGTGAGTATCTACTCAACAGTCGTCGGTGGAGGCTATGAGAAGTTCTCCGGAACATCAATGGCAGCTCCAGTCGTAGCAGGTGTAGCTGGATTGCTCGCAGCTCAAGGGCGAAGCGCTTCTGATATTCGTACAGCACTTGAAGATACAGCCGATAACGTAACGGGAACAGGCGTATTGTTCCAAAACGGACGAGTAAACGCAGAAAAAGCAGTGAATCATTAATTTTTAATAAGGAGAACTCCCCTTTGGATAGGGGAGTTTTTTTGTGTGAGAGAGTAGGAAGGAGATGGAGTGCCATGAAAAGGAAGGTGGGCAGAATTATTTGGGATATGGACAGAATTATTCTGGAATTGGGCAGAATTATTCGGATTTTGGGCCGAATTATCTGGGAAGTAGACAGAATAAATAAGGAAATGGACAGAATAATTATCTGCGTCAATCACTCTATGAGAAGTAAAATCGAGTCGTCATGGAACCTAGATCATCGTTCATTCGTATATCTAGTAGTTATGAAAAGGAGCGGTACATATGAAAAAGTGGATTGCATGGACGACTTTGGCATTGATGGTGCTCGTATTCACGGGTTGTAGCGACGAACAAGAGGCAGATCAACTGGTTGGAACTTGGAACGGTTCGATTGTAGTACCCGACCAGCCGTTGAACATCATCCTCAAGTTTAATAACGAGGAAAAACTCACAGGCACGATCTCGATACCCGTACAAAACGTCGAGGACTTTGAGCTCACACAAGTGACCGTGAAAGAAGGCAATGTTTCCTTCAAGATGCCGTTTTCCGGGCAGAACATCTACTTCAAAGGAACATTGAAAGACGATAAAATCTCGGGTACGTTCACCCAGCAAGGGAAGTCTTATCCGTTTGAAGTGGTGAAAGGCGAACCAGAAACGGCAGAAGAGCCTGAAGAGAAGGAATTTTTAACGATTGAGACAGAAACGGGTAAACTGTATGGTTCTTTGCTCACGCCTGAATCAGGAGAACCGTCCCCGATCGCCATTATCATCCCTGGCTCTGGACCGACGGACCGGAATGGCAATTCGCCTGCACTTCCTGGTAAAAACAACAGCCTGAAGATGTTAGCGGAAGGTTTGGCGGAGGAAGGAATCGCGAGCCTACGCTACGATAAGCGTGGTGCCGGGAAAAATGCGCAAGCAATCATGAACGAAAAGGATCTCCGATTCGATCTTTTCATCAAGGATGCCGAAATGTGGATCGAGAAACTGAGTAAGGATGAGCGGTTCACAGACATCTATGTGATCGGGCACAGTCAGGGATCGCTGGTCGGTATGGTAGCAGCTCAAAATTCAGAAGCAGATGCGTTCATTTCCATCGCTGGAGCGGGCCGTCCAATCGATGAAGTTTTAGCAGAACAGTTGGAGTCTTTACCAGATGACCTGTACAAAGAAAGCCAGAACATCCTTGAATCGTTGAGAAAAGGGGAGACTGTCGACGACGTCGATCCGCAGCTCATGAACATGTTCAAACCGAGCGTCCAGCCGTTCCTCATCTCGTGGATGAAGTACGAGCCGACCGAAGAGATCCAGAAACTCGATATCCCTGCGCTCGTCATCAACGGGACAAACGACATTCAAGTACCAGAGCAGGATGCGGAAGCTCTGGCGAAAGCGGACCCGGATGCGACATTGCTTTTAGTCGATAAAATGAATCATGTGCTGAAGGAGGCACCGGCGGATCGGGAGAAGAATCTAGCGACCTACTCGGATCCATCGTTACCGCTCGCAGATGGTTTGCTTTCCGGAATCCTGGAGTTTTTACAATAGGGAGGCTTTGACATTCCTTCACGGATGCCGCAGAATAGAAGGGATGAAGAGGTGAAACGTGATGGCTGAGAAAGTATCGAATACGAAATGGTTTGGAATGGCGCTGCAAGCTTTGATCGTTCTTGCTGAGCAGGATACCCTGTGTCCAAGCGGCAAGATCGCGGAGAAGCTCGAGTCCCAATCCGCCTTTTTACGTAAAATATTGACGCACCTGGTAAAGGCCGACTTGATTCAGGCGAAGGAAGGTCGTGACGGTGGTTATTCCTTAGTGAAAAAGCCGGAGGAAATCACACTCGCTGAAGTGTACGAGGCGATGAAAGCAGAGAATTCGCAGAAAGGTTTCCTCGGGGTAGAGAGTAAGGAATGCTTTGCACCGCCGACCCGGGAAGCACTTTTTGAACTGAAAGACGAAATGGAGAGCTGGCTCGTCGAAGGCCTGAAACAGAAGACGATCGCAGATCTTATCCGTTAAAAACGAAACTTAGAAGGTTTCGTTTTTTTCTCCAGTTAACTGTTCTTGACAAAGTTACAGTTTAGAAGATATACTGTTCCTGAAATCATTACAGTTAAAAAGGAGCGAACGAAATGTCGCAAAAAACGATGAGCAAAGAAGAATATTTAAATAAAGCAAAAGATCTCAATAAAGATGCGGGAGCACCGAAAGTTCTTGAGGATACCGACTTTTTCACAGTTGCAAAAGAGCGTCGTTCCGTGCGTCAATATGATCCGACGGTAAAAATCTCAGAAGAAGAGATCCGGGAATTGTTGGAGGTGGCTACACAGGCGCCGTCTTCATCCAACCTTCAGCCGTGGAGATTCCTCGTTATCCAGGATCAGGCTGCGAAAGATGAGTTGCTGCCGATTGCGAACAACCAGCAACAAGTCGTAGAAGCATCTGCAGTCATCGCTGTACTTGGAGATCGTGAAGGCTACAAAAATGCTGAACGCATTTTCGGAGAACTCGTGGAGATGGGCCGAATGACAGAAGAGCTGAAGAACACATACGTGAACAGCATTACGCAAGGATACGGAAGCTTTCCGGCAGAGCGCTTATCGAAGATCGCGATGATCGACGGCGGACTCGTTTCCATGCAATTGATGCTTGCGGCAAAAGCTAAGGGTTACGACACGGTGCCGATGGGCGGATTCGACCAGGAGAAGTTCGTCGAAGCATTCCGTGTACCTGAAAACTTCGAGCCGGTCATGCTGATCGCACTCGGAAAAGGCGCGAAGGCTGGATTTGAAAAGAGCCGACTGCCGTTGGACGAAGTTTTACAATGGAATAAGTACTAAGTGCTCTTTTGGCACTTAGTTTCAGCTGGGGAGGGTTACTCTCCAGCTTTTTTATTGAAATATGGACTGGATTCGATCAAAAAGGTCAGAATTGGAGAATTTTGAGGCTGGAATATGGAGTTGCCAAGGTTTTCTAAGTAAAAACAGCCATGAATGCACCGGTTTTTACCGAATGATCTGAGTTTCGAGTCCTTGTCTTGCCAAAATAGCTCCTCGTTTCCCGAAAACAGCAGTTGGTCTTGCCAAAAAGCTACAACGTTTCTCGAAAATGAGGTGAGGTCTTGCCAAAACGCTGCATCGTTTTGCCAAACAGTATGATTTTACTACATTAATACGGAAGGGCTGCCCCCATCAAGGGCAGCCCTCTATCATTTAATACTTTCGCTCTTCTACGACTTCGCGATCTTGATCCAGGATGTACAGCTTGCTCGGCTTGTTTTCCTGCGCAATCTTATCAGCGTGTTCGATTGCATCGGTTTTCATTTCATAATGATCCACAGGGGCTGTGTCCTCAATCTTCACATACCAGCCCTGGACGTCTCTATCTGGAACAACATGATACTTTTTCATTTGTACAACCTCCTCAATGCGTCGTTATACGACACTTCCCAAGAGCAGCAGCCGTCAAACGTACAATCTAATCCTGCTTTCTTCCAATGTGCCGCTTTTTCATATAATGAGCACCACCAGAGAAAATAGTAAAAATAAGGGTATCCCGACTGAGCGTTAAGGTTAGAATGATGAATAACCTAAACAAGGGAGGAAAGACAATGGAAGCGAGTATGAGTCTTGAAGAAGTTGTCCAGCAGATTTCGAATTTAGCACAACAGGAAGGGGAGGCACCGCGTAAAAAGCAGGTGAAGAAGTCCAACCCTGAGCTGATGAGAAACGCATTGTATTATTTTCCGAATTGGGATGCCGCCATCGAGAGCAGCAAGCAGCCCTGACCCCATCCTCCATACGCCAAAGAAAAACCGAGCATTTCCCTTCGAGAGGGAGTGCTCGGTTTTGTTCTTTAGAGACATCTCTCAACTGGATTTTTATGGTAATATATGACACAAAGGAGGGATGATCATGAGAAAATACTTGGGGGTTGTTTCGATTATAATCTTTATATCTACAGTCCTTATTTTATATTCATTAATCGGAAAGGTATCGGGGCAAGCAGGGACCAATATCTTGCTGATTGGAGTTGGAGTATCCGTAATGACTGCATTTTTTAGTAAGAAGGGACCTTTGAAGTGGGCAATCTTCGGTGGTTACGGACTGCTCATCTTAGGTTCAATCTTCTATGTAGTCGGTGTCTTTTACTAAATTAAGAAAAAAGACGCGTCCTTTTCAGAACGCGTCTTCTCACCTTTACTGCAATTTTTCCAGATAAGCATCCAATCGCTTGAACTGGGATGCCACGCCTTGTTCCACGCCCATATCGACAATTTGTTGCAGTGCTTCTTCCGTTGCAAACTGCGTACGGGTCACCAGTTTCGTTTTCCCTTCATAATCTTCAAAGTGAATTGTAATCAGCATCTCCGGCATCTCAAGCTTGTTGCCTTCCTTGTCTGTAAAAGAATCGGTATAGACGATCTTATCTGGTGCAGCAATTTCTTGATACTCCGCCAATCCACACGATTCCATGCCGAAGAAGTCCCCCTGGTTTTGATCCACACAAGTCATGCAGTAGCGCCATACGCCACCAGGCTTGAAATCAACCGCCAGCACCTTCGTCTCCCAGCCTTCAGGGCCCCACCATTTTTCCAAATGATTCTTTTCCGAATACGCTTTGAAAACCAATTCCTTCGGTGCATCGAACACGCGCTCCATGATGAGATCTCGGCCTTCTACACTCGTTGTAATGCTCTTTGTTACAGGATTGTTTGACATTTCCATTCCTCCATCATCATTTTAAAAAAAGAATGTAAAGCTTTTACTGCTCACTGCCATGGTCCTCGTCATTACGTTGTAGTTCCTTCAGGTACTCATCTAGACGATCGAATCGCGCATCCTGAATGTCCCGGTAGGATGCCAACCATCGGTCCAACTGCATGAATGGTTCTCTCCTCAATTGATAAATCCGCCTGTTACCCACTGGAAAGACTTCGACCAGACCTGCTTCACTTAAGACTTTCAGGTGTTTCGAAACCTGAGGCTGTCGGAGATCAAGTCGTTCAGCGATTTCTCCTACGGTAAGACGTTGTTCACTCAAGAGTTCTATTATCTTTAATCGGTTGTGCTCAGCGAGAGCACTTAATATCTTTTCCATACATTCAATATACTCTGAAAGGAATATTCCGGTCAAGGAATATTTAATTTTTACCACTTAAAAGTTTTCGACAAATCGAATCTGTAACAATGCCCAACCTATGTACATATTTTGTTGAGGAGAGTTGTTGTAGGGTAATAGGTCTCTTCACATGGAATTTTAAAATGAACATATGGAGGTTAAGACATGACCGATTTTCACAAAGACATTAGGGACTTGAATGTTGGGGACTATAAGGCGAGCCAAATGGTGCCGAGTGAGCAGCACGGGGACTCGGATGATGAGCGGATCATCGTTGGTGCGTGTGTAGGATGTTTCGGTTGCTTTGGTTGTTTCCGATGTTTCGGTTGCTTCCGTTGTGGCGGATGTGCCGGATGTGCACGCTGTGGCGGATGCGCACGTTGTGGTGGATGTGGCCGTTGCGGTGGCTGTGGTAGATGCGGCGGTTGCGCAGGCGGATCAGAAGAATAATAGGTGGAAAAAAACGACCCGTTCAAGTGTACGGGTCGTTTCCTGTTAATGCGATACATGCAGTTGTTTTTGCGACACGGTCTCCTTGATGGCTTCTTCAATCAATGCCCAGGCTTCCTCCGCCTTGTCTTTTGGACCTTTGTGGGTGAAAGCATGATAGCAATCTTTGAAAACATGTTTTCGGACGGGGACGTCAGCCTGCTCTAACTTTTCTGCGTATGCTTTTCCTTCAGGATGGAAAGCGTCATACTCAGCAATGATAAAGAGTGCGCTCGCAAGACCCTCGACATTTTCAGCAAGAACAGGAGAGGCATGCGGGTGTTTTTCCAAATCAGCATTCGGTACATAGCACCGGTTCATGAAGTTCGCGACCTGAGGGTATTTTGCCCGTCTAGGATCGGGTTCCGGCTTGTCCGCATGCGGCGTCACGAAATCGAGCATCGGACAACATAACACCTGTAGCAACGGTTGTGGCTCGTTCCGCTCTTTTAAAAAGAGACAGAGGGCTGCGGCAATATTGGCACCAGAGCTTTGGCCGCCAATCATGATTTTTTCCGGGGCGAATCCGAGTTCTTCTGAGTGCGCACGGATCCATTGCAAAACTTCATAGCATTGCTGGATCGGCTGTGGAAAAGAGTACTCAGGTGCCTTCCCATAGTCCACATTGACCACCGCACAACCGGTATGATTCGCGATGCGTCGGCAATACACATCGTCCATCTCTTTCGAATTCATGATGAATGCGCCCCCGTGAAGGTTCATGTAAACCGGCAGTTTTTCAACGGTTGTGTTCATCGGATAATAGATGGAAACGTCAGTCGGCTTTACACTCGTTTGTATCAGAACGTCTTTCTTTTCTTTCACTTCCTGATGATCGACCGTTGGATCCTCTTCACTTGATAGAAGTCGGATTAATTTTGCAGCAGTCCATTTCAACACAGGGAGCCCCCCCTTTTTTAGCTGTTTACCCTAGTAGAGTGATAGTTAAGCTTAATCGTAGAACGGTCAATGGTCTATTGTCACTTTTGATGAAGCTTCCTTAAACCAGAGGTCTCGTACTTAGGGAGTTCAACAGCAATTTCTGCAAACTTGTCAAAGTCATCATCCTTTGTTAAATCAAGCCAAGCGACCATGTACCCATCAGAATCAGAACGGACAGTATTGCCCACCTTATCTTTTAAATACAATTCAAATTCGCTACCTTCTGTTGCATTTACTGAGAACTTGTTCTTTCGGTCTCCACTATGAAACATAGACCCGATTGAGAACTCTTTATAAAATAATGAAGTATATTTCGTTAATCTTTCCCACCTTAACTCTGTATTTGGACTCAAATCAACTAAGGTTTTCACTCGATTAGATCTGTTCATTAGAAATCCCCTTTTCTTAACTTTTCAAGAGAATAATATTCAACAACAAAAGCATTAATCCTTTTAGGGTTCAGGTGAAAAAAGAAGAACGTTTCCCAACCAGGTTCTGAATTTTTCCGCGATGACATATAAGACAAATTCCCGCTCATACAATCAGTAAGAATGACGTTTTTGTAGGATAGGACAGCTCTCACAGTGAGGAGGAGCGCGTATGACCAAAATGACACCGACGATGCGTTTGAAAGTGAACCGAGATACGTTCTTTCTGCCGGATGCCGCAGGGCGAGTGTATTTCCGGAACAACGCAGGATCTTTTCAAATGGAAGGGGAATCAATCGATCGCTGGATTGAAAAACTAGTGCCGATGTTCAACGGCGACCATAGTTTGGCAGAGCTTACCGACGGCCTTCCGGAACCTTACAAAAAGAGAGTTTACGAGATTGCAGAAGCTCTCCATCAGAACAGGTTCGTCCAGGACATCAGCAGCTACAAACCACATGGATTGAAGGAGGACATCCTCACCAAATATGCATCACAGATCGAGTTCCTGAACAGTTTCGGCGGTTCAGGCGCTTATCGTTTTGAACAATATCGGAAGGAAAAAGTGCTCGCAATCGGCTCGGGTCCATTTTTCCTGTCGCTCGTAAATGCACTTCTTGAGTCTGGTCTCCCGAATTTCCACGTGCTCGTGAATGAAGAAGTCGCGACAAACAGGAAGAGGCTCGCCGAATTGACTTCCCATGCCCGTAAAACCGACCCGCATGTCGCAGTCGAGGTCGTTACGAAGGCGGAAGCGGTCCGCTCGTGGCGGGAAGTGATTGAACCGTTCGAGACCGTTTATTATGTTTCGCAGACGGGTGAACTGGAGGAGCTCCGTGTTCTCCACGCTGTCTGTCGCGATCAGAAGAAACGATTCATTCCGGCTGTCTGTTTTGAAAAAGTAGGGATGGCAGGTCCGGTCGTTGAACCGGATACAGAGGCGTGTTGGGAATCAGCATGGCGGAGTTTGCATCAGAGCGCCCTTGAAAACAAGCACCCAGCCGGTCCATATGCTTCGACAGCCGGCGCACTATTGGCGAACCTTTGCGTGTTTGAAGGTTTCAAGACGATGACAGGCGTCAGCACAACCCCTAACCAGCTATACACACTTGATCTTTTTACACTGACCGGCAAATGGCACACCTTCCGACCGCATCCAAGGGTGACCGACTGCACCTCGATTGTAAAAGTCGATTCGCTGAATCTAGAGAAGAAGGAAGATAGCGCGTTGTTCCTCACGTTTGGCAAAATGACGTCAGAGGTGACCGGGATCTTCCATCTCTGGGAAGAGGGCGACCTGAACCAGATACCACTTTCTCAATGCGCGGTTCAGGTGGCAGACCCGATCTGCGATGGACCGGCGAAACTTTTACCGGTGAAAAATTGCTGCGGACTCACGCATGAGAAAGCGCGAAAAGAAGCCGGTCTCACCGGTGTTGAAGACTATTGCGGAAGACTGATCGACTCGTTCCAACCTGCCTATACCGGGGTCGGAGCAGGGGAAACGGCAGAAGAAGGCATCAGCCGCGGACTGCAGAAATGTCTTCTGGAAAAGTTGAAAGCACTTGGTGAACATAAGATAACGCCTGTAAAAATAGGAGAAGTCACGGATGACCATTGCAAGTTTTACCTGAACGTGTTGGAGGAATCATGCGTGTACCTTGGAGAAAATCTGTGTGGTTACCCAGTGACCTGGGTGTGCGTAAATGATGCTTGGTACGGCAGTGCTGGAATGAATGTGACGCAGGCACTCAGAAGCTGTCTTCAGAAAGCCATCTTGAAGGATTGCCATACGAATGCGATTTGTGTGAAAAACGTAACTGTAACCAAGTGTGATCCACAAACAGTCGACGTTCCACAACTCGAGATCGATCTTTCGAAAATTAACGAAACGTGTGATGTGTACGAATTAAAGATGGAAGCTCTGTTCAAACAGGATGAACTGGGAGTATACTGTGTCCTCTTACGAGAGGAGGCGGTTGAATGATGCCGACGGTTCTCGTGATTGGTCACGGAGTGCTTGCGGAATATGTTTGCAACCAGCTGGCAGGTCAATGCGAAGTAAGACGGAGGGCTAAAGTGGAAAAAGGACTGCCACAAGCGGATCTCGCGCTCGTTTTACATGACACATGGGTGCCAGCGGTTCACCAACACGCAGAAGAGATGCTCGATATCCCATGGCTTCGAGGGTTCGTCTCGTTCGGTGAAGGCGTCATCGGACCACTCGTCCGACCAGGAGAAGCAGGTTGTTCCCAGTGCGCCGATACGCGGATGTTGATGGCGGGACGCGACCGGAAAGAAATGTGGGACCTAAGGCAGCAACAGGTTTCCATTCAAGACCGGAACCCGGACGCCTGGACATCCAACTCAGGTCTCTTGCAGATGGCACTCGTTTTACAGTCGGAAGTTTTCAAATTTCTTAGAGGAGAGGAACCGCAGTCTGAAAATCATGTGTGCCTGCTCAGTCTAAAAACGCTCGAAAGTTCATGGCGGTTCATCTTGCCGGATGCGATGTGTCCGAATTGCTCTGAGATCCCGGCGGATGCACCGGAAGAGATGACGCTTGAACCGAGCATGAAAGTGAGCCTGGACACATACCGGTGCCGACCGATGGGGGAATTGAAGCAAGCGCTTGCGAAAGATTATCTCGACAACCGGACCGGCATGCTCAATTCGAAAACGTACGACCCGCAGACCATCTTCGCAGACGTAATCGTCAATCTGCCGCTTTTCAACGGAAACGAAGGGACAGCTGGCCGGACGCACTCGTATGAACTGAGCACATCGACCGCGATTCTGGAAGCACTTGAACGGTCGTGTGGAATCGGTGCCCGTGGCAAAAAGACCGTCGTCCGTGACGCTTACAACAACATCAAAGATCACGCGTTGAACCCGCTGTCCGTCGGCGTCCATTCTGATGAACAATACGCGCTGCCGAACTTTCCATTCAATAAGTTCGACCCAGACAGGAAAATGAACTGGGTGTGGGGCTATTCGTTTTTACAGGATAAACCGATGCTCATACCGGAGCTGCTCGCCTATTACAGCATGGGTTGCGGAGGCGGATTCATATTCGAGACGTCCAACGGCTGTGCGCTGGGTGGCAGCCGGGAAGAAGCGATCTTTTACGGAATCATGGAAGTCATTGAGCGGGATGCGTTCCTGCTCACCTGGTACGCACAACTCGATCTGCCACGGCTCGACCCGAATTCCGCGTGTGATAAAGAGCTCGAGCAGATGGTTACGCGGATGCGGGACGTCGCAGGCTATGACCTTCATCTGTACAACGCGACGATGGAACACGGCATCCCAGGTGTGTGGGCGATGGCGAAGAACCGAAAAGAGGAAGGGATGAACATTATCTGTGCGGCTGGTGCCCACCTCGACCCAATACGCGCGACGAAAAGCGCGGTGTACGAACTGGCCGGCATGGTGCTCAATATGGATGAAAAGTTCGAATCAGGTAAAGCGGAGCACATGAAAATGCTCCATGACGACTCGCTCGTCCGGCGGATGGATGATCACGGGATGCTATATGGCTTGAAGGAAGCGGAGGAAAGGCTGAACTTTTTACTGAAGGATAATGGACCTATGCAAACGTTCGGGCAGGCGTTCCCGGAACGACAGAAGAACCCGGATCTGACCGAGGAACTGAAAGAGATTATCCAAAAGCTGAACCAACTCGGGCTTGATGTCATAGTTGTTGACCAGACGACACCGGAAATCCGGCAGAACGGCCTCCATTGCATGAAAGTCCTCATCCCGGGCATGCTGCCGATGACGTTCGGCCATCACTTGACCCGGTACAAAGGACTCGAGCGGGTGCTCAAGGTGCCGATGGAACTCGGGTATGTGGATGAACCGCTCACTTACGGAGAGCTCAACCCGTATCCGCACCCGTTCCCGTAGGAAGGAGGACCGCCATGAACGACTTTCTCTACAACCTCCATTATGACATCGAGCGGGAGAGTCCCCCGGATTGGGAGGTGGACTGGGACGATGCGCCGCTTCCGTATAAGCTGTATCGCAACTTGCCGGTCGTCCCGTTGTCGTCGGAAGTGCCCCTTACCTTTGAAAAAGTGGAGCGGAAACCGACTTTGGAAAACTTGGGACATTTTCTCTGGTTTACGTACGGGTTGAACCAGGTTTCGCAAGGCATGAACCCATTTGATGAAGCACCAGAACCGTCCCCATCTCTCCGCCGTTTTGTTCCGTCGGGCGGAGGGCTCTATCCGAACGAAATCTATCTTTATGTAAAAGTGGAAGGTGTTTCACAGGGCATCTACCATTACGACGTCGCCCATCACCGTCTCGTATGCTTACGGGAAGGGAACTACGATGACTCTATCCAGAAAGCACTCTGCGGTCGTTGCGATGTCGGGGACTGTTTTGCCACCGTCTTCATCTCAACGATGTTCTGGAAGAACTTCTTCAAATACAACAACTTCAGCTACCGGCTTCAAGGGCTGGACGCGGGAGTCGCCATCGGACAGCTGCTCGAGATGAGCAAGCAATACGGTTACGAGACGAACGTATTCTATCAGTTTCTCGATCAGGCATTGAATCATCTGCTTGGACTCGACGATCAAGAAGAAACCATCTATGCAGTGATTCCGCTTTTTGAAAAGACGATCCGTATTCAGGAAACGAAGATATATACCGCTGAAACGGTTATCCGGAGCATTCCGGCCATCCAAACCGACCATTACATCCACTCCCAAAAGGTCCTCGATTTTCCGAAGATCCGTCATATGAATAATGCCGTCAAAATCGAGTCGACTGAACAATTTTCTGAGATTGGTAAATCGAAAAGGAAGCTGATCCAGGGAGGGTTTCTTTTACCGAATGGCGAGTCACTATCAGGAGACCTGATGGAAGCATTCCGGCGTAGGTTCTCACCAGGAATGGATTTTACGATGGGAAGAATCCCTTTATCACAGCTTTCCACCTTGCTTCAGCACACAATGTCTGCACCAGCCAAAAGTGATTGCTCGTCATCACTTGCGATTGCCGGTTGCTTTTACAATGTGGAAGGGTTGCCGGACGGGGCGTATGAATACGACCATTGCACCCACACGTTTCGTTTATTGAAAAAAGGCGACTTCCGGTTGCAGCTGCAATCCGGAATGACCGCCCATAATGTGAATCTGTATCAAGTTCCGCTCTGTTTCCATATCATCAGCACGAAGGAATTCCGCAAGCGGGAATACCGGATCCTGCAGATGGAAGCGGGAAGGCTGTTGCAACGGTTGCTGACGGCTGCGTCAGCCCTCAGACTCGGGGGTCACCCGCTCCTCGGTTTCGATGTAAAGCTTTGCGATGACATCTATTCGTATCGCGGCGAAACGTGCCTCATCCAAGTCCCGGTCGGACCTGTGCAACCGAGAGTAGCCTTAAGAGGCAGCCTTTTCTAGCGTAGAATTTTTCTGTGGAACGCGTAGCAATTTCGCTTGAACCAAACGCTTGCGGACGGTAATACCGATCCAACTTGCTAAAAACGCCTTGATCAATCCGACGACGATGAACGGATAAACTCCGACGGCAAGCGCCTGCGTCCAAGACATGTCGAGCACGTACTTCAGCTGGATGCAGCCCATAACGAGCGTGATGACCATACCGATGGTGTTCGCGACGAGCGCCCACGTAAGGTTGAACTTCGTGCGCTCGAGGATCCAGCCTGTCACGAATGCTGTGACGATGAACCCGAATATGTATCCGCCAGTCGGCCCGACTATTACTTGCGCGCCGCCTTTTGCTTCAGCAAACACCGGCAACCCTATCGCGCCCATGCCCACATAGCAAAGCATCGCAACCGCACCATAACGGCTTCCAAGTATCGTCGCCGTCAACCCGACTGCCAGCGTCTGTCCACTAATCGGTACGATCGGCAACGGAATTTCAATCTGTGCGAAAATCGCTGTAACAGCAGCAAACATGGCGCACATCGTAATCATTCTGACTCTGTCTAACTTCATATTCATAACCCTCTTTCATAAAAATGTTAACTTATAACATAAATAAGTTAACATATAATCTGATGGTTGGGTAGTCTTAGAATTTCAGGGCTTCGTTTTAGAAATTCGGAGCTATGTTTTAGAAATTTCATTAAGCGTCTTAGAAAAATCACGAGTGGTTTTAGAAAAATGGAAGTCGATCTTCGAAATTAGTAAGATGTAACTACGAAAAAGGAGGTCATCACCATGCCATATGTGAGCGTGGAGGATCAAGTCGACTTGTATTATGAAGATGTCGGGGAGGGGACGCCGGTCCTTTTCATCCACGGCGTCTGGATGAGTAGCCGGTTTTTCCAGAAGCAGACCGAGTATTTCAGTAAAAACCACCGGGCAATCCTACTCGATTTACGCGGACACGGGGAATCTACCAAATGCCATCACGGCCACACCGTCGCCAATTACGCACGTGATGTGCACACGTTCATTGAAAAGCTCGACCTCAAGGACGTCGTGCTCGTCGGTTGGTCGATGGGAGCGTTCGTCGCCTGGGATTATCTCCAGGAGTTCGGGGACACCAACGTCAAAGGAACAGTCATTGTCGATGAACTGCCGTCCGATTACAAGTGGGAAGACTTCCCGATGGGTGCATTCGACTTCCCGACGCTCATCCATCTCATGCGCGAAGTCCAGAACAACCGCACTGGATTCCTGACCGATTTCATCCCGCTCATGTTTAAAAACGAGCTCACTCAAGAAGACTTCGATTGGATGCTAGAAGAAACAACGAAACTACCAGAATCGGTCGCAAGTGCCATCCTCTTCGACCAGACCGTCGTCGACTACCGCGAACAATACGAAAGCATCCAAACACCAACGCTCCTATGCTTCGGTCGCGAAGAGAAACTCATTCCGGTCGCAGCAGGAGAATACATCCATGAACGCCTGCAAAACTCACAGCTCACTATCTTCGAAAATAGCTGCCACTGCCCGTTTTTAGAAGAACCGGATGCCTTCAACAAAGCCGTTTCCGATTTCATTGACTCATTATAAAAAAGTGAACTTATTAAAAAACAGGAACCACCCATCAATAGGGGGTTCCTGTACTTTATTATATAGGAAGCAAAATTAGTTGGGGTTTTCAATAGCGTTTATCATATGTGCTTGAAGAAGAATGATGTTTATCGGTAGTCGTTGAACGGTTATGATCCATCCGACGATCCTGATTTGAAGTTCTACTTCCGGCATATTCTTCTTCCCGAGAACGTTCACCTACATATGGGTCGTTGTTTGTATAAGCAGGCTGATCGTTTTGATGTTGATGATTATATGACTCAGGATACATGGTTTTGTTTTCGGTTTGATTCGTAAGGAAGGTACGATAGACTTTATCTTGCAATTTTTCGGTTGCTTCGACTAGTACAATAATTTTTCCATCCTTCAAATGGTTCTCATATTGACTTGCTTCTCTTTCAGTCATTCCGGCACCAACAAGAGCACCGACAATTCCACCGCCACCAGCTCCGACTCCTGCACCAGTAACAGCCGCTGCGATTGGACCTGCTGCCGCAATTTGTCCAAGTCCAGGGATCGCCAGAAGACCTAGTCCGACTACTAAACCAGCAATTCCACCTAAAGTTCCTCCGGAAATAGCTCCTAATCCTGCGCCTTTACTAGCGCTGTTTCCTAGATTACTTTTATTGGATTTGACCGAAGTACCCATTTCATCTTCCAGGACGTAAACTTTCTTTTTGTCTCTTGCAAAAATAGATATATCATCAGATCCATACCCGTGATGTTGCAAATCTGTAATGGCTCGCTCAGCGTCACCTACTTTAGAAAAAACACCACCTATGATTTTCCTGTCCATACTTTCCTTCTCCTCCTTAAAAAGCTCTCAAAGATTTTTTTAAAGAATCTTCCACTTATCATTCATACCCGAAATCCGTAGGAATAATCTTACTATTGTTTTTGGAAATCCAAATCATACAGTGGGCAAGAGGGAATGAAGGGTCGGTCTACCTAAATAAGTTATTTAATAGCAGGAGGTCTGATTGATTTGTAGTATGTTTAGTTAAAGCCAATTCTGACGAGTCGTAATCAAAACGAAAAGGTGGAGTTGATGATGAATCGTATCCAAAAGATCTCAACAAATTTGTGGTTCGATAATCAAGCGGAAGAGGCTGTGAAGTTTTATACGACTATCTTTGAAAACTCCGAAATCGGGAGAAGTACTCGCTATGGGAAAGAGGGATATGAAATTCACGGAATGCCCGAGGGCACAGTTTTGACCATTGAATTCCAACTGGAGGGACAACCATTCGTCGCCTTGAATGGCGGTTCCCAGTTCAAATTCAACGAATCGATCTCGTTTATCATCCATTGCGACACCCAGGAAGAAATCGACTACTACTGGGAAAAGCTGAGTGAAGGGGGAGACGAAAAGGCGCAAATGTGCGGATGGCTGAAGGATCAGTTCGGCATATCGTGGCAAATCGTCCCCGCAGACATAACCGAAATGCTCAATGACCCGGATCCAGAAAAAGCGAACAGAGTCATGCAAGCCTTGCTCCAAATGAAAAAGATCGACATTGCGACGCTTAAAAGGGCTTATGAAGGATAAACCAAATAAGAAAAGTATTGAAGTAATGTAGTGGTACTCATAAAGGGTGCCACTACGTTTTTTTGTTTTCAGGGAACTTTTTCCATTTGCGTCCGTATCTGTAATAATTACTCCATTTAATAGAGAGGGGACATTGAATGAAAAAGAGCGGTTTAGTCGTTTTGTGTTTCATGTTGTTTCTAGCTTTGATAGGATGCACGAAGCAAGATACGTCAATCTCAACTAAAGAAAATCATGAAAATCAACTTCAAAGTTCTGATATCACGAACGAGACTCTGGATCATCTATATGTATTTGGTAAGGTGTGGGGGTTTCTGAAGTATTATCACCCGAATGTGGCAGAAGGTAAATACGATTTTGACCAGGAACTCGTAACCATTCTTCCTAAGATTGTTATCGCCAAAAGTTCGACCGAGAGAGATGAAATTTTAACGGATTGGATACTTGAATTAGGAGATTTTCCATTAGAAGAGAAGGGAAATCAAGCGTACGATATTAAAATGGAACCTGATTTAGATTGGATCTCTGACATGAACTTGGATTCCGAGTTGGAAGCACAACTGCATAAAGTAAAGAACGGTAAGAGAACAAATAACCACCATTATGTTTCCCTTGATAAAAATATTGGCAATCCAATCTTTACAAATGAAGAAGCCTACTCGAACGATGATTATCCTGATGTCGAATACAGATTGGTTTCCTTGTACCGTTATTGGAATATCATCGAATATTACTTCCCTTATAAGTATCTGATTGAAGAGGATTGGGATGCTGTCTTAAAAGAATTTGTCCCAAAATTCATAGAAGCATCGAATGAAAAAGAATATAAGCTTACAACCCTGGAACTAATCACTAGGATCAATGATACCCACGCTCAAATCATATCTAAGGAACCTATTTTGAATGAATTTTGGGGAGAAAACTACGCTCCATTAATTATTCAATTTGTTGAAGACAAACCAACTGTCACAGGATATTACAATGATGATTTAGGAAAGGATTCCGGCCTGGAAATAGGTGATGTGATAACGGAAATCAATGGACAACCAATTGAAGAAATTTTAGATGAGAAGTTAAAATATATTCCGGCATCAAATTACACAACAAAATTAAGAGACATTGCCAACAAATTATTAAGAACGAAAGAATCAAACATAGACGTTCAGTACGTACGTAACGGTGAAACGTATAACAGAAAAGTGAAAACTTACAATCGAGAAAAGATGGATGCGGCCGATGTTAACTTGTACCAACAGGATAAGTTAAGCTACGAGCAAATCAGTGATGACATTGCGTATATATATCCAGGATCTCTGAAAAAAGGTGAAATAACCGAAATCAAATCCAAACTGGACAATACGAAAGGATTGATCATTGATTTAAGGAGTTATCCGTCAGATTTTATTGTCTACACATTGGGAGAGTATCTACTGCCAGCACCGACACCTTTTGTGAAATTAACGAGTGGAAGTATAAAACAGCCTGGTTTATTTACCAAGAGAACGGAACTGAAGGTTGGGGAAAACAACAAAAACGCGTACCAGGGTAAAGTGGTAATCCTCATTAATGAATTGACTCAAAGTCAGGCTGAATTTACAGCCATGGCTTTCAGAACAGCGCCTAATGCAACCGTTATTGGAAGTACAACGGCTGGAGCAGATGGAAATATATCAAGGTTCACACTCCCCGGTGGAATTAAAACTTCCATAACTGGACTCGGCATTTATTATCCCGATGGAACTGAAACACAAAGAGTTGGAATTGTGCCAGATATGACGGTCAAGCCAACCATTAAAGGTTTAAAAGAAAATAAAGACGAAGTGCTAGAAAAAGCAATTCAAATCATAAATGGAGAATAAATAAACAAAGAGCTGGCACTCGCCGGCTCCTCTACTTAATGCCCGATCATCTCACTCGCCCCGTTAAAACGCGCAAACCGCTCAAGCGCTTCATTGATACGACGCTTCAACCCATCCGTCTCCTCCACACCAGGCTCGATCTGCAACAACCGAACATGCAGTTTTCCAGCCTTCCGATCGACACTCGGATCCATCCGACCAATCAACCGATCCCCGTACAAGATCGGCATCGCATACGGACCGAATTTCCGCTTCGCCCGCGGCGTGTAGATCTCCCACTTGTAATCGAACCCGAACAGATCCGAAACCCTTTCCCTTCTCCATAACAAATTATCGAGCGGAGGCAGGAAGGTAATCGCGCCATCAAGTGATGCCCGCTCATCCCCGGTTGATTCGGTGAACGTTTCAAGCTCGTCCAGATCTTCAGCGAGGATGTAGTACGTCCGTTTCACGTCTTCGACGTCAAGCGGAATGACGGTCCCACGCTCTACACGACGTTCCACAGCGGCTCTCCGTTCTGCTGCCGTCATCTTTTGCCACCCAAAACGCGAGTCTCCAGGATCGAATACGCGGTAAGCCCGCATATATTTCTCGATCAACGCTTCACGCGCTTGCGTCTCGTCAATTGCTTTCGCTGCCTCAAGATACTCAGCCGGAATGCTTTTTTCCATCAGGTCGAAGAACCGTTCCGTCCGTTCCCGGTGTACGACCCGGATGATCCCGGCATCCATCAACAGATTCAACGCAAGCGACGTTTCCTTCGTCTTCGGCATTTGGTTGTCCCAATATCCATGTACCCGTTTGTCTGACACAAACGCACGCGAGGGGAGAGGACCTTCCTTTTCCAAACGGTCGAGCACCATCTTCACGACCGTTCCCAGTTCATCCAATTGCGGTTGAACATTCGCCTGAATCCGTCTTCGTATCGGCTCAAACAACGGATAATCTTCAACCGGAATGACACAGGCAGCATTCGCGAAATACTCGAACACCTTTCCGTCAGTTAGAAGCGCATCCAACTGCTTCGGGTCATACCCAGGCATCCGTGCGTATAATACGAGATGTTGATTCCGCTCCACGACCGACACCGGATCGAGCTGGACACACTCCAACGCCCGCACCATGTCCAACACGGAACTCTCGTCTTGACCACCTAACAGTTTTTGCTTATGTAGAAGAAATCTCCGGAGTGAAATCCGGTCAACAGGGAATGCTTTCATCGGAACAACCTCCTGAAACAACGATATTTTTCCTATCATCATCATACCATTAAATACGGACATTCTGATTGACCAAAACAGCACTTCACCCTATGATAAAAGTATCAAACACAGGAAGAATGAAGAGAGGAGAGATTCTCATGACATTCGCACGACCTCCTTGTTAATCCATATGCTACCGTAGTTCCCGAGCACCTCCAGATGATTTTGTATCCTAGCAATCATCATGGAGAGGAGCGCTCGAATGAACTACACGAAAAACATTCATAAACTCTATATCATCAGTTTCTTTTTTGGTCTCATGCCAGCCTACGTGATTGAGCGGCTGTTCTGGGAAGCGCGAGGCATGACAATTCAGATGGTCGTTTACGCGGAAATCATCTATGCGGCCACGATCGTTTTACTCGAGGTGCCGACCGGAATCCTCGCTGATAAATGGGGACGGAAGAACATGATTGTCGTCTGTGCCTTCCTCGGGAGTCTCGAGTTTTTCCTATTGATCTACTCGACGGAATTCTGGCACTTTGCGGTGGTCGTTTTCCTTGCCGGAATCGCCACCACTGCATACAGCGGTTCAGCGAATGCATTCCTGTACGATTCCTTGAAAATGAGTGGCGCAGAACCACACTTTGAAAAAGAACTCGGCCGGATCAACGCAATCGATATCACGTCGACAATCATCGCGGCATTAAGCGGGAGTCTCCTCGCGAGCCGATTCGACTTCGAGCTGAACTACTGGCTGTCCTTTGGCGGAATGACCATTGCCATGCTGTTTTCTTTTACGCTCGTAGAACCGCCGAACCAGCATGAATCCGATGAAACGACGAATATCCGAGAATACATCAGCACCTCATTCAATGTGTTCCGGAGAAATCCCGCCATTTTCCAGGTGGTCCTTGTCGGGATGGTAACGGGAGCTGCGATTACGTTCATCGATGAGTTTTGGCAGCTGTATCTGGACCGGATCGGGATTCCGATGGTGTTCTTCGGGATCTTTTCAGCAGCAACCTTTCTCTTGAGGATACCGGGGACGCTGTTCGCTTATCTGTTAAAAAGTACGTTCAGCTACCGAAGTCTGCTCATCACGGTATCCATCGTGTTTTCGATCGGTTTCGCCTGCATCGCACTGTTAAAAGGAAGCATCGGATTGATCGCCATCCTGGTCGTCTGCTTGTTTGCAGGCATAACGGAACCGCTCACGACCGGATACTTGCATCACCGGATCGATTCCAAAATGCGTGCAACCGTTGATTCGTTTCAATCGCTCGGTTTGAATGTCATCATGATCCTCACAAGCTTAGGGTTCGGTTACTTTTCAACCCGATACGATCTATTCGGAGGGTTCGGTTTCATCGCCATCTTCTGTACGATTTTCCTTCTATACCTCACGATGGACAAAAAAGAACTGAACAAATAAAGAGGCGCTGAATCACTCAGCGCCTTCCTCTATTTCATCCACGATTTCCTCAAACAAAGAGGCTCTCTTATTGGACTTTGTATTCCTCATAAAATCCCGCAAAAACGCCACATAGTGCTCATCCCGTACGAGCCACGCAGAATGGTTTCGTTTCACAAAACGCTCGGCTTCATGAAAACTCGGGAAACTTCCTGGCAACTGCTCGCCATTCATTTCGACTAGCCAAACACTCGAATGATCAGCATAAATGAAGAATCGATCTTCGTTCCGGTTCTCGAACAGGCTTCCTTCCGCCGTCTCCTTCAGGTTGTATCGGTTACGGAACGCATCCGGTCTCATCGGCTCAATCAAGAAGGCAGCCCGAGTATAAAGTTGATAGGACTCTTCATCCATCGAGCATCCGGATGCTTTTGCATGCCCGCCGCCACCGAACTGACCGGCCACTTCTGACACATCGACATGATCATGGATCGTCCGGAAGCTGATCTTTTTCCCGCCCATATTGAGGATCGTAATGTAATCAAGGTGAGGATTTTCCAACCCTAATTCGTTCCCGAGTTCAGAGAAATACGATTCTGCATGGACGATGCCCGTGCAATGATCTCCGACGAACGTCTGGACGAGCTCCCGTTTTTTCCGGCGGATGTAACGCTCGATCTTATCCTCCTCCATATCAAGAAGCTTCCGTTCGAACTCATCATATTCGAAGTGCGCCTGCTCTTGCAGCCTCGGGACCATCTTTTCAACGAACTCATCGATCGACACCATGAAAAAGAGGTCATTCAGCTACTTCGCCTTGATGTTGTCATTCGCGTCCCATTCCCACGTATCGTATTGACGGACGAGCTCGACGAATTCCTCCAGCGCAGCGGAAGGCTCCAGATGTCCCTTATGAACGAGGTACCCATATAAAAGGGAGGTCGCACACGCTAGGCGACCGTCGTCATACTCGACTTTCACATAACCCCAATCATAGTCATTGAAATGGAGAGCCGTCTTATGATGGTCGATCAATTGCACCTTCCCGCCATCATGAAACCATTCATCCAAAGTTTCTTCATTCTTTTCATTGACCGAAAGATCGGTAATCAACACAGTCCAATCTTTGTCTTTTTTCTCATTCAAATAGTCCAGAAACCGATCCACCTGGTGATCGAGCCCCATCACCGAATTGTAGCGGACATCCACCTGGTCACCGAACGCAATCTTTGCGACGATTCCACATCCAACACCATCCAAATCATTGTGCGTGAACAATTTGTACATAACCGTCTCCTTGTTTATGTAAGTCTTAGCTGTTTTAGTTTGTTAAGAATACGGGGAACTATTCGCACAAAAAATGAGCAAGTCACAAAGACCTGCTCATCAAAACGTTCTATTTTAGTAAACTTTATCTCCGTTAAAAATGGAGTTCTTCACGATCACATAATCGACGTGACGGATTGCGTCAAGATTCGTTCCGCCCGCATAAGAAATGGCGGATTGAAGATCTTGCTCCATCTCGGTCAACGTATCCTGAAGGGAACCTTTATGCTCGACAAACATTTTCTTACCTTCAACATTTTTCTTCTCGCCTTTTTGGAATTCGGAAGCGGAACCGAAATATTCTTTCACCAGCTTTCCATCTATCGTCATCGTTTCACCAGGCGATTCTTCATGACCCGCGAACAACGACCCGATCATCACCATCGAAGCACCGAAACGGATCGATTTTGCGACATCACCATGCGTACGGATTCCGCCGTCTGCGATGATCGGCTTGCTTGCCGCTTTCGCACACCAGCGAAGAGCTGCCAATTGCCAACCACCTGTACCAAAACCGGTTTTGATTTTGGTGATACAAACCTTCCCAGGGCCAATACCGACCTTGGTCGCATCTGCACCGGCATTCTCCAATTCTCTTACCGCTTCAGGTGTACCGACGTTTCCGGCAATCACAAAGGTTCCAGGCAAGTGATATTTGATATGTTGAATCATCTCGATCACGGCAACGGAATGACCATGGGCGATATCAATCGTGATGTATTCGGGCACTAACTGCTGCTCTGCTAATTGACGGATGAAACCATACTCTTCTTCTTTTACTCCAACACTGATAGAGGAGATTAAGTCGCGTTCTTTCATATTTTTGATAAAATCCACACGCTTTTCAGGCTGGAAGCGGTGCATGATATAGAAGTAGTGATTTTCTGCGAGATAAACAGCGATTTTTTCGTCGATGATTGTTTGCATGTTCGCTGGAACGACAGGAAGCTTGAACGTATGCTCTCCTAATTTAACGGTTGTATCACATTCTGAACGGCTATTAACCACACATTTTGCGGGAATTAACTGAATATCTTCATAATCAAATACATTATCCAAGATGAAACACCCCTAAACACGAATATTTATATTATTAATCATAATAATTGTTCGTACATCATCTAATGTAAATCATTATGAAGGAGAAGTCAAAGGGACTTTTCGTTAAATGTAAAATATTTCTTGACCTGAGATCGGAATCGCGGTTACATAAAGTAAAAAGGTTCAATCAAACATGAGACGGACATCAAGGCACGACCTTTTATTTGAGAAAGGTAAGGGGCTGGCGGAATGGAAATCAAACAAATATCAGAGCACATTTGGAGCTTGAAGACGTGGATGGTTGTACCGATCCACGTATGGGTTGTAAAAGAAGAAGACGGGGTGACACTTGTCGATGCCGGAATCGGGATGATGGGGAAGGGAATTCTGAAGTTCATCTACGGAATGGGTGCTGGACCTTTAAAACGAATCGTCCTGACGCACGGACACCCCGATCATGTCGGAGCATTGAAGGCAATTTTACAGAAATCAGACGTCCCGGTGTATGTGCATAAAACGGAAATTCCGTATATGGAAGGAAAAAAGGCGTATCCGGGTCGGAAGAAACCGTCCGCAAATGTTACTGAAAATCTCGCGCAACCATTAATGGAAGACGAAACAGGAAAGCTCAACAAGATTGGCAGCCTGGAACCGTATTGGACACCGGGGCACGCGCCAGGCCATGTCGTCTACTTTCACCCCGAAGATGGCGTCTTGCTCGCTGGTGACCTGTTCACTTCGAAAAACGGCAAGCTCTACCGACCGATGCCGATGTTCACGTATGATATGGAGGAATCGGTCCGAAGTAGCCGGATTGTCGGGGACCTGAAACCGAAACGCCTCGAAGTCTGTCATGGTAAAGCGGTCCTAAATCCTGCCGACCACCTCAATCAATACATCGAAAACACATCAAAAACCTATTCGATCAAGGAAGAGAATGTCTTCAAAGGATAAATTATATTAAACCAGGGTCTCTATCGAGAGCCCTGGTTTCTTTATGATTACAGCAGTATATAGATACTGAAGAATTTTTGTTGCTACTTACCATCATATAAAGGGAAAATATTCCTTTGCGTAGAAAGTAATTAAAGTACCTATATGGAGGTGACTATATGATTGCTGAAATTCATCACAAAATCTCTTCAAGTGGCACTAATTTATCGGATCGACTTGAGGATCAATTAACTGGGAATGTTTTTGGTACCCTTCGTTATCTCCCATTTGAAGAAGGAATAGCCCCAATACTTTGTCAATCAAAAATAAAAATCAATACAACGAATGATTCATTCAATACGTTACTACATATTACAAAGGAATACGATTATGTCATCAGATTTTGGGAAAATTCCGCACATGGAGAAATAGATCTGGTGATTGAAACAGAGAACCTATTAATTGGAATTGAAGTGAAATATCTATCAGGTATATCTTCAGATGATGAAGTAGATAACTCTACAGCGAAAGAAATTATACAAAGCAACCATCAACTAGCTAGATATTCAAGGTTTTTAGATGAGAGTAATACTACAAAAGAGAAAATGCTGATTTTTCTAGCGCCAGCTGATATGGGATTGGCTGTCCTGGAAAATATACAAAAAAGAAATCTAATACATAAGAACATTCCATTAGCACTTTTAAGTTGGCAGGACATCTTTATTAAATTACAAGAAATGACTGAAAAGGCTCAATCACAAGTAGCAAATCTAATATATGAAGACATAATAATGCTATTAGCTAAAAAAGGATTCGAAATGTTTAATGGCTTTAATGGTAGCCAAATTCAAAAAGTCAAAGCTGAAGAGATTTACAGATATAATGAGGAGTCAACGTTTTCCTGGCAAAATAAAAGAGTAATTACGAAAGGGGTATCTTATGATTATAAAAACGGATGATGTTGGGGTGAACATTTCCAATGCTTTTGATGTTGTATTGGAAACCTATGAAAACTTGTCAAAGATGCTGAGTGAAATGGATATCGTAGGAAACGAAGAAGGATTTGAGTCACTAACACCAAAATATTTACGTTGGAAATCGGATGCCCACCCTTCAGGATGGTTTACCCGTAGCTTTATTAAATTGTATCAGTTGAAAGATACTCCTAACTTAAAGGATAGTGAGGTATTCAAGAATGGACCGATATTTGGAATTGAAGTTAACTTTGAAAAGAAACTGCCAGTTGTAATACTTTCAAAGTACACTTATGATTTCTCAAGCTATTTATGGGATAAGGCACCAGCTGTTTCATCACATTGGGGCTATTATAAACCTATTCATAACCACGAATTATTTACAATAGTAGAACATGAAGATTTATTAATCAGTACACCAAATGATAACAAAATACGTGAGAACTACTGGAATCTTCAGAGTGTCAGGTATAAAAAAATCAATTTGACACAGATTGATTCAAAGGAAAAGATCCGAATAGACATTTTCAAGGTTTTAAAAGAATTATAGGATTATTTGCTAGAATAGAAGTATTACATGAGGAGGGGAATTCTTTTGAAAACAGAATCAGATAAAAAGACCATTTCAGTTCCGTTAAACGTTTGGTATCACGAAGAAAATGGAGATATCCGTATGAACCTAGGTGGTAAGTTAACCTCGGTGAATAACAAACCTGAATCCAAACGAGGTAACCCAAGTTTGTATGGCATTTTGGAGGAACATCTGCGTAAAGCCGGAAAAATCGACTAACATGTGGTTTTAAAGGAGTTGTCCTATATTACTGGGCAGCTCTTTTCTATATACCATTTTCTGCTATTATTAAAGTGATTACATTTAAAGTTGGTGAAATTTAAATGGACGAAAAGACTTTAAAAGACAAAATAGAAAACTTGAGTATATGGACTAAGGGTGATCAGAGAGCACCTCATAAACCTTTATTATTACTATATGCTCTTGCCAGATATCAAAAAGAAAGAACACGTAATTTACCATATTCAGAGGTTAAGGATAAGTTGAAAGAGTTATTGATCGAGTTCGGTCCTCAAAGACGCTCTTATCATCCAGAGCAACCTTTTGTAAGATTAACCAACGATGAAATATGGGCATTAAATAAACATGTTGAAAGAGAAAATCTTAAAAATAACTACCTTATCAAGCACGACGTCGTTGGTGGGTTTAGTGATGAAGTATGTAAATTGTTGAATAGAAATCCCCATCTTATAGAAGAATTAGCAGACCTAATCCTTTATGAACATTTTCCGCAAAGTATTCATGAAGATATTCTCATGGCTGTTGGATTAGAAATAGGAGTAAAGAAAAGTAATACGAGAGATCCATTGTTCAGAGAAAAGATATTAAGAGCTTACGAGTATAGTTGTGCTGTGTGTGGATTTAATGTCAGATTAGGCAACAACCTGGTTGCTATAGAAGCTGCGCATATTAAGTGGTTTCAATTGGGTGGACCAGACATTGAAGAAAACGGGATAGCATTATGCTCATTGCATCATAAGTTATTCGATCGAGGAGTATTTACTCTTACTAATGAAAGAGAATTAAATGTTGCTGAAGCTGCACATGGTACACATGGATTAGATGAATGGCTAATGAGATACCATGGAAAACCAATACGTGAACCAATCAATCCACTGTACCAACCAAAAGATACGTATTTGCATTGGCATATTAGAGAAGTGTTTAAAGGGCCAGCGAGGTATCAAACACTTTAATGATTGGAAAAAAGAAGAGGATTGTAATGACCTATATTTCATACAGTAGGGATGCTGAAGAACTCGCATTGATATTTACAATAACTGTTTTGGAGTTGTAAAAGAAAAGCGGAATGTTGATCTGAAAGGTGACGAAACAGAATTTCAGTCATGGATGTATCACAACTCATTGAAACAGACTCCATTTTAGTTGAAGGATTAATCATACTCGAATTGAACATCGTTTTACGATCTTGTCAGCAAGTCGAAATTGTTAGAGAAATACATAGACCAGAATGTTTACCTATTCGATAAAGAGAAAAAGGAGAGGAAAGAGTACCGTCTCTTAAGCGCCGCCAGTGGACTAGTCCTTGAGCATACGGAAACAAAGCAAATCGTACTCGATCCATCTGAAGAATTAATCCTGCCTAAGCTCCCTGGTGAACTCATCGTAAAGCCTGCATTGATCTGGAAAATCAGACCTGCTAAGACAGATCAGTTCAACGTCTCGTACCTGACAAAAGGATTGGAATGGGAATCCAAATATGTCGTAGAGTCATGATTGAGTTTGATAATAAACAAGAAGAAAACCTTGGATTACCTTTACCAAAAGGAAAAGTGAAGGTCTATCAAGAAGATAAAATCGACAGAAGCTTAGAGTTTATCGGTGAAGACCGAATCAATCATAGACCCAAAAATGAAACGGTCGAACTATACCTAGGAGAGGCTTTTGACATAAAATGTGAAGGACACAAAATGGACAGCCAAAAAGATGATGAAGGTATCAGAACTGAAAAATGAATGTACACTATCAAAAACCGCATAGAAGAACCAGCTTTAATGAAAATTACACACGAAATTTAGGACCGAAACTGGACGATGAAAGACACAAGCTACACCTTCCATAAAGAAACCTCAAGCAAAAATTGTTTTTTGGGTGGAAGTACCAGCAGATACCATAGAGGCTGTTACATTTGAGTATGAGGTGGATGAAAGAATTTATATAAAAAAGAGCTAAGTACTAAGAAAAGAATGAAATATTAAAAAGGAGGAGCCTGAAAAATACTTAGGAAAAATACTGGGTTGGATTGAGGGGGACCTTTATAACAGTATCATTCTATTTTCTGTTAAAAAAGTAACAAGAGTACATTTACATACTAAATAAAGAATACAAATGTAAATTGGAGTGAGTCATTTTATGGAAAAGAAATTTAAGCTAGGATTGATTGTAGCATTGTATCTATCAAAATATGATTCTAGTGCTGTAGAGAGGCTAGGTTATAAATCAAGAAGGGAAGCATTTAGAGAAATTGGACTAAAGTTAAATGTAAATCATAATACTATTAAGCATATGAGAGATCAATTTGATACCATATTTTCACATAGAGCCGGATATCATCAATCTCCTATGCCACCTTCAAGATTAGAAGTTGCAGAAAAATATTCAACTTTAAGTGAATCGGCACTTTATGAAATAGTTATAGATATTCTTAATCAGAATAATGAAAGTAAAAATGATATAGAGCTATATGTAAACGTATTAAGTCTAGATGAGAAACCTGAAAATGACAATGGGACAAAAAGAGAAAAAATAGAATATACTACGAGAGGTATAACTGGATTAAAAGCAGAAGATTTTTTTAGAGAAAAGTTTAAAAAAGGGGAAATCACAGGATTCAATAATTATAGAGAATTAATTGACACAAGACAGGAGGGAACAGGTTATGATTTTAAACTAAATGGTGAGCCGGAAGTATTTTTTGAAGTGAAGGGGTTAATTGCGGAAAAAGGAGGAATTTTGTTTACTGACAAAGAATGGGAAACGGCAAAAAAGAAACAGGAACAATATATATTAGTATTCATCACTAACATCAATCATGAACCACATATACAGCTAATTAAGAATCCTTATCAGAAATTTAATCCTCGGAAAAATATTAATAAAACAATTACGGTAAATTGGGCAGTAGATGAATCGCAGTTATAAATATTTATCAGGAATTTTTTCATTTTTAAGTTAACTGGCACCAACCAGTTTTTGGGGATCTTAAATTGTTTTGCTTCACTTTAATAAAGGGTTTCGATTTTGAAAACCCTTTTTATAATGCTTTTTTTTGTAAATGTAGATAAGTACTTTCATAATGCGAAAATAATTACTTGCGGAAAAGCATACTAGGGGCGGTTTTATTGAAAATGAAGTAATAATATACAAACAAATTAATTAGAAATTGCAGGTCCAAACAGGAAGCATCCATTATTATCTTGTAATACTTTTTGGGTAACTAAGCATTATTAAAGGGGCTGAATCCAATACAAAGTTATGCACTATTAACAATTATAATGTTTTGTTATAATTTGTTTATGACAAAAAGGTTACAAAAGTTATATTTCTGTAAATAAACATATAAATTAATTTGATTTTTATGTTTTACATGTTTATTTAAAGTACTTACTAAACATAACAACCAACTCAATAAATTGATTTCGATAAATTAACAATAATACATATTTAAACCAAATAACACCTATTCAAGAGACTCCCTATATATTATATCAAAATATTTTTTTGGAAGGTGGTAAGACGGCTGGATAATAGTGAAGTGAAGAAAATGAGCAGTGCATATGGTGAACTATTTAAAATTGAAAACGATATTAGATCCTATATTACATTAAACATGCGAGGACTATTTGGAAGTGACTGGTATGAATATTCATATAGGAAGTTGAAATTTGGAAGGCCTAGTAAAAAATTTGATAGATTATTTTATCATGAATTAATAAATATATTAAATTTGTATTCAAAGATGAAACTGTTGGAAATGCCAGTTAGTTTAATTAATGAACTGAAATATTTAACACCAATCAGAAATAAAATTGCACATTCAATTTCATTAAATGAATCCGAGCATGCTTATCTAAATAATACGTATCAGAAATTAAATAAATTTATACACAAGTAAAATTGAATATCAGAAGAATAGTAATGCCTGAAATATTAGCAATTGCAATAAAAGAGGTTAAAAAGGTTATTAAACAAGATGGAATTGGTATGAAAGATAAATAAACGGAGGGGAATAGCTATGGAAAATGTTACTGATATTAAGTTTGATATGCAAAGAAATTGGATTAAAAAAGCCCGCGAACATAAAATATCTTGGGAATCTATTATATATGGTCGTAAAGAAAATGAGAGTGGATTGAAACAATTTCTAGAAGAAAAAGAAGAAAATGATTTTTGGACGAGAACAAGTTTATCTGAGTGGTACGCAATTGTAGATAACGTTAAAAGGGTTGAAGAAGAAGCAGTAAAAGCAGAAGAAAGAAATAAATCTGCTATGTTAATCGACAATACCCAAAATAATAATTCGACTGTTCCGCAAGATCCTAAATCATCATGGCAATTGTACAAACAAAAATTAAAAAGTAAAGGATTTAAAGAAAATGCAATTGATCAAATTGAACATGCCAGCGTATCAATTTTGAATCGATTAAGTATTGATACAAGTAACTCATCTTCTATCAAGGGACTGGTTGTAGGAAATGTTCAATCAGGTAAAACTTCAAATATGGCAGGCCTAATGGCTATGGCAGCTGATCATGGATGGAACATGTTTATTGTTTTATCAGGATTAGTGGAAAATTTAAGGAAACAGACACAAGAACGCTTAATTACTGATTTGAATCACCCAGGGAACATTTCTTGGAAGTCACTCACTAATGTTAGAAGGAATGCTCCTTCAGGTGAGAGGGTGCAGGATTATCACTTTAAAGGTACAAAAGATGCTCATCTGTATGTATGTTTAAAAAACAAGACTAGGCTCGAAGGGTTATTAGATTGGATGCAAAAAGATCCTAATAAACTTTCTCAAATGAAAATACTAGTAATTGATGATGAAGCAGATCAAGGTAGTATTAACACGGCTGACGTATCTACAAGTGAAAGAAAAACAATTAACCGACTTATTGTAAACTTAGTTGAAGGAAGAAAAAAAAATGATTCACCATTAAGTAAAATGCCATTGGCAATGAATTATGTTAGCTATACAGCGACACCTTATGCAAATTTCTTAAATGAATATGCAGAAGAATCATTGTATCCAAGAAATTTTATCAAAACGCTAAGCACTACTAATGAATACTTTGGTCCAAAAGAAATCTTTGGTGTAGAAGGTTTTGATGAATTTCAAGGAATGGACATTATTAGAAATGTAGCTGATATTGATATTGAACAGATAAGCAATATTAATAAAGGTGAATCTACTCAACTACCATTATCTTTAAAAGAATCTATATGCTGGTTTCTTAGTGCGACTGCATCGTTAAAAGTACATGGATACAAAAAACCATTAACTATGATGGTGCATACAAGTCAAAAACAACAAGACCATGCTACTTTATCAAATGCAATACAGTATTGGTTAGAAAATGAGGACAGAAATAAAATATTATATTTATGTCGGGATGTATGGAGCCGGGAAACCAAAAAGTTTACAAGAGAACAATTTTTAGCATCTTATCCTGATTATACAGGTGACTTAGACAAAATGTTTAGATTTCAGCCGTTTAGAGATATAGAGGCAGCAGTGCTTACATTAATTAAAAAGATAACACATATCCCTCTTAATCAAGACGGAGATTTAAGTTATCATCAACATTTACATCTTTGTGTAGACAACTGCTCTAATAATGGAATAAATGAAGATGGTATGTTTGTAAGACTAGCCTATCCAACGGAACCTCAAATAAAGAAGTTAGGGCATGCTACTGCATTTATTGTGGTTGGTGGAACAACTCTTTCAAGAGGTTTAACAATGGAAGGGTTAATAAGTACTTATTTCTTAAGAGGAGCTAGACAAGCAGATACACTAATGCAAATGGGAAGATGGTTTGGGTACCGTCCAAAGTATGAACTTTACCCGAGAATTTGGATGGAAGATGACACACATCAAAAATTTGAATTTTTATCCACACTCGAGTATGAACTTCGAGAAACACTGGAGCAGTATTCAAAAGCATCAGCTGATCCAAGTTTATATGGTCCAAGAGTTAAAAACACTCCAGGTGTATCATGGCTTAGGGTAACAGCAGCAAATCGTCAGCAATCTGCTACTCAAGTAGATTTTGATTTTACAGGATCAAGCACTCAAACAATCTTGTTTAACAATGATGAGCAAGAACAAACTCATAACATAAAAGTTACTGAAGAATTCCTATTAAATCTAGGGATTAGTGAGGAATATAATAACCGTTTAATATGGAGAGAAGTCGATTTTAGGAAAATTAGTAATCTGTTGTTAAAGGGAATGAAGTTTCATAATAAAACGAGAGTTTTTAATTCAAAAGAACTGGAACCATTTGTACAATGGGTTATATCGAAAACAGAAGAAGGACTTTTAGATGATTGGAATGTTATTGTATCTGGTGTATCTAGTGACGGACTTAAAACCGAGGATATTTGGGATATCCCTGGCGTTGGGAAAGTTGGGAAGGTTACACGTACAAGGAAATCATCATCATCTGATAGGGATGTCATTAATATTGGAGTTTTAAGGGCACCAGCAGATTTGTATGCAGACGTGGATAAAAACAAATTATCTGAAAAAGAAATTAAAGAGATAGAAAAGGGGAGTTCTAATACAAAAAAAGTAGCTGAAATAAGGAAATCTGCTGGCTTGCAACACACGCCACAATTGATTATTTATTGTATTAATAAGAACTCTAAGGCAAGAACTTATAATGAAGATAATCAACCGAAAAATCCTAGAAAAGATCTTAATGCAGTAGTGGATATTATAGGATTATGTTTGCGAATTCCAGGAATTGATACAGAAACGGGTAGTTCCTATGGAGGTTTGCAAATAAATATACCTACTAGTGATGAAAACATAAATGAAATGGAGTATAAAGTATGAGAATTGAAATAGCACCACATGAAAGAATGTCTGAAAGCGGAAGTTCATTAATGCGATTAATTCAAAACAATGAACTTCCTACTTTAGATTTATTAATACGTGAATCAATCCAAAATAGTTCTGATGCTTCTTTAAGAGATGTAGAAGCAGTCAATGTATCCTTTAATATTAACTCTTTTGATCCACATAGGGTTAATCATCATTTTGAGGGGATTACTAGTCGTCTGGATGAAAAATATAATAACGATGCTCAGTATTTAGAGATTAGGGATACAAATACAACTGGACTGACGGGACCACTTCATCATAGCGAAGTTATTGATAATAAATTTGGAAATTTGATTAATCTTGTATATGAAATTAGTAAACCTCAACAACGTGAAGGTGCAGGTGGTTCATGGGGGCTTGGAAAAACAATTTACTTCAGAGTTGGCATAGGACTAGTTGTTTATTATAGTCGTATTATCAATGCTGAAGGTGAATATGAATCAAGATTAGTAGCTTGTCTTGTTGAAGATGAACGAAAGCCAGACACGCTTCTTCCTCCAGGGAAAAATGGTCCTAAACGAGGAATTGCTTGGTGGGGGACTACTAAAAGTGAAACTCAGACTATCCCGATTACAGATGAGAATGAAATAAATACTTTCCTTAATGATATTAATGTAACACCTTTTGATTATGATGAAACAGGAACTGCAATTATTATTCCATATATTAATGAAGAAAAACTTATGCATAGTGCTAGAGCAATCCATGAACAACAAGAACAAAAGAAATATTGGTGGCTAAATTCTGTTGAAGATTATCTTAAGGTTTGTATACAAAGATGGTATGCACCAAGAATTAATAATAAAGGTTATAAATGGGAGAAAAGAATTAATGCTTCAGTAAATGGAAAAGTTTTAATACCGAATGATTTGCTTCCAACATTTAAAGTCATTCAAGATCTTTATAACAACTCTGATTATTCTAATAAAGTAGAAAATATTATCCTGAATAAAAATCAAATATATAAAGAAAAAGTTTATTTAAGAGGACTATTCCAAGATTCGGGGGAAGCAGGTCAATTAATATTCACAAAATTATCAAAAGAAGATCTATTAATGACTCCCCCAAATAACCATGACACACCTTATATACAAGCAAATGTGGATTATAGTACTAGTGATTATTCCAACCCTCCTTTATTATGCTATCTAAGAAAACCGGGGATGATTGTTAATTATGATTCAGTTGGAAGCTGGGTTAGTAATATAAATCCACCTTCCGATGACGAATTTTTGATAGGCTTATTCATTCCTAATTCTAAAAATAAACTTAATTTTGAATACGATTCATTTTCATTAGAAGAATATCTAAGACAAGGAGAAAAAGCAGATCATACGTCATGGAACGATTGGGTAATTAATGAGAAAAATCCTTTAATTGTCTCAAAAATTAAAGGTCAAATTTCTAGGAAAATCAACCAAAAATTCACTGAAAAGGACCAAAAAAAATATGAAACTAAAAAAACTAGTATTGGAAAATCGTTAGCGAATATTCTGCTTCCTCCTGAAAATTTTGGTAAAGAACCAACTAACAACAATAATAACGGAAAAGGAGGAGTACCGAGTAATACAAATAATGCAAAAAAATCCACATTAGAATTATTAGATAATCCTATATATGAGTCAGGACAAATTCAAATTCCTTTCAAATTGAAAATGGGGAAACTTGTTAAAAATACCTTGTTAGAACTACGAGTTAACTCTGAAAGTGGGAGCATTACTGCTGAAACGTGGGAGAATGCAAATCAAATAGGTATGGCTTTCCCATTGGAAATAAAAAAACTATATTTAGATGATATTACAATAAATAAAGAGAATGAAAGTTTAAACAAAGTCTTTGAGATCAATGAAGGTCCACTTAAACTTCCATATTTTGAAATTGACGAAATAAAGTCTAGTGTTTACAAGATCTGTTACGGTGTAAAAGTTAGTAAAATTATTGAAGAAAGTTTAATGATTTCAGGTAAGGTTAGTTTTAAATCTGAGCAAGGAAGTATTAAAGGTTCTCTTTCTACTGTTGATAAAGTTGGTGAAATTAAGTGAGTATTCCTATTAGTTTTTATCCCCATATTAATGAAAACATTTTAAACAAATTAGGCGTTGTAAATGGTGAGTTTAATTTTTACTATACTAAGAATAAAGATATACTTATGGAAACAAAATATCCAGATGAAAGTCGGATAAGAGAAGTAATATATTTTGAAGACTCAAATTATGAGTGGGATCCAGATTCTTTCAATTTAAAGCTTACTAGACCTCTTACAATTAGTAACCCCAACTTTTTGTTTGGTTCTAGAGGTGTAGCACCTAAACAATCAAAACTAGCTATAGGTGTGATTTGGACTTGTAAAGCATCAAACATACGTGGAGCGAAAATAATTCATACTTTTGGGTCAGATGAGTTTGCACCACTTCAATGTAATTTAAATTTAGAGTTTCCTAGAGGGGTTTTAAAAAAAGAGTTAAATCTTGAGGTAATTATATATATAAAAGAGCCTGGTAAAATAACCGCAGGCGAAGAAATACTTGCGAACCAACCTGGTCTAAACTTAGGTATTATTTCTAGATCAAGTATTGTTATTGAAGGTAATGGATCTATTTTTCCAGTTGTAGAAGTTGAAGAGCCAAATATGCCCCTATGGTGGGTTTATTGTTCTTGGAGTGATCCTCAAGAAGATTCATTTGATGAAGAACATATAAAATTATGTATAAACAAAGCTCACAAATATTACTCTCAAGTTTACAACGGTAAATCTGTAAAAGATTCACCACTTTTTGTTGAGATCATGGCATCAGCTATACAAAATATAATTCATAAAGTTGAAAAATCTAGTTATTGGGAAAATATTAAACAAAACTATAATAATTCACCAGGGAGTATCGGAGAAGCAATTTACTATTTCATGTCTACTTTTGATTGGGATTTTTCCTCTCCGGAATTATTAGGGCTAACCATTCGTAAATATCTTGAAGAAAATCTTTAATAAAGGGGTGAAACTATGCTACAAACGAGATTAAATAAACAGGAAGCGGAGAGTATCTTTAATTCTTGGGATGACTTGAAACCTATACCTATAAATGATGGGGCTAATGAATATCTTCGTAAAGATCTTTTGGAGATATTTGAGAATGTATTAAAATTCTTAGAACTATCCGATGATGAACTAAATAAGAAAAGTTATCAGGTGGATTTGGAATTTGGATTAAAGCTTTATGAAAAACTTAATTCTTATAGTGATTTTACCATTAGATTAGCAGCAGATAATGATTTTTGGCGTTATCTTTCTATAAGAGTCATACCGGATATTGTATATTTAAGATGGGGGCTCAAAGAAAGTCGTTTTTGGAGAGAACCTCGCAGGTTATGGCTGAAGACAATTTGGTGGTATATACATTTGTCTTGGCAGGGGTCAATTGAAGAAACAAGAGAAATATTAAAAGGTAATTCGACTGACGAAATTGTACAATTAGTAGAAAGAGCGGGTCCAAATGGATATCGTGTTAATTTAACACGAGAAATTATGAAAGAATATGGATCTTATGGAAGGAATCAAAAATCCAGGAATCAATCGCTTTTTAGAAAAGTAATGAAGTTGAACACAGCAAAAGTACAAACAATTGAACCTGGATTACATATAGAAGGGGAAAGTTCTTATGTCAAGGAGTTATTTAGATACTTTGAATAATAATGGAAAATTACCTCAAGTTATAGATCTATTTTCTGGATGCGGTGGGTTTTCATATGGATTTAAAATGGAAGGCTACGATATTATAGGTGGAATTGACATTGACAAGAGTGCAACTAATACCGCCTCTTATAATTTACATTGGAAAGAGGGAATGGATAGAGACCACTATTGTGATGATATTCGATCTTTTGATTTGGAAAAATTAAAAGTTGATACCAAGGGGAATGAGTCACTTCTTGTAATTGGTGGTCCTCCATGTCAAGCATACTCGCAAATTGGCAGAGCAAAATTAAAATCATTAGGTGAGGATCGAGTTCACACAAAAGATCAAAGAGGAATGCTGTTTCAAGATTTCATAAAATCAGTTCAAACATTAGATGCAGATATAGCTGTTATGGAAAATGTATTAGAAGCAGTTAATTATGGTGGAAAAAATATTCCTCATTTAGTATGTGAACAGTTTATTGAAAAAGGCTATGATGCCAAATGGACAATTCTGAATGCAGCAGACTATGGTGTGCCTCAAGTCAGGGAACGCATATTCGTTATTGTATCTAAAGAAAAAGAGATAACCAATGAGATATTGCCAATCCCGACACATAGACCTATTAATAACAAAAAAACACAAGGTAGTAAAAGAGTTCGTAATTTTAAACAGTCCATTTACTTTTTAGAACCTCATATGCCTCAAACACACTTGCCTTATTGGGTAAGTGTCAATGATGCAATATCAGACCTTCCAGAACTGTTTAAAGATTCAAAACAAAAATATCAGTCTTATCCTTTAAATCTTACATTTCCATATAAAAATGAGCCATTAAATGAGTACCAAAAGATAATGAGACAATGGCATGGAGGTTCACAACCACAAATTACAGGACATGGATACAGAAGAACGACCCGTGATTTTCCAATATTTGAACGTATGAAACCTGGAGACAATTATCTTAAGGCGTCTGAGATTGCAGAGGATCTTTTAAGGGAGCGTTGTAGGGTACATGGAATCGATCCTGTTAAAGATATTGAGGTCTTTAAAAAAGAAAAAAAGAAAATTGTACCCCCATACAGTAAAGACAAGTTCAAAGAAAAATGGAAAAAACTAGATCCTGAACTACCTTCCCATACTTTAGTTGCTCACTTATCAACCGACACATATAGCCATATACATCCTTGGGAACCAAGAGGAATATCTGTAAGAGAAGCAGCGCGTATTCAATCGTTTCCTGATGACTTTATCTTTCAATGTACAATGGGAGATGCTTATAAACAGATTGGAAATGCAGTACCTCCTTTGCTTGCAAAAGCTTTAGCTTCCAGTATTGGAAAATGGCTAATAAAACAAGACGATAAAAATAAATATCAAAAGGAGCAGGTTTATGAACTTAGAAGATGAGATAAAAGATAAATTTACGAATTTGCAGAAAGGTAGTGCATTACTCCTTCACAACTATGATGCTTGGGTGTTTATGTTTCAAGATGGAACATATGGTGTAGCAATACCTTATAATGGAGACATAGTTAATGAAAGGTTTGCAAATGTTAAATATTACTCCAGTAAAGTTTCTTTTGGGCAAGGAGAAGCAAATTACCTTATCATTGCATCTACCTTAATTCAACTTCGTAACGAATTTGCATCAATTTGCACAAACTTTTTAAACCTTGGACCTGAAAATGTTTACCGAAAACAGATTCAGCAGAATCCTTTTTCGTGGTGGCAAAAATGGCTAAAATTATTAGGGAATGCTGTAAAAATAAAGCAACCACATAGTATTATAGGGGAAATGCTCATAGTTAGTTTTCTTCTTAAACAAAATAAAAGAGTAAAGTGGAAACCAACTGATTATTCTACATATGATATTCAATGTGAGGGAGAGTCATATGAAGTTAAATCTACGACTTCTAAATATCAAGAAACCTTATCCATTAGTAGTCAATTTCAATTAAGGGATCCAGATTGGCTAGTATTATGCAGATTTGAAAAAATGGAGAACGGAATTTCTATTAACGATATGATAAATAAGTTAGAATTAAGTGGAATCGAAAGATCTTTCTTAAATATGGAGTTAGAAGCTATTGGCTTTCCAGAAGGAGCTCTATCACGTAAAGAAAAATATAAACTTTTGGAAACTCGGAAATACGAAGTAAATGATAGTTTTCCTGGTAAAGAACTTAGTGAATTTCTGAAAAACTATAGTGATCCCTCAGTAGGGAAAGTTTCTTATGATATTGACTTAAAAAATACTCCTTATGAAAATATTATTAATAAAGTACAACCTAGTGAAACTTTACTATAACAAACAAGAAAATATTATTATTTCTCTTCTATATATTGTATAGAAGAGTTTTTTATTGTAGTTTATAAAAATTTGACAGGAGTAGGATATGATTAATTTATAATAATGAAATCCATAGAGTTAGATATAAGAAAACTACCTCGTAATAGTGGTAGTTTTCTTATATATTTAATTAATATCTCTAGTAATTATTTAAGGTATATTAATCTCGAGTTCTTTATCCAAATCTAGCTGTTTGCCAGTATTTTTTTCTTTACGTTTTTTTATATTCTGTTCTAATACTTCCTGTATAGTCCCTTTCCATTTAGGATCTATAGATGGATAATCGATATTAGCAAAACAGTTCAGTACCGCCTCTACAATAACTTTCGCACCGAGTGGAGGTACAGCCATACCAATCTGTTTCCTAACTGCTTCCTTCCCACCAATAAATCTAAAATCATCTGGGAATGTTTGAAGTCTAGCTCTTTCACGATTAGTTAAAGCACGTGGTTCATCATAATGGTACATATGAGTCCCGCCACCACCTGACCCAGTAACGGTGTAAGAAGGAAGATCAGGGTGTAATCTTTTATATATATTACTTAATCGAGCTCCTTTAACATTTAAGCGTAAATCTTTAGGGATTTTCTCTGACCAAGCGTTGCCACCTTGGGGAATATAAGATAGCATCTTTACAACCTTATCTTGATGTCGGGTAAAGTCATGATTAAACGCATCTTCTGAGATTGGAGGGTTCTCCAAGGCTTGTCTAGAGGAAACCCACTCTTTATGCGTTGGTGCAGGAATTTTAAACTTTACATCCAAATCTTTTCTAATTCCTACTATAATTATTCTGTGCCTTGCTTGTGGTACACCATATTCTTCAAATTTGTAAAGGTGAGGAGTTAAAACATACCCATATTCTCCAGCTTTTTCTAAGTCATTTAGTATTTGTAAAAAGGCTTCTCCGTCATTGGCACTCTCTAAACCACCTACATTTTCAGCCAAAAACCATTTTGGATTGAACCTATTTAATACTTTGACTCCATATGTATATAAAGCTCCGTAATCGCCACTAAACCCTTTCTTTTCACCAACAAGACTAAAATCATTACAAGGAAATCCAAAAGAAAATGCATCTATAGGATCAAGTTCGGAAATATCCAAGTCACGGACGTCCTCGCAAATTACAGATTCAGGATTATTAGGACAAATATTATGAATAAACGTTTCACAAGTTAATTCATCTATATCGTTAGCCCAAGTATGTTCAACATAGAACTCTTCTCCAGCCTTGTTTTTAATTACTGGCATACTTGCTCCAAGTGATAATCCGCCTGGACCACAAAACAACTCACCTTTTCGAAATTTCATATTTTTCACCCACTACTCTCTTAAAAAACTTTCTAAGATTATTTATACCTTTTATTTTATCTTTTTTAACCTCATTCCTCAATGGCTAACAATTTATGTTACTAATTCAATTTGTTTTTCTGCTAAATAATGACAAAAATACGCTCATATTTTATTATTGAAGTAGTACTATAAAACTATCAAAAGAAAGAGTGTGAAAAATGTACCTTCTTACTAACTTAGAGGAACAAGTCCTAAATATACCTTACAAATTGGGCTATAGAAGATTACGAATATTAACTGGATATGCTTCGTCCCCTTTTTTAATGCATGTGTTAGACCATTATCCAGATATTGAATTAGAACTAATTATTGGTATGGCTAGTAAAGATGGAGTTCAAATATGGGACCATACTATGTTTCAAGAAATTGTTGAAAACAATACGCGAATTACTATAAAGTACCAAATGGAACTTCCTGGTATACATACTAAAATATATCATTGGTATGGAAATATTAATAATAAATCCATTACATTTATTGGATCTGCTAATTTTTCTTGGAATGGTTTTCGTGATCAAAGAGAGCTGTTATGTAAAGTAAATTATAAAAATATTAATGATGTATTTGAGGTAACAAATGTTATTAACTGTACTGATCAAAACGTAGAATACTATATAAATTTACATTCAATAGAAATACAACGGCGATTCAATAACTCAGCAGAAGATATCCAATTAAATTTAAATCTAGCAACTGAAAATTATTTTGAAACAATAAGTCTGCATGATTTAGAATACGTAGATCTTAAATTATTGCTTAAAAAAGATACTGAAATACATGAAAGGTCAGGATTAAACTGGGGTCAACGGGAAGGTCGAGAACCTAACCAAGCATACATACCCGTACCGACAACATTTAATAGAGTGAACCCAAATTTCTTCCCTCCATTAGAACAAGCATTTACAATGCTGACAGATGATGGACAACAGTTAATCTGTAAAATGGCTCAACAGAATAGAAAAGCAATTCATACTACTGAAAACAATAGTATTATGGGAAGATATTTTAGGGACAGGTTAGGAGTTCCATTTGGAGAAAGAGTAGACGTAACAGATGTATTATCCTATGGAAGGACATCTGTGAGAATTTTTAAAATAAATTCTGAAACATTTTTTATGGATTTTGGAACTTAGTAGAAAATTACCAATTTGTATTTCATTATTGAAATATCTGGTCTGCCATATAATGTATTATCATTTTTCCTATATCTAAAACCTTTGTTCCACAACTCTTTTGAAACCCAATTTTCAAATTTAGATTGAGAACGTATCGCCTTCATATTTTTACTACGATTCTTCTTGGACATTGTATCCATTAATCTACTCCAATAATAAGAATTATTATCTGTACATTACCTTTTATAACTAATTTAACCAGAACAATTTTAATGATTGATAGATGTTGGGTTAATTTATTTAGAAGTATTTCCCTAGTTAGCGGAATTAATCTATCCTTCTCAACTTCAATACATAGGTTATCTTATTTCTTGGACTTTAATGAATTTATTGTTACTATTAAGAGGATTTATAAAGGAGGGTCTATATGACGGAAAAAGGTTATATGGTTAAACTCGAAGGACATGTGGTTAACTTAAAAGGGAAAGACTCAGTTTCTCATCCTGAATTTATCACCAAATTTACACAATGGTTAGAGTCTGAAGGTATGGGTTACACTGGTTTTTCTGTTCAAGTTGATGAGGATGGAGAAGCTATAGAAGACATAGAAGACATTGAAGATTAATTTTCAACATATTTTCTAATACATAATATACAAACACTAGCTGGTATATGAGCTAGTGTTTTCTAAAATAAACAATATAATTTCATTACTACACTGATAGGGGTTCGAAATATTAAATCCTGCCAAATAAAACTTTAGAATTACTTTATATGAAATCTCTTGTAATCCATCTCTACTTGTTTTCATACTTAAAGAGACTAACATATAACGAGGGGGCTAGATGAAGTTTGGTAGTTTTACAGGAAAAGTGGTAGCTGTTGGTGCAGCTGCGATGATGATGTTTGGACAGGATGTTAGTGCGCATGGTGATGAGGCTTCGGTGTATGAAGCGATTCAGGGTCAGTTGGCAGGGAAGCAGATTATCTTTGGAGATTTACACAATCATACGGGGTATTCTCCGGACGGGTCAGGGACTCCAAAAATGGCCTATGAGAGTGCGAAGATGAATGGACTTGATTTTATCGCGATTACGGAGCATTCGGAAGGGTTGAACCTGATTGCGAATGAGGAAGAGGGTGTGAATACGCCACTTCCTTACCGTACGGAGTGGGAGGACATTCAGTATCAAGCGGATCAGATTTCGGATGAGTCGTTAACCATCTGGGGCGTGAGCTTGGTAGGCTAGATGATCTCGCGTATGTGCTTGAAGTGGATGATCGGGTCGCTTCCATTGAGGTGTTCAACAGGAATTATATATATGATTTTCATTATGTGGAAACGCTCAATAATGGTTGGCATGTCGGAGCAATCGGTGTATCGGACCACCTTGGTGAAACAAGACCGGAGGCACCAAAATACTTGTTAACCTCTTCAAATTCCTTCAGCTCACTTTTTCCAAATTGATCCATAGGTGGCTGATTCAAAAGCTACCTTGTCCTGCAGAACGAATGACTTATCTCCAAGATCCGGATGAAGAGATTTACAGTTTCATGTGGGAAGCATCTGATTTTACGGTAACTGGGTCGTTAAAGTTGCTGGGTTTCCAAAATCTCACCTTTTTGAATCTTTATTTGTTTGTGATTTTTTCTTATTTTCTACGTTTTCGATAGTTTCTGCTGGGGGAAGCTGATATAACCTACTCTTAGGATCATAGATCTTTTGAGAAGGCCATAGTCCGTGATGTCCTGAAAATAGATAGCTGACAAGACAAGCAACAAAAAAGTATTCTAATCCTTCTCCATTAAACATCTCCATTGCTAGAAGGAAAGCTGCCAGAGGGGTATTGGCCCCTGCGCTAAAAGCAGCAATTAATCCTAATGCTGCGAGAAATGACATAGGTAAATCTACAAAAGTATGTAAAGCATTACCTAATGTTGCACCAATGAAAAATAAGGGGATGGCTTCCCCGCCAACAAAACCGCTGCCTAGAGTAATTGCAGTGAAAATCAGTTTGCCTAGAAAAGCAAAGGGTGGGACTTCGTCTTGGAAAGATTGCTCAAGCATCTCTATTCCCCGGCCATTGTAGTCTTGTGAACCAATCATTAAAGTTAATGCTACAACTACAACTCCTCCCCAGAAGGCTCTTTTTATATGATTTTTGTTGAAAAGTTTCTCAGAGAAATTTTGTATTCCGTGCCTCAACTGACAATATAAAACACTAATCAGGCTGAAGAGCACGGATAGAAGAATAACTTTCCCAAACGTAATCATTGATATTTCAGGTACGCTTTGTATGATGAATTCCTCGTGTTTATGTCCCCAACCTGCTGTAGTGACATAGTGTCCAACAAAGCTCGCTGTAAGACATGGAACCAGTGCTTCAAATTTCAATTTTCCTAATGAAGCCATTTCCATACCGAAAACAACACCAGTTATAGGTGCCCCAAAGGCAGCTCCAAAGCCACCACTTATTCCGCTCATCATTAGAATTTTTGAGTCCAATTTGTTTACTTTAAAGAAGTTGTTGACTGCAGCTGCTATACTACCTCCCATCTGAACAGCTGCCCCTTCTCTTCCAGTTGAGCCCCCAAAAAGAACTGTAATAAAAGTTCCCAAATAAACGATGGGACCCATTCTCTTCGGCACTTGATTTTTCCCATGAACAGTGTCGATTACCAGGTTATTTAATTCAGCAGTGTCATTTAACGTATTATTCAAATAAACCTTCCCATAGTTCATATATAAGTAACCGATGATGATTCCTCCAAAGGGGAGGAGGTAGATCAGCCAATCGCTTTGTAATCGTACATCTCCAAGATAATCATTCGTTTTTAAAAGAAAAGCGGTTGTCGAGCCCACTAATAAACCAACTATACTTCCAAATAAGCTCCATTGTACAAGATTTGCAATAAAGTTTTTATACTTTAAAAGCATCCACAAATCACTCATTTCTAACCAGTCATCAACTATAATTTATTCTTGCCTAATATATTAAAATTAATTAGGGGAATAATCTTTAGAATACATTTATCTTATTTGCCTTGTCATTCGTGTTCAATCGTTCTCATACTAAAAGGAACGATCATGAGAACGTGGTGGTAGTTTGATAGGAAAAGTGTTGGTTGCCGGAACAGAAACGGATTTGCTTTTTAGTCAGGATGTCCGTGCGCATGGTGATGAGGGCTCGGTTTATGAAGTGATTCAGGATCATTTGGTATGAAAGCAGATTATCTTTGGGGATTTACAGGCGAAGATGAATGGGCTTGATTTTATCGCGATTACGGAGCATTCGGAAGTGTTGAACCTGATTGCGAATGAAGAAGAGGGTGTGAATACGCCACTTTCTTACCGTACGGAGTGGGAGGATATCCAGTATCAAGCGGATGGCGAGATGATCTACTCAAGTCCGATTTGGGTAAACTAATAGAATGTTGAAGCAAAAGGTTGGAGAAATCCAATCTTCTTTTTAATGGTAAATATGTTAAGCTATTGAAAGAAAAAAGGAATATACTAGGGGGTAAACGTGGAACGGGAAAAGCAGATTAAAATCTTCGTAGTTTTTGTAGTAGGTGCATTGGTTGTTAGTCTAATCATGAATTTCACCTTATTTTCAAAGCTAGGTCAGCTGGAGAATCAAGTCAATTCAATTTCTAACATACAATATAACATTTCGGATAATGTGAACCATCAAGCCGATCATATTCTTGGTGTATTGGATGAAATGAAAGCAGAACAAAGTTGGATCACTCCGATAAGAATGGATCTCGATCCAAATGAGGTAGTTGGCGATCAGGCGGAAGCGACATTCGAATGGCAGGTAAAAGAACTACAAAAGGATTCCGAGGTCGTTTTCCATTATACATATGGTGATAATGAAAAGTTTAAGGCACTTCCAGCTGAGGAGATCCAACCAGGGATGTTTCGAGTAAAGGTTCCATTTGAGGTTAGTGTTGAGCCAAGGTGGAACGTCAATGTGATGGATAATAATGCAAAGATGACAAAAAAAGAGATGGAACAACAAATGTTAGAGAATACGCTCAAGTACTATGTATCCGTATCTTATGGTGACATGGTGAAAAGTGGAAAGGTCCACACGGAATATCTATGGGAGTATGGCAGTCACCTTTACGGAACGATACAAACAGACGTCTTGATGATGGGGGAGGATGAACTGTTTAGCGTCATGTTATTCCATCACCATGCGGATTCTTCTTCCCTTTGGATTGAGGAAGCACATCTTCTGAAATATAAAGATGGCACCATGTCAGGTAAAGATAAGTTTGTAACAGATGAACAATACGATCCGGCAGATCCGATGACAGATGCTTTCAAATTGGATAAGGTCAAAGAATATAAAGATATGCGACTGGTTGTCCAAGTTACGTATAACAATGGAGAAAGCTTTGAAAAAGAAGTTTACAAATCTCGTAATTAAGTAAGGACCATTAAGAAAAATACGATTGAATTGATCTGTATAGCACTATCTATTTAGACTAGGTAGTTGGGCTCATTGTCGCGTTCATAAGTGACTTTGAGTCAAAGTAAGGAGAGGTTCAAACTACACGTAAAGTATGAAGGGTATAGGAGATTGGTAGCTGTGGATGAAAGGAATCGAGTTTTAAATTTCATTTACAGTAATTCATTACCTAGTCAATCTAATTAGGGGAGATTGCGAGCGAAAATGATGGATTACCAGATTGTAGAAGGGCTCTTGGACTGTTTTGAGTTTTCAATCTGGCGGTCGATTCAGGGCATCACCGGAAATTAATTATGAGTAAATCATAAAAACCAATGGCTAATGTAGTAAGCCATTGGTTTTTTAGGTATTCAGGTATTAATTTTTGATAATTCATATTAATCACAACAAACTGAACCTCTTTGTTATAATTGATTTATGTAATAAAATGGAATGTTTATACAAGGGCAGGAGGAGGATCTTATGGCTTTTCTACAATGCAAATGCGGGTCATTATTGACAGGCTTTCAATTTAGTAAACGAGTACTTACTAAAGGGGAATATAGAATTATAGAGTATAAGGTTGGAAGGGCAATGGAGCCAAGTAGTTGGCAAGGTCTTGATGATGATACAAAGTGGTTGGCTGATAAAACAGAAGGGGTATATTGTCCTCAGTGTCATAGTGAGATAGAACTTGATGAGAAAGAAAGTGAGGTTTTAATTGATAAAAGAATACCTGGTGTAAGCTCTGATGAATTTAAATCAGAAGAAATACTAGATAAACTTGAGGAATTAAGTCGTAAAGAACGTGCAGATATTTTTATACATAATATACCTGAGTCGGAAGCGAAATTTGGAACAATAAATGATGAGTTACCTGCAAGTTTGAAAACTGCACTTGATCGAATGGAAATCAAATCACTGTTTTCACATCAAGCAGATACATATAACTCAGTAAGAAAAAATAAAGATGTTGTTCTGGTAACCCAAACTGCATCTGGGAAAACACTATCTTATAATTTACCAATATTACAAGGGTTGCTGGAAGATGAAAACGCAAGAGCTTTGTACATCTTTCCAACTAAAGCATTAGCTGATGATCAAGTAGAACAGTTATATAGATGGACTGAAGAATATGAATCCGATATCACTGATGAGCAGGATGAATGGTTTGAAAGAACTATCAAATTGGATAATACGTATATTCCATATGGAAGGTTAGATGGTGATACACAATTAGGTTCAAGGAACAGATTGCTTAGAACTGGGAGAATTCTGTTTACCAATCCTGATATGATTCACCACTCAATATTAAAAAATGTTCAAAGTAGTTATAGATCATCCAATGATGTAATTAACTTATTAAAAAATCTAAAATACCTAGTGATAGATGAAATGCATTTGTATCGCGGAGCATTCGGAAGTCATGTATCACTTGTTTTACGACGTTTACGTAAAATTTGTTCAGAGCTTGGAAATTCAAACATTCAAATAATCTTATGTTCAGCTACTATAGATAAACCCGTACGATTAGCCGAAGAACTAACTGGAAAAAAACAATTTAAATTGATAGATAATGATGGGTCGGCCAAGAAAAAGCGAAGTATAATCTTTTGGAATCCAGGAACAACGCTTGATTCTGCAGAAAGAAAAGCTCCAGTTTCGGATGCATTAGCAATAGCTGAAGATGTTCTCGTACATGGTGGAAAAGTAATTCGCACAATTCTATTCCAAGGGTCACGTTTACAAGGAAGGGTAACCGCAAGATCAATGAAGGATGTCTTAAGGAAAAAGTTACGGTTAAGTAGGGACAATGTCAGCGGAGTTCAATTGTCAGCTTTTTATAACGGTATGTTGGCAGTCGAGGAAAGAAAGCAAGTTATTAATGCTATTAAAAAGAATGATGTTCATTTTATTATTGCCACAAATGCGCTTGAAGTTGGTATAGATATAGGGGATCTTAGTATTGCTATCTTAATTGGTTATCCAGGAAGTAAAGCAGCATATTCACAACAAATGGGACGGGTTGGACGAAAAGGAGAAGGGATAGCTGTAATGATTTTTGAGGATGAACCTCTGCAGCAGTATTATATGCAGAATCCGAAAAATTTTCTTGAAAAGCCACCAGAGGTAGTTCGGATAGATCCGAATAATAGGGAATTACTTATACTCCATTTATCTTACCTCCAGGAAGAATTAGGACGGAATCTTTCAATTGAAGATATAAATCTCTTCGAGTCTGACGATGATAAAGCAAATATATTATTGCAGGAAGTAGAAGAAATAACTAGTGAGAAACTTGAAAGATGTAGTTTACGATCAAGCTCTACAACCAGTTTTAAAGTTGTAACGACAAAGAATAGAGAAATTTTAATAGAAAATATTGATGTATGGACTGCACTACGTGATTTTCATGAAGGTGCAATTTATTGGAATGCTAATGAAAAAACATACAAAGTAGATAGTATTAATCAACGGACATTAGAGATTTTAGTTAGACCTATTAATGGTATACCAGATTATTACACTCAATCTATTTTTAAGGACTCCATCTCAGTAAATAATAATATTACAAACAAATCATTAGAAAAATTGAATTTAGCTTATGGTGTCTTAAATGTAAAAAGATCTGTCTTTGCTTATAATAAATCCTTTTTTAATTCAAGGGTACAAGAAACAGAGAACCTCGATGTACCTTTAACAGCCGATTTTAACGCTGAAGGATTTTATATTGAAATATCAGATGATTTAATAAATGAAATTAAGACTTTTCTAGGATTAGATTTTACTTATGAAAAGCTCGATGGTTCTATTCGATCTGCAGAACATGTACTGTTATCGGTAATTCCAGATACAATCATTTGTGATGGAAAAGATATTTCCAGCTTTTCCGGATTATCTCTTTCAGGATTTGCTAACAAACCAGTTATTGGGTTTTATGGAAACCAATCAGGTGGGATGGGAATTACGAAAGCAATCGGTGAAAACCTTGAAAGAATAACTAATAGTGCATTAAATCTTATTAAAACATGCTCATGTGCTGGCGGATGTCCATCTTGTATTCAGTACCCGGGTAAAGAAAATGAAAATTTATCTAAATCTGGCGCTAAAAAATTATTAAAACTATTTTCATATGAGTTTGAAAAAATTAATAAGGAGGTTGAAAAATCTTGCCATTAGTCTGTCAAGATTGTCATGCCTCAAATGGAAAGCAGATTATTTTCTTTCAAATTAGTAGAAAGTTTAAAAATCTACCTTTTAGTAGAGAAATTAGACAGTCCACCAATGGAATTCACTTAAATGATTGGGTTGAATTTTCAAAAGAGTCTTTGGATGATGGCATATACTGTAGCGAATGTCATTCTATAGTAAATGATATATTTTTCAGTCAGGAAGAGAGGACAATATTCAAAGATAGTAGAATGGAGACTTTATCATTTAAAGAAACACCTATTAATGAATTTGTCGAGAGTATCAAACGACTTAGTGAAAGAAATGGGGCTAGTATAGAACAATATACCCTTCCAAGTATTCCTGCTGAATTTGGAGAGCTGGAGTACCCACTCCCGAATGAAATAACGAAGAAGTTACAACAAAAAGGGATTGAAAAATTATATTCACACCAAGCAGAGGCTATTAATAAAATCAGAAGTGGAAAAAATGTTGTGATTACCACAGGCACAGCTTCTGGAAAATCACTAGTTTATACAATACCAGCATTGGAATCATTTGTTACAAATGAAGATGCCACTGCTCTCTATTTGTCACCTTTAAAAGCGTTAACTCGTGACCAACTTGTGTCTCTTGAGATGTTTGACGATTCTCCTTCAACAGAGAATACAACCTTTGGATATACCAAACTTCAGATAGGATGTAAAAAAATTGGTGTTGGAGTTTTAGAAGGCGGAAAAAATGATGCTGTAAAAGAATTAACCTATCAAAATGCAAGGTACTGGCTAACAAATGTACATTATTTACATTTTATCCTTCAAGGTGCCGCTCATTTCAAGAAAAATAATCAAGCCTTTGTTCGTTTTTTTAAGAATTTAAAGTATGTAATTTTAGATGAACTACATGCGTATAACGGCGTATTAGGTTCAAAGGTTGCCATGCTCTTAAGAAGACTCAGATCCTTATGTAAAGCGTTCGGTGCTAACCCTCAATTTATTACTTGCTCTGCTTCGATTGGTAATCCAAAAGAGTTAGCTGAGGAAATAACAGGTTTAAAAGGTGTTAAAGGGTTCACTATGATTAATAATGATGGTAGCCCTAAACATCAACGAGAAATTTTACTTTTGAATCCAGGTTATTTAGAGCAAAAATCTGAAAGTCGAACACGAAGAGCTCCTATTTCAGAAGTAATTGATATATTTAAGTACATTTGTATTAATTTCAAAAAGTTTCCAAAAACAATAGTTTTTTATGGAAACAGAAAAGCTACAGAAACTGCAAGCTTTGAACTAAATAATGCTATTCGTTCAAGACTTTCTGAAGTATCTAAAGGCGAAGAGATTTCACAAGAGTTTTTTACACCTTTTCATGCTTATTTAAATTCATACAAAAAACAAGAAGTTATGGGGCGGATAAAAAAAGGTGAGTTAGTGGGAATCGTTTCAACATCTGCACTTGAGATGGGAATTGATATTGGTGATTTAGATTTGTGTATTATGGTAGGCTATGCTGGAAGTAAAGCTAGTTTTTTGCAACAAGCTGGACGAGTCGGAAGAAAAGGTCCGGGAATAGTTATTCAATTGTTCCAAGAAAATCCCCTAGAGCAGTATTATGCAATAAACCCCAAAGAGTTTATGGAGCGTGAAGCAGAACATGTCTCCATAGACGTTGGTAATCCTAATATTGTTGCTGAACATATGCAATATGCTGCTCATGAATTAAATGGAAAGATCACATCAGCTCACAGTTATTTTAAGGTTTCTGCTGCAAGAAAATCTGATAACTTTACTAATAAGATAATAGAATCGGGAAAAGGTACGTGGAAACTAAATGAATCAGAAATAAAATATAATAATCTCCTGTCTAGTAGTAAATTATATGATGTAATATCTCAACAGGGATTGTCTAGAGAAATAATACTTGAAGGTATAGATGATAGAACTATGTTAAGAGATTATCATTTTGGAGCAGTATTTCTGTATAATCAAAAAAGTTATAAAGTAATAAGAATACTACCAAGTAAAAATGAAATTATAGTAGCACAAGTTAAAGCAGATTACACTACAAGAGGCTTAATTAATGATTCTATATATATTATTGATCAAACAAAAGAGATAAATTTAACTGATGTAATTGGGCTAGTAATAGGAAAACTTGAGATTACTAGAAGACTTTGGGGCTATAAAAAGATAAATTTATTTGGCGGTGGTGTGTCGGATTTAATCGAGGAAAACAATATGTATCCAGTCAAATATGAAACTGACGGGCTATGGATTCAGTTTAAACAGACCAATATTAGTGATGGTGCATTACATGTTGCAGAACATGCAATCGCATCGGCCATACCCACAGTAGTTAAGTGCTCACAAAATGATTTTTCATTTTTATCATCTACAAATTTAAAAGAGTTCAATTACTTTCCAACAATTGTTTTTTATGAAACGGGTGGTGGAGGGGCAGGAATTATGGAAACTATTTCAGATAGGCTTATCAATATTTTAAATAAGGCTGTAGCGATATTAAAATCTTGTCAATGTAAACAGGGGTGTCCTAACTGCACCCATTTATCTACTTGTGAAAGAAACAATGAAGTTTTAGATAAATCTGGAGGAATTGAGCTTATAAAATCAATTAAAATAAAAACTGAAAAAGCTCTGAACGTTAGTAACATTTAAAATCTGATAAAAATTATACTCGTTCTAGCATAGTTATTTGAGATAGTAGCTATATGGAGGAGAATAAGCAGAAAGAAGGTTGGCAGTATCCAACCTTCTTTTTCATTATTAGCATAGTGCAAGGAAGATCTGTGGTGTGTAGAAGAAGCATAGGTTGAATGTCGGGTAGCAGAATCCAATGGTGATGAAGAAGTTGACGAAAGCAACCCAGGCGAGTGCGATGCCGATTCCGCCGAAAGGTGTCTGGTAGAAGATCAACGTCCATCTCCCCTGACAGCCCCATATTCCGTTGATACGATCATCAGAGTCTTCGTACTCCATTTCGGGACGTGGCTGACCTCCGAGCAGTGAAGTGATCTGGGCTGTGCTTTGCGGTTGCTGGCCGATCAAAGACTGGAGCTGGGTTTGCGGTAATGCCGATAAGGTCGTGAACAAACTGACCAGGTTCTGTGGTGGTCCGCTCTGTGGTTGGGATAATGTCGGTAAAATCTGTTGGACTTGCTGTTGCTGCTGTAGGGTCAATTGACCTGGCAATGCAGTAGGTCCGTTTCCGGGGAGACCAGGACCTCCGGGCATACCTGGGCCACCTGGAAAACCGGGACCCCCAGGGATACCTCCGGGTCCACCGGGGCCTCCAGGGAAGCCACCCATTCCACCAGGACCTCCAGGAAAACCGCCCATTCCAGGTCCACCAGGGATACCACCGCCTAAGCCTGGTAACCCACCAAGTCCTCCCGGTCCACCCATCCCCTGACCGAACGGAGGAAACTGGCGAGGTCGGTATTGATATTGATTCATAATCCAATCCCCATTTCGATGTATGATGTCATAAGCCACTATATGCCTTCACAGGGATTGTGTGCGTGAGGACTTGTGTGTCACTATTGGTAATAGGAATAGTTAACATTCTTATTTTGACATTCTGAAAGAAAGAAGTACAAAGATCGTTGAAATCACGTAACCAGTGATGGCGATGCTATGGATCGTGTTCATTGACATCGTTTGGGCTACCTTTGTTGCAAATAAGAGTCCATATACTGCATATGTTCCGAGCGCAATCGCAAAGGCCGTCCATTGGACTAACCTTCTCGTATTCATTGTTTTGTTTTTCATAGTTGTCATCCTACCTTCTTATATGATCAAGTTATCCTTCATTATGAGTTCGATATTGAACTGGAAATCCCTTGAAAATGGATAAATTGATACATTTCCTTCCAATTAATGGACACTTGCAGGATTTATAAAAAGGAAGCCGAATCGTTTAGTTTAGATGAGTAGTTCGAAAGGGGTTGGGTGTATGAGAATGGTAGAGGCGATTCCGGCTTTACCGGTGAAGGAGATGGAGAGGAGTCTTTTGTTTTACAAAGACACGTTAGGTTTTTTGATTTTGCATGTGGAGGATGGATTTGCGGTTCTTGGGCTTGATGAGGTCCAGGTGCATTTGTGGCTTGCGGATGATGAGAATTGGCGCAAAGAGGAGCACTGGAATCCGGTTGTGACTGGAGCAGAGTCTTTCATCGCCGGGACGTCGAGCTGCCGAATCGGGATGAAGGGCGTGGATGATTTGTATGAGCGATTTGGTCCGATGGACATTACTCATCCAAATGCACCTTTAGAAGACAAGCCATGGGGGACTCGTGAGTTTTCCGTGCTGGATCCGGATCGGAATCTGATTACGTTCTTCGAGTGGAGATAAGGGGACGATTCTCATGATTCGCTCATGTAATGTAACAAAAGAACCGTCCCTCATGTATTCCAAATTCCAATTGGAAAAAGGTGCACTTTTAACTGAAAAAGATCTCGAATCGTTTCATTATGTAAAAAAGCTGCCTAGAAAGTCTGTGAAAACGGACCTTTTGCGCAGCTTTTTTTGTCTGTCATGCCTAAAGAGGTCTTTGTTTTGTAAAACTGGCTGTTGGTTTTAGAAAAATCACAAGTGGTTTTAGAAAAATGACTGCCTTTTTTAGAAAAATCAGCTTGGGTTTTGTAAAAACAGGCATTCGTCTTACTAATCGGTTCTTTTTTACTACTAAAGTTCAATAGGAAGTGACGGTCACATTAGAACCGTCCCTGTATTTCATTCAATTCAAGTTTGTTTCCGATGAAACCGGGTACTTTTTTCTATGTGAAACCTATGAACTTATCATGATTGAACAAGGCAAATTTTCATTCCGAGTGAATGATTTGTAAATCATCCATCATTTTCTAAAAGTCGATCATATCACCGTCCGTGTAGCCAAAAACATCCATGAACTGCCGGTCCAGACCTTCTTTTTTTGTCCACTTTGTGACTGTTTTCAGACAACTGACAAAGGTTTGTCAAAAGTTTTTTGCGATTTAGTGACAACGTTCATAATTTCACAAAGTATGCCGAAAATCCTGATATGATAAGGCCAAGAACTTTAGATGATAGTGATTTTCATAGATTTAGCAATGAGAAAGAGGGGAACGTGTATGAAACTCAAGTTGGGTTTGTTTGCGCTCATGATGTTCGTTCTCTCCGTACTGACGGGGTGTGAACAGCTGACTGTGCTGGATCCGAAAGGACCGCAAGCGGAACGGTTAGCGAGTGACATCATTTTTACAATGATCATGATGGCAGGTATTGTGATTGCCGTACTGGTGTGGCTTGTGATTATGCTCGTCAAATACCGGGCATCCAAGCAGCCGGATGACTATGAACCACCACACATCGAGGGGAACCCGTGGGTGGAGGGGATTCTTGTCGGGATTCCGGTCATCATCGTAGCCATCCTGTCTGTCGTTTCTGTTCAGAGTAACTATATCGTTGAATCAGCACCACAAGGATACGAAGATAAAGAGCCATTGGTCGTATATGCATCTTCCTCAGATTGGAAGTGGCATTTCAGTTATCCGGAGCAAGACATTGAAACAGTGAACTACTTATACGTTCCGACCGATCGACCGCTTGAATTCCGACTCTACTCTCACGGACCGATCACGAGTTTCTGGATTCCTCAGCTCGGAGGACAGAAATACGCGATGAACGCCCACGTCACGACGCTTCATCTCGCAGCTGACGTAGAAGGCGACTTCATGGGACGGAACGCGAACTTCTCTGGTAAAGGTTTCGCCGAGAACACGTTTGACGTAACGGCGATGTCTCAACAAGAGTTCGACGAATGGGTAAAAGAAGTCAAAAACAACGCTGATCCTCTGACTGAAGAGAAATTCGAGGAGCTGCTTGAGCCAGGTCACCTTGGACGCATGACGTTCACCGGCACACAGCAAGAATTCATGCCAGCGCCTGAACATCACCACGAAGGTGACAAATACGAAGAGCACGACAAAGATGGTCACGAAGACAAACACGACCATCACGCTTCCTCCAAAGAGGAAAGCGAAGACAACGATCATAAACACCACGAGTAAATGAACGGGTATTACCATTATAGATATCTTGAAAGGAGTCAAATCGTATGGAATTCTTTGAACGATTTGCCATACCACATCCGAGTTTTGCGATTTATGCATCCATGGTAGCGGCCGGCCTTACGTTGATTGCGATCCTCGCAGGGCTTACCTACTTCAAAAAGTGGGGCTACCTATGGCGCGAATGGTTGACGACTGTTGACCATAAGCGAATCGGAATCATGTATCTCATCTCGGCACTCTTGATGCTGTTCCGAGGTGGGGTCGATGCGATCATGATGCGTGCCCAGCTTGCTGTTCCTGACAACGAGCTTTTGGATGCGCAGCACTATAACGAAATTTTTACAACACACGGGGTTGTCATGATCCTGTTCATGGCGATGCCTTTTATCATATTCTTTATGAACTTTGTCGTACCGCTTCAAATCGGAGCGCGTGACGTTGCGTTCCCACGATTGAACGCACTCAGCTTCTGGCTGTTCTTCATGGGTGCGATGCTCTTCAACATCTCATTCATGGTCGGTGGATCTCCGGACGCAGGATGGACATCGTACTTCCCGCTCGCTGATGGCGAGTCGGTTGGTTCGCATTATTACATGATTGCGATCCAGATTGCCGGGATTGGTACGTTGCTGACCGGAATTAACTTCCTGACGACTATTTTGAAAATGAGAGCACCGGGCATGACGCTTATGAAGATGCCGATGTTCACATGGTCAATCCTGATCACTAGTGTCATCATCATCTTCGCATTCCCGGTATTGACAGTTGCGCTCGCGTTCGGAACGATGGACCTTCTCTTCGGAACGCAGTTCTTTACGCTTGATAATGGCGGAATGGCGATGCTTTGGGCGAACCTGTTCTGGGTTTGGGGACATCCTGAAGTGTATATCCTGATCTTGCCGGCATTTGGACTTTACAGTGAAATCATCTCGACGTTTGCGCGTCGTAACCTATATGGCTACAAGTCGATGGTTGGATCAATGGTCTTGATCTCACTCTTATCATTCGTCGTTTGGGCCCACCACTTTTTCACAATGGGTCAAGGCGCATTCGCGAACAGCATCTTCTCCATCACGACGATGGCGATTGCCGTTCCGACTGGAGTCAAGATCTTCAACTGGTTGCTGACATTATGGAAGGGTAAAATCGAGTTCACATCACCGATGCTGTATTCGATCCTGTTCATCCCGCTCTTTACACTTGGTGGAGTGACAGGGGTCATGCTTGCAATGTCAGCGGCGGACTATCAGTATCACAATACGATGTTCCTTGTCGCTCACTTCCATAACGTGATCATTCCTGGTGTCGTATTCGCGATGCTAGCTGGACTCACGTACTACTGGCCGAAGATGTTCGGCTTCATGCTTAACGAGAGAATCGGGAAGTGGACGGCATGGTTGCTATCGATCGGATTCGTTCTCGCGTTCATCCCGATGTATATTACAGGATTGGACGGCCAAGCACGTCGTATGTACACGTACTCTGAGTCTACTGGGTTCGGTCTGATGAACATGGTTTCCTTTATCGGAGCAGCGATTATGGCCGTCGGATTCGTACTGATCGTGTACAACATCTATCACAGTGTCCGTTATGCTTCACGTGACATCAGTGCTGACCCGTGGAATGCTCGTACACTTGAGTGGGCGACGCACACACCGGTACCGCACTATAACTTTGCAGTTACACCGGAAGTTGCATCCAGCGAAGCACTTTGGGATGCGAAGAAGAATGGTCATGAGCTGTTTAAAGGTGAGTATAAAAAGATTCACATGCCGAACAACAGTGGAATACCGTTCATCATGAGCTGTGTATTCTTTGTTTGGGGCTTCGCGCTCATCTTCAGCTTATGGATTCCGGCTATCATCACAACAATCGCAATTTTCGTCTTTATGACAATGCGTTCATTTGAAATCGATCACGGTCATTACATTTCTGTAGAAGAAATTAAAGAGACAGAATCAGAAATGCGAGGTGCTTAATTATGAAAATCGATCACTCGCTGCCGTTAGAATATAGTACAGAAGAAAATAGACTGAAGATCTTCGGATTCTGGATGTTCCTTGGTGCGGAAATCATGCTGTTTGCAACGCTATTCGCGACGTACTTCACATTGGAAAACCGTACGGGGAACGGTCCGACCGGGGCTGAGATCTTCGTGATCACGCCGGTCCTCCTTGAAACGTTTCTACTTTTGACAAGTAGTTTTACAATCGGACTCGGAATTCATGCGATGCGTCTCGGGCGCCAGAAGGCGATGCTCTGGTTCTTCGGGATTACGCTCGCCCTCGGACTTGGATTCTTAGGCGTAGAGATATTCGAATTCTTTACGTATGCACATGAAGGAGCAGGCATCCAGACGAGTGCGTTCACGTCAATCTTGCTCACGACACTTGGAACACACGGCGCGCACGTTACCGTCGGATTGTTCTGGGGTCTCTATATCATGATGCAAGTGAAGAAGCGTGGCTTGACGCCTGAAACAGGCAACAAGTCGTTCATCTTCTCACTGTACTGGCACTTCCTGGACGTTGTTTGGATCTTCATTTTCAGTTTCATCTATTTGAAAGGAATGTTGTAATATGAGCGAACTCTTTCCTCGTAAACAGATCATGGGATTTGTCTTCTCATTGGTACTGACGGCAGTCGCGATGGGCGTCTATTTCTTCGACATGTCGTATGCAGTCGCAATGACGGTCCTTCTGATCACGGCGTTCCTTCAAGCGGGCCTTCAGCTCGTCGTGTTCATGCACGCCGGTGAAACAGAAGATAAAGGTGCGATTTACGCGAACGTCTACTACGGCGTCATCATCGCCCTGTTCACCGTCTTTGGTACATTGCTCGTACTCGTATGGGATATGTGATAAAAAAAATAGTACACAAAGAAAGCAAGAGATTCCGCATTCGGAATCTCTTGCTTTTTTCTATGATCAGCTTTCTTTATGAACGGTGCGCTGAACTCGATAATGTTTTTTATTTTCCAATGCGCCTGTTCCTAATACAACACCTGTGACGATGAAGAAAAAGCCAGCAAGCTGGGATAGTTGGATGGCTTCACCTAAGAACAACCACGCCCCCATCAAGGCGAAGAACGGCGTCAAGTTGATGAAGATCGCCGACTCACCTGCCCCTAGCTGATGGATCGCTTTGTTATAGATCATATGGCCGACGCCTGTAGCGAGTATGGCCGATGCGAAAAAGACACCCCATACCCAACTCGGTTTACTAGTCAGGGTCGACATCCCACCAGGTTCGATTTGAAAACTGACTAAAAATAAAAATACGGCGCCCAAAAGCTGCATCCATCCTGTGATCAAGCGCGCGTCCATCGACTGTGTTAATTTTTTAATGTACACGAAGCTGATCGCTTGTGCCACGACACATAGGAAGACGAAGACATCCCCTAAGGATATGCCGTTCAGGCTCCCCGAACCATTTAGAACGATGAAGGAAACCCCGATCAATCCGAGTAAAATTCCCAAAAGCTTCAAAGGCGTCAATCGATCACCGAGAAACAGGATTGCTGATAGCGAGGTCATCAAAGGGACAAGACCTAAAATGAGACCTGTGTTTGAAGCGGTCGTCATCGTCAGTCCGGTTGCTAGGAAATAATGATGTCCCAAATAACCTGTCAGCGCACAAATGACGATATAAACCAGTTGTTTCGGGTTCACTTTCCGAAATTCTTTTTTCATGCCTAATACAATCATTACGAGTATACCTGCCGTCAAAATTCGGAAAGCTGTAATCGTGATCGGTGCAAAATAGTCCACTAAAATTTTTATCGCAATGACATTGAAGCCCCAGATAATCATGAGCAACAACAGTAACAAATAAATGATTGGTTTTGTCAAAGCCATCATCTCTTTCTTTCGGATCTTCTCACGTTTGATTCGAGCTGAATTATCTTCAAATCATAACACGAAAACGAAAGAAAAGAGGCAGGTTTTGCCTGGAAATTTCACCTTCAGGACTAAAGTTCTTAACAACATGAATTTGGACATACCTTTCGGATTTTTGGCTACAATACACAAAAAGGAGGTCGTGCGAACGATGAAGGACAGAAAGAACGGTGAAGAAGAAGCTGTACATGCGAATGAAGAGATCAACAAGGCTTTAAATGGAGATGATAATGATACGCTTGATCTTGCTCCACTCTTAAATAACAGTGCCGCTCCTATTTTTATAAAAAAACCAAAAAGAAATGATGAGACCTGATCGCTGATTTTATATCGATTGCCGAACATCACAATACTTATTGTGGTGTTTTTATTTTTGCTTAAGAGGACTAGATGATGAACAACGGTAGGAATTGTTGAGGCGGATAGAGAATCTAGAATTAATTCTCTTTTAAAAAATGGGGGAACTACAAGATGAGTAGAGTTGCAAAAACGCCTCAACCACCGTATTATGCAGTAATTTTCTCTTCACAGCGAACAGAAGTTGATGGTGGTTATGGCAAAATGGCGGATAAAATGGTGGAGTTAGCTTCTCAACAAGAAGGCTTTTTAGGTGTGGAAAATGCTCATGATGAGGGGCTTAGCATTACCGTGTCATACTGGGAGTCTCTAGATGCAATTAAGAAATGGAAGGAACATTCAGCACATCAAGTTGCCCAAGATAGAGGCAAATCAGAATGGTATAAAAAATTTGCACTAAGAGTATGTAGAGTGGAGAGAGCGCAGTTTTATGAAATGTAAAACATACTTCGGCATCTCTAGAACATTAGCTCCTACTAACGGAGGAGTCTCCCAAGAGGTGTTGGAGTGGAAGTTAATCTAATGATTCGAGGAGGAATTGAACTATGACTTCAGAAAGCTATGTTCTCACGCAAAAACAAATAGCAGAGTCATTTTCTCACGGTAATTTTGAGCCTACTTATCCATTTTTAGCAAAAACAATTAAATGGAATATCGTTGGTGACAAAACCTTTGAAGGTAGGGAAGCTGTAATAGAAGAATGCAAGCAGACTTCAAATTATTTTAATACGATAACCACTAACTTTACTACATTGAATGTTATTTCCGAACAAAATTGCGTTGCAGTAAATGGGACAGCTGAATTTATTCGTAATGGTGAACAATTATCTTTTGTTTCCGCCTGTGATGTCTATATTTTTAATGATAAAAATGAACTGCAAAGAATTGATTCTTATTGTATCAAATGAGACGCTATGCATTCTCATGTCATGTATTTGTTAAGGCGAGGGCTTTAATGGAATAACTTATAGAAATGCAAAGGCTTAGGATCTCTCCTAAGCCTTTTTTGTTGTGAATTTTACTGTGAAGCTATACACGAATACTTTGTGATAACCCTATTGATTTAGTCTGCGTTTTTGCCTTTTATACCTCACAAGTGAACCCGTTAGTATTTATGGTAGTGTTTTTGCTTTGAAAAACAATTTGGATAAGATTGGGAACTATTTTGATTCCCTATCGTATTAATAGGTGGAGTTTTTAAACAGAATTTTAGGATTCAGATAGGAAGAGGGGGAACTTATGGCAACACATGCTTTAGAAGTACGATCGTTGACGAAGGTCATTGGGAAGAAAAAGCTCGTAGATGATGTGAGTTTCAGTGTGGAAAAGGGTGAGATCTTTGGACTTTTGGGTCCCAATGGGGCAGGGAAGACGACCATCATCCGTATGATTGTCAGCTTGATCAAACGGACAGATGGCGCAGTTATCATTAATGGCACGAATCTGGATGAACAATATAAAGATGCGATGAGTGAAATGGGGGCTATTGTTGAAAATCCGGAATTTTACAAGTATATGAGCGGATACAAAAATTTAAAGCATTATGCAAATATGGCGCTTAAGGAAGTGTCAGATGAACGTATTAAAGAGGTCGTCAAATTAGTGAAACTGGAAGATGTCATGCATAAAAAGGTGAAGACGTATTCCCTTGGAATGCGACAAAGGCTGGGAGTCGCGCAAGCGTTATTACATAACCCGTCACTGCTGATCCTTGATGAGCCTACCAATGGATTGGATCCGCAAGGTATAAGGGAATTCAGGGATTACCTCCATACCCTTGCAGGTCAAGGAATGTCCGTCCTGGTTTCTTCTCATCTATTATCAGAAATGCAGCTGATGTGTAATCGTTTTGCGATCCTTGAAAAAGGTAAGCTGATCCATATTGCTTCGATGAATGAAACTTCGGAGATCGATGAAGCGAAGGAAGTCGTATTTGAGGTGGACAACTCTCAAGAAGCGGTGGATGTCGTAAAAGAACAAATTGAAGTTTCCAGTATCAAAGTAATTTCAGACCAACAGTTTTCCGTTCATATCAATAGAGCTGGTATTGGTACGATTAATCGACTATTAATTTCAAATGAAATAGATGTCTTTGGCATCAACCGAGTAGAAGCTACGTTGGAAGACCGCTTCTTCGAGATTACAAACCAAGGCGTAAAGGAGGAAGTGAAGTGATTTCCTTAATTCGTAACGAACTCATGAAAATGTTCCAAAAGAAATCGAGCTGGATTTATCTCATCATCATATTAATTGCGGTCATTGCAGGCGGTATTATTTCCAATGCTGTTGCTGGTGAACCTGATGAAGATTGGAAGGCTACTATGAAAGCAGAAGTAGAAGAATTACAGAAAAGTGCAGATGAAGCATCAGAAGGAGAAAAACAGTACATTCAAGAACAAATTCAACAAAAACAACAATATCTGGATAAAGACGTGAATCCGGATGCTCAAAGTAACTGGCATTTTATGAATGAAGTTGTATACGGTGTCACAATATTGGTCACATTGCTTTCTGTTATTGTCGCAAGTGCAAGTGTGTCTTCTGAATTTGCGGATGGGACGATCAAGCAGCTGTTAATCCGACCACATCAAAGGTGGGCGATCCTCCTTTCTAAATATATCTCCATACTCATCTATGCACTTGTTCTTTTGTTAACCATGATTGTTTCGGGATATCTTGTAGGATTAATCGCATTCGGTAATGGAGATTTTTCAGCTAAAATCTTTGAGATGGCGATGGATGGACAGAAGGAAGCAGCGGTAGGTCCACAATTCTTTCTGAAGATGGCCTACTACCTTCCGAGCCTGTTGATCATTACTGCAATTGCCTTTATGCTTTCTACTTTATTTAAGAGTCAGGCACTGGCAGTTGGTATTGGAATCTTTGTCTTGTTCGTATCTTCCACATTAGGCGGATTAATGGTCTTTTTGGCAGAAAAGTACGAGTGGGCAAAATTTGTGATCTTCCCTCATCTCGATTTAACGGTTTATGCTTTACAGGATAAGATTCTAGGAGACGTCACACTGCCGTTCTCATTGATGATCTTAACTATTTACTATGCGATCTTTATGATCTTGACATTTGTTTTCTTCCAGAAGAGGGATATTAGTATCTAAGAGCAGCTCGTTTATTTAGGAGACATATCCTTTTATAGATATGTCTCCTAAATATGAAAATAAATTGAGCTTATCAAGTTAGGGTAAGTAAGAGGGTAGATTAGTCAAACAAAATAATGGGGGAAAAGAATGATTAAAAATTTACAATCTATATCTATTATCTTTTTAGGTGTATGTATTCTTTTGGGTTCTTGGTTTATTTCCCAATCACTTGGAAACGAAAGTAATGTAAGTCCAACTTCGGAAGAAAAGTATAGATATGAGTTTATATCAGCGAATGAACAAAATGTAATTCTATTTGATAAGAAAACAGGGAATTATTGGCGAAAGTATATTGAGCCAAATGAAGGACCAACAAATTGGGCGGAACAAGAGTCACCAGTTACTACGTCAGAATAATAGAGTTATTTTTTATATAACAAACGATTAAATAATGTAATAAACTGAATCATCTTCTTAAATTCTGGAAGGACACTTAGAATAAGCATTACTTCAAGAAGGAGGTAATGCTCTTTTTGTGGAAGTTAATCTGTAACATCTTAAGGAGAAGTACATTAATAACGTTAACAAGCTATTTTAATTGTAAATCTGGAGTTGGGTAAATGAGAAAAATCATTTTATTGATGGGTGTTGTGATTCTATTGTCTGGGTGTGTAGGCAGGTATCAAACTCTTGAAGAAGCTGTACAAAGCCAGTGGGACACACCGATCAAAGTCATAAATAAAGATGAAGATAAGCAGTTGGTATATTATTTAGATCATTCGCAGCATGTAGTAGGTGTATATGATTATAAAAATGGTAACTACAGCTATGAAAACGAACAAAGTGTCGGTAACACATTTACTTCAGAAAAAGGAATTCCTTTTTATATCAGCCCCAATCACTTTGAAGGAACTGGAGATGTTATCTTTGGAGCAATCGCCTCTGGTGACAAAAAAGTTGATCAGTTTGTTATCCAGTATAAGAACGGTGAAACACAGGAGATTGAAGCTAAAAATAATACATTTATTGCAGAATTTCCAAGCCATTTAAACATAAAGATTGTAGATTATTTAGGTGAAATAGAAAATGCAATTGCATACGATCAACATGGGGAGATAATAGTTAAACTGAAGTAATTAATTTGTACTTAAACTTAAGAGTGTATAAACATTTTAGATGATTTGTTCAAAAACAGAGATAATAAAAACAAGACTTAAAAAAAGCGATAATTGAAGAGTTACATTTATATAGAGAATAATATGTAAAACCAAAACTTTTTACTAATAATGTATAGAGTTATTTAATCGTAAGAAGATTATGGGGGCATTTTCTATAAAGGAAATGTCTTTTGATTTTGAACTCATAGGGAGGTTTACATTGGAAACAAGAAAACTGCACAACCGGATCGTAATGGTTCTTATCCCTGTTACATATCTACATTTTATTTTTGGCGGGTATAAGATGGAGAAGTTTATTTTAGGCATCATTTTTTATTCTATAGGCACAGCCATCTATTTGAGTTTTAATTATCTATTCCACAAAAGTGAAGCGGGAAAGAAAGTGGTGTTGTGGGGGCTAGTCTTAATTGCAATTACGAGTTTAATAATGGTCTTTTTACTTCATTAGCATATAACAAACTCGCAAATGTAAGGTGAGGAATATCATAATGAGCAAAAGCACAACTGCTTGAAGCAGCTGTACTTATTAATTTTCTAAATCCATTTTGCTCAGAATGTCTTTCACCTTAAGACACCAATCAATGTACATTTTGGCATACATGATCCCATATTCAGATGTGATATATTCTCCTATTTGTTCGAATTTGGGCTGCTCTTGTTCTATATGCTGTGATTGCCACAGTAGTGTTCCCTCCAAAATTTGCTGTTCCCTTTCAATAATCGTATCCAATAGACCCAGGATTTCATCTATAGAGAGCAGATGAAAGGCGGATGCCCGGATTAAGAATTCATCTTTTATCTTGGCAGGTTTGATTTTTTGTTCCAGGATCCAATGAATTAAGTCCTTTTCGCCTTCTTTAGTAATGGTATATTTCTTTTTGTTCGGGCTTCCCTCTTGATAGATCAATTCGGATGAGATGACCTCATCCTGTTCCATTTTGCGCAGTTCCGTATAAATTTGCGAGTGGGTCGAGTTCCAAAAGTAAATGATCTGCTGTTGAAATGTTTGATACAATTCATACCCTGTTTGGGGTTTTTTAGAAATCAAGCCAAGTAAGGCATATCTTAAACTCATTTCACTTCATCCTTTATCATATTTGAATAATTTGTTACAGAACGGATTCATGTATTGTAAATCCTGCTCATATATATTACGCTCTATATGTCAAAAATGACATATGTCACTAATGTAGAGGGGGCTTATGAATAAAAATATCGTAATTTTAATGTTCATACAAGTCTTTATATATCTGGGGTTCGGAATCATCATCCCAATCGTTCCTGAAATTATGGTCAATTTAGGGGTTCGTTCGATCCACTTAGGAGGTTTGCTGTCCATTTATTCAGTCGCTTCTTTCATTGTCGCACCTTTCTGGGGAGCAATCTCGGATCGGTACGGCAGGAAATCCATTATCATGATTGGACTGATTGGATATGCTGTTTCATTTATTCTCTTTGGTGTATACGTGGATAATCTTATATGGTTGTACACGTCCAGAGTAATGAGCGGTCTGTTTTCAGGTGCACTCTATGCGGCAAGTATTTCTTATGTAGCCGATGTAACGGAACCGGAAAACAGGACCAAATCGATGGGATTCATAGGGATGAGTATTGGTTTAGGATTTATTTTCGGGCCATCGATCGGTGGGTTGTTAAGTCAATTTGGTTTATCCATACCATTCTACACGTCCGCTATCCTGTTACTAATCCTTACAGTCACCACATTCTTTATACTTCCTGAGTCCAAGAATAGGGAGCAAGCGGTTATACAGGGACGGATGATAGGATTCGATCAATGGAAACGATTGAGTAATCGGATGATGCTGTCGTTGTTTGCTTTCACTTTTATCGCTACTCTTCTAATTGCAGGTTTGGAAGCAACTTTCCAATTATTCGAAATCGTTAACATCGGTATCACACCTGTACAGATCGGGCTTTTGTTTTTAATCAGTGGATTGGTGGATGCATTAGTTCAGGGTGGTATTGTCCCGCTTATCAAAAACGGAAAGGAAAGCTCCTGGATCATGTCAGGACAGCTTGTAACGGGTATTGGATTGCTGTTCATTCCATTTACAAACAGTTTATGGACGGCAGGTGTCGCTTTAGCTTTATTTACAGCAGGGAATGCCTTAGTCCGGACGTGTGTCGTTTCTTTGATCACGATTCATGCTGGTCATCGGCAAGGACTTGCAACAGGTATAAGTTATTCCCTGGACAGCCTAGGGCGAGTGATCGGTCCATTGTTTTTCACTCTCGTATTCGAGATTCATCATATTTCAACGTTTATCATTTTGAGTATGATCGCCTTCGTTAGTATTTCACTGATCATCTATTATGATAAACAACAATTGATTAGTGAGTTCCAGTTAACAAAATCAAATTAAAAAGGAGATTCGACATATGTTCCAAACGCTATATTCCATTCATGCCAGTTCATGGGCAATTTTAGTCATTACTTTCTTTATCACGTACTTCATCCAAAAACGTAAGGTCCCACACATGATTTTGAGGTTGTTTTATGTAGTCATGCTCGGAACAGGAATCGGTATGTTGTCGATGATGCAATTTCCAGCCACCTATGTTGTGAAAGGACTGCTGGCTGTGATCCTCATTGCTGTTATGGAGATCATGCTCTCTAGAAGGAAGAAGCAGTTGACATTGAATGGGTTCATTTGGGGTGCACTATTGGCTGTACTTACCCTGATTCTACTGTTCGGTTTTAACGTCATCTCATTATAAGGAAGAGTAGATGCTTAAGAAGTTCCTCATTGGCAGCTTAGTGGTATTCATAATCAGTTGGGTTTACATCGTTTTTACCAAGTAACAATACAAATGAGTGATTCTATGACACGAAATGAAGTAAGAAGATCCATTCAAATCGTAAAAGGCATTTGGAGGACCGGTATTATCCAAAATCGTCAAAACCTAGAGCGGCTTGATGGTGAAGTAATCCGTGAAACCCTCCAATCTCTTGGACCAACGTTCGTTAAGCTCGGACAGTTCTTGTCGAGCAGAGACGATTTATTGAATAGAGAAGTAAGAGCACAATTAGAATGTCTTCAAGATCGTGGAGAAGAACTCCCCTTTGATGTCATCAAAAATCGATTAGAGGAGGAATGGGGGGATTCCATTGAAACCATACTTCATTCCATTGATCCAGATCCAATCGGGGTCGCATCAATTGGGCAGGTCCATAAAGCTGTCCTGAAGACAGGAGAAATGGTTGCAGTCAAAATTCGAAAGCCAGGCGTAGCAAGCGAAGTCTTATTTGATATACGTTTATTGAAAAAGATGTACAAATCATTCAGCAGATGGCTCAACGCATTTAATAAACATTCTTACGATACGTTCATGAAAGATTTCTCCCAATCATTGAAAAATGAATTGGACTTCGAACATGAAGCACGTAATTTGCTTAAATTTTCGAAACTTAATGAATCTGAAAACGTCATTGTACCAAAAGTATATAATCATTTCTCAACTGAAAAAGTGATGGTTATGGAGTATATTGAAGGAGATAAACTTACACAAATTGACTACTTGGCGAAAGATCAGAGGAGGGCGGTTGCATCACATTTTGCAAATCATCTTTTTGCACAAATCTTAGTGCATGGTTTCTTTCATGGGGATCCTCACGCTGGGAATGTCTTATTAAGTGATGGGAAACTCGTATATTTAGATTTTGGGAATATGGGGAGAATTCTACCCCCAACGAAGAAATGGTTTGAAAAAGTCATTTTTCACCTGATCAATGAGGACTTCGAAAAGTTGGCCGAAGTAGTGAGTGAGGATATAAGGATGGACCCCGCTAAAAAACGCAGGCTTGTCTATGAGCTTTCTACTTTTGTGGAGGATCATGTGAAAGCTCCTATTAAACAAGCTCACTTCGGAAGCATCCTGTTGGGATTGGTGGAGATTTTACGGACCTTTTCCATTCAAGTACCAGGAGAACTGGTGATGGTAGGCAATACTCTAATCAAGGCAGAAAAAACAATCGCAACCCTGCATCCAGAGCTACAATTATCAGATGTCCTGAAGAACGCGGGAAAACGAATGGTACAAGAAAAGTATAATCCTGAAAAAGTGGCGCATGATTTGAAGAACCATCATCAAGAGATGATGGAGCGGTTATATGATATTCCAATCCAAGCACATCGGGCTATACAGAACTTGTCAGAGGGGAAGACCAATCTGACCATCCGATTACAAGAGGAACACAGGTTGTTTAAGCGGATCGACCGAATGATCAGCCTATTTACAATTAGTGTGATCTTGTTAAGCTTCAGTATTATCTCAACCGGGATCATTGTCAGTCTCAATTTAAGCAGTAAAATCATATCCAGTAATCATGCAGCAATGTTAGGAATCACATCTAGTTTAGTAGTGACGCTAATCTTAATTATCATAATAATTACCCTCTTTAGAAAGAAAAAAAGAATTTGAGTTTCGAAGATGTTAAGAAATACCACCCCGTTTCTGGTTTCTTCCCTCTATTATCCTAGTATAATGGAGTTAGAGAGATATGAGGGGGAAGGAGACACCGTGATAAGGAAAAAAGGGGTCAAATTCGGATTAGGAATACTGATAATTTTATTATTGATAGATATCGTTGCGAGTTTTTATTTCTATGATCTAGCCATCAAGCGTGATGTGAAAGAATTTTTAACAGGGAATAAAGACTTAGAAGTATCAGCTCAGGCGATGGATGAATTTCTTAAGGGTGATTGGCGTAGCTGGTATCGTGAACAACCCTTTGAAAGATGGGAAATTGAATCCTCTGATGGATTGAAGCTTCAAGGGTACTTTTTAGAAGCAAAAGAACAGACGGATAAGACGGTCTTGTTTGCCCATGGCTATCTTGGGGATGGTCAGGATATGGGAATGTATGCCCAACACTATCATGAAGAGCTTGGATACAATGTCCTAACTGTCGATCTTCGAGGTCATGAAAAGAGTGAAGGTGATTATATCGGGTTCGGTTGGCATGACCGATTGGACATGGTTCAGTGGATAGATACGCTGTTGGATAAGAAAGGTCAGGACACAGAAATTGTCATGCACGGCATTTCCATGGGGGCAGCTACCGTATTGATGACGAGTGGGGAAGAGCTTCCCGACAATATAAAAGCGATCGTCGCAGACAGCCCATATACGAGCGTTTATGAATTGTTCGAGTACCAGATGGATCGGATGTATCACCTGCCTGATGTTCCTGTATTGCCAACAACCAGTCTGGTGACAAAATGGAAAGCCGGTTATTCATTAACTGAAGCATCCGCATTGGATCAGGTGAAAAAAGCGGAAGCACCGATATTGTATATTCATGGAAATGGGGATACATTCGTACCAACTGCGATGTCCAAGGAACTCTATGAAAATACGAAAAGCGAGGCAGAACTCGTGACATATGATGGGGCGAATCACGGAGAATCGTTTGTGAGTCATCGCGAGGATTATGAAGCAAAGCTAGAGGAATTTCTGAAAAAGTATATGGATTAATCTAAAAAAGGTGCAGCATGAGGCTGCACCTTTTATCATAATATGTAATTCGATTTAGGACCTGGAAGGAGACGTTTCTCTCGTTCCTTTTTCGCTCTTCTCAAGCATTTCTTCAGTTGCTACAAAAAACATACCGATCAGGAAGATGAACACAGCTCCGGTCACCGTTCCAATTCCAATGGACATCAGATAACTGAAATCGCTTACAATCATACCGATTAAAAACATCATAATGCCTAGTGAAAGGACAGATCCCCCAACAAATTTTGTAGCGTTGATTAGTTTTGTTCTCGAATTCATGTTCCTCATCCCCTTTCCTCTATTATTGAACCTTTGTCACAATTTTGTCAAATACTTTTCGCAAATTGTACACAAGTTTTTATTGCATGTCGTGGTTATCCTGCCTATAAATTATGGATTTGTATATTTCGGGTAGGATAACGGCCTTATATTGCCGCAAATCCACACTCCATTTGTTTTTTGGAAGGATAGACCGTCTTATGCAGAAAAAGGAAAAGGATTACATTTAGAGTATTTATAAATGAATGCTGGAATGAATAAGGAGAAAAGAAACATGGATCCCAACTTGAAAATACAAGGTACATAGAGCCATTATTCTAACCCTATACATTTAACTAAGGGTCAACCGTGATTGTAGTGCAAAATAAAAAGAATACGGAAGCTGGTTACTCACAAAAAAATAGGTGGGGTTCTTATGAAATATGACCATCAATATAAAACCATTATCATTAATAGACTTTTATTAAGGCTGTTTGAAAAATCTGATGCCCTTGCAGTTACATGTCTATGTAATAATTATAATATCTCCAAAAATACATTGTACCTGCCATACCCCTATTCTGAAGAGGATGCTTTATCTTGGATTGAAAACCACCTGGATAACTATGAGGCTGATAAACTATATGAATTTGCTATAACCGATAAGAAGACAGGAGAACTATTTGGAGCCATAGCGTTATCCAACAATCAATCGTTTAATCATGGTGAAATTGCCTATTGGGTCGGGGAAGAGTATTGGGGAAATGGATATGCAACAGAGGCTGCTCAAGCCATGTTGGAATTCGGATTTAAAGAAAAGCAACTTCATAGAGTATTTGCTCGCTACTTCCGCTCAAATCCCGCTTCAGGGAAAGTAATGCAGAAATTAGGCATGAAAGAAGAAGGCATTTTGAAAGACCATGTAAAGAAAGACAATCAGTACTTAGATCTTGTATGCTATGGAATCATTAATCCAAAAGAATAAATAGGTATCAGGAGGATATCATGTCAAAAGAACAATCGAAACTCTTCATGATTGTAGGCTCGGTACTGGGGGGCGGCGGTTTAGTGTTGCTTTTTTCTAGTGTTAACCTTGGGCGAATTATTGCTGAAACTTGGTTAATAAATAGAGGGGGAGCGGATACAGCATATTACCACCTCATTGTAGAAAGCTATATTAATTGTTTCATAGTAACTGGTGCAGTATTTTTGGGAAGTGGAATGTTGATGATGATATTCGGGTATTATCATATCCTGATTTTAGGAAGAAGATATGAACAATCGTGATAAAATAATAACGATGTACCAAGGCTTTTATCACCTGGTACACCGTTACCTTATGAACGTAACCCTTTCTTACCAAGGAAAGGGATTTTTTTATTTTACTGCATGATATGCATTTACAACGCCATGACCGAAGATAGGATCGAACCCATCTTTGCCTGCATCATCCGCAGTTTGTTGCAAGTGTGTTTGAACTTGGTTAGGAGCAGGCTTCTTGCCCGTTTCTTTATATACTTTTGCAATGTAAGCCGCGGCTACTCCAGCCACTTGAGGTGAAGCCATCGAAGTTCCACCTTTCCAACCGTAACCCTTAGAACCGAATAGTGCTTCGGCTGTGTCAGATTTCATGTTAGTTGGAACTGTGCTCAATACTAACCATTTGTAGTAATCAGGTGCGCGTGTTCCATTATAATCAGGACCTAAATCGCCTCCTGGAGCAGATAGATTGATGTTTCCGTTACCATAGTTCGAGTAGAAAGCAAGGCGATCTTCTGTGCCAAATCCTCCACCCAAGGCAGAAACCGTGATTACACCAGGGATTTGAGCAGGAACTTTAAATGCTGCACCTTGCACATCATAAGCAGCAGTAGAAGGATTTCGATCTAAAACAGCATTGTACCAATCTGCGAGCTTAGCAGGATTGCTTAAGTCTTGGCCGTCGTTCCCTGCGGAAGCGACAACGGTCACATTTTTATTCGTCGCATAACGAATTGCCCGGTTGTAAGCGACCATATCAGCAGCATCATTACCTAAACGGATCTTTTCACCAGTTATAGGATCTGTGTAATACCATTGCCCAACTACGCGTGTACCGCCTAAGCTCATGTTGATGACATCAACGCCGTCATCTGCTGCGGCAATAATCGCATTTGTGATCCAAATTTGTTGTGCGCTACCTGTGGCAAATACACGGTATGCTCGGAGTCCAACTTCAGGTGCAATCCCTTTAATACGGCCATTTGCCCCGATTGTTCCGGCAACGTGTGTCCCGTGGCTATGTTCGTCCCATGCATCAGTCGTTCCTGGTACAAAGGTTTTGGACCCAGGAACAATGTTATTTTTTAAATCGGGATGGTTGAAATCAAAGCCCGTGTCGATCACGCCGACGACGACATCTTTACTTCCGCTGGAAAGGGCATGGCTCGCACCTTTATTCGTTACGCGCTCAATATCCCATTGCCATCCAGCTTCCCAAATACTTTCACCAGCTGGAACAGGTTGTAATCCACTTTGTTCTACGTCAGCAGCTGTTACTTCAAATTCCGGTAAATTCAAAGAAACTTCCATCGCAGGTGCAAGACTTGCAATGTTTGTATTTTTAACTAAAGACTTAATGAAGGCAGTGGGATTAGAAGTTGTTGCTTCAATCGTTCCGATCTTCGCTACCTCATAGGTTACTTCTCCTCCAGCTTTTTCAATGATAGATTTGTAATTGGCAGGTAGGCTGTTTTCAGATTTGAATACGACTAAAAATGCCTGCTTTGAACTGGATGTCTCTTGTGGTGATGCAAATACGCTGAAACTGAAAGATGACAAAGCGAGTAAAACCCCCAAAAATACGAGTAAGCCTTTCTTCATTTGTTCCATCCTCTCAAGGTATGTTTTCTTGTAGCAAGATAAATAATTCCATACACATAAATAGACTCCTTTTCCATGGATTTATCAAATTCTGACATGTTTCTACACGAAATGGTCCATTAGATACAGTTAAGTAGTGGGTTAGACGATATTTCATCTATGCTTTGTAGAATGGTAGTGAAAAGATAGGGAATAAGGTAGAACGATGGGATTCGAAGATTGGTGAGTATTGGTGCTCAATAATGGTGTCCACAATGCCGTTCAACTAGTCCTATCCTACTACCCTCCTGGGACCACTACGACTTTCTTTCTAGTCCATATATGTCTTTTGTTGTTCGTACTTTATACCTTTTGCAGAATAGCGTCGTTTGGGATTTATTGAAATAATAAAAGTATTCAAACGATTACGCTATGGGAGGCGGAAAGATGAAACGGTTAACCTTACTGATGAGCGTTTTGCTCGTACTTTCCACGTGGATGATGGCCCTTTCTCCGGCATCATCGGCAAAGGCACAGACAAATACAACGACCATCAATGCCACGTTGGTTGAGAAGATGAAGGGAGCAACAGGACCGCTAGAGGTCATCATCACGTTCAACACGAATGATGCTCCGCAGGCTGAACATGTCGATCTTTTAAAAGAAGTAGGCATTACGAAGGGGCTAGTATTCAATGAGCTACCGATGGCAGGCGTTCTTGCAACTCCAGACCAAATCAATGCCCTAGCAGATAACCCTGAAGTACGTTCGGTTTACTATAATGAAAAATTGGAGTATGAGAACAATACAGGCACTGCGATGACTGGTGTCGACGAGCTTCGTAACGATGCAAGCATGACCGAGAAAAACGGTGGCATGCCGGTTTCCGGTAAAGGCATAGGCGTTGTCGTTAACGACAGCGGAGTCGATGGCACTCATAACGATATCAAATTCGGTGACCACCTCGTTCAAAACGTTCAAGGTGCGACGAACTTGAATGCACTTGTTGATGTACTTCCGGTTACATATACGGAAGATGTACCAAACACAGATACTGATTCTGGTCACGGTACTCACGTTGCTGGAATCGTCGGTGGTAACGGTGCAATGTCCAAAGGGAAATACGAAGGTGTAGCACCAGGAGCGGACCTTGTCGGTTACGGTTCTGGAGCAGGTATTGCCATCCTGGATACACTTGGCGCTTTTGATTACGCGTTAGCAAACCAGGCGCAGTACAACATCCGTGTAGTGACGAACTCCTGGGGATCCACTAGTGATGCAGGTACAGACTTCGATCCGGAAGACCCGATTAATATCGCAACGAAAAAATTGTATGACCGAAACATTGTCGTCGTATTCTCGGCTGGTAACTCCGGTCCAGGAGAATCCACGATTTCCGGTAACTATAAAAAAGCGCCATGGGTCATCACAGTAGCAGCTGGTGACAAGCAAGGTGGACTTGCAGATTTCTCTTCTCGCGGAGTGAAGGGGAAAGGTGGAACCGTAACTGTTGATGGTCAACAGTTCGTTTGGGAAGACCGCCCGACCATCACAACGCCTGGTAAAGACATCATTTCGACGAAGACGGTTTCTCCACTGACAGCACTTGGCGCAGATCAAGATGCAGAGAACCTGGAGCCAGCACACTTGCCTTACTACACACACATGAGCGGAACATCGATGGCGGCACCACATGCGGCTGGAATCGTTGCGTTGATGCTGGATGCAGACCCAACATTGACGCCGATGGAAGTGAAATCCATCATCCAGAAGACAGCAACCAACATGCCTGGATATGAGGCTTGGGAAGGGGGTGCAGGATATGCGAATGCATACGCTGCAGTCGATATGGTTATGAACGGAAAAGAATATGGTGAAACTTTGAACTATATGAACGAATACAATGCGAACGTCGAAATGGATGTAACGCGTGAGCCGGTTGAAGTGGAGTATAACCCGGCGACGGCTTCCTCCAACCAGGTCGAGTTTAATGTAGAAGAAGGATTGACCGAGCTTACGGCAAAAGTAAACGCGAAAGGCTTGCTTGGTGAAACAGGCAACCCATTGAACCTTGTTTTGACAGCTCCTGATGGAACGGAATATTCTTCTGGCATCTATCTTGTGTTCACGCTTTACACAGATCGCACAGTACAGGTGACGAGCCCGATGGCAGGTAAGTGGACGCTTCGTCTCGAAGGTCTTGACGGTGGTCCAGGACTTCCGGAAACCGTCCAAGGAGAATTGGCATTTAAAAAAGCGGGCGGATTCACAGGCATCAATGATGTAAGTGGTCACCCGGCAGAAGATGCCATCAAGATGGGTGTAAGTGAACGACTTCTTGATGGAAAAGCAAACGGCACTTACAAGCCGGATAGTGCTTTGACACGTGCAGACTTGGCGAAGTTTTTAACAATGGGCGCAGCCGTCCGTCAAAACTTGACGAATGGATTGGCTTTCTCAGATGTAAATGCAGCTGACTCTGCTTACGTTCAAGCGGTAACTGCCCGTGGCGCAGCATTGAAAGACACTGACTTGAGCGGCGCTGGTGTAATGAAACATAGGGACGGTTCTTTTGCTCCAAATCAAGCGGTGAAGCGTGCTGAACTTGCTTACTCACTCGTTCAAGCATTAGGACTTGAAAGTGAAGCGAAAGCGTTGAACGACGATCCATTGACGGTTCAATATAAGGATGAGCGTATCGCCATTTCGGACGCGGACGCTGTACCAGCTGAGTTGAAAGGGTATGTACAACTCGCACTTGATCTGAACATCTTGAACGCATACTTCGATGTTACACAAGGTCCTTATGACAAGGAGCCGACAATCGTCGCTTCCTTCAATCCGGAACAAAAAGTGACTCGCGGAGACTATGCAGTAGCCGTTTCCCGTTACTATACAACTTATTTCGAGTAAAAACTGAATGAATATCGTTTCCCCCGACCCGTATCAGGTTCCCCCTTCCTGATGCGGGTTTTTATTCATCTATATGCATTTCAATAATATAAAAACATTTAAAAAACGACATTATTGAATTTGATATTGAATAAATATAATTACTATCGTATAATCATACGCAATACAGATGAGATGGGAGAGGTGTTCTTTGGCATACGCAATCGAAACGCAACAGACATACGGGGTAACTGCATCGAATTTCACCGGACAGGACTTTTTGACAATATCGGACTATCATTCGAGTGAGATCCTATACTTACTGGAAAAAGCCGATGAAATAAAAGCAGAGCTGAAGAAGGGGGGAAGTCGGAAGCCGCTTGAAGGAAAAGTGCTCGCGATGATTTTTGATAAAGCTTCTACACGTACGCGCGTTTCTTTTGAAGTGGGTGTCGTGCAGCTCGGGGGTGACCCGATTTTTCTCAGTACGAAGGATATTCAGCTCGGACGCGGAGAGAGCATTGAGGATACGGCAAAAGTTTTATCTGGATATGTAGATGGCATCTTGATCCGTACGTTTACCCATCATACGATCGAGCAATTCGCCGCCCATGCGGACGTACCGGTAATCAACGGTCTGACTGACTTGCATCATCCGACCCAGGTGATGGCGGATCTATTGACCATCTTGGAGCACAAAGGAAAACTTGCCGGTCTGAAGCTCGGCTATGTCGGTGACGGATACAACAACATGACGCACTCGTTGCTTGAGGGTGCTGCAAAAGTCGGGATGGACATCGCAGTTGCAAGTCCGTTCGGTTATGAGCCTGACCATTGGATCCGTGACCACGCCAAGCTTGTCGCCAAGCAGAACGGGAGCTCAGTGGTCATCACGAATTCACCGGTTGAAGCGATTGAAGGGGCAGATGTCGTCGTAACGGACACGTGGGCGAGCATGGGAATGGAAGAGGAGGCGGAAAAACGACTTGAAATTTTCAAGCCGTATCAAGTGAATGCGGAGTTGTGTTCAAAAGCGAAGGATGACTTCATTTTCCTGCACTGTTTGCCGGCATATCGCGGGAAAGAAGTGACGGCGGAAATCATCGACGGACCGCATTCCGTTGTGTTTGATGAAGCAGAAAACCGCCTACATGCACAGAAAGCGATCATGGAGGCACTGATGGGGCAAGTATAGGCGTTTTATCAAATAACCCACCTGTGATTATTGTCACAGCGTGTCTCTCTCAAGCGAAGTACACTTAAGGTGTAAAAACGATGAGGGGGAATGAAAATGCCAGGGTTATACAAGAACATTTTAGTAGCAGTAGATGAATCAGAATCATCGGAGAGAGCTTTCCAAAAAGCGATCAAAATCGCTAAACATAATGAGGCAGAATCGTTTACCGTTACACATGTCATCGAGATGCGTGCTTACACAACTTACTATAACTACAACGAAGAAATGCCGCGCCAATATGCGAACGAGATGCTGGACAACTATGTCAAGAAAGCGGAAGAGCTCGGAATGACGAATGTGAAAAAAGTGGTTGAGATCGGGTCACCGAAAGTAGCGGTTGCGAAGGAAGTTGCTCCTAAGGTTGGAGCAGACCTTATTGTGTGTGGGGCGACAGGCGTTAGTGCTGTGGACCGCCTGTTCATTGGAAGTGTCTCTGAAAACATCGCACGCTACGCGAAGTGCGACGTGTTGATCGTACGAAACGACGACAATTAGACATAACATTAAGGAACGTAACGGGCATGTGCAGTTACGTTCTTTTTCCATTGGTGTGATGAGTATCACATACATTTGCTTTAATCGTTTATCTATTTATGGTGTCAAGGAGATTGAGTTCGGCAGCATGATAAGGAACCAAACGCCCGTACAGAAGTAAATGGAGAAGAGAGGGGAAATGAACATGTCAAAATTATATAAGAAAATACTAGTAGCAGTGGATGAATCTCATGCCTCTGAGAAAGCGTTTGTAAAAGCAGTTGAATTGGCAAAACAGTATGAAGTCGAGAAACTGATCATTGCTCATGTAATTGACACCAGGGCATACTCCATGTATGACCATTACAATGAATCGGTACCTCGGGAGTATGCCCATCGATTGTTAGACGGTTATGTCAAACGAGCTCATTCACTCGGATGTAAGAATGTGAAAAAGATTATGAAACTCGGTTCACCTAAAATAGTGGTTTCAAAAGACATAGCGTTAGAGCAAAGTGCAGACTTGATTGTCTGTGGTGCAACAGGGATGAGCGCCTTGGATCGCATCTTTCTCGGTAGTGTTTCCGACAATACCGTTCGCCACGCGATTTGCGATGTACTGATCGTACGAAACCCGGAAGAATAAAACGAATGAAGGAGCGTAATTGCCGTGGGCAGTTACGCTCTTTTTTTGTGCACGAAAAAATAATTACGTTTTACCGTAATTTTAAGTTGCTTTTTAACGTAACTTAGAATACGATATAACGTAACAGGAGGTGTAAATTTTGGAAACGCTAGAAAATATTCGCTTAAACGTCTCGCTTTTACGAAAACGAGTGCCGAACCTGACGAGTGCAGCTCGCTCAGTCGGACTGCGCCCAGCGACGGTATCCAACCTGTGTACCGGTAAGATCCCGGTCGGCCGTGCCGAAGTACGGACAATCGTTGCACTCGCATCACTCGCGGAATGTAGTTTGGATGAACTCATCATCAGAGGGGAGAAGATCGATATGATCGAAACAGGAATCAAAGCGTTGGATTTATTTGCACCACTCGCAAAAGGCGGTACGGTTGGACTTGTCGCACGACCTGGAATGGGGCAGCTCGTCATTCTGGCGGAAACCTTCCACCGGTTGAAAAAAGAAGGCCACACGACCTTGTTGTTAAAACCTGAGGGGGATCACCCTGAAGTCAATGATATCCTCGAGTACTTCGACCATGTAACGAACTCCATCGACGAAACGTACGAAAAAATCGCTTCACTTGGTAAAAAAGACATCCTTTTCTCAGCAGACCGCTCACACGTTTTGACAGGTGAACTGCATGACCTTCAAGAACGTCTCCAAGGTATCGGAATTGAAAACGTCACGACATTCCTCGTCGACTTGAAAGGCGAAGCGGTCGACGAAGACCTTCCATACGGCCCGCTTGAAACATTATGGCAGTTCGACATGGACCTGACGACGCGCCATAAGTTCCCGGCAATCAACCCGCTTTACTCCACATCATCTGTATTGGAAGGCGCACACCTGGATCAGCACCATCTGACGATCCAACAGCGTGCGCAAAAACTTTTACGCCGATACCGTGAACTCCGTGCTTTCGTGAATGTAAAAGGAATCGAAGCTGTACCAGACGCAGAAATGCAAACGTACAAGCGTGGCGAGCGACTCGAAGCGTATTTAACTCAACCATTCTATGTCGCAGAACCATTCACCGGTAAAAAGGGTGAAACGGTCAGTCTGAAAGACACGTTGAACGACGTTCAAAAAATCCTCGATGGATCTGCCGACTCCAAAGAAGTCGACCAGCTGGACTATATCGGGACTCTATAATATTGTAGGAATAAGCAGGTGAAAATCGCCTGCTTATTTTTATGGAAATAAAATAGAAAAGCGTAATAGCGGTTTATTGTGGTTTCGAATAAACAATCTGTAAACTTCAGGTAATCAAAGTTTACTACCCTATGTCTTGAAACAGTGATGAAACCTTTCTGGATAACCATGCGTATATAAGTTGAAATCAGATAAAGAGAAGAAAGTAGTGTGGAACATGAGTCATGAAAGGATCAGTGAGCTTCGTAAATTTCAAATTCTTTGGATGAATGTCGTTATGGTACTAGGGTTTACCTTTATGAGTCTCGTCTCAATTGTCGGGATTACCATGAGGACATTTTGGATTGCTCTTTCAGTATTATTGTTTGTTCAAGCTTATGTGGTGATTGTAAAAGGTAAACCCATCATGTCGTTTTTATCAAGGAAACTGGCAGAGCTCCACGAGCATGAGAAAATAATGATGGGGAACGAGTGGGAAAAGCAGAAGAAGGTATCAGCGGGAGGTCAAGCTTTTGTAGGGGTCATTGCGTTATTCAATGCTTGGATGATCGGCGGTGAACCTTTTGTATTTAATGCCTTTCCGGATTTGTTCTTTCTCTTGATTGTCCTGATGGTGTTTATGAACATTACTGTGTATGTACAGAGCAGGAAGGTCGACCGTGGTACCGTTAAGAAAGGATATACCCTGAAAATGTTATTAGTCAGTTTCATCATTGGGCTTGTGTTCTTTGGTGTTATGAATTATGCTCTATTGACGTTTATTAGCTAAAGAAAAGCTGGTCGAGATATCTCGATCAGCCTTCATTATTTTTACTTTTTCACCGGGATGCGGATTGTGAACTCGGGGTTTTCGTCATATGGATTTTGGCTCATTGGATAACGCTCATAATGGGTCAAGCCGTCTGTGTTGTCCTCTTGATAGCCTTCACTTCGAATCCATACATAGATGTTGTCATAGGAGTGTTTGACGCTTTGTCCTTTGTTGTGTTCTGTCTGGGCGTATGTAAGTTCAGGGACGGAAACGGCTACCATTCCATCTGGCAGATCCTCGACTTTGTCCACTTCGACGGCAGCATAGTGCGTGAAACCAGTTCCACCGAGTGACGCATGATACGACAATCCGAGTAAAACTTCCGAGTCTACTACATGAGGAATTTCCGCTAGACGCTGATGCATTTCATCCTGGATCTTGCGGATTGCACCACCAAACGCTTCTTCAAATGTGCCTTCCCACTTCAAACCGACTGCTTGGAAACCTTTTTGGCTGACCACTTTTACTGCATTCTTCTGTCCGACAGACATTGGACCCGCTCCTCTCCAAATTTTCATCTCTTCCATTATACATCTCTTTACAGTTTGACAGGATATGAATTGTGATATAATGAGTGTTGGCAACAGGTGTTAATACCAGGTATAACAACGGAGGTCTACGATGGAAGATTTACTGAAACTGAAAGGCAAAAATATCGTCATCATGGGTGTCGCGAATAAACGAAGTCTCGCATGGGGCGTAGCGAAATCCCTTTATCAAGCAGGAGCGAACCTCATTTTTACGTATCGAAAAGAACGCTCGCTTGGAAAACTAGAGCAACTTCTTGAAGAAAACGAATTCGAGTCGAAGCTAACGATTCAATGTGACGTAAATGAAGATGAAAGCATTAAGGAGGCTTTTGCGGAGATTGGTAAAAAAGTGGGGACGATCCACGGTGTCGTACATTCAATCGCATTCGCACATGCTGATGATCTGAAGGACAAGTTCGTCAATACATCACGTGAAGGTTATGCGTTTGCGCAAGATACAAGTGCGTATTCCTTAGTAGCGGTAGCTCGAGAAGCGAGCTCGCTCATGACTGAAGGCGGATCGATCGTTGCGATGAGTTACCTTGGGGCTGAGCGTGTCGTTGATGGCTACAATGTGATGGGTGTTGCGAAGGCCTCTCTCGAAGCAACGGTACGTTATCTTGCATCTGACTTAGGGAAAGAGAATATTCGGGTCAATGCGATTTCGGCTGGAGCGGTTCGTACACTTGCGGCAAAAGGTGTACCATCGTTCAACCAGATCCTTCATAAAATTGAAGAAACGGCACCACTACGAAGAAATGTGACACAAGAAGAAGTCGGTGACATGACACTCGCAATCCTTAGTAACCTCTCAAGAGGCGTTACAGGAGAGATCGTTTACGTCGATTCCGGCTACAACATTATGGGGTAACCCAGAAGTCATCAAAACCATGCGACATTTTAAAAAAACAGTCATCAGATCAGGATGGTTTTCCAATTGAAAAGCCTGCTAAAGATGAACTCGAAGCTATAAAAAAAGCAAAAGATGAATATTCAAAAGGCGAATCCTATACCAATGAAGATGTGTTTGGAGATGATGATTATGTATGGATTAAAATACTCCAAACAAGCACTGAAGTATATCAATAAATTGGATAAACCAACTAAACAAATAATTGAAAGAGCACTGCTCACCTTAGCTGAAGCCCCGTATCAAAGAGGTAGTTTGATATCACTTCGCTAGAAGGTGTAGACAGTGCTTTTCGTTTGTGAGTTGGAGGCTATAGAATTATTTATGAAATGAATAATATGGAGCTATTCATTATGATTTTAGCAGTGGGTAGTAGAGGAGATATCTACAAATAAGCAAATCGGAATGATGGAGTAAGTTGCATACATAAGGATAATTAAGGAAAGGAGATTAGGAATTTTTGTGGAATTAAAAGGTAGTCTAAAGGGGGCGATGAAATGAATGAAAATGGTGCAACGGTAAATGAGAGGGCGGAACAGACGAATAGTAACGCGATTATCGGTCTGGTGATGGGGATCCTGTCGCTTGTAATCCCGGTGATTGGATTCATTCTTGGTGTGATCGGGATTGTGATGTCGAGGAAAGCACAGAAAGAAATTCAAACTACAAATGAGAGAGGAAAAGGATTGGCAACTGCGGGATTGGTGTGCAGCATTGTAGGAGTGGGAATACATCTGTTGTTCGCTTTCCTTATCATCATCTCGTTTGCGACTTTTTCTTCTTTTACCACAATGGGGTAAGAGCCTGGATCTTCCAGGCTCTTTTTCATGGACAGGGTTTATAGTATCATCTTACATAGACTTTAAAAGGAGTATGTAACATGTTACTTATACAGTTCTTAATTTTTATACTGATTGTCATCAGTGCCATCTTTTTTGAAAAGGTGCTGATTAAGAAGTTAAACATCCAGAAACCCAAAGGGCGTTATAAACCGGTTAACTCCGTACAAAGAATGATTGAAATTGGGTTTGTCGTTCTGGTGATATCATCAATATTCTTTCTTGGTGTGAGTGGTAGACCGTTTAACCCAGGCTTCATTTTTGTGTTTTTCCTCGCATTGTTTGGCTTTCGCTCATACATGGAGTTTAAATATGAGCGAAGTTCAAGACGATATATCCTTTCACTCGTTGGAGTGCTTTACATTCTCATCATTATTACTGCACTATTGATTTGGAGTCCTTGAACGAGAAATGAGTGCCAGGTACCATTTCAAACCTCAAGCGTATCAAGGGGAGTGAAATGGTACCTGGCACCAAACTGGATGCCAAGAGTACCAAAGGTTTTCAAAAGGTACCTGGCACTGTCCTACAAAAGACTGATGCCATGTTTCTCAATCAGGTCTTTGAATGCGGGGCGTTCGTTTCCGTCTCGACCGGTGACGTGTTCGGCGGTTGCGAGGACGTTGAGGACCGCTTCTTCCGTCGCTTCTCCAACGGCTCGGAAGGCGGTGTCCATGTCTTCTTCGTGAATCGTTGGAACCGTGAGCAAACTATCCGGTTTTTCGTGGGGGATTTTCGTCGCCGTTGAAAAGCCGATTGCGATTTCTCCGGATCCTGTCGTGATGATGGAACCTGTACGAGAAAGTCCTGTCACGGTTCGCTTGATGATTCGGTTCAATTGGCGCTCAGAAACTGGCAAATCCGTTGCGACGATCATCATGATTGACCCTTTGTCTTTTTCTTCCCACGTTTTCAAAATGACTTCTTTCAATTCCTCTCCGACGGGTTTCCCGTTGATTCTCAAATCACTCAAAATCCCGAAGTTCGCTAATACGAGAACCCCCATCGTATATGTACCGTGTTCAAACTCCATTATTCTCGATGCCGTTCCAATGCCGCCCTTCAAAGAGTAACAAAGCATGCCGCGTCCAGCCCCGACTGCGCCTTCCTCAAACTCACCTGATGCATTCCGAAGTGCTTCCCACACATGCTCTTTCGTTACACTCCTCGCGCGGATGTCATTCAAGAACATATCGTTGCATTCACCGACTATCGGGTTCACCGTTCCGGTCGTTTTACCGATTTCAGGGGTTTGCTCGAGCATATATTCAATCAGTGCATCGGCGGCTGTTCCGATGCTGAGCGTGTTTGTCAGAACAATCGGCGTCTCAATCGTACCGAGTTCACTCATCTGAATCGTCCCCATCGTTTTACCGAAACCGTTAATGACATGGCTTGAGGCGATTAATTTTTTCCGAAAAAGGTTGCACTGATGCGGAAGGATCGCCGTTACACCGGTTTGTACAGCACCTTCATCCAGTGTCACATGCCCGACTGTCACGCCTGCCACATCTGTGATAGCATTCTTTTTCCCAGGCTGCAAACGCCCGATTTCCACTCCATAGTCCCGGATTCTCTTTTGATTCAGCATGTTTACCTCCGTCGTGTTTGATTTCTCCTTTTACCTAATACGGGATAAGCAGCTTGTAATCCTTTCTCTTTTCAAAAAGAGCCCACCTTGTAGGTGAGCTCGGAAAGGCTATTGATTCTGGTTCGTAGGATTAGTTCCGGTCGTTGTACCGCCGGTCAATTGGCTTAGCCCAGGAATCATTTGTGCCATGTTTTGCATATTCGCATTTCGGCCTTTCATCATTCCGGAAACGGCAGCTCCTACACCGATTCCTGTGATAAAAGGTAACAACATGGATTGTCGTTGTCTCATCTCAGACACCTCCACTTCAGAAGTACTCATCATGAGCCTTTTTATTGTCCGTTAACGACGGTCGGTTCATACCTCGAAAACGCATGTATAAATTTCCTCCCGATGAAGAAACATAAAATCGATTTTAAGTATAAGGAGGAATCATGATGGAATTTTGGAAAAAATGGAGTCGCAATACGAAGTTTATGGTTCTTGCAGGTGTGCTTCTCGTTTCATTAGTCGCGTGTAACATGGACGAAGACAATGGTGAAAATGGTGAAAATGGCGATGGCGCTGAAATCGAGAACATCAATGAAGATGGCGGCATCATCAGAGACGATGATCGTGACCGTAACATGAACGGGAATAACCGTTTCGAAATCGCGGATAAGGCAGCTGAAAAAATCGCGAACATGCCGGAAGTGGAAGACGCGAATGTATTCGTAACCGATGAAAACGCGTATGTTGCTGCTGAATTGAAGACAGGAATGAAGACGGAAGGCGAAGCGACACGTGACTTGGAGCGTAAAATTTCGCAACACGTGAAAGCAACAGACCCGGACATCGATAACGTCTTTGTTTCTACGAATCCTGAGTTCATTGATCGAGCTGGAACCTACGCGGATCGCGTAGAACAAGGTGAGCCAATCGAAGGAATGTTCGAAGAGTTCAACGAAACGGTTCGTCGTATATTCCCTAACGCTCGTTAATTTTAATGTAAAACAGGGTGTCCTGAATGACTCAGGGCACCCTGTTTTTATACGTTAAGCCATGTTTCTTTTATAGTTGGACACCTTTCAGATGAGGTGGAATTTCGTAAGTTTCAAGATGTTTGTACTTGATGAGTTTCGCGTGGCCAGGTTGGATGTCGTAGGTGAGTTCGTCTTTTCCGACAGAATTGTGGGCACCGATGACGGGTGTGACTTCCATGACGACTGTGAAGCGGAAAGATCGGTAGCCTTGCGTACGTTTCGCTTGCTTTATGTACACTTCATAAGGATAAACCAACGGATCATCCTTCAGTAAAATGGAATAATACTCGTTTACGTGCTTCTGGATATCATCGGATAAAAGTGAAATGAAGAGGTCGTGGTAGAGCTCTTCTGTTGATTTTTCAGGTGGGACAGGCAGGTTGTTCGCATGAACCGTGCTGATGGGTACGAGCAATAATGTGGTTACGAGCATGATCCGCTTCAAATCATCCAACTCCTTTAAAGGCTTCGTCTTAATGTGCCTTTCAGGGAGTTTTATTATGAATGATTGAGCGGGGATCTTGGGAAAATACCTGAAGGTAGGGCGATGCAATGACTTAGATGGTGATAGGAACGATCACTTTGAAGTGGATGTAACCAATGTTCATCGACCACAAAATCATTATAAGATTGATATGAGGCTGATCGAACAAGGGATTTCTATGATGAACCATAAACCAAATAAGGTCTTTACACTTGAAAACGGCAAAAAGGCCAAGTACTACACAAAACCCTTGAATGGTGCTAATATGCTGGTTTTTGAGCGAGATGAGTGGCAGTATATTTTAACAATAGACAAAAGAGTATCTGAAACCGTAACTTCAGAAACCTTGGTGGAAATTGCAAATGCATTCAGATGATAATCTGTGGAGCTGGCTAAGCTTGGGCAGCTCCTTTTTATGTGTCATGCCCTTTCAGATACTCATAGACGCTTAGTGTTTGTTTTCTCACTAACGGAACGGACGATGAGTGTGATGATGAACCAGAGAAAACCTGAACCGATGAACATAAACCCTAGCATGCCATAGAAAATACCGTCGATCCCATGGTGGAGATTGCTGAAAAGGAAGATCGCAAAGCCCGCTGTCACAAGCACTGCACCAATAAAATCAGTATACTTTTTCTCACTAAGTTGCTTGATGCTTTGAAAGGTAAGAAAGGCAATAAGACCGATTCCGAAAATCAATATGAACATGTTTTCAATACTCACAGTTCACCTCTTTTCACCCTAAAGTAATGGTTAGCTTTTACATGGAATTCTTGGAAAGGGGTTTTTGTCGTGTTCAAGAACAAATGTTACGGATTCTTTTTACATAGTGGACGATGAGGTACCCGACAGCGAACAGTAAAAACATGAGCGAGCTGTACAGGATGTATGGGAGTGTGGCTGGAAAGCGTTCTGTCAGGATGGCAAGTGAAAACATCGTCAACATCAAGATGGATAAGAAGCGCATGAATTTCATGTACATGGAAATCTCCTCCGAATGATTGTTAGTTCTATTTTACACGAATTGGAAAACAAATCTACATCAAAAGTTGTAGATTTGTTCAATCAGAGGAAGGTGTTTCCAATGAAGTTGTTACGCTATGATGGAATCAGACGAAGATGACAAGGGAGAGAAGAAGATGAGCAAATTCGTATGTACGACGTGTGGGGTTCAATATCCTGAGAGTGATCGGGCTCCGGAAAGCTGCCCGATTTGTAAAGAGGAGCGGCAGTATGTCAATCCTGGTGGGCAGGAATGGACGACGCTCGCTGATATGAAGGAAAGCGGAAAATATGAGAATCAGATTGTAAAAGAGGAAGAAGGACTGTACAGCATCAAGACGACACCACAATTCGGGATTGGTCAGACAGCTTACCTTGTTCAGGAAAACGGGTTCAATATCCTGTGGGACTGTATTACATACTTAGATGAAAAAACGATTGCGTCGATCGAAGAGCTTGGCGGGGTCGATGCGATTGCGATGTCCCATCCCCATTTTTATTCGACGATTGCTGACTGGGCTGAAACATTCGATGTACCGGTTTATATCCATGCGGACGATCAAGAGTGGGTGATGGAGCTGAGTGATCGGATTGAATTCTGGTCAGGGGAGCAGTTGGAGCTTGAAGCAGGAATTACATTGCACCGCTTAGGCGGTCACTTTGCTGGTGGTGCTGTGTTGCATTGGCCAGGCGGCAAGGAAGGAAAAGGCATCTTGTTGACGGGGGACACTATCCAGGTTGTTGCCGATCAAGAGTGGGTGAGCTTCATGTACAGCTTTCCAAATCTGATTCCGCTGCCCGCAAGCAAAGTAGCGGACATCGCTGGGCGCGTTGAGCCGTTGGTGTTCGACCGCATCTACAATGCATTCCACAAAATCGTCCAAGAGAACGCAAACGAAGCCGTTCAACGATCAGCGAAGCGCTACATCGACGCCCTCGAAGGCAGGCTTTTCAATACTTAACGGTACCAGGTACCGTTTTCAACCCCTTGTGGCGCAAGGGTTCATTGGAAGTGCCAGGCACCATTCTCAACCTGTTGGGGCTCAAGGGTTACTGAATGGTGCCTGGCACCGTTTTCAATCCCTTGGGACACAAGGGTTCTTGGATGGTACCTGGTACTATCTAGTTAACTGCAATATCCATTCTTTGAGGTCGACGAGGCGGTTGGTGGCTGGGCGTTGGTCAGTTCCTGTGACAATCATAGGGGTGATGGAGTCATCCCTATGGAGAGAGCCGTGACTTGCGCCGCCAGGGTGCGTCGGCGAATGTTCAGTCGCGAACTCAAAACCGGGCTTTGCATCCAGAATCAGATAACGACCTTCATGGGAATGGAGAGCACCGTATAAACGTGCTAAGGCATCTGGATAATCGCCGCAACGAACGGTTTTATCATCCTCAATAAATAGATCTAGCACGGTCGTGTCCCCATCCACACTCCAAGATTTCCCGTATTCATCCACCAAATCACCTCCAGGCTGGAACTTCATGCGTTTCGTTCCCGAAACCACATGGTTCACTTCGTCTTCCCGCCACGCCATCCATCCTATCCGGTCATCCGTACTCACCATCGAGACGACATCCTTGTATGCGAGGCTGTCATCCATCAAATAAATGTACGCCATCCGTTCATTCAACGCGAAGACGAGTTGATCATCGGCATCTGGGGGCTTCGTTCCTACATCTACCTGGTAATGGTCGGTAAGAGAAGCGAGCCGAATCAATGCGTTTTCATCCTTATCCTTCACGCGTGCTTGACCACTATCTCCGAGCACCACCCATACCGCTTGATCTTTCGCTTCTTCCCAGGATCCATAGGCATCTAACAGTTTCCTAATCTCTTTGTCCACTTTCTCTACGCCTTTCAAATCCATCCGTCCCTTTTTATGGACGGACTTATCGAGGTCAGACATATACACGAGCGAAAAGGCAGGCATTTTATCCTTTACAATTAAGTGCTTCATTTCTTCGATCGCGAAAGAATCGTTCATCCCGAACGCTTGCCAGGCGGTACCCCTCATCTGGTTTTTCGAATTATATCGGGACAAGCTCCCGAGCACAAACAGTTCAGGTCCTTCAATCTCAAGATTTTTCGGTAAAAAGTTCAAACCGGAAATCGCTCTCGGGACGCTTAAGTGTTGTTCAACATCTCCGCGGTAGATCATCCCGTTGATGGAAGCGGACGAAAGTCTATCCTGATGAAGCGCTTCGTGAATGGTCTCCACTTTTTCGCTCAAATGATCGTGATTCATCTGATAGACACCATCAAAAAGCACTTTTTTCGTACCGAGACGCATGATTTCCCCGCGTGCACTTCCATAATTGATAACCCGTTGCTCGGACTCATCATACCAGACAAGGCCTGGCAGGCGATGTTTATCTGCGTATGTCCCCGTCAACAACGTGCTGTCAATCGTGACGGACATCGTCGGGTATGAGCTGATGATCTCAGGATAGTACAGTCCTTTTTCCATTAAAAACTGGAGGGCGGGAGCGCGACCTTCCGAAATGGCTGCTCGAAGAGGTTCATCCATCAAGGAATCCACGACCAGCAACACGACTGGTTTTGAAACTTTGATTGTCGAGCGGTCTTCCAAACCTTTCGCATCAGTGGTAAAACCGAACCAATATAAAGCGATCAATAAGAGTAGAAGTACAATGAAAACTGCTAGCATTTTCCGCATCACCTTAAATCATCCTCTGAAATGTGAACTCCTGGTTAGTATGTGGGGGAGAGGTTCAAATTAAACAGGCTGTCTAGGTGTCTGTGGAATTATTGCGCAGATGGACCAGGTTGGACATATGATGATGGTGAATTGAATTCTAACGGAGAGGTGTCAAGCATGTTCAAAAAGAAAAAGCCGAAAGGGGCATGGGGAAGCCCTTACGATATGGAGTCTCAGTCTTATCAGATGGATGAATCAATGTCTTATCATATGCAAGAGGAAATGCCTTACCATATGGAAGGTATGCCGATGCCATATCATATGGAAGGTCCTGGTCCTTTTGATATGGGTGGACCAAACCCGCATCACATGGACGGTCATAACCCGCACTACATGGGCTATATGCCATACCAAATGGAAAAAGATATGCACCACCATCACCACCATCATCACGGACATCATCTGAAGCATGAGACGTTGATGAAGGTCGACAAGTGGGTGGACTATGGCATGAAGGAAGCGAAGCATACGTCCTACAAGCATGCCATGACGGAAGTGGCGGCAATCAGTTACTTGCTAGGGAAGGGAATTCCGCCGAAAATGGCGCACAAAATGGTTGAGTCGTGGGAGACAAACGAGAAATTTTACTAGGGGTAGGAAGAAAGGATGCTGTTTGAACTTAAACAGTATCCTTTTATATCTGTCAAGAAACCTTCACAGAACCTGCTTGAGTAAGGCTTGTTCGTTTACGCATTTTTTTATAGGGTTAGAATAGAAGCTAGTCATAACAGATTGAAAGGACGTACATATATGAAGAAAATTAAGTTATTTCTGCCGTTGTTTGTATTGATGCTTGTCTTGGCCGCTTGCGGGGATCAAGAAAGTCACGAAGGACATTCAGAAGACGAAAGTCATGGCGATCACGAAGAGGATCCATCCATGGAAGCCCTTGAAGTGAAGCTCAATGGACCTGAAGAGGTGAAGCAAGGAGAGACCGTCACGTTCAAAGCGATGGTCACCCAAGGGAAAGAACATGTCGCCGATGCTGATGAAGTGACGTTCGAAGTCTGGAAAGAGGGCACGAAAGACGATAGCCAGATGATCGAAGCGAGCAACGATGGGGAAGGAATGTACTCAATCGAAACAACGTTTGATGAAGAAGGAACGTACTTCGTCCAGTCCCATGTGACAGCAAGAAGCATGCATACGATGCCGAAACAGCAAGTAACCGTAGCAAAATCTGAATAAACTGTCACTGCTTTGTACCATTCGGGACTTGAATCGACCGTCGCCCTCTAGGTACAATGGCAGTAGTGGAGTTAGAAAGGAGCTTTATTTTGAAAAAATTAGTCTCAACACTTAGCATCCTTTTTGTCCTCACGCTCCTTTCCGCTTGCGGTTTGGACAAGCCGGATGATTATGATTTTGAAGTACAATCCTTTACTTATACGAACCAGGATGGCGAATCTGTCAGCCTGGAAGATTTGAAAGGCAAGGTATGGATTGCCGATTTCATTTTTACCAATTGTGAAACGGTATGCCCGCCGATGACGAATCACATGGCGAGCCTTCAGCAGAACATGAAGAAGGAAGGCCTTGAGAACGTAGAGATCGTTTCGTTCAGTGTCGATCCTACGGTCGATTCTCCGGAAGTGCTGAAGGAATTCGGTCAGAAGTTTGATGCTGACTTTTCCAACTGGCATTTCTTAACGGGTTATGAGCAGTCTGAAATTGAAGCGCTCGCAAAAGAAAGCTTCAAGACGATCGTGCAGAAACCACAAGACGATGATCAGGTCACGCACGGTACGGCGTTCTATCTTGTCGATCAGGAAGGCATTGTCCGTACGCGTTACGACGGTGTGAGCCGTTCGAACGAAGATGACGAAGAGGTCATCAACGATATTAAAGCACTTCAACAGTAGTGCGAAATGAGAAGGTGTTACTATGTGGGATCAAATCACAACCAACTTCAGCTTCAGCCAGTTGTGGAGCCCGATTTTCCTAGCGGGAACCCTCATTGTCATATTGCTATACATCCTATATACCGGACCATGGCGGCATAAGATTGCTGGATCAGAACCTGTTGATTGGAAAAAGAAAACCTCCTTTGTAGCAGGGGCGTTGACGTTCTACGTCGGTTTCGGAGGTCCGCTTTATCTGATCTCCCACTTGATGTTCAGCATCCACATGGTGCAAATGTCGGTCTGTTTCTTATTGGTGCCGCCGTTGCTGTTATACGGAACACCTGGATGGATGCTGCGACCGTTCGTGAAACATGGTGGGTTCTTGCGTCCACTCGCGTTCTTGACAAAGCCGCTTGTGGCGTTAGTGCTGTTCAACATGATGTTCTCGTTCTACCATTTCCCGATCGTTTTTGATTACTTAATGACGAACTACGTGGAACATATTCTGTTCCTCGCGGTGTTGTTCGTAGCCGCTGTCATCATGTGGTGGCCGATGATTTGTCCAATTCCGGAATGGGATACGATGTCCGGTTTGAAAAAAGTCGCGTACATCTTCGGGAACGGGGTCTTGCTGACGCCTGCCTGTGCGTTGATCATCTTCGCAGACTCCATGTTGTATGAAACATACAGCAATCCTGCGACCTGGTCTTATGCTTTGGGGCTTTGTTTGCAGATCGGCGGACCGGTTTCACCAGAGTTGTACAACCAGTTCGTACCGATGGCGCCGCTTGAAGATCAGAAGCTTGGCGGCATCATCATGAAGGTCATGCAGGAGATCATCTACGGATCGGTCCTCGGTTATGTGTTCTTCCAATGGGTGCGCAAAGAGCGCTCGAAGGACGATGAAGAGATCAACCGCCTGCTATCCGCAACACGACCAGCAACACGGTTGGAATAAAGAAGAAGTGATTTCGGTGCCAGGTACCGTTTTGAATCCCTTGTGCAACAAGGATTCCTAAACAGTACCTGGCACTTCCATTTGAGAGAGGATGTTGGAGATGTATACGATTCGAGCTGAGCAGCCTTCTGATGTTGAGAAGATCAGAGAAGTGAACGATTCTGCCTTCGAACAGGAGAACGAAGGTCGGTTGATTGCGAAAATTCGCGAGACGGAGGCGTTTGTTGACGAGCTTTCTCTTGTAGCAGAGACGGAGCAACAGGAGATTATCGGCCATATTCTTTTCAGTCGTATCGGGATTGAAACAGAAAGCGGTATGGCGGGATCACTGGCGCTTGCTCCAATGGCGGTCAAACCGGAGAGTCAGAACAAAGGGGTGGGCTCTGCGCTCGTTCGTGAAGGATTGAAGAGAGCCGCGGAACTTGGCTTCAAGTCGGTCGTCGTACTCGGCCATCCGACGTACTACCCGAAGTTCGGGTTCATCCGTGCAAGTGAAAAAGGCATTAAACCGCCGTTTGATGTTCCCGATGAAGTGTTTATGGTGTTGGAGCTTATTCCAGGCGCTTTGGATGAAGTGCAAGGCACTGTCCGCTACTCAGACGCTATTCTGGAAGTTTAGATTAAGGAAAGGAGTGAGTGGATCACTCCTTTTTATAGTGATTTCTTTCTTTTTCGCATCTGAATAACACCAATAACTGCTACCCCAAACAAAATTACTCCCAAAAGAACCGGGAACACCCCATATTGCATGAGATCCCGGTGCAAAAGAACGTTGAACTGCACATATTTTGGCGAGAGGATGACAGAATACTTCACTTTGACCATTCCTTGAGATCCGCCGACCGAGGTCATAAACCCGGTCATTTCATTTTCCTCCAAAAACAATAAGTAACGACCTTCATTCTTTTGGAAACTTTCCATGGATGGTACATCATACATCTCAATCCCAGCTGTAATCACTTTCGGAATGTCTTCCCCTCTTATCACCTTCTCCACCTTGAATGGATATCCGCGAAATATAAAATTTGATACGGGCTCCTTATCCAATTGTAATGTCCCCAAAACGATGACATCTGCCTTTTCATAAACTTCATCAGGGGTCAACTGCTCTCGTGTAGACGATTGAACTTCCACTGTTACAAAAAGAATGAGTATACTAGCCAGGAACAGTATTCTATACATGAGCCATCCTCCTCGAAATGTTCACAACACCTTCGCTACATCTGTCTGAATTCCTTTTCATCTATAATAAGTTTCTTTTTCAAAGTTTCGGGGAATCTTGTAAGCACTGCTTATTGATAAACGAAGGGAGCAATCTGTATGATGGATTCGGTTCTAGATAAAGTGAAAACAAGCCGAAAAGCGAGGCAAGCACAAAACGATGTGAAACCATGGATCCGGTGGTTCGCACGTTTCGGCTATTTTTCAAAAGGATCGGTTTATATTCTCATAGGTGTCTTATCCATGTTGGCAGCCGCAGGAGTCGGTGGGAAAACGACGGATTCATCTGGCGCATTTGCTTCAGTCGCAAGCAAACCGTTCGGAGAAGTTTTGCTCTGGATCGTAGGTGTGGGACTCATTGGATATGTCTGCTGGCGCTTGATCCAGACATTCTGGGATCCAGAAAACAAAGGGAACAGCATGAAAGGGATTGGCGCAAGGATTGGATATCTTATCAGTGGAATCATCTACGGTGGTTTGGCACTGAAAGCATTTAAAGTGGCGATGCACGCGGGAAGCTCTGGGGGTGGCTCTAAACAAACGTGGACGGCAAAATTAATGAGTCAGCCTTTCGGCGTTTGGATCGTTGGCATCATTGGCGTCATTATCATCGGGTTCGGTGTGAAGCAGATGATCCGTGGCTATCGTGAAGAATTTACGAAGAGATTCAAGACCAGCGAGATGAGCTCACGTGAATTAAGAGTAGGGAAGAAAATCGGTAAGATCGGTTTGATTGCCAGAGGAATTACCTTTGCGATCATTGGCTACTTCCTGATTCAGACGGCATTGACAGCCGATTCGGGTAAAGTAATTGGCTTGGATGGCGCACTGGCGAAAATCGCGCAGCAACCGTACGGACAATTCATGCTTGGAGCAGTGGCTATCGGACTGTTCCTCTATGGCGTGTTCCAGCTCGTCAAAGGGAAAAACCGACATATGGGACTTTACTAAAAGGAAACGGCTCGTCATTACGAGTCGTTTTTTTTTGTGTGGAGAATAAACCCATACTGAGATCCCGGTATGGTAAAATTAGGATAATAAAGTTTCAAAGGTGGACGATATATGAACAACTCTAAAAAGATTGGGATTCTACTTTACCCTAGATTCAGTGAATATGAATTGTCTGTTCTTCTTTCTGTTCTAAAGCAAGGTGGGATACAGACTATTTATATCGGACTAGATCATGAGGTCGTTGTAGGAGAAGCAGGACTTCCCTGTGTACCTGAAACGACCATTAGTGAGGTTGACGTCCCAACCCTTGATGGTGTCGTTCTCCCTGGAGTGGATGACTTTGAACACTTAGTTGACCACAACGAATTGTCTAACTTTATAAAAAAGGTGGATAAGCAAAAGAGAATAATAGCTGCCATCTCCAGTGCACCGTATTTTTTGTCTATGTGTGGAATAATGGGAGATAAAAAATATACTACAGGGTTAACAAGGGAACAAAGAGAATACCTGGGCACGTTTGATGAAAGAAACTACATCGATTTACCAGTAGTTGTAGATGATTATATCGTAACTGCGAGAGGTTCAGCTTTCATAGATTTTGCCTTTAAGCTCGGCGACTTATTACAACTTGAGTATAACAAGGCCTGGTATAATTTAGATCTTAATCAAGCGGCTGTATCAAGTAAAACAAGGAAACTATGTAGCCTAAAAGATTTTACACTTTGAATGACAACAATTAGGAGAGAATTATATGTGGAAAGACATAGGTGTTTTCTTAATCATTCTATTACTAGCATTACCCATCATAGGACTTTACTTTTCAATAAGGAAATCTCAATCTGAACAAAGTCCAGAGTTTCATCAATTCTCAATGGATGAATTGGATGAAAAAGTCCGTAAACGGTTTTTAATGATGATGAAGGTAAACAAATATTTTATGAACGATGAAAAGGAATTATCATCCTTTATGTTTTCTTATGAAATGACACCTTATATTTTCATAGGGAAGAAACAAACAGACGATAAGGCTATTCATGTTCACAGTGGAGAGTCAAAATTCTTTAAAGGAATTACTCTATATTATTCTCTTACAAATGAAACTCAGAACGAACCTTTAATAATAGGAGACAAAACCTTTACATATACCATAGTACGAGCAGACAACTGCATGATTAACGGAGAGCATACCGAAGTCGAATTACAAGAAGTCATATAATGTTGAGGGCAAAAAATAGGATCAAAGATGGTATAATAAGCAGGAAAAGAGAAGGGAGGTGTGAAGATGGAAAATATGTTAAACCAAATCCTAGGTGAAATCAAAGGCATGAAAACGGATATAAGTGATATGAAAACAGACATTTCTGGGATGAAAACAGACATCAGTGGTATGAAAACAGAAATCTCTGGTATGAAAACAGACATCAGTGGCATGAAAACAGAAATCTCTGGAATGAAAACAGACATCAGTGACATGCAAAAAGACATCGGGGGCATGAAAACAGAAATCTCTGGGATAAAAACTGATATCAGTGGCATGCAATCAGACATCAGTGGTATGAAGACAGAAATGGGTGGTATGCAAGTCAAAATTGATGGCCTAACAACAGAGATCGGTGGCATGAAAACAGAGATTAACGGAATAAAAACGGAAATCCAAGACATGAAAACAGACATTAGTGACCTGAAGCAAGGCCAACAAAGGTTAGAAAAAGGTCAAGATAAAATGCAAAAGAACATTATCGAGAGTATTGGTGGATTCACGGATAGAATTATGAATCATGTTGATGACAAGACGGGAGCTTTGAACAGAAGAGTGTACAAAGTTGAATCGGATATTGAAAGGTTAAGCAGACAGTAAGGGATAACATTAGACCAAACCTGGCTGCTTATTTATTTCACCCCACGTTCGGTCTGTCCTTCGTAAAATGATAGATCCCCAGTATTAAGCACACCATACTGAACGCCCACGTTATACCCGATACCCCGAGTTGAAGTGATATCTCTTCAGATGCCATTGGATGTGTCACATCATATTGAAAAATCTCTACCATAAACCGGCCAGCAAGAGAAAGTAACATTAGGGATAAAATGGTCAAAGCAAACCCTGCGTGATGTTTTTTCTGTCTGAGCCAGAAAAGAATTGTGAAAAAGAACGTTATCCCCATTATGATTGTTAATCCTCCTGAAATCATAGAAAGTGCTTCTTGTTCTAACGGCATGCATAACAACTCCTCAAACTTGACTTCTATTTAATTTAAATGGATCACCCAAAATTCCCGATCATCCATCACGAGATCATATGGGGATTGGATGTCCTTCCACTTAACCTGTTTCATACTTCTAATTGCACGATGTTCCTCACCGCTTATACTTGTAAAAATCTCAAGAATTCCACTGTCATGGAGAGCTTCCTCTAAATATCTATAAAGTATTTGAAGACATTTTTCCTCATGAGGATGCCCGGTTTCTGAGCCTTTTAAGGGCATGAAGTTATGGCTTGTGTCTACTTGATATTCAAAATTGAAATGAGAACTGAAAGAAATCCTCTCTATTGAGGTATCTTCAATATTATTTTCAAAGTATAAATGTGTAAAATCCAGTTCATTTTGAAAAACATTAGGTCGGTCAGGTAATACGGGGGTTAGCCCGTATGAGCCTACAGGAAGTTTATTAGGTGAGGCAATATACCAATATTGAGTCATCCCTTGTAATCCTTTCTATACTGATTCAAAGCCCTCAACCTTCGCCTTCGGACACCGTTTAGCAAGCTCTTCTACGAATCGCTCTTTCTCTTTCAGAGAGATATGACAGAGAATGTGGAACCGTTTCGCCTTTTCATCTAAAAGCAGAATAAATAGTGTGAATGTCTTATTTTCCCTCATTGATTAATACCATTTCAAGAATGCACATACACTTAGAAACGTTCACAACTTATCATCCAAGGGGAGGACTCACATGCCTTTTTTAGGTTGGCTGCTACTTGTTTTCGGATTGCTGATGTTGTTCGGCTACATCTATGACAAACGATCAAAACGAAGAATCGATGAGAGAAAACTGAACGAGAACCTTAAAAACAACAGAGCTTTTTACAATAAGGACCGCAACGATTTTAATAACTTCTTTTAGATTGGGAAAAAGAGCGATTACAAAGGCCTGTAATCGCTCTACTTTAGTCATTTCACTACCGAAGCCTCGAGGTTCCACTCGAACCATCTGCCGTGCCCGTCCGTTTTGCCGATTGTATAGGTGTATTCTTTTCCATCCAGGTAGTAGTCAAGGTGCAGTTCACGGTCCCACATGTTGTTGTACAAATGGAAGACGTCGCGTGTCTGCCCGAGTGTATTAATCGTAGCTGTTAGCTCATGTTTCAGCGTTTCCGGGATTTGGTTGGCGACATGGGTGTGGAAAATGCAGATCGGTGTATCTCCCGGAAGGGTTTCCACAATTTTAGGCAACAACCTGACCCCGTCGCCTTCAATCAATTTCGCCGGTTCCTCGTTGAAGCGCTGTGCCGCTTTTTCAAATAATTCGAGACGCTCTTGATGCTCCGGCCAGATGAGTGATTTCAGCCACAGATAGTCGTCCTCATCACTCAGGTCACTGATATGAAGATCCAATCCGATTTTGGAAGCAACGGGAGGACTCTCTTTTCGGAAAGTCGGTTTATGTGCACTTCTGATTTCGGATGTGATATGTACAGGTGATTCTAAATCCCCATATACTTCGTCCGTACCATAGGAATATTGATACTTGTCCCATAAAAGCTGCAAACCCGCACTGGACCCGATTTCAATGAGTGATAGTGGCTTTTGAACTTTGTTGTAAATGTAGCTGAAAATCGGATAAAGGTACGCACACCGACGGACCTCATTCGTTTGGACCATTCGGTTTTGTAAAATCGGCAGGATCTCGTTACGATGTGCCAGACAGAAATCCTTGAAGTGAATGAACGCTTCCTCAGGTGCTTCTGGATCGTCCGTTATACTCGGGTAGTAAGTGCGTAATGGATGACCTTTTCCTTTTAACAATAGATAATGCACAGCTCCTAAGAAGAGGTTCGGCACAGGCTGCCCTTCTTGTGTGTGTGAACAGATTTCAAGGAGGTCCTCGTCTTCCGAAATCTTGTAAGATAGATGTTCATACAACGCACTCGATCCGCTGCACTCCAGTTTTGCGAAATTGATTAAGCGTTCAGATAATAGGGATGTATTCATATTAGTCCTCCTTAATCAATGATTGTAACCTTCGGCTCGTGGGAAGAGATAATGTCAATCTGATGTTCAATGCACGAAAGCATATAATGGGTAAATTAATTCCCTTCCAGCAATGTGGCTTGTTTACTGATGAAATCGAGATACGGTGATTGAGTGTAGATTCTGAAGGAATCCTCCCCAGAAACCACTGATTCATCCCCGATTGTATGATCATCATAAACCCCCGTCACTTTACTAACATTAAACACTCCCTTGTAAAACTCCTCTATTAAAAAAAAGAACGAGCAGGGTGTCCTACTCGTCTCGGTCATGAACTTTAACATATACAGTGCCAAACAGCTTGTCGTCAAAGTAGGCGGAAAGCTTCCACATCCCACTTTTCGGTAGGGACATCATAGATGGTATATGACCATCTGCGCCATTATGTGAGCCTCCAATGAATGACACACCTACGAGTGGGATCGGTTCTCCACCTGTTTCATGAGTAGCAATTATTCTTAGGTCGCCATCTAACTCTTCATCTTCGCCCCAAAAATGCCACATATACTTTTGTTCTTTATCGGGGTAGAAGCGTGTCACTTCACTTTCATCATAGATGAACCCTAATCGATCTTTTTCTCCTATCATTGAGTAACTTCCGGAGTAAAAAATTTCACTTTCTTTCCAAGCATTTTTCGGTTCGTTCATACAAGCTGTAGCCAAAAACAAAACGGTTACTATCAACACTTTCTTGAACATCAGAACTCACCTCTCTCATGTATATGACGTTCACTGATTCATTTCGTTTCATGATTTTTCCAATAAAATTACCGGCCCTTAATGTTTAAATCCCATCAGAACAGTGAAAAAGAGAACTACAGCTTTAGGAATATGTCTAAAACGAAAGAGGACAAGCGTATGTTTCAATTTGTTATAGATTTGATAAAAGAATTTGGTGTTTGGGGATTGCTGTTAAGCGTCGCGTTGGAAGCATCATCCGTACCTTTTCCAGGAGGACTCGTCACATTGACCTTTGGTTATTTCTTGGATCCGTCTTGGACAAAGCTTTTCACTTATTCATTGATGGCGAGTGTCGTGTACACGTTGTTCAGCTTCATCCCCTATGGAATCGGGCATAAACTCGAGCATAAGTTGAAGGAAAAAACGAACACGAACAAGATTGAAAAAGCACAGCGTTGGTTTAAGAAATGTGGGAGCTGGAGCATAGCATTGACGCGTCCTTTGGGGCTCGGAAACTATGTGTCTTATATTGCTGGAGTTAGTAGGGTGAACGTATGGAAATTTGGAATTCTCACCTTCATCGGAATCTTTCCGTGGACGATGACAATGCTCTGGTTGGGTAGTACAGGAAACCTGAAATCCATCAAAGGGTTTCTCGATGAAATTCAACTCTATGCATTCGCAGCACTTGGTCTGGCCGTATTGATCTTTTTCGTATACAAGCAACGAAAAGCCCATCAGACAGGATAAAAAAAGATTGACCTCGATTCATTTCGAGGTCAATCTTTTTGTTGTCGAATGACTGAGAAGATATTCAATTCCAGCTGACGTGAAATTCGTTGAAGTAATTCACCACCCGCAGTACTGTTCCCTTTTTCATTGATGGCAGGACCTATGATGCCGATGCCATAACGCCCAGGGACAGATCCGACGATGCAACCACTCACGCCGCTCTTGACGGGAAAGCCAACCTCGACAGCGTATTTTCCGGCTTCATTATACATACCCGATGTCATCATGATCGCTTCGATCGTATTGATATGCTCCATCGGAATCAGTTGTTTCCCGGTTCTTAAGCATAAACCACCATTCGCGAAAAACACCCCGATCTTCGCAATGTCGGTCGTCGTCACCTCAATGGAATTGATTCGGAAGTAAAGGTCCAACGATTCTTCGATGTCATGGGCCATCGCCCCTGTGCTTTTCATAAAATAGGCGAGGGACCGGTTTCGGTCGCCTTTCCGTTTCTCAGATTTGTAGACTTCTTCGTTCATTTTCAATGAGTTGTTATGCGTGATTTGTCTTAACCGCTTGAGAACACGGTAGAACCGTTCGTCGGTATCCTTTCCCTTGATCATCGCTGCTACGGCGATGGCACCGGCATTGACCATCGGATTGAATGGTTTACTTACGTCATGGGACTCGAGATGGCTGATGGAGTTATAAAAGTCTCCCATCGGTTCCATGCCTACATTCTGAAAGACTTCTTCCTTTCCGAAATCATCAAGTGCCATCATCAGGCTCACAATCTTGGAAGCACTCTGGAGCGTGAACCGTAGATCATTGTCACCTGCAGAGTAGACCTGATCGTTCATGTCTATGATACACACACCAAGTTTGTTCTGATCCACCGCATCTTGCCCCGGTATATCCTTCACGACTTCTCCTTCTCGCGAATATGGCTTGCATTCTGTCACTAGTTCATCAAGAAAGTCATTGGTCAATTTCTTCATTATTGAACACCCCAATCGAATTGCGCTCCTAAACAGTAGCTTTCCACTTCACAGGGGATTTGAAACTAAGTTGGTGCCAGGTACCGAATCGAATCCGTTGCGGGGCAACGGTTCTCGATCGGTACCTGGCACTGTTTCAGGCGCTGTTTTCAGTACTCCCACTAAATTTTGTATTTTGCTAGGAATTCGACACTCATTTAAAGAAGTATAGTAGGCGCAGAAAAAGAGGTGTGGAACATGAAAGATTACAAGGGTCCGGTTTGGCTTGCGGTACTGTTATTTGTAGTTATTTACACAGCAGGTTGGTACGTGAACAGGGATATTGTCGACAAGACTGATTTTAATGATGTTGTTCATCAGAATGTCCAAGAAGATCAAATTGTACATATGAATTCTTTTGAGAAATATGGATTTGTCATCTTCATGAGTAACGGTAATCTACAACAAGGATTATTAGAAAGATTTAATAAACATTGGAATTACCGTGGATCCGCTTTGCTTGAAGATGGTGGGTGGGGGATAAATACCGGTCAGGATGGTTGGTTATACATGGGCCATGTCATGGATAAAAACGTGGAAGAGATAATGGTTGGAGACAAACTAGCGAATTTATTCAATCATCAAAAGTCAGTTACTTATTGGTTTTACCGTGAACCGAACGGCTACAACTATCCCATCAAAGCTGTGAAAGAAGACGGATCTACGTACTGGATCAAGGAAAAATAGGATGGAGGAATAGAGATGAAGACCGAAACCATACATAATACGGAAGATGTACTGAAAATGCTCGACTCGATGCTTCGCGATGAGGCAGCCTTTTGGGATTCCTTTTACGAAGATCGGAAGAAGGAAATTCCTTTCTTCGTCAACGCGCCGGATGAAAACCTCGTCGAGTATTTCGAAAAAGGATGGGCAAAACCAGGACGCGTGTTGGAGCTAGGCTGTGGTCCTGGACGTAATTCGGTCTACTTCGCAGAGCAAGGGTGTGAAGTCGATGCGATCGACCTATCGAAAGAAGCGCTCCAATGGGCGAAGGAACGAGCAGAGGAAAAGCAGGTCGAGATCAACTTCATGAATGGAAGCCTCTATGAGCTGGAAGTAGAGGAAGCCAGTTATGATATCATTTATGATTCCGGGTGTTTCCATCACATTCCTCCTCACCGTCGGATGACTTTTGTGAACCTCATCCAGAAAGCGTTGAAACCAGGAGGTCTTTTCGTGATTACCTGTTTTGCAGCAGGGGACATGGGGTCGGAAATCTCGGACTGGGAAGTGTATCGTCAAGGCAGCATGAAGGGCGGGCTCGGATATACCGATGAGAAGCTGAAAGAAACCTTCAATGCTTTCAAACCATTGGAGATGCGAAAAATGAAAGACATTCAACAGCCTGCGGACACATTCGGCGTTCCGTTTTTATGGGTCGGATTGTTCCAGAAAGAGGATGAAGCATGAGATGAAGATTCGCCAGATCAAAGAGTCAGACGCCAAAGCCTTCCTTAAGCTTCTTAAACAGTTGGATGGCGAGACCGAGTTCATGCTTTTTGAAGATGGTGAACGGACAACGACTGTTAACGAACAAGCTGCAAAAATCAGGTCCATCACCCACGACCCGCATTCAACAATTTTTATCGTCGAACAAGAGGACCGACTCATTGGATTCCTCGGTGCGATGGGAAATGCACAAAATCGTAGGCGTCACAGTATTCATATTGCTATCGGGATTTTACAACAATGGGTCGGAAAAGGCATCGGCAGAAATCTTTTTAAAGAAGTGGAACGTTGGGCGAAGCAAAAGGGCATGCATCGGCTGGAGCTGACGGTAATGGTCCATAATGAAGCTGGGATCGCATTGTATAAAAAAGCAGGCTTTGAGATTGAAGGAGTTAAGCGTCACTCCATGCAAGTGAATGGGGCGTACGTTGATGAATTTTATATGGCAAAACTGATTTAAAGGTGGAGAGAGCATGGCGGTCAACTATAAGATATGGACAGTTTGTATGATACAGGACGGTGACAAGATCTTGCTGATCGACAGACAGAAAGAAGTATTCAAAGGATTCATCCCTCCTGGAGGCAGTGTTGAATTCCCTGAATCGATCATGGATTGCGCCATCCGTGAAGTGAAGGAAGAAACCGGACTATCGGTGCGTAATCTGCAGTTCAAGGGACTGAACGAATACGTGAATCCAATGACAAACGACCGATATATGATCTTCAACTACTTGACGAAAGACTTTGAGGGAGAGCTGTTGGAGGATCCCCCGGAAGGCAATCTTTACTGGGTGCCGATTGACGAAGCGCTTCAACTTCCGATGCAGAAGTCGTTCAAGCGAAGGTTTCCACTGTTTTTTGAAGACGGAACCTTTGAAATCCATGTCGTCTGGGACGGGGTTCAGAACGAGGAAGCTGGGGTGACAATCAAAAGAACATGAATGATAGGTTGGTTTACCATATGGAATACATAGATATAATTTTGTTAGGAATAGTGGGATTCCTTTTATGGTATTGGTTCTCGAAAAGAGAGGAAGAGGAGCGAAACCTGGGATGGAAACTCGTAGGCTATTATTTGCTGGGCGTTTTTACGTTCAGATTCAATGGTTTTCCCATTCCGTTAGGGCTCGTAATATTCCTGCTAATTTTGAAACCAGCCATCAATCAAAAGGTAAAATCATACGCTGTTTATACAGGGTTGGCGGCTGTAATCCTTTCAGTGACAATTCCTTACGCACAAGAAAAGTTTTATGAGTTTCCGCGTGAAGTCGAAGCGAAAGGGCCAAACAGCATCTATGAATTTCAGTTTCAGGATAACTGGAAAAACCTAAAGGAAGAGTTCAATATCAATTTTGCCATAATTGAGTTGATTGATCTGAAGTATACGAAGGATGGGCACATTGAATATTTCCGTTTTCAGGCGGAAGATCACAGTAACGGTATAGAGCAGGTTCGTTACTTCATCGAATTGGAAGGATCCGAGGAATGGAAAGTGCAGCGATCTCGTTCCGATTACAAACAACCTCCTCATTGGCAGGAAGAACAAGAAAAGCTGACCGTCAACCGATTTTTCCGTATGTTGGATGAGGTGGATTTGAGGGAGATGCAACCAGAAGAATCTTCTGAGAGATTTCATTTAATGGCCGATTATTTGACGAAGTCCTATTATGCTGTTGAAGAAAACAAAAAATATGGTGTAACGGGAAGTCAAGTCGTAGAAATAACGGATGATCAACTACCGGTATACGGTTATGCAGTCGATGTGTGTGGCTATTCCGGGGAGACGGAAAATTGTACTACTTATGCAAATTATCTATTCCAACCGGTGTTGAATGCAAGAGACGATGCCCATGAATAATCCTAAGAAAATCCACATCATCGGGTCGGTCGGCAGTGGGAAAACCACCTTCGCACGGAGACTTTCTTCGGTGGTGGACATTCCTTATTTCGAGATTGATAATGTCGTGTGGGATCGCTCGGGGAAAAAAGATGTTCGTCATCCGGAAAAAGAGAGGAACCGCCAGTTCCTGGAGTTGATTTCCAAAGAGGAGTGGATCATTGAAGGTGCTCAATATGGGTGGACGAGTGAAGGCTTCATAAGTGCGGACCTGATCATCATGCTGTATCCACATCTTTGGATTCGGAACTACCGCATCTTACGGCGTTACATACGGCACAAGCTCGGCTATGAACAACTAAATTATAAGCAGGAGTTCCGGCATCTGTTCAAATTATACAAATGGAACTACAAGTTCGAATACCGAGGCAAAGGCCTTTTGCTGGAGCAATTCGCCCCTTACGAACAGAAACTCGTTGTATTGAAAAACAACAAAGAGATTGAAAGGTTCCTAGATAAATCTAGGACTAGAAAGGAATATTAAGTTGTCATTATCATTGATTTTTCTATTGGGTGTTGTCATTATTTTCGTCATTCTTACTCGAAGAAAACAGATGTATCAAACGGCTGGGTTTGACAATCGGTTCACCAAATGGATAGCTTCTCAAAAGTGGTTACGGAATCCATGGTGGAGCGGGGGATTAGTGTTCTTGATGAATGCATTTTATTTCGGATTAACGATACTCATTCTCTATCTACTCATGTTCATTCACATCCCTTATATCCACTTGATCGTCATGCTTATTGCGGTTATTGTCAGCATCCTTTCATGGGTGACAGTAGGAAGTTCCTATGAAGGAGCTAAACATAGCCGTTATAAGATGGGAACTTTGGGAAGTAGCTTTTATCTCATCATGTTTCTTATTTTCCTATACATGTACATTAATATTGAACCCTCCTATCCAGGTGAGGATACCTTTATGGCTGCCATCGGGCTCATCATGGCGATGATTGTCACCGCTGTTGCGGGAATCACTTGTTTTATATGTGTGTCATTCAGGAGGGGGTTGAAATGAAACAGTCTATAATGTGTATCTTCTTGTTTGCCCTATTGATTGGTTGCAATAATGAAAAAGTAGTAGAGCCAGATACGGCGGTGAATGCGGCCGCGTTGATGAAGCATCGGATTGATATTGAAAACTATGAAGCGTTTCAGCAGTTGTTCTATGACACAGCCAAAGGGCAAGTCTCAAAAGAAGAGTTTGAGGCACTTGGTAAACTCACAACTTCAAGTTCCGATTACCGGGAGCATATGCTTGTCACATTTACCAATGGAGAGATGTTGCTTGTAGAATTCGCTCCAAAACTGGAAGACGATGAACATTACCAAATTGTCGATGTGAAACCTGTACCTGACGAAGTGAAGGCGTTTTTTGAAAGAAATGAGGGACAATGAACGTGGAGGTTGTTGAGCTAAGTAAACGGCAAACTTTTTGACAATAAAAAGGGATTCCTTTCCAATTAAGCGAAATAGAATTCAGATGAAATCGTAAGGAGATGAAGGAATGCGCGACGAAAGACTTGTCCAATTAGCAAAAACACTTGTAAATCATTCAGTCGAATTAAAAGCAAATGAAAAAGTTCTTATTACAGGAAGTGTCATCGCTAAGCCGTTGATGAAAGAAATCATCCGAGAAGTATACAAAATCGGTGGCTTACCGTTCTTGGAATTGAAAGACGATGAGTTGATGGTCGAGCTTGTGCAAGATTCTACAGAACGATCTGCAGAAATCCAACGCGACTGGATGGAACGTAGACTCGAGGATCTTGATGCGTTCATTTTCATCCAAGCGAACGAAAATGATGCAGAATTGTCGAGTGTACCATCTGAGATCCTCCAGCAATACGGGAAAATCATTCGTAGTGTGAATACCCGAATCATGAACGAACGCAAATGGGTGTTGTTGAACTATCCAACACCGGCAGCTGCTCAAAAAGCGAAAATGGGAACAGAGCAGTATGAAGATTATCTACTTGAAGTGTGCAGTGTCGACTACGAGAAAATGGCTGAAAAACAGAAGCCTCTCGTTGAACTGTTGGAACGGACAGATCAGGTACGTTTGGTTGCACCGAATACGGATTTGACGTTCTCCATCAAAGATATTCCTGTGGTCGCAAGTCACGGGAAACGGAACATTCCTGATGGTGAGATCTTCACTTCACCGGTAAAAGACACCGTAAACGGAACCATTACATTCAACACACCTTGCCCATATCGCGGTGTAACGTTCAACAATGTATCCCTTACGTTCAAAAACGGTAAGATTATTGAGGCGACGAGTGACAACACGGAAAAATTGAATAAAATCCTCGATTCAGACGAAGGCGCTCGTTATGTAGGTGAGTTCGCAATCGGAGTCAATCCGCTCATCAATGATCCTGTTGGAGATATTTTGTTTGATGAGAAGATCAATGGAAGTATCCACTTTACACCTGGCCAAGCGTATGAAAGTGCGGACAACGGCAACCGTTCGATGGTCCATTGGGATATGGTGTTGATTATGAAAGAAGCATTTGGTGGCGGAGAAATCTACTTCGATGATCAACTGATCCAAAAGAATGGCATCTTCCAACCAGCAGAGCTTCAGGGATTGAACCCAGAACAACTGCTGAAAAAGGAAGAAGAAGTGCAGGTTTAATGAGAGTACAGGGACCTTTTATTAAAAAGGTCCCCTTTAATTGGAGATGAAAGAAATGCTGACCACGGATACAACGTATATCAAAAAAATAAGCTTAAAAAAGGAATTCATCCCTTCCTATAAGATCTATCCTCTGAATCTGCCGGTAGTAAAGAGATTTAGTGAGCTCGAATTTCATCCGAATGTCACCTTCATTGTCGGAGAGAACGGTATGGGGAAGTCTACTTTATTAGAGGGATTAGCCGTGTCTCTCGGATTCAACCCTGAAGGCGGCACATTGAATTTCAACTTTTCCAATTTTGATTCTCATTCTGATCTACACGAATACTTACGAGTCGCAAAAGGCGTTCAACGTCCTAAGGACAGTTTCTTCTTCCGAGCAGAGACGTTCTATAATCTAGCCACCAATATAGAGGAATTGGATCAGGACCCTTATGCCGGTGGTAAAGTGATAGATTCTTATGGAGGACGTTCTCTACATGAGCAATCACATGGCGAGTCTTTCTTTGCTGCCTTTATGAACCGGTTCCAGGGCAAAGGTTTGTATATTTTAGATGAGCCTGAATCTGCCCTTTCACCTCTCCGACAGATTTCTATGTTATCGAGGATGCATGAACTCGTTTCACAAGGTTCGCAATTCATCATATCCACCCACTCCCCGATATTAATGGCATATCCGGATGCTAAAATCGTGGAGCTGACCGATAAAGGCATGGTAGAGACAGACCTTGAACATACAGAACATTACAGAGTCATGAAACAGTTCTTTGATGACAGAGATCGGTTACTGTTCCACTTATTAAAATAGACGGATTGAGGAGATCAGAGACTCTCAAGTTTTTGAATATACGTAAAAGCTAAAATCAAAGAATCCTACACGCAAGGGGCGAAAGAGTACACATGAAAAGGAGAGCAGCATGAAGAAAAGCATTTTAATAATTTTTGTAGCCATTTATATCATTTTAATCGTAGGGTACTTTGAGATGACCTATGATGATAATCCTACCAATAACCATATCGGTAAATATTTATTTATCATCCTGTTGTGTGTCCAGAGTGTACATATCCTAGTACGAGATAAAATGGAAGAGAAGAAAAGCAGTATAGGTAGTCTTCTTTTACCTTTTTTTACATTTGGATTACTCGTTTGGGCTAGTATAGTTTATTTTACATAAGGAGAGATGGAATGGAATTTCAGCAGCTGGAAACAGAACGACTTCATTTAGTTCAGATCACACAGGAGCATACAGATCGTTTATTTACTATTTTTTCACGAGAGGATGTCATCCGATATTACGGAATGGACCGCCTGACAAGTATGGATCAGGCATCTAAAATCATTGATTCTTTCCAAAGTCATTTTGAAAAGAAACAAGCTATTCGGTGGGGTATAGTCCTTAAAGAAACGGGAGAGTTCATCGGCACGCTCGGTTTGAACAACTTAAGTCTATGGAGTAAAAAAGCGGAAATCGGCTTTGAATTGCACCCTGACTTCTGGAAAATGGGACTGACTTCTGAAGCGGTGAAAGTAGTATTGGATTATTCTTTTACCGAGCTGAATCTCTTCCGCATGGGGGCGGTCACATACCCACAAAACGAGGCATCCATCAATCTACTTACGGGTCTTGGCTTCAAGGAAGAAGGTAGATTAAGAGGCTATCTCTATCAAAACCAACAGTCTCATGATGCGCTTATCTTTTCACTACTAAAACCAGAATGGTAACAAAGGAGATCACCATGAATTATAAAATCGAAGTTTCTACTGAAAAGAATGAAGCTTTTTCTGAATACATTACGAACAAGCTTAAGGAGTACAACAATTCAAAATCCATTCATCATAAGGAATCCAGAAAAGAAGGTTCGCGTAAGCCCATCCGCGTCATACTAACCGATGAACAGGAACAATGGATCGGCGGATTGACGGCAGATGTGTACTGGGGCTGGTGTGAACTCCACTATTTCTGGATCAGTGAGACTTACCGTCAAAAAGGGATCGGCGCACAATTGCTTGAGAAAATGGAGGAAGAGGCAAAGACAAAAGGAGCTACGAAAGTGTTGGTCACAACCTTTGAATTCCAGGCCCGTTCCTTTTATGAAAAGCATGGATTTGAAGTCGTCGGTGAAATAAAAGACTATCCACCTGGTGTCAGCCATTACACTTTAGTAAAAAAGTTCGTCTAACATATTGTAAAAATCCTGTGCATTTGGGTGTTTTTTGTAGAATCTGGTGAAATCTTGTTACACAAATCATGGAATCATAGAGGAAATTACTATCAGTATATAGAAAAAGTAACCTAAAGACATGGTTAGAAACCAGGGAGGTACAACGTGAGAAAAATTTTACCAGGGTCTATTCTATCCTACACTCAATACGGTTACTTGAAGGTAGCAAAGAACATCAAAACCAAATGTCCAAAGTGCAGCAAGACAGGAGAATTTGCATTGAAAGCGAACTTTTACCAGGTTCGGAAGACCGGTTTGTTCGGTGAGGGGATCTGTTCGGAGTGTAAAAAGCCGTCCGAGTTCGTCATCATGCTAAAAGATCAACCGAATCAACAAGTGAAAGAAGCCGACATCTACATATACGATCCGACCGCATCAGAAGGACGTCTGGAGCATTTCGAACAGAACAAGAATATGCCGATTGACCTTGTCCGCTCCTATACATCCGCGCTGAATGTCAGTCAGTCTCAAGATAACTCGGCGACTGCTGTCATGTCGAAAAGAGTTCTCGAAAGTGTATTGAAAAACTTTATGGGAGAGCGGACGAAAGATCAATCTCTTGCCCAACAATTCGAGCAGCTACCTGAACATGTGGATTTGACAAAACCTATCCATGCCCTCAGTCAACTTGTACATCCCGATCGTCCGTTCAATGCAATGCTTGATCTCGAGCGTGAGATTGACGACGAAACAGCAGCATTATTGATGGAATTGTTGGAAGGGCTCATTGAATATCTTTTCATCCTGCCAGAGAAAATCGAATCCGTTCAAGACCAAATCGAGAAGAAGCTCAATGAACGCGTTAAGAGATTTTGAACGTACTATTCGTTTCAGCAGTACTTATTTTTCCTATAACCCCTTATTTGAAAGTATCGCAAAGGGCAGTGCTGCCATTTTGTTTTGTACGTTTGGTCTTAAATATCGCAGAAATCTTAAAGTCTCAATCCCGATGTTTGTTGCGGCGATTTTATGCATTTACTTATCCTACAGTTACATAGGTTCAATCTGATCAGAGTGGCTACACTCTGGTCTTTTTTCATGGTGGCTTGTTTAAGCTTGGGACCTACCGGGTAGTTCTAGGTTGTAAGTCGAAGGAGGGCATCATGGATAAACGACTGCTGATTTCTCTTGTTCCAATTCTAATTCTTGCGGTATTTATGATGATCAATGTGGTTGAAGATGTAAAGATGAAGAACAGTGAAGTGTTTGTAGCATTAGGTGATTCTTTGACCCATGGCGTAGGTGACCAGCAGGGAAGCGGTTATGTCGGTGATCTTCAATATCTACTCAAGGAAAACCAACAGCAGGAAGTGACGGTTGAAAATCACGGGATACCTGGCCAACAGTCCGATGGATTGCTCGCTCAACTTGGGCAACCGGAAGTGTTGAATGATGTAGAAGAAGCTGATTATATCACTGTGTTTATTGGCATGAATGACTTGGTGAAAAGCAATGGAAAGGACTTAAATCCGATACGTGAAGACCGTTTGGAAATCGGGAAAGAAGACTATGAACGAAACCTTCAGAGGATCTTCAAGATCATCCGTGAAAAGAATCCAGACGCACGAATCTTATTTTTAGGATTATACAACCCATATCCATCTTCTGAAAAAATTCAGCATGTCATTGATGAATGGAACCGGTCGAGTAAAGAAATCGTCAAACAGCATGACCATATGAAGTTCATCTCGACAGACAATCTTTTTGAAGAGAAGTCACAGAAATATTTCAGCGACACCCTTCATCCAAACAAAGCTGGTTATAAGCTGATTACGAAACGAATTGTAAAAGAATATGATTTTTAGACATAGGAATATTCATATAAAAGTCGAATAGGACATAAATGGAAGAGTCTTAACAAAGGTTAAGGCTCTTTATTCGTTGGAAAATGTCGGGGGTTTAGCATGAAATTATATGGTGACTTTACAAAAGAAGATTGGTTAGAAGCATTCAAAATAACTGAAGACAAAGTTCCCCAATCGTTCATTTTACATGGGGAATGGGAGCATGAGTGGAATTTATCCACATGGAAAGAAATCTTAAGTGAAGAGCAATGGATTCCGATCTGGAATACCATCATCGGAAAGTATAATCAGCATCAAATCGGCTTTGCGAATGTATTCGGTGGCCCCATTGCCGCAGCTATCGCCCATCGCTTCGCTGTACTGGGCACAGAGACTTTTGTCCAAACCGGATATTTTGGCGGATTATCCCATGAGGTTCAGTACGGCGACATTTTTATTGTGACGTCGGCTGTAATGGAGGATGGGGTTTCCCAGTGGTACGTGAACGATCGGAAAACCGTTGCTGCGGATCCACAACTTGTTGAAGAAGCAATCAAGTATTGCGAAGAAAAGGGCTACCGCTATGTGACAGGCTCTATTTTTACAACAGGAGCGATAATGGTTGAAACTTCAGAAATGGTAAAGGGCTGGGCGGAACAAGGACATATCGGCGTGGATATGGAGACCGCTACAACGTTTGCGATCGCTGAAAGATTCAACCGAAAGGCAGTCGGCTTGTTGAACTTATCTGATCATATCATCAAGGGCGATACCTTCTATTCAGTTGGAGATTCAAGAGACGAACAAATGGACGAAACCGATGAGAAAATCAGAGAAATAGCGTTGTATCTTTCAACGTTAAAGAGATAAGGAGATTTGTATGGAAAGAGTAGATGTCGTTTATTCTTTGATCTATGATGAGCAATCTGACAAAGTATTGATGGTCCAAAACATCAGACATGATAACTGGTCGTTGCCAGGCGGAGCTGTGGAAAAAGGCGAAACGCTACGGGAAGCAGCCATTCGAGAGGCAAAGGAAGAGACCGGTCTTACAATTGAAGTTGAAGAAGTCGTCAGCGTGAATGAAGCGTTTCTGGAGACAAAAGACGTCCATGCGTACTTCATAACATTCAGAGCAAAGATCGTTGGTGGTGAGATTGCCATCCAGGACACAGCAACCATATCCGATGTGGAGTGGAAGGACATTGAGACAGCAAATGAGCTCATGCCATATTACACAGGTGGAGTTCGTGGTTTGCTTGGATCAGCTGCTTCATATGTTTATCAGGGTAGATACTGATGAGCAAAAAAAGATTTGTGCTTATTGTAATAGTCAGTATCCTAACTGCACTTTCGATCCGAGTTTACAATGATTACCGTGAGAGGGACCTCGTTGATCTCATTCCTTATCAACCGAAGGATTTTCTTTGGATCCACTTTACTGAAGATCGCTCAAAGGTCGGGGATGGCTTCTTTGAATGGGAATCGCGAGACCAGGAATCAGCTGATGAACTAATGAACTTCTTAAGTCGATACCGAGTGAAAAAAATCGACGAAGATACATACAATCAATACTTGGCACTTGAGGAAAACTTCGAAACGACCATCTATCATAAGAATGCCAATCCAGCAATCGTTCATTCAATGGAAAACTACGTTCATATTCTGAACGGAAAATATTATAAAGTTGTCAATGGGCCGATTGATATCAAGTGGATTAAAAAATATAACGAGAAATGGAAGCAGAAGGCAATGAACGAAGCCAACTGAAAAAGTATAAATGAGGACTGCCATAAATTATTTCCAAGGGGTGGTGTTTTGAAGGAACTCATAATCATTTTTATTAGCATCTTCATATCAGAAATTGTCTCTGATTGGATCCATTCTCTTATCGGGCTTGATTATAATTAGGTTATAGACAAATTTAATTTATTATTTCGGAGCAATCTTCTTCTTTCCGAAACTACAAAGTATAAACAATATTGAAGCTGATAAAAGAATTGAAGGGAGTTATCCTTCAACACTTTCTAATGAGTTTGAATTGACACCACTTTATTGATAAAAAAAAACAAATTCATCCCTCTTAGCCAATATATCGGAGGTGAAGTCTTGCAGAAAAGTATGATTTCTACGCTTTTACCAATCGCCACTTTTTCTCTCACTCTATTGATTATTGTGTTATATCTTAACGGGGGCGATGTTGTTGAAGATAGATTCGTTTTTCCCTTAATGATCGCTGGTGTTATAGAAACCTTTTATTTCATTCCAAAGATTGAAATGCCTATCGTAAGAAAAACTTTACTCGGTATTGTTATAGGAATTTTAATACTTCTTCTCTTAGGAACAGCTATGTTTTCTTTTTTGATGAATAGTAGTCCATAAATTTATTTACCTTCATATGGTGATGAGTTTATCAATAAGAAGGGGGCTGGATCGTTTCACGCCTTCTATGTAATAGATGAACATCTTGACTATGAGTTAGTGACGTTTGAGTACCCTATTACAAAGTATAAAGACAATGAAAAAACATTTGAATTTATATCGGGTAAAGTCACCATTACTAAAGTAAAATCGAAAAATGGTGATTGGATTGATTATGAAGAAGATGACTAAGAAGTTTAGGTTTATTAAAGAAGGCGTAATAACCAGGAGGTATAAGAGATGAAAGCCCTTAGGATAGATCATGTGGGTGTAGTGGTGAATGATTTATCGGCAGCTAAAGCTTTTTTTCTTGATTTCGGTCTCGAAGTACTAGGGGAAGCTGAGGTGAAAGGCAAGTGGGTGGAACGGATAATAGGGCTCAATGAAGTTAAAAGTACGGTTGTAATGTTGGGGTTGCCGGACGGTCAAGCAACTTTGGAGTTGGTCAAATTCCATACACCATCAGATGATAAAGGGATGCAGCAATCTTTCGCAAACACCTTAGGTATACGACATATTGCTTTTGCTGTGGAAGATATTGAAGCCATTGTTGTAAGATTGAAAGAGAGAGGTGCAGATCTTATGGGCGAGATCCAAAACTACGAAAATACATATAAATTATGCTACGTACGTGGTCCAGAAGGAATTATTATAGAATTGGCGGAGAATATTAGTCTCTCTTAATAACGGGATTAGGGATTCGATTAATTCAAGGAGGATGTATCATGACTAAACATAAAATTTATACAATGAGTTTTGCAAGTGTCTATCCCCATTACATTACGAAAGCAGAGAAGAAAGGTCGTACAAAATCAGAAGTCGATGAAATCATCCGTTGGTTGACAGGCTATAGCCAGGAACAATTAGAAGAGCAACTGGAAAAAAAGACAGATTTTGAGACCTTCTTTGCGGAAGCTCCGCAAATGAATTCTTCAAGGTCTTTGATAAAAGGTGTAGTCTGCGGCGTCAGAGTGGAAGATATTGAAGAACCGACAATGCAGGAAATCCGTTACTTGGATAAGCTCGTTGATGAGTTAGCGAAGGGAAAATCGATGGAGAAAATTTTGCGTAATTAATATTCATTGCAAAATATGAAAAGAGGCACTCTACCGGTTTGATGATTTCTCTTAATCAAATCAAAAAAGAAAGAAATGTTACATAACCTCAAATAAATATCTTTATTATGGAGGAGTCCCCCAGCTACCACCCTGGGGGACTGATTCGTATACGAACTACCTTGCAGGCCCATTATAGCATACAAGAAACAAAGTTGCACATAGGCAAAATAACACAAATAAAAAAGACTCGCAAATAACGAGTCTTTCACCTGAAAATATGATTCTCTTCATTCTCCACTTCTGAGCGTTTGTTTGCACAAGAAGGTGATGATGAACAGGATCATTGCCATTCCGACGAGTTGGATAGGTGATAAGTATTGCCCGAGAATGAGAACTCCGAATAAGGAAGCGGTTACGGGTTCAATCATCGCAACAATCGAAGCAATCCCTGGATTGATTTTTTTCAACCCATTCATGTAAAAGAAGAACGACAAGCCAGCTCCGGCAATGCCTGTCAGAATGAACCACCAAATGTCCTTGAACTCGAATAACACTTGTGCGAATTGTTGTTTATCGGCATAAGTGAAAACGAGCAGGAACTGGACGAGAAATGCCAGCACCAATACACTGATTTGATCTCCATTTTTGGAGCTGTTTTTCAACCCGAAAATGAACAATGCATAAGAAAGTCCAGAAAGTAAACCAGCTAGTATGCCGAATAGACTCAAATCCGCTAGGTCTTTTTTATAGGAACCCGTCAACAAGATGATGCCGATAATGACAACTATAATTGAGACGAGTTTAAGCGTCGTCACCCTTTCCAGATTAAAGAGCGCTGATATCATGAATACAAAAATAGGAGCTGTATACATGAGGGTTGCGGCAATCGCGACACTGGTTTGAGAGATGCTAAAGTAATAAAATACATAGTTTCCTGCGATGCCCACACCGGCAAACACAGACCAAAGAATGAGCCGACGGTTGATTGTGATTTTCACTTGTCCCTTGCTGATCAACCATAGCACCGCAAAAAGAAGACCTACCAGACCACGGAAAGTCGCAATGACAAGAGGGTCCCAGCCTCGATCCAGCAAGAAACCTGAAAGTCCACCTGTCACTCCCCACAGGAATGAGGCGAACATCACAAACGCGAGTCCATAATAAAATGCTACATTATTTTGTGCTTTTTCCATTGTAGAGCCCTCCCTATTGCGATCGTTATAATCAACCATTTCCGTGATAAAATAATTGTGCTACCCGCTTTTCCCAGAATTTATCTGGCTAAAACGTATTTTATTTCAAACATGTTTTCCTTTTCACTCCTAGCAGAAAAAGACCTTAATATTGAACCTGTAAAAAAATATTGAAATGAACGCAATTCATTCGTGAATTGCGTTCTTTTTATGGTTGGAAATGAATAAGGAGGTATTATCACGATAAAATCGAATGTTACAAGTAGGAAGTGACCAAGGAGGGGGATGCAAAATGATAGAGGTGTTGGCTCTCTTTTTGTTCTTGGGAGGTTGGTTGTTGTTTTATCGGAATAAAATGCACCGCCGTTCGAACATGAAATTAGGATTGGCTATGGTCGTGGTTTCCATTGTTTACGGAATTCTCGCCCTGGGATGGGCTACCTATCATCAGTCTCAAGATATCGCGACGGGAGCGGTTATTTTTGCATCAGGATTATTAGGAAGCGGCATTATCATGATGGTTTCGGATTCCATCACCACCTTAGTGAATAAGAAAGGGAAGAAGTATTTTTGAATGAGGAAAACATGAAAGATTATAAACTTGTAGCATATACAATGCTTGGGAATGTTAGTATTGCTTTCTTGGCGATTTATGCTTTTGCACTTACGATTCTTCATGATCAACACCTTTTAACTCTTGTAATCCTTATCGCCACTTGGTTTATTATGGATTACATCAAATTGCTCGAAAGAAGCTTAGGTTTAGAAAAACGAGTGATTCGAATAGGCAGAAGCAGCTATTTCATCACATGTGTAATTGGACTAGTGCTTCTTTACACAGAGATATTTTAAAAACTTCAATACATGTACCTATGCTTTAATGAGATTGAACTAAATAAAGAATTTACAAAACACGACGAATGTTGTGTTTTTTCTTTTTGGCAAGGAGTTCGAAATATGAAAAAGAATGTTAAAAAAGATCAAAATTTCAGGAGGGATTCTATGCGAAGTAAGAAGATGGGCATGTTGTGCAGTTCGATTCTTTTAGTTTCTGGATTAATCAGTCCTGTGTATGCCGATTCGCCAGGTAATAGTCCCAATAACGATCAAAACCAAAATTACGCCACTTCCGGTTTCATCAGTCATGATGAATTAAGTCGGAAGCTAGAACAGATTGAACAGAACAGTAAAGGAACCGTTAATGTTGAGGTTGCTGGATATTCCAATCAAAATCGTGAAATTTATACTGCAAGAGTGGGTACAGGTGATAAAGTCTTGTTGATTCAAAGTGAGATCCATGGAAACGAAAAAACAGGAACGAGAGCACTGTTGAACATTCTCCAGCACTTAGGATCCCATAACTCACCTGAAGCTCAAAAGATTCGAGATGAAGTGACGATTGTTGCCATGCCAATGATCAATCCGGATGCGACGGAATTGAACCGCCGTGGAAACGATCGTTCATGGAGTGAGGTCGAAGAGGATTTTCCACAATTAGAAGGGGTCACACCCTCTTGGAATTACTATACATTCCAAAATGAAAACTGGGACTATGCTTCTAATCCAGGGTTCGATGTAAACCGGGATTTCAATCCAGACTTGGATTACGTTCCTCAACCGGACGACTTCCCAGGTAAGTCGTCTGAGCCTGGATGGTACATTACGCCGGAAGCTCAAACTGTCCGTGATGTATATAAAAACTTGACTGAAGAATTTGGCACGGTGGATGGTTTCATCGACCTTCATCATCAAGGGGTCTATAAGGTTGAAGGTAGTGGAGAACCTGTAACCCTTTCCTTATCAGGAAGCTTCGTACCGGATCCGAGTTCTACTGAAGGAGAGAAATATCGTGAGTATGCGGACACATATGATGGTGATTTTTCCAAGCAATTGAATGTCGCGGCATATGATGCGTTACAAGAAATGGGCAATTCACCGTTCGGTAATATTACGCTATATCCTCAAAATCTGGACCTACCAGGAACTGCGCTTGGCTCATTCGCTCTCAATGGCAGCGGTGCAGTACTGTTCGAGGTGACGGGTCAAACACAAAGCTATGGTCAAAAGCGGATCGGGCAACTTGTCAAAGCGGTTGAAACGGGTCTATACGGTATAATCGATGGCATGGCATCAGGAGATGTGTATGACATCGATCCGGATCGATACGATGACATCCCGCTTACGGACCGAAGCCAACATTACGGACACCATTAATTTGTTAAAAGGAAGCTGCTATCATAAGTAGCATCTTTTTCTGAATACAGTTGCTTCAAAATCCAACTACCCCTTTATACAAAAAGGGGTAGTTTTTATGAGGTAAAAGTGGGGGTTTTTAGAAAATACCAAACAGGGTATGTGAGTACCATGGGGGAAAGATGTCTTATAAGTTTACATACGATAGGGGGATATTAAGGCGAGTAGTAAACGAGGTGAGTCTTATGGAAGATTATAAGAAGAATAGCATTACATTAATTGGTGCAATCGGTTTAGGCACCGGTGTCATGATTAGTGCGGGAATCTTCGCCTTGCTGGGACAAGTTGCTGAACTGGCTGGTGTCTGGTTTCCGTTAATTTTCATAGTAGGTGGGATCGTTACAGGTTTCAGTGCATATTCCTATGTGAAAATGAGTAATGAATATCCTTCCGCTGGCGGTATAGGGATGTTTCTAGTCAAAGCATATGGAAAAACGACCATAACCGCTTCTGCAGCCATGTTGATGGCGATCTCAATGGTGATCAACCAAAGTCTCGTAGCGAGAACGTTCGGCACGTACACCCTTCAAACTTTTGGTGGGAATCAACCCGATTATCTCGTTCCACTTCTAGGTGTGGGATTATTGACGTTTGCTTTTCTAGTTAATATTGCAAAGAACAGCTTCATCCAGACGTTCACATCAATCGTTTCCCTTTTGAAAATTATCGGGTTGGTGATATTTGCAATCGGTGGATTATGGGTAGCTGGTTTTTCATTTACACCAGCTGATGGAGGAGGGAGTGCTCCTGATTCGACCATCGCAAGTATTATCGCAGCTGTTGCCCTCACAATCTTATCATTCAAAGGGTTCACAACCATCACGAATAGTGGTTCAGAAATCGTCGAACCTAAGAAAAATGTAGGGCGAGCAATCGTATTTTCCATATTGATCAGCCTTGCTGTTTATTTACTGTTGGCATGGGCTGTATCTACAAACCTGCCATTGAACCAAATTATTGAAGCGAAAAACTATTCATTAGCAGAAGCTGCACGACCGGCATTCGGTGATTATGGGGTTTGGTTCACAGTAGCTATTGCCATTATTGCGACGATTAGTGGTATCATAGCGAGTGTATTCGCTGTTTCCCGTATGCTTGCTATGTTGACAGATATGAAGCTCATCCCGCACAGCCACTTCGGGATGCCTGGGAAAATCCAAAAGCATACTCTTGTCTATACAATCGTACTAGCAATGGTATTAACGGTCTTATTCGACTTAAGTCGAATAGCATCTGTAGGGGCTATTCTTTACTTAGTGATGGACATGATCATTCACTGGGGTGTATTCAAGAAATTACGAGGAAAAGTGAAAGCAAACAAGGGAGTCGTGCTGACTGCATTAACATTAGATGGGATTGTACTAGGGGCATTCCTGTGGGTGAAAGCTAAAAACGATTTGTTAATCGTGGTTGTCTCGATATTGTTTATTTTGGCTGTCTTCATTGGCGAACACTACTTCTTAAAGTACAGAACTGCTGAAGACGAATAGATTTCAAAGGGAAGCTGCAATCGCAGCTTCTTTTTTATGTATAGGATAAAGGATTCGCAAATGGTTATATCGAAACTCTAAGTTAGCTCAAAATAGGGGAGATATAGATGACCGTATTAAAAGGAGACCGGGCATGCGTGATTAGGCCAGCGACATTAGAGGATAGCGATGCAGTTCTAGACATACATACTGATGTGATTTCTGAAGGTGCGTATTTTATTGCCGTATCCGAAGAGTTCACGAGAACAACAGAAGAGCAATACGAATGGATGCAGAAGCGGTTGAAAAATGAACGTGATACGCTGATAGTGGCTGAAATGGTTGGTGAAGTGGTCGGGTGGATCGTGTTCATTGCACAAGAGAGAAAGCGCATGGCGCACACGGGTTCTTTTGGATTGATGATAAGAAAAGAATACAGAGACCGCGGACTTGGACGAATGCTCGTAAGTGCTTTATTAGAATGGGCAGAAAAGAACCCATTGATTGAAAAAGTGAGCTTGGGTGTATTTTCAACGAACCAAAGAGCAATTTCATTGTATAAGAGCTTAGGCTTTTTGGAAGAAGGACGAAAAGTGAAAGAATTCAAGTTTAACGAAAATGAATACGTGGATGACATTCTCATGTATAAGCTCGTCTAGAGGAGGAACTTATGTATATCCCTTCGCATTTTAAAATGGTAGACCCTGAAATGGCTTATATAGTCATAGATGAATATAGCTTTGCTACACTGGTTTCCCAGCATGATGGGATGCCGTTTGCAACTCATTTGCCAATCCTGATCAATGATGATCGGACATACCTTTACGGCCATTTTGCACTTGCCAATCCACAATGGAAGGACATTGAGAGCCAGCGTGTACTTACGATTTTCCACGGTCCGCACAGTTACATTTCCCCTTCCTGGTATGAAACGGATCGAGCGGTTCCGACTTGGAATTATGTAACGGTCCATGTGTATGGAACAGTGGAACTTCTGACCGACCAACAAGAGTTGATGAGTTCATTCCGTGAAATGGTACAAAAATATGAAGTGAAAGATAGTGCTTATCAGCTCAATGAAGTGGAACCCGGTTATATTGATGGAATGAGTAAAGCGGTCCAAGGCTTCAGAATCAAGATTGATAAAGTGGAAGGAAAAGAGAAGCTGAGCCAAAACCATTCTTTTGAGCGTCAAAAACGTGTTGTACAAGAACTGGAGAAAAGCGGAGGCTTGAATGAAGGAGAGATCGCATCCCGAATGAAAATGAAATGGAAAGGAACGGAGTTTTAAATTGAAGAAATTAATTTTACAATCCATGATGGTTTCTGCCATCTTACATTTTGTTTATTTTGGAACCATGCTTGTCATAGGTTTTGTTCAAACATGGAACTATACCCCGGATTTATCAAATGGTACACCTCTCTCGAATGAAGTTGCATTTGGCTTTACTGTATCACCTATCCTATTTGTGCTTTCATTCGTTGTCGTATCCGTGTTAGTCGGAGGATTATTTGTTACCTATAGAAAAATCTTCACAGATCATGTTTAAGCTGTACATACTTTGCGATTACCTGAGAAGGGTAGTCGCATTTTTATTAGACCAAATACCATAGGTTAACCCTTAGGTACTAGCTAAATCTACTACTTTCTTTTACCTGTAAATATGCCTTTCTCCTAATAGATTACGAGCCTGAACGGTGTGATAATTTAAGTAGTGGTAATGTCAGAAATTTCAGGAAAAGGAAGTGCGTTCATTTGCAAAGAAACAAATCACTCATTTCAATACTGATGGCAGCGGTTTTGGTTATCGGAATATTTTTACCAACAAGTAGTGGCAGTGCAACGACGGACAATGGCACAGCGACGATTGATCAACATCTCCTGGATAAAATGAAAGCATCGACTGGTCTAATCAATGTCATCGTCACTTTTCATGGTGAAGGGGCACCTTCATCTGAGAACGTGGATTTGTTAAAAGCATTAGGCATCAACACGGGGATTACGATGCAATCCCTTCCGATTGCAGGTGTCATGGCAACAGCAGAACAAATTGAAGCTTTATCTCAAAAGGACGATGTCCGCTCACTCTACCTGAATCGTAAAGTGGAGATGTACAACGGGAACGCAACGGAATTGACCGGTGTCAACAAAGTACGTACGGACAAAGACATGCAGAAGGCGAATGAAGGGTTCCCTGTATCCGGAAAGGGAATCGGTGTGGTCGTTAACGACAGTGGTGTTGATGGGGCACACCCTGACCTGAAACTTGGCAAAAATCTCGTGCAAAACGTACTCGGAACAACGAACATGGCGAAAACGACAGGACTTACGCCGATCGTCTATCAAGAAGATGTCGTTAATACGGATACGAATTCTGGTCATGGAACACACGTAGCTGGAACGGTTGGAGGAACTGGAGCAGCTTCAGGCGGTATGTATGAAGGTGTGGCACCTGGCGCCGACCTGATCGGTTACGGTTCTGGTGGCGGTGTATTGATCCTCGATTTGGTCGGTGGATTCGACTATGCGATTACGCATCAGAACGAATACAATATTCGGGTCATCACGAACTCCTGGGGATCGAATGACGACTTTTTCGTCGATGATCCGGTTAACGTTGCGACAAAAGATTGTTATGACCGCGGGATCACGGTTCTTTTTGCAGCAGGGAATTCCGGACCTGATGAGGATACACACAATCCATATGCAAAAGCGCCATGGGTCATTTCAGTAGCAGCAGGTGTGAAGGATGGTACGCTCGCGAGCTTTTCTTCCCGAGGAACGAGAGGCGTGGAAGAAACATTTGAAGTTGATGGTGAAACATGGACGTGGAAAGACCAGCCGACTGTGACCGCTCCTGGAGTCGATATCATTTCAGCGCGTACACTTTCACCAGTTGGTGTTATCGCAACGAACAAAGACAAAGACAACATCCCGGCAGCTTACCTACCGTACTATACGATGCTGAACGGAACATCGATGGCGACACCTCATGTCGCTGGAATCGTTGCTTTACTATTAGATGCAGAACCGACCTTGTCACCGAGTGAAGTGAAGGAGATCATCAGTCATACGGCAACAAATATTCCAGGACGTGAAGCGTATGAAGTCGGCTCTGGGTATGTGAATGCATACGGCGCAGTCGACCTGGCTTTCAATCCTGATAAAAAGTACGGAGCGACGGTGAACAAAGATAAGACGTTCAACGCTTACAGCTCCATGGACGTCACACGTGAAAACTATGAAATGGATTACGATCCGACTGGAACGAACGAAACGACTTTTAACGTAAAAGAAAACCAAGCCCAGCTCGTGGCTAAGATGTACGCGGATGGAGACACGTTCACAGAAGAAGGTGGAAACCCACTTGTGTTCACGATCACGGATCCGAACGGAGAAGTGTATGAATCAGGTTTCAACCCGACGTACAGTATCGACCTCGTTAACACGATTACGGTCGACAATCCGGTTGCAGGTGAGTGGAAGCTCGAAGTGAGTGCTTATCCTGGTGTCGCTTTACCGGAAAAGGTCGTCGGTACACTTACGCAGAAAACGGCTAGTGTTATGAATGGTCTCGGAGACATTGAAGGGCACGCGGCAGCAGATGCAATCAAGCTTGGTATCACTGAGCGGTTGTTTGATGCGGAAGCTGGAGGCGATTTTAACGCAGATGCTCTGTTGATTGAAGGAGACCTGGCAAGCTATCTTGTGATGGGAGCCGGAATTCGTCAAGTCGAACAGACCAGTCCGGACGCAGCAGTTGATGCAGTACTCACGAAAGGTTCAGCGTTAAAAGGTGAGTACACACACGATAGCGTGATGAATTCAGTGGATGTTGGTGATAGCGTCACTCGAGCGGAACTCGCTTATACGCTCGTTCAAAGCTTAGGACTTCAAGAGGAAGCGCGAAGCTTTGAAGGGGAATTGACGGTCGCTTATAAAGGAGAAAGACTCCCGATTGAGGACGCGGGTGAAATTCCAGCTGAGTTGAAGGGCTACGTTCAGTTAGCGCTGGACCTGGGAATCTTCAACGCCCACTTCACCTCAAGCCAAGGACCTTACGACAAGGAACCGATCATCCATGCGGAGTTCCATCCAACGAAAGAGCTAACGCGAGGTGACTTCGCAGTAGCGATGACACGCTTCTTCAATAACTACTAATTATGTTTAAGAAGCCTTCCAAAAGGGAGGCTTCTTTTTTGATTTATACGCACAAAGGAAAATTATGTTAATATGGTTTGGGAGGGGATGAGGTGTACTTATTTGTATTTATAGTTATAGCTAGTTTAATAGGATTCGTGCTCATGAGCATGGGGACATTACTTGGAGGAATTCTCGCGTTTGGGATCTTGTTCGGATGTGTTCTGCACGGACTTTATTTATTACATAAAGTGAAGAAGAAAATAGACGTACTCGTACCCGATAAAGAAAAACACGTCGAAGTGTATGAACGTTATTTAGAGGAAAAAGCAAACGAATAAACGGAGCGATCAACATGTTACATAAAATGAGCTTGAATGAAGAGTATTTTGACTTGATTAAGTCTGGACAGAAAACGATTGAAATTCGGCTGAACGATGCGAAGAGAAGAAAGGTTATGGTGGGGGACACAATCGAGTTTACAAAACTGCCGGACCAGGATGAATTTTTAAAAGTAATAGTAAAGGACCTTAGAAACTATAAAACTTTTAAAGAGATGTACGAAGATCTACCTCCCTCAATAATGGGCTGCGAAGGTTGGTCACTTCAAGAATTAATGGATGGTACTTATGACATTTATTCACTAGAACAAGAGGAACAATATGGTGTACTGGCAATTGAATTCCGTTTAGCATAGTGTTCACCCTTCCAATCTTTCATATCGTATATGTAGCTTTGGTGGGGTTACCATCTATGAGTACAAGTTTGAGAGAGTGAAAGTTGGAGCTTTCAGCGGAAAAACGATATACAGTTGAATACATAACGATAATCAAGGGGGAAATGTGATGGATTTAATGTGGATTGGGCTCGGTTTGGTCGGAGCTGCTTTTTTTATTGGAGAAGGGCTGAAGAATTTCAAGAATCCAAATGGAAGAAGTTTGATGGATAGCCTTGATTCATCGGATACAGATAACTTTATAAAGGAAGATCAGATACATCATTATATTGGAGTTTCGAAAGAAGATGCGAAAGCTTTATTACAAGAATATCCGGATATTCCACATATCCGATTGAATGGTAATATATATTATCCACGGAAAAAAGTAATGAAATGGATGACTGAACTAGGAGATAATTAATCAATGTACAATAAAGATCCATTAGATTAAAGTTTGTCTTTTTTATGACCATTCTCTGCTTTTGGAAGGGGTCCCTCAATGAAAGATGAAGGTGGTTGTAACCCTAATCCGAGGAGTGATCCTATGCAATACCGACACATCGTCGAAAGATGGTTCAGCGAGGTTTTTACAAAAGGAGACGTACATACGTTAAAAGAAATTACCGCTCCAGATTTAAATGTGCATGTTCCGAATCATACCTTTAAAGGGCAAGAGGATTTCATAGCCGATTTCATGGGCTGGTTCAGATCGGTTTTTGTTGATGATGAGTGGGTCATCGAGGACTATTTTGAAAGTGGTGAAAAGACTGCAGTCCGGTACACAGGCCACATGACATATAAGGGTGGATGGTTGGACATTCCTTCAACCGACCAGCGTGTCACAGAAACCGGGTTGATGATTCTCCGGTTTGAAGAAGGAAGGATACAAGAACTTTGGTGCGAAATGAGCGACCTTCACGTATTGGATCAATTACGACCACTGCAATCAAAAGGAGTCAACACATGAAAAAGAACGAAATACAACTTGTAGAATTGAATGAAGAAAATTGGTATGAATGCTGTCAATTAAATGGCGAAGTTACCGGATGCAAAGAAAATCGTAGTTGGCTATCATCCAGAGAACAAAAGTGCACACCGATTGTATGAGAGTCATGGATTTGTCGACCATGGTGACCGTTTCGGAAAAGAAATGGCTGTCGTTAAAACGTTATAAGTTAGAGAAAGACTCTGAAGGAATGTCCTTCGGGGTTTTTTATTACGAGGAGATTTCCGTTGGGGCGGAAATTTACGATATAGAAATGGGTTTTCGGCTATATTTCTGGAATTTGAGCTATATTTCTGAATTCTGGGCTATAATTCTCAAATCTCGGCTATATTTTTCAAATCTGAGCTATAAATCTCAAATCTGAGCTATAATTTCTTGTCTTTATGCGGAAGGACCGAATTTTATTTGGGAGTTAACCGAAAATCGAGTTATATCACAAAATAATGCGATGTTAGGATATTTTTCCAATAAAAAGGTTTACTTATGGGGGTAATGTTGTTATAGTATATATATCAAATAGATATGTATCAAAAAGATACATTGTTAATGAGGTGTACAATGGCAAAGGAAAACTATACGCAATATGCCATTTTAGGTTTGCTGACTACGGGATATCATACTGGATACGCAATGAAGCAGATGATTGACGGTAGCCTGAATCATTTTTGGAAAATTAGTTACGGACAAATTTACCCAACATTGAAACGTCTCGTAGAACAAGGATTTGCGGAGGTCAAGCTTTCCTCTCAAGAGGGAAAGCCAGACAAAAAAGAGTACTTTATTACACCAACAGGAGAAGAAACCCTGCGAAACTGGCTCCAGCAACCTATCCAAGAGCTCCCAATTGAAAAGAACGACCTCCTTTTGAAGCTGTTTTTCAGCCGCCATCAAGACACATACAACACGATCGACTTACTGGACACATACCACAGCAAACTCAGCGAAAGATACAACACATATGCAGGAATTAAAGAGATGATTTTATCTGATTTATGTGATCAAGGTGATACACCATTTTGGATCATTACTTTGGATTATGGGCTGTGTACGACAGAAGCTGCAATGGACTGGTGTGTGAAAACGAAGGAAACATTACTAAACCTTAAGGAGGAGTAAGGATGGCGAAGGAGATTCTTCAAGGAAGGTATACGGTTGAAACGAGCGGTTCTGATGAGTTTGTGGTATTCCTGATTGGTATGCGAATCAACAAATGGTGGGCCATCCACAAATGGCTGCCTGTCTTTCTCGCGATGCCGCCAATGATCAGAGAACTTTACACGAATAAACAGTTAGGCTTCCTGACGATGGAGAATTTTATCAACTTCCGAACTACCCTCATGGTACAGTACTGGAAAACGGAAGAGGATCTGATGAAGTATGCACGAGGGCAAAATCACCTGAAAGCATGGAACGACTTCAACAAGAAAGTAGGCAAAAATAATGCGGTTGGGATCTACCACGAAACATATCTGATTAAGCCTAATCAATTCGAATCGATCTATGGAAACATGCCCAAGTTTGGGTTAGCAAAAGCTTTAGGACTGAAGCCGGTCAGCCATTCGAATAAGACAGCACGCCAAAGACTTCGAACGAAAACTACAAAAGAGCACGTCCATTCATAACCATTTTACATGTAGCGACCTCACTACCGACTGAGGTCGTTTTTTCATTTCACGGCCCAAATCGGAGACTTCGAGAAAACATTGGAACTGACGGAAGAGTAGAATCCTTTATTGACACCGGTCCTTGGAGAGCGGCGTCAATTTTTACAAAAAGGTTAAAGGAAAACAAATCCATATCTCGAAGGATTACATATCCTCGAAAAAAGGAGAGAGATCAGATGACCAATTCAATGATGAAAAATATTTCTTATGTCGACGGAATCTCTTTTATAGATACAGCAGAGGTGAACCTTCCAGTTGTCGTGTTTTTACATGGATTGGGAGAAACAAAAGAATCTTATGAGAAGATGCTCGAGCAGTTTGCGGGTCAATATCGCTGTATTGCGTTGGATTTCAGAGGGCACGGGGACTCGCTCGTGGAAGGTCCCTATACACTTGAACAGGCATCAAAGGACTTGTTGAATGTATTGGAAGATTTGAAAATCGAGTTTGTTTCCATCGTTGCAGGTTCCTATTTCTGTTGGGTTGCTCAGTATTTTGCGCTTCATTACCCTGAAAAAGTCGATCGAGTGATCTTGTTGGATGGCGGTTATTACGAAGTCGATTCAGTCGAAGGCGACCTGTCGCAGCCTACTTTCAAAACCGAGAGGGAGCTGGACAGCCACTTGGCTGAACATATCAAAGAGATGAAGATGGCAGGAGTCGAAGTTACTAGAGATGTAATCCCCTTGATTAAAAACGCTCACAAAATCTGTTTTGAACAGACAGAGGATGGGGTTTTTGTTCATAAAACGCCGGATGATGCTTTAAGAGGGTATCTCCAGGATATCGCATCCATGAACTTCCGGAAAGAAGTGGCATCCAAGGTTAAGGTGCCGATCCTGTTGATATTGGCGGATCAATTGATTTTACCGAAAGAGTTCCGTGATTCAAATGAAATTGATCTTTTTGAATACAAGAGGGTGATGTCTGACTTGCAAATTACCCAAATCAATAAGTCGGATCACTTGTTGATGCTTTCTCATCCAGTCGAAGCAAGCCTCATTTCTATCGCCTTTTTACAGTAAAATAAGCGTTCAGGAAGGGGATTTTACATCTAATGTGGATCTCCTTCAATATGAACTGTTGACAAGACAAGCTCGCAAGTTATACAATATATCTCGAATTCAAGATAATTTCTTAAGGGAGTACTTAGCTCCATTCACCCCAAAATTTATAGTAAAAATTTTTACCCTAATATCTCGAATTCAAGATAATTACTGAGGAGGCAATTATAATGATTAAAGTTTATCCAGCAAATTCACGATACACAGCTGATCATGGCTGGTTGAAAAGCAATTTCAGTTTCTCGTTTGCAGAATATTTCGATCCGGAGAACATGAACTTCGGACCGATGCGCGTATTGAATGATGACTTCGTTGAGCCGATGAGAGGGTTCGGTGCTCATCCGCACAAGGAAATGGAGATCGTGTCTATCGTACTCGATGGTCATTTGCAGCATGAAGACAATGGTGGTCATACAGCGACAACCACTTTCGGAGGCGTACAACGCATGTCTGCCGGAACCGGTGTGGTTCATTCCGAAATGAATCCATCTGCAACTGAGAAGGTGAACTTCCTTCAAATGTGGTTTGAGCCCGAGGTGGTTGGCGTTACACCATCGTATGAACAAACGACTTTTGATGTGGAAAAATTAAAGAACCAGCTGTTGCCGGTAGTGAGCAAAAACGCTTCAGCAGACGACGTCGCAGACATCAATCAGGATCTGACCATCTACTTATCTGATCTTGAAAAAGGAAAAAAGATTACTTTTGCACCAGGTAAAAATCGTCGGATTTTCCTATTTGTTATTGAAGGAGATGTGGCAGTGAATGAGGAAGCCATCTTAAACAAACGAGATTCTGCACGCATCACAGAGTTAGATGAATTAGAACTTGTTTCGGAATCTGGCGCGCGCTTTATGTTAATTGACTTACCATAACAAAAAAGGAGGAATGACAAGATGAACACAAGTGAAATCGGAGCACTCATTTTACGCATTACTTTAGGTATCATATTCTTTGTACATGGACTCGGGAAGTTCCAAGGTGGAATTGAAAACGTAGCAGGATGGTTCAGTAGTATCGGTCTACCCGGCTTTCTTGCTTATGTGGTCGCTGTAATTGAGCTTGTCGGTGGGATAGCGTTGATTATCGGTCTAGCTACTCGGATTGTATCCATCTTGCTCGGTTTGATTATGGTGGGAGCGATCTTTACCGTAAAGCTTTCGGTCGGATTTACAGGTAACGGTGAGATGGCAGGATACGAATTTGATCTCGCACTCCTAGCGATGACGATCTATCTTGCGGTAAGCGGAAGTAAGCTTTTCGCTCTAGATCAAGTCCTCTTCAACAAAGAGAACAAGGAACTGAAAGAATCTGCATAAATAGGGAAACACCGGGAAATGGTTCCCGGTGTTTTTTATCGTCATTTTTTATAAAAGACTCGTCAAACAACGAGTCTCTCCCCTTATGAACTTTGCCTTTGTGTAAATTCTTCAATAATAAATGGAATCGCGTGGGTTGCGATTGAAAGGGCTTTGGATGAGGTGTTTGAGATTTTAGCTACATTTGGCCCTGTCAAAGGATTCTTGCTTTTATATTCAGGTAAATAACTGTTCTGTTTGTAATCTAAATAGCGGTTTCCTTCTGGAGAGTCAAACGTCCACCAGCCACTTCCGCCTTCAATGGTCCCAAGATGTTCTTCGTAAACACCCACATCAAGTTGGAATTTCCACTTGGAAGCACTCCGAACTTGTGCTACAAAATCTCCATTTTCATCATATATCCTATAGTGCTCCGCAAATCCAGGCTTCTTTTCGACATGAAAAAGTGGCTGTTCCCGATTGGGTGCGGTTGCGATAAAATGTGTTCTTCTTAATGAACTCAACAATGAATAAAGGGGGATGACTTTCAAGATCCGCTCACTGATAGATTTCTTCGTATCCTCTATCTGAAATACAAGCTCACCATCCACCGAACAATATCGGATTTGCCGTGTAGTGAATGCTCCTTCTTCTATCACATATGTGTTATGTATATTTAACGGGGTTTCTTCCATGATCAATTCCTCCAAACCAACAATCAGTGTATCATGAAATCATGTCTCCTAACAGTCGTTAATAGCGATGTAAAGCAGGAATGCCAACTTCAAATCTCGTATACAACAGAGTGGATGTCAAAATTGAAGGAGACGTAATGAGAGAATTCAAGAGAACAATAGAAGGTCATACGTTCCAGGGTTATGAATCAGGGAATCCGAAGCAGCCGAAAATCCTCTGTCTTCATGGATTGACGAGTGATTCTTTTTCTTTTGTAAAACTTACAAAATTACTCAATGTGAAGTTTCACCTGATCCTTCTGGATCTTCCCGGGCATGGTGATACGGCCCCTTTTAACACGGAAAAAGATTATCAGTTTTCTACGTTGGTCCACAAGCTGAATCGAGTGGTCGAGACCGTCACAACCGAACCTTTTTACATAATCGGTCATTCATGGGGTGGGGATTTGGCACTTCACTTTGCAAAAGAAACCCCTGACAAAGTGAGGGGAGTCACCTTGATTGATGGGGGTTACATGTTCCCTGAAAACGTGGACCTATCAGAAGAACAAGCACTTAAGGCTTGGAAAGCATACATAGAATCAGCGAAATACAAAGATTGGAATGAGGTCGTCAATACTTATCAGGAGTATACAACGGGTACATTGGATGCCTCGTTTAATCATCTGATCAAGTCGAATTTCCGTGAGGTGAATGGCGAATATCATTTGAAGGCAGACGTATTTAGTATCATCTCAACCATAAAAGCATTTTACTCAGAACCTTGTTCAACGACATACCAACACATTCAATGTCCTGTATTGTTGTTCCATGCAACCCTACCGGAAGTGGACGCTTCAAGAAGTGCTGCGATAAATAGCATATCTAAGAGCATCATCGACCTGAGTGTAATTGGAATCGAAAATACAAAACACAACGTCCACTGGGACCGTCCTGAGGATGTTGCACAAGAAATCATAATATGGATCGAGGGAAAAGCAGATGTTGTACAGTGAAATCAAAAAGAATTTAGCAACAGCGTATGATCAGCAGTCGTATGCACGCGATGAAAGTCCGGTGCAAGATTGGAAGGTCGCCGAACGGGAAGTGTTCTTGGCACATCTCCAAAATGAAGAAAAGCAGACATTACTTGAAGTCGGTGCTGGACCTGGGAAAGACGGTCTGTTTTTCCAACAACAAGGTCTAAAGACGTTAAGTACTGACCTCTCACCTGAGTCGGTTCGAATCTGCCGACTAAAAGGTCTCAACGCTGAAGTAATGAGCTTCGACAACCTAGAGATTCCGGACGAGGAGTTCGATGCCGTGTGGGCTTTGAATTGCCTTCTCCATATTCCGAAATCCGAATTGCTTTCTGTGTTAAAAGAGATCAAAAGAGTGATGAAGCCGGGTGGTCTTTTTTACATGGGTGTTTATGGCGGTCAGGATTCAGAAGGCGTCTGGGAAGGAGATTTCCACGAGCCGAAGCGGTTCTTTTCCTTTTTCCGGGACAATGACCTGAAAGAAGCCCTATCAGATATCTTCAAGATTGAATACTTCAACGTAGTACCGAAAGAGATCGTCGGAGGACCATTTCATTTCCAATCGGTCATCTTAAGGAAAACAAATTAAGGAGAGGCATGATGAGAGCAGCCGTTCCAACCATTCTGATTATCCTGTTGTTCTCAATAGGGGGGAATCTTTTCGTCGGAGATGCCTTGACGACATGGTATGCGGATCTTGAAAAGCCCTGGTATTTAGTTCCGTTATGGTTTTTCATAATCATCGGAGTACTCTATTACGTTATGTCTGGGGTCATTTTTTACCGGTTGTTCCACCTTACAAAAGCATCTTCCCTGCGAAGTTCAGCCATTGTACTTGTATTTTTCATGCTGATCGGGAACGAACTCTGGAACTACTTGTTCTTTGGCATGCGCAGTACATTCCTTGGGTTCGTCAGCCTCGTCCCTTTTATCATGATTGTGGTTGTACTGACCTTCATCCTGAGAAAAATAGACAGAGTCTCTTTTTATGTGCTTTCCCCATATTTGCTCTGGCTTTTATACGACTTAATCTGGACATACGGCTTATATGAGCAAAATTAAAAGGCGTTCAATGAAACGCCTTTATTTTAATTGGTTCAGTTGATCACGTAAGAATCGGTTCCGTCCATTGATGTAGTTGTAGATTACAGTCGGTTCATCGTAAAAATGGTGGAGGGATTTTTGCAGATAGGGGTCCTTTTCCACATAAGGAGCTATACTCTCATACATCGCTTCAATTCTTGGTCGCTGATATTCTTCCGTAAATTCTCGATCCAGGATGTCCTTCATCAGGTGGTAATAACGCTCACGGAAAACAGGGGTATCCATGATCCTACCTGTCAATGTGTTGAAACCGGTAATCGGCGTATAGTCAAATTCCATAATATCTCCATGGATATCCCGTCCCCAGGTTGCATCGTAATCCCACGGAATCATTTCGTAGAGTCCGGTATCGCTGCGTTTATACAATGCATAGTTATGGATGAATCCGTCATAGTTCTGTGTACATACAACACCAGCTAGCCAGCGTAGGTATCGATCTACATTGACATAGTCCTGGATGACCTTTTCGAATCTCGAGCTTTCAAGCGTATTGATTTGATAAACGAGATCCCTTAAATCTTCTTTATCCTCTTCATTTCCTTCCTTACAACTGTATCCCGAATCGAGCCTCCGCTTCAGTTCGTTTCGGATCGGACTCATCAGTGAAAAATTCGCGTTATCATTTTCTGCATAAAAAATGGCTCCAAGTGGTAGGTTCCTAATTTTTAAGAAAAAGCGGTCAACAGATTCGATCTGCAAGTAAACACCATGAAATCGATCGTTGATTGTCAGGGTGATATGCTCTGACTTTGGGGCATGTACGCCTAAATCTGAGAAAAAATCAAACGACAATTTGTTTCGGATCAGCGATTTATCGTAAAATTCGGCATTCAAATGCAATTCTTTAATCCCTTGAGTCACCAACGAGAAAATACATTCATATGATTTCTTTTTTACTTTACGGGTATGGTTACCACGAAAGGCAAATCCGATATCGTGTTCTTGGTTGTGCGCATTCAAGGTCGCATCATACAGCTCATCCGACCAAAAATTGTTCCTCATTGCCTTCCAGTCGGTTCGATCAAGATCGATGTAAAAAGAGGGGAGCTTGTTCCTCATCCAATCTTCCTTTTCGTTTTATTTCCTCCTATCACTATATGTAATTTGAAAAGGAGTGTATGGTCGTTTGTAAGGGGGAACAAAGGAAATCAGGAAGTTTGAGGGTAACGCACAAAAATGTATTTTCCTTTGGACCTATTAAACTCACTTCCCGAACAAGCTCGAATTTGGTAGAATCAGGGAGGTTGTAGCTTTTCCAACAGCCGTCAGTATTTGATGTGTTATGATTATGAAAGTATTTATCAATTTTATGAAGGTGAAGTAGAAATGGATATTATTTTGTGGGTTTTTGTCGTAGGATTGTGCGCATTTCTCCTCTACGGAGTCGTTCCTACGGTGCTGTTCCGCACATCATCCATTGGCTTGATTAAAAGAGGAGAACAGGAAAAAACACTTGCGTTGACGTTCGATGACGGGCCAAACCCGCATTATACACCGCAATTGTTGGATCTATTAAAACAATATGATTGTAAAGCGACCTTTTTTGTTGTAGCCGATAAAGTGAAAGAACACCCTCAATTGGTACAACGGATGGTGACAGAAGGTCATAATATCGGGATTCACCATTATACGCATACCGACAGCTGGTACCTGACACCATTCGGTACCAAAAGAGAGATTGAGAGATCCGCAGAGTTGATTGAAAAAACGATAGGTGGTAGACCGGTCTATTATCGACCGCCATATGGTCGACTGAACTGGTTTACTTTTCGTTATGCAAAGGAATATACATTGGTGCTATGGTCTTCAATCTTTCAGGACTGGAAAGTGCAAGACCCAGGTCAGTTGAAGGAAAAGATGCTCGATCGTTTGTCCGATGGGGAAATCTATCTTTTACATGATGATGGATCGAACCGAACTGCGGATACGACAGCACCGGAAAGCACCATTCAAGCTCTTGAACGTTTCCTCCCAGAAGCGTTGAATAGGGGCTATAAATGCGTCAACCTGGACGAACATCTTGATAGAAAATCAAAAGAACAGAAGAAGAGGATCGTATGAGTTTTGACAATGTGATGATTGCACTTGAGACATATGGATATTGGATCATTTTATTGACATTATTCTGTGGAATCGTCGGCATTCCAGCACCGGAGGAAACATTTATGGTGTTGATCGGCATGCTCGCCGCACAGTTCCATTTGATGCTCAGCTGGACGTTATTCAGCGCGCTCACCGGAACCATCCTTGGGTTAGCCGCTTCTTACGCCATTGGTCGCTATTTCGGTGCTCCGTTCATACACCGTTATGGGCATTATGTGAAAATTACACCGGATCTGTGGGCAAAAGTCAGCAGGAAATTCCATCAATACGGGAAAGTGACCATCCTGTTCAGCATGTTCATTCCTGGATTCAGACAGATTGCTCCATACGTTGCCGGGACGAGCAGCTATCCAATCGGGGTATACTCCGTTCTCGGAATCATCGGAAGTGCACTTTGGACAATTGGTTACATCATGGTCGGATTTTGGATCGGTGATCGGATACCGCTGCAAGTTTTACCATGGTTAAGTGTTCTTGCACTCGTTGTGTTCGTTGGGGCTGTATTGGTGAAAAAATGGAGATGGAGAGGAGGGAGCGAAGCATGAAGAAGATTCTGTTCCTGCCATTGTTCCAAATGCCATCCGGGCATCATCAAGTGGCGGATGCGTTGATGAATTCCATTGAAGATTCCGAGGATGAAATCGAGTGTAAGAAAATCGATTTTCTCAGCTATTGGAATGAAGCGCTGGAAAAAACAATCGGAAAGATGTATTTGAAGTGGATCAACTCGCTCCCGAAAACATACCATTGGGTGTACAAGCACTTCATGTATGAAACCCGAAATCAACAGATCACACTGCCACTCGATTATGTACAGTTGCTCCGGTTCGAGGCGAAAATGCTTGATTTGATTGAAGAGGAACAACCGGACTTGATTGTTTGCACACACTGTTTTCCGTCCAGTATATTGAACCGCTTGAAAAAGAAACATAGAGTTGATGTTCCGACCGTCAACGTGTATACAGACTTTTTCATCAACGGAATCTGGGGAAAGGAAGGTATCGACCTCCATCTTGTGAATGATGAACCGATGAAACGAGATCTGATGATGAACCATGGGGTTTCAGAGGATCAGATCGTCATTACAGGCATTCCGACGAGTGAGGACATCGTTTCGTATACAGTGCGAAGACCATCCGAGAAGAAGCACATACTGCTCGCTGGAGGCAGCAGTGGGGTTGGTAGCATACTTGATTATTTGAAACCGATTCGCTCCGACTCCCGATATCACTACACGGTTTTATGCGGTAAAAATGAAAAGCTCTACAAGGAGCTGAAGTCATGGGATGTGTCGCACATCGAGCCAATGGCGTATATCGAGAGCCGTAGAGAGATGAACAGATTATATGAGCAAGCAGATGCAATCATTACGAAGCCTGGGGGCATTACCATCAGTGAGGCCTTGAAGAAGAGACTGCTGATTTTTGTCCATTCTGCATTACCAGGTCAAGAACAATACAATCTGAAAGGCTTAAGTGAAAAACAGCTGATCATACCGATCGAAGCAGTGAATTTCGAGGAGACGATTGAGCACGTGTTGGAGAATAGATGGCGCCGCAAGCAGATTTTCCAGCGCATGGACGACTATCTGGATTCGAAGGAAAGCTGTCCGAAGAACGAAATCGTCAAGCTGATCGAAACACCACAGATACTCAGTGTACAACCAGGATAAGCAGAAGAGGATGACCAGAAAGCTACAAGCTGTTGGTTCATCCTTTTTTGTTTGGTAATGAAGAGGTGTTTTGGGCTATAATTTCTGATTTTGGGCTATAATTTCTGATTTTGAGCTATAATTTCTAAATCTGGTCTATAATCAGGATATTTGTTCCCTTATGATATGAAAAATTCCTGAATTCTACATAATGAGAGCCGCCAACATTGGGCGGCTTACTTTTTTCCCTTAGGATGAGAAAATTTCTTTACCAATTCCGTATATTCATCGTCACTTCCGATATCAAACCGGTCTCCGTCGATCAATTCCCCGTAACATTCATTCTCTCCAAGCATTTTTGATATCGCTTCAGTCAACTGGATTTCATTGGACTGGTCTGGTGTCACCTGTTCTAAAAAAGAAAAGATAGCAGGATCAAAAAGGTATCTGCCGATGACAGCCAGGTTGGATGGCGGATTGCTCTGGGGCTTCTCAACGATCCCGTTGAGTTTGTATACGTTCGAGGATATCGAGGTACCATCGATGACGCCGTACTTCTTAACGAGCTCCGGATTGACTTGATTCAGACCGATGACGCTCGCGTTTCTGGTGTTGTATGTTTCCACAAGCTGAGCAAGAGCGGGAGTTTTGGAGTTGATGATGATGTCATCCGGGAGCAACACAGCAAAGGGTTCATTGCCGACGAATCTTTTCCCCAGTAAGATGGCATCTCCCAATCCCCTTGAATAAGGCTGACGGACATATTGGATATGCACGTCAGGCATCTCTGTATATTTCAATAAATGCTGTTTATTGTTCTTTTCTAAAAACGCTTCCAATTCAAGAGAAGCGTCGAAGTAATCGACGATAATATTCTTCCACTTGGAAACGACGATCAATATTTCTTCAATTCCTGATTGGATCGCTTCTTCTACGATATAATGGATCGCTGGTTTGCCGCCGATCGGAAACATTTCCTTCGGGATGACTTTTGTAACCGGTAAACTCCGGGTACCATAACCAGCTGCTGGGATGATCGCTTTTTTTATCAATATTCCTCCCCCTAAATATCATACTTTTATTATTTATTCCTATGTTAACAAGTACGTGCTTAAAGGTATCCAAAATGTCCGATTGCCTATTTTTCAATTGTCTATGTTTGTACCAATGCACGTACGTTGAAATGGTTAATACGATATAAGAGCCGTTAGTAAAGGATGATTTGAATGAACGTATGTATAATTGGCTCTGGTTATGTCGGCCTCACTACTGGGGCGGTACTTGCACAACTTGGTCATCACGTCACTTGTGTAGACAAAGATCAAAAGAAAGTCAAAACATTGAACGATGGAAAGGTTCCAATCTTTGAACCTGGTCTTGAAGAATTGATACAAGAAAATGCCAAAAAAGGGACATTGTCATTTTCAACGGAGATTCGGAAGGCCATTCAGAAGAACGAAATCATTATGATTGCCGTTGGGACACCATTACGACCGGATCAAACGACCGATTTGTCTTATATTGAAAGTGTTGTTGAGGATCTTGCTAACAGCATTACTTCTAATAAAATCATCATTACCAAAAGCACCGTTCCTGTGGGCACGAATGAATGGATGAACAGGACCCTCATCCAAAAAGGCGTCCGACCGGATTTGTTTGATCTCGTTTCCAATCCAGAATTTCTGAAAGAGGGGACAGCCATTGATAATATGCTGAACCCCGATAAAATCGTCGTCGGGACGACGAATGAAAAAGTGGTCGACACCGTCAAGCAATTGTATAAAGGGCTTGATACGACATATATCGTGACGAACCTGAATGGAGCGGAACTGATTAAATATGCTTCCAATGCGTTTTTGTCCACTAAAATTTCCTTCATAAATGAATTGGCTCGAATTAGTGACGCATTCGACGTAGATATCAAAACCATCTCCAAAGCTTTAGGAACAGACCCCCGAATCGGCCCGCACTTTTTAAATGCCGGTATCGGGTATGGAGGTTCATGCTTTCCGAAGGACCTGACAACATTGACCTATTCAGCCATCAGTAAACAAGTGGTTCCATATCTTCTTCATGCTGTGCAAAAAGTGAATGATACGCAGGTCGATTATTACCTTGAAAAATTGCAGGATTTCATACCGGATCTCTCTTCCGCTCGTATTGCGTTATGGGGGCTCGCATTCAAACCAGGGACGGATGATACACGACACTCTCCTGCGATCCGCTTAATTGAGCGTCTTACTGCGCTCGATTGTGTTGTGCAAGGATATGATCCTGTTGCGGTCCTGAAACATTCTTCATTCCAACAAATGAGTGATCTCTATGATTCCGTCAAAGATTGTGATGTGCTCATCCTCGTAACCGAATGGGAAGAGTTTCATGAAAATGTCGATTGGGGTAAAGTGAAGCAATACATGAAAGGCAGTGTGATTTTGGACGGTCGTAATGTCTTGGATCCTAATGTTGTCCATCAATACGGGTTTCAATATCAAGGGGTGGGTAGACATTGAGGATTCTGATCACCGGAGCGGCAGGATTCGTTGGCTCTCACCTAAGTGAATATTTACTCCGAGATGCCAATCACTCCATTGTCGGAATCGATAAACTGACGAACAATTACGAGCCCGAAATCAAAAATAGAAACTTGAACTACCTTATCAATCATCCACGATTTCAGTGTTTACCCGTTGATTTGGCGACGGACGATTTGAACCCGATTTTACAAGGGATTGATGTCGTCTATCATCTTGCTGGTATGCCGGGGGTCCGTTCGAGCTGGGGCAACGAGTTCACGGAGTATGTACAGTACAATATCCTGGCGACGCAACGCTTACTGGAAGCTTGTAAAGGTAAACCGATTAAGAAGTTCATCTATGTGTCTACATCGTCTGTTTATGGTGAGATGAGTGGAAAAGTTTCAGAAGATCTGAAGCCGGACCCGCTCTCCCCGTATGGCATTACAAAATTGACAGGTGAGTACCTGTGTCATGCGTATTACAAAAGCTGGCAAATTCCGATTGCGATTTTGCGGTATTTTACGGTGTACGGTCCGAGACAACGGCCGGACATGGCTTTCCATATTTTCATCAAACAGATGCTGCACAACCAACCGATTACAATCAACGGGGATGGAAAGCAGAGCAGGGACTTCACCTACATTGAGGATTGTGTAGAAGGAACAGCGGCAGTGCTCGATTGTGATGCATGTATAGGGAAAACGTTGAATATCGGTGGTAAAGAGAAAGCGACGATTTTAGAAGTTATCTCGATCCTGGAGGAACTCCTGGGCAAAAAAGCGATCTTACAATTCGGACCGACTGCCAAAGGGGAACCGAAACATACGTGGGCAGACATTTCCACTGCGCAAGGATTACTCGGTTACAATCCATCTACACCTTTAAAAGAAGGGTTGAAGCGTGAGCTGGATGATTTATTGAAGCTGTATAACCTCAAGTTGCCTTAAATGGTAACAACATAAAAAGGGGCTCTCACGAGATATACCTCAGCCCCTTCATCCTTTCTTTAATTGATGGTCGAATTATTCGTCACCAAAACCTTCCTCATCGTCAAAATCATCATCCAGCTCCTCGTCGTCTTCATCGTCCAGTTCGAAGACTTCGTGGAACAATTCAATATCGTCTCCACTATGATGCTTGAATTTGATGGTGATTTTAGAACCGGGATGTCCCGATAAACACTCTGCTAATTCCTGTAACAACCGATTTTTGTGTTTTGACACTTTAGTCCCCTCCTTTTACTTGGGTGATCTGAAAACCTTAGCGTAGGGAAGGGGCAGAATTAATCCTCTTCACTAACACATCATTTGAAACCCAGGGTTTTGAAGGTTTTCCTTTCGGTAAAGAATCCCCTTTCAATTCAATCTCCACTTCATCTCCATTCGGCATCTTGATCTTAACTTCTATTTCTGAGAAAGTTTTCTTGCTCAAACAGTTTGTAATAAGAGCTAAAACTTCATCATTATTACGAAACAAGACATACTCCTCCTTTATATTGAGTTAACCTTACTACCATTAAGATATGGGGTTTCCAATCATTTGTTTGGGTACGTGCTGACCGAGGGGGAAGATTTTCAATCGAGATCATACTGAAGTTTAACCTCTTGCGAAGATTTTGCTTTGTTTCACTTTCTTTTTGCTGTTGAGGGATGGGGTTTTAGACAATTTCTTGACCATCAGTTTGTAATTGTGGGCTACTTCAGGTACTTTGTGTAATGCCACTTCTTCTTGTTCTTCATCCAACTCTTCCGTTTCTTCCACTTCTGTTTGTTCCAGTTGTGGTACTTCCTCTAATACAGGTTCATACGCTGTTTCTTGTTCTGTTTCTTCTTGTTCGATGGTGTAGGTTTCTTCTATATCGATTTCTCCGACAGGTGGTAGTATATTCAGTTGTTTGGAATCTTTTCGGATATTGTAGAGGTTGGAGAAGTTGGTCATAGAAGCGTCCGGTTCTTCTTCCATTACTTTTTGATACTCGGATTCACTCCAACCCATTGCCCCAGGTGGAGAGAACACGAATTCCTCGAGGTCTACGACTGGAATTTCAATGTGTTTACTCATTGTCCTTCGCTCCTTCTAATTTGATACGTTCGACCATGTCATCGAACTGGTGAATGAAATCCATTTTAGTTGTTTCAACCGCGATCGTATTCTTCAGTGCTGCTAAATATTTTTCATCAGACCATGCCTTCTTTTGGCTCAAATAATATTTGTGGATGATAGCGCAGAAAAGGTGCGGGAACTTCAAATCAGTCCAGAGGACTTTGTAATTCCCTTTTGTGAGCGGATTTTTGCGGTCGTAAGCTCTTAGCATCTCGCAGCATAGCTGGCTGTCCCAAACGTGTTGCTTCTTCATGACCTTTGTAAGGAACAATCTCAAATCTCGTGAAGGTAAATCATGATTGACAGAATGAAGTTCACTCATGAAAATCTGATCGTCCTTCAAAATTAATCGAGCCAAAGTGAAATCCTGCTGACAGAACATCTTGGATTCGATAACAGCCTTTGTCCAACTGTCAAATTCAGCATGGTTAAGTTCCTCAAGGGATTGTCTGCCTAATTCCAGCATCTGATCGACATGTTGCAGGAACAGCTCTGAGAATGGATCGGTCTGATAGTTTTGGGCGAGCTTTTTAAACCCTTCCAACTCTTGAAGCTTCCAGCGGTAAAGCTTTTCCCATTTTCCGACTCGACGTCGTTTCTTCGTTCCATCGATTGAATGGAATCCTTTCGATTTGATGTGGAAGTCTGCCATGAATTCCATGATCTTTTTCAGGTGGTTCCGACTGTAATACAGCACTTCTTTACCTTCATGGTGTTCATAAAGGATAAATGCATGGTCACCCGCAGCTACACATAGGCCCCCGCCTTTGGTTTTGATAATCTTTGCCATTGGAACACCGTTCTTTTGAAGGTGCTCATGTGCGTTACTAATAAATAGCATTCTTCCAGGTGGCATGATGGCTTGTTTCAACACCATTTTTCCTTGGTCGGTATCCACGATCCATTTCGTACGTCCGCTTTTACTCGATTTGAGCTTGATTCCATTCACCTTGATTGGGTAATACTTCAATACGCGTTCTGCATATTGGTTTACGTCTTTTAACTGTGAAGACATTTCCTCTTCTTCATCATGCATTTCTTCGAGAAGATTCTGATCTTCATCTTCTTCTATTTCTTCTATTGCTTTTTCAAGTTGTTCTTCATCGATTTCCTCGATGAAATCGTGTCGGAGTTGTTCATTCTCCATTCAAGTCCCATCCTTTCGTTTTTATCGTAGTAGTTGTTGTTTAGGTTAAGCGTTCTCATATACTTGTTGCAGCTGTCGTGCCACTCGTTCGAATCCGAATGATTCTTCAGCGATGGAACGACCTTTTTTACCGATCTTTTCACATAGAGAGCGACTATCGAGCAATTTATTGATGTGCTTCGAATACTCGAATGGATCATCGAAATTGTCGATGGCATAACCATTTCCGCCAGTTTGGATGACCTCTTTATTTCCACCCCGGTTGGTTGTGATGATCGGGAGACCTGCAGCCATCGCTTCGTAATGGACCCTCGCCAGCGGTTCTCGCCATTGTGAACAGCATACGAAAACATCGGCCATGGAATAGTAGTTCGGGATATCGGATGGTTCAACGAATTTGATGAACTTCACGTTATCCATGTGTAACGTTCCCAGTCGATATAGATACTTGACATAGTTGTTGACGAAATCTTCTCCGAACCATTTGGAGCCGACAAACACCAAATACGTATCAGGATGTTGTTTGATGATTTCTGGTAAGGATTGGATGAGGATGTGAGGTCCTTTTACTTTACTTAATCTTCCTACGAAAAGGATGACATTCTTGCCTTCAATTCCTAAACTTTCTCTCATACGGTTACGGATCTTTCGCCCTTCACTTGTCCATTTTGGGTGGTAGCTATCCAGATCGACACCGCTGTAGACGGTTTTCACTTTTCCATCCGCACTCGGAAATCGTTCTGTGATCGTACGTCCGATGAAGTCACTGACTGTGACGATTCTCGAAACGGTCGAAATACAGCGTTCTCCGTCTTCTGATTCGATTTTACCGTCCGCAAACATTTCATTATGGACACTTAAGATATACTTCGGTCCAGGAACTTTGTCATGTAAAATGTTAATCCAGTGTGGACGGTTGCAAACATGAACGACATCGTGTCTTTCTTCCTTCATATGTTGGATGATTCCATCTAAGAAGTTTTCACTTTCGAACCGCACGTACTGGACCCCTTGTACATTTTCTTTATGGGGTAATTTCGGGTCTTGGATCGAATACACGGTAACTTCATGTCTTTTTGCCATGATCGGTGCAACAGCTTCGATGTATATTTGTATCGCTCCACCTCTAATTGCAGGAACAGGCAACTTTTCTGTCGCAATTAAAGCTATTTTCATTCTCTTTCCTCCAAAGCTTTTCCAATTTTTTTAGGTTCTCTTCATGTTACGAAGCTAGACGAGTCTTTGTGCAAAATCCGTAAATCGGAAAGCAAAAAAGGCGAATCTACTGAATCAACCGCCCTATTTACAAGGGATGGACGAGTAACTAGGACATATCTTCCATTCCGCCATACACATAATAAGAGAATGTTAAGCAATAGGAAGGTGAAAGAATGGCAACTCGTAATTCAGAGTTTGAAGAAAACAATGAAAGAGAATGGGTAGAGGAAGCCGAAGAGGTCGAGGAGACCGAGGAAAACCCCGATATGACCCCTGAGATGCTGGAGAGTCTGCAGCGATTGGCAGAAAAACTGATCGTTCACTGGGATGTGAATGTACAAGGTATCGAACTGATCCAGGGTGGGCAGATGGCATTGGTATGGAAGGTCATGACGGATGATGGTCCGCGCTGTTTGAAGAGGATGAACCGTCCTGAGAAGAAGTCATTATTTTCCATAAATGCACAGAATTATCTAGCGAAAAAAGGTGCGAGAGTACCCGGGATCATTCCGACGAAACAGGGCAGTCTGTATGCGAAACAGGGACCGTTCCTTTTCGTCTTATATGATTGGATAGAAGGACGTACCTTCGACATCACACTACCCGAGGACATGGAATGGATCATGAAAGGTCTTGCAAACTACCATTTGGATTCTGTCGGCTATGTACCGCCTAGTGGAATTCCGATTTTTACGAAGCTCGGTAGATGGCCGAACCACTATGTGAAAAGGTGTCAGCAAATGCGCTCATGGAAGATGCTCGCGGAAAAGACACCGGAGGATCCTTTTTCCAAGTTATATGTGCAGGAGATTGATTATTTCATAGACTTTGGTGAAGAGACGCTGCTGAAGTTACAAGACTCTCATTATCCGGATTGGGTCGCAAAGTGTAAGGCGAGACCGAATCTATGCCATCAGGACTATGGAACAGGAAATACCCTTTTGGCGAATGACGAAGTATGGGTCATCGATTTGGATACAACGACATTTGACTTGCCGATCCGGGACTTACGGAAAATGATCATACCTTCAATGGGTGATACAGGCGTATGGAATGACGATGTGATCAACCATATGCTGAAAGGCTACGAGTCGGTCAATCCATTATCTGTCGATCAGAAAAAGGTCATGCTCACTGACATGTTGTTCCCGTATGAATTACATGAGATCACACGCGAAAAGTATGGTAAGAAAAATGAAGTGCTGGAAGATGAATTGGCCATCGCGATGCAGTTCGAGCGGGCGAAAGTCACGGAAATCAACCGGATCATTTCGGATCTAGGATAATAGGTCTAGTAGGAGACTCCATTTCTTGTTGAATGGAGTCTTCTTTTTTCCGAGTTGGGAGTGCGGCTGTCAGGACTTCCGCCTAACGATCGGCTTGTAGATGACCTGGATGGATTGAATTGGTTAGGTGTTTACTAGTCTTTTATACGAATTGGATGAAGATTTAAACGGATGACCATAACGTTTCCTTACGCCCTACATATAATGCAAGTACAAGCTTTCACATCTAAAATAGGAGGAAATCTTAATGGAAAGTAATGAAAAGATTTACGTATGTTCTTCTAGCTCGGAAGAATATGTAGAAGTTGAGTATGATAAGAAGGAGAAGAAAAAATCTTCGGGTAAGAGCTCTGGTAAGTCATCCGGTAAATCTTCTGGAAAATCATCTGGAAAGTCTTCAGGCAAATCCTCAGGCAAGTCCTCAGGTAAATCTTCAGGTAAATCCTCGGGCAAATGTTCTAAAGGTAAAGATAAGAAGAAGGACAAGAAAGTATCAGATGCTTGGAAAAAAGCAAGCAAACATGGAAACGAAAAGTACATGTACAATAATCCTTACGGTTCATCTTCTTCATGTTCCTCAGGGAAGAAATCAAGCGGTAAGAAACGTAAGAAATGCTCTAAAGGTTATGTAAAAGTTGATACACACATCCTTACTTCTCCGTACCCGCTTACTTGTCGTTGCAAGAAAAAGAAGAAAAAGCGCTGGTAATTCTTTTTTCGTTTCGCGAAAATGGACAAACACCTTGCCTTTTTTCCAACTATGCTCAGAGTGGGCTCTAATAACTAGCACAAGGACTCCAACCACTCGGGCGGAGTTCTTTCAGTTGTACCAGCTAAGTCTATAAGAGCATCCCTCTGAAGGATGCTTTTTGCTTTATCTGAACTTTTGAATGTTTCTGCAGGAAAATAAAGTCTATGTAAGGAATGAATGATGATAGAGATTTGAGATTGTTGAAGGTGGGGGTTAAATTGGCTTTTACATATGCAGTATCCGGAAGTACCATTCTATCCAATCCTGAACGATTCCAAGACTTGTTCTGGAATGGGATTGAACATATTGAAATCGGGGAGTTTTCGAAGGAAGAGGATTTTCAATTATTTTTGAAAATCTGCAATAAATATCGAGCACGATTTGGAGTTCATTCACCACTGTTTCGACAGGATAGCAAATATGATCTCTTGGAAAAGGTTGTTCACAAACCTGCATTTGCGTGGAAGAGGCTGGAGGAAGAAGCGGAGCGCCTTTCTAAGCTTGGCGCTGAATATCTTCTTGTTCATTTCCCTTATTTTAAAGAAGAGATCGACGGAGATCCCGATGCACTTATTGAGGAAGGTCTTCAAAAGTTGAGCAGGATCCAAAAACAGTATCAGCTGCCGATTGTATGTGAACCGAAACTCGGACTGAACCGGTCAACAGCAGGTATTGAGTATTTGCATCAATTTTCCGAGAAAACCTGGTCTGAATATGATCTGAAGCTTTGTATTGATATCGGAGATTACCTGATGGCGAAAGGCGATCTTGCACTCGAATACATACAAAAGTGGGAAAACCATATTGCTGTAGCACATATCCATAATGTGACCTACCAGGGTGAAAAGTACATTTGGACCCCGGTACATCCGTCTTATGAAGATGAACTGTACGCTTTAGCTCCATTGCTCTCTTACTTAGCCGGAATGGATGGATTGCGTTTTGTTTTCGAACATACCCCACATACGAATTCAAGTGCCTCCTTTGTGAAGGAAGGGTTTGAATGGGTGAAGTCGATTACCACTCGTAGACAGGAGATTCGCAGGTGAAAAAGTTGATCCTACTCATTGTTGCTTTTGTGATGTCATCGGGCTGTAATGAAAAAGATCTATATTTTAAAAATATCACAATGGATGAATTGGATAAGGAGATCAGCACGTTCTTTCTAAATCAGCAAAATGAAAACGGCGTATACCTGTTCCAGGATCAAGGCGAAAGAATATATGTTTTCTTGAATGGTTGGAACGTGAAGCAAGGAGAGGCTGCACCTACATTCAGCAATTTTGAGATCGAACCGGATGGTGATACCTTAAGGATCCATTTTGAAGAGCAATTAACAACCGATTACGAAAACAAAGAAGTAGACAACCGGTTGATTTATGAAATTCGTTTTGACCGAAATTATGAAAGTCTGGCTATATTTAAAAACGGGAAAGAAACACACTTTGATGTAAGTTCAGGGAGATAAAATAATGGGGAGGACGACGTGACGTCGTCCTTTCTTATTAGATTTTGATTCTCTATAATCTTGAAGTGATTCGCCATCCGTCCTACTTAAATGGCTTTGCTTTTCGTAAGCAGTACACTTCTCTTTTCCCTCATTTGAATGGCAACACGTGCAAACGCAACACCGAATAGTGCGAAAACGATGTACAGAATCCCCATTCCAATCCCACCGATGACATCACCCACGATGATTCCGAGTGCACCGAACATTTTCCCAATCTGAAAGACGAAGCCGTTAAATGCCATATATGCGCCACGGCGGGAATCATCTACGATATCAGCGAGAATCGATTGTCTGGTCGGAACGTACAAGAGTTCACCGACCGACAAGACAACCACGGCAATCGCAAGAATCAAGAAATGGTTTGAAAATGCGAGTACGGCATAACCCAGACCAAACAGAATGAAACCGGTATACATAATCGGCTGCTCTGGTTTGTTGCGGATCCATTTTGCAACGACTCCAGTGAACAGGACGATGATAATTGTATTTTCCACTGTCAATAAGCTCAGCAATCGAATTCCATCAATGGAAAAATCCAATCCGCCAAAAAAGCTAAAGGCACGCGGGAGGATTTCTTCTTCTAATCTTACGGCGATGAAATTGTTCCGTTGGAATTCAATGGCGAGTACCGAGATGCCTCCCAGAATAAACAACACAAACGGTAGATCCGTTATGACAGTTTTATAACTTTGTAAAATAGGTTTGATTCCATAAGGTTTTGTCACAGGACCATCTGGTATGTAGGTTTCTGTAATTAGCGTAGCTGTCATCCATAACGTCACAAGAGACATGACGAAGAGCGCAACCAAAAGCTCAAAGAAATGCGTTTTGTACAGCCATCCTCCTACAATTAAACCAATCATGATCGACATGTTAACCGCCCAGTAGTTCACTGCATACATGAATGCACGGGTTTCTTTCGTGCTGACATCAATTAACATCGCTTCAGCCGCCGGGTTCACAAGTCCTGAAGCGATACTGATGATGGCCATCATCGCAAATGTCAGCCATGGTGAAGTGTACCATGGAGAGTTGGCGAGAATCATTCCGACAAAGCCGATGACCTTCATCCATTCACCGAGCACCATCATCTTTTTCCGCCCGACAATGTCAGCGAGATACCCACCATAAAGCCCGGCAATGAACTGGATGATGACATTCACCATTAATAATGTTCCAGCCCAGTAGGCATTCAATGCATTCGTAAAATAGATGGCCATGAACGGGAAGATCATCGAGCCTATGATTCGACTCAAAAACGACGTATAAATTCGTATTCGGATGTTAGGGTGTAATTCTTTCAACATGGATGTCACCTTCCTTTGTTATTATTTTGCATTTTCGAAAAGGGGGTAAAAAGGGTATAATGCATTTAAAAATGTCCCCTTTTACAGGAGGGAGAAGATGAAGGACTTATCTTACTACGAATTACGTTCTTATTTATATCCGCGAGAAGAGGATCGTGTCGCAAAATTCAAGCTGAATGAACTTGAAAAGATATGGTTCTGCACACAAAAAAATGTGAAGAGGAAACTGAAAAAGCTGGAAGCGGAAGGGTTTTATCACTATAAGCCTGGTAAAGGGAGGGGCAATCCTTCCGAACTTGTATTCACAAACCCTTTTCATGACGAATTGAACGAAACGGTCCGACAATTGGTAAAAGAAGAGCAAATGGATGAATTGATGCAACTGTTGCAGCTTCCGATTTCGAAGTCCTGGGTGGCAAGTATTGCAGATGAAGTGCAAACCCTCTTTGGTCTTCAATCTCATATGGAATCAAAAGATGTTTTACGGTCGATTGTCACACGTGAACTGACAACGTTGGATCCGACGGTTACATCCATTACTTTTGAAAGCTACATACTCCAACAAGTAGGAGATTGTCTTGTCTCCTATGATATGGAAGAAGATTCAATCAAACCGCACCTGGCCCATCATTGGACGGTAGATAAGGAGTTTAAGACATGGAGTTTTTACTTGAGGAAGGGGGTTCGTTTCCATCATCAACAAGTCATGACTTCTAGAGATGTGAAGTTTACGTTTGAACGGTTCACTGAGTCATCTCCTTATTATTGGTTGACCAAAGACATCGAGGAAATCGAATGTCTTTCATCGCACCTTGTGCAGTTTAGACTAAGACGATCAAATCCTTTCTTTTTGCGTTATTTGAGTGCACCGAACTTAGCGATCTTACCGAGCGATGTCGAGTTTGATGAGTATGAGTGGATCGGCACCGGTCCTTTTAAATTGAAAGAGCGTTCAAATAAGAAAATCGTCTTGGAGGCATTCGACCTATACTTCCTGGAACGTCCTTTGCTGGATGATATCGAGTTTTGGGTGGTACCCGTTTCGGCAGCTAACCAGGTGAGTTTTCAGGTGGAAGGTGCGGAAGAGAATGACCATATTCAAGAAAAATCAGAGATTGAAATCGGATTCCGATTTCTAGCTTTTAACTTCAACCGTGAAACGATCGTACAACACCCTTCATTCCGACAAGCGCTGTTCCACATTTTAGATGTGAAAAAAATGCACAAGGAATTGGGCAGAGATGAAGCGATTGAGGCATCGGGCTATTTCCACTGGAACTCAGTCCCTCAAACAAGGGATGTATCGAAAGTGGAGGGACTCTTGGTGGAGAGTGGTTATGATGGGGAGGAATTGCGCCTGAATTCCCTCGATTACCCGAAAGCAGTTGAGGAAGCGGAATGGTTCATGGAGAAAGCCGCCCAATTTGGCATTCGGATTTCCTATCAACCGTTCAACATTGATGAGTTCTATTCTCCTAAAATTGAAGCAGAAGCGGATCTCATGTTCATGGGGGAAGTGGCATCGAATGATTACCACTTATCGTTTTTGGGGGCTTTTTATAATGAAGCCCTTGCATTCCGCCGCTTCTTACATCATGATCATTTAACTCAGATTGATGAATGGCTGGAGAAGTTAAAAAAAGAAAATAAGGCGGATGATCGAGAAAAATGGATACAGCGGATTGAATCGTATATTCGTGCAAATCACTTGTTATTGTATTTGACACATCCGATCAAACGCCGAACATTCCATCCGATGATTCAGGATATCCAGTTTGTTTCCTTTGGAAATGTGGATTTGAGAAAGCTCTGGATTCAATAATCCATCCATCTTGGGTTGAAAAAACTACAAATTCTTCATTTCGAATAAAATGAATGCTTTGAAAGAGAGGATTTTACATTTCAAAGACGAAGTAAGAGATGCTTCGAAAGAAAAAATGTTTGAGGAGGTCGACATGGATCAGTTCTTTGTCTGGGTGCCGATTGTCGGTGGAATCGTCGCATTAAGCGCGGGAATCTGGTATTACGCAGCAATTGGAAAAGCGGTTCATGAAGAGGAACAAGCGGCGGGTAAAGATCTGTCGTATGAGATGAATCCGTTTACGGGATCAGCGAAGTCGAAGACGGTGAAAAAGAAGTAGTGGGGTACAGTAACATCGACCCAATTGGCAAGACCGATGCGGATTTTGGCAAGACTGTTAGCGTTTTGGCAAAACGGACGTCGAATATCGGGAGACCTAAGCTCACTTTTGGGCGACCTAAGGCAATTTTCGGGAAACCGAGGCCCACACATAAAATAATGTAGGTCGTTTTTCTAAAACGACCCTTCATTTTTACAAAACGTTAGTGATTTTTTGCAAAACCAGAGTGGTTTTTTCTAAAACCACCACCGATTTTTCTAAAACCGACGCTGTTTTTTACAAAACCGCCCTCGAATAGTGCCAAAACCGACCGCAAAGTGGAGGTTTTGAGCTGAAAAAGGAGTGAATCAAGTGGAAATTACATACGAAATCGTCAAAGATGACGAAATTGAATGCTGCAGGGAGCTTTGCAACAAATTGATGAAGTTCCAGAAGTCGATGGCGCATTTCCGACCGGAGCTGTTCGACTCAATGAGCTTCGAATCGCGGATGATACCGGCCGTACAGCGGTCTACGCATAACTTTACCGTGGTGGCGAAAATCGACGGCAAAGCGGTAGCTTACGTCTATTCCAACATTGCTCCAAAGGAAACGTACGACATGGATTTCGCTACTTTCTTCGACCTGGATACGGTGGCGGGAGAAGAAGTGGGCTGCTTGGCGAACTTCTACATCGATGAAGGGTACCGCGATCTCGGCATCGGCTCCAAGCTTTTCAACATGTCGATGGAATGGCTCGACAGCTACCGGGAAGTAGAGGACTACTTCGTGTTCGTTTCCAACGGCAATGATAAGGCCCTCGAATTTTATAAAAGAAAAGGGTTCGTCTATAGCAACGAGGTGCTGGACGGGTTCATTACGACGTTACATTCCAAGAAGGGTGCGATCGTTCCGAAGAAAGAATCCGTCTAATAAAATTTGCTGGAACTTTTTCGCCATACACTGAATAGGAATAGATGTACAACTCGGAAAATTGAAATCTGGATGTTGACACGCTGAAATCGCCGTGCTAAGATTCAGATAATTTAAAACTTAATTTCATATGCAAGCTCTTATCAAGAGAGGCAGAGGGACTGGCCCGATGAAGCCCGGCAACCGTCAAACGTACGTCACGTTTGAAATGGTGCCAAATCCTGCAAGGCGTTTATGCGCTTTGGGAGATGAGAGAGACAAATTCGCTAACTTTGCCTCTCTGTCTATACAGAGGGGCTTTTTACGTTTCTCGAATCTTCATAAATCAATCTGATACAAAGGGGGATCGATTTGGTGAGTAGCCAGAAGAACTTTTACAAAACGGGCATCGTGCAGATTCCGAACTTTACGCTTGAATCGGGTGAGAGCCTGGTGGAGGTGGAACTCGCTTATGAGCGGTGCGGACCACGGGATGCCCCAGCAATTCTTGTATGCCACGCGCTGACCGGTCAACATCTGACTGTCGGAACAGCGAATGAACCCGGCTGGTGGAGAAGATTGATTGAGGAAGGCGGCTATATCGACACAACGGAGTATCAGCTCATCACCTTCAATGTACTCGGTGGGTGCAACGGGTCGACGGGTCCTCAGTCAACTGATCCGAAAACAGGGAAGCCATACGGTGAGCAGTTTCCGCGTCTCACAGTCCGGGATCTCGTCGAAGTTCAATACATCGCTTTGAAAATCTTAGGGTTCAAGCGGTTGAAGGCAGTGATGGGCGGTTCGCTCGGAGGTATGCAGGTCCTTGAGTGGGGACTGATGTATCCGGAGTTCGTGGATGCGCTGTTTCCGATTGCTGTGACGCCGACCTTAAGCGATTACGGTATCGCCTTCAACCATATTTCCGGTGAAGCGATCCGGAACGGGGGAGATCAGGGCTTGAGCATCGCCCGTATGATCGGTATGATGACCTATCGATCGGATGTGCTCTTCAATGAGCGGTTCAACCGGACCCAGCGCATTGAAGAAGATGGAATTCCATCGTACGAAATCGCTTCTTACTTAAGTTATCAAGGGGAAAAGTTGCTGGAACGATTCAACAAAGACAGTTATTTGACGCTGCTCGACGCGATGAACACTCATGACATCGGACGGGGAAGAGGGGGCCTCGAGCAAGTGATTCACGGTTTTCAGGTTCCGGTGTTCGGGGTCGGATTCACCCGAGATCTTGTCTATCCACCGGAAGTATTGGCTGACTTCATTTCAGCGATACAGCAAGAAGGAGGATACGCAGAGTTTTATGAGGTGAAATCAAAATTCGGTCATGACGGCTTTCTCGTCGAATTTGAAAAATGGGGCTGGTTCATCCAGGAAAAGTTGACTGAGCTCGACACGTTGATTCAACAAAAACAAGCATAAATGTAAAGGAGAGGTTCAGATGAGTGAAAATAAAAACTATCGTTTAGAAACAATCGGGGTACATGGTGGTCTGCAGGCTGATCCGGTGACAGGTGCGAGAGCGTTACCGATCTATCAATCGAACGCATATAGGTTCGAAAATACGGATCATGCAGCGGATCTATTCGCGTTAAAAGAAGAAGGCTACATCTACTCGCGGATCCATAATCCGACGGTGACGACGGTGGAAGAGCGGGTGGCGCAACTTGAAGGCGGTATCGGCGCTTTGGCGCTGGCCAGCGGAATGGCGGCAATTTCAACGGCCATCTTCAATATCGCAGAAGCGGGGGATGAAATCGTTTCTGCATCCACCCTTTACGGTGGGACGTATAACTTGTTTGCGACGACGCTACCGAAGCACGGCATCAAGACGCATTTCGTCGACCCGAAGGATCCAGAGAACTTTAGAAGAGCGATCACACCGAAAACAAAGGCGATATTCGCAGAGACGATTGGGAATCCGGGACTTCACGTATTGGATATCGAAGCGGTTGCGAAAGTCGCCCATGACGCTGGTATTCCGTTGATCGTTGACAACACGTTCGCAACACCGTATCTCTCGCGACCGATCGATCACGGCGCGGATATCGTCATCCATTCTGCGACGAAATGGCTAGGAGGAAATGGTACATCGCTCGGAGGAATCATCGTCGACGCCGGAAAGTTCGACTGGAACTCGCCGAAGTTTCCTGGTTTTACAGAGCCGGATCACAGCTATCACGGCATTGTCTATTCGGAAGCGTTGCCTGAAGCGGCTTTCATCGTGAAGGCGCGCGTACAGCTTTTACGTGATACAGGGCCATCCATCAGTCCATACAATGCGTTCCAGATCGCGCTCGGTTTGGAGACCTTGCACGTTCGGATCAAGGAGCACATCGCCAATACCCGTAAAGTGGTGGAGTACTTGGAAAACCATCCGGCGGTCAAATGGGTGTTGTATCCGGAGAAGTTAAACCACCCATCCCATGAACTGGCGAAAAAGTACTTGCCGAAAGGAGCAGGCTCGATTGTCGTGTTCGGCATCCAGGGTGGAAGGGATTCAGGATCAGCGGTCATCAACAGTGTTGCCCTTTGGTCCCATGTCGCCAATGTTGGTGACGCGAAGAGCTTGATCATCCATCCGGCAAGTACGACGCACCAGCAGTTGTCGCCGGAACAGTTGAAAGATTCAGGTGTGACGGAAGATCTCGTCCGTTTGTCGGTCGGCATCGAGAACGTCGAAGATCTGATCGAAGACCTTGAGCAGGCGATTGAGGTTGCGACAGGCTTCTCCTCTTTCAACACGAAAGTGGTCGGCTAAACTTTTATGAAAAAAGAACGCATACCACTTATGGATGTTCGAAGTTTTCTCGTTCTGGTGTTGGTAGTTATGGTGGTCAGGTTCATTGCAGTTTGAGAAAAGGAGGTAAAAAGTTGGCCAAATTGAAAATAGCGTTACTCGGTTTCGGAACGGTTGGAAGCGGTGTTTATGAGATTATCCAAAAACAGCAAGAGCGGTTCCGGACGATTTTTGGAAAAGAGGTGGAGGTTGCCGGAGTACTGATCCAGGATGAAACGAAATCTCGTGAGGTTGATGAGGACGTACTGGTGACATCGAACTTCGAGGAGATTCTTCACATCCCGGATTTGGATATTGTGGTAGAAGCGATCGTCGGAGTGGAGCCGGGATATACGTACTTGAAACGCGTCATTGAAAAAGGTTGCCATGTTGTCACCGCCAACAAAGAGTTGTTCGCACATAAAGGGCATGAGTTGAAAAAGCTGGCAGCAGTCCATGGAGTAGAGGTGTCCTTTGAAGCGGCTGTCGCAGGCGGAATCCCGGTGATTGGCACGTTGAAGCAGCTTCTCCAAGTTAACCAGGTGTTGAAGATCGAAGCGATTTTGAACGGAACCTCTAACTACATCTTGACCGAAATACGTGAAAATGGTCGTTCTTTTTCAGATGCGTTGGCAGCGGCACAGGAAGCGGGGTATGCGGAGGCTGATCCGTCCAACGACATGGATGGACATGACGCTTTTTTTAAAACCGTGATCCTTGCGGAGTTGTTGTATGGTGTTCGGTTTAATTGGGATAAGTTGGAGCGCAAAGGAATCCGACACGTTTCATTAAAAGATCTCCAAGTGGCGGAAGCACTTGGATTCCGATTGAAGCACATCGCATCGCTCGAGTTGCAGGAAGGAAAGTTGACGCTCGGGGTAGAACCGAAACTGGTGGCAGAAGATCATCCGCTTTTTTCTGTCGAAGGGGTCGACAACGCCCTCGTCATTACGGGAGATCTCGTCGGACAGTTGAAGCTCCAAGGACCTGGCGCGGGGAAATTCCCTACCGCGAGTGCGGTAGTTGAAGATCTGGTAAACGTGGGGCGTAACGTTCAAGATCCTGTTTTACCTGAAAAAGTAGAACTCCATATAAGGTCGCTTGAGCTGGAGCAAACCTATCTTCTGATCGGGAGCTGTAAAACGACAGTCCCTGGGAAGGTGGAAATCGACCATACATTGCAGATCAATGGTCAGTTGCATTCGGTGAAGGTCGTTACGGCGAAACCAATTGCTGTTGAGCAAATCGTTGAGCAATCACCTGGACTGGTCGCCTATCCGATTTCCGGAACCTTTCCTTCCGACGTTCGAAAGGCTTCGGTAACGGCATAATGCGGAGAAACACTCATTTTCAGATGAGTGTTTTTTCTATTTGAGCTATATTTTCTGAAACTGAGCTATAAATCTGAAATTTGGGCTATAATTCTCAAATCTGGGCTATAATTTCCAAATCTGGTCTATAATTTTAAATTCTGAGCTATAAATCTCAAATCTGAGCTATAATTTCAAATTAGATGACAAAATGGGAAGGAAATGTAATCTGATAGTCGAAGAAAAGAGTTGTTTGCAGCAATTTTACAGATAAAAGGGGACCAAAGAGATGATCACAATTCAAAAAGCAGACAAATCTCATGTAAATGGCATCATTCGAGTTTGTACGGCGGGCCAATGGGCGACCTACGAAGATCTTTATACGAAAGAATACATCGAACGTGTGATAGAGGAATTTTATAACCCAGATCGGGTGTTGAAAGAGGTGAGCACTTCGACTAAAGACTGGGGTGGTTATTTTGTAGCCATAGATGACGGTGAAGTAGTTGGAGCTGGTGGCGGAGGCATGACAGGAGACGACGCCGGGGAAGTGTATGTGCTTTATATGGACCCGGACCGAAGAGGGGAAGGTGTCGGAACGAAATTATTAGAAGCGATAACCGCTCAACAGAAGGAATTTGGTGCACGCACACAATGGGTTTCTGTTCAAAAAGGGAACGAAAAAGGCATTCCATTTTATAGGGCAAAAGGATTTCTATACGACTCGGAGCAAGCTGGCTATGCAAATAAAGAAGATGAAGAGTACATATCGGTCCGCTATTCAAGAAACGTATAAATAACATCTCGGAATTGGACTTAGCCCTGTATAAGACTGATAATTATTATCAATAATAGAAAAGAAGGCAACCACGCCAATGGCTGCCTTCCCTATTTGCTTTAAAGTCCTTGTGGCTCAAACGTCTTGCAATCTGTTTCCTCACTGTTATGTGCCTTTTCACCTTTATGACTGACTACGAAAATCTTTTCTGCCAAGCACTGTTTCCCATCACGATTATGCACACAATTGCTTACTTCACATAAAACATCTTGTGCCATGACCATTCACCACCCTTCATGTTTTTAGAGTTGACCTTTTCTCAACAGTTCATACAAACATGCGGGATGAATTATTTTCAGTTTGCACATTTCATATCCACGAATGGAAGTTTTTATCTTTAGGGAGGGGAAAGTTTTTATGAAGGATGAGTTAGAAAGAGTAATTGATGCGTATTCCAATGAAAATTACCTGAGCGGGTCTATTCTAATCGAGAAGGATGGGGAAATCCTACTGAAAAAAGCTTATGGAGAGGCATCCATGCAGCTTGGTATCCCCAATTCAATAGAGACGAAATACCATATCGCTTCTGTGACGAAGATGTTCATAGCTGCAGCAGTCCTTAAGCTGGAAGAACAGGGATTGCTGGATTTGAAACAGAAACCGAGTCATTACATAGCAAGCCTCGAAAATCTACACCCAGAAATCACACTCCATCACCTACTCAGCCACACATCAGGACTCCACGACATCTATGGTGAAAACGACTTAAGGTTGAAAATGGCGCAACTGAATAAGGAGGAAGGTGATTTTCTCACATACTTATCTCATCTAGAACAACAGTTCACACCTGGTGAGAAGTGGGATTACAGCAGTACAGGATTTATCATAGCGAGCTATATTATGGAGGAAGTGACCGGCCTTAAATTCGAACAACTGCTTGATCACTTGTTTTTCAAACCACTCGAGATGAAAAATACCGGTCAAGACGATCCGAAGAATATAAATATTGGACGCGCTTACGGTCACTCTATCGAGGATGGTAAGTATATTAACTCCAAAAATGATCGGTTGGCTGATGTGGAAGCACCTGGTGAACTGTATTCGACGGTTGGAGATCTGAGCACTTGGTGCAACGCAATTCTGAATGGTTCGGTTCTTTCCGAAGAGTCGATCGAGAAAATGTTCACGCCTTATCACCAGACGACGATTTCACAGAATCTGAAATATGGTTATGGATGGTTCTTAGGAAAGGATTTCAGACTCGTCGCTGGGGGTACTCCTGGTTTTAAATCGGAAGTATGGCAATATCCAGAAGAGAAGACCAACATCATTATGCTATGGAACTATGAAAAAGTGGATTCCTTTGAACTATTCGGAAAAATTCAGCCTCTACTCATAAAGGAAAAAGTCCAGTGAAATCAGAACTGAAGTTCAGAACGGCGACTGAACACGATTTGGTAAAAATCGTAGCAATGCTCGCTGACGATGTGTTGGGAAGCAAGCGGGAGCGGTATGAAAATCCACTCCCAGATTGTTATACCGATGCATTTCACGCAATCGACAAAGATCCGAACAACGAGCTGGTCGTGGCGTGCATAGAGGATGAAGTCGTTGGTGTCATCCAAATCACCTATACACCGCACATTGCCAGGCAAGGTGGTTGGCGGGCAACGATTGAAGGCGTAAGAACCTCATCATCAACTCGCGGAAAAGGCGTCGGTTCTCAACTAATCCAGGACGCCATTCAGCGGGCAAAAGAAAGAGGATGTCAGTTGGTCCAGCTGACTTCAGACAAAGAACGGAAGGACGCCATCCGGTTTTACGAAAAACTCGGGTTCAAAGCCTCCCATGAAGGACTGAAATTGCAGCTCTAATATAAAGGTAAAAGCGTACCAAATACGGTACGCTTTTTTTACACTCTAAAAGTCCCTATTCGAAAAAGGCAGCAATAGCTTAATCCCACGCTTGTTTACGGGCAGCACTTTCATATCGCCGAGTAAATGGCTCGCATAGCCGGCAAGCAGTGCCCAAAACAAACCCTCCACTCCAAAAGCGGCTTCCACCTGACGGGCAATCACTCCAAAAAAGATGACCCCTAAAATGGAGTGTGTATAACTGCGGTGAGGAACGAGGGATGCAACCACTATGTACACCCCGAACAAAAACAACCAGTTTTCTTCCAAAAACAATCCGGCGGCGACTACACCTAGGCCTGAAACAAGCAGCATATGCCTCCTTGTAATGAAAGAAGCGACCAAGATGATGCCAACGCCAGCTCCAACCCCGTTCCACTTTTCCTGTCCAACACCCGTCAGAAAGCTGTACACGATAATCAGCACACCGATGATTTGAGCAAGGGTTTGGATGAATTTATGCGAATCCGTAATTTTGTTGCTCAACGTCCCGTCTACATCCATATCCGGTACTAGTCCAGCAATTCCGCCACTTGCAATCAGGATCCCCGTCGTGACTGGATCGGTCTCAAAGACATTGGATGTGATCAGCCCTGCCACGCCCCCGACCAATAAATGTGATGTTCCTTTCATGTCGTTCACCTATCTCTCTATGTATGGTTTTCTATGCGTAAAGTTAGGGGCAGTAGTAGTTATTGTATATAATAGAAGGAAGGAACGAAATGCCTGGGGGTGCATTTATGTATTTATACTTAACGATCATCGTCATTACAGTAGGTATTCTTTCACTTGTCGGCACATTGGTCATAGGTAAAAAGGTTGATAAGGAAGCTGAACAGTATAAGCAAGAATCGAACCGGACCGAAGCACAGCTGAAACGCTCCAATGAATATGAAACGAAATCTGTGAGATTGAACATCAAGGTACTGACGCTCATCTATGCGTTCACTTTCCTTTTAACAATCATCGTCATGGGGCTCTATTTTTATTTAAGGTGAGTTGGTGGACAAGATGGATTTGACATATGAATTAGGGGATGAAGTCATCCAGCGGTTGCGTCCGCATTTGGACGTGCCGATCAATTTAATGGATACGAACGGTAAAATTGTAGCGAGTTCCGACCCGGAGCGCATCGATCAGTTACATAGCGGGGCGGTACGTGCAATCGAAATTCAACAAGAACTTCTCCTTTATCCTAAAGATGTTACAGATTATCCTGGAACGAAACCAGGCGTCAACCTACCGATGTATTTTTTCGGCGAGCTCGTCGGGGTTGTCGGCATTACAGGTCATCCGAATCAAGTGATTCAAGCGGCGAACATTACGAAGGCAGCGGTGGAGATTGCTCTGGAACAGATTCATCTTCAGAAGCAAACCGCCTTCCAGGAGAACACGTTGTACAACTGGCTGTTGCAGCTCCTGCATCCGTATGGATTTGATGAGGAAAAACTCGAGCAGGAAGCGAAACACATTCTGAAGATTGATCTCACGGAACCGCTCGTAGTCGTCGTACTGCAATCGCAAAACCCGTCTGTTTTTACAGAGGAAATCCGGCAGAAGTTGGATGCCGTATTCGTCTCGATGCATGAAGAACATGAACTTGTTCTCGCGGTAAAAGAGGTTGAACCACCCGAGACAGTACTACTTCCTTTATTAGAGGCTAACCCGGATCTCTGTATTGGCGTCGGAAATTCTGGTATCGGCGTCAAGGCTATTCGGGAATCTTATTACCAGGCCAAACAAGCGATGAAGTTTTCCACAGAAAAACGGTTCACCCGCATCGAAGAGTGGAAGCTCGAGCAACTGATTGATCAGATTCCGCATCATACATACGAGGATGTTATCACAACCTATGCAGAATGTCTGAGAAACATGGAAGGTAGTTATGAGAAGACCTTACATGTGTACTTCCAATCCAACCTTGAATTGAAGGAGACGGCTGTACGACTGCACATCCACCGGAACACGCTCATGTACCGACTGGATCAGATTCATGAAAAAGTAGGCCTCAATCCGCGTATGTTCAAGGATGCGATGCTTCTGTACATCCTTTGTTTTAAACAGTAGTTGTGCACATGCACAATTCAGTAGACAGAAAATTAGAATATTTCATGGATTCGACCAATTGTTTAGCAATTGGTTTTTCTATTTAATAGAGATAAATACAGATAAAGGAGTTCGCTATGAAAATCGTTATTTCTCCCGATTCATTCAAAGGCAGTATGACATCCGAGCAAGCGGGACGAGCCATGGCAAAAGCCTGTCGAGAGGTCTTCCCTCAAGAAGAGCCAATCCTGAAGCCGATGGCGGATGGAGGCGAAGGGACTTTGGATACGCTTATTTTTTCAACAAAGGGTAAGCGCTTACACGCGATGTGCACCGGACCTCTTGGCGATGAAATCGAAGCCGCTTACGGTGTGCTTGGAGATGGAAAGACAGCGGTCATCGAAACGGCGCAGGTGGCAGGTCTCACGCAAGTTCCAGCAGATCGCAGGGATCCGTACTTCACGACCTCTCGCGGTTTAGGTGAGCTGATTAGCCGGGTCATCGATGATGGATTTGACTCGATCTTAATCGGCCTCGGGGGGAGTGCAACGAATGACGGAGGTCTCGGCATGCTCCAAGCGCTAGGCGCCCGTTTCCTCGACCGGTCGGGGATGAAGGTCGATGGCTTTGGTAAAAACGTGCCGGAAGTTGCTCAAGCCGATCTTTCGGGCTTGGAACCTAGGTTGAAAGAGGTGACGATCCGAGTGGCGAGCGATGTGGAGAACCCGTTATGCGGTGAAAAAGGCGCTAGTCATATCTACGGACCTCAGAAAGGCGCGACGCACGAACAGATCCTGCTCCTCGATACTGCACTCGATCATTATAGTTCACTCATCGAAAAAGAAACCGGTCGTTCGTTGAAAGAGAAACCAGGTGCTGGTGCAGCGGGTGGACTCGGTTTCGCCTTGATGACCATCGGGGCGGAACTTGTCTCTGGCGCAGAGCTCGTCGCAAAGGCGATTGATCTGGAAAGCTCGATTGCCGGTGCGGATTTAGTACTGACAGGTGAAGGACAGAGTGATGAACAGACGCTCTTTGGAAAAGCGCCGGGTTATGTCGCGGAGCTCGCAGCGAAACATCAAGTCAAGACGGTACTTATATCCGGCAGCCTCCGAGGGGAGTTGGATGCTTTGCACGAGAAGTTTGCAGGATGTTTTTCCATTGCGAACGGTCCGATGCCACTGAAAGCATGCGTGGAGTCAGGGGAAGAATTGCTTTACGAGCAAACGAAGAATGTACTTCATTTCATTCAATCATTTCAAAAATAGGGGGATGCAATCATGGAAGGTTTTGGACTCTTAATTGTCATAACACTAGGGGTATTATTCGTAATTTTTGCAACAGCCAAGCTGAAGGTCCATCCGTTTCTTTCGTTATTGATTGCCGCATTTGCGATGGGAATCCTGGCCGGACTTCCATTTGCAGATGTCGTAACAGCAGTCAATTCAGGTTTCGGAGGCTTGATGGGTGGAATCGGTCTCGTCATCGTGTTCGGGACGATCATCGGTGTCATTTTGGAACGATCGGGGGCAGCACTCAGGATGGCTGAAGTCGTGCTCCGCATCGTCGGAGAGAAGCGGCCTCAGCTCTCGATGAGCTTGATTGGTGCGATTGTCAGTGTACCGGTATTCTGTGATTCCGGTTACGTGATCTTATCTTCATTGAAAAAGTCACTTGCACGTCGCGCGAAGGTTGCGGTCGCTTCAATGGCGATTGCGCTTTCCACTGGATTGTTCGCAACCCATACACTTGTACCGCCGACGCCAGGTCCGATTGCAGCTGCTGGTAACATCGGCGCACAAAACTATCTCGGCGTCATCATTCTTGTCGGGATCGTGGTCGCGATTCCTGCCATCATCGCCGGGTATATCTGGGCGATTAAAGTCGGAACGAAAATCAAAGTCAAAGATGAAGACAAGTTAGAGTACGATGTGGATGAAATTGCAGCGAGTTTCGGTGAAATGCCGTCGTCGTTCAAATCGTTCGCACCGATCGTCGTACCGATTCTGTTGATCGGGTTAGGTTCTGTCGTTACGTTCGCCGGTTGGGAAGGGAAGTTCTTCGAGATTCTCTTATTCTTAGGCTCGCCAGTCGTTGCATTGTTGATTGGAATTTTGTTTGCGCTTACACTACTTCCGAAGCTGGATGAAGAAACATTGACGCAGTGGATTGGCCATGGCATCAAGGAATCTGCGCCGATTCTGTTGATTACAGGTGCAGGTGGAGCATTCGGCTCGGTCATCAAAGCGACACCAGTTGCAGAATTCATCCAGGGATTCGGTGACAGCAGTCTGATCGGCGGGGCATTCTTCCTGCTCATTCCATTCTTTATCGCGGCAGCGTTGAAAACGGCGCAAGGTTCGTCTACGGCAGCAATCGTCATCACGTCGACGTTGATTGCCCCACTTTTAACACAAGTGGGAATTGAAGGCGCGTTGCCGTTAGCGCTCGTCGTCATGGCAGTCGGTGCCGGTGCGATGGTTGTCTCCCACGTGAACGACAGCTACTTCTGGGTCGTGAAGGAGTTTAGCGGCATGACCGTAACGGATGCATACAAAGGACAAACGGCAGCCACTCTTATCCAAGGGATCGTCGCACTCGTCGTGACCTTGCTGCTCTGGTTGATATTCGTCTAAATAAGAAGGTTTCAGCGTAATGCTGAAACCTTTTTTTCTGCTATTCGAGTGAAAGATTGACCGCCTCAATGGCATGAATGTGGGCAGTGTCGTAAATCGGAACGTCCACGTCTTCCGGCTTAATAAGTAGCCCGATTTCAGTGCAGCCGAGAATGATGCCTTCTGCTCCACCATCGACAAGCTGTTGGATGATCCGCTTAAACGCTTCCTTCGATGAAGGCTCGATTTTTCCAAGGCAGAGCTCTTCGTAAATCGTCTGATTGACGATGGCACGATCTCCTGCCTCAGGAACGAGCACGTCAAGCCCGTTGGCCTCAAGCCTCGATCTGTAAAAGTCCTGCTCCATCGTATATTTCGTGCCGAGCAATCCGACTTTTTGGATACCGTCCTCATGAATCCGAGCGGTTGTTGCATCAGCAATATGTAATACAGGAATAGTGATGGCACGCTCAATGTGGTCTATGACCTTATGCATCGTATTCGTGCAGATGACGATGAAATCCGCGCCACCTTTGTCGAGAGACTGAGCGACATGAGCAAGATTTTCACCAGCCTTATCCCATTCGCCTTCTGCCTGATAGCGCTGATTTTCCGCAAAGTCGACACTGTACATCAAGCATTTCGCAGAGTGAAGACTACCAAGGCGCCGTTTCACTTCCTGATTAATCATCCGATAATATTCCGCTGAAGATTCCCAACTCATCCCGCCAATCATACCAATCGTTTTCATCTAAAACACCCCTTGTCCGTCCCAAATTTACACAAAGTTATCGCTCATTATAATCTACTTCCATCACTCTGAAAAGTCTTTTTACAGAATTTAATTTATTTTTACAAAAAACAAAAATCCCTATTGTGTATTTCTTCCAGTTGCGATAATGTATATAGAAATCTTTAAATCCAGGGTTCAGAAAGGTGTTGGTTCAATTGGGACAGAATCATTATCAGAATGGAAGAGGGATTGGAAAAATCCATCATTACTGTTAGCTGGCATAGGCATTTCAAATCTAGGGGATTGGATTTACCTTATCGCATTAAACCTCATGATTTTGAACATGACGGGCTCGGCAGCGGCAGTCGCGGGCTTGTACATGTTGAAACCTCTCGCCTCCATGTGCACGAGCTTTTGGTCTGGAAGCATCATTGACCGCTTCAACAAGCGCCGGATCATGATCACACTCGATATCGTGCGCGCTCTGCTTGTCGCTATCATTCCATTCATCGGCTCATTACCACTCATTTATGTATGTGTGTTTCTCATCAATATGGGAAGTTCGTTCTACTTTCCGACTTCAACCACCTACATTACGAAACTCGTACCAAAGGAACGGAGGAAACGCTTCAACTCGTTACATAACTTGATTTCTTCCGGTTCATTCGTGATCGGACCAGCCATTGCCGGTGCACTCGTCTATGTGGGCTCGGTGTCTTTAGCCATCAACATGAATGCCTTTTCGTTCCTGCTATCCGCTTTGGTTTTGTTCTTTTTACCGAGTATAGAAGAGGAACGGGCCAGCACAATGGAAGACCTCTCCTTCAAGATGTTGAGAGAAGACTGGGCAGTCGTTCTTTCTTTTAGTAAAAATGCAGCCTATGTCATGGGCGTGTATGCTTTATTCGAAGCAGCGATGCTATTCACGGCTGCGCTCGATTCAACGGAAGTCGTGTTTACACGAAGAGTTCTCGGACTTTCGGAGGGAAGCTACGGCGTCCTCGTCAGCATTGCTGGAGTCGGTTTCATCCTTGGTTCTGTGTTTGTGACGGTTTTAACGAATCGCTGGAAGCTTAAGCACATGATTGGAATCGGAACGACAATGACCGCAGTCGGATACCTGATCTACTCCTTGTCGAGTACATTTCTGGGAGGTTCGATTGGTGTATTTGTTCTTTCCTTTGCCCTAGCTTGTGCACATACGGGCTTCATCACCTTTTACCAAAACAACCTACCAGTCGAAATCATGGGGCGTGTCGTCAGTGTCGTTAAGGTGTTTGAATCGGTACTCACGATGGCATTCATCCTATTGATCGGAATGACAGTAGAACTCATCAATGTCAAAATCGCTGTCTTTTCAGGTTCCGTACTCATGCTGCTCGTATCCTTAGCACTATTGTCCATGACATTGCTACCGACAGGTCACGCATATTATGAGGAAAAAGCCGCAAAAGCGATGTAAGGAGGAAAATAGATGGGTAAACAATTTGCTGAAATGATGCCAAAGCATATCGAGTTCATTCAGAATCAACATCTCTTTTTCGTCGGGACGGCACCGTTGAATGAAGAGGGACATGTGAATCTGTCTCCGAAAGGCTACGACACACTCCGGGTATTAAGTGCGACACAAGTTGCTTATCTCGACTTGACCGGTAGCGGTAACGAAACGAGTGGTCATCTGGAGGAGAACGGCCGGATCACGTTCATGTTCTGTGCATTTGAAGGAGCACCGTTAATTTTGAGGCTATATGGCAAAGGAAGAGTCGCATTGAAAGACTCGGCTGAATGGGATCAATATATCCAACACTTTGATGAGCTTCCCGGCGCACGTCAGATCATCATAGCCGACATACACAAAGTGCAGACCTCTTGCGGATACGGCGTTCCGTTTTTCTCATATGAAGGGGATCGAGACAAATTGAAAGAATCGGGCATCAAAAAAGGCGACAAACTTCAAGACTATCAAGCTCAGAAAAACAGCTACACACTGGATGGGATTGAGACGCCGATAGGAAGAAAGCTGAAAAATAGAGAGTAGGAGATGAAGAACATGTGTGGGATTGAAAGATAACCTAACAGTGAAACGACACGAACTGCTGGAGAGGATTGAAGCGGATCTTTTAGGAGACGACCACGTGATAGGCGTCTTCTATGGGGGTTCGATTGGAGCTGAGAATACAGATCCATACTCTGATATCGACCTCCGGATTGTCGTTTCAGAAAGTGCTTTTGCACAATTCATTGAGCACAAAATGGAACGGGCAAAAGTCTGGGGAGATGTTTTGTTTTATGAACAAGCGAACCCCAAGCTTTCCTACACGGTGGTCCATTATCGCTCGTTTGTAAAAGTGGATTGTTTTTATTATAGGTTGGAAGATTTGAAGCCTTCCGTATGGTTACAAAATATTCGTATTGTGAAAGATGCAACAGGAACTCTGGAAAAAATCCAGCTACTGTCCCAAGAGCTATCCTACCAACCTACGATTCAAGAGTTTGAAGCATGGAAAGGGAAACTGTTCGCTTATTTTCATGAAGCGTACCGCCGAATCAATAGGGTAGAGTGGTCCTACGCCCAAACTATGATTCTCGGATTGAAATGGCTCATTGCAGCCGGATGGTATATGGAGAAATGTATCCAACCGAACGCTTTCGGAGATTGGTCGAAGATGGAGGGATCCAGAAGTCCATTGAAAAGAGAACAAAAAGAATTACTTCAATCCTGGTCATTGCCTCAAGAGCAACAGCAGCTTTTACATTTGTTGAGAGAAATGATTCCTGAAGCAAATGAAACGTTTGATCAGTTATGTGAGAAATTGAACATAGAAGAAAAGAAACATCAGTTTGTTGAGGTCATGACCCTTATTCGGTAAAAGGGGGGAAGCAGTAATCAAGAAGTTCATCAAAATATATCAGATATCCAATTTGCGGGGCCAGTGGTTCACACCATCCTCGTCCGAAAAGAAGATTACAAAAAAGCCAAAACCATACTAAGTCAAACTCACAATGGATAGAGTTCTTAGGAGAGAGACGTACATCCAAAGTTGTAGGAAAGTTGATACCACGACATGATTCGGATTTGTCTGGAACAGCTTACAATTGACGTATCAATAGAGAGAGAAGGGATACTATGAGATTCAGAGATTTTCACAAAAATATCAAGATCCGAATCATAGAGTCATTTATCAGTCGGTTCATCGGGAGTATGATCTTCCCGTTCATGTCGATTTACCTGGCCGTCCATTTCGGGGCTAAAATTGCGGGGCTCTTACTATTAATCAATGTAGGAGTGGGAATCGGAATCAATTTCATCGGAGGTTATTTCGCTGATCAATTCGGCCGGAAAAGAATCATGTTATTCGCAGAAACGCTCCGTTTCTTCGCATTCTTCACGATGATGATTTGTAATTCACCATGGTTTGAGTCACCAGGCATCACATTCGCAATGATGACGGTGAACAGTATCTGTTGGGGGCTTGCGGGGCCTGCCAACCAGGCGATGCTCATCGACGTGAGCACACCGCCGCAACGGAAGCTCATGTATTCCATTACATACTGGGCGAGCAATTTGTCCATCGCTATCGGTGGAATCATTGGGGCTTTCTTGTTCAAGGATTACTTGTTCCAGCTCTTCCTGGCATTAAGTGTGGCTGCAGCCATCGCGGCGCTTCTTGTCGCATTTTTCATCGAAGAAAGCTATGCACCAGTGGATTCAGACCTTACACCAGGCGGTCACGTCTTACAGCTCTTTTCCAATTATAAAAAAGTGTTGCATGACAAATTGTTTGTCATGTTCACAATCGCTGGTGTGTTGATCCTGTCGATGGAGTTCCAACTGACGAACTACATCGGTATTCGCTTGAGTGATGAAATGGAGACGCAACAATTCTTGTTCTGGCAAATCGACGGCGTTCAGACGATGGGCTTTTTACGTAGTGAGAACACCATCCTCGTGGCGATATTAATGCTATTCATCACAAGATGGACACAGACATTTAAAGACAAATCAATCCTTGTGTGGAGCTGTTTCTTTTTCACAATCGGATATGGGGTCTTATCCTACTCCAACAATCTGACCATCTTGTTCGTGATGATGGCCGTGTTAACGGTGGCGGAGGTCATCCGGGTACCTGTTGAGAATGCCTACATGGCAGCTATTCCGCCGGACGATGCGAGAAGCTCGTATATGGCGTTCAACGGTTTGAAATTCAATCTATCCATGTTGATTTCTTCAATAACGGTTACCCTGGGGGCATTCCTTCCTTCCGTTGTCATGACTGTGCTCATCACAGGCATCGGACTTATAGGAACAATGATTTATTTCATGATTACACCAGGATTAGATGAGCGGAAAGCAGAAGTAGAATTAAAGCAAGCGGGTTAGGGTTGAACTCGAATTCTTTGAATATACCGGTCTCGAAAAAGAAAGAGCTGACAAATGAAGTCAGCTCTTTCTTTATGTTCTCAAACTTATTTAACATTTGTAATAATTCTGTAAAGTTAGAAAACATTTTGTTATGTTGCGATAATAATGGGTTATGAGGGAGGTTGTTGAAAGTAGAAAGTTATAGAGGATAGTGGCAATAGATAAAGATATGCTGATATATATAGAAAAATAAAAGCGTTTCTACTTTTAGACTCTTCCCAATTGGTTTAACAGCCAGATTTCACAAAAAATCCAATTGGAGGAGAAAAAATGAAGAAAAAACTATTACCGATTGCACTTGCAGCAGTAATTGTCTTCTCAGGTGCTGGACAAGCGTTTGGAGCAACAGGGAGTGACATTATTAACACAGGGGATGACTACTTAGGCGCACCTTATCATTATAGTGCACCAGTCGGAAATACTAGTTCATTCGATTGTTCGTCTTTTACTGTAACCGTTTTCAAAGAGCATGGCATCAACTTGCCTCGATCCAGCCGTGAACAGGCGAAGGTCGGACAAGCTGTATCTAAAGCAAATCTTCAAAAAGGCGACCTGCTTTTCTATGATACGAACTATGATGGAAACATTAATCATGTATCGATTTATGCCGGTAATGGAAAGATGCTCGGTGCACAGTCATCAACAGGTGTTGCGTTTACAGATGCATTCTCCCGTTACTATTGGGGCGATCGATTTGTACAAGCAAGACGTGTGTTGAACTCAACGGGAAGCACTACAAATTCTGATCAGTCTGTTTATACAGTCCGTAGCGGAGATACATTATGGGGGATTAGCCTTAAGCACAATACATCTGTTACAAAGCTGAAGCAGTTGAACAATCTGTCATCCAACACCATCTATGTAGGACAAAAACTGAACGTCTCGGGTACCACATCAGGGTCCGAAGAGACAACATATACGGTAAAACAAGGCGATACGCTCTGGGGAATCAGCTATAAGCACGGTGTGTCGGTCAGTGCGTTGAAGAGTGCGAACAACCTGTCTTCAAACACGATTTATCCAGGTCAAACTTTCAAAATTCCAAACTAATTCATATTGAACCCTTCTATTGGAAGGGTATTTTATCATGTCGAGCCATATCCTGAAATAAACATCACAGTAAAGACTTCTTTACGTAATGGGGGATTGGGGATGGCGATTCATACTGTGGCACCCGGCGATAATTTGTGGAGAATTTCCCTTGCTTATGGTGTACCGATTTCGACGCTGAAGCTTGTAAACGGTCTCGTTTCAGATGCGCTGATTCCTGGATTGCATCTGTACATCCCGGACCAACAGCCGCCCGAACGTTACTATCAGATTCGATCTGGAGATACTTTTTGGAAACTGTCCCAATTATATAAGACCTCCGTTCAAGCCATCGTTGCCGCCAACCCAGATCTTAACCCCAATATGCTTACCATTGGACAGCGGGTCCGGATTCCGACATTGCAAAAGTATCCGATGCAAACGCTTGTGTTCTTCGATGCTATAGAGACTTCTAAGTATTTGGAGATACTGGAAGACCTCGCTCCAAGTATCTCGTATCTAGCCATTTTCACGTATTCGTTTTTGCGAGATGGAAAACTGGTGCCGGTTGAAGATGCGGTCATTTTACAGAAATGCAAGGAATTGAACATCAAGCCTCTGCTTGTGATCAGCAACTATGAAAAAAACCAATTCAGTCCAGAACTCGCTGATGAAGTGCTTCAGAATCTTGAAGTGAGGGACACGTTGATTCAAAACCTCATAAATACTGTGAACGATAAAGGTTATGCAGGCGTAAGCATTGACTTTGAATTTGTGCCTCCAGCTCGGAGGGATGATTTCACCCTATTTTTAGAAGAGTTGAAAGAAGCACTCGGAAACCGGATATTGCAAGTGAACGCGCATGCGAAAAGTAGTGATCTACCAACGAACAAGTTGGTCGGTTTTCTGGATTATAAAGCGATTGGCCAGATTGTCGATATCGTTTCGGTGATGACGATCGATTATGGCTATGCGATTGGTCCGCCTGATCCGATTTCACCGACCTGGTGGGTGGAACAGGTGTTAATGTATGCAACCGGTCAAATCAACCGGCGCAAAGTGATGATGGCGATGAGTTTATACGGTTATGACTGGACGATTCCTCAAGCTCCAGGGAAGGTGGCTGAAATGCTCTCTGTCCAAAATGCGCAAAACCGTGCGATCGATGGTTGGATTTCAGTTCAGTACGATTGGACGGCTGATGCTCCTTTTTACCGGTATCGAAAAATGAACGCAGACCATGAAGTGTGGTTCGAAGACATTCAAAGCATCACCGCAAAATACAAGCAACTGGAGGTATACAATCTGCTCGGGTCGACCTACTGGAGGCTCCGATTCAAATTCCCGCAGAACTGGGCGTATGTGAAAAAGAACCTACTCGTGCTGAAGTGAGTGATATGGTGAGGAAGCTTATCGGAAGGTCCGATAAGCTTTATCGTACCGTCAAAAGTGAGGTACGGGTAAATTCGCGGGACGATTAGAAAAAGACTTCTGCCTATTTGCAGAAGTCTTTCATTATTTATTGAGGGACTGTTACATAGTCGATTTCAAAGCCGAGGTCTTTGAGCATTTCGTGATCCTTCGTACTTTCCTGACCAGCAGTCGTTAAGTAGTCTCCGACAAAAATGGAGTTTGCTGCGTACAATCCGAGTGGCTGCAAGCTACGCAAGTTCACTTCTCGACCACCTGAGATACGGATCTCTTTGGTAGGATTTATGAAGCGGAACAACGCGAGTACTTTCAAACAGTATCTCGGATCCAGCTCATGGGTTCCTTCAAGAGGCGTCCCATCGATTGCATGCAAAAAATTGACCGGAATCGAGTCAGCGTCCAACACTTTCAAACTGCGAGCGACATCAACGACCTCCTGTTTCGTCTCTTTCATACCGACGATTACACCAGAACACGGTGAAATGCCTGCTTCCTTAGCAACGTTGACAGTCGAAACTCGATCCTCATATGTATGGGAGGTCGTAATGTTGTCATGATTGGATTCAGCTGTGTTCAAATTGTGGTTGTACCGATCCACTCCAGCGGATTTCAAACGCGCAGCCTGCTCTGGCTTCAATATCCCTAAGCATGCACAAATCTTCAAGTCATACTTTTGTTTGATCTCTTCCACAGCGGATACGACGGTATCCACATCGCGGTTGGTAGGTCCGCGACCACTCGCGACGATGCAATACGTACCGACATTTAATTGGTGCGCTTGTTCAGCACCGTTCATCAATGTCTGTTTTTCAACCATCGGATAGGCATCAATCGGTGCTTTAGAAACGATGGATTGTGCACAGTATCCGCAATTTTCTGGGCACAGTCCGGATTTTGCGTTCATGATCATGTTCAGTTTCACTTTGTTTCCATAATACGTTTTCCGGATTTGATAAGCGGCATGTAGCAGCAATAATAACTCTTCATCCGGAGCATCCAAAATCGACAGTGCTTCTTCATCCGTGATCTCCCCACCATCTATGATTCTTTCAGCAAGTTGGTCCCATCGGTTCATCTAAACATTCCTTTCGAATTAGGCTGCACTTTTATTAAATGTGGTCGTCGTTTTTGAAAAAGTACGCAATAATCTTGGTGCGAACAGTCCTGCACAAACGGATAGTATGATGTCTTTCGGTAATGGCGGCATCATCCAAGCCCAAGCCATTCCATATGAAAAACCTTCAGGCGCATCCAGCCAGGTGACGAGTGCCATGTACATCCAGTGGGTGCCTGCGATGTAGTTGATCGCCATCCCGACAAGGGCTGCGATGACGAAACGTCGTTTGCTCGCACTTTTCTCAACGACTTTACCAGTTACATAGGCAACTAGAATGAAAGATAAGATGAATCCGAACGTCGGTTTCATGATCATACCCATCCCACCTGAAAACTGTGCAAAAACAGGAGCACCTGCTAATCCAATCAACGCATAGACCGTCATCGAGATCGCTCCTAGTCTACTACCCAATACAAGACCGGCGAGGACACTGAAAAACGTCTGCAAAGTAATCGGGACACTTCCTATTACCAGAAGAGAAGTGAGATTTGCGCCAATGGCCATTAATGCGGCAAATACGGCGGCTAACGTAATATCAATCGGTTTCAATTTCATAGATGTACCTCCAATATTTTATTCTCTATTGAAGAATATCTGAAAAGCAGAATATATGTCAACTTAATATAGTTAAAGGTTAACAAATAAATAGGTTTTCCAAAATAATGAAAGAAAGGTATAATAATTATCTCTCTACTCTATAGGAACGAACGATTTAGGCCGATATACATAAAAACTAGGATTTTTTTACTATGATTTAGCGAAGTAATGGAGCTGAGGCTGATGTTTCTTGATTTACTCAATAATATTGCGATAACGACTGCATTCCTATTCATTGCAGGAAAAGCATTCCAGAACCGCCCGTTAAATGAGGATAAGTCCTTTAAGACCAAGTTGATGCTTGGATTTGGCGGTGGGATTCTAGGAACGTTACTCATGTTGAATTCCATTCATCCTAATGAAACAGTCATCGTCGACCTTCGCCATTTGGCTATGGTGTTGGCTGGGGTATTTGGGGGACCTGTTGCGGCAATTTTATCCTCTGTGGTGATTGGTGTAATGAGGATTCTCCTCTATGGAGTCAGTACAGCTTCAGTAGTTGCGTGTATCGTCACGATTGTTGTTGGTGTATCGATGGGTTTACTTTCATTGATTCGTGTTCCTAAGATTCTCTATACTTATCTGATATTAAATACATTTGGCATTCTTGCTACTTCAGTGACTTTATTTTATCTGTTGAAGGATTCTGGATTAACATATCTAGTTCTCATGTATTTCATACCTTTCGCGATTGGCGGGAACATCTTTACATATTTTCTTGCCGAAACGCTTAAAAAAGCGAACCAGAATCACAGGGATATTAAATACTATAAGCTGCTCGCCGAGAATTCAACCGATTTAATCTCGACACATCACCTCGACGGAAGGTTCAAATATGTCTCCCCTTCCAGTAAAGCTATTTTAGGCTATGAACCCGATGAATTAGTGGGGAAGAATCCATACGACTATTATCATTCAGAAGATTTAGCGAAGATAACAGAATCGCATAACACGGTTAAAGATACTGATGATGAGTTTGTGGTTGAATATCGATTCAAACGAAAAGATGGAGATTATGTATGGCTAGAGACTACGTCTAAACGGATGAGTGGGTTGGGAATGGAGAACAACGAATTGCTCTGTTCAACAAGAGATGTCAACCTTCGAAAAGAATTGGAAAGCGACCTGATTGAGAAAAATAATCGATTGAAACGATTATCCAATATGGACGGTTTGACACAAATTTTCAACAGGCGATATTTTGATGAAATGCTTGAGGAAGAATGGGAGAAGGCGATTCAAAACAAGACACCGCTTGCACTGATCATGTTTGATATCGATTACTTTAAGTTTTACAACGATACATATGGTCATCAGCAGGGGGATGAATGCATCAAGGAGATTGCAAACGTTGGGAAAACGGTGTTGAATAAACCGCATGATTTGATTGCTCGTTACGGCGGGGAAGAGTTTGCTGTTATATTGCCGATTACATGTAAAAAGGGTGCTTTGAAAGTCGCAGAATCGATTCGAAAAAGCGTTCAGGTGTTGGCGATTCCGCACGTTAATTCAAAAGTTAAACCAATCGTCACCGTAAGTGTTGGTGTCGCTGTGGTCCGTCCTACCGAGGATAAGAACCATCTGCAACTGGTCGTAGATGCGGATGAAGCCCTTTATACCGCTAAGAAAAATGGACGGAACCAGGTTCACCTTTATGAAGAAACGACTCAGCCAGAGAGATTACAAGATAAAGAGACAAGCGTCAGGTAATTATGCCTGACGCTTGTTTACGGGATGGCTGCGCATGGGATTTTTTCATAGCGTGTTTGATGCCTTTTTTTACGAGGAGCCAATTCGCTGGGAAGCTGGTTAAAGTGCCAAGAATCAATCTGTATCTGTTGAAACATTTGTTTAGATTGGATACCCTATGGGGGCGTTGTTTACACAGATCACCAGTTATATGTAAAAAAAAGAAACTCACCTTGTCGGCAAGTTTCTTGATCAGTTCCATTTATTCATTTTGGTAATTTCTTGGGAGTCGAGTCGGTTTAATAGGCGTTCAGCGTCGTCTTCAAAAATGGTCTGATCCAGGTGTTGTTTTTGTACGAAACCTTCTTCAGACATGTGTTGGATCATTTCCTGGAGCGGATCATAATAATGGTCGATATTAAATATTCCGAGCGGCTTCAAATGATAACCGATCTGATTCCAGGTCATCACCTCGAACATTTCTTCCATTGTTCCGATGCCTCCGGGAAGGGCAATGAATGCATCGGCCAGCTCATACATCATCGCTTTTCGCTCATGCATGCTGTCGACGATTTTTAGCTCGGTCAACTCCAGGTGGTCGACATTCTCGTAAATTCTTCTAGGAATGATACCGGTTGCTTCACCTTTGTTTTCCATGACTTCATGAGCGAGAACACCCATCAGACCAGAATTCCCACCCCCGTAGATCAGCTTGATGTTGTTTTTCGCTAATAGCTTACCTAGCTTTTTGACTTCTTCTTTGTAAAGATTGCTTGTCCCGAAACTTGACCCACAAAACACACAAATGGAAGAAAAACGATACATCCCGCATTCCACCTTTCCTCTATTTATATTATATATGAGGAATATTAAGCTTGTATGAAAGTTTTGAGAAGTAGGCTTCCGCACCCCGAAGTTGCTGAAAATCCATTTTCGCACCCCACAAGAGCTTCAAATGACACTCGCACGTAAAATTGGTATAGTTTAAGTAGAGTGAATTTTAGTAGAAGAGAGGGAGAAGAAAATGCAACTATTGAATGAAATCTTGGAGTTTAATGAGTCTTTTGTGAAAGAGAAGGGCTATGAACCATACGAAACATCAAAACTGCCCAACAAAAAGATGGTCATCCTTTCTTGTATGGATACACGTCTTGTGGAGCTTCTTCCAAAGGCGATGAACCTGCGCAACGGCGATTTCAAATCCGTTAAAAATGCAGGTGCAATCGTAACTGACCAATTTGATAGCGTGATGCGCAGCATTTTGGTAGCCGTTTATGCACTGAACGCAGACGAAGTGTTCGTCATCGGCCACCATCAATGTGGAATGGCTAGTGTGGATCCTTCGAAAATGATTGAGCAATTCCAAGAGCGAGGCGTTTCTGCGGACACGCTCAAAACTCTTGAAAATGCAGGTCTTGATCTTGAGGGTTGGCTTGAAGGTTTCGACAGTGTTGAAGAGAGCGTTCAGGACAGCGTGGAAATCGTGAAAAACCATCCACTCCTTCCAGAAGGAATTCCAGTGCATGGTCTCGTCATCGCCCCTGATACAGGTAAATTGGATCTTGTCGTAAACGGATATGAAGAAAAGTAATTTAAAGGAGGAGAAGACTGGCGCCATCGCCAGTCTTTTCTTTATGAATCTGTCCTCGATAAAGTAAATAGTTGAAAATGAAGGACACAGAGATGGCTTTATCTTAAACTCGGCTCGTCCATCACCATGGAGCGGACGAAGTGCTTGGAGTCCCATTCTTTCTTCGATATGTACGTGAGCGGTGAGGATTCAGGATACAGCTGAGCATCAATCTCTTCCAAAGATAACCCTTTCTGATACAAATGCTGAATTTCTTCATGAGTCCTCACCAGGTACTCCAGTTTCTTCTCTAACATTTTCCGCCCATCTGCAACGTACCCTGCATGCGCGCAAAACATCTCCCCGATATCGTAAGTCAGTACGGTTCGAATCGAATCCATGACGGTTGGAATGGATTCTTGCCACATGGAAATTTTCGGCTTCGGCGTGACAAACAAATCACCGGAGAACAGCATGCCTGTTTTCACATGAAAGAAAACGAGGTGATCTCGAGAGTGGCCTGGAGTATGGATCGCTTCCCATTCCATATTATCTGATTGAACGCTCGTTCGAATCGGCTTAGCTTCAAAACCTTCCCTCGAACCCCAGAACTCATGCCGGTATTCGGGATATTGCCCGTCCCTTGCACAAATCTCCATTGCCATCGGATGAATGTAGATTCCCGGATTCATCTGATCCTGTAGCCATCTTGCATTTCCGGTATGATCTTCATGAAAATGCGTCAATGCGACCGTATTGATTTTTTTCGTTTCTAAAAAAGGACGTATTTCATTCGCGCAGCTCTTCGGTCCTGTGTCCACCAGCATTCCATCCACAAAGTAGAGAAAGTAATTCAAATACATGTCTCCTGCGTAACATTTCACATGCAGGCTATCGACGTTACCAATTTGTTGTGTGGTCATCATCATGCCTTCTTCCATAAAAGATGTATCCTAAACACTTCCATATGATTTTTTAATTTCCTGTAAAGTATCCGAAAAAACCATCAGAATCTATTGAAAAACAGTACAACATCGATTAATATCTTCTAAGGATTAGAAAAGGGTAACTAGTTGTAATTGCATCTTGACAAATGAATGAATTCGAACAAATTTGGTGGAAGCATCCACTTTACATCGTGAGTTTGAGAGGCGTATTATTATGTTCTTCTCAATTAAATAGTTTTTGATCCAAAACGCTGAATTTGAAAAAAGCGGGGGAACCAATTTTTGATGTGATGTTGATTCATCACTTGGGGTGAATCCTCTTGTTAGAAAGAGGCAGGGCGACTCTTTACGCCCGAATCCGACAGCTAACCTCGTAAGCGTATAAGGAGAGGATGATGACAGTGATCAAACCACTTAATTGACCACGGGTGTCTACCTCTGTGGTTTTTTGTATGCGTAAAAAATCATCATAGTTATTGTTAAATACAGGCAAAATAGGAATAACCGGTAGGAAGGGAAATGGATTATGGCCACTCGACAAAAACAAATCGGACTAATCGGACTCGGAAACTTCGGAGGAAGTTTGTGTAAGGAGTTCTCGGAATTGAATACAGAAATTCTAGCAATTGATCGCAACGAAGACAGAGTGGATGCCTATTCTTCTTTTGCGACACATGCCGTCGTAGCGGATTCAACGGATGAAGGCGTGTTGAAATCACTTGGCGTTCGGAACTTCGATCTGGTCATCGTTTCCTTGGGAGATGACATCCAATCGAGCATATTAACGACACTTGTCCTAAAAGAGATTGGTGTAAAGACGGTCTGGGCGAAGGCGCAATCAAAATACCACCGCATGGTATTGGAGAAGATCGGTGCAGACCGGATCATCCATCCTGAACGGGATATTGCGAAGCGACTAGCGCACCATGTCGTTTCTGAAAAGATCATTGATTACATCGAGTTATCACCTGATCATAGTATCGTTGAACTGATCGCGACTCATAAAGTTCATAAAAAGTCACTCGGCCAAATGGATATCCGTGCAAAGTATGGCTGCAACGTCGTCGGAATCAAAAAAGGCGTTGAAATCATGGTTTCCCCATCTGCAGAAGTGGAACTTCACGAAGGGGATACACTCATCATCATCGGAACGAATGAAGATCTTAAACGCTTTGAGGATCGAGGATTGTAGCCTGTGAAATGGTTACCGAAAAAACTGAATATCACACCGCCACAATTCCTGGTTCTCCTGTTCCTAGCTTTTATCTTGCTAGGAACATTTTTGTTGAAGCTTCCGCCAAGGACGGCAAGTTTTAATACGCTGGTTATTGGTAGTATGGAGGATCCGTCCATCTTTATCATGATGTTGCTCATGTTTGTTGGTAGGGTATTGCCTCAACACAACTATAAAAAATTTGCGGAATTATCAGACTTTGCTAAAATAAAGTATGCTATATACATGACAAGACTAAATCTAGATATTGGGAAGTGATTGATTTGAGTTTAGTTTTGCAAGAAGGACAACAAATTAAGGAATTCTTTCATCAACATCAAAAAGAGATCGAAGAAAACTTGCTGGCAGAAGCTGAAAATGTGAGGGGGAAGATCCAAGAAATCCAGATGATCGGTAACATCAATCTTGTTGAAAATGCCCATAAACTTATAGGATATGTCGTGGAACAGCAAACAGAGGATCTTGAGAAATTTGCTGAACAAGAAGGAATCGTGTGGGCCAAATATTCCATGACATTGATGTTTAAACTCGATTGGATCCATGCAATCCGTAGAACCCTGTGGAGTTTTCTTTATAGATATGATCGTGCACAAGATAAATCAGATTGTATAGAAGAGTTTTATGCACTTGAAAAAACAATCAATGAACAGATCGATAAGTTTCTGAATGTATTTTTTATAAGTTATTCTACCTATAAGGATAAGCTTCTTGAAACAGAACGGGAACTCGTTGAGAACCTATCTGTCCAAATTATTCCGATCAGTTCAACCACAGCGATATTCCCGTTAATCGGAACAATGGATGGATATCGTTCCGAGACGATAGAAGATAAAGTTTTGGCTGAAGTAGGTAAAGGGAGATTCCAAACTTTGATCATCGACTTGTCAGGTGTGGTTGACATGGAAGGAGAGGTCATCCATCACTTGCTGAAAGTTATCAATGGTATTTCATTAATGGGATGTGAAGCGATCATTACGGGAACTCGTGCAGATATTGCTAGTAAGATGGTTAAAGAGGGGCTTTCGTTTAAGGATAAAGCAAAAGTGAAAGGTAATCTCCAACAAGCGATCACAGAAGTGTTCCCCGGTGTTAAACAATCAGACTGACAAGTAGATTTGGAGGCTGAATGAATGGGAACTATGTATCATTGGCTGGAACCGTTCGAGGAAATGGCAGATTGGGCAAGTCACCTTACTTCCATTCCTGACGATTTGTGGCTCTTACCCATGGAAGAAGGAAAGTGGTCGATCGCAGAAGTTATCAGTCATCTGTATTTGTGGGATCGATTCATCCATGAAGAGCGTTTAATGAAACTCAGCGAAAGTGAATTTACGAAGCCCGATCCGATTTCTACGAATCAAAAAGCATCTGAGTTTGGGAAATCAGGCATCCGTAAAGAAGAACTTCTTACGCTTTACATAGATTCAAGAAGGCAACTCTGTCATGCGATTCGATCTTTGGGAGATGATATCAGCGTTCGCCCTTTAAAGATTGGGAAGACGGTCATTAGCCTTCCGGATTATGTATCGGGTATGGTTGAACATGATGAACATCATCGAATGCAGATGGTACAATTTCTTCTTGTTCGCTCTCATTCACTTTGAGAAAGCTTGATGTTCCGTACAACGCCGAAAATCGTCAAACCTATAAAAAAGAGTGAGAGTGCAACGAGCGCGATGCTGTAGCCGACTTCACCAGTCGTATACATCTGACGTGCGTATAATCCAAAATTGATGGAACCGATCACCATAGCAAGTAACACTAGTCTAGAAATCTTCATATTCCATCCCCCCTTTGAATCCCACTATACCAAATTATAGAAAAGGTGGAAAAGGGTTATTTGCGCTCGTTTACTTCAAAAGCTGCTCGAATGCCGGACTCGATCGCCCCTTCAATCCAACCATGGAAGGAAGAAGTATGTTCACCGGAAAAATGGAGTCGACCTTCAGGTTCTCGGATCACTTGATCAAATTCTGTATATTGGTAAGGTTTGAACAGAGTGAAACAACCACCTGAGAATGGATTCTGAGCCCAGCTGAATGAAGCCCCATTACGAAAAGTGTAAAATACGACCGGTCCATGGACGCGTGCGAGCATTTTAAGGTTTTCACGAATTCTGCGGTCTTCTGGAAGGGCATCCCACAGAGCGGCGTTATCTTCCCAGCTATAACTGCCCAACAGGACTCCTGGACCTGGTTTTCCGATATCGTGACTTGGATAATAGGTGAATTGAAGAGGGGTGTCCGTTGTCAAGCTGCCACCGTATAATTGGTCATTCTCCCAGAATTTCTTGCTGAATTCCAGTCCGATTTTCGTTGAAGGCACATAATGGATCGTTTGAATGGCAACTCTCTTTTGGAATGAGATTGAATCATAGGGCTCAATGTTGATGAACTGGAAGACAGAGAAGGGGATGGTCGTAATGGCATAATCGGCTTCCATCCCGCTCTTTTTTCCGGTTCTTAAATCGACCGTACAAACCTCAACCGAATCTGTATATTGTTTAATTTCAGTGACATTGTGATGAAAGTAGACGTTGTCTGAGAGTTCGCGCATAAATGCCCATGGAAGAAAATCGTTACCACCAGTAATCTCATAGTATTTAAGATCACTGCCAAACAAATTCGAGACAATGTCCGTAATAATGTCGACAAATGATAATTCAGGAAACCCTTCAATCCCCAATATCACATGAATAAGATGGACAGTGGATGAATCGAGTGATTTCCCAAGAGGGTTATTTTTCAAGAAAGAACCGAATGAATAGGAATCGTATTTCTTTTTTATTTTAATGCGTTCTTCAGGTGTTGCATTCAAATACAAATCGAAAAAGGGTTGGACAGCCTCCAGGAATATATCCAATGCGTTCAGCTTCCTGTATTTCTGATCAATAGGGAAATTCAGAATGGCAGGGTCTCTATCATATTGGTAACGTCTCGTCAGAACTCCATTTACGAAAATGATGTCAAGGGGAGTAGAGTTGATGAACTCGTTCACATGGAGACCGAATCGTTTGATGAATTCTAATACAAGCACGTGAGTATCTGGTATCCGCATCGCTCCGGCATCTAGATAATTACCATTCGAGAACGGCTTTCGCATGGTAAAAACCCTTCCTCCAACACGATCATTCCCTTCAACGATCGTGACACGATGACCTGCTCGCTTCAACAAGGAACCGGCAACTAGGCCAGACATCCCAGCACCCAAAATGACCACATGCTTCGGTTTGCTAGCCTTGGATAAACCGTTTCGAATAAGAGACAACATTTCATCTGGATATGCCAAAGCCCTCTTGTTCATTCCCGCTCTGTTCCCCATGATCTCAACCCTCCCCTAAATAAGAAATATATGGAAAGGCGGGGAGGTTTATGTGTAAAAATGAGACTATGGATGCACTTTTTCCTTATGCAATAATTCGGCAAAACTTTTACCAAATGCCTTGCAGTTCTCCACATCATCATCTTCTGGAGTGAGTTCGACTTTCAAACCGTCCAAAATGATTTCTGCACCGAGCTCTGTGAGCTTGTCACTTAAAATATCGACTGCAGCTCCGTACTTCGGATACATCGAGTCACAAGAGCCAAATGTCGCTGCTCGAATGCCTGTCAAATTCAATACATCCAATTCATCGTAAAAGTCCTCTAATTCATCCGGCAGATCGCCATCGCCCCATGTGTAAGATCCGAAGACGATTCCGTGGAAATCCTTCAGTTCTTCTACAGCAATCTCGTCAATTTCAATCTGCTTTTTCACAATCTCCACGTTTTGGTCGCTCATCCCTTGCTCGATGAGGTCGGCCATATCCTCGGTATTTCCTGACATACTTGCAAACAGGATCAAAACCCGTTTCATGATCATCGCTCCTTATGTTTATACTTGATATTGAGAATCATTATCACTTATACCCTATCATAGTTGAGAACTCTTCTCACTGTCAACATCCATTAATGTCATAAAAAAGAAACATTGAAAAATGCTTTTTCGGTGTTTGAGACAAGCTTGATTCAGACATCCTAGTACATAATAGACAAAGTTGTGACAATGCGCGTCCTTGAGAAGGTCAATACTGAAAGGGGAAATGGGTATGTCATTTGAAAAAGCGATTGGATTGATGATTCAATTCGGGATGTACACGATCGGTATCATTACAGTCACGATTTTGATTATGAACGCAGTGAGTTGAAGAGGGTATTTTGGTTGAAAGTGGTTCTTCTTTGGAGGAACCGCTTCTTTTTTGTTATTCCATAGCGGTATTTGACTTTCATTCGTTAAAGGATATCAGAGGATAGAAGCGAATAGATTAGTTATAAAAGTAATGCAATTAAGGAGGGGATTGTATGGGTTCTTTTCTGAATGTCGGGTCCTTCTTACTTATGCTCGTGTGTGTCGTGTGGTTTTTGACACAAGTATTCTTTGAAACGTATTTACCACAGTCTCTCGGCTATCCCTTGATATTCGGATGTGTTGTGTTTACTTTTATCATAGGAGTCGTTGGCACGATCGGAGTGGACAATTGGAAGTCTGCCGCTCGGACAATTTCGACGGTTTTGATGACAGGAGCACTGTCCATCATGCTTACGTTCATTGTTTTCATCGGAGCACTTTTCGGATAGTGGAAAAAGAGAGTTGCCCACCACCTGTATAGGTAATAGGCAGCTCTTATCAGCGTTCTTTCTCTTGTTGATCACAATAAATGTGCATCGCATCACGCATGAAAGCAGCTAAACCTGGTTTGAATTTGTCGATGTTTTTCGTGAATCGCTCATCGTTCACGTATAGATCACCGAGTCCTCTGAAGATTTCAAGGTTACATTCGTAAAAATAGTCGGTGATATGCTGTCTCCAATCGGCTACCGCTTGCTGGACCTCAGGATCAGAGGGGTCAGTATGCATCTGATCGGCAATCTTTTTGTATATGTCATTGCTTTCTTGTTGGATCCGGGCCCAATCTTCTTTCGTGTATTTGGCTGTTCTTCTTTCAGCCGATTCAACAATTTCTTTTCCGTATTTCTGTTTCGCTTCATCGGAATATTTCTTCTGATGTTTTTCAATATCCTTCATATCGAAGCCTTTGAACATATCTTCTTCTTTCATCTTCGTTCCTCCTTCAATTGAGTGGATCGTCTGTTCGACCGTGCTGAGCATCTCTTCGATCCGTTTCTTTTTCTCCAGTAAAATTTCCTTGTGAGCATGTAACGCGTGCATCCGGTCAAAATCAGGTCGATCGAGAATTTCCTTGATTTTTGTAAGTGGGAAACCAATCTCCTTGAAAAATAAGATTTGCTGAAGTCTCTCGAGGTCTCGATCTGTATAAAGTCGATACCCGGCCGGGGTAATGGATTCTGGCTGCAATAATTCAATCTGGTCGTAATAGTGGAGTGTGCGCACACTGACGCCAACGATGTTTGCGACATCTTTCACTTTATACATCTCAATCACCTCAAGATTAATCGTAAGCTATGACGTAACGTAAGGGTCAACTGCTTTTTTTGAAATAATGTAAAAAATAGACACCTGCTGACCGATATAAAAGTCGTACGCCAAAAAAAGAGAGTTGAACGATGAAGCTACTGAAATCTATGTTGATTACACTTTCTATTATTTTCATTCTCTATTTAGTGTACCATCATGTTATAATGGTCACTCCTGTTCAAGAAGTGAAAGATATCATGTTGAATTTGGAGAACAGTGAAGAAATCACGACTGTGCAACGTGATCAATTAAAGGAGTTACTTCAGGGACCGAGATCTTATGGTTTTCCTGAATTCAAAATAACTACCGAAACAGAACATTTTTTGGAGCCGCACATCCAACAAATGATGATCTATCAAGAAAGTATGTCAAAGATCCAACCTCATGTTAAGATGGTATTTGTCTCGTTTGAAATCGTACAATATGACTCATCTGCCGCTAAAAAAGACAACTACATCCATGAAGGGAATTACACTGGTAAAGCTGTTTTTCATTTAGTCGACGATGGATTCAATGCGTGGAAAATAACCGATGTGAGAACAACCGATTTCAAGAAATCGGTCGATGGGCATTGGTCAGGCACGTACAAATAGAGAGGTCTTTACTTTTGAAAAAACTATTCTGTCAATATGGGCACTGGGTTCTGTTCATCGTACTTGGTGTCATTGTTATTTCGAATTTCTTCTATTATAAACCGTACAACACTGCCGATATCGTTGCATTAGCTTTTGGTCTAATGGGCTTGATCGGAGTCTTGTATTTGGCGATCGTTACAGAGAAAAAGAAGAGAATTAAGAAAAACGATTAGCACGTGGGGGTAAGGTATGGAACGATTTATTGTAAATGTCGAGGGTGCAATTTACAAAAATGGGCGTTGGTTGATCATTAAGCGCAGTGAAAAGGAAGAGCATGCTGGGGGGCTGCTCTCCTTAGTGGGTGGAAAAGTAGAACCGGAAGGCAATCTATCCGACATCCTGGAAAGGACGGTCCAACGGGAAGTCCTTGAAGAAGTCGGTATTCATGTAAAAAGTGAAATGACATACGTACATAGTACATCCTTTACGGTAGGTGAAGATATTCATGTCGTCGATATCGTATTCCTATGTGAGCATGAAAGTGGAGAAGCCTACGCAAAAAGTAAAGATGAAGTGGATGGCGTCTGGTGGATGACGTACGAAGAAATTGCTGCTGATCCAAGAGCACCAGAGTATCTCGTAGAAAGCTTGAGGAGGGCAGAAGAAGTCCTTCAGGAGAAAGCTGAGGCCCGCTCATGAATCCTGCGTACCGTGGTGTGAAATTTCGCTATCTAATTCTTTGGATGATTTTGACTGGAGTTGTTCTTTTCGGTGGAGGCTTCCTGTATGTGATGAAGAATGGACCATCAGCACTTACGAGTGTGATTCTGTTCAGTCAATTTGCGATATACGCTGTTCAGCTTCTATGGCTGAAACGAGCTTATCGGAAAAATGATCTCCAATTGACATCGTTGTTCCAGCCGATCCGCAAATCGGATGGGCTTGTGAAGAAATTGTTGTTTACCATTTTTCATTTGACGTTTTCCCTTTCCATCGCGGTGTTTTTGTTTTATGTATTTTCTTTGATTGTACCGGATTTTCTTTTTGATATATTAGAGGATAATATGTCGACAAGCTCATTTATGGCATCAACGACAATCCCTTCATTCCTGCTCGTCGTACTGGTGGCTCCCATTGTGGAAGAATTGGTCTTCAGAGCGACGTTGCTGCAGAAGCTCCGGGTAAGGTTCGGTACTGTTGCCGGAATTCTGATTTCATCCGCAATCTTCAGTCTGATCCACATGAACAGTGGTATGATCGGCCATTTTACGATGGGAGTGTTTTTGAGCATCTTTTACTTAAAAACAAAGAACATCTGGGTTCCAATTCTCTGTCATGCCTTGAATAACCTGATCGCCTTCTCCTCCGCTACAGTAGATGGAGGAAGTGAGTTCGATTTCTCACAAGCGGTTGCTGAAATCCAAATGGTCGGTCCTTATGTCGGCATCTATGCTTTCATTTGTTTAGGACTTCTTATATGGATCGCTGTAAAAATGATCAAAAGATTACGTGAAACCGAACATGTTTATAAAAGTGATGAAAAAGCTGTGTGAGAACACAGCTTTTTTTATGTATGAGTAGTTCAAAGTGAGATTTTTGGGTTTTCAGCTGCTCATAGCTGACCAAATTAGAGGAATCTCGCTTTATGAATCGAAAGTAATGGATGGTGGGTAAAAAGGAGGGGTTAAGGCATGAAAAAATTCGACACATTCCTAGAAGAATACCAATCTGGATGGAAAAATTGCTCTCTGGAAGTCATCGAACTTAGCACCTGGGAAGATTTTCAGGCAAGAGAAGTCCGAGAAATCGATGGTGAAATTCTTGTTCAAGATTACGGGTATGCCGAGTCCATAAAAGGTTGGAAACAAGCATTTGATGCCTTTCGAGATAAAGAAGTTAATTGGAAGTTTCATGAAGTGAATCGAATGCCTCTTCGCCAAGGTGAAATGCTCACATCTTTCTGGGTGACATTAGAACTTGATGGTGTTGAGGTTCAATCTGCACATTTTTTCACGGATACTTTTAAACAAATAAACGGGGATTGGAAATTAATCAGAAGTTACATCGAAGCAAGTGTCCCAATTTCATCCGTTCCAAAAGAAAGAATCCAATTATAAGAAACGAGGCGGAGCGATGTTGTTCAGAGGAGAACAAGTTTGTTTGAGGAAAATGACGCTAGGGGATGCCGAGCATTATCACCGCTGGCAGAATGATATGGAAATTGCGCCGTTGGTGAATCCATTCATTGATCTGCAATCCATGGAAGAAGTTCAAAGAAATCTCCAAAGTATGTTAGAGGCGGACAACCGGAGAAATTATATCATCGAACATTTGGAAGATCGGAAGCCTGTCGGCTATTTAGGATTATTCAACATCAATCATTACCACAAAAATATAGAGTGCTATATTGCACTTTGCGAAGCGGAGTATAGAGGTAAAGGCATCGGTTATGAGGCTATGGGGCTGATGATGGGTTACGTTTTCTCGGAAATGAACATGCATAGATTGTCCTTGCGGGTGTTTGCAGACAACGAAAGGGCGATCCATATATATAAAAAGCTGGGGTTCGTTCAAGAAGGTCGTTTAAGGGAGACACGTTTCCACAATGGGAAGTGGCAAGATTCTTACATCATGAGTGTGTTACAAGCAGATTATCAACAACATAAATCAGAATGATAGAAGCATGTATTCAGCATGTTTCTTTCTTTTTCTCTCTAATCAGATTAAATATATTAAAATTTAACAAAAAATTCAAATAATTATACATTTTAATCCCATTATATGGTACTATAGGGCTAATCAACGGAGAGGAGGGATGGATGAACACCTTAGACCTTCAAAAAAGTTCAATTCGAGGGGGATATGAATGGAGAAGGTTGAAAAACATGAGTATTTGATCAATGGTGAAACGATGGTCATCTTACCACATTATAATGAGCATGGTCATCTATACTCACTGGTGTCGGAGTTTGGTCAGGATTTGGTCGTTGCACAGAAACCGATGGAAATCATCAACAACAGTTGTCTCTTTTATGGATCGAGTTATCAAGGAAGGGTGGAAGGAGCATCGCATTTGACGAAATATAATCGGATGGTTCCGATTGTCATTTGCAGCCGTTCAGGCATCTATTTCTTTCCGACTCAATCTCCTAAAAGTGAAGCATGTATATGGTTTGCACACGAGTATGTAAAAGAAATCCTCACCGATACTCCTGAAAGCAGCTCAGTCGTATTGCGCAACCAGACGACCGTGCCAGTCCAAATCAGCCGTGCCGCTATGGAATCCAAAGTCAACCGGGCGGCACAATACAGACATCTCATGAGTCTCCAGCAGAGGGTAATGGAACGTCCATTACCAGAAATGATGAATTTAGAGCAGGCATTCATCATGGAGTCGACAGGTGCTTATTCATTTAATGCACACAATCCTCACGTTTAAAAGAACGGATTCTGTTATGAAAGCAGCATACATAAACGAGAGGTCGAGGAGGAAGATGGGGAGAGAAGGTAGACAGCTACGGTGGGAGTAGCTGTCTTTTCACGTATTTGTAATCAAATCCCCATTCATCATTCAAACAAGTTTAACAATGTTCTTCTATGATATAGATTGACGAAAAGGTTACGAATTTGATCACAATGAATAGAGGATGGTGTATCCTTAAGATGCTGAAATATTCGTTGCACGAATGGGAAATGCATGGCCTTGTACTGTTCGGAACAGAAAAGCGCAATTGGTACTTTCAATGTCCGAATTGCTTTCACATCCAGTCCGTCCAAGAAATCTTGAAAGAAGGTTATCCTCCGGATCTCGCCTACTCTTATTGTAGAACCTGCCATTACAAAGCGAAGCAAGGGACCTTCGGCAAAGGGAAGATCGTCCAAGTCAATCAGAATCATAATCTCGAAGTCTTCGATTTTGCATGAAAAAAGAGGCTAGCCCAATGTGGCTTAGCCTCTTTCGTAGTTTATATGATTAGATGGCCCAGTTGCCGTCTTTGAAGAGCTGTACTTTTTCTCCATCTTGTGTTTCTGCAACGATGTCAAGGTCAGCGGATCCGATCATGAAGTCCGTGTGTCCACGACTCTGGTTGACGCCGATCTCTTCCAGTTCTTCTTTTTTGAGATGACCGACATTTTTTACGGACATCGTAATAGATGTGCCGATTGCCAGGTGACAAGATGCATTTTCATCATATAGTGTGTTGTTGAAAATGATGCCGGAGTTTGAAATTGGAGAATCATACGGAACCAATGCGACTTCCCCAAGGAACTTCATACCCTCATCAATGTTCAACAGCTGCTCCAGTGTCTCGTAACCTTTTTCAGCTGAGAAATCTACAACTTTACCATCTTCAAACGTCAGACTGAAGTTATCGATGAGATTCCCCATTGCAGATAATGGTTTCTTACTTGCTACCGTACCGTTGACGCCATTTTTGTGTGGCGTAGTAAACACTTCTTCGGTTGGCAGGTTCGGTATGTATGATGTTCCGAATGTGGATGTATGACCGCCACCAATCCAAAGGTGATCCGGATGCAAGTCGATGCTGAGTTCTGTTCCTTCAGACTTGTAATGCAATGTTTTAAAACGCTTTTCATTCAGGTAGTCGACCTTCTCAGTCAACGCTTTACCGTGCTCTTCCCATGCAGCGACTGGGTCCTCCTGGTCGATTCGAACTGTATGGAAGATCGCGTCCCATAACGCCTCAATCGCTTCTTCTTCACTCTTTTCAGGGAATACGCTCTTTGCCCAACCTGCTGTCGGTACACCTGCAATTGCCCAGTGAATGTCTCCATTCAGCTGCGCCTTCGAAAATGCTTGGAGCTTTTCTCCACCATCTTTTTGAACCCACATGAGACGTTCTGGTGAAACACCAGCGTAAGCATTCGGGTTTTCCCCTGTAATATGCAACAAAGCATCATTGTTTTCTGCGAAGCTGTTGTACTTATCGACATCCCATTGTTGTGTATTATCTTTCAGTGTTTCTTCAGATGCGTTCTCAAGGTGGATCTTTGCTGTTTCTGTATCACCCCAGTTGATGAACACATGCTTACAACCGTTATCGTAAGCGTATTTCATTACCTTACGTGTAAAATCTTTCGCCTCGATTGGAGATCGAATCAACAGTCGTTGACCTTCTTGAATGTTCAGTCCGACTTTGACGACTAGTTCTGCATATTGGTCTAACTTTTCTTCAAATGTTTTCATATGTATAACCCTCCTCTAGGCAAATTTTATCATAGTTTTCAGAAAGGTGTTAGGAATGAGCAACTGTATTTAGAATTATCCAAATAATGACTCAGGTATGGTAGAATGATATCTGTTAGCTATACAGGAAAATTATGGTGGTGGGATAGGTTGAAAAAGATTGTGTCAGTTCTTTTATGGAGTAGTTTCATAGTGTTGACAGTTGGTTGTTCCGACAAAACGGTAGAGAGCAGCTCATTTTTCGAGATTGAGAAGACTGAAGAGATTCAAGTGAGCGTTCTGGATCGTCCGACAGTCCGGACAAACGAAGATGCACAAATCCAGTCAATGATTGAACTTTTTAACGATAAACAGTTAATGAAAGCTTCAACAGAAGAAATGAAAGAGATACATATGCTCAGGAATAAGGCAGAATATGAATCGATTGATCTGATGGTTGAAACGACTGAAGAAGTTCCAAGTACAACATTGCTTGTATTGAATGATGGGAGATTGCTTCTCGTTGATATAGAAGACGGGTTAGGAGGGGACTTTTATCAATTAAAAGAACCATCCACTGAACTGTATAATGATCTGTTGGCTTTATTTGAACAGGATATTGAGAAAAAGGAAGCGAACCCCCACGTCCTTGAACTATTTGAAAAAGAAGGAGACGGGGAAGTGGAAGTCGAGGTGGATCTGATTCGACCTTCCGAAAAAGCTCAGTAGGTGGAAGTGATGGAAACCTATAAATCAAAACCATCTCTGTACTTATTACTCTGGTTCGTTCCGGTCTTTACTTATGTTCTTCAAACTTACGGCTGGGTATATTTCTTTTTTGTTTTTATCATGTCATATTTCATTAGCTCTATAAATTTTCAGTTCCGAATACATGAACAACACTTAATGACTGAAGTTTTCATCTGGAAATGGCTCATCTACAAGAAAACAATCAAACCTGAAAAGATTAGCAAAATCATATTCAAACGATCGGGTTGGACGAGAAAAAGTGCAGTCATCCATATTTGCCGAGGAAAGAATATCCGGCTGGTCGACTATGAGCCTAAAACGTATTGTACAAAGCTGGAACAGTTTGCACATGAGCATAAAATAGAGGTCAAAAAAACAAAGGATTTTCTGTTGCTGGAACGCTACTATTCCTAAATGTGCTCTGATTAAAAAGCTTGGCATAGCCAAGTTTTTTTATGGGAACTTTTGGCTGGGACAAGCGTAAATAAGATTAGATAGGGAGCTGATGATAGATGAATGGGTCTACTTTTTATGAAAATGAACAATTTTTCAACCAGTTCCAAAAGCGTCGGAACCGTTCGGAAAGTCCGAACAATGTCCTTGAAGGACCTGCTATCAATGCTTTGATTGGTAGTCCAAAAGGAGAACGGATTCTCGATCTTGGCTGCGGAGACGGTTTGTTTGGAAAAGAGTTACTTGAAAGAGGTGCAGTGCACTATCACGGAATTGATGGATCGGAACGGATGATTAAACAAGCAAGAGAGGGATTGGAGGATACTCGAATAGAATTCCAATGCAGCTCTTTGGAAGGCTTGAGACTTCAACAAAACCACTATGACCTCGTCGTGTCCCGGCTCGTCTTCCACTATTTAGAGGATGTCGGCAGTATATTCAAGGAAGTGTTTCAAGCTTTACAGGAGGGTGGTCGTTTCGTTTTCAGTGTGCAGCACCCAATCATTACAGCTTCGATGAAGAGTGCAAGCGGTGGAAAACGTGAAGACTGGACCGTGGATGATTATTTCAAAATGGGACAGCGCAAAGAACCATGGATGAATCAGCTAGTGACAAAATACCATAGGACAACGGAGCAATACATAACAGAACTACTGCAAGCCGGATTTCAATTGGAAGGATTGAAAGAAGGGGCGCCAGATGAGCGATTCTTCAGCCAAAAAGAAGAATATGAGAGAAGGTTGAGGATTCCACTCGTACTCATCTTATCTGCTCGTAAACCTTGATCGGAGGAGATTAACGGTGGCTTTTGAATTATTCTTTATTCTACTGGAGGCTTTTGGAGAATTCCTTTTCTGGTTCATACCGGAAAAGAGCAAACTTCAACGGAACATCGACCGTTTGAAAAAGGAACGATGGTTCAGCCGTCTATATGGAAATGATTTTGATGCATTGATGGAAAGGGACCCGAAGCTGAAGAAATTCTTGAAAAAGCGGAGAAACGTCAGACTCCTCTTGAAGAACGAATACGAAAGGGAGCACTTCATCCGCGACATCGAAAGCTCGATACATGTACCAGGCACCAAAACAGAACCGTTGAGGCGCAACGGTTTCTGATTGGTGCCTGGCATCTATTTGTAATCTTCAGACTTACCTCTTGGAATGCTTAGTGTGTTCCATTCTTTGTTTTTAGCCAGTTTTCCGATATAGATGATCTGACCGACGTGTGCTGCGTAATGGATAACCTGCCTTTGCAACGCTTGAACGACAGTATGCGGTTCGCTTCTTATGAAGACCGTCTTCAATAAGTCCGCTTCCGTCAAGGAATCGAGCGTATTGAATAAAACATCCCAGCCTTCTTCCCAAACATTCAGTATATGTTCTCTCGTTACCATATCATCAATGAATTCGTTATCTCTGTACCGGTCCGGTTTTTCACCATCCGTGGTAAGAAAGTCGGTCCACCTTGACTTCATATTGCCACTCATATGTTTGATCAAGATTGCAATACTGTTTGATTCTTCATTCGGTGTCCAGGATAGCTCCTCGGTACTTAATTGATCAAAAACCCTCTCTGCCTGCTTTTTCAGGCCTTTGTAATTTCCCATGATTTCCTCAAGATAAACCTTCTCTAGTTCTGACATAGTCGCACCTCTTTTTATAGTCTCATTTCATTGATTCGAAGTAACTTTGGAAAAACCCTTTTAATTCGCCATGAACGATTTTAAAATGAAAGAAGGGATTATGAATATAGTAACGAAGTAGTTAGTCGGAAATAGTAGAAAAGAAGGGGAACTAAGATGACGAATCATATTCAAGATAAACGCAAAGTGGAACAACTATCCGAACAATTGATTGAACATAAACTGAAAATCGCTGATGATATAGTATCTTTACGCATGAAAAATATGGATACAGAAAATGAGTTCTTTTCCGAGGAATCATTGAAAGAAAGAGCGGTTGAGATGATCAGTCTCATTGCGGATAACCTGCCTAAAGATGCAGATGATGAGTACGAAGAAATCATTGAATGGGGATCAGAAAAAGGTAAGAAGGCAGTGGTATTAGATGCTCCGATTTCTGAAGCACTGAGAAATACGCCTTACTATCGGAAAGTGCTCTGGTCTTACATTGCAGAATTTGCTAATGCTGAGTCGCTGACGAACGATCAGGTCATTCAGATTGCAAACCGATTGGATCCAATCCTCGATCAAGCCGTTTATGGATACAGTAAAAGCTATGTAGAATACAACATTGAAGTAGCCCTTAGGTACCAGGATACGCTTCTTGAACTTTCCGTACCCGTTGTTCCACTTTTTGACGGAATAGCAGTACTGCCGATCATAGGGGATATTGATACGAATCGAGCAAAGCACATTCAAGAACGTGCGATTGAGCGTTGTGAGGAATTGAAGCTTGATCGGATCATCATCGATCTTTCCGGAGTAAGTGTGGTGGATACGATGGTTGCGCAGCACCTATTCCAACTGGTGAAAACCCTCCGTTTACTAGGTGTGAAAACCGCCATCACAGGCATCCGATCAGCAGTAGCGATTACAGCCGTCAATCTAGGAATAGAGTTGAACGACTTGAATATTTACACGACTTTGCAACTTGCTCTTGAAGCATTTGGTTATGGAAAAGTAAAAGAGGAAACCATCATCTGATCCATATGAAAAAGTATATCAATTGGGAGCTCGTTATCCTGTTGCTCCTGCTTCAGTGGTTGATTACACCAATCGGGGTAGATCTCAGCGAATATAAGTTGGAGCGTGTTTTTTTAGGGATATTCTTTTTCATACAGTTGATCATCATATGGAAAAAAGTCGTTTTGACAAGAAGGTTATATTGGTTAATGACAGGGGTTTTCGGATTAACCGGAATTATGTTAGCACTTAACTTATATATGGAAGGACATGAGGGAGTTTCCTCAGCGTTTCTCGGCTTGATTTTGCCCTGGTTTATCGAACAAAAGAAAAAGATAAACGAACGTTCTAATGAGATGAGCGAATCGGTATGACTATTGTAGGTAATCTTCGGTGTAATCCTGTCCAAGCGTTACTCTCCCAATTCCTTCTTCCGCCAGCTTTTTCTGAAGTTGTTCCAATATATACAGCGTCACCATTTCAGCGAGATCTTCATGTGCCAACTCATCGAGATGGTCGAAGATCTCTTCTTTACTTTTCGACTCCAGGATACCGAACACGATCGGATAGATGTCCTCCTCATCTGCGGAAAAATGGTACTTGAACGTGTTGTATATTTCGTCTACAAGTTTCATCATGCATTCACCTCCTCTGTTAATTTACCCATGTGCCAATGGGCTCATACTGTGGAAATTTTCGAGGGAATTTTGTATAATGTGCGTATAAAATTGGACGATAACTTCATACTAGAAAATGTGCTCGTGGTTGTTGGGCTATAGCCAAGCGGTAAGGCAACGGACTTTGACTCCGTCATGCGTTGGTTCGAATCCAGCTAGCCCAGCCATACATAATTTGAAAACACCTCCATTAACGGGGTGTTTTCTTTATTTTTTTCGAAAAAGGGTATCCTAACTACGTTGAAGCGTAACATTTGGACCAAGGATAGATCCTTGATATCATCATAGGTGACTTTAAAATGTAAAATAACTAACAAAAAGAAAGAGGGATAGAATGTCAAACGAACTTTTTCAAGATGGTAAGCTAGGAAATGTTTCCGTGAAAAACCGATACATCGTCGCCCCGATGACACGTGTAAGTGCAGATGATGATGGAAAGGCTAACGATCGAATGAAGGCCTATTATGAGCGTTATGCTGAAGGTGGCTTCGGTACCGTGATCTCAGAAGGGCTCTATTTGGATGAGTCCTACAGCCAGGGCTACTACAATCAACCGGGACTTGCGAACGAAAAGCAGATGCATGCCTGGAAGCCGATTGTAGAAACGGTTCAAGCACATGGTGCAAAAATGATCGCCCAGCTCATGCATGCTGGTGGGCAAGCTCAAGGCAACCGTTATACAGATGAAACGATTGCGCCATCGGCAATTGCCCCAAAAGGTGAGCAGCTTCCGTTTTATGGAGGTTCCGGTCCGTTCCAAACGCCAAAGGAAATAACAGGGGAACAAATCAATGAAGTGAAGAAAGCGTTTGTCGCTGCTGCTAAATACGCGAAGGAAGCTGGGTTTGATGGGGTAGAGATCCATGGTGCGAATGGTTATTTACTCGATCAGTTCTTGACTGATTATCTGAACCATCGTGATGACCAATATGGCGGCTCTCTTGAGGCACGTCTTCAGCTAACGCTAGAAGTGATTGAAGAAGTAAGAAAAGCTGTCGGGAACGACTATATGGTCGGTATCCGGATCTCTCAAGGAAAAGTAGCCGATCAAGGTTACAAATGGCCAAATGGCGAGGAAGATGCTGAATACATTTTCGGTACTCTTGGTAAAACAACCCTCGATTACATTCATGTGACCGACGGGAATGCAACTGAATCTAGTTTTGGTGAGGGCACGAAAACACTTGCTGCTGCAGCAAAAGAGTTTGGAGGACTTCCGACAATCGCAAACGGGGGTCTTGGTGACCCAGAGAAAGCTGAATCCGTATTGGAGAAAGGGGAAGCGGACTTTGTCAGCCTCGGTACAAGTGCACTCGCGAACCCCGATCTGCCAAACCGTGTGAAAAAGGATGCTGAACTGAAAGAATTCAATGCGAAAGAGATCTTGATGCCACAAGCAGAGATCAAGGATGTTGAATTACAAGCTGAAATGATAAGCGAATAGAAACACTTTAAACAGGCCTGTTGTGACACAAACAACGGGTCTGTTTTTTTCTACATAAAAAGTGCATTAGTAAAAACGTACTCATTCTGTGTAAATACAAAGGATTCTTCAGCTATGGACAGAAGTAGGTCATATGGAAGATTTGTACAAAACAAGGGGGATTTTGATGGGAAAGTGGACACACGCAGTCGTCTTTATGAGCGTCATCGGTTTTGTATTGTTCTTTGTACCCGGAAATGACTTTCCTCCTGATACACTGGATGCTTCGCTTTTACAAGAGGTGGAGGCTGAAGGTAATCTGAATGAAGAGATGAAAAAGACGATACCGACTTCCTATGAAGCACCTTCTACAGAAACAGCTCTGAAAGCATTGCCTTATCGGGTAACACTTCCCGAAAGTTTGCCATTTGACGCTGAACCTTTCCAAGTCCTTGATATCAAAGATTGGAATGATAAAGACGGGAAAGATATCCGGATTGAATTAAGGACCGTCTCTAAAGAGGATGAAGGCTGGATCATCATTGAGGCCGATGATTATGAAAATGCCCGTTACAAACTTGGCATTACTGAAACGATAGGACTGGTCGACGGTGTGAAAGCAGACTTCAAAACCAATCAATCTTTAGAATCAAGTATGCTCCATTGGTCAGCAGACGGTGTGCAGTTTTCAATCAACTACAAATATGTAGGTGAGCCTTATGATAAAGACCGCCATATCAAAGTGTTAAAAGACTTAGCCAATCAAATGTTGAAAGGAATGTAAGCGGTTACGGTCAGTGAATAAAACTTTTGACAAAAGTGCCTGGAATCCGACATAATGATAAAAGAAATGTATATACGCGAATGAAGGTCGTGGGAGAGTCGGGGGCTTGAAACCGACACCGAAGGAGCAAGCTTCAAAAAACCATGGAGCAAATCTCTCAGGTAAATGAACTACGATCTGACGCATCTCTGGAGAGAGCGAAAGCCACCAAAGGGGTACGAATGAAACTCTCAGGTAAAAAGGACAGAGCGGGTGAAATCACCTTCTTTGTCCTTTTTTGTGTGTTTTTTTATAAATGCTCGTTCTCTAAATTAAAGGAGGCGTTACGATGGGTTACAACAGTTGTTTTGATATAATTGGGCCGATCATGGTCGGGCCATCCAGTTCACATACAGCCGGTGCAGTATGGATTGGCAGAGCTGCATACGAATTGTTAGGCTGCGTACCGGAGGAAGTTGAAATTCAGCTCTTTGATTCGTTTGCAGAAACGTATCAGGGGCATGGGACGGATAAAGCTTTACTTGGTGGATTACTAGGCTATGATACCGAAGATGAACGGATTAAACACGCCTATGAATTGGCTGAGGAAGCCAACCTCACTTACGAATTTACTTTTGAAGAGAGCTGTAGTGAATTTGAGCATCCGAATGTAGCGATTCTACGTATCAAATCAGGATCACGTACACTAGAAATCGGGGGAGCTTCCGTCGGTGGAGGTCTGTCCCAAATCTTTAGGATCAACAATGAAAAAGTGGACTTTTCAATAAGTACACATGATGACTTACAACGCATTGTGCAATCGATGACTGAACAAGTTGGTCGATAATTGTGGAGGTGAACCGTATGGATATTCAATCTACCGTTGATTTGCTCGAGTATTGTGAGCGAGAAAATAAAACGATTGCTGAAGCAATGATTGATCAGGAACACATCAAATCGGGAAGATCGAAAGAACAGATCTTTGAGATGATGAAAGAACGGCTTCTGAAGATGGAGAATGCTGTAGAACAGGGGCTTCATGACGCATCGGAGGCACCAAGTGGCATTTCAGGCGGAGACGCAGTGAAAATGAAAGCCTATATTGAAGCGGGAGATGTCCTTTCCGGCTCGATCATCAGTGATGCGATGGCCTGTTCGATGGCGACATCAGAAGGCAACGCACGGATGGGCGTTATAGTCGCGACTCCAACTGCGGGAGCGGCTGGCATTTTACCAGGTGTATTGTTCTCACTTAAGAAAAATACAAACCTTGATAATGATGATCTCGTAATGGGTCTATTCACTGCAAGTATGCTCGGATATATCATTGCGAACCGTTCCTTCATTTCAGGAGCAGCTGGTGGTTGTCAGGCAGAAGTCGGTTCTGCGACTGCAATGGCAGCGGGAACCATCGTTGAATTGAAAGGTGGATCCCCACGTCAGGCCGTCCATTCTACAGCTATGGCGATGAAATCCCTGCTCGGTCTCGTTTGTGACCCGGTAGCAGGTCTTGTTGAAGTGCCATGTATCAAGCGAAATGTGATCGGCACATCCATTGCTTTTTCTTCCGCTGATATGGGTCTCGCAGGTATTGAAAGCCGAATTCCATGTGACGAAGTGATCGATACGATGTATGATATAGGTAAAAACATGCCACGTGCTCTCAAAGAAACAGCACTCGGGGGGCTGGCTGTTACACCGACAGGTCAAAAAGTGAAAGAGCGTTTGTTCTCAAAGTCCAGTCTGGTCAAGAGACTCAGAGGAGGAGAAGAAGATGAATCTGACGATCACGGAAGAAGCGCTTCAACAGCTTCAACAGCTTCAACAGCTGACATTGGAAAAGGATAAGATTCTTCGTATCGATGCAGAAATGCAAGGTGGATGCGGAACGATGATGAAATTCAAACTTATTGAGGATGACTCCAGAAAAGGAGACCTTGTCATCCACTCGGATGGAATGGAATTTCATATCGACTTGTTTACAAAACGAAATTTAGATGAGGAACTGACATTGGATTTCGATCAGGAGACCGGCTTCATTTTCGAATCCGAATGGGGTCCGATGGGGCTTGAATGTCACCTTGCTTAGCATAGAACAACCGCCGATGGGCGGTTGTTTTTTTAGGCTATGACACAGCACATTGGACTGATGAATGAAGGTGCTGTTTTCGATTTTTGCAACCAAAGTCGATGTGAAACGTACGAAGAAACAAACGCAAGATTCTTCGTCAACTTCACAGATTAGAGACCCGAAATTTATGATGAGGAAAGATGAAAAAATTTCATAAGGAGAATTACTGTATTATGAATCAATTGGATCGAGACCGGTATTATTTGCAGCTTGCAATGGAGGAAGGGACTTTAGCTGAGGAGCATGGAACCATTCCAATTGGAGCAGTCGTAGTCGGATCTGATGGGGAAGTGGTTGAGAGAGGAAGAAACCGGGTGTTTACAGAGCATGATCCGACGGCTCATGCAGAAATTGATGTATTACGTAGATGCGGTGAACCTCTCATTAAAGAAGGAAAAGAGCGTCCCTATACGCTATACACGACTGTTGAACCGTGTGTCATGTGTTCCGGAGCGATATACCTTTCTAGAGTCGGACGGGTCGTATGGGCATTGAGTGATGATAACTTTGGAGGTTTTCGTACATTAAGCATACATCCGAAATATGAACGTCGCTTCAATCGTATGGAATATGTCGCGATGCCATTTTATGATTTTGCTGAAAATCAACGTCAGCGGATGATTCGATGGGATATTTATAAAGGAAGAAACAACAGTTGGCCGGAAATCGACAAAGAAACCTAAAGGACTATCTTGGATAATCGAGAATCTTTTATACAGATCTTTAAAAAATTTGAGGAGGTCTGTATTGTATGCACGTCCAATCGATTATTGATGAGATTAACCAATTAGGTGAAGAAATTGTGAAAAAGAAAAAACAACTCGCAGAATTAAGAAAAGAAGTCCCTGAGCAAGAAGTAGAAAATTATCGTTTTCGCGACCGTGATAAAGAAGAAGTGACACTGGCCGAGTTGTTTGATGATAAAAATGAATTGATTGTCATTCATAATATGGGAGTCAGCTGTAACTACTGTACGTTGTGGGCGGATGGGTTCAATGGTGTTTACCATCATCTCATTGAAAGAGCTGCCTTTGTGGTCAGCACCCCGGACGAGCCAGGTGTGCAAGAGGATGTTGCGGCCGAGAGGGGATGGAAGTTCCCGATGGTCTCGACAAAAGGGACCACCTTCAAGGAAGACATGGGCTATGCGAAGGACGGCTACAATCATCCCGGGGTGTCGACATTCCGGAAGGACGATGCTGGTAAAATCTATCACTATGCGCATACCCCTTTAGGTCCAGGCGATGATTTTTGTTCGGTATGGCATCTGTTCGATCTCTTGCCAGGTGGCCCTGCTGATTTTAAGCCGAGACGGAAAATCAACCGTGAGACCTCATTGCAACTGACGAACAACATCGCCATTCAGGTAAAAGATTTTGAAAAAGCTGTACGGTTCTATGAAGAGACGATCGGGATGAAGGTGGAGAAAGATTTCGGTGACGAGACGAGACTCTCGTTCAACGGAATGAACTTTTTCATGGAGCGCTCAGATGGCAACCAGGTCTTTTTCGAATTCGCCACGGATGAGTTCGATGACATGAAAGAGCGATTGCTGGAAAAAGGCTGTGAAATCACGAAGGAATACAGTGAGAAGAGCGTGATGATGGCCGATCCATACGGCATGAAGTTCCACCTTTTTGAAAGCAGCAATCAATGACAGATTGATGAGAGAGCAGTTCTGTTTGGAAACAAACAGGACCGCTTTTTTTGTGTTGGAGAGGCTATTCATCCCTATCAGAGTGGAAAACTGGAATGATGGTAATGAATAGGGGCTATTCATCCCTATCAGAGCGGAAAACTGGAATGATGGTAATGAATAGAGGCTATTCATCCCTATCAGAGCAGAAAACTGAAATGATGGTAATGAATAGGGGCTATTCATCCCTATCAGAGCGGAAAACTGGAATGATGGTAATGAATAAGGGCTATTCATCCCTATCAGAGCAGAAAACTGGAATGATGGTAATGAATAAGTGATGCTAATCACCGAAAATATAGCAAAAAGGATGGTCCGCAACTTCAGTTACGTGACCATCCTTTTACATTTATTGATATAGATAAACGCTAGCTTCATAAGGTTTGAATGTCACTTTACCTTCATCAGCATCATTTGATTCATAGTTTGAGAGGAGCGGCTTTAGTTGATCCGTGCCTTCCATTTCGTTAAAGTCGAAATCCACTCGTTCATTCGTCAGGTTCGTAATGACCAATGCTTTTCTCGAACCTAAAGTACGTGTATATACATACAATTGAGGATGTTCAGGGAACAACAGATCATAGTTTCCATACACCAAAACATCGTTTTCCTTCCGGATTCGGATCAGCTCTTTGTAATAAGAGAGGATAGAGCCAGGATCTTTCAGTTGTGCCTGAACGTTCAACATCTTGTAATTCGGGTTCACACCGATCCACGGCTCATGACTGGAAAAACCTGCATACTCAGAATCATTCCATTGCATCGGGGTTCTTGAATTATCACGACCTGTTGCCCAAAGAATCTCCATCATTTCCTCATGACTTTTACCGTTTGCAATTCCTTCATGGTAAAGGTTGTGCATGCCGACATCATCATAATCTTCGATAAAAGGGAATTGAACATTCGTCATCCCGATTTCCTGTCCTTGATAAATGTATGGTGTTCCTTGCATCAGGAAGTAGCACGTTGCCAGGGCTTTTGCAGATACTGCATGATACGTGTCATCATCACCAAAGCGGGAAACCGATCTTGGTTGATCGTGGTTTTCAAGGTACAATGCATTCCACCCACGGTTTTCGAGACCTTTTTGCCAACCGGTCAGGATGTCCTTGAACTTGATCAGGTCGAATTTCCGCTTGTTATCCTTATCCCACAGTCCCATATGTTCGAATTGGAAGATCATATCGAAATAGCCATTCTCCTCACCGACCCATCGTTCTGCGTCTTCGATCTTTACTCCGTTTGCTTCCCCGACGGTCATGATATCGTATCGGTCGAACGTTTCACGCTTCAATTCTTGTAAAAAGTCATCGATTCCTTCACGGTTCATGTGACCATCAAAGGAAGGGACATACTTTTTATTTTCAGGATTCGGCATATCCGGGAATCCAGGTACTTTCTTGATGTGGCTGATTGCATCGACACGGAACCCATCAATCCCTTTATCAAGCCACCAATTGATCATGTCATAGACATCATTTCGCACTTGGTCATTTTCCCAGTTCAGATCAGGTTGCTTCGTATCAAAAAGATGCATGTAATATTCATCGGTATTTTTGTCATACTCCCATGCTGATCCACCGAAGATGGATTCCCAGTTGTTCGGCTCCTGACCATCTTTTCCTTCCCGCCAAATGTAGTAGTCACGATATGGGTTATCCTTAGATTTTCGGGACTCGACGAACCACGCATGCTCATCTGACGTATGGTTTACCACCAGATCCATGATTAATTTCATACCACGATGATGGACTTCTGTCAGGAGTTGGTCGAAATCCTCCATTGTTCCAAACTCGGTCATGATGTCCTTGTAATCACTGATGTCATAACCATTATCCGCATTTGGAGATTGATAGACCGGGCATACCCAAATCACATCGATCCCTAATTCTTTCAAGTAGTCCAATTCAGAAATGATTCCTTGAATATCGCCAATCCCGTCACCGTTACTATCTTTAAAGCTTCGGGGATAGATTTGATAAACGACGCTTTCTTTCCACCATTGCTTATTCATTGTCTCTCTCCTTAATTCTCTCTATCTTTTTAAATAGGTACTATATCGACAATTAGTGCAAGCGTTTGCATTCCTTTGTAATCCTTATGATACCGTTTTCTTTTTTAGAATGCAATGACCAAACGAAAGTTCCATCCAGATTGAAATAAAATGAGAAAAAGGAGGTTAGATACAATTTGTGGAAATAGAAGGGTGGTGGAAAAGAGGGGGCATGACCATGAGAGAAAAAGAGTTCATCAAAGCTATGAATGAAGTCATTGAGTTAAAGAAAAGGCAGAAATATAAAGATATCATTACAAAGAGTGAAGAAATCAAGAGAAATTTTCCTGAGCGTGCACGGAAACCATTCCTATGGCAAGCTGCCGCCTATGCTAACTTAGGGAGTATTGATAAATCGCTGGATGTGCTGATTGCTGGAGCGGATGAAGGAGAATGGTGGAACCCTGAGAGTTTACTTCGAATAGAAGAGTTAAAGGTATTGCACCATCGTAAAGAATTCAAAAGGTTACTAGAGCTTGGAAATGAAAAAGTCGAATCTCACAAAAGTTCCTATGAACCGTTTCTAAAGGTCCATAAAGGCAATAAAGAGAGTCCTTCCATACTTGCATATCATTGGCGAGGATCAACAGCTGAGGACTTTTCCGAGTATTGGCTAGATCATCCAAACATTACCTATGGTTTCGCACAGTCTTCACAGCTCTATGAGAAAAATTCGTTTTGCTGGGACGATGAGGATCGTACAGCAATAGATTGTCAGACTATACAACATGATTTCAACCCCTATCAAAATGGACCCTTAATACTAGCTGGTGCTTCCCAAGGCGGCATGATCGCACTCAAGCAGGTATTGAATAATGAAATGGATGCCGTCGGATTTATATTATTTGCTCCAGCCGTAAAGGACCTAGATGCTATAACTCCATATCTTCCGTAAGCAAAAGAACGAGGGATAAGAGGATGCATCATATTCGGTCAGGAAGATTTTTTATATGAACGTATTCATAAACTTAAATTGAAAATGGACGAAGTCGACTTTCCATGTAGATGGATGGAAGTGCCTGGACTAGGGCATTTCTTTCCAGAGCATTTCTCAGATCTACTGAGGGAGGCAATTGAATATGTCCTTCAACAGAAAAAGGTAGGTGAGCCTCATGTCTGAGGATCAAAGAATTCGCGAGCTTGAGGAGCGTGTACAAAATTTAGAGGAACGGATCGAAGAGCTAACTGCCCAATCTTCGACTGCTCTTAAACCTCAAATTGACAAAAGACCCGATGTGGTCAGCCGACCCATTGAAAAAAACGAAAACAAGGCACCTGTTCGACCATCTGAACCGAAAGAACCTGTGGATTGGGAGCGTTTGATTGGTCAGGTTTGGTTGCCCAGGATCTTCATTTTTGTATTGTTGTTAGGGGTCATCTGGGGCTTCAAAGCCGCTTCGGATTATGGTGTCCTCAATGCTTCAGTCAAAACCATCATCGGTTATATCGCAGGGTTCGGATTGATTGCTTTAGGGGAATGGCAAATTCGAAAAAAACGACCTGCTCTGGGTCAGGTTCTGCTCGGAGGCTCAGTGACAGTATTGGTCATCGCAACATTTGCGGCCCATGTCATGTATGGATTCATCGGACCGACCTTTGCTTTCTCATTGAATCTGATCTGGGTTGCTATTGGCATCTATTTTGCAATCCGCCATAAATCCGAAGTGCTTGGCATACTCGGAACAGTCGGTGGGTTCCTCATACCTTTCTTGTTGGATAGTGATACTGGAAATACGTTGTTTTTCGTATCGTATGAGACGGTTTTCTCCATCATCATGCTTTTGTTTGCATTGAAAAAGAACTACTGGAAACTCCATATTGTCGCCATGGTTTTGCTACCGGTTGTTCTGTTGATGTATAGCTTATTTACAGGCTTGGAAAATTTCCCGCCTGATATGAATTCGTTAGCGGTACTGACTTATGGGATGGTCGTTCAACATCTCGTTTTATTGGGCATGTATGTAACCCGTCCAGCTCATCAGAAGGTTCAGCAGTCTATTCTAATCATCAGCTTTCTAGCTGTCATCTTCTTCACATATCAAGGTTTTGAAGACAATGCGATCGCCTGGACGCTGTTATCGGCGGCCATCGTTTATTTGGGATTGAATGTTTATTTTCATATGAAGAAAACCCTGGAAAAGAACATCATCTTATTCCCCATTGGATTGCTCGCACTCATGTTTTATTTCATTGAAGTGTTTGCAGACCGCGAGCTCGGACTCATTTTCCTCATTCAAGGTACCGTTGCCATATACCTTGGATTGAAGAGTAAGCTCAAAGTCCAGATGTGGAGCGGAGCATTCGTCTATCTTATCGGGGCGCTAAGGACGGTTGGTCTGCAAATCGAAGTATTCAATTCCGTCCCGATGTGGAGTTGGCTCATGCTGATTGTGACGCTCTGGTTCCTCACATATCAGGGGAAAAAGTTACCTGAGGCTATTCCGAATGAACTAAGGAAGGTGCTTTTCGGTGCAACAGCGGTGGCGATACTCGTGTATATCAGTCAACTAAGCTATGTATTTACGAAAGAACAGTCTATTAATACGCAACATGTGGCAATGACCCTTTCATGGATCGTGTATGCAATCGGTGGGATTACTTATGGCGTTTTGAAGGATCAGCAAGCACTCCGCTTGATCGGAATCGGGTTGATTTTCCTGTCCCTTGGTAAGCTAATCTTCATTGACGTGCCAAACGTTTCAATCGTCGTCCGTGCAGTACTTTTTATGATTGTCGGAGCAACCGGAATCGTCATCTCCCGTTTCTTTTACACAAAAGAGAAAAAACCGAAGGAATGATTGCTGACACGCTGACCTGCAAATAGTAGGTCGGCGTTTTTAAGTTCAAAATTTCATGTGCTATTTTTTGGGATATTAGAGGAATGTTCACTCAATTTCTCGTATATAACCATAAAGGGTTGCAAAAGAAAACGCCGCATAAGGCGAAAAGAGGTGGGGTTTCTATGTCAATTCTGGATATGGATGCTTCGGAACTATCTGAAAAGATCAGGGAAGGGAAGATCTCTTCTCAAAAAGCGACAGACCTATATATCAGACACCTTGAACACGTTAATCCATCCATCAATTGTTTAGTTGAGGATCGTTTCAATACTGCCAGGCAAGAGGCGAAGGAAGCGGACAGGAAATTGAAAGAAGGCCATGCGAAAGGGCGGTTGTTCGGAGTCCCGATCAGCGTCAAGGAATGTTTTCATGTTGAGGGGATGAAGACGACAGGAGGCTTGAAACACCGGAAGGATCATGTGGTCCATGAGGATGCGGAAGTCGTTAAGCGCTTGAAAGCGGAAGGTGCGATCATTCTCGGAAAATCAAACACACCGTCCCTTTGTTTCTATCAGGAAACGGTGAATCCGCTCTATGGCACAACGAACAATCCATGGGATCCTTCCTGTAGCTCAGGTGGATCGAGTGGTGGTGAAGGGGCGTTGATGAGTGTAGGGGGAGCTGCAGTAGGTCTTGGTGCGGATATCGGAGGATCCATCCGTTTCCCGAGTCATTTCAATGGAATCATCGGTTTCAAGTCAGGGAACGATCAGGTCTCCCAAAATGGCAATTATCCTTATATTGAATATGAAGAACAACAGAGGATGCTCGGTATTGGTGCAATGGGGAAAAGTGTCCGTGATGCACGACTGGTGAATGACATACTTGGAAAAGGCGATAACAAGCGTTCACCCGATCTGAGTTCTTTTGAACTGGTCATCCCACAATTCTATTCCTGTCCACTCGGTGTGGAAACAGGCCGGTTAATTCGGTCCGTCAAAGAGGATTTTGAAGATGATTTCTCCATGCAGGTGGATGAACCGCCACTTTTCACCGAATCCACATTGATCTGGCAGCAGCTCATGTCATTGGATGGTGGAAAGGCATTGAAGAAACATCTTCTCGTCAATGAGAAACAATTGAGCCCTTATATTGAATTCATTCGTTCGAAAATCTCAAAGTCAGATGTACATGATTATCTAACCTGGGCGATGATCGGCATGCGTTTATTCCAGCCTTCCAAACGACGGTTGACTTACATCCGGGAATTTTTGAAATCAGGAGATGAACGTCTCCACAAGTATTTAGATCGAAGACTCATCGTAATGCCTGTCTATCATTCACCGGCACCTGAGCATGGTGTCTTATATAAGGAATTGTTCTCAATCCAGAAAACCTTCCTTCGCTTTCTGCCGTATATCGCATATGCCAATGTTTGGGGACTGCCGTCTTTGACGATTCCAGTCGGAGAAAGTGCAAAAGGGTTGCCCATTTCTGTGCAGATCATGAGCAGTGTGGGTAACGAAGAGGCAATATTTCAATTCGGAGAACTTCTCGAGAAAAGGTACAGAGGATACGAGCGGTGCCGAAAATATGACGAAACCGGAAAGAAAGAGGAAGTCGCAGCACATTTAGCCTAAAAAAAGAAAGAAGCTGACCTGATGGTGAATCCGTCAGGTCAGCTTTTTGTTTTCCTTTCATCTTGGAACTTGTCGTAGTTCCTTGCATCGGTTGATACAAGTTTCCGTGGAGCGAATCAATTGATAATTCCCTTTGTCAATCCTTACTCTTAACGCAACTTGGAAAAGGGAATAAGCAGCGTCGTATTTTCCTTCATCGAACTTACATTTTGCATAATGCTGATAAAGGAAATCTTTGTAATCTTGATAAAGGGGGTTCTTATGCAATTTCATCATCAATTCATTGAACATCTGGTTTGCTTTTGTAAACTCTTTTTTCCATTGATATGTATGAGCTAGACGTAATTGGTTCACGAAAATTTGCTTATGGTCCTGCAGGATGTCATGTTGTTCAATGGCCGAACGAAGTCGCCTTTCACTTTCATCCAAGTCCTTTACAATCCTTGAGAAAACCCCGATACGACCGTTCAGTAGAGCTTTTAAGGATAACGGTTCTGTCGTCTCAAGTTGGTCACGCCAAAAACGAATCCCACGCTTCATATCCTCGAGATCTTCTGGCTGTTCACGTAAGTTCCGGTCAATATGGAAATTCATGTTGAATGGTATTGCATCCATATGAATCTCTCCTTCGTAACTAGCCTATTTTGAAGAACGGAATAATGATTGCCACAATATGATTAATATTGTCTTAATATACGATAAGGATAACGATTTTTCCTTTGTTTTTTGTAAAAATAATTCCTTTATCATGCATTCGTATTGGCTATAGGCCATTGGATGTTCTAAAATAGCTGAACCCCACGCTGCTCTAAATAATCTGCTGCATCTAATGCGATGTCTTCTTCAATTCCAAAGATCTGCTTCACTTTCCTCGACCAGTCGTAACGATTCTTGAAGTGAGAGACTTCCTTCGTATATTCATTTTTCCGAGTGATCGTCTCGTTGTTTAAGTAATAACAATATCTCGGTTTGAATATGGTTGCACTTAATCTGCGCATAACTTTGTTGTCAGCTACGTCCAAGTGCGAGTTATTGATATCTTCAGTGAAATCTACAAGCGAGAGAGGCTGCCAGTCGATTTCTTTCTTCACGAATGATTTTCCGTCCGCATGTCTGTCAATCAAGTATTGTTGCTCCTCGAGTTTGCGGAAAATCACTTCTTCACCCAGTTTGCGAAACTTGTATAGACCTTCAGATGGTAAACTGATCGGATTGAACAGGGGGCAGCCGTAACCGACATCCACATAGTAGTTGACCTGGTTGAATTGGACCTGAATGGCAATGTGACCTTCATCGACGCGTACAAGGGAACAATCATAGCCGATTGATCGCAGTAATTTTGAAAAATGGATATTCAATGGATAGCAAGTTCCGCCCCAACCATACTCCATATGACGCAAAAGGAATTCATCCGTACTTGGTATGTAGGAACCTCTCTCCTGGAGGGTCTGGGCATAATAGAATTTACTGAAATTTTCATAAGGAATCGTATGGAGGTGAGCACGGATCAGAGATTTCAAGTAAGGCAAACTCAGGCTCTCTTCTTGTACCCTCAAGATTTTCAAATATCGATCAATGGTCGTGGTGCTGAGTGGCTGCTGAAATGTCTTCACGATGACCTCCTTTTGTGGATTAACATGATGCATGTGTTCAATACTTTCTTTAAGTGTAAAAAAAACTGTTGAATTGCTCAACAGTTTGTCATACGTTTACGTACGCTTCTTGCTCCGACAATCGTTTCAGATTCATCATCTGTTTGTGAAGGATACGTTTCGTCATTCCACTGAATAGGAAGCCCATTACTTTTGTCAGTAGATTGGCTGTACCCATTTCTGCCCGGTAATCCAGTCTTGTTCCTTCTTCGGTTTTGCTCAACTCATAGAATGCTTTGACAGAAAAACTGTTGTTACCAATTTGAACGGCACACAAGGTAGGTTCATCATAAGCGATGACTTCGCCTTTGTACTCTATCACTCGTCCACCTTCTTTAATCTTTTGAATGAATTTCGTTCCGATGGGATTATCAAGATCTAATCCTTCAGGATATTTTGTCTCTTGGAGGCCTTCCATCCAGATTTTCTGTTTCTCATTGTCATTGATACAGTGGAACACGGTCTCAATGGGCGCTTGTATCTCAATCGTATAGGTAATGTCTTTCATCTGTGTGTACCTCCCAGAACTTTTCTCGTTGTCCTTTTATTCTACATGGATGGTGGATGACCTTTAAGAACCCTGAAAAAAAGAGATCCAAAATTATACAAATTACGTTATAATGAAAACAATTAGGCTTGACGATGGGAGGCTAATAGGCATGTTTGAATACATATGTGAAGAATGTGAGTGGATCGAATATTCGATTGAACTGGAAACAAAGAAAACATGTCCTGAATGCGGCTTCTATATGGAAACGAAGGAAACTACGAATGAATGAACTGGCATATTGAGTAAATCATAAACAATGATTTAAATGAGCAAAGGCTGTCTCAAATTTTTGAGGCAGCCTTTTTATATGGAAATAGGACTGAATTCTGAGCTTTTTTCCAAGAACCGACAAGATAACGACCTATTTCCTGGGTAATTTGCTTCAGAATATGACATAGAGCTACTCTTCTTCTGCAGGTGCATCGAGCCAGGATAAGGCTTCTTTGATCAAATTGTTCAGTTTTTTATCGATAAAATCCTCGCCATACTTTTCTTTCGCTTCTTCAAGATTGGAAAGGACTTGATCATCGAGCTTGATGATCGGCTTATCTTCTTCGATTTCATTATACATTTCTATAATGGAGTCAAGACCTTCTGACACTCGATCGATGGCCCGGCTCATTTCATTGTATTCTCGCTTTTCGGCTTTCAAGGTAAAGCCACCTCCGTACATACTGGAAAAATAGAAAAGAGATTGGCCAAACGCATGTTGGTCAACCTCTTTTATCCCGGGTGATGATTTATCTTCCCCCGCCTAATTGCTGTTGAGCCATCTGAACAAGTCGCTTTGTAATCTCTCCACCAACAGATCCGTTCGCGCGAGAGGTTGTTTCAGGACCAAGTTGAACTCCAAACTCGGAACATATCTCAGCTTTCATTTGATCGATTGCGGCTTGTGCACGAGGAACCACTAATTGGTTGCTTTCTTGTGCCATGAAGATTGCCTCCTTCAATTGGACGTTTAAAAGGGAAATTTCCCCTCTTAAACTCAGTATTTTACCCCTTCTATTTTTTATTCAGGTAAATTGTTGTAAATTTTCACATCTACGAAACAATTGAAGAAAGTTGCACCACCACCAGCATCGGAGAGGACGTCCGGGGTTAAATGATTAATGGAATACCGATCGTTTTCCTCATCATCCCACCACAATCCTTGTGTAATGATCAGACTTTCCTTCACATCCTCCGTCACTTCTGCTCTCATTCGGACTCTACCGAGCTCATTGAAGACTTCTACCATCTTCCCGGATTCGATATTTCGAATGCGTGCATCTTCAGGATGGATATAGACTACCGGTTTCTCCAGTGCTTGCAGACTCTTCTGATTGCTGAAAGTCGAATTGATAAACTGATGATTCGGTCCAGAAATCAACTGAAGTGGGAAACGGCTATTAACTTGTGCTTCACGCTCACCAGGGGCAAAACGATGATCTAACCTGATTTTACCGGACGGAGTATGGATTTTTTCAGGTACAGATGTACTCTTATTAAGATTCAGTTTCACCCAGCCTTGATCTCGTAACGTTTCGTAGGTTAAACCATCCAAGTAAGGACTCTCTGGGTTATCCAGCCCATCTCGGATCATATCCTCTTCTGTATCTTGAAAACAAGCATCATCAAACCCCATATGTGCGGCCAATTCTTTGAAAAGGGTAAAGTTAGACTTGCACTCGCCCATTGGTTCTATCGTAGGTTCATTCAATTGGACATACAGGTGCCAGTAGGATTTATAGATGTCCAGGTTTTCAAAGTGACTAGTCGCTGGTAATACGATATCTGCATAACGGCAACTATCTGTCAGAAACAAGTCATGGACGACAGTGAATAAGTCCTCCCGGAGCAATCCTTTACGGACAAGATTCTGATTGGGTGCTACTTGGGCCGGATTGCAGTTATAAACGAATAACGCTTTGATTGGATTTTGATCATCAAGAAGTGCTCTTCCCAACTGATTCATGTTCGTAGTCGTTGCTTCAGGATTCTGGTGGAGATCCGGACGTTGTAGTTTTTCGGTGTTCCATTCCGCGTATCCTGAATTTCCTTTAAGAGCACCACCACCCAGTTTTCCCCATTGACCAGTAATTGCAGGAAGACTGGAGATCGCTTGAGTAACTGCCGCTCCATTCACATGATGCTGCAACCCATTTCCGATCCGGATGAAGGTAGGAGAGATTGTACCGTACATTTTACTTAATTTAAGAATTTCATCTATCGTTAGCCCCGTCTTTTCAGAGACGACTTCAGGTGTATATTCTTTCACACGTTGTTGCAATGCTTCAAAACCTTCCGTATATCGGTCCATAAAGGACGTATCAGTCCAACCGTTCTCGATCAACAAATGTATGATTCCGTATGCTAGTACATCATCTGATCCAGGCTTGATTTGGAAAAAATGATCCGCCCATTTCGCCGTTCGATTGCGATGGACATCGATGACGACGATCTTTGCACCGTTTTTTCTCGCCTTGTTGGCATAAACGACTTGATGCAAGTTCGTACTGATCAAGTTACAGCCCCAGATGACGATCAACTTCGAATGGACGGTATCTTCCGGGTCGATACCCGCAGATTTCCCCATCGTCCAATGATATCCTTCAGCACCAGCCGCATTACAAATAGTCCTGGCGAGCTTCCGGGATCCAAGCCGATTAAAGAAACGTCTGTCCATTCCTTCACTGTTCACAATCCCCATGTTTCCGAAGAAGCTGTATGGCAAAATAGCATTTGCTCCAAATTGAGAAATGATGTGATGAAAGCGTTGAGTCATCTCCCTGTAAGCTTCATCCCAAGTAATTCGTTGGAATGAGAAATCCCCCTTCGATCCAACTCTCTTAAGTGGATATAGGATCCGTTCTGGGTCATTGACTCTTTCAGGCATTTTACGGACCTTATGACAAATCAGTCCTTTGGTAACAGGGTGATCTGGATTACCAGTCACATTCGTGATTTTTCCGTTTTCGGTTTCGACATGCAAGCTGCATGTATCCGGGCAATCGAGTGGACACACAGATCGATGTATTGTCTTTCTACTCAATGAAAAGGCTCCCTTCAATATGTAAACCTCACTTGATAAAAGATTAACATTATTTCCGAAAAGGTTAAATCAATTTGTAAATGCATAGTTCCTAAAATGAAGGAAAGCCTAATGGAAATGCTAGATGAAAGGAGGGGTGGAACATGAACTGGAAAAAATACTTATTTGCTTGTATGTCAGCGGTTCTTTCTTTAGGTTTGTTGTTTGGATGTGCTGGTGGTGGCGAAGAGGAGCAAGAACCAACAGAAGAACAAGAACCTGCTGAAGAAGAACAGGAACCAGCTGATGAAGAGATGCCTGAAGAAGGCGGCGAAAACGGGGAAAACAACGAAGGATAATTCTGCAATGGGGTGGCTTAAGAAGCTCACCCCATTTTTTAATGGAAACCCTCATCAAAATGAGTGCATTGGCGTTCATTTCATTTTATAATAGAAATATATTTAGAGGCTCGAAATATTTTTTCGGGTGAGAGGGGATCGAAAAAAAGTGTGGAGAAACCGGAACTTCTTACTTCTGATGTTTGGTCTGGCGGTTTCAAGTATGGGGCTTTGGGTTGGAATCATTGGGAATCTTGAATTTTTACAAAAAAATGTGGAGTCCTCATTCCTGCAAGCTTTGATTATTCTAGCAGGATTTCTTGTTGGAATTTTCTTGGCGCCGATGGCAGGAAGAGTGATCGACAGGAGTAACAAACGGAACATTTTGATTTATGCAGGGTTTGCACGATGTGTCGCCATATTGTTCATGTATTTAGCGATTGCAACGAATTCGGTATGGTGGATGCTCATTTATACATTTGTGATTGGAATCTCTGGGACATTCTCTAATCCAGCGATGCAAACAATGATGCCGCTCATCGTCAAGAAGGATCAACTTCTTGCTGCAAACAGTGTTCATGTCAACATCTTCACCGGGGCAAGAATCGTAGGGACAGCACTAGGCGGGGTCATGTTGGTCGGAATGTCATTATTCTCTCTTTATACTGTCACTCTTATTTCTTACGTCATCTTATTGATTGCAACCTTCTTCATCCACGTTGAGGAAAATGTGAAGAAGACTGACGAGAAAAAGAAGAAAGAGAACTTTATCAGTACATTGAAGGATCTTTATCCAGTCGTACGTAATCAAAGGATGGTCGTAAACGGAATCTTCGTATTAATACCGGCGTTTTTGTTTATTGCCGGATTCAACTTGATGGTTATCGAGATTAGCGAGTTACAGAATAATCCGGGGATTAAAGGGATCTTATATACGACAGAAGGACTCTGTGTATTCTTAGGGACATTCATCGCAAATCGATTCTTCAAAGAAAACCCGAAGCTTTCCTATATGCTCGGAATAACATTTATCATTGCGGCAGCACAGCTGTCTCTCGTGTTCGCTGACCAACAAATCATGTCCGTCATTTCGTTCGGTATCTTCGGTCTTGCAGCTGGCACACTATTCCCGGTAGTAACGACGATATTCCAGACGGATGTTCCATCTGAATATCATGGACGATTCTTCTCGATAAAAGGAATGGTAGATAATATCATTTTCCAGGCTTTAATGCTTCTGACTGGGTTATTCCTCGATACGATCGGTTTCAAAATGATGGTGATCAGCTTCGGAATCAGTTCCTTCGTTTTCGTTACGTTCCTTCTCATTCGAAACGTATCTGAAAACGACAGGATAAAGAAGAACCCTGTCGCTATTTCAAAATAAATGTCGAACCATGCACAAGGCGCAAAATAAATTTTTGCGTCTTTTTTCGTGTTTTTTTATTTTGTCACAAAATCGCGTCTATCGCTTGGTATAAAAGAGAAATTTCGACTCCATCGCTGAAAGTTTTATGTCAAAAATTACATTTTGTTTAAATTTATTCGAAAAACATCTTGAATGTTCTAAAGTATAATTTTATAATGTTTTAAAATAATTCAAAAAATATAAAAAGTTCACACAATGAGCTTCTAGTCGCTCATACTAAAGGGGGGGCTTGATTGGAAGAGTTACTACGCGTCGAAAATCTAAAGACCTATTTTTTCGACAAAAAAAAGACCATAAAAGCTGTAGATGGAGTCGATTTTGCCATCAAAAGAGGGGAGACCGTAGCTCTAGTTGGAGAATCTGGTTGCGGAAAGAGCATGACCTCACTTTCCATCATGCGGCTCGTACCTGCGCCTTATGGAAAAATCGTTGAAGGCGAGATCCACTTAGAAGGCAAGAATCTGGTCCGTTACACCGAAAATGAAATGTGTAAGATCCGGGGGAATGACATCTCGATGATCTTCCAAGAACCGATGACCTCCTTGAATCCCGTACTTACCATCGGTGAACAGATTACAGAAGTTATTACATACCACAAACGGCTGCCTCGGAAGAAAGCCGTCCAACAAGCGATAGAACTCCTCAAGCTTGTCGGAATACCGAGAGCGGAATCCATCATCTCAGATTACCCACACCGTTTATCTGGCGGAATGAGACAACGTGTCATGATTGCCATGGCAATGAGTTGTGATCCAAAACTACTTATAGCAGATGAACCTACCACAGCACTTGATGTAACCATCCAAGCACAAATTCTAGACCTGATGAAAGATTTATCGAAAAAAGTGAATACGTCGATCTTGTTAATTACACATGACCTGGGGGTCGTATCGGAACTGGCTGAACGAGTGATCGTCATGTATGCAGGACAAATTGTAGAACAAGCAAGTGTAGACGATTTGTTTGAGGAACCCCTCCATCCATATACGCAAGGACTGGTCGAATCTGTACCCGATATCGATGCAGAAATCGGAAGGTTGAATCCGATTAAAGGAAATGTTCCGACACCTGACCAGATGCCAGAAGGATGCCGATTCGCACCACGTTGTACGCATGCTTTCGATCGATGTTTTAAAGAAGAACCTCAACTATTACAGAAAAAGTATGGTACAAGAACGGTCCGTTGTTTCTTGTATGAAGATGAGGAAAAGGGGGCTGAACATGCAAGGAAGGACCAATACTCTCACCGTTGATCAGCAGAAAGGATCTGTTTCCGAAACGATTCTAGAAGTTTCGAACCTGAAAATGCATTTCCCTATCAAAGCTGGGATCATGCAAAAGACGGTCGGTCATGTAAAAGCCGTTGACGGCATCTCATTCAAAATGAAAAAAGGGGAAACACTCGGTATTGTTGGAGAGTCCGGCTGTGGGAAATCCACCCTTGGACGAACGATTATCCGGTTGTACAAGCCTACTGAAGGCAGTATTCATTTCAACAATCAGGATATTACCTCTGTTAGTGAAGGTGATCTCAGAAAGTCGGTCAGACGTGAAATGCAGATGATATTCCAGGATCCATTTGCTTCGTTAAACCCAAGAAAGACCCTTGAAACAAGCATCATGGAACCTTTGAAGACACACCAGATCGGCGGTCAGGGTGAACGGAAGGAGAAAGTAGAGGACCTACTAAATACTGTTGGACTCGATCCATCCTACGCCAATCGTTATCCGCATGAATTCTCTGGAGGACAACGTCAGAGAATCGGGATTGCCCGAGCATTGGCCTTGAACCCTGAATTGATGATTGCGGATGAACCTGTATCTGCTCTGGACGTATCCATTCAAGCGCAGATTATCAACTTGATGGAAGATCTCCAAGATGAGTTCAACCTGACATATTTGTTCATCTCACATGATCTAGGGGTTGTAAGACACATATCCGACCGAGTAGGTGTTATGTACCTCGGTAATATGATGGAGCTTGCGGACAAATTTGACTTGTATAAAGAACCGATGCACCCGTATACACAGGCCCTTATGTCTGCTGTACCGGTTCCGCGCAAGAAGGGATATGCAAAACGCGAGCGGATCATCTTGTCAGGTGACTTGCCGAGCCCATCCAATCCTCCAAAAGGGTGTGTGTTCCATACACGGTGTCCAGCAGCGATGGATGTATGTAAGCAACAAGTTCCGAAGTTTCAGGAAGTACAGCCTAATCATTACGTTGCGTGTCATCTCTACGAATGAGATGTTACATAACTTTATCACGCGGAGGGAGGGAGCATGTCAGTTGTGTTGGAGCAGTCAAATTCGTTTTAAAAAATAAGGGGGTTAAGTAATTTGAAGGTGAATAAGAAGTTACATTGGTTGGTTCTATTAACTTTTGTGTTGTCTATTTTCTTAGCAGCGTGTAATGCAAACCCAGCGTCTGAACCAAGTGAGAATGAAGAAGAAACTACTTCCGAAAATGAGGAAGAAGCTACTTCTGGTGAACCGAAACAAGGCGGTGACATCATCGTCGGATCTATCGGTGCACCAACATTGTTCAATGATTTGTACTCGACGGATATTTCCAGTTCTGATATTTCAGGATGGTTATACGATGGTCTGGTGTCGTTTGATGAAAACCTTGCTCCTCAGGGTGCATTAGCAAAAGAATGGGAAACTTCTGAGGATGGTCTTGAGTGGACAATCAAGCTTCATGAAGGCGTCAAATTCCATGATGGGGAAGCGTTGACTGCAGATGACGTAGTGTTCACATACAGCCTTCCACTAAACGAAGAATATACAGGTCCTCGTGCTTCTGACTTTGAAAAAATCGATAAGATTGAAGCAGTAGACGATACAACTGTCAAAATCACTTTGTCTGAGCCTTATGCACCATTCTTGACGACGCTCACTTATGGAATCCTTCCTGAGCACATTTTGAAAGATGTTCCAGTTGCTGAGTTAGGGGAAAATGAATTCAATACGAAGAGCCCAGTTGGTTCTGGTCCATTCAAATTTGAAGAATGGAAAGAAGGACAATACGTTAAAGTTGTAGCAAACGATGATTACTTCAATGGACGTCCATACTTGGATTCCATTACGTACAAGATTGTACCTGATGCGAATGCGCTGATGGCACAATTGGCAAATGGTGATGTACATCAAGCATCCGTCCAATCACCTGACTTGAAGACAGCTGAAAAGCTTCAAGACGATGGAAAGATTCAACTTTCTACTGATCTATCTTTAGCGTACACATACCTTGGTTACAACCAGAAGAATGAGTTGTTCCAAGATATAAAAGTTCGCCAGGCTTTAACACACGCAATCGATCGTGAAACAATGATTCAAGCAGTATTAGATGGTGATGGTGAAGTTGCGCACGCACCGGCAAGTCCATTGAGCTGGGCATACAATGAAAACGTTGCAAAGTTCGATTATGATGTTGAAAAAGCGAAGAGTTTGTTAGAAGAAGCGGGCTGGACGCCTGGTGATGACGGAATCCTTCAAAAAGACGGTAAGAAATTCTCATTTGAAGTGAAAACAAACCAGGGTAACAAAGCTCGTGAACAGATTGCACAGATCGTCCAAGAGCAATTGAAGCAAGTCGGTATCGAAGTGAAACCGAAAATCATGGAGTGGAGTGCGTTCATTGAAGATGTAACTGCTCCAAACTGGAAGTATGACGCAGTTATCCTTGGTTGGAGCCTCTCTGCTGATCCAGATCCAACTGCATTATGGCACTCTAAAGAACGTGAAGAAGGTTTGAACTTCGTCCACTTCTCTGATCCTGAATTGGATAAGTTGATGGACGAGAACACGAAGCAATTAGAACAATCTGATCGTAAAGAGACGATTGCGAAAATCCAAGAAGGTATCGCGGAACAACAACCTTACACATTCTTGTACTACCCGAACGATCACTATGCTCTAGATCCAAGCATTAAAGGATTCGTTCACCATCCATCCAGTGAATATTACCAAATCGAAAAATGGTGGATGGATAAGTAATCCAACATAAACAGGTCGAAGATGGATAAAGTGTTACGAGCTGATGCTTTATCCATCTCCTGTTTTATGATTTGTATCATGAGAAGATTTTTTCTCGCCTTTACATAATGACTACGAAAGCAAGTAGATAAAAAGGGGGATTTCAATTGCTCTCATACATCATTCGACGAATTATCATGGCTATACCCTTGTTGATAGGGATTTCCATTCTTTCTTTCGGAATCATTCATCTCGCACCTGGTGATCCAACGGCTTTGATGATGGATCCGAACATCAAACCGGAAGATATGGAAGCATATAAAGAAAAGTATGGACTGAACGACCCACCACATATCCAATATTTGAAGTGGGTCGGAAATATGATTCAAGGAGACTTTGGTCAATCATTGATCAGACAGGGTACAGACGTTTCCTTCCTGATAACAGAACGATTGCCCAACACGTTATTTTTGATGCTTGTTTCAACTTTCCTTGCGTTGATCATATCCATTCCATTTGGAATTCTTTCAGCGCGTAAGCCATACACACTTACCGATTACTCAGTAACATTCACTTCATTCTTAGGGCTTGCAACTCCAAACTTCTGGTTTGGTCTTGTATTAATTATGTTTTTAAGTGTTCAACTTGGATGGTTTCCTACAGGGGGTATAGCGACATTAAACGAACCATTCAGTCTTTGGGATCGAATTCATCATTTGATCTTACCTGCATTAGTACTCGCAACTGCTGATATGGCGGCTTTAACAAGGTATACAAGAACGAGTATGCTCGAGGTTTTGAAGCAGGATTATATCCGGACGGCGCGGGCCAAAGGATTCAAAGAAAGGAAAGTCGTATATAAACACGGTCTACGTAATGGGTTGATTCCTGTCATTACGATCTTTGGTTTGTTACTACCTTCTTTCTTTGCAGGAACGGTTATTGTAGAAAAAATCTTCAACTGGCCTGGAATTGGATTGTTGTTTATAGATGCAGCCTTTCAAAGGGATTACCCTGTCATAATGGCTATTACGGTAATTGCAGCTGTTTTGACGGTCATTGGGAATTTGATTGCTGACATACTATATGCGGTGTTCGATCCAAGAATTGAGTATTAAGGGGGATTACGATGTCACAGCCTGAAAATCAATTACAACCGAATGTACAACCCAATGTACCTGTTTCTCCAGAGCCTATGGCACCATTGCCTCAAAAACCAGACACGTTGACAAGAATAGCCGTTGATAAGTTTATGAAAAATAAACTGGCGGTCGCCGGTCTAATTTTGCTCGTCTTTATCATTTTTGCAGCCATTTTTGCACCTGTATTGACGCCATATGAGCCAAGTAGTCAACAATTGTTAAAGAAACTAACGCCTCCAAATGGAGAACACTGGCTTGGTGTTGATACTCTAGGAAGGGACATGTATACACGTATGTTGTATGGCGCACGTGTATCGTTATTGGTCGGTTTCGCTTCCGTAGCAGCTTCAATCTTCATAGGTACTATTGTAGGAGCAGTTGCAGGGTATTATGGGGGAAAGATTGATGCATTCTTGATGCGCGTTGTCGATGTATTCCTCGCATTTCCGAGCTTGTTCTTATTGATTACACTTGTCACCATTTTTGATCCGGGAATTGACAAGTTGATCATGGCATTTGCGCTCTTCGGATGGACAGCGACTGCAAGACTAGTACGAGGAGAGTTCCTGTCTCTCAGAAGTCGGGAATTCGTCCTTGCTGCTAAAACAATGGGTGTTAAAAGCTCTAAAATCATTTTCTCTCATATTCTACCGAATGCGATGGGGCCGATTATTGTAACAGCTACCCTTAACGTAGGTATCGTCATATTGGCAGAATCCGCACTTAGTTACCTTGGACTGGGTATACAACCGCCTACGCCAAGCTGGGGGAACATGCTGCAAGATGCTCAAAGCTTGACCATCATGTATGAGGCACCATGGTATCCGATTTTTCCTGGACTCATGATATTGGTTACAGTACTTGCATTCAACTTCGTTGGTGATGGATTGAGAGATGCCTTCGACCCTAAAATGAAATCCTAACAGTTTCGTAAGGAGGAAGATAGATGGATCAGAGAAATGGCGTACAGATTAAAGATTTGTTGAAACTGAAGTTTGTCAGTGATCCTCAATTATCTCCCGATGGACATCGTTTAGCCTATGTGGTGAAAGAGATCAATGAAGACAAAAAATATGAATCCCACCTATATATCATGGATGTGGGAACGCAAACATCCGTCCGATGGACAAGCGGGAAGTCAATAGACTTCTATCCGAGGTGGTCACCGGATGGTTCAGAATTGCTCTTCCTTTCCAACCGTTCGGAAAAGATGCAAGTTTGGAAGATTTCTTCTCAAGGTGGTGAACCTGAGCAAGTTACAGATGCGGAACACGGGGTATCGAGTCCTTCCTGGCACCCGGATGGACATTCCATTCTTTATACGTTCACGGAGAAAATGGAGCAAAAAGAGGGTCCTATAGTTGTCGATACATTGAGATACAAAGCGGACGGTAAACCAACTCTGACTTCACAATCCTATGAGCATATTGGAAGGATTTCTCTGGAAACAAAGAAAGCCGATGTGTTGACTAAAGGCGATGCCGATTACCTATATGCCCGTTTCACATCTGATGGCAAAGGGATCGTTTATGCAAAGTTTGGAGAAGATGAACCGGGGAGTTACCGCCAATCGAAGATCTATTTACACGAATTCGGGCAAAACCCGGTCGAAATATCTACAATAAAAGGAACGGTCTCTCATCCGATCTGTTCTCCGGATGGAAGGTATATTGCTTATGTAGGTCATGATCAATCCTATGGACCGGCTACCTACAATGAGTTGTGGGTGTATGACCGGGAGAATGGTTCGACCCTATGCCTCACTGAAAAATTAGACATCCAAATCGGTGATGTGATGATTAGTGATCTTCATTCGGTCGAAATGTCACCGGGCTTATTCTGGAATAGCACGAGTGAGCATTTGTATTTCTTGGCTAGTGAGTTCGGGAATACCGAACTTTATTCCATCGACTTGTTTGGTAACGTTGATAAAATTGTGGAAGGGGATCGCCATATTTTCCAATATGCGATGGATGATGGTGCGAAGGATGTCTACTTAGCGGTCAGTACGCCATCGCATCCAGGAGACCTCGTCCGGCATGATATAAACAGCCTGATGGAGGAACCAATTACGTTCCACAATGAAGAATTCCTTAGTGATATTACATTGTCCGTTCCAGGAACGGTCCAATATCCGAGTCAGGACGGAACGGTCATTCATGGATGGATGATGAAGCCGAACGATTTCCGGTCCGGACAGAAATATCCGATGATTCTATATATCCATGGCGGACCTCATATGATGTATGGCAATACTTTTTTCCATGAGTTTCAAGTATTGACGGCCAAGGGTTATGCAGTTCTTTATTTGAATCCGCGTGGCAGTCATGGATACGGTCAGACGTTCGTGAACGCTTGCCGTGGAGACTACGGTGGTGGTGATTATCAAGATCTGATGTCAGGTGTGGATCATGTGCTTGATACGTACGATTGGATTGACCCAGAAGAGCTGTATGTCACAGGAGGCAGTTATGGAGGTTTTATGACCAACTGGATCGTCGGCAGTACAGATCGCTTCAAGGCGGCCGTCACTCAACGATCTATCTGTAACTGGCAAAGCTTCTATGGCGTCAGTGATATCGGTTACTTCTTTACAGAAGGAGAAATTGGTGCTCATATGGAAAATGATCCAGAAAAACTCTGGTACCATTCACCGATTCGACTCGTGAAGAATGTGGATACACCGTTGCTGATTATACACGGAGAGAAAGACTTCCGTTGTCCGATTGAACAAGCGGAACAACTGTACATTGCTCTTAAGCAACAAAATAAGCCGACGAGATTGATCCGGTTCCCTGATGCAGATCATAATCTCTCTCGGAATGGTGATCCATCTATGAGGTTAGCGAGACTAGAGCAAATCAGTGGTTGGTTTGATCACTACAGGTTTTCACCTCAATCATCTCGTGTAGCGAACATACAGTGAATATGAAACGGCCACAGCCTCAATGTAGAGGATGAGCCGTTTTTTTTTAGGCTCTTTTCTAAAAGATTGTTGCTTATTAAATCATTTTTAAAAATCACCTTGTGCAAGTTGATTGGAGAGCAAGGTGCGAGACTCCTGCGGGATCAGCGGGACAGGTGAGACCATTCAATGTCGCAAGGCGACGATTGGGCTCACCGCACGCCCCGCGGAAAGCGAGCATCCTGGAGCGGAAATCAACGGCTTTCAAGAGCAACAAAGTTTGCGAAAACAGCCTTTTTTTATTATGGAAAGAGAGCTATTACAGAGGAGATTGAGCATCTTAAATATGTTTTCGTAATGACAGCTAAAGAATGGAAGGCTATATGAACATCGTTTTTATCTCTCATGTATCAAGCCAAAATATACAAAGCCCAGCGGCTGACGCTGGGCTTTCATTCTTTATCTGACCTGTAACGGTCTTTGTACGAATCCGATTGATTCTAACGCTTTTTGCAGATTACTGTATGTGATGATGTCTTTGAAATCAATACCTAATGAAACGACTGTTTGGGTCAATTCAGCGCGCATTCCGGTGATGATGGATTGAACACCGAGAAGTTTCAATGCATTGACGACTCGGAAAAGATTGTGAGCGACCATCGTGTCGATTACGATGATACCGGAAAGGTCAATGATCAGGTGTCGTAATTTCAATTGGCTGCTTTGTTCTAAAGCTTTTTCCAGGATATATTGTGAACGTTCTTCATCCAGCTCTCCTATGATCGGTAGTACAGCAACACCGTTTGTGACTGGAACGATCGGCATCAACAGTTCTTGAACATTCGCATGAGCCTTTCGCAATACTTGTTCGTGGTCCTCTATGTATACAAGACTGAAGCAATAGATACATCGGTCGAGAAGAGGGTCAACTACTGAGCAAGTATCGATGACATCTTCAATAGATAAGTCCAAATGATCTGCTTCATGTTTCAATACGCTTAGAATCGCTTTACGGAAAAAGCGCAACCCATCCAATGATTCTTCAAGAGGTATGCCTTCCTTAACTGCGATTTCTCCCGCCTTCTTACTCCACTCAGTGATAAGATCGAAGTACAACTTTTCATCACCGAATACGGCTTCGCCTAAATAACGGACGAATGTACCTGTGAATTCTTCCGCTTCTTCAGGGGTCATCGCTGATAATTTTCTAGATTGAATTTTCTCTACTGTAGCTGGATCTTCCTCCATACGGAATTTCATGGACAGGCTTGATATTTCATACCTGTTCTCTATAATCTTCTCACCTATCAATCTCATGTTCTCACGCATATGACATCCTCCATCATTTGTCATTTGGATTTGGTTGTCTTTATTATACATGAATTGATTATAAAAAATAAATATATAAGACAGCCTAGTACTTTCATAATATAGAAGAGGACTTGAGGAGAGGTGGATGGCGATGAAAGGGATTGATTGGCAGATGGTTGCATTCGTTACTGTCTCCCTGTTTCATGATCATTGGGTTTATTCCAAGCTTCCACGGCTATATTTCTATGAAAACCGCAGGTCTAAAAAGTGACACAAGGAATTTCGATACGATATGTAGAAAGACGTATACGGATAATACATTCGAAAAGGAGACTTCGCCATGAAATTCAGTGATTACGAGTATAGAAGACCTGATATGCGAAAATTCGAACAAGCCTTTCTTTCTTTACTTCAAAAATTTGAACAAGCCGGAAGTTATAATGAGCAAAACGATCACCTGAAAGAGATTGTCAGCATGAGGAGTGAGTTTGAGTCGATGATGACAATCTGTTCCATCCGCCACTCCATTGATACAAATGATGATTTTTATAAGACTGAGAACGATTTTTTTGATGAACATACCCCCATTTATGAAGGGTTCATATCCAAGTTTTATCGAAAATTGGTAAACTCGAAGTATCGAGACCAATTAGAAGAAGTTTGGGGACCGCAATTGTTCCGTATTGCTGAATTATCCTTAAAAACATATTCCGATGAAATCGTGGAGGACTTGAAGAAAGAGAATAAACTTTCTACGGAGTATTCGAAATTGATTGCATCTGCAAAAATTGAATTTGAAGGGGAAGTTAGAACGCTACCTCAATTGTCTCCTTTCATCCAATCAAAAGATCGAGAGACCAGAAGGAAAGCGAGTGAAGCGAAATATGCTTTCTTAAGCGAGAATGAAGAAAGGATCGATCACATTTATGACGAACTCGTCAAAGTACGGACTCAAATCGCAAAGAAATTAGGTTATCGGAATTTCGTGGAACTTGGGTATGATCGTCTCGTACGTTCAGATTACTCAGCGAAAGAAGCACGTCGTTTTCGAGATCAAGTAAAGGAATATATCGTACCGATTACAGAGAAATTATATGACCGACAAAAGGAACGGATCGGTCTCAAAACCTTGACCTATTATGATGTACCGTTTAAGTTTAAAACTGGGAACCCGACACCAAAGGGTGATCCTGAATGGATCATCAATCATGGCAAAACGATGTATGAGGAATTATCACCTGAAACGGATGAATTTTTTCAATATATGAACGATAATGGACTTATGGATCTTGTGAGCAAAAGTGGAAAGCGATCGGGGGGCTACTGTACATACATCAGTAAGTATCAGTCTCCATTCATCTTTTCGAACTTTGTAGGGACTTCACACGATATCGATGTGCTGACCCATGAAGCGGGTCATGCATTCCAAGTCTATTCTAGCCGTCATTTATCAGTACCGGAATATAGCTTCCCCACATATGAGGCTGCTGAAATCCATTCGATGAGTATGGAATTCTTCACATGGCCATGGATGGAACTTTTCTTTGAAGAAGATACAGAAAAGTATAAGTTCAGTCATTTGAGTTCAGCGCTTACGTTCATTCCTTATGGAGTAGCGGTCGACGAATTCCAGCATTTCGTATATGAAACGCCAGAAGCGACTCCGGCGGAGAGAAAGCAAGCGTGGAGAAGGATTGAGAAGAAATATTTACCTCACCGTACGTATGAGGAGAATGATTTCTTAGAGCGAGGCGGATTCTGGCATCAACAAGGCCACATCTTCCGTACGCCGTTCTATTATATCGATTATACATTGGCACAAATCTGTGCGTTCCAGTTTTGGAAGAAAGCAAATGAAAATCGTGAAGAAGCATGGGAGGATTACTTGAACCTATGCAAAGAGGGCGGAAGCAAATCCTTTACAGAACTAGTTGATTATGCGGGCTTAAAGTCTCCATTTGATACGGATTGTATTCGATCTGTCATTTCCGACATAGAAAAGTGGCTGGATCAGGTAAATGATAAGGCTCTCTAATATTTAGAGGATTATGCATCATCGGAACAGGGTACCCTATCTAACAGTATTCACACCAGAATTTGCAGAAAACAGGAGGAAGATAATAAATGAGTATTCATATTGGGGCTAAAGAAGGCGAGATTGCAGAAACGATTCTACTACCAGGTGACCCGCTGCGTGCTAAGTATATTGCAGAAACATTCCTTGAAGATGTAAAGTGTTATAACGAAGTTCGTGGGATGCTTGGCTTTACGGGTACGTATAAAGGAAAGCGTATTTCCGTCCAAGGTACAGGAATGGGCGTACCATCCATCTCAATCTACGCACATGAATTGATTGAAAGCTATGGCGTCAAAAACTTGATTCGCGTAGGAACTTGCGGTGCTTTTCAGAAGGATGTAAAAGTCCGTGATGTCATCCTTGCGATGTCTGCTTCCACAGACTCATCGTCAAACCGTCACCGCTTTGGTGGAATTGATTTCGCACCGACTGCGAATTTCGGGCTGCTTCACAGTGCATATGGAAAAGCGGTAGAACGAGGACTTGAAGTAAAAGTCGGTAACGTATTTACAAGTGATACGTTCTATAATGATACGATGGATCTAGCGAAGCAATTGGCGGATTATCAAGTTCTAGCAGTTGAAATGGAGACTTCTGCCCTTTACACATTGGCTAACAAGTTCGGAGTCAACGCACTTTCCGTATTGACGGTGAGTGACCATGTATTTACCGGAGATACGACTTCTTCTGAAGAACGACAAAAGACGTTCAACGAGATGATCGAAGTTGCGCTTGATACGGCAGTGGAACAAACGGCATAGAAGTACAGAAAGCACCCTGGATTGGGTGCTTTTTCTATACCATTGCATATTTGTGTTTAGGTATCGGTAGACGAATTGTAAAAGTCGTCCCTTGGCCGACGGTACTTCCGACAGTGATGTGCCCATGATGGTTTTTGATGATGTTATAAGTGACCATGAGTCCCAAGCCTGTACCATCTTCCTTTGTTGAATAAAAAGATGTACCTAGTTTGGCTAGTTGTTCATCGGTCATTCCACATCCTGTGTCCATAATTGAAATGGAAATGTCTTTTAATTTTTTGTCGATATACACAGAAATGTGTCCTTCCTGTTGAGTCGCTTCAATTGCATTTTTAATAAAATTGATAAAGGCTTGTTTCAACTGGACTTCATCTCCGACTACTTCTATATAATCCTCCTCTGTATGAAACTGGATGGCAATACGCTTTTTGAAAGCAGAGGTATCTAGAAGGAATATTACCTCCTGAATGATCCTTACGATATTATGCGGATGGATATTGGAGTCATGAGGTTTGGAGAAATACAACAATTCGTTAGCAATCGTATTAATCCGTTCTAATTCTCCAAGCATAATCTTGATGTACTCTTTACCGTTAGGCGTTGTTTCTTTATCCATGATTTTCAAGAAGCCTTTAAGGATGGTCAATGGGTTACGGACCTCGTGTACGATGCCAGTCGCCAATTCACCCATAACGGATAGTTTCTCAGACTGCATCAATTGCTTTTCCGTCTCTTTCCGTGCTGTTATATCCTGCATAATGATTTGGACGAGCGTTTCACCGTCAAACTCATACACACCGTAAGTGGATTCGACTTCAATGATGGTCCCCTCTGCATTCACAATACTACATTCTACTTGCTCCACTGTCTTACTATATACGCTTACTTGTTGAAGAAATCTTTCGTTTTGGATGTGGAAATCGGGATGTAGGAACTGTTTGAAGGGTTTGTTCAAAATATCTTCTGGTTTATTTAGACCGAGCAGTCGTAGACAGGCCTTGTTCGCATAGACAATTACATTTGCCTTTACAATGAATGTTGCAGTAATGGAATACTCGAGCAACTGATGGAAATCCAACTTCTTACCATTAATCTCCGTTATCATGAAGTACCTCCTCTCGAATCAATTCGAAAAGCGATTATCAAGCTTCGAATAATCGCACGGGTGTATGGAAAGCTTTTAACTTGAATACATAATTCGACTTTTTCGTATACAATCCTTCTTAAGTTTTATTTTAAATAAATTCTTAATAAAAGAAGGAATGAAGTATGGATTCGAGAATACAGATAATGAGTGATTACTCACTTTTAAAAATGACGAGGTGAATTCATATGGAAACCATCATTCAATTTACGAACGTGACTAAATCTTTCGGTAAAACGATTGTCATTCACGAAACGAGCCTTTCGATCCAAAAAGGTGAAATCTTCGGTATGCTTGGTCCATCCGGGGCAGGGAAGACGACGCTTGTCAAAATCATATCAGGAATAGAGAAGCAATCTGGGGGAGAGTTGGTGCTTTTCAATCAAAAGATGCCTTCCGCTGCGCCAATACAGCGCATTGGATACATGGCACAGAGTGACGGACTGTACCATGACCTGACGGGAGTGGAAAACCTAAGATTTTTTGCAGCGATGTACCATTTGAAAGGAAACCGGATGAAAGATCGAATCAATCATGTATTGGACTTGGTGAATTTGACGGAGCACCGGAAGAAGCTCGTTCGGAATTATTCCGGTGGTATGAAGCGTCGTCTGTCTCTTGCGGTTTCATTACTCCATGAACCTGATCTGATCGTATTGGATGAGCCGACGGTCGGCATCGATCCGGTTTTGCGCCAATCGATTTGGGAAGAGTTATATAAATTGAAAGAAAAAGGGATGACCATCCTTGTGACTACCCATGTCATGGATGAAGCGGAAAAATGCGATCGTCTTGCGATGATGAGAGAAGGCTCGATTATCGCGGTCGGCAGCCCGTCCGAACTGAAGAATCAGACTGAAACCGAAACGATTGAAGAAGCATTCTTATATTATGGGGGTGTGAAACATGCGTATTAAAGCCCTAACGATTCGGATCATCAAACAATTTTTCCATGATAAGCGCACGCTAGGTATGATGCTCGTTGCGCCATTATTGATTCTGACGATCATTTCTCTTGTATTCAATGGAGAAGAGGTCATACCTGCCATTGGATATGATCAATTGCCAACACCTGTAGAAGAAATGATAGAGGATGCAGAAGTGGACAGAGAGGAATTGAGTGAAGAAGAAGCGGAAGCAATGTTAAATGAGGGGGAACTGGATGCATGGCTGACGATGGAAGGGCAAGAACTTCGGATCGTCCTTGAAGGTAGTGACCCAGGGATGAATCAGCGTGTGCTCGCTACTGTCAAGAATGGCATGCAGTCGGAAACCCAACAAAGCATGGAGCTAGAAATAGAGTACTTCTTCGGCTCCGAAGATATGACGAGCTTCGATAATTTCGGTCCGGTGTTGATTGGTTTCTTCGCATTCTTTTTTGTCTTCTTGATCGCTGGTGTTTCTTTCCTCAGGGAGCGTACAGGTGGTACATTGGAGCGCTTGATGGCAAGTCCGGTCAAAAAATCTGAAGTTGTTATCGGCTACTTACTTGGTTTTGGGTTCTTCACCATCATCCAATCTGTGCTAATCGTTTTTTACTCCATCTATGTATTGGATCTACTCATGATTGGAGACTTCATTTGGGTACTCTTTGTCACGCTATTATGTGCTTTTACAGCATTATCGCTCGGTACGTTGTTATCTGCATACGCACAAAACGAGCTGCAAATGATTCAATTCATTCCAATCGTGGTCGTGCCGCAAGTCTTTTTCTCAGGTTTATTTGACTTAGACGCGATTTCAGACTGGGTAAGCTGGATTGGACCGATCACGCCTCTTTACTATGCAGCTGATGCACTTAGAGATGTTATGATAAGAGGACTAGGATTTGAAGAGATTGCGATGAATTTACTGATCTTACTTGGGTTTTCTGTTGTATTTTCAGTAGCGAACATCCTCGCATTGCGGAAGTACAGGAGTTTCTGAAGCTAAATACTTATTCCTTCTGCAGGAGTGTCGTGAATTTCGATGGAAAATCATGATAACAATCTTGTTACCACAAATAATTACAGATTACATGGATAAAGGAGTATACACATATGGATTTCGATGCCTGGGCGGATGAGTTTTTTCAAATGTTGGAGGATGACAAGATGACGGAGAAGCAAAAGAAAATTATTCTCTCGTCAATCGAAGTATTCGCTGAAAAAGGGTATGCAGGTTCATCCACATCGGAAATTGCCAAGAAAGCAGGAGTGGCGGAGGGGACCATCTTCCGGCATTACAAGACGAAGAAAGATTTACTGATGTCGATTGTGGCTCCTGTCATGGCAAAGTTCATGGCACCATTCATCATCAAGGACTTGCACAAGATTTTCGACCAGGAATTCGATTCCTATGAAGCTTTTCTTCGTAAATTGTTCTTAAATAGATTGGACTTTATTCGCAGCCACCTGAATGTCGTGAAAATTATGTTGCAAGAGATCCCCTTTCATCCTGAGTTGAAGCAGCAATTCTCCGATACGGTCTTCCAGCATGTCATGGATAAAGTGACCGGAATCGTAAAGACCTTCCAAGACAAGGGGGAGCTCATTGATTTGCCACCAACTACCATTGTCCGCTTCACGGCTTCTTCTTTATTTGGCTATTTGGTCGGCAGGTTTATCCTTTTTCCTGAAAAAGAATGGGACGATGAGCAGGCGATCGATGAAACGATTCAAATGATTTTATATGGAGTGCAGGGTTCAGATACAATGGAAGAATAAATGAGTTCAAGTTGAGGAATGTATGAGATAGAGGTGAACCCAATGAATAAAAATGTCATTGTTCTATACATCTTGTCTGTCCTATCTTATTTCCTAATGATCGGCATTAACGCACTCGCTAATATTCTTCCGTTAAACGGTCAAACGACAGGTGAGATATCGGCTCGTTTCCCGGTTTTATTCACACCTGCTGGTTATGTGTTTTCCATCTGGTCCGTCATATACATTTTGCTTGCCATTTGGCTCATCTACCTGTTGTTTCCGAAAAGCGTCAATCATAACGTATTTCAGAAGACTGGACTCTGGTTCGTCATCAGCTCATTATTGAATGCAACCTGGATTGTCCTGTGGCATTATGAATATTTCAATTGGACACTTGTTGTGATGGTCGGATTGTTACTTTCACTAATCATTCTCTACTCATTGAACCAGCATTCTTCCGGTCGGAGACTGATGGACCGACTACCTTTTTCAGTGTACCTAGGTTGGATTTCAGTTGCGACGATCGTGAATACCGGAGTGGTTCTCCTCCACAACAACTGGGGTGGTTGGGGTCTCTCAGATGTGACATGGACGGTAATTCTCTTGATCGGTGGAACTTTACTGGCGATGATTTTCTCAGTGAAAAATGAAGATTCCATGTATCCGATTGTTTTTGTATGGTCCTATATTGGTATCGCCATTAAACAACAGGATTATATGCTTGTGCAGAACACTGCGATCGGAATGGCGGTGCTATTGGCTGTCTTCGTCGGGGTTACATTCTATCGCCGGGAACAAGAACGAAGGACATTTTAATCGTCAGAAAATTAAGAAATATGAATTGACCCTGCGTCCAGAATATGTAATATTCTATATAAGACTGTATGGACGGAGGAAGCAAAATGAGTGGATTGGAAACATTGGACCGTTCTTTGGACTTGCCTTATGATGAGTCCCATTTTGAGTGGACAGATGTACTCCCGAGTTACCGTGTGGATTTGAGAAACCCGAAAAACGAGCTTCCTGATCGATTTTTCAATGCGAATGTCGTCAGCGACTGGTCCCAATTATCATGGAAAGATGTCGGAAAACCTTACGAAGTGAAGACGATGTCAATTGACCGAACAGATTGGGAGAAGGAACATGGTCAACAGATGCCTGTGAAAACGGCCTGGGAATATTTCAATCGTTCTTTCCATGAATGGTTCGTGAAGGACGTGCCCACAGAACGAACTCAAGCAAAGGAAGAACTGATCCATCATTTGAAGCAATTCAAGATAAGTGAAGTTAAAGCAAGTGTAGGAGACTTCATGAGGCTCTCGTTGTGGAATTATGCACATCGAGTAGAAGATGGAATATGGGATCCAAGAGGAAAACGTGCTTTGTTCGAGGGACTTGATGTTCACAAACCGAATATCCTTTTCTTAGGTGCTGCAGAAGGCTATGAAGCGATGCAGTTGCAGGCCATGTATCCTGGTGGACAAGTCGTGATGGTGGATTATGATGCGTTTTGTAAAACGAATCGATTTGCTGAGTTTCCAGATACCTATCCATTCCTTGGTACGAATGAACAGACGGGAAGTCCTCGTGTATGGTATAAAAATCAGATGAACATAGAATATGTCGTAGAAGATATTCGAAACCTGAAATACGGAAAAGAATTCGACATTGTCATCAGCGTCGGCTTGCTTGAGCATGTCCCTGATGCTTATAAAGAAGAAATCTTGGATTTCCATCGCCGATTCTTGAAACCGGGTGGTTATGTCATCATGACGACCCCAAGAAACCAATGGAAGTCAAGAATGTACTACCGTGTCATGGCGGATGTGATGAATCATACGTACCGAGAGTTGATGGATATCCGTCAGATGGGACTGTATGTGTACCAATCCGGTTTTGATATCCTACGGCATGGATACATGAAAGTGCATAATGGGATTGTTGCAAAACCTCGATAAGAGAACAAAGCCAGGTCTTCCTGATAGGGAGAAGCTGGCTTTTTTATATTTTCTAAATTAATTGATGATTCCATTCTCCCCAATCTTCACTTGCACTTTAGCCTTGATTGGGATGGTAGGATAATCTTTCCTCCAATCAAGTTTATTCCACACTTCAGGGTGAAAGGCGATTAATTCACGTCCAATGCCTAATGGATCGCTATTCGCTTCCTGAAGCTTTTTAATCATTTCATTCATATCTTTTGTTAGGGTTTTTGAAAGTTTCTTACTGATTTTATCGATTTCTTTTTTACTGCCGAGATTATCTGCTGGGTATTCTACGATATTCGTTTTTAGTTTGACGTCAAAAGAAACACTGTCAATGTTACGGTTTGTCGTATTGACGGTCATTTTGCTCTGACTTTTACTGACGTGAATGGTAACATAATTCTCAATATCGAGCTCTTTATCATTATGTACCTTTCGTACAATACGAACTATTTTATTTTTTTTATTCATTAAGAGGAGTAACAGCGTAGAATCTTCCACATCTAATTTTCCTGTAAGTTTATCGTCTTGAAAGAGTGCAACTCCATCCACGACTTCTTCCTCTTTAGGATCGTCGTGTTTTACTATATAGGGAACGATCGGATCTTTCCCAGGATCAAAGAAAAGAGGACAAACCGCTTGTATATCCAATTTAGGTACGATGGTATTGATCTCTGAACTGCGAATCAGTTCTTCGGTGTGCTCTCCAATCAAAGTGTTTTCAACACGTCTCATTTCTAATATTTCAGTAGCTTCTCCTTGTGTAATCGCCAATCGAGCATTTAAAGAACTGGATGGTTCACGGTAAAAAATATCTAAATAGGGATAGAGGCCTTCTTTCGCTATATCTTCGCTAAATAGAAATACTCTCGTCTTCGCTGCTGTAAACGTTCCAGAAACAGCACGGTCGATATTCATCCGTACATTCCTCAAATTTTGGCCTTCTGCAATGACAAATTCATTTTGTGGCCTTCCTCCGCCTGCTTCACCCCCACTTGCAACAAATCCCCTGATGACTGCAGAGCCCCTAACATTCCCGTTTTCTCCTTTATCAAATGCTGCAATATATACTATATGGGCATCCTTAATGAGATGCTGATCCCAGCATCCAGTTAAGAGTAGAAGTGGAAGTATGATGCCCAGCAATATTTTTTTCATTTTGGTTACCTCCGTTTGGAGTTTCTTGAAGTTATACTTGATAGCATCCATAAAACAATCGGAAGGATGGCAATGAAAAGATAGCTCGCATATCCAATGTATGTGCTGATTTGTTCAACCTGGAATTTATCTTGTGGAATTAAAGCTAATAGGTAAACAGGTATAGCCAATACATAAGCAGCTTTTTTGTGTTCCTCTTTTTTCAAAAAATGTGCAAGCCCTTTTGAGGCAAACAATAAATAACTCATTAAAGAAGTTGTTACGATGACAATCCATATGGAGAGAAACAACAAATCAATTCGTTCAACGATTTTAAATGTGATGGCTTTCAACATGTATAAAACCGGCTGCGGAACAATTTCAATCTCTTTAGGTGAAAACACGACATAACTAATCATTGTCAAGAAAATATATATAGCAGTTGTTGTTCCATTTGCGATACTGACGAATTTGAATATACTTCGGTCACTTGCATCCACATATTTAGAAAGAAGAAGAAGCATTTCGAAGCCGAGCATGGAAATGAGGACGGAATGTGCTCCTAGTAAAATCTTCATTGCACCTGCCTGTCCAATCGGGAAAAGATACCGATATTCTGCGACCTCGGGAAAAGAAATGAATGTCAAGATGATGAGAAACGGAATCATGGATGTTACGAACAAATAAAACCTAGCGATTACTCTGACTCTTTCTTTTACTAGATAAAGTGAAGCAAACACCATTAGGAACATGATGACCCACTTGGGCGTATTCGGTAGTACCCAAAGCTTCAGGATATCTTGGAACAGAACTAGGATGAGTGTAGAAATGACGATTGCGTACAGGATATATATAGCCCCAATGAATTTGCCAAAAAACTTACCTGTAATCTGTTCAGCGATTCCGTATATCGTTTCACCTGGATATTTACGAACTAATGACCAGATGATAAATATCATGAGCTGGACAACCAATCCTGCTATGATGACAGAAATCCATCCATCACTTTTAGATACTTTATGGACGGAATAGGGCAAACCTAATACGCCTACACCGATTTGTGTCTGGAGAATCATGAATAGCAATTGGTATTTTGTGATGGATTCGCTCTTATTCTTCATCCTTTTTCCATCCTCTTGAAGGCCATTCTTGTCTAAGATGTTGAGGTTTAGCATCTAATGGACGTGTGTTCATCAACCATCGCGGCAAACGTATGACTGTGTCCTTGAAATCCTGCAAATGGAATGGTGCAAAAGGCGCGAAATAGGGATGCCCAAACGGCTCCAATTTACACATATGCATCAACAGAATCATAAGACCGAAAACAATCCCTACAAACCCAAACAAAGACGCCATGATCATTAACGGAAATCCTAAAATACGGACAGTTGTCGTCATCTCGTTAGATGGGACAACGAAAGAAGCAACCGCTGTAATGGCGACCACAATTAACATGACATTTGAAATGAGATTCGCTTGCACAACAGCTGTACCAACGACAAGTCCTCCAACGATACCGATTGTTTGAGAAATCGGACTAGGTAATCGTACGGAAGCTTCTTTCAGCAACTCAAGTGTGAGTTGCATAATGAAGGCTTCTAACAAAGGTGGAAATGGAATGAACTCGAGTGAATTTTTCACTGAGAAAACAAGTTCGACAGGAATCACTTCTAAGTTAAATGAAACAAGTGCAATATAGATTGCTGGTAGACCTATCGCAATGAGAAAACTGGCTAAACGAATTGCTCTGAGAAAAGTGCCGACAAGCCAGCGGCTGTTGTAATCATCTGGTGATTGATAAAAACTGAAAAATGTAATCGGTAAAACAATGACTGTCGGGCTTCCTTCCATCAGAAGCACAATGCGCCCTTCCATGAGATTTGCGGTAGCACGGTCAGGTCTTTCTGTATTGAGTACTTGAGGAAATGGAGATAATGGATAATCTTCAATAAATTCTTCAATATAACCAGGGGTCTGGATAGCATCTGTATCAATATAATTCAATCGATCTTCAATCGTCTTTACCAATTGAGGGTCTGCAAGGTCTTTAATATACATGATGGCGATTTTCGTATTTGTCGTTTTCCCAATGGTCACGTACTTCATAAATAAATTTGGATTTTCGATTCTTTTTCGGAGAAGATAAATGTTCGTCTGAAGACTTTCTATGAAACCTTCATGCGAACCTCGGATGACATATTCATTGGTCGGTTCGCTAATATTCCGGAATTTCGTCAAAAAGACATTGACTAAATAAGCGTATTCATTTCCTTCTGTGAAGATTGCACATTGACCTTCAATCATTCCTCTGACAATTTTCATTAAATCGTATGAATGATCCACTTGAGCGGTGTTGATTGTTTCAGCAATATTTCCAGATTGAGCATCTTGAAGCGGTTTGATAACAAACTCATTCATGACTTCCTTATTGACAAGAGTCGATAAATAGAGGATGGCACACTTCTTTTCGTTGAACGTAAATGTTCTGAATTCAACATCGTCCGCATTAAAAAAAGAATCTTTTATGAATTTAATATTTTGATCCAGTTCTTCAAAGAAAGGTTGTTTAGTCGTGTTTAACTGGGTTTGATATGAATTCATTGATTGTTTCGATTTTGATTTAATCTGTTTCGGATATCTCCTTCTCTTCATGAATTCACACCACCTCTGAAGTATGCTAATTCTTAAACTTCCCATCTATGCTAATAATATCCAAAATATATAAGCGAAATTGTTGCAATAAATACTATAGGGGGGTATAGTAAAAGTAACTAATATAAGAAGAGGTGAAATGTATGCCTGAACATGATTCACCAATTGTACCTAGAACTGAGGATGAAAAAATAAAAGTTTTGAACAGGTTGAAACGGATTGAAGGGCAAGTAAGAGGGTTGCAAAAGATGGTTGAAGATGACCGATATTGCATGGATGTCCTCGTCCAAATCTCAGCCATCAATTCCGCATTGAAGCAAGTTGGCTTTTCTTTGATGGAGCGTCATGCCAACACATGTGTCAAACATTCGATCGAATCTGGCAACGGAGAAGATTACATTGATGAACTAATGAAAGTGGTTCGTCAATTTTCGAAATCCTAATAGAAAGCTGGTGTAGGGTATGAGTGAAGCCCAATCGCTACAATCCAAGTTAATAGAAAAAAGCTTTCCAATTTCCGGGATGACATGCGCCGCATGTTCGAACCGAATTGAAAAAGTGTTGAATAAAATGGACGGGGTAGAAGCCTCCGTCAATCTGACGACTGAAAAAGCGAAGGTCTTTTTTGAAGAAGAAAAGGTCTCTTCAAAGGACATTGTAGAGCGTATTCAAAAGCTCGGGTACGATGTTCCTTCTGAAACTGTAGAACTGGATATTGAAGGAATGACATGTGCCGCATGTTCGAACCGGATTGAGAAAGTGGTCGGCAAGATGGATGGTGTAACGACCGCCAGCATCAATTTGACGACCGAAACGGGACGCATCGAATATAAGCCAGGTCTGGTAAGTGTTGAAGAAATGCAGGAGCGGATTGAGAAACTCGGTTATTTGGCTCAAGTCAAAAAGGATCGGGATATGAAACAAGCGTCTAAAGATAAAGAACTGAAAAAGAAGCAGCGAACCCTTCTTTTGTCGATATTGCTATCTGCACCACTTCTATATACCATGCTCGGACACTTGCCATTTGAGATAGGTATACCCGTACCACATTTCTTGATGAATCCATGGGTTCAATTGATTCTGGCAACGCCGGTCCAATTCTACATTGGTGGACCTTTCTACGTAGGTGCCTATCGTGCTTTAGTGAATAAGAGTGCCAACATGGACGTGTTAGTAGCACTCGGTACTTCGGCGGCCTACTTTTACAGTTTGGTCGAAACATCTCGCAGCGTGTGGCTACCGAATTATGAACCTGAACTGTATTTCGAAACAAGTGCAATTTTAATTACGTTGATCTTGTTAGGAAAATATTTCGAGTTCCTCGCAAAAGGACGTACGACTTTGGCTATAAAATCATTGTTGAACTTACAGGCGAAGGAAGCGACGATTTTAGAAAACGGTAAGGAAAAGAAAATCCCAGTCGATGAGGTGAAGGTTGGCGATTCTCTTCTCGTTAAGCCTGGTGAAAAAATACCGGTCGACGGTAAAATCATTAAGGGGCAATCCTCTGTAGATGAATCTATGATCACGGGAGAGTCTATTCCGGTCGAAAAAAATGTGGATGATACGGTAATTGGCTCTACCATTAATAAAAATGGTGCGTTGACAATTGAAGCCACGAAAGTCGGTAAAGATACCGCACTCGCTGGAATTATAAGAATCGTAGAAGAAGCTCAAGGCTCTAAAGCTCCCATTCAGCGTATGGCAGATGTTATTTCAGGAATCTTCGTACCAATCGTGGTCGGAATCAGTGTAGTCGTTTTCCTGATTTGGTATCTCATTGCAGCACCTGGTGAATTGACACTTGCCCTTGAAGCATCGATTGCCGTTCTCGTCATCGCTTGTCCTTGTGCATTAGGTCTTGCCACTCCGACATCCATCATGGTGGGGACAGGGAAAGGAGCAGAACAAGGAATTCTCTTCAAGGGTGGAGAATATCTAGAAGGCACGCACAAAATCGACGCGATTTTACTCGATAAAACGGGCACCATCACCAAAGGGCAGCCTGAATTGACCGATTGGATTCCTTTGGTCGAGAAGGAAGATGCATTGAGTTATTTGATTGCAGCTGAACGGGGATCAGAGCATCCACTTGCAAATGCAATTGTTGCCTATGGTGCGGAACATGAAGTTGTTGAGAAAGAAGTCGAAGAGTTTGAAGCCATTCCAGGACACGGAATCCGAACCAGGATTGATGGCAAGGAAATCATCGTCGGTACACGAAAACTTATGAAACAACAGGGGATTGATATCAGCACACATACCGAGAAAATCAGCAAACTAGAAAAAGATGGTAAAACCGTCATGATGATGGGATTGAACGGAACGTTAGCTGGACTCATCGCAGTTGCAGACACGATTAAAGATACTTCGAAAGAGGCCATCACTCAGCTCAAAGAACTGGGTATTGATGTATACATGGTCACTGGAGACAATGAACGTACTGCAAAAGCGATCGCTTCCCAAGTCGGCATCGATGGGGTTTTTGCTGAAGTTTTACCAGAAGACAAATCTACTAAGGTGGAAGAACTCCAATCACAAGGCAAGCGTGTCATGATGGTCGGTGACGGCATCAACGACGCACCTGCTCTGGCACTTGCTGATATCGGAGTTGCAATCGGAACCGGCACGGACGTGGCGATTGAAACTGCTGACATCACACTCGTCGGTGGAGACCTGAAGCTCTTAAGTAAAGCGATTGACCTTAGCCGGAAGACGATGAAGAACATCCGACAGAATTTGTTCTGGGCGCTGTTTTATAACTCAGCTGGTATTCCGATTGCCGCACTAGGATTGCTGGCCCCTTGGGTCGCAGGCGCCGCAATGGCATTCAGTTCCGTATCTGTAGTGAGTAACGCTCTTCGCTTGAAGAGAGTGAAATTATAAACATAATTATAGGAGGAATGAAGAAATGGAGAAAACATTGAAAGTTGAAGGCATGACATGCAATCACTGCAAATCTGCTGTAACGAGCGCATTGAAAGAGCTAAACGGTGTGCAAGACGTAGATGTGAATCTGGAAAGAGGGGAAGCATCTGTCGTTTATGAAGAAGGAAAGGTTACAGAATCTGATATGAAAAACGCCGTCGAAGAACAAGGCTATGATGTGAAGTAAGATTCAAATATGAGAAGGGGCTGTCACTCAAGGAAGTTTTATCATCCTTTTGATGACAGTCCCTTTTTGTTATGGGAATGGATTTCGGGCTATAATTTCGAAATCTGAGCTATAAATAATCAAAACAGGTCTATGATTACCATTTTCGCTCCTGAAATAGGGAACCACTTCCTGAAACATATACAAGTTCCATGGAATACTGTGAAAAAGAAGGAAGTGATGCACTTGGAGTATGCCGATTGGAATGGTTATACCGGCTGGGGGGAATGGTTTCCGAGAATTCCGATGGGGACGACGGATCCCGACGATGTTACTCTTATGATGTACTCAGCAGAAAGTTTCCTCGTGCCAACCCAGGAACTCAATGCTTTATTGAAAGCGATCTCTCAAGATAAACCATTCGCTCTTGATTTGAAAAAGGCAGCTGAGCTGAATAAAACTGAAGAAGTCATTAAGTTGATCAAATCAAAAGGTGTTCATACAGAATTCAAGGTACAGGTGAATCCCGACGGAATCCGTATTGAATTCAAGCCGGATCATGCGGATGCCTGTTTCTTCATTAAGCTTTCTTTATGTTGGTAAAATCGAACTTTCTTCCTCGACAACCGATTCGATTTGGGAAAATCCATGATAAATTACATGTTTTTTGTGCCTTAAATCAAGATAACTTTCCCAATACAAAGGGGCTTAGAGCTGTGATAGGATAAAAGTACCTTAAATAAATCGAAAAGGATGTGGGAACATGTCTAGAATGATTGTAACCGTAAAGAGAGGAAAGAAATGGGCAAATATTTTAGACGGGAATTACCGATCCTCTAGTACTCATCTTACTCAGCAGGATGCAATCGAAGTTGCTAAGCATCGCGCGCAACAGAAGGGATACGAGCACGTCATTTATCGCAAAGATGGAACGATTCGCGAAGTGAACAAGTATTTGCCGCTCACAATCCAGAAATAATCTGATAGGACTTCCTTACCGCAATGATTCCACATAAACATAGTAAAAAAGAGATTGGCTGCTGCCAATCTCTTTTTTATAACAGTGGAAATAGCACAAACAGCAATAAATCAAATACAAGATGTGAAATCAGAGGAACGATGATCGATTTCGAATATTCATAGAGATATGCCCAGATTAACCCTGCGATGAAGGCGGCAAGCACCAGCAAAATACTGCCGGATGCAAGATGGGCAAGAGCATATAGGCTGACAGAAAGGAATACCCGATAAGTGGTCGAACCTTGTAACCGTGTCTGTACATATCCTCTCCAAAACCATTCCTCTGCCGGGATGATCAACACAAAAACAAGAATCGTGTGCCAAATGGACTTCGGTTGAATCAATCCGTACAAGTCTTTCAAGCTTTCAAACATGGAAGGTACGATTGCCAGTATAAGAACTTTACCGAGTGCAAACAGTCCATAAATTCCGATACCGCTCACAACCGCGATTCCCCATTGTTTTAATAAAGGGAACCTTACTTCTGCACCCTTAATCACCATTGCGAACAATAATAAGACGCCTTGTACGAGAGGGAATACGATCCAAAAGTAGGCATCTGACTGAAAGGCGACTCCAATCAAGATATAAGCGAGGAGAATACTGCGAAAAAAGTTACCCATGCTGATGCACGTCCTCTTTAGACAAACCTGCCTTGGATTTTGAATCCTTAAGCCGTGGCCGTCTTAAAAAGATATAGATACCGACGAGAATGATAAGACCTCCTGTGAGCTGCTCCCACCGTACGATCTCACCTAACAGGAAATACGCTAAAATGGACGCGCCGATCGGTTCACCTAAAATGCTCATGGAAATGACGGTAGTGCTCACATACTTCAATGCCCAGTTGAAAATCGAATGTCCGAGCAAGGTCGGAAAGATCGCTAACAGGAGGAAGTAAATCCAATCTTGCGTAGGATAAGGTCCGAACTCATAACCGAGACCGACACAATAAATGAACAGCGTACCCGTCGCCATGCCGTAAACGAGAAAGGTATACGTCATGATGTGAAGCCTTTTACGAACGTTTTGGCCGAACAAATAGTATACAGTAACCGCTACAGCACCAAGTAAAGCAAGCAGGTCGCCGAATAAAGCCATCCCACTGATTTTAAAATCTCCCCAGCTGATCAGTATGCTTCCTCCAATTGCTAAACCCCCACCTAAAAAAGCTTTCATAGTCAATTTTTCCTTGAAGAAAATATAGGTTCCTATGAATGCGAAAATCGGTTGCAAAGCGACTAGGACGACTGAACTAGCAACTGATGTGTAATTCAACGATTCAAACCAAAGAATGAAGTGGAACGCGAGAAAAATACCTGAAAACAGACAGAACAGGAGATCTCTTTTGCTGATCCGTTTGAAATCTTCTCTGAAGTAGATCAATATGATCGGAAGCATGAGTAGTGTTGTAAAGAATAATCGGTATCCTGCAATAATCGGTGCAGGAGCGGTTGCTAATTTGACCAATATAGCTGATGTGGAGACGGATAATACGCCTATGAAAATGGCTATGTATGGGTTGAGGACGGGTTCTTGTTTCATGGTATGACCCCCTGTTCGACTGATGATATATGTAGTTTATCACTCTATCGATGGATGAGAAATACCAATTCAACGAGAAAAATGTTTGAAAGAAGGCTAAACATGCCGTCGATAAATGTCGATACATATACATATATGAGCTCAATATGGGGGCAATTCGTATGACTTCGACGCGGATTCAAAGCTTAATCTCAGCAATTTTACTAATACTTTTCATCCTATTTGCAACCTATCAACCCATCTTGGCCGATGCTATTCACCTGACAATTCTCATCTTCGGACTGCTGATGGTTACAAGTTTATGGTTTTTATATAAAGGAGCCCAATTTGGAACACGAGTGAAAAAAAACCTCGTCCTGTATACTGCTGCTAGTATCATAGTGGTTAGTATTGCAGAGTTTATCCGATTTTTCACACCTGTTGAAGAAGGGGATCTCAGAATCTTTCCCGATATCCTTTGGATCGCACACATCCTTTTATTATCGATTGGATTGGCTCTCGTATTGAAGAGGGTTCGCTCCAACTTCCAATTAAGTTACTTGTTATTCGACTTACATATTTCCATCACTGTATTCGGTTCCATTTGGTTCGTCACTTATCAAAATTATGTAGATAACGATCAGTTCCTATTTGAGACGATCTATCCATTAGGAGCTTTATACGTACTCTTCATATTAGGAACATTATTACTTGTAATTGACAAGCCTATCAAAAGACCCGTATTGAACGGACTCTTAGTAGGGTTGTCCATTTGTGCGTTATCGAACGTTTTATTGGTGATTGATTCCATGGACGGCACACTTTTTCGTGAAAAGTATCTGTTTTTATATGGATTAGGGATGTATACCATTGCTTTCGCATTCTCGAAAAAAGAAGCACGTAACCGAAAAAAGCAGAAGAAGTCGTTCACAATCAGCTACTCGCATTGGGAGATCATTCGACCTGTCATTCAATATGCAGGGGTGTTGATCCTCGTTTATGAGTTCGTTTTCAAGTACCGGAACAATGATGTCTTATTTGTCGGCATGATTGTCACAATCATATTGGTAATCGGTCGTGACCTGATTACGGTCATTCAAAATCAGTCGTTGGTCAGGCGGTTGAAAATTTTCAATCAGCAGTTGGAGAAGAAAATCGGAGAACGTACCCGGGAGCTGACTGATTCTCATCGAGACCTTGAGGATGCCTTCAAGCAAATTGAATATATTGCGAGACATGATACATTCAGCCGTCTACCGAATCGAAGATATTTAGAGCAGATGATCGAATGGAAAACACAAGATGCTGTACAGGATCGTTCCATGGTTGCTCTGGTGTTCATTGATGTCGATCGTCTTAAACATATTAACGATACAGTCGGTCATGCTATCGGGGACCAGCTGCTTTTAGAGATCATTGAACGATTCCAGCAAAAGCTTCCGGAGGAAACATTCCTTGCAAGACACGGGGGGGATGAATTTGCAGTTATAATGGAAGGAGTCTACGATCAAGACGACGTGGAGAGGATGGCACAGAGCCTATTAGACACGGTGGAAACACCATTCTATATCCAAGATAAAGAGTTGACGATTACTTTGAGCATAGGAATTTCGCTGTATCCGGACAACGGTGAATCTATTGAAGATCTGATGAAACATGCCGATCTCGCCATGTACAAAGCAAAAGAGGAGCGTCAAAACAAAATCATCTTCTATTCACCAGAAATGGACGAGGAGCTGATCGGTAGGATGGAGCTGCTCAGCGAACTTCATTCAGCTATCAAGAGAAATGAATTTATCGTCTATTATCAACCTCAGTTTGACATCCATGATGGACGACTTTCAGGTATAGAAGCACTTGTCAGATGGCAACACCCTGTTCGGGGTTTCGTCTCTCCGGGAGAGTTTATTCCTTTAGCTGAGGAATTCGATTTGATCATCCCGATTGACGAAATTGTCATTGAGACTGCCATTACGCAATTCATGGAATGGACGAAGCAAGGCATCGCTCCGCCTCGTCTGAGCGTCAACCTGTGTCCTCAACAGTTCTCAGAAGGAAACCTGTCTGATAAATTAAAAGCACTTATGAATCAGTATGGTTTTCCTCCTCATAAACTTATGATTGAAATAACTGAGAGTGTTGCGATGAACGATGAGGCTTTTTTGACAGCACAATTACGTGAAATCGCAAAGATGGGCGTGCTCATTTCTATTGATGATTTTGGTACAGGCTATTCATCCCTCAGTTATGTGAAGAATTATCCATTGAACCAGTTGAAGATAGCGAGACCATTTATCATGGATGTTCCGAAGAGCCAAAGTGATATAGCGATGGTCAAAGCGATCATCGATTTATCGCATCACTTTCATCTGACGGTTGTAGTTGAAGGTGTAGAAACGTTGGAACAGCTAAACTTTTTGAAGTCTGTCCACTGTGAGGAAGTCCAAGGATTCTATTTTGCAAAACCCCTGAGCGTCCAAGAGATGGAACAGCGTTATTTACTACCAGTCAAAGATGGAACATCAAATGGATGATCATAAGGAAAGAAGCTTTGCCGTTCTGATCGGCGAGGCTTCTTTTTGCAGTTGAAGGTCGAAAGTTTTACGAACAATGACCACAGAAAGAGAATAGGTATAGAATAGGTGAAACGCCCATGGGAGACTTCAAATGGGCTGACATTTGGACAGATGTTGAATACGATATTACAGGCGATTGAGCAAAAAAGAGATTCTAAATTTCGGGAGTAAATGACAAAGATTTTGGGAATAAAGGAAACAACAAGGGAAAAGTAGAGGAAGGATCACATATGATTAAAAAATCGAAATTATATGATGTGTTGAACTCAATGAGGCTTTCGAACGGTGCTTACCTTGCCAGTCCTTCAAAACATTATTCCTATGTATGGATTCGTGATGTCTGTTATACCGTACTTCCTTATCTGTATAAAAATGACGGTACTTATGAAAAAGCTTACTATGCACTATTAGACCTATTTAAGGATTATGAATGGAAAATCGATATTCACAGAGTGAAGCGGCCGGTCTATCGATACGAATATATCCATGCACGCTACTCAACCGATCTAAAGGAACTGCCAGTGGAATGGGGTCACGCACAGCACGATGCCATCGGCAGTTTCCTATGGGGAATCGGTGCAGGGCTATCTCGAGGTAAACGTATGATCCGCGATGAAAAAGATCGGGAAATGGTTCAGAAGCTCGTCGAATATCTTGAATGTGTCCAGTACTGGTCGGACGAGGATAACGGCATGTGGGAAGAATATCAAGAGCTGCACGCTTCTAGTGTAGGAGCATGTGTGGCCGGCTTGAAGGAAGTACGTATGCTTGTCGATGTACCTGAAGATATGATCAAAAAGGGTGAAGAAACCCTGAGGTTCCTGCTACCAAGAGAAAGCCAGACGAAAGAAACGGATTTGGCATTGTTGTCACTGATTTATCCGTATCAGGTCGTACCGAGAGAGACGGCGTTACAGATTCTAGATCGAGTAACCAGTAAGCTTGAGCGGCAATATGGCTGCATCCGCTATATCGGTGATCAGTATTTCAATGAAGGGCATGAAGCTGAATGGTGCTTCGGTTTTCCCTGGTTAGGCTTATGTTACGGCCAGTTAGGGAACTTGGAAAAACTGGAAGAATACGTGCGGAAGACAGCAAACATCATACCTGAGAATGGAGAAGTACCTGAGCTTTACATTGGTGGAGCGAATGTACCGAATGAGAACACACCTCTGGCATGGGCTGTATCCATGTGTATCCTGTTGCTGGAATACGCAGAAACACTTACATTGCATCATGATCGCGATAACAAAGAGACTTCTCAGGGATAGTAATATGAAAACAAAAGACTCGAATTGAAGAGTCTTTTTGTTTTTATTGTTGTTGAAGTTTTTATTCGATAAAAGTTTCCAACTCCTGCTGTAATTCTCAATAATGGAAGACCTGGTGACTTTCGCAATATTGGGGGTGGCAAGGCACACTACCAGAATGCTTGTCTGGATAGGTGAAATGTCCAAATTGGCGATTATACCCCACCAGAATGCCTTTCTGGTTAGATGACTTGCTCGTTTTGGTGTTTTATCATTCGCTTTTCACAGGACATTACCAAATGCCACTTATAAGTCTTGCACCTCAATAAACGGAAGCCTTTAAAGGGATAGCTATATCTTATTTAAAGGATTACCTCCTAAAATCTTCAAGGGAAATGGTATACTAGTACTAAAGGAGGCTTGGATATGGTATGGCTGAACGGATTATTTACAGGAATCATCTCCGTTTTCATTCTTTTATCGATTGTTTATATCGCGAGAACCTTTCAACTCAACCGTAAGCTGGAAGGGAAGTTCAAGCTGATCAACTGTGGGGACTCAGGACAGATCTTCGTCATTCGTAGTGTACAGATGGTGTTGATCATCTTTTTCCCATTGTTCGTTCTATTTGATGACCTTCCCAACCTGCCTAGCATCCTTTATCTTGTCATGCATTTAGGGTTATTCATTACCCAGGTATATTCCACCATTTATATAACGGTCGGTACAAAAGGATTCAGGGTAGGGATCTTCCACTATTATTGGAAGGACATAGAACGGTGCGACATACTCACAGGTCTGCACGAAGATAATCATCTGTTTCCTTCAGGAGGCGTCGCTCGGTTCATCATTGGGGACAAGATTTATCGGGCGGAATTGAAAGAAAAACAAATTGCAGAACTGACCAACTTCTTGGGAAAATATGTCGAAACAGAGACACATTGACAAAAATATTTCAATTGCATGAAAATTAAAAAATATCAAATAATCCCCTTCCATCTTGGTGAGAATCTGATACAATAGAGTCAATCCAAAATAGGAGGGAAGCAAGTTTGGAAAAGATAAAACTAGGTCAACCTCCCAATTGTCACAAGGTTTCATTCGATGGAAAGTCATTTAAGATCAAGGGACTGAGCAATGTAGTTGTCCCATTATCCAAAACGGAAACAGCACAGATTGATGTACTGAATGATGAAACAGGAAATCTGAAACTTGTCGGAAAAGATACTATTTTGGCTCAACTGGAGTTACCACTCCGATACTGTGAAGTCGGTCAAGGGTGGGTATTAGACAAACTCTCCAAGAAGAAAAGAAAATCTGGATAAACATGAACAAACAGCGGGCTGGCCTACTTGGGTCAGCCTTTTTAAATGCACGCAAACGTATGAAAAAGCAAAAATAAGTCAAGGTTAGTAGTAATGTATACATCACAGCCGATCATGAGCTGCATAAAGAAGATGATCGGATCCGATAAATAAAAGATTGAGTTAGGAGTGATGGATAATGGAAGAATCCAAAAAGAAACGCGAATTATTTTCAGATTCAGCTCTGAATCCAGGTTATGAAAGTGGCGGGCATCCGAATGCAACGAATTTATTCAATGTTGAGGCATCTTTAGGAACATCGGATGTGAACTTGAATCAAAATCAAGAAGACGTCATAGCAGATGAAATCGTTGAAAAAGAAATGATGCAACATAACAAGAACGAATAGGAGGGAATGGAAAATGGAGAGTGATGACTTTCCGGTCGCTCACCTTTCTGAGGAAGTCTTGGACAAGATCCAAAAGTTCGAGATGAATCTTCGAGGTGAAGAGAATGAAGAAATCATACTGATTGCGTATCAGAAAGAACGTGAATAAGCAGCTTAGCTTGAGTGAACTGATGAAAAAAGTGCCTGTTGTACCATTCAGCGTAAACAGACACTTTCGAATCAGTTTTTTTGTTATTTAAAACAGTTACAGTTGAGTTACATACCCGCAACCGTTTGGGCGAGTTTGGCAGTTAGTACCTCAGCGTATGTTCCTGCGACGTAACCGAGTATCCCCATCAAGAGTCCGACTGGCGCTAAGGCTGGTTGGAAGAAATTATCTAAACAATTTTTGTTCGATGTACTTTTCTTAGAAGTACCATGTCATAATCCATACAAAATGGACAGGTCCGGTAAGATGACTTTTCAAGTAAATCGAGTACGTACTCCTCATCGAGCGTGTCTTCCCTAAGATGCTGTTCATAACTTGGAATTTGACAAGCATCACAAACAAACGAAGAATGATGAATCATCTGCTTTTCGTGATGGATGATGAACTTTGACACAGTATCCCTCCTAGGGTAAGTCTTTTATAAATGATTCGATGTGTGGTTGTTGTTTAGGGGTGCGTCCAATTTTACAAGGAGTAGGTCAAGCACTCTCTTATGTGTCCATACATATGATAGTCTGTAACCCATATGGAAGGGGGAGTGTGTCTTTGAACAATCGACCAAATCAGCGGCAAAATAACCCGCTTTCTTCCTTATTGCAAAATATTCTCGGAGGTGGTGGAGGACAGAATCAGCAAGGTCCGCCGCCAGGTCCACCATTCCCGAATGGAGGAGGACCACCGCCAGGACCACCGCCTAAATTTACACCAAAACAAACACCTGCATCCATGCAAGCGAGTGCGAATGCAGGAACATATGCGGTCGATCCTGGTGCCATCCGACCTTGCGTCGGAAAGTACGTGTACATCTGGCTCAGAGGGGGCTATTCATTCTGGGCATGGCTGACATTTGTAGGAAGAAGATCGGTAGCAGGGTATCGATGGACAGGATACAGGTGGGTATATTTCGGAATCGACCGACGACAAATTGTCTCGTTCGTATGTTATTGATTAGTAGGGATCTCTTCAGAAGTAAGTTCCTTACGGCTTAACGCCGTTACTTGCTCTGAATAGGTCCTGTTTTTACATATTGTCTTGATTCTCGTTCGTGATAAATATCGGGGAAGATACAAATAATAGTTCTTATTAGTATGGTCGGAGGAAAAGATATGGTCCACAGAATTGCTTTCATCTTATTATTTTCAATGTGCATGATGATGACTGGATGTGCACAACAAGAGGGACAGACGGGTGGGAAAATCCGACCTGTTACCGTTATAAATGTAGAAGCTGCTAATTGGAGTTTTAATAAAGATGTGTATAAAGTATTCGCAGGAAAGAAGATTACGATCAACTTCAAAAGTGTGGAAGGGCATCATGGATTAGGAATCAGGGGAATTGACTCAGTTAACATAAAGGGAGAAGGATCTGTAAAAATCATACTAGAGCCAGGGGAGTATCAAATCTATTGTACGGTTCCTTGTGGGAAAGGTCATGAAGAAATGATCGCCACCTTGATCGCCGTATAAAAACAGTAAAAGGAGCTGACAATGTGTCGGCTCCTTTAAAACATTTAATTATCCTGGTATTTCTGATACTGTACGGACAGTTCTGCAAAAGACGTATAATCATTCCGTTCCAGGGCCTCGTCAATCAAGACTGACAACTTTTCTCTTTGGTGTTCAAAAAATGATTCATCAAGGACCAGTTGGGCGGCAAGGGATACAAAAAACTGTTCGGCTCTTTTTTGTCTTTGTTGAGCCTGCTCTTTCATCTTAGCTTGAAATGATGAAGTATGTTTGTTCATGAGGATTCCTCCCAAACCCTTTTAGTTATTATCTAAGATATGCAGTCGGTTGTCAATTAGTTTTCAGAATATTACATAAATTTATTTTTTTACTAGAATTGGTCTAAAATCAGTTCTTATCAAAGGAATAATTCCAAACATCCTGTCCCACAATAAAGGAAAATGCATGGACCGGGAGTGGTATGTATGGAGCGACATCCTTATTATGTAACGTTGCAAGCAGGCATAAGTAATGCCGAGGTGCGAAGTGAAAAGGGTAATTCAAGTTATGATTTCGAGATTTCTGCAAACGAAGATGAAGCGGGTTTATTGATTGAACTATTGGCGGAGGCGAACAACCGGGACCGGATTGGCTATGAACATGGTCATTTCTTTGCCAATGTAATCGACAGTGCAGACCGTGACCATATGATTTACGATCGATTATTGAATCAGATTTATTTAACGATTTATGACTTAGGTACTTCTCAAACAAAAAGAGACATTGATGAAATGGGAATTCTGGATAAGCTGAAGGAAATCAAACCGAGCCATAATCCTTCTGATCTCAAGAATTGAATGATGCGAGCAACTCACCTGGACGTACAGAACAGGTGAGTTTTTTTATGTACAAGGTCCTCTATCATGTATACTTGATACTGTACGATGAAAATGGGAGAGATCTTATGATAAAAGCCGTTATATTCGATTTGGATGGGACATTATTGGATAGAAAACGTTCATTGGTTCGGTTTGTTCAAATGCAGCATGATACACACTTAAATGGACATGCGGACATTCCTGGAGAAGACTATATTAAGCACTTTCTCCACTATGATGACAATGGATATGTGTCCAAGGAGAAAGTATATGCAAGGTTGAAGGATCGGTACCAATTGGATAATAGGACTGCGGAAGCATTGTATGCGGATTATCAAACTAGCTTTCATGATCATTGCGTACCGTTAGAAGGGTTACATACTTTAATGAGCTATTTGGAAAGTAGTACGCTAAGGACAGGCTTAATCACCAATGGTTTGACGACCTTTCAAAATCGGACGATTGAAGCACTAGGTCTTCAAGAATTCTTTGATTGTGTCTTTATTTCAGAAGAAGAGGGGATTAAGAAGCCTGCTGAACAAATATTCCAACGATGTTTGGATCGTTTGGGAGTGAAAGCGACTGAAGCGATCTATGTAGGGGACCATCCCGACAATGATATTCGTGGAGCTGCACATGTAGGTCTGAAGACCATTTGGGTTGAGAATGATGTTTATGAAAATCCGGATTGGGCAGATGAGCAGATTCGATCATTGGCTGAGATCCCTGATCGGATTCAAGTTCTGAATAGGAGGTTTATACATGAAAATCAATAATGCGTGGCTTGCCATCATCCTGTTGGTAATGGGATTTATATTTGGGTTGGGGTACTGGATTTCGAAAGGCTTGCTGGGATAGACAAATGATATAAGTATAGGAGCATATTAGATGGAAGTTTCATTCGTGAACCGTCGGGAACGGTACATAAATTGGACAATCATGGCGTTATCCATCATCGGTTGGATATTGACCTTTTATAGTGTTATACAGATTGAACGAGTGGAAGGGGATCTCTTAACGCTTCTTCTTTTGATCGCCTTCCTGTTTTTGACAGAACTTTATCCGATTCCTGTCTGGAAGGGTATTACGACATTCAGCTTTCCGCTCATCTATACGATCGTCCTTTTGTATGGCGTATGGATCGGAGTCTTCACCATGGTCGCTGTGAGTTTAGGCATCAACTTACTTAAGCGCAGGAAAACACAGATCGTCTGGTTCAACCCGGGGCAACTGGCCATTACGCTTGTTATGACACATGTTCTGACTGAATGGATATTGATTTTGAGTGGCTGGAATCCGTCCGAAGGCGTCGGCTATTTTTATCTCCATTTAAGTTTATTCACTTTCATCTTCTATTTCATCAACAACTTATTGATTGATTTCGTATTATGGATTCGGCCTCAGCCATATGCTTGGCAAGATTGGAAGCAGAAAATGATACAAGAGACGATCATCGTATTGATTTCAGTGTGCTACTTGTTCATCATGTTTGCACTTGGTAGTCAAAACCGAGGTGTCGTCGATGTGTTTTCGTATTTGTTCTTCTTTTCGCCATTAGTGGCTGCGTCCATTATCAGTGCAGTCATTAGTCGCCAGCACCGGGAAAAACGAAGGCTGAAAGCTCTTGTGTCTCTTACGAAGGAGCTGAATAGGACGTTACCTTCGGAGAATTGGACGGCTGCAGTTGAACGCCGCATTGATGAATTCATCCAGACCGATGCCACGTTGTTTTTAATTAAAGAAGAAGATCAGACCTGGAAAGTAGCGATTCAGAATGGCGGAATCCTCGAGGGTATTGAACAGGTTTTTAAAGAGGACTGGCTGGAAAATGTAGATGAATCACTCCGATACACGACGAAAAAACAAATTCCACTGGACCTGTCTGCGTATTTATACTCATCCATTCGTTCTGTGATGATCACCCCTTTGCGGGTTGAGGATGAGACAGTCGGTATCTTGCTTGTCGGAAGTGAACAGAACCAAATCTACCATGCGACGGATATCCAGTTCCTTTCTACGCTTGCCAATCAGTTGGCTGTCATCATCAAAACGAGAATGCTTTTCTCTGAAAGGGAAAAACGAATTCTCCTCGAGGAGAGAAACCGGCTTGCACGCGAAATTCATGATGGCATCGCTCAAACGCTCGCAGGGGCTGTTATGAATTTGGAATCCTCCAAACGTGTGAATGAAGGAGAAGAAAGGACGAACCTTGTAAACGAGAGCATATTGAAGTTGCGAGGTAGTCTTGGAGAGGTCCGGGAGTCCATTTATGCTTTGAGACCTTCTCCTACTGAAAAATTTGGGGTGGAAGAAGCAATTAAAGCCAAGGGAGAAGATATCTCGCGGGACTATGGGATAAATGTGAATATGAAGATTGTTGGTGATAGGACGGACCTACCTCCCCATATCCAACAGAATGTGTACGAAATAATGTCAGAAGCGATGCAAAATGCTGGAAAACATGCTCAAGCAGCCACCTTACAAGTGACCTTCCGTTATTGTAAAGGACATTTGTTTGCACGAGTCAAGGACGATGGTAAGGGATTCCGGTTATATGAAGCATTATTGAAAGCAAATACGGATGCGCATTATGGTATCCTTAATATGAACGAACTTGCAGAGCAGATTGATGCATCATTGAAAATCAACAGTTCTGAAAGGTTTGGTACCGTTATTTTGTTGGTTGTACCATTATCAAAATAGGGTAGGGGAGAACGATTATGATCAAAGTATTGCTCGTAGACGACCATGCCATCTTAAGAGATGGTCTGAAAAATATCATAGCCGTTGAAGAAGATATTGCAGTCGTCGGTGAACTGACCAATGGATCCGAAGTGCTGGAAACGATTGAAGCTACAGAGCCGGATGTCATTTTAATGGATATCAATCTTCCTGATAAAAACGGAATTGAAATGACAGGGTTGGTAAAAAGGCATTATCCAAATTGTAAAGTGTTGATATTGACGATGTACAAACATGATGAGTATTTCATGTCCGCTTTAAAAGCGGGAGCGGATGGTTATATTCTAAAGGATGCTCCAGCAGAAGAAGTGATTGAGGCCATCCAAGAGGTAGCAGGAGGAAATTCCATTCTGCACCCGAGTATGGCGAAAAAGTTGGTCGATTACCATCAGAAGAAAAATCAGCTGACTCAAAATGCGAAGGATTTGACCGATCGGGAAAAAGATGTGTTGATTTGTCTTGTAGAAGGGCTGAGCAATAAACAGATAGCAGAACGCCTTTTTATCAGTGACAAGACAGTTAAAATCCATGTCAGCAACATCTTTAAGAAACTCGATGTGAAGAGTCGGTCACAAGCGATCATCTTCGCTGTCCAAAACCAAATCGTACCACTTCCATAAGGAGAGAGCTTGAGTGACTCAAGCTCTTTTTTTATTTGGTTGTGAATTTCTCTGAAATTCACTTCCTTATTGGGGGTAGTTATTGGAGTGGAATGGGGGGTTGGGCAGAATAATTCGCGGATTGAGTAGAATTATTCCAGAAGTGGGCAGAATAATCCCCGGATTGGGCAGAATTATTCGAGAATTGGGAAGAATTATCGGAGAATTGGGCAGAATTCCGATGAAGTGAACAAAAATCTCTCTCCCACTCGAACAACCAACCACCTATATTTGTGACTATTGTTATAATTCTGAATTTTGTGTTGAAATCATATATGATTTTATATATCATAAATCTATGAAAGCGCTTAACTCAAAACCCACCAATAAACAGCAGTTTGCGTATAAGTTGCTGCGAGCCCGGATTCTGGACGGGACGTATGGTCCCGGTTACCGGATTGTCATCGACCAGATTGCGAGAGAAATCGAAACAAGTGCGATACCGGTTCGTGAAGCTCTTCGGCAGCTGGAATCTGATGGTCTGATTCAATTCAAACCATACAGCGGTGCGGTTGTCACTCCGATCAATGAGAACGAGTACTTGGAGACCTTATCCGTACTCGCCGTCATTGAAGGATATGCCACATCCATCAGCGGACAACATTTTCCGAAAGAGCGCATCTCTGAGCTCCAAGGCATCAACGAGCAGATGAGACAAGCTTTGGATAAACTAGATTTCATCTCATTCGGGAAGCACAACAGAGCTTTTCATGCATTGTCGTATGAGTACTGCGATAACCACTATCTCGTCGAAAACATCCGCTCGACCTGGAAACGACTTGACTCGATCAGAAGATCCGGATCGACATTCATGCCCGTCCGAGCGAAAGAGTCCATCGAAGAGCATGAAGAAATCATCCGCATGCTGGAAGCAACTGCTGAACCCCACGTCATTGAAACTTTTGTCAGAGAACACAAAATGAATACGGTCAAATCCTTTTACCATCAAAGACATTAAGTACGATGAAGGAGGTATCCAATTCGTTCATCACCTGTTGGACAAGCTATTTGATTAGAGATTGATAGCCTATCAAACCATAAAGGAGAGGAAAGAATGTCTAGATTTGATGAGTTGAAACAAAGATTGAGAGGATCGATAGCCCCGATCATCACCCCGTTTAAAGAGGATGATTCACTTGATCTTGAAACCTTGAAAGAATTGATCAATTGGCACATTGAAAGCGGAACGCACGGGATTTCTGTTACAGGAACGACTGGAGAACCGAGCTCTCTCACACTCGAAGAGCGGGTCGAAGTCATGGAAGCCGCTGCGAAAACCGTCAACGGACGTGTTCCATTCGTGCCAGGAACCGGCTCCACCAACCACCAAGAGACGCTATACCTCACCAAGAAAGCGAAAGAAATCGGTGCCGATGCTGCCATGGTCATCGTCCCTTACTACAACAAGCCTTCACAACATGCCCTTTACAAACACTTCAAAACGATTGCCGACACCGTAGATATTCCGATCATCATTTATAACATCCCAGGAAGAACAGCCGTGAATATGGACGTCAAAACGATTGCTCGTCTCAACCAAGACTGCGAGAACATTATAGGGATCAAAGAATCCAACAAAGATTTTGAACATGTGAACCGCGTATTACTGGAATGTGGAAGAGATTTCTTGCTTTATTCAGGAATCGAGCTCCTCTGTTATCCGATGCTCACAATTGGTGGAGCGGGATACATAAGCGCAACCGCCAACGTCATGCCAGGTCGGGTAGCCGATGTGTACAACTACTGGATCAACGGAGACGTGCAAAAAGCGCAAGAACTGCACTATGACTTGATGCCGTTGAACGACGTCTTGTTCAAGGACACGAACCCTGCTCCGCTGAAAGCTGCACTCGGAATGATGGATAGAATCAACCCGCAACTTCGTTTGCCGATGGACCTGCCGAGCGAAGAGCTTCAGAAAGAAATCCGTTCCGTACTGGATCACTATGGTCTTTTATCTAAAAATGTAGGGAGTCATGCGTAATGAAACATGCACGTTTTATCGTAGAAGGTAGAGAGCAATATGGAACATTTGAAGATGGTAAAATCACAGCTTCATCCGGAAAGGTGTACGAAGAGAAGGATATTGAAACCTGGCTCGCGCCTTTCAAACCGAATAAAATGATCGGACTCGCACTCAACTATGCAGATCATGCAGACGAGTTGGGGCTCGAAAAACCGAAAGAGCCGGTCCTCTTCATTAAACCGAATTCATCGATCGTCGGACATAAAGCCCCGGTCTATTACCCAGATGGGGCAACGTACATGCACTATGAAAATGAGCTCGCGGTCGTCATCGGTAAAGAAGGACGCAATATCAAGAAAGAGAATGCAATGGATTACGTAAAAGGCTATACAATCGCCAATGATGTGACCGTACGTGATTTCGTCAATAACATGTATCGTCCACCTGTACGTGCGAAAGGTCATGATACGTTCGGGCCGATGGGACCTTACTTCGTCGATAAAGAAGACATCCCAGACGTCAACAACATCGAGTTACGTTCTTATGTAAACGGTGAATTGCGTCAACAAGGAAATACGAAGGATCTTATCTACGGTATTGATGATCTCATCGAATTTATCAGCTCGTTCATGACCCTCGAAGAAAACGATGTCATCTGGACAGGGACACCAAAAGGGATCTCCCACGTCTACCCTGGGGACAAGGTCCGCCTCGAAATCGACTACTTGGGTTCGCTTGAGAATGAAATTTTAGACGGGAGAACAGAAAAGGTCACGGCTGGAGGTGCCGATCATGCAGAAACCAACCGTTAAAGATCCTGTACAACTCTACATCAATGGAAAATTTCAAGACGCTCATCAGGGGAATGCATTTGAAAACCTCAGCCCATACACATCGGAAGTGTTAAACAAGGTAGCAGAAGGTCAGAAAGAAGATATCGAGTTTGCGGTCGATGCAGCGAAGGATGCTTTCCGAAATGGTCCGTGGGGCTCGATGAAGGTGAGCGAACGTCTCCAATACATCAATAAAATCGCAGACTTGATCGATGAGCATATTGAAGAAATCGCTCATCTGGAGTCTCTTGATACTGGACTGCCGATTAAGCAGACGAAGAAGATGACGTCACGCGCGGCTTCCAATTTCCGTTTTTACTCAGAGATGGTGAAGAATCGGATGGTTGGAGATGCGTATCAAGTCGATGATGAATTCCTGAATTATACGGTGCAAAAGCCGGTCGGTGTTGCAGGACTCATCACACCTTGGAATGCGCCTTTCATGCTTGAAACTTGGAAGGTAGCTCCGGCACTTGCAACAGGGAATACGGTCGTACTGAAGCCTGCGGAGTGGTCACCGCTCACAGCGAACAAGCTCGCTGAAATCATTGATGAAGCGGGACTTCCGAATGGTGTATTCAATATTGTTCATGGATTTGGGGAAACGGCTGGTGCAGCACTCGTGGCACATCCGGATGTGCAGTTGATCTCTTTTACAGGGGAAACGACGACTGGTTCCGAAATCATGCGAAATGGTGCGGCAAGCTTAAAACGGTTCTCGATGGAGCTTGGTGGAAAGTCTCCGATCATCGTATTTGACGATGCGGATATGGAACGAGCATTGGATGCATGTGTATGGGGCATCTTCTCTTTCAATGGAGAACGATGTACCGCTAACTCACGTTTATTCCTCCAGGAGTCGATTGCAGAAACGTTTATTGAAAAACTGAAAGAGCGAGTGTCCAACATCGTGGTCGGTGATCCGATGGATATGGAAACCGAAGTCGGTCCGCTTATTCATAGAGAACACTATGACCGAGTGAAAAATTACTTGGCGATTGCCGTCCAAGAAGGGGCAAAGCTTTATCAAGGGAATATCCCTGCTGGACTTGAGAACGGGCATTTCGTCGCTCCGACTCTGCTGTTGGATGTGAACAATGATATGCGCGTCGCTCAAGAAGAGATTTTCGGACCGGTTCTATCCGTCATGACGTTTACGACTGAAGAGCAGGTTATCCAGCTGGCGAACGACATACGATACGGTCTAGCGGGTTATGTATGGACGAACGACATGAAAAAAGGCCATAGAGTTGCACAAGCTGTTGAAGCAGGCATGCTATGGGTGAATTCACAAAACGTACGTGACCTTCGCATTCCGTTTGGCGGATCCAAGTCATCCGGTATCGGGCGAGAAGGCGGTCATTATGCGTTCGAATTCTACACGGAAATGAAAGTCATCCATGTGGCGATGGGTGAGCACCATATTCCACAATTCGGAAAGAAACAGCTTACGTCATCGACTTCACAAAACCAATGAACGACCTCCGGCGAATTCATAAAACCTAGATGAGACAACGAGATTGATTTGTCGGTAATCATTAAATCAGGAGGGATCGATTTGGGTGCACGTACTGGTAAAGAATATATTAAAGGATTGAAAGCGGCGAAAAACAATGTTTGGATCCATGGAGAACGGGTGGAGGATGTCACGACACATCCGGCCTTAAAAAACGTCGTCCAATCCATGGCGCAATTGATGGACATGCAGCACGAAAAGCCTGATGAAATGCTCTATACATCTCCAACATCTGGTGAGAAGGTAGGATTGTCATTCATCGCACCGAAAACGAAAGAAGACCTCGAGAAAAGGAGCGGAATGTTCACAGAGTGGGCCCGTTACACCGGAGGCATGATGGGACGGACGCCGGACTACCTCAACACGAGCGTCATGGCATTCGGTACTGCGGAGAAATTTTTCGCGGAAGCCGATCCGATGTTCGGAGAAAACGTGCGCAAGTATTATGATTATTGTCGAGAAAATGATGTCACGCTTACGCATACGCTTATTCATCCGCAGGTTAACCGTTCGAAATTGCAGCATGAACAGAAGGATCCTGGTATTTCTGCACATATCGTTGAAAAGAACAAGGATGGAATCATCGTAAATGGTGCGCGATTGCTTGCCACGCAAGGTGGAATTACAGATGAGATCGTCGTTTTCCCGTCTACGTTGAACAAAGCTTCATCCGATGATGATCCATATGCAATGGCTTTTGCGATACCGAACAATACGAAGGGCTTAAAGTTCGTATGCCGTGAATCGTTCGATGTCGGTCGCAACCAATGGGATCATCCGTTGAGTGCACGTTTCGAAGAGAGCGATGCGATCGTCATATTCGATAATGTCTTCGTACCATGGGATCGCGTATTCGTCGCTGGGAGCTCTGAAATCTGTAACCGAACCTATGTCGAGACCAATGCGATGGTACATATGACGCATCAGGTCATCGCGAAGAATACGGCAAAAACGGAATTTGTGCTCGGGGTCATCTTAAGCATGATTGATTCAATCGGTATTGAACGATTCCAGCATGTGAAAGAAAAAGCCTCTGAAGTGATGATCATTCTTGAAACGATGCGTTCGCACCTTTTCCGTGCAGAACAAAACGCTTCCATCGACAAGTATGGAAACATGACACCAGACTTCGCACCGTTGAATGCGGCACGTAACTGGTACCCGAAAGTATATCAACGTATGGTGGAAATTGTACGGATTCTCGGAGCATCCGGTCTGATGGGGACACCAACCCAGGATGACTTCAATAGTGAGGAAATCGGAGAATTCGTCCATCGTTATACACAGGGTGGACAGATCGACGGATATGATAAAGTCCAGTTATTCCGCCTCGCATGGGACATTTCCCTCAGTTCCTTCGGAGGACGACAAGCGTTGTATGAGTATTATTTCTTTGGAGATCCGATTCGTATGTCGAACGTGTATTATGATGTTTACAATAAAGAGCCGTATAAGGAAATGGTCAAATCTTTCCTTGATCGGGTGAAACCGACGACTGCTCAGAACGTGAATGTGTAGGAGGTGACCTGATGGAATTTGATATCATTCGGGTTGCAAGGGTTGTCATGAATGTAACAGATCTTGATAAGGCGAAAGCTTTTTATGTAGATGCACTCGGGTTTGTTGAGACGGAACGGGACGATGAACATTTATACCTTAGAGGAATGGAAGAGCATGTTCACCATAGCCTCGTTTTGAAAAAAGCAGACAAGCCAGGAATCCAGGCGATGGCTTACAAAGTGAGAGATGAGAAACATCTGGATCGACTGCATGAACACTTCGCTTCCAAAGGGATGAAGCCAAAATGGATGGAGCAAGGAACGCAACGTGCAGTCGGTAGAGCGTTACGTGTCCAGGATCCATCCGGCCTGCCACTTGAATTTTTCGCACAGATGGAAGGTGTGGAACGGTTATTGCAACGGTACGATCTTTACCGTGGAGCTAGAATCCAGCGAATTGATCACGTCAATTGCATGGTTCGTGACGTCGAAGCTGCTCAAGCGTTTTTTATGGACGAACTTGGCTTCCGCTGTTCAGAATATACGGCAACAGAAGACGATCGAGTGTGGGCAGCCTGGCTGCATCGGAAACCGACTGTTCACGATCATGCCTTCATGAATGGAATCGGTCCACGGCTCCATCATGTTGGGTTTGCCTTGAGCGATCCGATGAGCGTCATCCATTGCTGTGATGTGCTTGCTTCAATGGGATATGCGAACTCGATCGAACGTGGTCCCGGCAGACACGGATTATCCAATGCCTTTTTCCTTTATCTGAAAGATCCTGACGGTAATCGTATTGAGTTGTATACGGGAGATTACTTGACGAGTGATCCGGATTTCAAACCGATCCGATGGGACTTGAATGATCCGAGAAGAGCAACCTTCTGGGGTCATGCTGCACCGGATAGTTGGTTTAATGAAGCTACGGTAGTGCTTGATGTCCATACTGGAGAAGAAGTGAAAACTGCTGAACCTGTTTTACAGCAACGGAAACCGGATTTCGTCACTTGATGAAAATAGAGAAAGCTAAGGGAATGGATGACCATACCCCTTAGCTTTCTTTAACCATATCGGTTTGTTTGATGTGGAATAAGGGCATCTTGTTAGTAAGATAAATTTTGGCGCGTTGAGAGATCAGACTTGCACCTCACTTTGTGCGTGATATGATTATTTCAGAGATTGTATTAATTGAAAGGAGTTTTTTGACTTGGCAAAACAGGAAATCCCTACAGCACTTTCACCGGAACTCGTTGAATTCTTCCAGGGTGAAAAGTTGGTAAACATTGCAACAGTAGACGCAGAAACTGGAGCTCCGAATGTGAACGCGATCTCTTGGGTGAAGAGTGTCGATGAGAAGCGCATCCGCTTTTCTGTAACGAACAACTCGAGAATCGTTGACAATATCAAAGCGAACCCAGGTGTTGTTTTGAATATCATTGGGCTTGAAACGGTTTATTCCATCCAAGGAAAAGCAGAAATCCTTGAAGATACGATGGAAGGCGTCAATCTGAAGCTTTCAAAAATTGAAATTACCGTTGAAGCTGTCTTTGAAAGCATGTTTTGGGGTGCGAAAATAACTCAAGAACCAGCTTACGAGAAGACATACAATCCTGAGAAAGCAAAGGAACTAGACGACTCCGTTTATGCAGCATTGATGAAGTAAATGGAGAGGGGGACCCAATAAATATTTGGGTCGCCCTTTTTTAAAAAGTGGTATGATAAGAAACATAGAGTTGATTTGAAGGAGTACGTCCATGGGTGTCTACTGGGAAAAATTCAAATACTTCTTAACGGATTTGTCACAAGAGGATATATTACGATGGCTAGATGAATACAAGGACCTTGGGCCTTTTCCGGGTATTTTACTACCGATGCTGGAAGCGTTTCTTCCGATCTTGCCACTCGTTTTGTTTGTCGCTGGGAATGCGGCTGCTTACGGATTTTTCTGGGGAGTCCTTTTTTCCTGGATCGGTACCGTATTCGGTTCAGTCTTCGTGTTTTTGCTCGTTCGGAGGTACGCACAGCAAAGATTCATGCTGTTCCTGACCAAACACAATAAAACGAAATCAATGCTTTCCTGGGTGGAACGAAAGGGTTTCGGGCTTTTGTTCGTCTTATATTGTTTTCCATTCACCCCATCTGCTCTGATCAATGTGGTTAGCGGCTTATCGAAAGTCAGCACGTTGACATTCGTTTTGGCGGTCAGTTTAGGAAAGCTTGTCATGGTCTTCTTCATTTCATATATTGGACATGACTTCTTTTCGATTATAAGAGAACCGGTGAAAATGATTGTGATTACGGCAGTCATTGTTGTGTTGTGGTTGTTCGGAAAATTATTAGAGCGAAAGCTTCATAAACCGGTTAATACGAAAATAACAGAGTAACATAGGTGTATACTGAGTAATAGGATGAAGAGATGATTCAATTGAATGATCTCTTTTTTACTTTCCAGAGAGGGTGATCAATCTGGTAATCCGAAGAACAAAAGATGAAATTGACCATATGCATAAAGCAGGAAAACTACTCAGTCAATGCCATAAGGAAATTTTCAAACGGATACAGCCAGGTGTTTCTACGAAGGAGATCGATGCATTTGTCGACGATTATTTGAAAAAGCATGGAGCCTCACCCGAACAAAAAGGGTATCAAGGTTATCCCTTTGCGACTTGTGCATCTGTTAATGACGTTGTATGCCATGGTTTTCCGACGAATGAACCGTTACAAGACGGAGACATCGTGACCATCGACTTTGTCGTGAATTTGAACGGGTGGTTGGCAGATTCGGCGTGGTCATACCGAGTCGGTCAGGTAGGCAAGAAGGCGGAGGCACTCCTGAATACATCAGAAGAAGCCCTCTATGTTGGGATTGAACAGGCACAAGTGGGCAATCGTATCGGTCATATTGCGAACGCGATTGAAACGTTCGCTACTGAAAAAGGTTATTCGGTAGTGAAAGATTTTATCGGTCATGGGATCGGTCGGCAGATCCATGAATCCCCGATTGTTCCTCACTTCGGTCCGATTGAACAAGGACCAGTGCTTGAGGAAGGTATGGTCATTACGATTGAACCGATGCTGAATTGTGGAGCCTATTTTGTATATGTCGGAGAGGATGGCTGGACAGCAAGGACGGTGGATGGCGAACTTTCCGCGCAATACGAGCATACCGTCGCCATTACGAAGGACGGTCCACTAATTCTTACGGAACAATGATTCTTCTTCTTCCAACGAAAAATATCTCTAAAATTGAAAAACCAACCTTAACCACAGTACAAGAGGACTGTGGTTTTTTCGCCTTTATTATAAATTTTAAAAAGTAACTTGACAAAAGTAAGTATAATGACATATTATACTTACATAAAGTAAGTTAAAAATGAACACAGTATACAAATACAAAAAAGGAGAGGTTTCATTTGGATATTGCCCTACTTATTCTTCGCGTGGTCTTCGGAGTCACATTTGCAGCCCACGGCACACAAAAATTGTTTGGATGGTTTGGAGGACATGGTTTACAAGGCACAGGTGGTTTCTTCGAATCACTCGGACTCAAACCTGGTTATACAATGGCACTCATGGCTGGTTTAGGGGAACTGGTCGGAGGACTCTTGATCGCTTTCGGATTCCTGACGCAGCTTGGAGCTGTCTTGATGATCGTTCCGATGATTATTGCCATCATGAAAGTACACGGCCAAAATGGCTATTGGGCAACGGAAGGCGGGTTTGAATACAACCTCGCCATCATAGCTGTAGCAGTGGCGGTTGGCTTGGCAGGACCAGGACTATACTCCCTAGATGCACTCGTATTTTAATAAGTGATAAGTATAAATATATCTAGGCAGTCTCATTCATTGAGGCTGCTCTTTTTGCTTGCCTTCTAATAACAGGTTTTCATGAATAGGATGAGAGTGACTTCGTTTTTTATAGGGAGGCTTCTTCAGTATGAACAGCTATAGAAAATCGTATCGTCCTTATATCGGGCCATGTGATCCTTGTCGCCCGATCCGTGTGAAGTATTATGAAACACCTCCGAACCTTTACATGGGCTATCAACCTTATGGACTGCAACAGTATGACCCGTGTACGGCCCTGAAAAAAGGAACGTTATGGCCGGCGTTGTATGCCCCATACAGCAATCCGTACAAACATCGGGAGGAGGATCCAGAAAATGACGGAGCGGATGCCTGAGGAATTTTACACGTGGATGGAGCAGCTTCAACAAGTCGACTTTGTGTTGGTGGAATTGACGTTATACTTGGATACGCATCCTGAAGACTATCAGGCGATTAAACAGTTTAATGATTACTCGCAGAAAAGTATGGTGCTCCGGCAGCAAATCGAACAGAAATACGGTCCGCTCACACAGTATGGACATAGCTATTCCGGCTATCCATGGAATTGGAACAAACCTCCATGGCCATGGCAGATGTAAAAGTTATTACTCAGAGGAGGTATTGAGGGGACATGTGGGTTTACGAAAAAAAGCTGCAATATCCGGTCAAAGTCAGTAAGTGTGACCCTAGACTAGCGAAGTATCTGGTCGAGCAGTACGGCGGGGCTGATGGGGAGCTGGCTGCTGCATTACGATATTTGAATCAAAGATATACGATTCCTGATAAGGTCGTCGGATTACTGACGGATATCGGGACCGAAGAATTCGCCCATTTAGAGATGATTGCGACGATGATTTATAAATATATTGAAACTAAAATGCAACCATGCTAAAATACTGATATAACAGTATTTTATTAAATTTATGGTGGCGAATATAAAAATGAATAATACAATGAGTGTTATTAAAAAGGTTGCTATTTATAGTAGAAAATCAAGACCTGATGAAACAGATGAAACTTTAAAAAGACAGTTAGCGTTTCTTATTGACAAGTGCGTTGATAACAATTGGGAATTTGAAGTGTTTCAAGAATACGGTTCATCTCAGGATAGTAATAGACCTGAACTAAATAAGATGTTAGAAAAGATACAATCATTTCACTATGACGCTGTTGTAGTAACAGATCAGGACAGGCTAAGCAGAAGTACTGTAGGATTTCATCAGGTTAAGGAAATCCTAACTAATTATGGAGTTCAGCTTGTAACATCATCTAAGATATATGATTATGCTACTCAAGAAGACGACTTAATGTCTGATATGCAATCTATTGTAGCTAAGCAAGAGTATCTAAACATTAAAAAAAGACTTGTTAGAGGAAAACGACAATCTGCTAAAGAAGGTAACTGGGTAGGTGGGAAAACTCCTATAGGTTACCTCTATGACCATAAAACCAAAAAACTTACACCTGATGAAAATGCCCCAACAATTAGAAGGATCTATGAGTTATATTTATCAGGCAATTCATCTACAGAAGTTGAAAGAATTTTTGATTTAGACGGAATATTAACACCATCGGGTTCAAAATGGAACAAAGCTAGAATTTCTGTTGTTTTATCTAATCCTGTTTACAAAGGGACTGTAATCTATGGTAAAACAAAAGTCTCTAAAGTAGAGAAAAAGCCATCTGGATCACCAAAACAACTAAGGGCTGATGAGAGTGATCAGATTATTATAGATCATGCACATGAACCGATTGTATCACCTGAGGATTGGGAAAAGGTTAAAGACATTAGAGAAGGCAGACTAACCAAGCCCCCAAGTGCTAGAATAGGAAAAGTGATATTTACAGGTTTAATTAAATGTGGATTATGTGGGAGAACTCACAGCTTTCAAAGAAGAAAAGGAAAAGAACTAAGAGTTACATCTTGTCAAACTAGGTATTATAGTGATGACGGAGAAAAATACACTGTTTGCAAAAACAAAGGTGTAAAATTAGAACTGTTTGAACAGGTGTTTTTTGCTAAGTTTGGACAATTCGTTAATGAATTAGAACTGTACTTAGAGGAAATAAAGCAAAATATTAAGCACGATGAAACTAATCCGGTTGATGAAAAAGCGATTCTTACTGCAAATATTAAAAAAATTGAGGCTGATATTAAGAAGGTACAAAAAGGCTTTATTGCTGAGATTTACACTGAGGACGAGGCACAAAAAGAAATTAAGCGACTAAAGGTGCAGAAAAAGTATGTAGAGGAAAAATTGAAAAGGTTAGATACTAAATCTAAAGATGAGAAAATAGATGAGTTACAGGGTACCTTAAACAAGTTAACAAGCCTCTTAGAAGGTACATCAGATTTAGAAACAAAGGATATAAATTATTTATTAACAGCTATAATTGATCATATAGAATATAAACGGGTAGGAGATCATAAAGCAGAAATTGAAATGAAAATACATTATAAAGGGCAGTAAGGTATATGAATGTTTAGAAACTGTTAGGTTAAAACCTGACAGTTTTTATTTTGGGTAAACAAACAGCTATAAAGACATTAGAGGGAATAGGAAAGATTGTTATTACTGTTATGTAGCCAATATTTAATTAAGTAAGGTTATATTGCTTACTCCACTTCATTCACTCGTTCCTCGTTCATTCAGTGCAATTCTTACCTATCTATTACTTATCACTATCTTAGCTATCATTGGTTATATCTTAGTAGTTGTTTTAGTTATGGTGGAAGTGGTTTTCTTCCATAGTCTTTTATCTTTTTATCTTAGTTATTGTTATCTTATTTATTATACTTACTAGGGTGTGACTGATTCATGTTTTACAGGTGTTTATTAGTCACATATTTAGGGATTAACAAAACCCCTTGATATGATAGGTTTCTTTAAAGTCACAAATTTAGGGATTAACCTTAAATTGTGCAAGTCATTTTTAACCATAAATTGAAAGTCACAAGGTTAGGGATATTGCTGTGATTAACCAAATTTATAAACCCTTGATATATAAGGCTTTTTAGTTGATTAAAGTCACAAGGCTATTTTTGTGATTAACCACTCTATGAAATTAGGATTAAAGAGGGTTAATAATAACAACCATTTGTGAATATTAAAGATAAAAGGAAATGGGTCAATTATGTAGAAATAAATCTAATGGAAGGAGGTGGAAAATGTGGCAATGAGTAAAGAAGAAGTACAAGAAATGATCGTAAACGTAGGGTATCTACAAGAACTATTAAACTTAGTATTTTCTGATGTTTGTGATTCGTATGAGGTACTAAATAATTATGATGAAGATATAAGGTATAGTTTATCTTTAAACTATTTAAATATGTCTCACCAAAGTTATTTAGAATTTAAGAGGGTTTATATTCAAGGGGAACTAGGTCATTATGAAATTGAACCGTTCTTTAGGGATTATGAACACTACAGAATACAACTCAAAGAAGTTATTACAAACAAAGATTCGAATACATCATGGTTAAATTCAGCTATGGATAAACTTACAGAATCAAAGAATAGTGTAGATGATTTTTTAGGGAATTCACTTAAAACAAATATGAAATGATTACGTCAATAGCACTCTAATAAGGGTGCTTTTTTGTTGGATTAGGAATTATAATAGATCATAAATATTAAAAGTCTATTGTTCAAAATTGTGCTATTATGACGCTTTGTTGCCTCTAAAAGACAAAAGGCGTTAAAACTTTTTAATGCACAATCCTATAGAGTCAATGAATTACGATATATCGTAAACAGTTAATTAAAGTGACCTTTTAATCAAAATAGGAATATAGCACAAAGCCATTATTAAAAATTATGTATAATGGGGTTCTATAAAACAGAAACAAAAAGACGATCACCTTTTAAAGTGTCGCCTCGTATTCCTTCACCTTCTTATAAAATGTTGCCTTCTTCATTCCTATAGTGTCCATAAAAGCTACAGCAGTTAACTTTCCTGATTTCCATTCTTTGTATAGCTTTGACCATTCCTTAGGAAGTTCTACAGGCGGTCTACCTAAATGTTTACCCATTGATTTAGCCACGTCAATACCTTCTCTTTGACGTTGTAGGATAGTCTCACGTTCTTGCTGTGCTATAGAAGTATAAACCTCTATGATAATGTTGTTAATCATATCTATAACCCATTCTTGTCCCTCAGGAACGTCTTGCATAGTAGTAGGAAGGTCAATGATCTTTACTCTAATGCCTTCCTTCTTAAACTGTTCTAAATAATCCTTGATCTGTGCCTTATTACGTCCTAGACGATCTATAGACTTGATATAAAGCGTGTCGCCACTTCGCATAGCTTTTAGCATGTTCTGAAAGCCCTCACGTTCCATATCCTTACCACTAGCCTTATCACTGTATATGTATTTCTCGTCAGTTACATAAGGTTTAAGTGCCTCTAACTGTCTATTTAAGTTCTGTTCTTTAGTAGATACACGAATATAGCCAAAGTTAATTCCTGTCATACTCAAACCGCCTTTTCTTTTGTTGATAGTCTAAATATACACCGAAAGTCTATAAAGGTCAATTATTTTTTAGACGTTCACAAAGGTCGATTATTTATTTAATTAGACGGTGTTTGTAGATTCTTTTTTACAGTCTCTAATGGTACACCTTTGTAGACTATGGAGACTACACCCCTTGTTTTTCTGTTGGAAAATGCCCCCTGTCAAAACTAAGAGTATATATAGTAAACTCTATAGCCTTACTAATAACGCCTCACCACAGCCTTATATAAGCCTTGAAAGGGACACTATAAGATAGGTATACAACATACCACCACACCATAAGGACAACATAGGAGGGAACACAGTAAAGCGATAGGGAAAGGAACAGTAGCAACTAAACAAGAAAGGCACAAGACATAGACACCACGAGAACAGCAAAGAAAGGAAAGAAACGAGAAGAAAGATCAGATAATCCTAGTATTACTATATATAGGACGAACGACAGAAGAACAAACATAACATATAGGGGTATACATGGGGGAGGCGGGGGGTCTGTAGGGGCGGTCTGCTGTGTGCAAAATATATGCACCAATTCCAAAACTTTTGATGGATGAATTTGGAATTATTCCTTATTATTAAACTATGTTTAATTTAGTAGGGGGGATAAAGTGAAAATAAAGGAGTTATATTATGAAATAGCGATGGGGTTTCTTGCGATATTATCAGTTATGGTTTTTTGGTTTGATAACTCTACATGGTTATTTATAGACAGGGTAATATGGCTAATATTCGTTGTCGATGTACTTATTCGCTTGTTTAAAAGTGAGAATAAATTAAGATATTTGAAAGAACACCCTTTCGATTTGATTGCAATTATACCTTTTGATAGTATATTCCGTCTTGCAAGATTTGCTAGGCTTTTTAGGATTATCAGATTACTTGCTGTACTAGATCGGCTATCATTTTTTAAAATTATTAAAACTAACAAGTTAGATAAAGTGATCTTATTTACGATACTTATAGTTATCATTTCAGCAATACCAATTAAAATGATAGAACCTAATATAAATACATACGAAGACGGTTTATGGTGGGCTGTGGTAACGGCAACAACAGTAGGGTATGGAGACATATCTCCTGAAACAGGGATAGGAAGAGTAATAGCTTTATTGTTAATGCTATTTGGTATAGGTTTATTGGGAATGATTACAGGTTCTATAGCTACTTTTTTTCTTGGAGGGGAGAAGAAGGAGAGTACAGCAGTAACTTTTATAAAAAAAGAGTTATCAAGAATTGATGAACTTACTAAAGAAGATATTGATACGATCATCTTAATATTAGAGAGGATGAAAGTAGAAAAACAAATTGAAACCGATCCTGATAAGCTTAAAAAGGATTAGGCTACATATAGCTTAATCCTAATTTTGTAGTGTTATTTAATTAACCCTTCAGATATAAAGTGATCTCTAACCAAGTTTGAGTTAATGTTTAACTCTTTAGCTATTTCATTAAAGGTGTAATCCATTTTCAACCATCTCATTTAACCGCTTTGCTAATTTTTCGGGGCTATCATACTTCTTTTTGTTTGGTTTTATTGTACTAACATATAACAGTCTTGTTCCATAACGGTCTGCATAGGGTAGTGTACAGACATGACGCTGAGGATCTTTTCCAATCATGTGACTAGCTTTATTAAAGAACTCAGTATCACATATGATACAGTGGAACTGCATTGTACAATGTAGATTTACATATGAAGTTAAAGGAGTTATAGAACCGTTGTAGACCTTTGACAACCTTTGTTCGAACTCTAATTTATTCATAGTCTCGTCTCCTCTTATCTATTAAAAATGTAGCTAGAAGGCAGTTTTTCTATCTTTAAACGTATGCTAATGGTTTTACCTTCATTATCTTTTTCAGTGTGAGAAATTGACGCTATATAGTCGTTTTCTAACCTATTTATGTGCTTTGGTACAGTCGTGTATATATCCCACAGCTTTGTAGCAGATTCGTAAAGTATCACTGTTTCTTGTTCTGATTTATCATAGTAAGCCATTCTCTTTATCTCCTTAGTAATCGAAAAGATCACTAACCTCAGCTAGTGACCTCTTTATCTTCTTCGATTTGGTTTGTTAATTGTTCTTTAACGCTACTATCTTTGAGACGGTCTAACATAGACTTGTTTAATTCCTCGTCACTGATAGGTGACTGTTCTATATGACCTGTTTCCTTTTGCAAAGCTAAACCATATTGTAAAGCCATAACAGGGGGAAGACCTTTTAAAACTTCTCTATTTCCTTTTCTAGTTCTGATAGGATTTCTTGTTTCACAAGTGTAGTTGCTGTCATTAAGTTTTTCATTATTCCACGTCCTTTTTAAATTCTTCCATATGTTTAGGTAAATTAGGTTCATAACCTCGACACGCTGAAAATACTTCCTTCTTAGATACAACAGCGTCATTAAACCAACCAAATGAAGGTGTATAATGATCTCCATTGAAGACATATTCCAAGCGTGGAAATTCTTTCTTTACTTCACTGTCTGCAAACACTTCATAAATGTCCGCTGCGATTTCTCTATATTGAGACTGCATTTGCTTACCAATATCACTGACTTCCTTTAGCATTAGATAACGGTACTTTTCAGCAATCTCAGTAGCTTTATACCCATTTCTTCTAGCTGAATCGTCTCGAATTGCCTTTCGATAGATCGGTGTATATTCTAATTTTAATGCTGTTCGTTCCTCTGCCAATTCCTCTAAAAGTACGTTAATGATTTCAGCCTTTTGGTTTATCTCTTTGTTCCTGATTTTCAAATAAACACGATCTGACACGTTAGCATTTTCTTGATCTAGTATGTTAGTTGTCATTTCGTCTTGAAGTGCTATTAGATCAGCTTTTAGTTCTTGTTCCTGTTTGGCAATCTCTTCAACTTTTGTTTTATATTCAGATACAACCTTCTTAGTTTCAGTGAATAGTTCTTTTACCTTTATTTGTTCCATTTTTCTATACCCCCAAAAATAGTTACTTCCATACCTATTACAAGCATAAACAGTATTACGTTTTTACGTTACTTGTAACCTTTCCTTTGTTTCATTTCAATAATGTTTTTGATAGACACTAGTTCCACATTACTTATTCTCAAACGCTTGATAGCGTCCTTTAGTTTCTCATGGTAATAAGGCGTGAATTCTAAATTGCCTCGTTCTAATTTTCCTATTGTACTAGTGTCCACATTCATAAATTGGCTAAATTCACCTTGTGTCTTATTTCTAGCGTGTCTAATGTATTTAATAAACCTGTGATCGTATTCCATCTTATATGGTAATCGACTGTTTACTGTATACATGTTTTCATTCACCTCCCTTGTATAGTTCTGAAAATAGGGAGTGATAAGCCAAATAAAAAAGGCATGGCATTGTGCCATACTTTTACTCTCATTGTCCTTAGCTTCCCTAATACTATGTTTAAGAAAACGTTATGCAATACAGGTGGATTTTTAATTTTTTTAAAATCAATGTCTCATTCCGTTCCATATTTGCAAGTTCATCTTTGCGGAGGTTATCAGACAATCCTTAACCTTCATACATTTGATTAGGGACGGTGAACAGCATGAAAAAACACTGTGAGAGTAAAGTTATAATTGTAGATGATAAGACTGTTATTATAGAGGGATTAGGAAAAGTAACAGATGTAGGCGACTTAGATGTAAAAAGATTTATTGAGGTTGCAATGGGATTACCTTCATTTTGGAGGTAATCTTTTTTTATTTTTAAAAGGTTGCATAATAGTATTTATCTATAAGCTGACAAAAGACGCAACCCCGGAAGAAATGAAGGAAGCTGGCTTAGGGGAGCATTATGCAAACCATGATGGTGCTTTATTTTATAGTAATGCTGCCGGTGTTCCTTGGACAGCGAGCTACATTGCTGCAAAAGGGGATCCAATCGCCGATCTGTATGAAGATATTGCAGCTGAGGAAAAGGCTCGTGCTACCTATCAGTGGATCATCAACATGAGTGATGATCCGGATTTGAATGATAGCTTGAGTTTTTTAAGAGAACGGGAAATCATCCATTCTCAACGATTCAGGGAAGCTGTTGAGATTTTAAAAGAAGAGCGGGATCGGAAGAAGATTTTCTGAGCGCTAAATAACAAAAGGGAAGGCTCGCACTGGAGTCTTCCCTTTTCGATGATTATGCATTTTCTGGTTCGTGCTTGGAAGAATTCTTCCTGCCTTGGTTGTCTGACTGTTTCTGTTGTCCGGATAAGAACCACCCGCCAATCGCAATGGCAAGTAGTATACCGTAGAATGTCAATTTCCAACCGATGCTATGAGTGAAGTGCTTGTCAATCCACCCGACATTCGGATGGGCGATCGTGTGGATGATGAGCTTCACACCCACCCAGATGACAATGAGATAAGCAGCGGTTTCAAGCCCTGGACGTTGTTTCAGCACTTTGGAAATATACGTGGCAGCCGTTCTGATCAACATCAATCCAATCAAACCACCCAGGAATATGACGGCGAATTGTCCGCCGTCCATGCCTCCGATTTTCGGCAGCGGGGTTTCAGGAAGAGCAATCGCTAATGCAACGGCAGCCAGAATCGAGTCAACTGCGAATGCGATATCGGCAAGCTCGACTTGGATGACCGTTTTCCAAAAGCCCTTCGCACCGACCATCTGACCCGATTTTACAGCCTCGTCATCTTCTTCTTGTTGATTTTTCTTCCGTTGTTTGTAGATATGTTTGACTCCGATATAAATCAAGTATGCAGCACCAATGGCTTGCACCTGCCAAACATTCACTAGAAACGTTATTGCAAACAGAGCAGCGAATCGGAAGACAAAAGCACCTAGTATTCCATAAAACAAGGCTTTCTTGCGTTGTTCTTTCGGTAAATGTTTGACCATTACAGCCATTACGAGGGCGTTGTCAGCAGAAAGTAAGCCTTCAAGACCAATCAGAATGAGTAAGGTCCAGGCATACTCCAACCATAATGAATCCATAAGATGACTCCTTTCAAAATGGAAAAGACTCGAATCCCTCAAATGGTTCAAGTCTTAATAAACAAAAAAGACCTTACCATGAGAGGCAAAGGTCTTGCTAACAACGTAGAGTTGCCGAACATGCCGAGAGGAAGACCTCTGAAATGACGACATGACCGTTAAAGCTACTCCCCTTTGTAATTCTATGGCAATAAAATATGGAAACGAGCCTGATGTCAATTTTGTCAGTCACCTTTACAGATACCCAATCGAAAGGATTTTAAACCTCGGTTCCTTCAATCGGCAGGAGGATTTCAACCGTTGTCCCGACATTGATCTCGCTGTTGAATGTAAGTTTGCCATGATGATTTTCAATGATCTTGTAGCAAATCATAAGCCCCAAGCCAGTTCCTCGATCTTTCGTCGTGTAGAAAGGCTGTCCGAGAGTAGTGAGCCGGTTAGCTTCAATTCCACATCCTTCGTCCTGGATGGTGATCTGCAAACGGTGTTCTTTCCGTTTCGTTGCTGTAATGTGTATGTTCCCTCCAGATTCCATGGATTCAATAGCGTTTTTCAGCAAGTTGATGAACACTTGCTTCAATTGACTTCCTTCCCCGATCAGGCAGACCTCTTCCTCTATGTAATCTTCGTGAAGATCGACATTGTTCAAGAGCGCTTCTGACTTCAAAAAGGAAACGACATCCTTCATCAATTGAATCGGATTTTGTAATGACAATGCAGCATGTTGAGGTTTTGCCAACATCAAAAATTCCCCGACGATTCCGTTCACTCGTTCAAGTTCATCTAACATGATATTGCAGTAATCCTCATATTTATTTTCTGTGACAGACTGGATCAATTGAATGAAGCCTTTCAATGAGGTCAAAGGATTCCGGATCTCGTGAGCGATACCTGCCGCCAATTCACCAAGTACTGATAATTTGTCTGAACGAATCATCAGTTCATCCAACTTCTGCTGTTGAGTGACGTCTTTGATCACAAGGACCGTACCGATACGATCCGCTTCTTCAAGAATCGGTGTGATGGTGATATCTGCTACAATGTGACCCCCATTTTTCAACATAATGTGTATATTCCGTTCTTTATGGATGGATTGGCTCGGTTCGTTTACGTTGAATTTGCCTAAGAGTTCAGAAGAGCGGAATAACATCGACACATTCCTACCGATGAGTTCAGAACGGGTCCACCCAAGAAGACCGAGTGCTGCATCGTTCGCAAAATCGATTGACATAACATTTGAGATACTTAATATCCCGTCACCAGCTGTATTCAAGATCAATTCATTTTGACGGTGGATTTTTTCAATTTTTTGTTCGACTTTTTTTCGTTCACTAATATTGGATAGCATGACCAATACACTTTTTTCGCCTTCAAAAGAAATGGGCATAGCGGTCACTTCAACATCAAGAATCATCCCGTCCAATCTCCGAATCTTACTCTCTCGTCGACGGTAACCGAACTCCATGAATTCTAATGTCTCTTCCAGCGTCGAAATATAGTCATGGTAATCACTTGGAATCAGTTCCCATTTGGACAAACCGATCAAATTATTCTTGTGATCTGCTTTAAACAACGAAACAAACGCAGGATTCGCATATTTCAAAACCCCATCGACATGTACCGCAATTGCGATCGGAGAATGTTCGACTAGAATCCGATGACGTTGTTCACTTAATTCCAGTGCTGCACGGTCCCTCAGCTGTTCGGTAATATCCCTTGCTGTACCATATACGCCTGTTATTTCACCATTTACAACCGTTGGCACTGCTGTGATTCTAAGTTCTCGTCGTTCCTTATTCGTGTTATGGATCGCGCATCGGAAGGTGAGGGATTCGCCCCTTATGACACGTTGAAAGTATTTTAATACATTCATCTGATGGTCTTCCGTAATGTATGGTATGAACGTACGTTGCTTCATCTGCTCTTCCGAGTGTCCAGTCAATTGTTCCCCTGCAGAATTTACACTTGTGAAATAACCATTTATGTCTAGTGAGAAGATAGGATCAGGATTGTAGGTGAAGAAGGATTTGAAGTGTTGTTCATTGGTGATCAACTTGTGCTCTTTCTCGATTCGATCTTCGATATCGACAAGCGTACCAATGACTTCAACGACCTTTTCACCTTTATAGACGGGGCTTAGGTTCACGATGTAATGTACATTACGGGAAACGCCTTCATAAGAAAGTGTTTCACCGTTCCACGCACGTACATACATCGCATGCTTTTCAGCAGCGGATTCTTCAGGCATGAAATCCTCTAAACGATGACCGACAACCTCTTCAGTTAGTAACTTCATTTGCTCAAGTATTCGTCCTTCACAAAAGGTATGGACAAATTGACCTTCCTCATTTTTATGGAAAATGAACACGATGGCGTTCATATTTTTTATCATATCTTGGAGATATTCTTTTGTTACATCTCCTTCGAGTGGTGTACCCACAGTTGTCCCCCCTTTTGAGCAAAAGTTCTATTTTTAAAATTTCAATAAAGGGTCGGGTTTTCCTCCAAAAATATTGTAGTTTTAAAGATAATTAGGACGAAAGATGTCATTTTGTAAGCTGAATTACAAAAAAAAGAGCAATGCACGATTGAATGCATTGCTCTGAAACGTCATTTGACCCTTGCGATGGTTAGGCCATCCCCAATCGGTATGAGGATACTTTCTAACCGAGGATGGTGGGCAACTTGATCGTTGTACTTTTGTAACGCGAGTGTATCTTGGTCTGTCGGATGTTCTTCCAATACTTTGCCGTCCCATAACGTATTGTCGGCAGCGATGATCGCCCCTGGACTCGCGAGTTGGATACAAAGGTCTAAGTAATGGGTATAGTTTCCTTTATCTGCATCGATGAAGAAGAAATCATACGTCTCAGCCTTTTCTTTCAATTCGTTTAATGAATCGAGGGCAGGACCGACTTTGTACGACACCTTTTCTCGATAACCTGCCTCTTCTACATTTCTCTTGGCTACATTGGCGTATAGTTGTTCCAATTCTAAAGAAACAAGCTTGGCATCTTCATTTCCTCTAAGGAGACAGATTCCGCTGTATCCACCCAGAGCTCCGATTTCTAGCAAGTTTTTAGCACCCGATATTTTTACAAGCAACGTCAGTAGTTTTCCTGTTTCCGGAGACACGGAGATCGTCGGCATTCCTGTCTCTATCATGATTTGATTGATTCTTTCATAATCCACATCTTGAGAAGTGAACAACGTTTGGATATAGGTTTCAAGTTTCATAATTTTCCTCCTTTTCTTCTACACTATAAATCATACTAAATCCCAGCACGATTCCGGAAACAAAGTGCAATCTCTCATTACCGAAGAGAATATTCGCAAATCCCATGAAGTCTCCCCAGGAAAGCAGGGTGAAATAATAAGCAGGAAATAAAAGTACGAATAGAGAAGGAATTCCAAATACAAGGCTTTTACGCCAATTGTAGGACCAAGATTTTCTCTTTCTAAACGATAATTTCCTGAATGGTATTGCAATCAATGCACCGAATAAGGTTGGAAAAAGGATAGAGTAATAGAAAACCGGCGTCAGCAAGAAATTTTGTTCAGCCTGTACGTGCAATCTGGACTCGATATTGAACCCGATGAGGAGAATAGCTCCGTATAACAACAAATAAAGAAAATACCTCAACGTTGACTGATTTTGCATATGTAGAACCTCCATTTATCATTCAATCCTTATAATGTTTCGTATTTAATGGTCTGATTAGGGAGTTTCCTTGGGAGGCAGATAGATGATTGAAGCTGGCAATCGGTTACGTACAATATTACCCTTTATCTGTCGAAGAGAAAAGGGTTTACGAATATAAAGGAATAGGAAGTTGACGAACGCAAAATGATTCAAAGAGCAGTGAAGAATGCAAGAAGGAATTTTGAAAAAGCAAGTGACCCAACTGCAAAATATATTTCCTGAAAAGGGTTGCATGATTTTTCCTGATCTGTAAAATGGTCTTAATACCATTTTGGAGGGGGCAAGGGAGAGATGATCCGAAAATTGACAGAAAAGGATCACACAAAAGTGATGGAACTGTTGACCGAAGAACGGGCAATGAACCTATTCATCATAGGGGACTTGGAAAACTTCGGATATGAAACAGATTTTCAACAGATTTGGGGAGAATGGAAGGACGAAGAACTCATTGCTGTTCTTTTACGCTATAAAGAGAATTTTCTTCCTTATGCAAAAGGCTCATTTGATGTACAAGGATTTGCGGAGATCATCTCGAACGATGACCATTTTAAAATCCTATCCGGTAAAGAAGAAATCATTCAACAGTTTGATGATTACATCCCAACGGGTAAGAAACGGAGCATGCATTTTGCCGAACTGCTTGATTCAAATTCATTGGAGGAAACGAACGAGCGACTCGACATTCGTCTGGCAACCGTTGAAGATGTGGATGCAATCTTCACTTTAAGAGGGAGTATAGAAGAATTCAGCGAATCCAGCGCTACAAGGGAAAGCATGGTTCATACCATTGAAACGAAAAGTGGTCGCACGTATTTCATGAAAGAAATAGACAAGGCGATTGCAAGTGTTTCCACGACAGCTGAAAATTCAGTATCTGCAATGATTGTCGGGGTTTGTACGGATATTGAGTATCGTAATCAAGGTCTGGCATCCAAATGTCTGAGTGCCTTATGTGAAGATGTGTTGAAGGAAGGCAAAACCCTTTGTTTATTCTATGATAATCCAGCAGCGGGTTCCATCTATAAAAGGTTAGGCTTCATGGATATCGGAAAATGGACGATGTGGCATAAAACGGTATAACGCTCTTGAAGTTGTTGGATTTTTCAGGTAATATTCAAGTAGTGACGATTTGAAATTAGGAGGTGTAAGGTATGCTTACAGTTACGTTTCCAGTGATGGATTGGCTGACAGTCGAAGTACGCTCTCAAACGCATGAATTTGCGTTCGATGGGAGAAGTCTGTCCAATTTTCCATATGAGAAACGTAATAAGACGTAAGCACAACCTTATCCGGATTCCTTATATATGTAGAACGGAAACCATGGGCAGGTATAGCTTGCTCATGGTTTTTTTTTGTGTTTTTTTTCAGAAGTACATCCACTTTACTAATCAAAGGAGACTAATCTCATGATCGTAGCATCTATCAACGAAATCAGTAAAATGTATGCAGGTACTTGGATTTTCCAGGACCTTTCACTTCAAATCCATGATAAAGACCGCCTTGCACTAATCGGTCCGAATGGAGCGGGAAAATCGACATTCATGAAATGTATTGCAGGGTTGGAAACGATTGAAGCTGGTAATATTTCTTATAAAAAGGACATAGCGACTGGGATGTTGGATCAAATTCCGATTGCGGAGCCTGGAAGCACCGTTGAAGGAATGTTGAAACAATCGTTTGAAGAAGTCTATGAAATTGAAAAACAATTGAAGGAAGTGACCGAAAAGATGGCTGACCCAGATGAACAACATAAGCTGGAGAAGCACTTCAAGCAATTCGGAAAACTTCAAGACAAGTTGGAGGAACTGAATGGATACGCGATTGACTCCAAGATCAAAGGGGTCATGCAAGGACTCGGCCTGGAGTACTTGAGTGACCATGAATTCTCCTCGCTCAGTGGAGGAGAGCAGACAAAAGTCGGACTTGCCGCCATACTGCTTGAGGAACCTGACTTGCTGTTATTGGATGAACCGACCAACCATCTGGACATGGAAGCTTTGGACTGGTTGGAAGAGTATATCCGAAACTATCAGGGGGCTGTTGTCATCATCTCCCATGATCGTTACTTCCTTGATGCAGTTTCAACTAAAACGGTAGAAATTGATTCTGGGGTACTAGAACAATATAAAGGCAATTATTCTGCATTTGTAAAAGAAAAAGAAAAGCGTATGATGCTCGAATTCCAGGCCTACCAGGATCAACAAAAGAAAATCAAGAAAATGAAGGAAGCCATCAAGCGCATGCGGGACTGGGCTACTCGTGCGGATAACCCTAAAATGCATAAACGTGCTCGAAATATGGAACGAGCACTGGAGAGGATGAATAAAATCGATCGTCCCAAGCTTGAAAGGCGCGCAGCAGATCTTGGTTTTACATCTGCCAAAAGGAGCGGAAAAGATGTTGTCCTCTTCCAACAGGTTGAGAAGAAAATGGAAGATCGAGTATTATTTTCAAACATTGATTTACTGGTTCAATATCAAGAGCGGGCCGCCATCATCGGAAAGAATGGGGTCGGGAAATCGACCTTTTTGCGCATGATTCTCGGTGAAATCACTCCAGAAGAGGGTGAAGTCAAAATCGGAGCGTCCGTAAAAATCGGATACCTATCACAAAAAGGATTGATTGGTTATGAGGGTTGGACAGTGCTAGATGCGTATCGGGATGTCGCACGTGTAGACGAAGGGGAAGCTCGTTATCAATTGAGTCGCTTTCTATTCTTCGGAAAGGAAGTCTTCCAAAAGGTTGAGAGCTTAAGTGGAGGGGAACGGACGCGGTTACGTCTAGCCCAGATGATGACGGAGAACTACAACTTGCTCTTGCTCGATGAGCCGACCAACCATTTGGATATTGATTCAAGAGAAGCATTGGAAGAAGCGCTGGAAGGTTTTGAAGGAACTTTGCTCGTCGTTTCCCACGACCGTTACTTCTTGAATAAATTGATTGAACGTACGTTTTGGATCGAGGACGGGAACATCAGAAGCTATATTGGGAACTACAGTGATGCAAAAACGAAACGAGATCAATTTCAGAACTAGACGATTGAAAAAGCTGGCGTATGAACGTCAGCTTTTTTATTGTTTTCTTCGAAATACACTCCCTTTCCGCGGGCGAACCGCAAGCCTCACTTCCACAGGATGTGATGGCTTCGACGTTCACCACAGGACGGACTTGTACAGGATGTACTGACTTCGACGTTCATCACAGGACGTGATGGTACTTAGTCGAAGTTCCTTAAAGCAGTCGAAGATCCTTTATGATGCTTGACCCACGTGTTCGTTGCGGGGTCTCGCCTGGCTCGCTATTCCCGCAGGAGTGTCGTGAATTTCGTTTGAAATCCGTAAATGGTTCTTACGAGCTTTTTTCTTGAAAGTAAAATTTACCAATCAAATTCCATTGCATACAGAACGTTTGTTCGTATATAATAAAAAAAGAGGAGGTACTCACATGAAACGTATGTTGGTCCGTGCTTACGAGCAGAACAAGCCGATTGAAATCGTGTATCTAGCAAACGACGATTCGATTACTCAACGTGTCATCTGGATTTCGTCCATGACTGAAACGACAATGACCGCCTATTGTTCGTTACGGAGACAAACACGAACCTTTCACATCGATCGTGTACTTTCATGTAGAATTCTTCCTTATAATCGCAAACAATCGAATCATCATGCCGGTTAAGGAGTGAGCGAACCATGTACGCAACGAAAGAAGAGAGTCTGCTCATTGATCGGTTCATCCTGTACCCCATGTTGTTGACGATCCTCAATCGCGATCTGCAAATCTTCCAACGGGCTCCTTTCAAATTCACTCAACCGTACGTTCTTTGGATTGAGGAGAAAATGAGGGAAATCACTCAAGAGCTCCATCAAATCAGGAAAGAGATGCGTTCTAAGAACATTAAAGTATCCTTTCACCGTATTTATGAAGATACCTCTGAATACCACGTCATCGTAAGAGGATACGACGAAGTCATCAAGTACTCCAACTTCCACCTTCGAAATCAAGCTGAGCTAACTCTCCAACGTCTATTTCTGGGACTTCCTTGGAGGAGTCGTCCGCCGAACGCTTTATAGTTTTTTTCAATACTTGCCAAAAGGTATTTCCTACAAATTCACCTGAAAAAATGAGATAATAAATGATACGATTCTCGTTGTTACGGAAAGGGGAATATTCATGTCGGTCCGATTCATGTTAGGAAGGTCGGGTAGTGGAAAGACGACCAACTGTTTAAATGAAATCAGAGAAGAATTACATAATGTACCGAGCGGAAAACCGATTGTCATGCTCGTACCAGATCAAATGACATTTCAAATGGAATACGAATTAGTGAAAACACCTGGATTAGGCGGAATGATACGAGCACAGGTGTTTAGTTTTTCCCGCTTAGCCCTTAAAGTCCTTCAAGAGGCAGGTGGATTGACAAGGTACCATCTCACCTCGACGGGAATGAACATGCTCCTCCGGAAAGTGGTTGAAAAACATAAAAAGGATTTGATCCTATTCCAGAAATCTTCTGAGCAAAGTGGATTCTATGAACTGCTGGAAGAAATGGTAAAGGAGTTCAAAAGGTATTGTCTTGGTTCAAATGATTTGGAACAGTTGGAAGAAAAGCTTCTTGAAGAAACGGAAGACCGCAATCTGTTGAAGGATAAACTTCACGATTTACATATCATCTATCATGAACTGGAAGAAATGTTGGCAGACAAATACGTAGATTCGGAAGATTATTTACGTTTGTTAGAAGAAAGAATGCCTGATTCATCATTTTTTGATGACTGTGAAGTCTGGATTGATGGATTCCATAGTTATACGCCCCAAGAGTTGGGCGCTCTACGTGCTCTGATGAAGAAGGCAAGTAGAACAACGGTTACATTGACAATGGATGAACCGAGTGATCATGAAGCGTCTGATTTGGACTTATTCCGAATGACCAGTACGACCTATCAGAAGGTGCACTCTATTGCACAAGAAGAAGGTATTGAGGTTGAACCAATCCATTTTCTCGGGCAGAAACCACGCTTCGAGGCTTCACCATCGATCCGTCACCTGGAGAATTATTTTCATGAAAGACCTGTTGTTCCTTATTATGGGGAAAGTAACGTCCATATCAGTGGTGCAGTGAATCGAAGAGCAGAAGTGGAAGGCATTGCGAGGGACATCCAGGACCTTGTTTTCAACAAAGGCTATCGATATAGGGATATTGCGGTACTCGTAAGGGATGCATCTACATACTCCGATCTATTGAACACGTTATTGGAAGATTACGAGATTCCTTATTTCTTGGATCAAAAACGATCCATGCTCCATCATCCTGTCATCGAATGTATACGGTCAAGCCTTGATGTCATACTTCAAAATTGGCGTTATGACGCGGTGTTCAGGTGTGTGAAGACGGACTTGCTGTTTGATCATGACGTGTGGACGACCCAACAGCTCAGAGAACAAGTTGACTTGCTGGAAAATTATGTGCTTGCTCATGGGATTCATGGGAAAAAGAGATGGTGCAGTCAGGAAGATTGGATCTATCGGAAGTTCAGATCATTGGATGCCAGCTTTGGTAACCAGACGGATGAAGAAAGAGAAAAGCAGACAAAAATCAATGCTGCCAGACACATGATCTCAGGACCTTTAGCAAGATTGCAGCGAGATCTGAAAGCAGCTCGGAATGGGCGTGAGTTATGTGAAGCGCTCTATCTATATTTAGAACATTTACAGATTCCCTCAAAACTAGAAAACTGGCGATATAAAGCTGAAGAGGCAGGCGAATTAAGCCTTGCTCGTGAACACGATCAAGTCTGGCAAGCAGTCATCGATTTGATGGAACAGATGGTAGAAATCGTCGGTGACGAGCCGTTAAGTCTGGAACTCTTCAACAAGATGCTGGATACCGGGCTTGAGTCGATGAAATTCGCACTCGTACCTCCATCTATTGATCAAGTTTTGATTGGAAGCTTAGATCGATCCAGGTTCTATCAAGTAAAATGCAGTTTCATATTGGGCGTGAATGATGGGGTTTTGCCCGCTAAGCCAAGTGAGGACGGCATTTTATCAGAAGATGATCGGGAAGCCTTACAATCTCTTGGAATCGAAATGGCACCGACTGCACGTGAGAATCTATTGGATGAAAACTTTTTGATATACATGGCATTATCGAGTGCATCTGATTATCTTCTCGTTTCATATCCATTAGCAGACGAAGAAGGGAAGTCACTTGTCCCTTCCATTCTGATCAATCAGCTCAAAGAGATGTATCCAGAACAAAAGGAACGCTTCATCATGCAGGAACCGAATGAAAGTGAAGAAGAAACGATCCGGTTTATTGGAAGACCAGGGAGGACTTTGTCATTTTTAACTGCTCAGCTCCGCCAATGGCAAAGGGGTTACCCTCTAGCAAATGAATGGTGGAATGTGTATAACTGGTTCGTGTACGACGAAAATTGGTCAGCTCCAGCTAGAAGGACCATTCACAGTCTCTTCTATGAAAACAAAACCGATCGCTTGAAAAAGGAAACGAGTAAGGATTTATACGGGGAAAGTTTGAAAGCAAGTGTATCAAGAATGGAAAAGCACCAATCATGTCCATTCTCCCATTTTGCAAGTTATGGACTGAAACTCGAGGAAAGGCAGATGTACCGGTTGGAGGCACCGGACATCGGACAATTATTCCACGCTGCGTTGAAAGAGGTGGCAGATATCCTCCAACAGAGAAAAATCGATTGGAGGGAATTGTCTGCTAAAGATTGTAATCGACTGGCCAGCGAAGTGGTCGAAAAGCTGGCACCCCGTCTGCAAAGTCAAATTCTATTAAGCTCTAACCGCTATCAATACATCAAGCGAAAGTTGAAAAATGTTGTGGGGCGAGCATCCTTTGCGTTAAGCGAACAGGCCAAAGCGAGTGGCTTTTCACCTGTAGGACTTGAAGTCGGATTCGGAGGTAATGAAAAAATACCACCGTTGAAATATCAATTGAAGGACGGTACGACGATGGAAGTCATCGGCAGAATCGATCGGGTGGATACCGCTATGAATGACGACGGCCTTCTGTTGAGGGTCATCGATTATAAGTCCAGCCAAAAAGGATTAAACCTTTCAGAGGTCTACTACGGCATTGCCTTACAGATGCTAACTTATCTGGATGTCGTATTGACCTACTCGAAGGATTGGCTTGGTAAGAAAGCTGATCCAGCTGGTGTATTGTATTTCCATGTTCACGATCCTGTCCATTCATCGAAAAAAATGCTGACCCTCGACGAAATCGAGAAAGAACTGTTCAAAAAGTTCAAGATGAAAGGATATGTCTTGGAGGATGAAGACGTGGTCCACCTTATGGACAAAACGATTGAGGGACACTCTGAAATCATTCCCGTAGCTATGAAAAAGGATGGCAACTTCAGAAAAGGCTCTTCCTTATTGAATAGAGATCAATTTGACGCAGTCCGTTCCTATGTTAAATCAATGATAGGAAATATCGGGTCAGACATCATGGAAGGAAATATCGACATTGCACCATATGAGATGCAAAATCGTACACCGTGCACATACTGTTCTTTTCGCTCAGTATGTCAGTTTGACCAATCATTAGAAGAAAACAATTATCGTTCGTTGAAAAACATGAAAGATGAAGAATTGTTTGAGAGAATGCGTGAGAAAGGAGGAGACCTCGATGCGTGAAGTGATACCCAAACCTGAAAATGCACAATGGACCGATGAACAATGGCACGCCATTACGGCAAGAGGGGAAGACATCCTTGTAGCGGCAGCCGCAGGCTCTGGTAAGACGGCAGTCCTTGTGGAACGAATCATCCGTCGATTGACGGATCAAGAGGGAGTCGATGTGGACCGCCTGTTGATTGTAACGTTTACGAATGCTGCTGCAGCCGAAATGCGTAAGAGAATTGGTGTCGCATTGGAGAAAGCACTGAAGGAAAGACCGGGTTCCCTTCACTTGAGAAGGCAACTCACTTTATTGAATCGAGCTTCGATATCGACTCTGCACTCATTTTGTATAGAGGTTCTAAGGAAATATTACTACCAATTGGACCTTGATCCCAACTTCAGAATCGCTGATGAAACGGAAGGTGAATTGATTCGCCAGGAAGTTTTGGAAGAGCTGTTGGAAGAAGAATACGGAAAAGAAGACAACGAAACCTTTTTCGACCTGGTCGACCGATTCAGTAATGACCGCGCAGATGATGAAATCCAGAAGATGATCATCCATCTTTATGATTTTGCGCGTAGTTACCCTTGGCCTAAGGTTTGGCTAGATCGGATGGTTGAAAAATATGAGATGAGCGAAAAGGTTGATACCCTTGAAGAACTCAGTTGGACGAATGAATTGATTCAGGATGTCCAGCTCCAGCTTAGAGGGATGTTGGAATTGGTTGAACAGGCTAAGGAGTGGGCACTTGCTCCCGGTGGTCCAGGGCCATATTATGAAACCCTTCAAAGTGATGAACAATTCATACAGAATCTGTTGTCCGCGGGCATGCGTTCTTGGTCAGAGCTTTATGATGCATTTCAAGAAGGCTCCTTTACTAGACTTAAGGCATGTAAAGGCGACGATTATGCTGAAGTGTTGAAAGAACAGGTCAAGTCTTTGCGGGATCGTGTGAAGAAGCAAGTTGATGGTCTCAAGGAAGATCTTTTCAGCCGAAGTCCGGAATCCTACATCCATCATATCCGTGAATTGGCTCCTGTCATGAATACTCTCGTAAGCCTCGTGAAACGTTTCTCTGATCGATTCCAGGCTGCTAAAAAAGACAAAGGACTCGTCGACTTTTCAGATCTTGAGCATTATTGCTTGGAAGTTTTGTCCGGTAGTGACAGCACAGAAGAGGTACTCGTGCCATCACAAGCTGCCAAAGAATATCGCCATAAATTCATTGAAGTTCTCGTAGACGAATATCAAGATACGAACCTCGTTCAGGAATCCATCGTCCAGCTTGTCACCAAAGAACCAGAGGATGGCTCCAACTTGTTCATGGTTGGAGATGTGAAACAAAGCATCTATCGTTTCCGTTTGGCTGAACCATCCCTCTTTTTGGATAAGTACAAGAGATTTCATGGTTCAGATCCCGGAGAAGGGGTTCGAATCGATCTATCAAGAAATTTTCGAAGCCGAAGGGATGTCATCGACAGCACAAATTTCATTTTCAAACAGATCATGAATGAGTCTGTCGGAGAAATCGAGTACGATGATGCTGCTGAACTACACCTGGGAGCAGACTTCCCTGAAACAGAAGAGGCAAGGACAGAATTAGTCTTGATCGACCGAAGTGACGAAGGGGATGAGGATGACGAGGACATCGAAAACTTGGAATCCATCCAATTGGAAGCCAGGTGGATGGCAACTCGTATCAAAGAACTGATCGGTCATAATGAGAATCAGACGCCGTATCAGGTATACGATGCAAAGCTGAAACAACACCGTCCGATCACATACAGAGATATTGTCATCCTGTTACGTTCAACGGCTACTGCAGCCCCGACCATTCAAGAAGAGTTCAAGAAACAGGGCATACCAGCCTATGCGGATCTTTCCACAGGTTATTTCGAAGCCGTTGAGGTCTCCATCTTGATGTCCTTACTACAGGTGATCGATAATCCGTATCAGGACATCCCTCTAGCATCAGTGCTCCGTTCCCCGATTATCGCTTTAAGTGGGGAAGAGATGGCTGAAGTTAGAGTCGCCAACAAAAAAGGCTCTTACTATGAAGCAGTCGTTTCCTATTTGGAAAACACAGATCAGACATCAACTCGGGAGAAGCTAGCGTTCTTTTACAAAAATCTACAACGTTGGAGAACGAAAGCAAGACAAGGAGACCTTTCTGATTTGATCTGGCAGATTTACCGTGAAACCGGATATTACGACTACGTTGGCGGAATGCCTGGTGGACAGCAACGTCAAGCAAATCTACGTGCTTTGTACGATCGTGCACGTCAATATGAAAATACATCGTTCAGAGGTTTGTTCCGATTCTTAAGATTCATAGAGAGAATGAAGGATCAAGGCAAGGATCTGGGAACTGCCCGCGCCCTCGGGGAGCAGGAAGATGTAGTCCGTATCATGACGATTCATAAGAGTAAAGGACTTGAGTTTCCTGTTGTGTTTCTTGCGAAATTGAACAAACGATTTAATGAAATGGATATGCGCGGAGGATTTTTGCTTCACAAGGAGATCGGTTTTGGAGCGAAATTCATGAATCCAAAACATCGGGTCAGCTACCCATCTCTACCACAGCTAGCTATTCAGAAACGACTCAGGATGGAAATGATTGCAGAAGAGATGAGAATTCTATATGTTGCGTTGACACGAGCGAAAGAAAAATTGGTGCTAGTCGGCGCACTTCGCGATTTGGATAAACAGCTGCAACAATGGCAGCACATGATTTCTCGTAAAGGATGGTTGCTTCCCGATTTTGAAAGGGCTGCAGCTAAATCCTATCTAGACTGGATTGGACCTGCAGTCATCCGTCACCCTAGTATGACACATTTAAGAGAACGTTTAGGAGCAGTTCTACCGTCTTATGAGACATTAGGAAGTTCAGAGAATCAATGGGCTTTGTCCATTCTGCAATCAAGTGAGATCGCCATGGCAACTGATGAGAAGGCTGAAGAAAAACAAGATCGCCTGGAATATATACGGAATTGGGAGCAAGTTCCGGTGGCCGAGTTGGAAGATGAAGTTGATAGGAGACTTTCATGGGAATACCCGTACCAACATTCCAAGAGGCATATGTCTAAACAATCGGTGACTGAACTGAAAAGGAATGTGGAAGCAAGGGATGAGTACGGTGATCAGTCATTTGTGAGGCAGCTTCGCAGTACGATCGGTGAAAGGCCAAGTTTCATGCAGGATAAGTCCCTCAGTGCAGCTGAGAAAGGTACGGCCATGCACATGGTCATGCAGCATATACCTGCGAACAGTCCTGTTGATCTTCAGTCGATCAAAGAAAGCATCGCAAAACTTGTAAACCGCGAATTGATGACAACAACCCAGGCGGAAGTCATCGATATTCAATCAATTGAACGATTCTTCCAAACAGAGTTAGGGGAAAAGATGCTGGCATCTTCCCGTGTCCATAGAGAAGTGCCTTTCAGCCTGGGATTGCCAGCAGAACAAGCCTATTCGGATTGGAATAGCCAAGGAGAAGAACACGTTTTGATTCAAGGTGTCATGGACTGTGTTATTGAAGAAGAGGATGGATTCATCCTGCTGGATTATAAGACAGATGCAATTACTAACCGCTTCGAAAGTTATGAGAAAGCAAGACCGATACTTGAAAAAAGATACGAAATCCAGTTGAGTCTCTATGCAAAAGCAATTGAAGAAATATGGAAGAAACCTTGTAAGGAGAAATATCTATACTTTTTTGATGGTGGACATTTGTTGCGATTGCCATAAGGAAAGGGGAAACGTATGAGATTACTGCATACGGCTGATTGGCACCTTGGCCGCACGTTGGAAGGCAGGAGCCGATTAGAAGAGCAAGAACAATTTTTACAGGAATTATGTGACATTGTTTACGAAGAGGAAGTGGATGTGGTCCTCATGGCGGGTGATGTTTTTGATACCGTCAATCCTCCAGCAGCAGCCGAACAATTATTTTACGAGTATATGGCGAAGATGACGATGGACAGAGAATGTCAAATCGTCATCATTGCCGGAAATCATGATAATCCGGATCGTCTAAGTGCCTCAGGACCTCTAGCATCGTTGCATGGGATTACTATAATAGGATATCCGAACATCCAACCTGTAGAATTGGATGTTTCTAAGTCAGGGGAACGATTGAAGGTAGCGGGTCTCCCTTATCCTTCTGAATCCAGGTTGAAAGAGCTGCTGACGGAATCATTCAGTGAAGAAACGTTAAGAGATGCCTATGATATCCGGATAGAAAAACTGTTCGATGAGTTAAGTAAAGGATTCGATTCCTCAACAGTCAATGTAGCCATGAGTCACATTTATGTGGCGGGAGGTAGAGAAACGGATTCTGAACGACCGATACAAGTCGGCGGGGCTTACACAGTGACAGCTGACGCACTACCTTCGAACGTCCAATATACAGCCTTGGGACATCTGCACCGGCCGCAGTCAATCAAGCGGGCAGAAGGAATTGCAAGATATTCTGGTTCCCCTCTATCCTACAGTTTTTCAGAAGCTGGACAGACCAAATCTGTTACATTGATCGATGCGAAACCAGGTGAGGTAGCCTCTACGAAAGAAGTGTATCTTTCGAGTGGTAAACCATTGGTCAAGTGGAAAGCAGATGAGGGATTGGAGCAAGTATATCGTTGGCTTGAAGAGAAGAAGGACGAGCATGCCTGGATTGACCTGGAAGTTCATCTGAAAGATACGTTAAGTATGGAGCAAATCCATAAATTGAGAAATGCCCATGATGGGTTCATCCATATTCGTCCCATTTTTGAAGATTTCGAAGTTCATCAGTCCGAACGAAGGATGTCCGACTTACCGATTGATGAGTTGTTTACCAGGTTTTATGAGCGACAGACGAATGGTGCTACTCCGGATGAAGAAACGGTGAAGCTGTTCATGGAACTGGTTGATCCGAACCAAGGAGGTGCGTGAGGATGAGACCGATACACCTCTCTGTAGCTGGATTACATAGTTTTCGCGAAAAACAGGATGTTGATTTTCAGACATTGTGCAAAGGCGGCGTATTTGGAATTTTTGGTCCAACAGGAAGCGGAAAGTCCTCTCTGCTAGATGCTGTTACTCTGGCGCTTTATGGAAAAGTGGAGAGAGCATCCAATACGATTCAGGGAATTATGAATCATGCAGAAGATCAACTCAATGTCAGTTTTTCATTTGAGTTAGGTGACCCTGCTTTCGCGAAACGCTACAAAGTGGAGCGAACGTTTAAACGCCACAAAAACGATACGATTCGTACGAGTACGTGCAGATTAATTGAGGTCATACACGAGGAACACGTGGTTCTGGCTGATAAAGAACGCGATGTTACTGCAGAAGTGGAGCAGATCCTGGGCCTCACATTGACGGATTTCACCAGGGCTGTTGTGCTCCCTCAGGGTAAGTTTGCGGAATTCCTATCACTGAAAGGTGCGGAAAGACGCCAGATGCTTCAGAGGCTTTTCCGTTTAGAGCAATATGGGGACCTTCTCAACCAGCGTTTGAAGAGCAAAGTGGAAGAAACGAATATGATCCTCAAAGAAATTGTAGCCGAACAACAAGGACTCGGTGAAGCATCAAAAGAAACCCTTAAGGATCTTGGACAACGACTGGATCAAGCGGTGAAAGCAGTAGAAGTGCGGAACAAAGAGCTTGAAAAGAAAGAAGTCCAATTCGAACATTATCGTCAAATATGGCAATGGCAAGAAGAATTGAATGCCGTTAAAGCGAAGTTGAACGAGCTGGACGAGCAGGAGCCTGAAATCGAACGGTTGAAAAATAGACTGAAAAAAGCGCAAGAAGCTGATTTCCTTCATCCATACGTCCAGGAGCTTGAAGAATTGCTTGGCGAACAGAAGGAATGGACAGAGAAGAAGACGAAACTGGAGAAAGAAGCCCAACAGTTGAAGGCTCAAGTTGAATCATCTCATCGGGAAGTCCAATCCATTCAAAGCGATCGTGCTGAACATGAGCCGAAACTGTATGAACGTCTACAAGAGTTGAAACAAGCAATGGAACTCGAACAGGAAAGAAATCCTTTGTTGGAAAGAATTCAAACAGAACAAACGATGCTGCAACACAAGCAAGAAGAGTTGAAAATTAGTGAGCAGGAGCTTGATAAGCTTCAGGAACAGAAGAAAAAAGCGATTCGCAAGCAGGCTGAAATCAAACAAGAGATTGAAGCAAAAACCATCACCTATGAACAACGTAACCGCCTGAGAGAAGCGATGACACTCAAGAAAGACATCCTTACCTTGAAGCAGAATCATGAAGATCTTCTAAACGAACATCAAAAGACAACATCCACTGTAAACCGTTTGCAATCAGAAACGGAGAAACAACATCGTCAAATAAGCAAGGCAAAAGAAAAACTCGGGTACTTGCTTCAACATACAGAAATCATCTATAACAGGGTGTGCGAACATGAACGTGTCATTGAACGTGCAAAAAGTGGCATTGAGCAATTTCTGAAAGAAAGCAAAGATCAACAACAAAAATATGAACTTCATACTCTATCAGCTCAGATTGCAGAACAGCTTCAAAATGGAGAGAAATGTCCAGTATGTGGTTCGATAGAACATCCAGAACCAGTCTCCAACACAATTGAGGAACACGATCATACAGCGTTAATTGAAGAATTGGAACAGCTGTATACGGATGTCAAAAATGAAGAAGTGACCATCAGTCATAATAAGAAGGACCTTGAGTACTTATTTGAAGCTTTACAGGAATATGTTCAAAAAGAGGAAATCCAAGGTGATGAGATTGCAGCAGCTTCTTTTGATCCGATTCAGAATAAGCTTCAATCGACAGAAGAGCTTAAGCGATACCTGAAACTTCTTCAAACAGAGACGAAAGGTTTCAAACAGGACTTATTGGAACTAAGAGAAAAGCGAAACAACTATACGTCCGTTTATGGTGAGCATGATAAGCTGTTGCTCGAAATCAAATCCTCCCTTGCAAACGAACGAAGGGAACTTGAAAAAATCGAGCAGAAGAAAAATGACATCGAAACTCAACTCCACATTTTGAGTGAGCAGTGGAAGGCAAACTTCCAGACTATCCCTTATGAACAGGTCGAGCAGCTTCAGAAAGAGATGGATAATCAGGAACAAATGGTCGCTGGATTGAACAGTAGATATGATAAAAGCGTGTCCTTCCTTTATGAGCAAGATGAAAAAATCACGAAGACTTCAGAGGATGTCCAAGCCAAAAGACTAGAGGTTTCAAGCGTTGAATCAGAGGTGAAAACCTTGAATAAACGATTAAATGAGCTCCAACAAAGGATTAACGAACTTTGTGGAGCAAAGAAGGCCATCGATCTTATCCATTCAGTGCAAAACCAATTGGAAGAATGGAAGAAAAGAGAGGAGTCGGCTCTAAGAAGGAACAAAGAAGCGACTGTTCATCTACAAGATTCGGAGAAAGAACTTGAAGTAGCCAAGTCCACTGTCCAACATACGGAATCTCGCTTGAGGAAAGCAGAAGAGAGATGGACAGAAAAGGTGAATGGCACCTTTTTTGAAACGAAAGAAGAAGTAAAAGAAGCGCTTATCCACCCCGGACGCCAAAAGGAATGGGAACAGGAAATTGAACGGTTCAGTAATGAAAAACAAAAATACGCTCATGAACAAACCCGTTTGCGTGCGTTGTTAAATCATAAAGAAGTTAGTGAATCCGAATGGGAAGCTGTTCAAATCGATTTGAAGAATGCTAAGCAGGCGAAAGAGGATGCATTGGCTGAAAAGGCGAGACTCGAAGGGGAATGGAACGATACGAAAAAACGAGCCGAAAAGTATGAAGAGTTGGAAGAAAAGCGGCTGGAGAACGAGGAACTCGCAGAGCGACTCGGTAAACTACAGGCAGTGTTCAGAGGAAATAGCTTTGTAGAATACATTGCGGAAGAACAACTGCATCAAGTGGCACGGGACGCCTCCCAACGCTTGGGAGAGCTGACGAGACAACGGTATGCCCTAGAAGTGGATTCAGCTGGAGGTTTTGTCATCCGAGATGACGCCAATGGAGGAGTCAGAAGACCCGTTACCTCTCTATCCGGAGGGGAGACATTCCTCACTTCACTTGCACTCGCTCTATCGCTTTCTGCACAAATCCAATTGCAAGGAGAATATCCACTCGAATTCTTCTTCCTAGATGAAGGGTTCGGTACTTTGGATCAATCTTTATTGGATACTGTCATATCGGCGCTTGAGCGTCTTCAGATGCAACAAGTGTCGGTTGGGGTCATTTCCCACGTACCGGAATTGCGAGCAAGACTGCCGAGAAAGCTGATCGTAGAACCCGCTACACCTGCTGGGAAAGGTAGCAGTGTATCGATAGAAACACTATAATTTTGAAGAAGGGTGACATTCATTTGTCACCCTCCTTGTTTTAATTTCCGTTATAGGCATTCTTTAATGATCCACCACGCGATTCAAGGCTTCTTCATGTGCTTCAATTGTTGCTTTCATATCCCTTTCATCATGTACGACAGACATGGAATATCGGTTGAAGGGCTTGATGTAAATGCCGAATTTCAATAGTTCATAATCAATTTTTTGCCGGAGATCATGATCTGCTTTCTTTAAATCACGGTAATTCTGGATTGGTTCTTTGGTTAGGAGGATATTGAAGATACTCCCTGATCCAATCGTTTGCATTGGAATCCCTTTGGCTTTGTAGACCTTTTCAAGTTCCTTTCTGAGGGTGTGGGTTTTAGTCATCAGTCGTTCTAATGTATCGTCTTGCTCTAAACATTCTATTGTAGCTAGTCCTGCTGCAAGAACAGTGGGGTGTCCATTATACGTGCCACTGTGAAACAAGACATCTGTTTTATTCGAATCCTGAACCCCTGAAGTGAGTATGTCCCTTCCTTTATTCGATGCACTGACCATCATGAATTCCTTCTTGCCACCGACTGCCCCTACAGGAAATCCTCCGCCTAGCACTTTCCCTAGGGCTGTTAAATCCGGTGTGATGTTGTAAATTTGTTGTGCTCCACCTAGAGCCACTCGGAAACCGGTCTTAACTTCATCGAAAATCAGTAAGATTCCCAATTCCTCAGTAACTTTTCTTAAGCCTTCCATAAATTCTTGATTGGCAGGAATAAAGCCTCCTTGTACAGGCTCTACAATGACTGCACTCAATTGATCTGCATGTTCTCTGAGAATTTGCTCAGTAGCTTCTAAATTGTTGAAAGGCAATATAACCGTGTTACGGATTACATGGTCGCCTATTCCGCTTGATTCAGGAACCACGTTCGGATTCTTTTCATTACCTGCAACCATTTCATCTGGATTAACACTTAGGAGGACCTGATCATAGCCTCCATGATAATGTCCTTCAAACTTGGCTAGTTTTTGTTTTCCTGTGTATGCCATCGCCATTCGAATCGCTAATTGTGTAGCTTCCAGTCCTGAGTTCGTATACCGGACCATCTCGATACCCGCATATAAGCGAATCAGTGTTTCTGCCATTTTGATTTCTAATCTATGTGGCGTACCGAATATAGTTGTTCCTGCTGTTTTCATTTGGTTCTGTACGGCTTGGAAAACTGATGGATGACCGTGTCCAAGAATGAGTGCGCCATAGCTTAATAAATAGTCGATATATTCGTTCCCATCAACATCGTATAATTTGCTTTTCTCTCCCTTTTCCATCATCAGGGGATGGGGAGGGAAATACTTGATATTAGCGGTCACGCCTCCAGGAATGACTTGGCAAGCTTTTTCAAATAACTCAGCTGATCTTTTCGTATTTTTCGAGATAAGAGGTTTGTTTTTTGATTGCATAAAATGACTCGACTCCTTTCGAAGATATGTATTACTTTTGTTATTCGAACATGCCTAAGAAAAGTTGAGGATTCTACTAGGTGCATTTGTGTTCCCACTTTAATACACAGTGGAACAAGGATTTTGGCAAATCATATCGAAGTTTAGCAGGACTGTATTATTGAGCTGGAGGGGAAAGCATGCGCAAAAAGGAAGATACCATACAACTATTTGATTTATGGGCAGAAACGTATGATCAATATATCCAAAATCCCAATGGTCCATTGCTAGGTTACGAGACAAGCCTAGGTGAAGCTTCTTATTGGTTGAAAGAGAAAAAGTTCCAGGCGATTCTTGATATTGGTATAGGCACAGGAGGGTTTATAAAGCGTTTCCACGCTGATGAATATCACGGCATCGATTTATCTGAAAAGATGCTAGAAGAATGTAAACAAAACCATCCGAATTACACTTTGTCTCTAGGGACATTCAATGAAACCAATCAGGCTTCTGAAACTTTTGAATTGGTCGTTTCCAGTTTCACGTTTCATGAGGTGCTTCCTGAAGAGAGGCTTTCTGCTTGCAAGGAAACCTATCGGATCTTACAAAAAGACGGGTACTTCCTGCTCGTAGATATCATGTTTCCATCTGAATTTGCACGAATTCAGGCAAAAGAAACCATTGCACGGTATTGGGATGATTCAGAGGACTATCCTATTGTGATGAACATGGACAACCATTTGAGAGAAGCGGGGTATAAGTCCATTCAATGGAAGCAGACAGGACCTTATCATTGGGCAGTCATCGCCAAAAAATAGTTCAATATAATTATTGGAAAAAAATGATATGGTTTAGTTTTTCTGGTAGGATAGATAATATGCCAGTATGATAGAGAGATAGAAATGGGGGAAGAGACTTGGAGCATCACGTTCAAGTTTGGAGAGGTTTATTCAAACCGAATGAAACTTTACATACATTAAGAGAATCTAAAACCATACACGGATATCGACTTAGAATTTTGATTTTATTATTATGCAGTTCAATCGTATTCGGATTCTTGTTCTACATATGTTCAGGGGAATGGTTGCAGATGCCTGAAGCTGTGAAAATGGAATTGTCCGACGATCAGAAATTTGCAGCATCTGTCATGATCGGGATTGGTGGAGCGATCGGGGGGCTTGTTCTCCCATTTTTGTTGATCGGTTCTTCTACTCTAGCATTTTGGGGGTTTTTCCGGGATATCGGTTTCAAGCGGTTGTACGTTCTGCAAACGTATTTGTTCGTTATCATTCTCATCGGTATAGCAGCTAATCTACCGTATATGTTTGCATTCGGTTCAACCGAGATGCTTTCGCCGTTCGGTATAGGACCATGGGTCAAAGCAATTACAGATCATGTGTTTCTGACGACACTCGCGGGTTGGATTACAGTTTTCTTTGTTTGGCATCTCTATGCAACAGTTAAGCTGCTCATGGAGTCGTCCTTGAAGTCGAAACGATATATTCTTACAGTCACAATTGGATTGCATGGATTATTCATCTTGATTTTATCTATCATCAACATGATGTATCACTTGCATTTGAATGGTTAGAAACGGGGGTTCTCAGTTTGAACGGTTACATAAAGAAAGCGTTGATCGCACTGCCGATCGTCCTTTTCGTCATCATAAACACTTATTTATTTATCCTGAATGAATCGATTTTTGCCAGCGAAAAGCCTTATGAAGTGACGAAGATTGAACAACGTGATTTGAAGGAGACGATCAAAGCAACAGGAATTGTCGTACCTAAAGAGAAAGAAGAATTCTACTTTGACGAGAGTAGAGGAACACTCGAGGAAATCCTTGTCCAAGAAGGCGATGAAATATCCAGCGGAACAGATATTCTTCAATATAGTGCTTCAAATTATGATCAACAGGTCGTTGCTCTCGAAAATGAAATTGATGTATTGGAAACCGAAAAAGATTACCACGAAGATCGTGAGAGATTGATCGGGAATCAAATTCTGAGGGAATCTGCCAAGGATGAAGAGGAAAGAGATGATTCGGCTTTATTCCTCCTGGAACAGGAAGAGGCTGACGCAGAATATCAGGCAGATCGAATTGACAGTATGATTGACAATAAAGAAGATGAAATCAAACAGTTGGAAACTCGTTCTGGGGAGATGACAGTTAAAAGTTCCATTTCCGGAACTGTCCAGAAGGTTTCATATGAAAGAGGATCTACAAAAGATCCTTTAGTGGTCCTCGCAAATGAAGATAACGTCATGATCCGCACCTTCCTTTCCGAACAAGAAGTTCTTTTATTACAGGAAGGCGACGACGTCCAACTGAAATCTTCAAAGGACAAAGAGTGGAAAGGAATCATCGCTTCTATTCAACCTTCTGAAGAAAAGCAGGAAGATTTGGAGTTTCAGGTGGATATTGAAGTTGAACAGGAAGGTGAATCGACTCTTCAGGTTGGCAGTACTGTTGAGATGACGGTCCGACCGATAGCGGTGAAAGATGCGGTAGCTGTACGGCATGAATCGATTCTTCATGAAGACGGGAAACAATATGTTTTGGTTGTGAAAAACGGATATATCGATAAAAGAAAGGTGTCGTTCGGCTTTAAAAATAAAACCTATCTGGAAGTGACCAAAGGTTTAAAAGCTGAAGAAGTCATCGTCAAAGTTCCAAACCGACTACTTGTTGAGGACATGGAGATCGAAGTCATTGACATTGAGAAAGAGAAAAAGGTCAAAGAAGAGCAGGATGCGACTGAGAAAGAGAAGGACCCTGATACGGATGAAGATCTTGAAAACAATGACTAAACAAAAAACGTCTGCTGAGAAGCAGACGTTTTTTTATACTTAAATATTTATATGACTCTGATCGGTAGTACGTAGAGAAGAATCGCAAAGAAATGAGCAGCTGTTCCTGCGAGGACAAAGACATGCCATACCGCATGGTGATAAGGAAATGCACGCCACACATAAAAGATCGTTCCGACCGTATAAAGGACTCCTCCGATGATGAATAACAAGCTACCATCCGTAGGCAATGTAGTCATCAACGGTTTCCATGCAAATACAGCGAGCCAGCCCATGACGATATAGATGACTGTTGATAAGTAGAGGAATTTTTTCACAAAGAATGCTTTAAAGAAAACCCCTACTAAGGCAATCCCCCATACAATTCCAAACAATGTCCATCCTAGTGCACCTTTGACGACGATGAACAGAAACGGTGTATACGTACCAGCAATGAAAATGTAGATGGCAGCATGATCGAATATTTCAAACAGATCCTTGAGCTTTCCTTCAGGAAAACTATGGACCAATGTAGATGCGGTATACAACAAAAGCATGGATGCGCCGTAAATGGAGAAGCTGACGACATGCCAGACAGAGCCATCCAAGGCGGACATGACGACAAGTAAGACGAGCGCAACGACACTGAATATCGCGCCGATTCCGTGTGTGATGGCATTGACGATTTCTTCTTTTCTCGTATAAGTATGTGTATTTGCCATGATTGTCCTCCTATAATTATTCCACTCAGACCATTTCGTTTGGAAGGATCTTTTGATCAGGGAGTGTAAAAGCAGTAGCTTCTTGTGACTTTGGATCGAAATACATAATCAATAGTGTATCGCTTTCCTTGATCGTACCATTTTCTAAAAATGCTTCAAGGTCGAACGGAAGCTTCTCAATCATCACATGCTTGTGGAGATCTTTTTCATTCAGACCGAGATCCACGAATTCACGGGATACTTTCTCTGGTGAACTCGCAAGGTAACGGAAATAAGTGGTTTGTGTCTGCTTATCCATCGTAAAGTCCCACCATGGTTTACGTGGTTTATGCTTTTGACGGATGAAATAATCGTACTTCATCAAGCCCTCAATCATTGGAAGGCCTTCCACTTGTTCATGTACAAGGAAATCGTGCAGACGTTTGAACAGGTCCTCAAGCTGATGACCGATACGTGACCATCCACGGGTTTCCCAGAAGTCTCCGAACTGTTGGAAGAAATCGAACGCCGATGGGAAGACAGAATCAATCAGATAGCTGACCGTTGTATCCATACGATGGTCATTCCAGAACTTCTCCAGTACATCTTCGACCCGTTTGATCTTGATAATTTCATCGAAAGATAACACATTGTTCCCAAGGATTTCATATGGAGCTTGATCCATATAGATGTAATCATGCTGCTCTGCTCTCAGTCGTAAGCCTGTTCCTCGTAACATCTTCAAGAATCCGAGCTGCACTTCTTCGATCCGGAAAGCAAATACGTCATTGAACGTTTTTCGGAAGGAATCATAATTCTCTTCAGGTAGTCCTGCAATCAAATCCAGATGCTGGACGATTTTCCCTCCGTCACGTACTGTAGTGACGGTCCGTGTGAGCTTTTCGAAGTTTTGACGTCGTTCCACGAGGTCATTCGTCGCATCATTCGTTGATTGGACACCGATTTCAAATCTGAACAATCCAACAGGGGCGTTCTCATTCAAATAATCGATGACTTCTGGACGCATGATGTCTGCTGTGATTTCAAACTGGAACACGGTCCCCGGTAGATGCTCTTGAATGAGAAAGTCAAACATCTCTAACGCGTAATCCCTTCTGATGTTGAAGGTACGATCGACGAATTTGATGGTGTGTGCACCGTTTGCCATCAGGAATCGAATTTCGTTTTTCATCATTTCGATGTCGAAATAGCGGACACCGACTTCAATGGATGAGAGACAGAAGGCACATGAGTATGGACATCCTCGACTCGTTTCTACGTAGGTGACTCTTTTTGATAGTTGTTCGAGATCTTCTTCAAATCGGAAAGGTGATGGGACGGTTTTTAGATCGAGCTTCGGCCGGGGAGCCGAACGGTGTGGCTTCCCGTCCTTCATATACGCTAATCCTGCTACGGATTCCGGGTCTTCTCCTTTTTCCAGTGCTTGAAGTAAGTCCTTGAACGTAGCTTCACCTTCTCCGACCACGATATAGTCGACGTGTTCGAGTCTTTCCAACCATTGAGGAACATCGTAGGATACTTCAGGTCCACCTAGAACGATTTTGATGTCTGGTTTGATCTTTTTCAACATTTCAATGATCGGGATCGTTTCTTCGATGTTCCAGATGTAACAACTGAATCCAATCACATCCGGATTTCGTGAATAAAGATCACTCACAATGTTCATGACGGGATCTTTGATTGTATATTCAGCCATTTGCACTTCATACTCGGGTGCACAATAGCTTTTCAGATATCTGAGCGCGAGACAGGTATGTATGTACTTCGCGTTTAATGTACTTACGACAACATTCATTTGCGTCACTCCATGCGTGTTATTAACAACTTATTTTAACACATTTCAATCCCCAACATGAGGTGGTTCGATGAAAAGAGGAGATTTTACACAAGAAGGGAAGTATATAAGGGGTTGTGAGTGCGGATTGTTTTACAAATGGGGAAAGTTCTTTCATCATTTATTGTAAAAATGAAAGCTGATAAGGAGGACCAAAAATGGAACGCTTAACAGAAGAACAAGTGTTAGAACAGCTGGAAAAGTTGCAAGGCTGGTTTCTTCAAGACGAAAAGTGGATCGTTAAGAAATACCGGTTCAAAGAATACTTAGATGGCATTGACTTTGTCAGTCAAATTGCTAAGATTTCTGAAGACATTCAACATCACCCGCTCATTTCGATCGACTATAAGCTTGTAACGGTCAAATTAAGTTCCTGGCAAGCAAAGGGACTGACTGACCTCGATTTCAAGCTGGCGGCCGACTTTGATCGGGTTCACGAATAGGAGCTACATATCATGAAATTTTTAACTGGTTTGAAAGCAGATAACGAAACATTCATCGGCATTGTGAAGGAAGGTCAGCCTGATGAAGTCATCGATTTGAACGCAGCAGCCACCTACTATGACTTGGAGATGCCAACGGTTTTCTTGGAGTGTCTCAAGTCAGAGAATTTCATTGAAACAGTGCAGCAGATCTTAGCACGATTGCATGATGAAGAGAGGGAAGCGGCGTATACGTTGGCGCGTGAACAGATAAAGATTCAGGCACCGATACCACGACCGAATAAGAACGTCTTCTGTGTCGGGAAAAATTATTTGGACCACGCAATAGAGCTTGGAAGTGCCAGTGACGTACTGGATGTTCCAATGTTCTTCTCAAAAGCGCCGACAGCTGTCATTGGAACAGATGAGCCTATTCGGATCCCAACGGATGTTACATCGGATATCGACTATGAGGGTGAACTTGCTGTCGTCATCGGTGTAGGTGGGAAACGGATCAAAGCGGAGGACGCTTACGACCACGTTTTCGGATACACCTTGTTAAACGATGTAACCGCAAGGGATCTTCAAAGCAAACACAAACAATTCTTAATCGGAAAAAGCATGGATACGAGCTGTCCGATGGGACCAGTCGTCATCCATAAAACTTCCATTCCAGACCCGCATGACCTGGTCATCACTACATTTGTGAACGATGAAGTGCGACAGCAATCTTCTACGTCCAAGATGATTTTTTCCATACCGATTTTGATTGAGGAACTATCCAAGGCGATGACGCTTGAACCGGGAGATATCATTGCGACCGGGACTCCTGCAGGAGTGGGAAAAGGATTCGACCCGCCGAAGTATCTGAAGGCAGGCGATACCGTAACTGTTGAAATTAAACAAATTGGTCAACTGAGTAATCCTGTCCTGCATGATGTTTAAGGACAACCCATCAATGGAATTGTAAAAGTAACGATACTTACTAATTTCACGCAACAGCAATCAATATAAAATTGGAGGCGTTTTGATGGAAAAAGGGATCTTCATTAACAACGAATGGTCAGATCACGGGTTGGAAAAGACGGAGGTCATTAATCCTGCGACAGGAGAGGTCGTTGGGACGGTGCCCCGTGGCGGAAAGAAGGAGACACGCTTGGCAATCGATGCGGCTCACGATGCTTTTCCTGGATGGTCAGGGCTGAATGCTTACGACCGTGCCTCTTATCTTGAAAAATTGTATGATCTCATGATGAAGCATGAAGACGAACTGGCTGAGCTGATGACTTCAGAAATGGGAAAGCCGCTGAAAGAGTCTAAAGGTGAAGTCCAATATGCCGCATCTTTCGTCAAATGGTATGCAGAAGAAGGGAAGCGCGTGTATGGTCGTACCATTCCACCTTCTAAAGACGGAAAACGGATGCAAGTGATCAAGCAGCCAGTAGGAGTTGTTGGGGCGATTACGCCTTGGAACTTCCCGGCAGCGATGATCACCCGGAAGATGGCACCAGCATTGGCAGCAGGTTGTACATTCATCGTGAAACCACCGAATGAGACACCTCTGACTGCAGTGAGGCTCGTCGAATTGTGTGAAGAGGCAGGATTTCCGAAAGGTGTCGTCAACCTTGTATCAGGAAAATCATCTGAAATTGGCGAAGAACTGTTGTCGAATCCGAAGGTACGGAAAATCACATTCACAGGCTCGACAGAAGTCGGGAAAGTGTTGATGAAACAAGCATCTGAACAAGTAAAGAACTTGTCATTAGAGCTTGGCGGACATGCGCCAATCGTCGTGCTGGATGATGCAGATGTAGAGCACGCAGCAAAGCAGACGGTTGCATCCAAGTTCCGTAACGGCGGACAAACATGTATTTGCGGAAACCGTGTATACGTTCAGGAAAAAATATACGATGAGTTCATCCACCACGTCGTGAAAGAGACGGAGAAATTGAAGGTCGGCAACGGTTTTGTAGAAGGTACGGACATCGGACCGATGATCAATAAGGATGCCTATGAAAAAGTTGGGAAGCACGTTGACAATGCGGTGAAGCAAGGTGCGAAGTGCGTTCACGGCGGAAAAGGGCAAGAAGCGGAGAATGGCACGTATTTCTATGAGCCGACTGTGTTGATTGATGTGGAGCCAAGCATGCTGATCATGAATGAAGAAACCTTCGGACCGGTGGCACCGATCCAAAAGGTGAAGACTGATGAAGAAGCCGTCAAATATGCGAACATGACCCCATTCGGGTTAGCCGCTTATGTATTCAGTGAAAATTACAGCCGTGGTATGAAAGTGGTTGAAGCACTCGATTACGGAATCGTCGGTTGGAACGATGGATTACCGTCTGCCGCACAAGCCCCATTCGGCGGAATGAAGCAAAGTGGACTCGGCCGTGAAGGCGGAATCGAAGGTATGGAAGCGTATCTTGAAACGAAATACATCTCCATCGGGATGAAAGAATAAATCACCCCCATTAAGAAAGGAATGACCGGGACCGTCTTCCCGACGGCCGGTCATTCCTTTTTCATTTATTCGATCAGTGCCAGGTACCGATTATGAACCTTTGCTGGGACTGACTTTCAAATCGGTACCTGGCACCTTTTCTTTATTCAGGAGAGGGGAAGCGACGAGCAGTAAGGATAGGGCGAGCGTAACATAAAGGCCAATGGTGATGACATTTCCGGTGTTCATGAGTACGTATAAGCTGCTCATGACAGCGATAAACCCTACGGTTGAGTCGAAGTACCCATTCAATGGCCGCTTGGTGAACATACTGAGTAATACTATGAAAGAAAGTGTTGGAGCGAGAAGCATCACATACATCGGCAACATCTGGTCGTTCTGAATGGAAACAACGCCGAGATTATTCAGTTCATGGGCGATATGGGTGGATTGATAAGGCAGTAAATAACCGGGCACTGTAACAGTGGTCAAAAGGAGTGGGATTTTAACCCATGGAAGTGCGAAACTGATGATCAGACCTACGTGGAACCAGAAGCGAATATTCTTCATGCGGACATCTAACCCCCATTGATGTGTAGTCTACCTTAGAATTATTCAACATTGTCCACAAAAAGAACTGAAAAAGGCTGTTCAAACTTCATTCACCACATAAAAAAGCAGGCTGATTTCGCTCAGCCTGCTTCCGCATTACAAATTCGAACTTATGTTGCACTCAACACTTCTTTAATTCTTTCAATCGCCCAGTCTAGATCTTTCTTATCAATGATCAATGGTGGTGCGAAACGAATCACAGTTTCATGCGTCTCTTTACAGAGCAATCCTTTTTCCTTCAATTGCTCACAGTATGGACGGGCAGCTTCAGTCATTTCAACTCCGATAAATAGCCCGCGTCCGCGTACTTCCTTGATCTTCGAGTTATCAATCGACTTCAATTCCTTCTGGAAATAATCTCCGAGTTCTAGTGAACGCTCAACGAGTTTCTCTTCCTCCATTACTTCTAGTGATGCAATGGACACGGCACAACCTAATGGATTACCCCCGAATGTCGATCCGTGTGAACCAGGATTGAATACGCCTAATACATCTTTATCAGCTGCTACACAAGAAATCGGGAATACTCCCCCTCCAAGTGCTTTACCTAGAATGTACATATCCGGGACGACATCTTCCCAGTCACAAGCGAAAGTCTTACCAGAACGACCAAGACCAGCCTGAATTTCATCGGCAATCATCAACACGTTTTCAGAAGAACACAGCTCACGCACTTCCTTCAAGAAGCCTTCCGGTGGAATGTTAATTCCAGCTTCACCTTGGATCGGTTCAAACAAGAAAGCAGCCGTGTTTTCTGTAATCGCTTCACGCAACGCTTGGATATCGCCGTATGGAACCAGCTTGATTCCTGGCAACATCGGACCGAATCCACGCTTGTACTCAGCTTCTGAAGATAGTGAAACCGCTGACATTGTTCGACCATGGAAGTTGCCTTCACACGCGATGATCTCAGCCTGGTTGTCGGCTACGCCTTTCACATCATATGCCCAGCGTCGAGCGGATTTAATCGCTGTTTCAACTGCTTCAGCTCCTGTATTCATCGGTAATACCATATCTTTTTTCGTAAGGTTGGATACTTTTTCGTAAAATGGAGCCAGTTGGTCGTTATGGAATGCGCGTGAAGTCAATGTCACGCGATCCGCTTGTTGCTTTAATGCTTCAATAATCTTCGGATGGCGGTGTCCCTGGTTGACTGCAGAATATGCACTGAGCATATCCATGTAACGGTTACCTTCAGGGTCTTTTACCCAGACACCTTCTGCCTCAGAAATGACAATCGGCAGTGGATGGTAGTTCTTTGCACCATACTGTTCTGTCTTTGAAATGATCTGTTCAGTTCCTTGTTGGTCTCTAACTTGATTTTGATTCATGTGCTCACTCCATTCTTGTCATTATAGTCTCGCTTTTCATTATAAAGGATATTGGGAAAGCAAAACACCCCAAACCCCTATTTAAACTATTTCCCTTTCATTATGCCCTTTGATATGATAAAAAAGAATGTTCATAGAGGAGGAATTCAAATGATTCATGCACATGTGTCATCATGGGCAGTAGCACTGATTCTATTTTTCGTAAGTTACTTTTTACTACGTGCAGGAAAAGCGAAAGGACATAAGATTACGAGTATGATCTTGAGATTGTTCTATGTCCTGATCATTATTACTGGTGGAATGATTTTCGTTACGTATATGTCTGCTGGATATACCGCGGTTGCAGTCTTCATCAAAGTCCTCGTCGGCATCTGGGTCATCGGTGGAATGGAAATGGTATTGGCAAAAACGAAAAAAGGTGCATCAGCGAAAGGGATGTGGATCATGTTCCTCATCTCGTTGGTCCTAGTCCTTTATTTAGGATATGGCGTATTAGGTTAAACCAAAAAAGCTCTCCGCAAAGGAGGGCTTTTTTGGTTGCGCTCAACATATCATTCCTTGGTCCATTTTTCAGTCAAGATGGTCATGACGGCCTTTTCAATCGTATCTTCCTTCGGATGGCTTTCATAATATGTATCGATTTGGGACAGCATTTCATTCGGATCTGAGATACCCAAGTCACGGGATTCAAGACCTTTGACGAGGGTGAGGACGAAAGCCATACGCTCTTTATAAGAGAGTGCCTCCCAGTCTGAACCGGTCTGGTTTAGGATCGTATCGGGATTCATCTCTTTCGCGTTTGTTCCTGTGGACTCATTGATTGCCGCCACTTTCTCTTCATCGACGAAAAAATCGGTCAGCTCTGGACTAACTACAAGGGCAGATATGCCAAGCAATAATCCTAAGGTAAGAATGCCGAATAATAAGTTCTTCATCTTCTCTCCAGCCTTTGTCATGAAGTGAGGTGCCCCGTATATCAGTATAACATTTTCGCCGAAGGATGGTTATCCGCTTAGAAAATGAATACATAGGACAGTACCACGTTAAAATTATGCTACAATAAAGTTTAATGGTAAAAAAGAACTATAAAAATACGTATATTTGTAAAATAATAAGATAAAATAGGAGTTTGTACACCCTGTATGAACATGTAGGAATAAGGTCGAATTACCGATAAAAAGAGTAGGGAAATATTTTTTCGAGGTATGGAATCCGAAACAACACGTTAGGAATGATGCGATTAATGAAAACATACACCACGATGTATCGCAATAAAAAACAAATTATAGAATTCATAGAGAAAAACGAACTTACAAGTCAAAATCACCTTCTTATACAAGTGTTTACGAAAGAAGGGAAAGTTCGGATGTCTCGACTTCATTCCCTGTTATCTATAATTCTACCAAAATCGGTCATCATCGGGGCTACGATTGAAGCCTCATTTAATAGAGAAATCAAACAGAGCGGAACGGTTCTTTCTTTTACCGTATTTGAACAGACACGTATTAAAGGCACATCTGTGTCTTTACCTAACCATAAGAATCCGTATGATTGCGGTTTGGAGATCGGTAGAAGACTTGTTGAAAAGGATACGAAGGCAATCATCCTCTTCGGCAGTAGTCATACATTTGACAGCCGCAGTGTATTGGACGCATTAGAAGTTCAATGTCCTCAAGTATTAATTGCCGGAGGAAATGCTGTACCACTTGGACCTGAACAACAGGAGTTTTTGATTTCAGGCGAAGGATTGATCGACGCTGGAATGGTTGCGGTGAGTCTATCTGGTGAAGAGTTGTCGGCTTCATTGCATGCCTGTACGGAATGGAGCACGGCTGGACGTCCATTCATTGTGACCGAGGTGAATGATCGACGTATCCTCACGTTGGATCATAAGCCAGTGAGCGAAATCTATGAGAAATATCTGGGTAAAAAGATGCTCGAGCACATTGAAAGTGCCGATTCCTCTTTCCCATTAATGGTCAAACAAGGACATGTGACGAAGCCCGTCATGATCAAAGCATTTCACGAGGATGGCTCTATAACGGTGATCAACCCGATTGAAATAGGGACGACTGTATACATCGGTTGTGGGGATGCGAGTATTTTCTTGAATACTTTTAACTTTATTTTCGATCGGTTGAAAGGTGTGACTGTAGAAGGATTGTTCATGTATTCCTGCTTGTCCCGTTTACGGTTCTTTAAAAAAGGGATCGAGCATGAAATGAACACGATCAAAAATCTGATTCCAACAACTGGCGCTTTTACGGCGGGAGAGTTTTATCAAGAAGATGGAAAGAATGAAGTCTTATCGTACGCGTTGACGTTCCTTGCGTTAGCGGAAAGTGAATCATACATAGACGAGGAAGATTTCAAACGAGCGACGAATGCAAGCTCTGAGATTAAGGAGATCCTTGCCCTTTCCCAACTGATTAAAGCATCGACAGAAGATTTGGAAGAACTTCATCTTAGTTTGAAAGAATCGGAACAACGGTATAAATCCTTATTTGAACATAATCCGGATATCGTTTATTCGGTCGATCGTAAAGGAACCATCACAAGTGTCAATTCAACGACTGAAAAGATCCTCGGTTTCACGACAGACGAAGTGATCGGTAGGAACGCTGTGGAATTCATGAATGAAGAAGATTTGAATCGTGTACGCGATTATTTCCATCTTGCCATGAACAACCAACCTCAACATTTTACCGCTGTCATCAAGCATAAAAACGGCCAGAATGTCCTGTTCGAAGTTGCCAATATGCCGATCATAGTAAATGATGAGGTTGTAGGTATATATGGGGTTGCGAAGAACCGGACAGACCAGATTCTTGCCGAGGAAAAAATTTCGCAACTTGCGTATCATGATAGCTTAACCGGATTACCAAACCGTCTGTTTTTCCATGAACGCTTGAAGCATGCGATTGACGTGGCGAGGCATACAAGCGGCCTTGTGGCAGTCATGGTTGTCGATCTTGATGAATTCAAATTGATCAATGACAGTTTAGGTCATCAAGCAGGGGACCGCATACTGAAACATGTTGCTAAAAATATGAACGGTATGATTTCAGACGATCAGTTTCTGGCTCGGTTTGCAGCGGATGAATTCCTGGTTCTTGTCCCTCATGCAGACGATTTGGAAAGCGTTACGGCTCTTGCACATAACTTACTGTCCGTCATCAAAAAGCCTGTGTTTTTAAAAGGGAAGGAATATGTACTTTCAGGTAGTATCGGAATCAGTCTCTATCCGAATGATGCGATTGACGACGAGAAATTGCTGAAGCATGCCAATCTTGCCATGCACCGAGCAAAGTTGATCGGTCGAAACAGTGTCCAATTGTTCACCGACGATATGAACGACAAGATCAATGAACGGCTGGAACTGGAGAATCATTTGCGTAAGGCATCCCAGTTGGATGAACTTGAAGTTTATTATCAACCGCAGATTTGTATGAAAACCGGCGAGGTATTTGCGTTCGAAGCACTTATCCGATGGAAGCATACGAAACGAGGGATGATTCCGCCAAACATCTTCATTCCGATTGCGGAAGAAACAGGGCTGATCAATGAGATTGGGTACTGGGTTTTGGAGGAAGCATGCAGTCAAACACGCAAATGGCATGAGAGTGGGATGGAAGACATTTCGATTTGTGTCAATGTGTCCGGCAAACAGTTCCAGCGTGTGAATTTCATTGATGAAGTGAAGACTTGTCTCCAGAATACTGGGCTTCAACCGTCCAACCTCCATATCGAATTGACGGAAAGCATCATGCTCGAAGACGTTGAACATAGTTTGTGGATCATCAACCAATTACGGGCATTAGGGGTCAAGATTTCCGTGGACGATTTTGGGACAGGGTACTCTTCTTTAAGTTATTTACGGGACTTTCCGATTGATATTTTGAAAATCGATCAATCTTTCATTCGTAACCTAGAAGAATACAATTCCGATGCCGCGATAGTCCGGGCAATCATTACGATGTGTGAAGGCTTGAATGTGACGGTGTTGGCTGAAGGTGTTGAAACAAAGGAACAATTGACGACTCTAAAAAAGTTCGGCTGTAACCAGATTCAAGGGTACTATATTAGTAGACCTGTAGAAGCTGAAGCCATCAAAAATCTGAACCGTAAATACAGTATTGTATAAGAGGAGGGTGACGGTATAGGCCGTCACCCTTTTTTTTCAATATAGATCCGTTCTTCGGTCTTCATAAACGGGAATACGGGTGCGGATTTCATCCAGGTGATCAATGGCGATATCCGCATATAACGTCATTTCATCTTCTTCCGCTTCGGCAACGATTTCACCCCATGGGTCGATGATGATCGAATGACCTCCGAATTCATTGTTTGGATCCTTACCGATTCGATTACATGCAACGACATAACACTGGTTCTCGATCGCACGGGTGATCAACAGATTGCGCCAATGCTCTGTTCGCGGCTTCGGCCACTCTGCAGGAACGAACAGGACTTTAGCTCCTTCTAAGGCATGCTTCCGAATCCATTCTGGAAAACGGATGTCATAACAGATAAAGCCTGCAACCGGAATATCATCAATGGTAAAATGTCCATCTTCATTCCCGGATGTTAAATATTTTTCTTCATTCATAAGACGGAACAGATGGACTTTGCTGTATTCCTTTACAACATCTCCTTCACGATCGAAGACAAGCATCGTGTTGTACACTTTCTCCCCTTTTCGGACTGCGACTGAACCCGCAATAATATTCACGTGATAAGTGGAAGCAAGTGAAGAGATGAATTCAATCGTCTTTTCACCATCCGGGTCACCAATCTGATCCAGCATTTCCAAGTCATATCCTGTCGTCCATAATTCCGGAAGGACGATGACATCTGCTTCGTTGTTACACGCCTCACGGATCTGATCCGTAACATACTCGAAATTCATTTGAGGATTTCCAAATTCAATGTCCATTTGAATGACAGCTGCTTTCATGAATAAGCCCCCTTAAAAGTCCTATGATATTACTTGATGTTCTCCTTTTTACTCATTACACTTTAACATAAATGATTCGAATTTTCGTGAAATTTCATTTGGAGGTGTATGGATTGAAGCGGTTTGAATATTCCGATACATTATTACGTTTACCCGAACAGTTTTTTGCAAAACTTGTGGATAAGATTCAACCTTATTACGCAGCAGGCTATGACATGATCAACCTGGGGCAGGGAAATCCCGATCAACCCGCACCGGAACACGTCGTAGAGGCACTTCAACAGGCGAGCGAGAATCCCCTTTATCATAAATATGCTCCCTTCCGAGGTTATCCTTTTTTGAAAAAAGCGATTGTGGATTATTATAAGCGTGAGTATGATGTGGATCTCGATCCGGAAAATGAAGTAGCCGTGTTATTCGGGGCGAAGACAGGACTTGTAGAGGTCAGCCAGTGTTTATTGAATCCGGATGAATATGCACTCGTACCAGACCCTGGTTACCCAGACTATGAATCTGGCATTGCACTTGCCGGAGCAGCGTCTTATAAAATGCCATTGAATAGAGCGAACGAATATCGACCGGTATATAGCAACATACCAGAAAATGTGCTCAATAAAGCGAAGCTGATGTTCCTCAACTATCCGAACAACCCGACGGCTGGGATTGCGACTCCAGAATTTTTTACTGAAACAGTCGAATTTGCGGATGAACATAACGTCTGTGTGGTACATGATTTTGCTTACGGAACGATTGGGTTTGATGGGAAAAAGCCGCACAGCTTCCTTCAAACGAAAGGAGCGAAAGAAGTCGGTATTGAAGTATACACGCTTTCGAAAACATTCAACATGGCTGGGTGGCGCATCGGTTTCGCGCTCGGGAACGCAGAAGTGATCAATGCGATCAATCTGTTGCAAGATCACTATTATTGCAGTATTTATGGGGGGATCCAGGAGGCTGCGGCAGCCGCATTGAACGGGTCTCAGCAGTGTGTGTCGGATCTCGTAGACTTGTATGAAGATCGGCGGAACGCCTTCATTTCGAAGTTTAATGAGCACGGATGGAAGGTCGAATCCCCGAAAGGTTCCTTTTTTGCCTGGATTCCCGTTCCAGAAGGATACACGTCAGAATCCTTCACAGAAATGTTGTTGGAAGAAGCACATGTCATCGTCGCACCAGGAAACGGTTTCGGGGAAAATGGTGAAGGTTATGTAAGAGTCGGATTGTTATGTGACAAGGAGCGTTTGATTGAAGGGGCAGAACGAATGGTAGCGCAAATCAATCTCTCTTAAAAGACGCATATGGTGGGCACATTTCCATCTTCTACGCATAAAGTGACATTAGAGATGGAGGGTGAGGGAACCATGTGTGGAATTACGGGCTGGATTGATTATAAGAACGACCTGACCAATGAAACCGCAACGATAAAGAAGATGGCTTCTACGCTTGGAAAAAGAGGACCTGACGCCACGACGCATTGGACTGCTCCCCATGTCGCCTTCGGACACGCGCGACTGATCGTCGTCGACCCGGCAGGCGGAGGACAGCCGATGCACAAAACCTTCAACGATGTTCATTATTCAATGGTTTACAATGGGGAATTGTACAATACAGAAGATATCCGTAAAGTTCTACGTTCGAAAGGGCACACATTCGATTCACATAGTGACACCGAGGTGTTACTGACAAGTTATATTGAGTGGGGTGAAGCATGTGTCGACCATTTGAACGGTATTTACGCCTTCGCAATCTGGGATGATCGAGAGAACAAGCTGTTCATGGCGCGGGATCGTCTCGGTGTGAAGCCACTCTTTTACAAGTTGGAAAAAGGGGCGTTGCTGTTCGGGTCAGAGCTGAAATCGATTCTTTCACATCCTTCTGTAAAAGCGGAAGTGGACCGTGAAGGACTGCAGGAAATCTTCGGTTTAGGTCCTTCCCGTACCCCCGGACACGGCGTATATCGAGGGGTGAAGGAGCTCCGCGCTGGTCACGCCATGAAGTTTGATGTTAACGGCGTAAAAGTATGGCGCTATTGGGACGTGGAAAGTAAAGAACATAACGAATCACTTGATGATACGGTCGAACATGTACGGTGGTTGCTGAAGGATGCAGTCGAAAGGCAGCTGGTTGCAGATGTGCCGGTCTGTACGTTTTTGTCCGGCGGTGTGGATTCTTCGGCAATCAGTTCGTTTGCTTCCCGTTATTTTCAGCAAGAAGGCCGCGGAGCACTGCACACGTACTCGATCGATTATGAAGAGAATGATAAATACTTCAAGAAGAGTACATTCCAGCCGAACTCGGATGGTCCGTGGATCAAGATCATGCGTGACTATTTGAAAACGATCCACCATACATCTGTCATTGACAATGAAAAACTGCTACATTACTTGAAGGCGGCTGTCCATATGCGCGATTTGCCTGGAATGGCTGATGTAGATTCATCTCTCCTCTGGTTTTGTGAAGAGATTAAGCAGCAATTCACGGTCGGATTGTCTGGGGAATGTGCGGACGAAATCTTCGGAGGATATCCATGGTTTTACCGTCCGGAACTATTGGAGCGAGAAGCGTTCCCTTGGATGCACTCTGTCGACGAACGGCAGTCGATTTTACGACCGGAATTGGGTGCGAAGCTTCGCTTGAAGGAATATGTCGGAAGTCGTTATCAAGCGACAGTGGATGAGACGCCTCGGTTGGATGGTGAAAAACCGGCGGAAGCGCGTCGTCGAGAGATGTTTTACCTGAATATGCATTGGTTCATGGCAACGTTGTTGGATCGGAAGGACCGGATGAGTATGGGGGCAAGTCTGGAAGTTCGTGTTCCATTCGCGGACCACCGGATCGTGGAGTATGCATGGAATATCCCGTGGAAGATGAAGTTTTTGGAAGGTCGCGAAAAGGGGATTTTGCGGAAAGCGTTGGAAGGCGTGCTTCCGGATGAGATTTTGTACCGTAAAAAGAGCCCGTATCCGAAGACGCATCACCCCGAGTACACCCGGTTGGTGAAAGAGTGGTTGTCATCGATTATCGAGCGGGATTCGGCACCACTTCTTGAACTGGTCGACCGTAGTAAGGTGGAAGAGATCATTCGTACGGATGGTGAGGCGTTCAAGACCCCATGGTTCGGCCAGTTGATGACTGGTCCACAGCTCATCGCACACCTCGCCCAGATCAACACCTGGCTCGAAGACTACAATGTGAATATCGTGGATTGATTGAATCCATAAGGAGAGAGGCTGGATGATCCAGCCTCTTCATTTTTGTTTTGGTGGGGAGATGGTTTAGTGGTTTTGAGCTATAAATTTGGTGGTTTGGGCTATAATTTCGGATTTTGAGCTATAATTCTGAAATCTGGGCTATAATTTCGGATTTTGGGCTATATTTTCGAATTCTGGGCTATAATTCCGAAATCTGAGCTATAATTCCGAAATCTGAGCTATATTTCAGAAAAAGGGAATCCAGCTAGTTATGAAGAATAGTAGAAGACATGTCTTTTAAGGAGTGATGTCATGCAATTAATGAAGCCTATTCCAAATCTTCAACTAATTTCGCTTCTAAGTAGAAGCCCTGCGAGAGATCCTGAGCACTCAAAACATGCACAGATTTTGTCCAGATTGAATAACCTTGAGGCTGGTTTTTACGGTGAAGAGGTTGTTGAATACCAACTCCGATATCTCCCAAAAGAAAGATTTCACATTCTTCATAACGTCAGGCTTTCCTATCAAAACCTACACTTTCAGACTGATTTCCTTCTACTTTCCCCACATTTTTATCTCATTTTAGAAGTGAAGAACATCACCGGCGAACTTTATTATGATCCTATTTTCCAACAATTGATTTGGACCAAAACAGACGGTACAACAGTGGGGCTCGGGAATCCAATCTCGCAAGTGCAGCTTCAAAAATAATCGATTTACTAAATGGTTAAAGCAAAATAACCTACCGATCGCTCCGATCCATCACCTCGTTGTCATGAGTAATCAAAAAACTATTTTAAAAACCTCTCCAGAATACCCACAAATATCTAAATGGATTATCCATAAGCACTCCTTACTCGACACAATAGAAAAACATATCAGAAATCATCCCAAAGAACACCTAACAAAAAAGGATTTGAGTAAGACATTCAGAAAAATTAAAAAGAAACATGAGCCTCTGTTCCCTGATGTTTTGAACACATATAATTTTTCAGTAAACGACATACAAAGGGGTGTTCAATGCCTCAAATGCAAAACTATACCGATTCCCAAAAAGGAAAACCGGACAATCTGGAATTGTCCGGTCTGTGGATTTATTTCTAGTGTTGCCTATCAATGTGCAATAGCGGATTATGCTCTCTTGATTAACAATACATTCACGAACAAAGAGATGAGAAATTTTCTGGAGATTAATTCACAGTCAACCGTTTACACCCTGCTTAAAAAAATGAACATCCAAACGGTAGGCAGGAAACATATCTTCTCAATAGAAAACATCCACAAATTCGCTCAAAAGGACTTCATCGAGTGAGTTTCTTCAAAATCCGGAAATCTCCCGCTGGAACCCCGAGTTTTCCGCTAGATTCAAACTTCTCGTCATTCCATAGATCGTGAATTTGCATACCTTCCCCAAAGCCTGCACTTAAATCTACCAATTTTTCCTCCGTGTTTTTATTGACCATTACGAGTACGGTTTCATTCTCATGACCACGTTCATACATGACAATCTCAGGGTCTTCACCGCGTAAAAAGCGGAAAGTACCATCGCCTTGCAGAGCGCGTTCTTCCTTACGTAACCTGATCAAACGAGAAACGAATTCGAACAGCTCACGATCCTGTTGTTCCGACTCCCATTCCATACATTTCCGGCAATCCGGATCTCCAGCACCGTTCATACCAATTTCATCTCCGTAATAAATACATGGTGTTCCGGAAAACGTGAGCTGGAACAGGAACATCAATTTCACCCGTTCAATTTCATCCCCACTGATCGTTAAAATACGAGGGGTGTCATGACTTCCAAGTAAGTTGAAAGCGACGTCGTTCACATTTTTCGGATAGGCGACGCTCCATTTCGTGATTTGTTCAACGAACTCGTTCCCACTAATACGGTCATTTGCGAAATAATCCAGTACGGCATTCGTGAAAGGGTAGTTCATGACGGCATCGAACTGGTCGCCTTCTAGCCAAGGCATCGAATCGTGCCAGATCTCACCGAGAATATAGACTTCAGGTTTAATACTTTTGACAGCTTTACGGAAATCACGCCAGAAGGAATGGTCTACTTCATTAGCCACATCCAAACGCCAACCGTCGATGTCAAACTCTTCTACCCAATACTTTCCGACATTCAACAGATATTCGCGGACTTCAGGGTTTTCCGTGTTCAACTTCGGCATGGAAGGAACGAAAGCGAATGCATCATAGGTTGGTACAGGCTCTTCTTTTACCGGGAAATCATGGATATGGAACCAGTTCTTATAATCAGATTCCTCCTGATTTTTCAACACATCCTGGAATGGTTCGAAATAGTAACCGCTATGATTGAAAACGGCATCGAGCATGACACGAATTCCACGTTTATGACATTCCATCACGAGAGTTCGAAACGTTTCCTTATCCCCGAATTGAGGATCGATTTCCATATAATCGATCGTGTCATATTTGTGGTTCGAATGTGCCTTGAATATCGGTGTAAAATAAATGCCGTTCACGCCAAGCGCCACGAGGTGATCCAAGTAATCAATTACACCCTGGAAATCGCCACCGAAGAAAGAATCTATCTTCGGCGCCTCACTGTTCCACACCAAAGTCCCTTCAGGATCAATAGAACGATCTCCATTTGCAAAGCGCTCTGGGAAAATCTGATACCAAATTGTATCCTTCACCCAGCCAGGCGGTGTGAACACGTCAATTTGATTGAGGAAAGGGAAACAGAAATAGAAATTCGTATCTTTAGGATCTTCTTCAACGAACCCTTTTTCTCCATATATGAGTGTTTCATTTCCATCATGGACTTCGAATCCGTATCGCAATCTACGAAACTCTGGATTCACTTCGACCATCCAGTAATCAAATAGGTCATCAGAGCCTTCGAGTTTCATAGGTTTCTTGTCGTTTTGCCATTGGTCATTTTTCCATACATACGGATCCCCATAGATCAGGTCTACGGAAGTGAGATCGTTTTTCTCTGTTCGTAATCGAATGTGCAACGTTTTTTCATTAAGCGCATACGCATAATTGTTCTTTGGACGGTGATAGATTGCTGATTTGATCAAGGGTTCCACCTCATTTTTAGAGTGTTAAGATACTCTCATCATAATTTAATAGAAAAAGTTATGCAAACGGTTGCAGAAATCGTTTTCACTATGTATAATACAAATTAATCAGTGCAAACGTTTTCACAACCGTAAAACGAATGAGCTAATTTAGGGGAGGTCATTTCATGTTAAAGAAGTTTTTGAATGTTTCATTGACTGCCGGCCTAGCGGTTTCCATGCTAGCTGCTTGCGGACCACAGGAAGATTCTTCTGAAGGATCAGAAGAGAAGAAAGGCAATAGTGATAAACCAGAAAAGCTGGTCGTTTGGGAAGATAAAGAAAAAGGTATAGCACTCGAGCCAGCTATTAAGAGTTTCGAAGAGAAATACGGCATTAAAGTAGAATTCAAAGAACTTGGAATGGCGGATGAAATCCAGGAGCAATTGCCATTGGATGCGCCAGCCGGTACAGGTCCAGACGTACTTACATTACCACATGACCAAATCGGAGCGATGGCAACACAAGGATTGCTTGCACCAATCGAGGTTGAGCAAGACGTACTTGATACGTTCACTGAGTCTTCAATCGATGCTCAAACGTTTGATGGTAAGCTTTATGGTCTACCAAAAGCGACTGAAACGCCAGTATTCATTTATAACAAAGCGCATATGGACAAAGCTCCAGAATCTTTCGATGAGCTTTACAGCTTCTCAAAAGATTTCACGAAAGACGGAAATTACGGTTTCCTAGCACTTTGGGATAACTTCTACTTCGCTAACGCAATCATGGCTGCAAACGGCGGATATGTATTTGAGCGTACAGACGAAGGTCTAGATGCAAACGATATCGGTCTTAATAACGAAGGTGCTGTAAAAGGTGCTGAATACATCCAACAATGGTATACAGAAGGATTGTTCCCGAAAGGTATCATCGGTGAAAACGGTGGTTCTGCAATGGACGGATTGTTCAACGAAGGTAAAGTCGCTTCTGTCATGAACGGGCCATGGGCATTCAAAGGAATGAGAGACGCTGGTATTGAAATCGGTGTAGCTCCACTTCCTAAGTTGCCAAATGGTGAGTATCCACAAACATTCATCGGTGTTAAAGGATGGCACGTATCTGCTTACTCTGAAAACCAAGAGTGGGCTACGAAACTAGTAGAATGGATTACAAATGCTGAAAACGCGAAGATCCGTTACGAAAAGACTTCTGAAATCCCTCCAGTGAAGTCATTAATTGAAGATCCTGTTATTGCGGACAATGAAGGTGCAAAAGCGGTTGCTGTACAATCTCAACGTGGTACGCCAATGCCAAATATCCCACAAATGGGTCAAGTTTGGGAGCCAATGGCAAACGCACTTCAATTGATCGTTACTGGTAAGCAAGAGCCGAAGCCTGCACTTGAAGACGCTACAAAAACAATCAAGCAGCAGATTGAAGCAACAGGTGCGAACAACTAATACAGTTTAAAAAGAATGAAAATAGGAGAGCGGTACCTCGAAGCCGAGGTACTGCTTCATCTTTATAAGGGGACGAATATACGTCCATACACTTTGATGATTTCAAAGGAAATCCACCGGAAGAGAGTGAATTTCAGAGAAATCATCAACCACTATCAATAGAAAGGACAAGGGGCATAAATGAATAACATGACTACAACTTCGTCCACACATCGGAAAAGAGCACTGTTCTTGTCCCTCATTCCAGGTCTTGGACAGCTTTATAACCGACAATATATGAAAGCCATTGCGTTCTTCATCTTGACAGTCTCCTTCATCATCGCATTTAAAGATCTACTTAATATGGGCTTATGGGGGATTGTGACATTAGGAGAGAAACTACCACGTGACCACTCCATTTTCCTGATGGTAGAAGGAATTATCGCCATTCTAGTACTGGTCATCGGTTTAACAGTTTATGCCTTGAACCTGTATGACGCGCATGTGAACGGGAAGAAGCGCGACATGGGACTGAGACTTCACTCAATTCGTGAACAGTATCGAAATGTTGTAGATACTGGTTTCCCATATTTGATGCTTTCACCAGGTGTGTTCTTGCTGATTTTCGTTGTTATTTTTCCAATTTTATTCGTTATTTTACTTGCATTCACAAACTATGATCTTTATCATTCACCGCCTGCAAAACTGGTGGATTGGGTCGGGATTCAGAACTTCATTGACATTTTCCGTTTAGATATTTGGCGTAGAACCTTCATCAGTGTTTTAAGCTGGACGATCATTTGGACATTCGTCGCGACAACGATCCAAATCGCGATCGGGATTTTCTTAGCAGTGCTTCTGAACCAGAAGGATCTCAAATTCAAGAAGGTTTTCCGTACGATCCTCATCTTGCCTTGGGCAATTCCGGCATTCGTATCAATCCTTGTTTTCGCGGGTATGTTCAATGAAACGTTCGGTGCTATCAACAATGATCTATTGGCGGCAGTCGGCATTGATCCGATTCCGTGGTTGACGAGTCCGTTTTGGGCAAAAGTAGCACTCATCCTGATTCAATCGTGGCTCGGATTTCCGTTCATTTTTGCAATGGTAACCGGTGTACTGCAATCCATACCTGATGAACAATACGAAGCAGCGACCGTGGATGGAGCAACGATGTTACAGAAGTTCCGCACCATCACACTGCCGATGATTCTGTATGCAATCGCACCGATCTTGATTACGCAATACACATTCAATTTCAACAACTTTAATGTCATCTTCCTCTTTAACGGAGGAGGTCCACCAATGCCAGGACAGACAGCTGGGTCTACAGACATCTTAATTTCATGGATCTATAGCTTAACGTTAGAGTCGAAACAATATGCGAAAGCTGCAGCGGTTACGATGGTCCTATCGGTTATCGTCATATCTGTAGCACTATGGCAATTCCGCAGAACGAAATCGTTTAAAGAGGAGGATATAATCTAACATGAACATGAAAAAACAAAAAATCATCCGCCTCACACTATCGTATATCGCTATTTTCATTGCACTTGGAATTGTCATCTATCCGGTGCTATGGATAGTCGGGTCTTCATTCAACCCAGGAAACAGTTTATCGGGTTCGACGATCATTCCAAAGAATGCGACACTCGCACACTATAAGGAACTATTCGATCTTGAACAAAGTAACTACTTGAAGTGGTATTGGAATACGTTGAAAATCTGTACGATCACGATGGTTCTATCGGTTACGATGATTGCATTGATGGGTTACACCTTTTCCCGGTACCGTTTCGTCGGGCGTAAGAACGGTTTGATGACCTTCTTAATCCTTCAGATGATTCCGAACTTCGCAGCGTTGATTGCGATATACGTCCTTGCGGTACAGACTGGATTGATTGATACGCATCTCGCATTGATCTTGCTCTATACCGGTGGATTGTTACCGATGAACACGTGGCTTGCAAAAGGATATTTCGATACGATTCCGAAAGAGCTGGATGAGTCCGCACGAATTGATGGTGCCGGTCACTTCCGTATCTTCTGGCAGATCATCCTGCCACTTGCGAAACCGATTCTTGCAGTTATCGCTTTGTTCAGCTTCATTACCCCGTTTGCTGATTTTATCCTGGCAAAAGTCATTTTACGTAGTGAAGAGAAATACACACTAGCCGTTGGTCTATACAATCTGGTGGCAAAACAGTTCGGTGCTGAATTCACCAAGTTTGCTGCAGGTGCCGTACTCATTGCGATCCCGATCTCGCTATTGTTCCTATCTCTACAACGTTACTTGATCTCGGGACTGACCGCTGGGGGCACTAAAGGGTAATCCACCCACAGTTGTCGTATAGGTCAAACGGAATTATGGTAAAATGGAGCTAGAAGTGTTGGACAGGAGGAAGCATACATGGGTGTTACGATTAAAGATGTTGCCAAACTAGCAAATGTCGCTCCCTCTACAGTATCTCGTGTTGTAGCGAATAATCCGCGAATCAGTGATGAGACGAAGCGAAGAGTCCGTGAAGCGATGGATTACTTAGGGTATCATCCGAACTTCACCGCTCGGAGCCTCGCCAACCGAAGTTCAAGGGCGATCGGAATCGTCATGCCTAGCTCGGCTGAAAAGGCGTTCCAGAACCCGTTCTTCCCAGAAGTATTACGCGGTATCAGTACCAAAGCACATGAACAGGAGTATACCTTGTTGATGTCCACTGGTACGACTGAAGAGGAGATCTACAGAGCCGTCGTAGGAATGGTCCAAGGAAGAAGAGTCGATGGAATCGTCCTTCTTTACTCAAGGGTTGATGACCGTATCATGAATTACTTATATGAACAGAAGTTTCCGTTTACGGTAATCGGAAAGCCATATAAACACGATGATGAGATCAATCACGTTGATAACGATAATTACCGCGCGGCTAAAGAACTGACCGAATATCATATTCAAAATGGGCATGAACGGATTGGTTTTGTTGGGGGAAGCTTGAACCTCGTCGTGACCACTGATCGATTGCTCGGATATGAAAAAGCGTTACAAAATGCAAAGATTCCTTATAAGAGTGATTATGTTATTCATTCCGACTTTGCAGTTGAAGAGGGACGGAGAGCGGTTTCAGAACTCATGACGCTAGAAGAACCACCAACTGCCCTCGTGGTGACAGACGATTTGATGGCACTTGGGGTTTTGAGGATGCTCGATGATATGAAAATGAGGGTACCTGAAAATGTATCCGTTTCCAGTTTCAACAACGCAATGATTGCTGAATTAGCAACACCATCTCTCACATCGGTGGACATCAACATTTATGAATTAGGTTACCAGGCAGCGAATACACTGCTTCGCTCCATTGAACAACCTGATTCAAAACCACAGATGATCAAAGTGAAGCATCACATCATTGAGCGGCAATCGAGCGGGAACTTGAGTTAAAAGAGCGACAGGTCTGACCTGTTCGCTCTTTTTTATATGGAGAGTGAGGGGTAGTAAGAAGATACCGTTTTCAAAGATGAGGAGCGTTTTTAGAAGAAAGAGTGCGATTTTTCTAAAACCAAAGGTGTTTTTTCAAAAAACACCTGTCAGATTTCTAAAAGAACAACATCTTTTTCTAAAACAACCATCTATAGGCATGCAATTTTCTAAAGGATTTCTCTGAACGTTATGGAAATGGTAAGGTAACAGAACTTTTGAGGTGCAAACAATGTCAAACCGAACTTTCCCGTTTCCTTTCACGAAGGATCAGTATGCTTATTCGAATAATTCTTCCATTCTTGATCCTCCTTGGACATTGACGGTTACAGAGGACTATGAAAAAGAAATAACACTGAAGCGGAAGCTGCTTCAACAAAACCATTCGCGTTGTTTCAGATCGCTTCCAATTTCAATCGAGTCGCAATGGGAAGTGATGCGTCTAGTTTTCACTCAACTCTCCGAAGCGTATCCTTCCCATTTTTCTTTTACGCAAAAGGGGAAAGAGTTTCAGTTCCAGAACCATCTTCTGAATGAAGAGGAAACATTCATCTTTCGAGACTGTACTTCCATTGAACTCGAACCGATGGATCTGGCAGGACGTCATGTGCAGGAGGACTTGATCTTGATGGGAGACAGAAGCGATGGTCTGTTTCTCGAGGCAGGTCAGTTATGTTTTCCATCCAATTGGTCTTTGGCGTTTGTGCTCGGGATGGAATTTAAATCAATCCATTATCCTGTCCCCGGCATCACTGACAATGGTTTTATCGAAAAGGTGGGACGATTCATTTCACGGATCCGTCCCAATACAGCATGGGAGAGGAAAAACTGGTCCATCACGATTTCTGAAAAACTGGATACACCTCTCGAAACGTATGCGGACTGGGGAAGGATGAGGCAGGAAGTTACTGAAGAGAATGCGGGGGAATTGGTCCACTTGAGAGTGGAAGTGCAACGGTTATTCCGCATGCCGATCAACCATGACATCCTGTTTTCCATCCATACGTACCTCTTATCTTTAGAAGAGTTAATAAAAAATGAGCAATGGCTGATGCTTTTCTACCGGAACATCAAGACATTGGACGATGATATCGCGGATTATAAAGGCATTTCTCAGTATAAAAAAGAAATGCTTGGTTTTGTTGAAAAAACGATGGCTGAAAAAGAGAAGATGAACAGATGATTCTTAAAACAATCATTTTGACAGATCAAAACAATATGGAACGAGCGTGTGATCGGAAAAATGACATTCAACAGGCTGGCGGTAATTGTAGGATTCTTGGTTTGGAAGAGGGGATTGACCTCGAAAAAGAACTGTCATTCCAGCCTTTAGGTGCACAGATTTTGATCATCGCGGAAAAGGATCTCATCCAAAACCTCAGACAGCTCGCTATAAAAGCCGGGTTTAAACAGAAGGATATAACATTAATTCATACAGGAGGTTCATTCAACGCGTTCTGCTCCCAATGTCACCACATTCAAACCTTCACACAACAAAAAGAATTTGATTGCGCAAATTGCCATCAGACCATTGAAGCTTCTGATCACTTTTCAGCTTATCATCAAGCGTATTTGGCCTATCCTGTTTTTACACAAAAGAATCAATCGGATGAAACAAAGGGATGAACACATTCATGCAAAAGTATTACCAACTGAAGGTTCAGAAAACCGAATATGTTACCCCGACAATCAAAACGTTCACCTTTGCATCAGAAAGTGAAAAGCTACCACACTTTGGTGCGGGGTCTCACATTTCACTCAAGCTACCGATGGGTAAGAGGCAATATTCCCTTATCAATGATCCGCTCCAAGACGAATCTGAATATACTATTGCGGTGAAAAATGTCGGTACGGAAGGTGGAGGCTCCTCATTTCTGCACCATCATGTAAAACCAGGCGAAACGATCGAAGTGGCTTCGCCTGAAAACTACTTCCAGATCCGTACGGAAGCTCGACGCCATTTATTCTTGGCGGCTGGCATCGGGATCACACCCTTTCTGTCCATGATGGCATTCCTGTCACACACCGGGCAATCATTCGATCTCTATTATGCAGGCTCGAGCGCTAGTGAATGTGCCTTCTACTCCACAATCAAAAAACGCTATCCGGATCAGGCTCATTTTTACTTTATGGAAAGGGAGCAAAAAGAAAAAGAGCTCCAAAATGTGCTCCGGAATCAATGCATTGGTACCCATATCTATATTTGCGGACCATCTGCTTTCATGGACCATTATATTACGTACTGTAAAGGGCTCGGATATCCTGATGAAAATATCCACTCCGAGCGGTTCCGACCCTCAAGTACCATCCAAAATCCGAAAGCTTTCCAAGTGACTGAGGAGCAATCAGCCAAGACGCTGTATGTAAATTCAAATCAAAGCTTGTTGGAAGCGTTGATTGATGAAGGGATTACGGTACCTTATGCGTGTCGTATGGGTGTATGCGGGACTTGTGAAGTCGAGGTGTGTAACGGTTCCGTACTTCATAATGAGACGTTTTTGACTGAAGAAGAGAAGAAAGAGAAAATGCTGGCTTGCGTGTCGCGTGGTGAAGGAGCCATTACAATCAAAGTATAGACCTACTGTTTCAGCAATCCTTCCAAAACCCTTCTGAACGGTTGCTGTTTTCGGACAGACTCCATTTCTTTCAGTGGACAGCTTTTTTTCTTAATGCGATCGAGTACATCATTCATCGAAAATAGCTCAGGCCTCAATTGTTCATTCACTTCATTCCAAAAAAGAGGAGTCGCGACGAGAGCTTCCTCTACACCTCTCGTCGAGTAAGGGGCAATGATCGTTTTTCCCTCAGCATGTTGTAAGAAATCAATATAGCACTTTGAGCCGCGATTTTCTTTCATCCGTTCAATTGTAAAATCATCCGGAAACTGGTTGACCAAATATTCTGCGATGAACTTTGTAAACATTCGAGTGTCCTCATAGGAAAACGCCCCTATTTGTAGAGGAATGTAGATTTGCAAGCCCTTATTGCCGGAAGTTTTTACAAATCCGTCCATTTCCAACCGGTCAAGAATCTTCTTGATTTCAAGTGTAGCTTTTATCGCCAGCGGAAAATGATCCCTTGAAGGAGGATCGAGATCGAATACGATTTCGGTCGGAGAGGTCGAATCAATCGTATTGAACGGAATGTGGAACTCAAGCGCAAGCTGGTTCCCTAACCAAATCAGACTTGCAAGGTCATTGCAGACGATATAATTGATTTTCTCATGGACATCCGTCTGAATGAAATCCGGTGCATAGTCTGGACAATTCTTTTGATAAAAAAAGTCATCATACATCCCATGAGGATATCTCTTTACCGTCAAGTGCCGGTTTTGCAAAAAAGGAAGCATGCGTTTGTGGACTTCAATTAAATATTGAAGATAGCTCTGTTTTGTGATGTCTTTTTCCGGATACAACACTTTATCAAGACTCGTCACCTGGATGGTGTGCCCATCTATATTCAGTTCTCCATTTGCATTTGAAGTGCTTCCCATGTGCAATCCTCCCAATGGATGTCCAATCTGAATTGGATGAATCTCGGATGTCTTAACTGCATTTGATAGATTTCAAGGAATTCCAACTCCACACAAATCCGAGGCGTAACCTCAATATGATTGCCACGTTTCGTCACCTGGTTTTTCTTCACAATCTGTATCAACGCTTCTCTTTCCTGACCTTCCAACCCATGAGAAAAGAGTCCGATCGGCAGTAGTTGATCATCGTTCACGACGGCAACATGAAAATATCCGTTTCCTTCATCAAGTCCAATGACAATGAAGAAGCCACGATACAGCCGTTTCACCTTCAACCAATCATTCGTCCGTTTCCCAGGTATCCATACGCTATTTCGCCTTTTCGATACAACACCTTCGCCTTTTGTTTCTTTTACGTGTGCAAAAAGTGCATCACCATTCGTTGAAAATGGAATCCATTGAATCGGGCTTTGATGTTCCTTGTTTACGGTTGGATATTCTCTCCCGTCCATCCATTCCTGGAGGATCCGTTTTCGTTCGTAAAAAGGTTCATTTTTCAAATGCCTTCCGGATTGCATCAACAGTTCGAATACGAGATAGGTAGCTGGTGTGGCTGCTGCTTGTTCCTGGATCCTGGCTTCTTTTTTCATGCGTCCACGCTTCTGGATTTTAGAAAAAGATGCTTTCGTTGAAGAATCCAATATACACAGTTCACCATCCAATAAAATCGGAAGATCGTCTGAATGCTGTTGGATTTGTTCAGCTTCACGTACGATTTCAGGAAATTCCGCCTTCAACGACCGTAAATTCCGGCTGTATAGATCAATTTCGGATTCATCAATATAGAGGAGGCAGCGGAAACCGTCGTACTTGATTTCAAAACACCATTCACTTCCGGCAGGTAACTCAGAAGTGAGGATAGGAAGCATCGGTTTATATCGCATCATTCACTGCTCGCTTTTTTCTTACGGCTACGTGTCGTTTTCTTCTTTTTCGGCTTCGTATCATCAATACTTGCTTGGAGGGCATCCATAAGGTCGACGACATCTGCTTTAGGGCGCTGTTTCGCGACCTTGATCTGCTCGCCTTTGACTTTGCTTTGGATGGCTTCCATCAGGGCTTCGCGATAATCATCCTGATATTTTTCCGGGTCGAATTCAGTGGTGAGCTGTTCAATCAGTTGGATCGCCATTTTCAATTCTTTATCGTTCAATTCCATATCTTCAGGAATGTCAGGAACAAGATCGATGTTACGAACTTCATCTGGAAAATGAATCGTTTCCAGCAACAGTCCTTTTTCATAAACACGGACGACAGAGAGGTGTTGTTTAGAGCGAATCATCACTTTTGCAATTCCAATCTTGCCGGACTCTTCCATAGCTGTTTTCAAGAGCGTGTATGGTTTCGAGCCGTTTTCACCCGGACCGATGAAGTACGAGCGATCGAAATAAATCGGATCCACCTCAGACAAGTTTACGAAATCCATAATTTCAATCGACTTCGTCTGCTCTTTGGCGAGGGCATCCATTTCTTCTTTTTCCAGTTCAACGAACTTGTTCGGTTCATATTCATATGCTTTAACGATTTCGTTCTGTTCCAATGATTTTTCACAGCCTGTACAAGTTTTTTCATACTTGATAGGACTATGGTCTTCTTTATGGAGCTGTCTCATTTTAATGTCTTTATTTTCAGTGGCTGCAAATAGCTTGATCGGTATCGTCACTAGACCGAAGCTGATGGAGCCTTTCCACATTGTATGCATACCGAGGCATTCCCTTCATCCTTTTACTCCTTAATGTGAGCGGAGAAGGACGATTCCATAATCACCAGTTTTTACTAAAAGGAGAAAGCAGACCACGACATCAGGGGATTATAGCCCAGATTTCGAAAATATAGCCCAGATTCAGAAAATATAGCCCAGATTTCGAAATTATAGCCCAGAATCAGAAAATATAGCCCAAAATCCGAAAATATAGCCCAAACCGATCTTTCACCATCCCAATAAAAAAAGCGGCTCCACAAGAGCCGCTTTACGTAATCGTCATCCACTGACGATGATTCCGCCATTTACATGGATCATTTGTCCGGAAATGTAAGTTGAGTCATCTGAAGCAAGGAAGACATAGCTAGGAGCGACTTCGTCCGGTTGTCCTGGTCGTCCCATCGGTGTGTTTTTTCCGAACTCTCCAACGTGTTGGGCATCGAACGTTGAGGGGATGAGCGGTGTCCAAATCGGACCTGGTGCAACGCCATTCACACGGATTCCCTTGGAAACGAGATTTTCAGATAAGGATCGGGTGAACGCGACCATAGCCCCTTTCGTGCAGGAATAGTCGATTAGATGGTCGTTTCCTTTATAAGCAGTAACGGATGTCGTATTGATGATTGTACTGCCGTTTTTCAAATGTGGAAGCACGGCTTTCGTCATATAAAAGCAGGAGAAGATATTCGTTCGGAAGGTCCGTTCCAGCTGTTCCTGGTCGATCTCTTCGATTCCGTTCTTCGGGTGCTGTTCTGCCGCATTGTTCACGAGGATATCAATCGCTCCGAACTCTGCCATCACCTGTTCCACAGCGTTTTCACAAAAGGCCTGGTCACCAACATCCCCGGCGATGAGAAGACATCGTTGTCCTTCTTCCTCCACTTGTCGCTTCGTTTCATTAGCATCTTCATGCTCATTCAAATACATGACAGCAACGTCAGCCCCTTCTTTGGCATAAAGAATTGCGACCGCTTTTCCGATTCCGCTGTCACCACCTGTAATGATGGCTTTCTTACCTTTTAACTTGCCGCTACCCTTGTAATAACTGTCCTCGGTTTGTGGGATTGGGACCATTTCAGATTCGGTGCCTGGTTGATGGCCCTGATGCTGAGGTGGTTGTCCGGTCGGTTTTTCTTCATGAGGTGAGAAGAAAATAGGCTGAAACATCGTATGATTTTCCCCTTTCCTTTTATCAATATAAGCTACACAAAATCGTTCCTTATACTATTGCCTTTTTATACAATTCTAATCATTGACTTTATTATAGTTTGAAGGTCTCATTTGTTAGGGAAGGGGATAATGACAATTGTTAAGGAGGAATGGGTAGTGATTATTGATAACGTTCGACTCTATAGACCCAATAAGGATGATGATCCTGAACAGGTTCATCACATTTTAGTGAAAGGCGGCACAATATCTGAAATCAGAAAGGGTCGTTCCCCTGAGCAAGGAGATCATGTCTATGATGCCGATCAACGTACCATCATGACGAGCATGACTGATTCCCATCTGCATTTACTACGTTACGGTTTGATGAAGGTTGAATTGGATTTAAGAGGCGTCCACTCATGGGAAGAGCTGAAAAGGGAAGTAAGAGATTATTATCCATACATGGAAGAGCATGATTGGATCATCGGACGTGGTTTGGAGGACGATGACTTTCCAGACTTGGATCATCCACTGACTGCAAAAGACTTAGAAGAAATCCATCTTCATAAACCGATGTTCTTCATGCATCGAGATGGGCATGAATGTGTCGTCAATGAAACCGTACTGAACAAATTGAAAAAAGAAGAGGATTTCTTGAGAATGGTTCCTGATCAATTTATTGAAAAAGATGAAAATGGAGGATGGAACGGACGGTTCAAAGATACGGCTGTCCATTACATTAAACGTCATTTCCGGGCGAGACCGAAAGACGAAGCGAAAAAGGCGATCGAGGCTGCCATTCCATATCTACTTAGATACGGAATAACTTCTATCCATACCGATGACTTGAATTTCATTAAGGATTATTCATTGTTGATGGAGAGCTATCAGGAGCTTGAAAAAGAAGGGAAACTGCCTGTGGATGTATTCCTTCACTATTATATCTTCCAAAAAGAAGATCTGGATCATTTCCTCGATGAATTTGAAGTTCGCACAGGTGACGGAAGTGAAAGAGTGAAGGTAGGATCGATCAAGATCTTCCTGGATGGAACGCAGCGCTTGCATACAGCTGCAATGAGAATGCCGTACCATGATAAACCGGATACAGCAGGTGACCTCATTTATTCACAACAAGAACTGAATGACATCGTTCGGCTTGCATCTGAGAATGGCATGCAGGTCGCGATGCATGCACTTGGTGATCGTGCTACGGAACAGGCAATCGAAGCACTTGAACAACCGGCAGTCGATGTGGATAAGCTCAAACACCGGATCATCCATGCGCAGACACTCGGACCGGATTTACTGGATCGTATGAGAAAGCTGAAACCATACATTGAGGTTCAGCCTTCCTTTTTAATAGATGAATATGATGAGAAAGCGAAGTGGGTCGGTGAGGAACTCGCACCTTTTTGCGACGCATTCGGTTCATTAGAAAAAAACAAAATCCCTTATACGCTCAGTTCGGATGCGCCCATAGGTGACCTTAATCCATTTGTATCCGTGTTTGCTGCGGTCAATCGTACTGACCTTAACCATCAACCTGAAGGAGGATGGGTCCCATCGGAAAAATTAACCATTAATCAATCCTTTGAAGCGTTCACTTTTACACCAAGGCTTCTGGAATTCCAAGAAAAATCGAAAGGACGTTTAGAAGAAGGGTACCAGGCGGATTTCGTACTCATCGATTCTCATCCATTACAAGTAGACCCGAATGAGTTGCATAACATTCAAGTAGAAGAGGTTTGGGTTAAAGGAAAAAGGGTGTACGCTCCTGAAGGGGTTATAAGCTAACCCTTTACCACGGAATGTTTTTATTTCTGTTATAATGGCAGTATTAGTGGCATTAAGGGAGATTAAGGGATGAAAATGAAAATCGAATTAACGAATAATGAAACAAAACAATTGATCGACCTATTTGACCGTTATCATGACACTATTCTGTCAGAATGGCTGAAGTTAGCCTCCATTTCAGAGGATGATCCTTACCGTGATGAGGTTACGATCAACGGTGGGCATACCATTCGTTTGATCGTAGCATACATAAGAGATCCAGAAACGGATTTGATCGTCCAGTTGACGAAAAAGGTTGCCCGGGAGAGAGTAGAAGCCAATGTCGGGATAGGGGAATTCATCTCGAACATCAATCTTGGACGCTCCATCATCTATCGTGTCTTCAGTAAAATGGATATATCCGAAAGCTATCAGATGAAATATTTGTTGGTAGTCAATGATTTCTTTGATTTATACATGTTTCATGCAATTACAGAGTATACGAATGTGAAAGACTCCATCATACAAAACAAGAATCTGTTCATTCAAGAGATGCATAGCGACCGTTTATCGATTCTGGGTCAAATTGCAGCCAGCTTCGCACATGAATTCAGAAACCCTCTCACTTCAATCAAGGGCTTCATCCAAATGATCGAAAAAGAAGCCAAACCAGGTACACGTACTTATTTCAACATCATCAAACAAGAGTTAGAAAATTTGGAAGGAAAGATTACACAATTCCTGTACCTTTCCAAGATGAAAGGTTTGGACGATGAGTCCGAAATCTTCCCTATCGATAAAGTCGTCAGAAGGATGCTGGAATTCCTCTACCCGAGGTTTCTGGATGAAAACATCAATGTCTATCATGAATTGGAAAAGGATTTACACATGTTCGGCGTAGAGGAACAGATGAAACAAGTGCTTCTCAACATTCTTAATAATGCAGTGGAAGAACTTTCGAACATGGACGATGATCGTATGGTGAATGTCAAACTCTACGAACTTGATGGGCTTATCCATCTGAACATCTCGAATAATGGCCCGATTATTCCAGCACATTTACTAGAGGATATATTTGAACCATTCATTTCTACTAAACAGCTCGGAACAGGACTAGGTCTATCGGTTTGTAAACAAATTGTAGAAAAGCATAAAGGCAGCATCCAAGTTCACTCCACTATAGAGGAGACGACCTTCCTGATGACATTTCCGGTTGTAACTAAGAAAGGGGACCCTTATGACAACGATTCATTACAACGCCAGTGATTTAAAAAAAGCGATAGAAGCAGATCCGGTTTTTAGCGAAAAAAGACCAGTCTTGATTTGTAATGCACATATTACAGGTTTAGCTGTCGCAAGGGGATTAGGTCGTAAAGGGATTCCTGTCATCGCACTGGACCGGGAAGACCGCGGGCTTGCCTTTTCCTCAAAATACGTCACCCAACGGGGAATTTGTCCGAATCCAGTTGTAGCGGAAAAAGCGTTTATACAATATCTGATGGACATCGGACCTGCTTTTGAAGAAAAGTGTGTGTTAATTCCTTCGATGGATGAATGGGCACTCTCCCTTGCAAAATATGCAGACCAATTGTCTGAGTATTATATCTGGCCTTTTTCAAAATACGAAACGATTGAACAAATACTCGATAAATCACAGCTTTACCAAAGAGCGAAAGAATTAGCTATCCCTGTTCCAAGTTACACAAAAGTGACGCAAGAAAACGAAGCTTCCATACCTGATAAAATCGGTTTCCCAATGGTACTGAAGCCGATCAATAAACGTGCGTTTTATGATGCTTTCCAAGAAGGATTGTTCATTGCTTCGAATCGTGATGATTATGAAGGAATGACTGAAAAGGCAAAGGATGCCGGACTTGAGTTAATTGCCCAGGAATACGTCGATGTCAAACGAGACGGTTATGTCACGATTGTCATCTACATGGATAGTGAACAGGAACTCAGAGGTGCTCTCGCGGGACAAAGATTGGAGATTTATCCACCACGTTCCGGAACGACTTGTCTCGTCCAATCGGTTAAAGCTCCTGAACTGACGGACCGAGCGGTTTCTGTATTAAGGGAATTTTCCTATGAAGGGATTGCAGAATGCGAATTCCTATATGACCAGAAGGATGGAGAATACAAGCTCCTTGATATCAACACAAGACCATGGAAGTGGATTGGACTTCCGATCCATTGCGGAGTAAACTTGCCGCATCTCCTTTATTCCGCCGTGAACGGTGACCCATACTCCGAATTAGAACCGACGATTGGAGTAAAGTGGATTTATACGAATGACTACAAGAAATTGAAAGAAAACAATGAAGGGCTATTTGAGGGAGACATTCTAAGTAAAGAAGAGTGGCTTGAGATCCTTCAGAATAAAACGGACGAAAGCAAGCTGATCACAACGGCTGTCGAATCGCTTGATGATCCTGAACCTGCTTATCGACAACTGCAAAACTCATTCTCTAAACGGACCTATTATTGTCCTTGTTAATGGGTAGAAATGGCTGAGGATTCACTTGAGTGTTATACACTTGAGCGGATCCTCAGTTTTTTATGTCGTTAATATTTTTAAAAGTTAAAGATCAACCATAAAAAGCAATTTGTCTGAAGCTCCTGTTAAAAAACAGTCCATTTACAAAGGAGTAAAAGGAGGCTTCTCTCGGCATTGTCCACTGGAATCATCGAGTTCCTTTCAGCAGTCTTCCGCTCTTTCAAATACAATCGATTGTACCGCGGAATAACAGGAAAGCATGCTTTCTGAACAGGTGGAAACCGGTGGAAAGTTTCGAAAAGATATTGAACCAGTATGAACCGCTTATCAAAAAGACGATTAAACGATTCCATTATGTCGACGTTTATGATGAACTTTTTCAAATCGGAAGTATTGCACTATGGGAAGCTTATGAAAGATACGACTCAGACAAAGGGCATTTTCCTTCGTACGCCCGTTCTTATATCACTGGTAGAATCCTGCAAAGGTTGAACCAATCATCCTTTGTTACTACAGAAGCTTCAGATCAACTTCTCGATACGATCTCAGGATATGAAGTGCCTTTTCTGGAATCTATGATTGTTGAGGAGTACATGAAAAACTTGTCCGGAAGGGAGCGGCTGTATGTGAAGTTCGTACTGATTCATCAGGGGAGTCAGAAAGAGTTGGCAGAAAGGGAAGGGGTCTCATATGAAACCGTCCGTTCTTGGAGAAAGACCACACTTGCTAAATTAAGGATAAAAGGGCATGCAATGAACAACATATGAAAAAGGGCAGCGACCCGCCATATGGTTGAGGGGGCAACTGCCTTCCGTGTTTCTTATAAATGATCCGTTTTCTTCGAATATTGTCTTGAGCCTTTTTTGATATTGGCATCCTGCATTTCATTTTTTTGTTCTTGCCGTGCTTGGTTATCCACTTTCTTCTTGTCGTTATCTTTCGTGTTCGACATCCGAATCCCTCCTTAACGTTTAATCTAAACGTTAAGCCAAGGAATTATTCTGCATCGACAGCTGAATCCAAGAAGTAAACGGCTAGAGTACCTGGTCCGGCATGGGCTCCAATTGCACAACCGATCGTATTGACCATGACATTTTTGACTTTCAATTGTTCTTCGATCATGTCTTTCAACTCATTTGCACGGTTCAAATCATCCGCATGAGAAATCGCGACGATTTGATTTTCAAATTCACTGCCGCGTTCTTGAATCAGTTCCATCAATCTTCCAAGTACTTTTTTGCTGCCTCTGACTTTTTCAAGAGGGAAGAGCTTTCCTTCTTCCATATGGAGGACAGGCTTGATTTTTAATAAACCGCCAACGAACCCTGAAGCTTTGGAGACTCGTCCACCACGAACGAGGTATTCCAAATCATCTACTGTAAATATGTGTTGTATTTTGTCGATGAGGGTATGTGTGAAAGAGACGAGACCATTCAAGTCTGTCGTTCCTTCTTCAATTTTACGAGCGATGTAGTAACCGATCAGTCCATATCCAAGTGAAGCACTTTTTGAATCGATGATTTCCAAGTTCGGTTCGATTCCTTCTTCTACAAGTTGATCTCGGACAAGGCATGCGGTCTGATATGTACCTGAAATTCCAGAAGACAGGGTAAGATAAATGGCAGGCTGATTGTTTTCCGCCAATTTTTGAAACATTTCCTTCATACGGTCAGGTGGTACCTGTGACGTTTTCGGAACAGCTCCATCTCTCATCATCGTATAAAGAGAAGAAGGCTGAATCGTTTCTTTGTCATAATATTCTTCCTCATTCACATGCACGACCAATGGGAGGACTTCAATCTTATGTTCGTCGATAATATGCTGAGGCAGGTCACAACCTGTATCCACAATTAGTTGAATAGACATAGTTACACCTCACAAAATAGTTACAATTTCATAACTTTTCTTTAAGTGTAGCTTTGAAAAATGTAAAAAGCAATGGATTGTTTGTAAAATGCATTGACAAAGGGAAAGGATATTTGTTAAAAATAGATCGTTCTACTTGGAGATGAAAGAAGGGATTCATATATGGCAGTTATATCTGAATTGAAAAAAATCACAATCATCCTGCTTGGAGCAGTGCTCGGCGCCGTTTCTTTGAACTACTTTTTGATACCTGCGAATGTATACGCAAGTGGTTTCACAGGAATTGCGCAGTTGCTGGCAAGTGTTTTGAAGGAAACACCGATTCCTGCATCGACCGGTATTCTTTTATTCATACTTAACATTCCTGTTGCCATACTTGGATGGCTCAAGGTCGGTAAATCATTCACTATATACAGTTTTTTCAGTGTTGCAGCGACAACATTCTTCCTTGAAGTCATCCCGATCAAAGTTATTTCTGAAGATATCCTACTGAATGCAGTGTTCGGAGGTGTCATAGCTGCGATCGGTATCGGGTTCACACTTAAATGGGGTGCATCGACAGGTGGTATGGATATCGTGGCGATGGTCCTATCGAGATTGAAGGATCGTCCTATCGGCATCTATTTTTTCACTTTGAACGCATTTATCATTTTGACTGCAGGTCTTCTATACGGTTGGGAAAAATCATTATACACACTCGTAACATTGTACGTCACATCCCGTATCATTGATGTCATCCATACACGTCACGAAAAATTGACTGCGATGATCATCACGAAAAAAGGCAAAGAACTGCAACAAGCGATTCATGAGAAGATGGTCAGAGGAATTACGAAACTTCCAGCCAAAGGCGGATTTACGGATGAAGAAAAAGAACTGTTAATCATCGTCGTCACACGGTATGAATTGTATGATCTTGAACATACGATTAAAGAAATTGATCCACATGCCTTTACGAACATCGTCAACACGACAGGAATCTTCGGGTTCTTCAGACAGGATTAGATATTGATTTCTTTCGAAATGGCTCGCTGTTCCCGCAGGAGTGTCGCAAATTTCGTTGCGAAATCAATAAAATAAAACCTAAAGATAAAAGGGGTTGCCCAATTCAGTTGGGTAACCCCTTATTACTTATGCGTATGAATTCTCAAATACTTCCTGTACTTTCGGAACAATGCTGTCCCAATCGCCATCCATCGTTTTATTGATCGTAATGAAATCCTGGAATCCGAAAATGGATTCAACTCCATCGATTCCAAGAAGAGCTGAAGCTACCTCATCGTCTGGGTTGTCTCCTTGTTTATAGGAGAGGCGTCCTTCAAACAAAGGTTTATTTGCTGAGAACTTAAGTGCATTTGGGTTAGGTGTTCGATCGATTGTAAATTCTACTGCCATGTGTAACCATTCTCCTTTCCTTCTTTCTTTCATTGTATCAAACTTGAGTAACCAGCGTCAGTCAAAACGAAAATCCATACCGTTTTGATATGACCTCATAAAATCCTAATGAATTATAAAGGTGTTTTGTCACAACGTTGTTAATTCCCGTTTCCAGTTCAATCGATTTGATACCGGATTTCTCTGCCCAATGGACGACATGAAGGAGTAATTTTCGTGCGATACCTTTATTCCGTAAGTCCTCTTGTACATAAAGCTCATTGAGCCACATGTAGTGTCCACCTCGTGTAAGGCTGATTCCGATATTGAAGAAAGCGATCCCTACAATTTGTTCATCCATTTCGGCCACAACGATATAGGCGGTATCTGTACTTTCAAGAGCAAGGTGTATACCGGTCATGATTTGGTCGTAGGTACCAGAATTTTCATTGGAGATGCGCTGCTTCGTAAGTAGTGATGCAATTTGTTCTCTTATTTCATTCGATGCATTATTTTGAACTTCATACACTTTCATGGTGTAACCCTCCTATAGTCCACTTTCCTATTTCAATGTAACAGACAAGAATCCTGCTATGTAATGGAAAAAATACATAATTACAATTTCTTTTGAAAAAACAGAAACTTTTTACCTAGTTTATCCGTCTAAAAAAGAGGACGAACTTAATCAGCGAGAGTATATGTACGTAAAGAACTACTTTAACACGAATGTATATAAAAACATTCGTCCTGAAGGAGTGCGATATGACGAAGCAATCCGTTGTTTTTTGGAGTGGTGGAAAGGATTGTATGTCTGCCCTTGAGAATATGCAAGAGAAAAACGATGAGATCGCCTACCTCGTTACCACCTTTGATGAAACAACACGACGCGTCCCTTTTCACGGCATACATATCCGATTGATTGAGGCCCAGGCTGAATCATTACAAATCCCTTTGATGAAAATCCCGATTCCTTCACATGCTTCGAACGAGCAATACGAATCGATTCTCCAAAAAGTTATGACAACCTTGAGAAAGCAAGGCGTTGAACAAGTTGTATACGGTGACATTCATTTAGAGGACTTACGTCAATATAAGGAATCATTATTAGAGCCCATCGGTTTATCTGCTTTTTTTCCATTATGGAAGCAATCTACAGAAGATGCAGCAATGCAATTTCTGCAAAAAGGTTACCAAGCCATCATTTGTGGAATAGATTGTGAGCGAATAGAGGATGAAGAGCTGGGGGAACTTTATACTGTCGAATTTCTGGCCAGATACAAAAGTCGGATTGATCCTTGTGGAGAAAATGGAGAATTTCACACTTTCGTTAAAGATGGTCCATTATTTACTGAACCTGTACAACCGGTTTTTTGTAAAGAGGCGCACACCATGTACGACCGTTATAAATATCTTGAACTAGACCTAGATGAAAAAAACATACTAAGGAGGTCGTAAGCATGCCTACGTTGGTTTGTTTTGGAGATAGCTTAACCGCAATGGAAGAGAGTAGAGATGGATATGAACGATTGACACCTCGCTTGAGAAAACAACTGTCAGAATGGACAATTGTCAACTCGGGTATTTCGGGTGAAACGACCAGGGCAGCTCTTGCAAGACTTCAAGAGGATGTTCTTAGACATTCTCCGGATTTAGTTACGATCTTGTTCGGGTCCAATGATGCCAGCGAACATAGACGTATCAACTTGCAGGAATATGAACGAAATCTCGAGATCATGATTGACAGAATCACACCGAAGAAGACGATTCTGATCAGCCCGCCACCAGTAATTGAAGCATCTCAGGAAAAGCGCAGAAACAAAGAGTTGGAACGATATGCTCAAGTTACTCGCAAAATTGCGAACAAGCGAGGCTGTTATTTTATCGACTTGTGGAATTATTTTTTACAAAATGACCTATATAAGAAGATGCTAGTAAATGACGGGCTCCATTTCAATGAGCGAGCATACTTGTTTCTATCCGAACTCGTCATAGATCAAATCAAATCCATTAAAGCGAAAGCTGTATAAAAAGAGGATTGACCAATATATTGGTCAATCCTCTTTATCATTAATGGTTATTCTCCACCAAGTGTCAGGTTGGCTGATCGTTCTTTCTGAGCTGTGCGGTCTTTGTCTGACATAGTTGTTTGGATTTCTCTCTCGTCATTCCCGCGTACACGTTCTGCGCCTTGTTGGATAGCACGTTTAGACTGATTTCTTTTGCTCATTGGATTCACCCTCCTTGAGGATAGTATCCCGCAAAAGAGATCGCTATACACCCTTCTTCAACGATAGAAGATCCTCCAGGAAATAGGCGATGCCATCTTCTTCATTTGTCTTCGTGACGCCATTTGCAATATTTTTCAATTCTGGTATGGCGTTCCCCATTGCAATACCGTATCCTGCGTACTCGATCATTTCAAGATCGTTGTCCTCATCACCGAATGCAATGATGCGATCTTGAGGGATGTTCAGAGTGTTTGCGACATGTTTCAAACCAACGGCTTTATTCAATCCCGCTTTCACAACTTCGATGATGTTCCATGGTGCTGCCCAAACTCTATGATCTATCACTTCAGCATGTTGGGCTTTTAACAGTTCCCGCAGTTCTCTAACATGATGATCATGTGGACGGATGAGAATTGAAGTTGGGTCATGTTCAAGCGAGTTGTGTAAATGACCGATGCTCATCTTATGTGGCTCAATCATGAATGTATTGGTGATGAACTCATCTTCGTAGTGGAAATACACATCGTCTAGAACTTCAGCAATCACATTCTTCACTTCAAAGTCTAAGCACGTTTTTACAATTTCATGTGCAGTATCCAATTCCAACGGGGAATGGTGTACACCCCATCCTGGATTATCGGGATGATGGATAAAAGCCCCGTTAAAATTAATAATAGGAGTAGTTAGTTCGAGTTCCCGATAGTATCGTTCACTTCCACGATAAGGCCTACCGGTAGAAATGACGACATGATGACCATTGTTTATCGCTTTTCTGAGGACATTTTTCGTATGAGTCGATACAGTCTTATCATCTTTCAATAACGTCCCATCTAAGTCAATCGCTATCAAATAGGGTTTTGTCATTAATGGCTCCCCTTTCTCTCTATACACGTATTTACAATATTAAAGTTAAGGACAGAAAATGTCCATTGAACAGATAGTTGAGTTTTGTCGAAATGTGCCGTTGTATGATACTATATGAAAATGTACACATGGAATGGAGGAAAGTTTATGGGAAATGAACATCACACAAGCGAAGTACAAGAAGCCATAGGGAAAAAAGACATCAAGCGTCTTGAATTTCGCGGAGGGGTTTTTGCAGCTACTATTCCTCTCGTCTTTTTTATTGTTTGGGCAATTACATTAAGTACACAAGAATTGGTAACTGAAGAAGGACTTGTACTTGGTATGGTCCTTGGTATTTTAATTGGTCTATTTTTCTGTAAGTCGAAATGGTCCGACTATGCACAGTCTCTTTTTTCTGGGATGGCGCAGCCGATTGGAGTCATTGCGGTCATTGCATGGTTCTGGGCAGGTATGTTTGCGAAACTGCTTTCGGCAGGTGGTCTTGTTGATGGACTGATTTGGTTCGGATTCCAGACAGGACTTGAAGGCGGTTATTTTGTCGGATTGACCTTCTTGCTGGCTGCGCTCTTCTCGACAGCAGTCGGAACAGGTTACGGCACCGTTGCAACATTCGGAATCCTCATGTACCCAGCCGGTCTCGTATTAGGAGCAGACCCAGTCGTATTGCTTGCAGCGATCCTCAGTGGTGCTGTATTCGGGGACAACCTAGCACCGGTCTCGGACACGACAATCGTTTCAGCAACAACACAAGAAGCAGATGTACCAGGAGTTGTTCGGTCTCGTTTCAAATATTCAATCACAGCCGCTATTCCGTCGTTGATCCTGTTTGTCATCTTCGGTGGTGGAGGACAAGCGGAAAATCAAGCCGTTCTCACTGAATTGGAACAGCAGGTTTCTGCGCAAGGGCTTTGGCTGTTACTGCCATTTGTATTGGTATTATACTTAGCATTAAGTGGTCATCATTTGTTAACTTCACTAACTTGGGGGATTGTCGCTTCAGTCGCAGTCATCTTCTTTACAGGGACGCCATTGTCGAAAGTCATTTCCATCCATAAAGAAAATGGAACTCCGGTTGTCGAAGGAGCATTGATGAATGGTATCGGTGGATATTTCAATATGGCCATTCTCATACTGTTTATTTTATCAGCGGCACATTTATTGGAAGTTGCCGGTACAATGGAAGCCATCCGAAACTTCTTCTTGAAGCTGATTAAGAAAATCGTCCGAAGAGCTGAATTGTCGATTTTTGCAATTGTTGCTTCCTTAAATATATTCATCACGATTAATACAGCAGCCGAAATTGCTGCAGCACCTTTCGTTCGTAAGTTAGGTAAGGAATTCAACATCCATCCGTACCGAAGAGCGAACTTCCTGGATACAGTTTCCTCTTCATTGGGATATATTTTCCCTTGGAGTGGTGGAGTCTTGCTTGCATGGGCAACGATTAAAGGAGCTGCGAAGGATTATGATTTCCTGACTGTTGTCGATCCAACCGATGTATTCCCTTACGTATTCCAGGGTTGGGGACTGTTGATCGTCATGTTCATAGCTGCACTGACAGGATGGGGTCTACGTTTTACAGGTAAGAATGGTGAAGAAATTCACCCGAAGGATTATCGCCCAGAGACAGACTGATTGAGTAACTTCTTCATAAAATTGGTATGTTTTATGTTACTCAGAAAGGGTAAACATGAAAACATACTACTTGAGGAGGTTGACTAAAAAATGAAACTTACGTCCAAAAAGGCTGTAGTATCAGGTGTAGCTGCAAGCCTTGCAGGTGTTGCAACTTACTACCTTAAAGATCGCTCAAACCGAATCAAGATGAAAGAAACATTCAACGATCTGACATCAAAAATCAAAGAGAGAACAAATGGTTACAGTGATTCGAATGTACCACTTGATAAAGCGGGTAAACCAGCAGATCTTGAGGACAGTAAGATGGTGGGCGAAGGTGCCCAGACCAGTGTGGATTACTATAATAAGACCCAGCAATAATAATCGGGTCGGAAGACTGACTTTTCAAAGTCAGTCTTTTATTTTTGTAATCAACAGCACCTTTGATAAAATAAGAAAAATAATAATTATATGAAGGTGAATTATGATCCATATACATACCGATTATATTGAAGACGTACCAGTATTGAATGTGGCAGTTGAAGAACTAACAGACAAGCCGGCACCGACATTGGTCTTTCTGCATGGGTTTACAAGCTCCAAGGAACAAAACCTATCATACGCGTATTTACTAGCACAAAAAGGGATCAGAGTCCTGCTCCCTGATTTTCCTTTACATGGTGAGAGGGAGGGGGATTTCTCTCATGAAGAAAGAAGCTGGCGATTTTGGGAAATCGTCATCCAAGGAATCGGGGAACTTGAGAAAGTCATGGACCATTATATAACTAAACTACTCGTTGATCCTGAACGTATTGGTGTGGCTGGAACTTCTATGGGCGGTATTACGATGTTCGGTGCTTTGACTCAGTATGATTGGATCAAGGTATGTGTTTCCATGATGGGGACGCCTTGTTATGAGCAGTTTGCCAATCTCATGCTCCAATCTTTCCAAAAGGAAGGCGTGGATGTCCCTGTTTCAATGATGGAGCTTGAACAGAAGATCCGTGATTTGAAGATGTTTGACCTTTCTCAAAATCCAGAAGTACTTGGAGAACGTCCACTTCTCATATGGCATGGAGAAGCGGATTCGGTCGTACCTTATCAATTGACGAAATCATTTCACGATCGTCTTCTTCAAGACGGATATGCAGATTACAACCAGGTGAAATTCATTACAGATCCCGCCGCAGGCCATAAAGTAACAAGAGATGCTTGTCATATGGCAGTTGATTGGATTTCAAATAATCTATAAGGAAGCTCCCTTTCGTAGGGAGTTTTTTTATTTTTGGAAAAAGAATATAAAGCACCTCCCCACTTTTTGTAATGAATCTGTATTTATAAAGTGAAAGGGGGTGAGAGAATGGCAACGGCAGTCCACGATGATTCAAGATTGACGATCACTTTCGATGCAGGTGTAGATAATGAAGGGAAGCCCGTTTATAAACGGAAGACCTTCAACAACATCAAGACAAGTGCAACACATGATCAACTGTTTGACATGGTTCAAGTGTTAGCGCCTTTACAACAATATCCTGTCAGTCAAATCGAGCGATCCAACTCATTTGACTTAAGCGCTTAATGAAACTGAAATAAGTCGGAAAGGAGGAACAATGTATGGCAAAACAAATTGAACTTCTGTTTGAGAACTTTGAAGGGAATACGGTTCGTATTTCGCTTGATGAACCGGTAGAACCTGTTGATTCTTTGGCGATCAATGCTGCGATGGACAAAATTCTGGCGGATAATGCGCTCATTTCATCTGGTGGCGATCTCGTTGCGAAAAAAGGTGCAAGGGTCGTAGAACGAAACGTTACTGATATACCATTGGCTTAACGACTTGAAAAGGATGGGGAGCTTTGAACAGCCCCCTGTAAAGTAGACAAGTGAAATAATAAAAACAATTAAGCGGCTTTAGCCCTATATTCCATAGGACTAAGGCCGTTTCGTCCTTTTTGTAATCGTTCATAATTGTAAA
>JAIVLN010000001.1 GCA_020524245.1 Rossellomorea aquimaris | reverse complement strand
AATGCAAAGAACCTTCATACCTGGTCCTTTTATCGGTTAGCCACCTTCATCGAATACAAAGCGGCACTCATGGGAATCAAAGTCGAGTATGTAGATCCCAAATACACGAGTCAAACCTGTCCATCATGCGGAAATCGAAACAAAAGTAAAGACCGTTCATACAAATGCCGGTGCGGCTACCACACCCACCGGGATCGGGTGGGGGCGATGAATATTCGTCATGCACCTGTGATTGATGGTCAAAGTCGATCAGCCTAAGAGGCTATAAGCCCTGTCTTAGGAGGGGTGATGGCACACCCTGATCTTGAAGGTTGTCCAAAACAGAAATGGCCTGAGGACGGAAAATCATTCGAGAATCCCACGGGACCGAAGGTTCAGCTTGCGGCTTTAGCCGTGGGAGTGTCAATAATCGGGATTGTAACCACAGAGCATCTCTCTTTTGAGTACTGGGGATTAGCGGTGCTTGTATTTGTTGCCTCACTCGTTGTCCGTTTTCTCGTCATATATAGCACGACGCAAATGTTCACCAAGTGGCGGGAGGAAATGGGTTGTAAGAAGGCATTTCTTCTGACATGGTCTGGAATTCGCGGGACGATGTCGGTTGTCCTAGTATTGACATTACCAGAAAGGGCATCTGGAGAAATGGAGCTGTTGCTGTCGCTCTCTTTTGCAGTTATTGTATTATCATTGATTGTACAAAGTCTTGGCATTTATCCACTTTTAAGTCGACTGAGTGATGAAGAAAAATAGGGGTTTCAGAGCCGGTGTATGAATAGGGGAAAAGTAATGATTCGATATAAAAGATTGAAAGAGGAAGATCTTACAAATGATTTATTAAAAAGTTTCAATCGTTTTCAACGAACTACTCAGGTCGTCTACAAGAACAATGCAGATTACATCATAAAGCAAGACCATTTTGTGGATCATTGGGACGAAGAACATAAAGCACGGGTAACTTCAGATTTAAAAAACTGTATGATAACAGGCGGAGCGGTCATTGGGTCTTTTCATAACGCGCTTCTCGTCGGATTTGCCAATATAGAAGGTAAGAAATTCGGATCTAGAAATCAGTACTTAGAGATGCCATACATTCATGTTTCGCAGGAACAGCGAGGCCAAGGAATCGGCAAGAAACTTTTTGAGCTTTGCTGTCAGTTTGCAAAAGAAAAAGGAGTAGAGAAGCTTTATATTGGTGCTCATCCAGCTGTTGAAACCCAGCAATTTTACCGAGCGTTAGGGTGTACTTATGCAGAAGAGATCAACGACGAAATCTTTAGCAGAGAGCCGTTGGATATACAGCTTGAGTATAGATTGTGAAGGAGAAGTCTACTATGCGTTATTAAGAAAGGAAGCCTCCAAAAAAGCTTGAGCCTTATGTAAAATGTTTTTGGACGCTCAACCGGACGTATGATGAAAACGACCATTCGGAAGTGTTGTGGCCGGAAGACGGAAATGAATTCATTCTAAAAGGATAACTTCACAAAAGAGACCATTCCTGACAGCGAGGGAATGGTCTTTTTGTTTGACGTATTTTCCGAAATAACGAAGGTCTTTTGATCTAAAAAAGACCTATAAATCATTCTAATCATAGGTCTTTCTATTAAATTTTCAAAAAAATTAAAAAATGGGTACACATTTCTTTTTTATTTATGTATACTGTACTATAACAGAAAGACAAAAAGGATTATTGTTATATAAAAAAAGGAGGGAGAATGATGAGTATGTTAGAAAATCCGGTAACATTCTTTAGAAATCTACCAAAGAAAAAATGTCCAGAATGTGGGGAGCACATCCAAGAACAAGCAGAATCATACTTCATGGAATGTGAGCGCTGCCTGGCTAAAAAAGAAGAGTAGAAGGATGAGGGAGAAAACCTCGTCCTTTTATATGCAACCAGTGGAAAGAAACCATACTTAACCATTTATAAAATCAATACCATTGAGCTGGGAAGGAAGTGTCTGTACGTTCATGAAAACAGAGGAAAAAGGCATACAAATCCATGCTTCTGTAAAACCACAGCATGAATCGATCCTAACTCCAGAAGCATTACAGTTTGTTGAAAAACTGGAACGCAAATTCGGTACGCGCAGAAAAGAGCTATTGAAACGACGTGAAAGTGTCCAACAAGACATTGATGCGGGTAATAACCCAGACTTTCTAAAAGAAACCGAAGAGATTCGACAGTCAGAATGGACCATTGCGCCTATTCCTGAAGATCTCCAAGATCGAAGAGTCGAAATAACCGGGCCGGTCGATCGGAAAATGGTCATCAATGCGCTCAATTCCGGTGCAAAGGTGTTCATGGCGGACTTTGAGGATGCCAATTCACCCACATGGTACAATTGTTTGGATGGGCAAATCAATTTAAGAGATGCGATCCGAGGTACGATCTCATTTGAAAATGAGAGTGGGAAAAAATACGTACTGAATGAAACACATGCTGTATTGAAGGTGCGCCCGAGAGGCTGGCATCTTGAAGAAAAGCATGTTCACGTTGACAACCAACCTGTTTCAGCAAGTCTTTTCGACTTCGGGCTTTACTTTTTCCATAATGCACAAGCGCTGATTGATAAAGGGAGCGGTCCATATTTTTATCTCCCGAAACTTGAGAGTCATCTAGAAGCAAGGTTATGGAATGACGTGTTTGTTTTCGCACAGGAAGAACTCGGTCTACCTCAGGGCACCATTAAAGCGACGGTTCTTATTGAAACCATACTCGCCGCTTTCGAAATGGATGAAATTCTGTATGAACTGAAAGAACATTCCGCAGGGCTGAATTGTGGGAGATGGGATTATATCTTCAGCTTCATCAAAAAGTTCAAGAACCGTCCTGAAGTGATACTGCCGGATCGTTCACTTGTTACAATGACGGTCCCGAACATGAGAGCTTATTCCCTGCTAGCTATCCAGACTTGCCATAAACGGAATGCACATGCAATCGGAGGGATGGCAGCGCAAATTCCTGTGAAAAACGATCCGGATGCAAACCAAGCCGCATTCGAAAAGGTGCGTGCGGATAAGGAGCGGGAAGTGAAAGATGGTCATGACGGAACATGGATTGCCCATCCTGGAATGATTCAGATTGCAATGGATGTGTTCAATGAACATCTCAAGTCGGCGAACCAGGTAGACCTGAAGAGAGATGATCTCACGATTCAGGCAAAAGACCTGCTTCATGTACCAGAAGGAAAAATAACGGAACAAGGTGTAAGAACGAACTTGAATGTAGGAATCCGGTATATCGCAGCATGGTTATCCGGACGGGGAGCTGTACCCATCAACAACCTTATGGAAGATGCCGCGACGGCTGAAATCTCTCGAGCCCAAGTGTGGCAATGGATTCGACATCCTCAAGGGGTATTAGAGGATGGACGGAACGTAACGGTCGAACTGTTCAAAGAGTTGTTAGAGGAAGAAATGACAAAGATCAGAGTCGACGTCGGCAAGGAGACATTTGAAAAAGGTCGCTTTGAAGAAGCAAGGGTCCTTTTCGAAGACTTGATCTTACAAGAACAGTTTGAAGAATTCTTAACATTACCAGCATATCAAAAATTATAAAACCGGTTAGGGAGGAAATGAAGTGAATCAAGATAAAGCGTTGAAAATGCAAATGGACTGGGATACGAATAAAAGATGGGATGGCGTTACAAGACCTTATACGCCAGAAGATGTGATTCGACTAAAGGGATCCATCGACATTGAACATACATTAGCGAGGCATGGGGCGGAGAAGCTGTGGAATCTACTTCATAAAGAGGATTATGTGAACGCACTCGGCGCTTTGACAGGAAATCAGGCGATGCAGCAGGTAAAAGCCGGTTTGAAGGCGATTTATCTCAGTGGCTGGCAAGTCGCTGCAGACGCGAATCTCTCGGGGCAGATGTACCCAGATCAGAGTCTTTATCCTGCAAACAGCGTGCCGCAAGTCGTGAAGCGAATCAATCAAACACTACAACGCGCGGATCAAATCCAATGCATGGAAGGAAAAGGGGATATTGATTGGTTTGCACCGATTGTTGCAGATGCAGAAGCAGGATTCGGTGGGCAATTGAACGTTTTCGAATTGATGAAAAACATGATTGAAGCAGGTGCAGCAGGTGTGCATTTTGAAGATCAACTGTCATCTGAGAAAAAATGCGGACATCTCGGAGGTAAGGTCTTGCTGCCGACTCAAACCGCAGTTAGAAACTTGATTTCAGCTAGGTTTGCAGCGGATGTGATGGGGGTACCGACCATCATCGTAGCACGTACGGATGCCAATGCAGCCGACTTGATCACAAGTGATATTGACCCAGAAGATGCGTCCTTTATTACAGGGGATCGTACGGCAGAAGGATTCTTCCGCACGAAGGCAGGAATCGACCAGGCGATTGCAAGAGGACTCGCGTATGCGCCATATGCAGACCTTGTATGGTGCGAAACATCCGAACCGAACTTAGAGGAAGCGAAGCAGTTTGCTGAGGCGATTCATGAGAAATACCCAGGGAAGCTGTTAGCGTATAATTGCTCTCCTTCATTCAACTGGAAAGCGAAATTGGACGACGTGACGATTGCAAAATTCCAGAGAGAACTCGGGAAGATGGGCTATAAGTTCCAATTCGTCACTTTGGCAGGCTTCCATGCATTGAATCACAGCATGTTTGAACTCGCTCGTCAGTACAAAGATAAAGGCATGGCAGCATACTCGGAGTTACAACAAGCGGAGTTTGCGAGTGAACAATATGGATATACGGCTACACGACACCAACGTGAAGTCGGAACAGGGTACTTTGATGAAGTCGCAAAAGTGATTTCAGGAGGTACATCATCTACCACAGCACTTGGTGGTTCGACAGAAACTGAGCAATTCCAATCAGCAAAATAAATCAATATAGGTGACCTTTAAGATCCTCTACCTCTTTCGACAGTTTGATCAAATCCATGTCGATTGCTGGATCTTATTGGTCACCTTTCTTTGTAACGATCCTCATTTACAAACAAAAAATACATTTACCTATCATCTTCTTCCTCTTTTGTAAGACTCCGGTCCTACTCCTTCAACTCTATGCCCTGCTTTCGTATTCCTCTCCGATTCCATTCATACATTCTACCATTCTTACTCTCATGTTCATCAAGTCGTTCAATTCATTTGCATTTTTATATGAATCCTTCATAATCCCCACTCTCAATCCATCTAAACGGTCAAATCAGTAGCTTTCAGAGAAGAGTAGGGGAGGGGACTTTTTACTATAAATGCACATGTATACAAATATGTGTACATGTGTACAAAAAGAAAACAATATGTTTTCAAAAACGTTTACATGTATACAAATACGTACACATGCTGTTATATCAACTGTTTACAAAATGTGTACATGTACACGAAAAAGAACACATCAAAAGGCTGATTGACTATTTGTCATTTCTCTAATACCTTTAATCTAGTAACATACTTTTCTCTGAGAGGGGTAATGAAATAATGACAAAATCAAGAATTGCTGCCGTTGATGTCGGTAATGATGCAGTGAAGGCGAATTTCGGGAAGCTTGAAAATGAATTGTACATCCCGAATGTCATTGCACGGGATATGGAAGATCGACCAGTAATCGGAATAGAAGAATTAGATGAAAAGGATCCACTAGACAATCTACATATTCGGGTACACTCCCCTGCTTTAAAAGAAAACAATGCAATTTACCGAGTAGGGAACCTAGCTACGAAAACAAGCAACTCTACTGAATTGGATCCTGGAAGTAACAAATCAGAAGAAGATCAGACACTTGTCATGTTGTTTGCAGCTATTGCATTAGACGCAGTCGGTTATGAGAACGGAGCGACTTCGTTCAAGACAGCGAACAATGTCATTGAAGCGAATTATACGCTTGGGACAGGTCTTCCTCTGAGAGAGGTTAAGGAAGGTAAAGATGTTGGGTATCGTTCACAACTGCTCGGCTCTGTCCATCAGGTTGAATTCCTCATCACACCTCAATTCCAGGGCAAGAAAGTGAATATCAAGTTTGATGAAGTGAAAGTGTATCCAGAAGGATTTGCAGCTTACGTCAACCTTGTCATGGATAACGATTTGAACATCATTAACAAAGAGTTGATCGACAAACAAATCCTCATCCAGGATATCGGAGGTCTTTCAACAGATATCGCGGTGATCCGCAACCGAAACGTTGATGACGATAAAGCTCAAGGATTTAATCTGGGTGTAGCTGAGTCCTTAGAACAAATCCGTGATGAAATTCTTACAAAACATGGTGTTGAACTGGACAGCCGTCGTGATGTTGTCGATATCATTACTAGAAAGAATAATCGCCACCATATCATGGTGAAAGGTAGCCGTACGAACGTCCATGATATTACAGATCGTATTCTACTTGAACTAGCGAAGAAACAATACCGTTACCTACGTAATGTATGGCAACGGAACTCTCAATCCGAGATCTGTTACTTTGTCGGAGGCGGATCCGCAGTTCTTAAGGATTATCTGAAGACGCTGAATAACAATCTAGACGGTTTCAACATTGAATTCTTTGAAGATGAGAATGAAAGCATCTGGATGATGGCGAATGCTTACTATAAGTTGATTTCGGATTATATCCGTAAATCAGAGAAAGAAAAGAAAGTAGATAAGAAAGAGAAAGAGACTTCAGCTGCTAAGTAGGGTGATGGTATGAGAGATTCGAAAAAAGGTGTAGAAAGAGGTCAAACAATCACGTTTCGTGTCCCTTCAGATACACCTGATTATCTTTTAAAACAACTTCAAAAGTTGAAAGAGACTGAGAGAAGGAATTTTTCCAGTAGAATCGCTCAGTATGTCATGCAAGGAGTGAACGAATCCCTTGCAAAAGAACGCGAAACCATCACGATCCCTCTCCCGAAGCAACTGACGAAAGAACAACGAAATTGGATCAAACATGAACATTCTGAAGCGTTAATCGGTACAATCGTTTATCAATTGTTAAACGATCCGATGCGTGCAACGACTCTTTTAGCATCGCTAAACAGCAATTCAATCGATATCGACCAGGCGTTGTATCTTCAGGAAGAAGCTGCAACAGTTCCTTTCCCCGTTCAAAAGGAAGTTGAGCAAGATAAGGAAGCACAAACATGGTCGAACGAAGATGACTTAAATGACATCAGCTTAGATACGTTAAAAGATAAAATTCATACAGAAGTCGAGGAAGAGGAAGAAGAGGATGATGATCCTTTAGCAGACTTTTTCTCAAGTATGAATAAATAAGTGATTGAAACCCCTTGTGAACAAGGGGTTTTTTCATTAAAGTTAGGATGTTGAAAAAGTTCAAAAAAAGTGAGAGGTCATAATCGATGCGGAAAAAATCACATGCATGGTTAGAAATATTAAGTGCTTCAACAAAGTTGGGCTTTACATCCTTCGGGGGGCCAGTGGCTCACCTTGGATATTTTAAGAATGAGTACATCGACAAGCGAAAATGGCTTGATGACAAAACATATGCGGACATCATAGCATTGTGTCAGTTCCTACCGGGTCCTGCGAGCAGTCAGGTCGGGATTGCAATCGGGATGTTGCGTGGCGGCTTGATTGGAGGACTGATTTCCTGGATTGGATTCACCTTGCTGTCCATCATCACACTTGTCCTTTTCGCCTACTTTTACCAAAACAGTACAATCGGTGATGCTGGTTGGATTCATGGTTTAAAAATTGTTGCCGTGGCTGTTGTAGCACAAGCTGTCATTGGAATGGGCAAAAAATTGACGCCAGATAAACCAAGGATCACAATTGCCATACTGGCCGCAGTACTTACCCTTGCATGGCCATCTGCCGTTGGTCAAATCTTGATCATTCTAGCGGCTAGCCTTATCGGACTTCTTATATATAAAAAACAGGATGTACCAGAAATTCAGGAAATGAATGTACCGTTCAGTAAGAAGACAGGAATTATTGCCTGGGGATTATTTTTCAGCTTATTGATTGGTCTTCCGATTTTGAGACCGTTTATTCAAAATGGCGCGTTCGATGTGTTTGATACCTTTTATCGGGTAGGTTCCCTCGTGTTTGGTGGAGGACACGTTGTATTACCATTACTAGAACGTGAAGTGGTACCGATCGGCTGGGTGAACGCAGAGCAGTTTTTAGCTGGATATGGGCTCGCACAAGCTGTGCCAGGACCATTGTTTACATTTGCAAGTTATTTAGGAGCTATGATTAACGGGGTGAGTGGGGCTGTCATTGCAACGATCGGTATCTTTTTGCCATCATTCCTGCTCATCATCGGTTCGTTGCCTTTCCTGAATGAAGTGCGGAAGCGACCTCGATTCCAGGCTGCACTGACTGGAATCAATGCAGCAGTTGTAGGACTCCTGCTTGCTGCACTATATGACCCGGTTTGGACGAGTTCAATCCAGACGACATCCGATTTCATGTTGGCGTTGATTTTGTTCGGATTATTATTCTTTTGGAAATTTGCACCTTGGCTTGTCGTATTGATTGGTGCCGTTGGTGGTATGATTTTGACATATCTATAAAATGAAATGAGGGACGGGGAATGGTATTAGAAGTTGCTTTTTTTCACATTAAGGAAGGGATGGAAAATGATTTTGAGGAAGCTTTCGAACAAGCAAGTAAGCTTTTCAACAAAGTCGATGGTTACCTCGGCCATACCATCCATGCCTGTATTGAAACGAAAGGAAAATACATGGTCCAAGTAAAGTGGGAGACGTTGGACAGCCACATGAAAGGTTTTGTGGAGTCGCCAATTTTCCATGAGTGGAACGACCAGGTAGGCCACTATTTCAAGCCAGACATCTATATGGAACATTTTACGGTGGTACACGAAAGAGGAGATGACTAGAAGGTCATCTCCTTTCATTATGCTTTGCTGCCAAATAAAATTCTGATGAACGGGAAAGGTCTGATCAAATAACGAATGGACAGATAGATGCCGAGATAGCTTAAAAACATGATCAATCCAAATGAGAGTGAAACATGAATATTCAACTTTTCGATGTAATAACCAATTATCACAATCAACGTCTGATGAAGAATATAAATGGTGAAAACATTTTTATTCAATTGATGGACGATTTCAAAGCGGGTGTTGATATAACGTTGGACATAACCGATGATAGCCGCTACCCATAGGAACGTATTGAAAGCATAAAGGGTTTGGAGTAGGACATAAGGAACTGGATCCTCTAACCCGACAGAATACCCCAAGTACTCTAAAAATAGAACCGTACTCATCGTAATTACCCCTATACAAAAGGAAATTCCACGAGTCTCCTCGAACGCCTTTTCAAACGCTTTTTCTCGTACCAGAAGAAACCCGTACATAAATAATATGAAATAAAATAAGGGATTCATCTCCATGCCTAATAAGACGATTCTAGCCAAAACCAATGGAATGGCAAAAAGATAAATACGGTAAGACAACGATCGGAGTGAGAAGGCATCCTTTTGTTTTTTCATCCAGGAAAAAATGGGCTTAGAAATTAGTGAAAAAATGACAAGGTATAATATGAACCACATATGTGCAGGCGTAAATGTACCGGTAAATCCATGGATCGTCTCTAAATCAAATGTGAAAAACGCTTGAATATAATTCAGGAAGTGTTCGTAGTCACCGATCTCTTTACTGATGACGGCTATATATCCTTGTGGTGGGACAATGACCAGCACGGCAAAAAGAAAAGGTACAAGTAATCGAGTGAGTCTGTCCTTTACGAAATGATGGTTATACTTAGAACTAAGTAGAAAATAAGTACCAACACCTGAAACTAAAAATAAGATGGGCATCCGCCACTGGTGCATTGAATGTGCGAATAAATGCAACAGCATATTGGGTTCATCTTTTATGTAAAACGGAACGAAATCATAAATTCTTGCAGTATGATACGGGACAAGCAATAGTACAGTGATGACCCTTAAAAGATCAATATAGTGTTTTCTCTTCAAAATATCCTCACGCCTCTATTTTCAACTATGTATATCGTAATACAAAAATAAAGCCAATTACATATCAAGCTTGACGAACTTTGGAAAATACCTTATAGTTAACCACATGGTTAACTATTATAAAGATAACCTTGATCAAATATTTTCCGTATTGTCAGATCCTACTAGGCGGAAGATTGTAGAGGAATTATCGAAAGGCGAAAAAACCGTCAAAAAATTAGCAGAACCTTTCGATATGTCCTTACCGGCTTTTACAAAACACCTTAAGATTCTGGAAAACGCCGGTGTAGTAACGTTTAAAAAGGAGGGACGTTATAAGTACTACAGCCTGAAACCAGAAGCGTTGGATAGCGCCATTCAATGGATGAACCACTGGAGAACGTATTGGGAAAGTCAATTATCAAGGTTGGAAACATATTTCGATAACTTAGAAGAAGATGAAGAGAAATAAGGAGGAAAATCATGATTACAATGCAAACGGAACAAAATTACGTACTTGAACTCAGTAAAACATATTCTGTGAAAACAGATCGCATGTATCAAGCATGGACAAGCGCAGAGGAACTCGCAAAATGGTGGGGACCTGAAGGATATACGACTACCATTGAAAAAATGGAAGTCGAAGTCGGTGGTGAATACAAGTTCGCTATGAATCCTCCTGAAGGAGAAGCCAAAGTTCTCGTCGGCCGTTATGAAGAAGTCTTACAGAATGAAAAGCTTGTTTTTACATGGAAATGGGAAGATGCAGACAATGCATTTCCTGAAACGAAAGTGACTGTACAGTTTGTCGATCAGGATGGATCAACAGAAGTGAAGGTGACTCATGAACAGCTTCCAAGCGAAGAAGCAGCGGAAGGACACAACCAAGGATGGAGCAGTTCACTAGAAGGTAGCCTCAAAAACTATTTTGCTTAACCCAATTTTTAAAATAAAAAGGATAAAGGATGGTTAAAAAATGGATCAAAACTTGATTTTCAACCAATTTGAAATGGGGCGCAAGTTTCTGATGATGGGTGCAGAACACATTACAGAAGAGAATGCCGATATCATCCCTGAAGGGTTTCCGAACAATCTTCGTTGGCAGTTAGGCCATATCCTTGTATCAGTAGAGTACCTTGTGTTCATGAAAGCTGGAGAAGGAATGAACTTGCCAGAAGGATATGCCGAAATGTTCAGCAGAGGAACAAGCCCGAAGGATTGGACGACAGAACCACCAAAAGTGGATGTACTGAAAGCGCAATTGACCGATCAAATGGGACGCGTAAGGGAGAAATTCGATGGAAGATTGGATGAAAAGTTACCAGAAACGTTCCAAGCTGGTCCGGTTGAATTCCATACAGTCGGAGAAATGCTGTTATTCGCATTGTTCCATGAAAGTGAGCATATCGGATGCATCAAAGGCTTGAAAGCAGGCATTAAATCTCAAGTGAATGCGTAAAACCCATTCAATCTTAATGTGAAACAAAACCCAGGAAGGCCATTCGCCCTCCTGGGTTTATTCTTTATTTACTTTGTAGATATTTTTCTATATTTGACCAGTAATTTTCTTGCCAACCTGCTTTCAAGTGGTCAGCTTGTCCTTCTGGAAAGCCGATATGATCAAAGATCAGCAACGTTTGATCACCTTGAGGTTTCAGCGTGAATGTGACGATAGAGTATACGCCTGGATCCCAATTTCCCGCTCTCCATGCTTGTACAATCCGTTCACTTGGAGTAAGTTCGATGTTTCTTCCGTGGATCATTCCACCAAAGCATGAGAACGAACCACCGTCTTCTGCTTGAATTTCTGTCGGAGCACCACCAGTCATTTTACTGAATTCTTCGGAATTCAAAAGTAATTCATATACACGTTTGGGTGTAGTGTTAAAAATGATTTCTTCGTGAATTTTCATGTCCATCGTTATTCCCCTTTTCATATCTTAGTTTGTAATCGACCATGGATCCTGGCCGATCTCTTTTCCTTCTCCTAGTTGTTTCATTCGTTCTAAATAATGTGTCCAACCCTTGTGATTTGAGGTGACTTTTTCACTTGGAATGTCATTATGGTTCAAAACAAGCAATGTACCTGAATCTTTCGGGATTAAAAGGAATTCTACTGTACTTGAACCGGGAGGCATGATTTCTGATCCTTCCCATCCCCAAGTCATGACGACCTTTTCATTTGGAATGATTTCGATATATTCACCAATAGCGATATTCTCACCGTTAATATCAATCCGATATTTCCCTCCGATTTTCGGCTCCAGCAATACCTGCCTGCCCATCCAACGAATCAGTTTTTCAGGATCGACAAAGAAAGCAAATAAAGTTTCGGGCTTACACGCTATGAAGATTTCCTTTTGCAAAGTCTCAGTCGGTTTCGTCATGCTGCCTCCTTTCTTCCTCTTCTGCTGCTTCTTTTAAGCGTAACAATTGATCGTCCCAGAATTGGTCGATGAATTGTTTTAAGTCTTTGAAGCCTTCCCTTCTTATACGATAAAAACGTTTTGTACCAGCTCTTCGGACGGTAACAAGACCTGATTGCTCAAGAACTTTCAAATGCTGTGAAATGGCAGGTGCCGAAATATCGAAATTCGAAGCGATTTCGCTCGAGGTCAGCTCACCACCTCGTAATAGATATAAAATGTCGCGACGTGTCGGTACAGACAATGAGTGGATGGTTTGTTCAATCATGACATTAATTTAGCATAAACTTAATTAAGTGTCAACTTAATTAAAGTGATCCTCTTTTATAATTCAATGAAATTCGTCGATAATACAAGTATGAGACATAAGGGAGATATGCTTTTATGACCGATTTACATGAACAGAAGAAATACATATTCAGTGTATTAGACTACATAAAACAAAACCTCCATGTAGATTTGTCTTTGGAGAAGTTAGCAGAAGTTTCTACATACTCGCCTCATCATTTTCATCGATTATTCACTCGTATTATGGGGGAGACACCCTCTGATTATGTAAAAAGAATAAGAATGGAAGAAGCTGCTCATTTATTAATCTATGAGCCGAAACGTTCTGTGACAGAAATTGCGATGACCTGTGGTTTCTCTTCTCTTTCTTACTTTACCTATGCATTCAAAGAATTTTATAAGCACTCTCCAAAGGATTGGCGGGAAGGGGCTTATCTAGAAAAATTCCCAAGACCGTATCTTGATAGCAAGAAATCTAAACAACATCGCACAAATCTGAAAGAATCGACAGAAGACAAAGGATATAATGAGTTCCAGTGGTTGGATTTATCTAGGGTGAAAGTGGAAAGGCTGCCTGAATTCCGTTTAGGATACCTTCAGCATATTGGAACATATTCTGACGAAGTACATGACACCTGGGAAAAGGTATACCGGTATTCAGAAACGAGAGATCTGATTTATGAAGACACAATGTGGATAGGCATCCCACATAACAATCCCTACCTGACACCAGAAAATCGATGTCGCTATGATTGCTGCATGACTTTACAAGAAAAAATGGATCCTGGACAGGGCTTGAAAACCACACAACTAAACGAGGGAAAGTATGTCTTTTATGAGTTAGAGACACCTGTTGGATTTAACCGAAGAGAATTTTTAATAGAGTGTTACTCAGAACTTTATAGCTACTGGCTTCCGAAAAGCGGATACAAATGCTTGAGTACACCAGTTGAGATCATCCAGCTCACTCAGCAGCAGAATTCTTTTGATATACAACCTCGAATTACGAAAATCGGCTTACCGATACAACCGAAATAAAACAGAAAGAAGGGATTTCAATGGACTTGAACATTTTCGCAATACTTGTAGGTGGCTTTTTATATATGGCATTCGGAGCGTTTTATTATTCGCCCATGCTCTTTGGGAATCGATGGGGTCAGTTGAACAACATCGGTGAAGAAGGGATGGAACCGATCAACTTCGTGTGGTCAGGAGTGGTCGCTTTTCTCAGCTCGTTTTTCATGGCAATCATTATAGAATTGACGGGAGCAGAGGACCTAGGGTCCGGACTGCTTGTCGGAGCAGTAGTCGGAGTTCTGCTTGGTTTAGGTCTTTTTAAGAACATGGTGTTCGGCATGACTTCCAAGAAAGTATTCGCCATTGCTGTTGGTGATCATTTCATCATTCTCTGTCTGCTCGGCATTTTGCATGCTTTATGGAGCTAAAGGTCGTTTAAAGTACTTATTTATTTCAGTCTTTGAAGGGGCATGTTAAACTTCAGAAGAATCATTCTTGAAATGAAGAGGTGCTCATTATGAATACATTTTTACAATATAATCCGACTCGTCTATTGTTTGGAGAAAATCAGTTAGAACAACTCCCAGAAGAATTAGGGCGTAAAGGCTTGAACGTCCTTGTCGTTTATGGCGGGGGAAGCATTAAACGGAATGGTGTCTATGAAGACGTTATGCGTGAATTGAAAAAAGCCGAAGCCAACGTATTCGAGCTTTCAGGAGTCGAACCGAATCCTCGTTTATCAACGGTTCAGCGGGGTGTTGATCTTTGTAAAAAGGAAGAGATCGATTATCTGATGGCCGTCGGTGGTGGAAGTGTCATCGATTGTACGAAAGCCATCGCTGTTGGAGCGAAGTATGAAGGGGATCCATGGGATCTGATTACCCAAAAAGCGCCGATTGAAGATGCGCTTCCAATCGGAACCGTTTTGACACTTGCAGCGACAGGTTCTGAGATGAATGCTGTCTCAGTGATCACGAACTGGGAGACGAAAGATAAGCTGGGATGGGGTTCTCCGCTCGTTTATCCGACGTTCTCCATATTGGACCCTACGTATACGTACTCGGTCCCTGAGAACCAGACGGTATATGGCATTGTGGACAGCATGTCGCATGCGCTGGAGCACTATTTCCACCGTACGGAAAATACCCCGATGATCGATGGGTTCATCGAGTCACTATTAAGGACGGCGATTGCAACTGGTCCTAAGTTGATGGAAAACCTGCAATCTTATCAACACCGCGAAACGATGATGTATATCAGTACAACGGCCTTCAATGGTACTTTGATGAACGGAACAGATGGAGGAGACTGGGCGACGCATCGAATCGAGCACGCCATTTCTGCTATATATGACATCCCGCATGGCGGGGGTCTGGCTATCTTGTTCCCGAACTGGCTTGAGCACGTGTTGGAAGAAGATCCGAGTCGGGTCAAGCAGCTTGCGGTCAATGTATTCGGTATAGAGGATGCTGGAAAAACTGATGTAGAAGTTGCCAGAGAAGGGGCAAAAGCGCTTCGAGACTTCTGGAACTCATTAGGTGCACCGAGCCGTTTAGCAGACTATGATATTGAGGATCAGGAATTTGATGCAATTATCGAGAAGACGTTCATCAAGCCAGGCGTCGGCACTTATAAAGAAATGAATCCAGAGAGTGTAAGAGATATTTTGAAACGTTCGTTGTAATTTAAAAGTCGGGTAAATCCCGGCTTTTTTCATGCTTTAATATCCAAAACCTCAACAGATGTGTTGACGATATACATCAGGTCGTTTTTGTCCCTTTTGTCCTTTAATTTGATGCCGTGCGATTCCCGTTCAACATGGACTTAAACATAGAGTACAGTCTGAGTGAATAAACTAAAACGAGCGACCTTATCGGTTCGCTCTTTTTTCGATATCCTGTATAATTGTACCAACTCTAACTTAGGTGTGAAGTACATATGCGCAAAGTGTTTTCCTATTTACCTACATATAAAATTTCCGTTGCTGTGGCACTATCTCTTATGATTCTCGAGCTGATTGTTGAACTCATGCAACCCTTATTGATGGCGAAGATCATTGATGAGGGTATCGTAGCGGAGGATATGTCTGTCGTGATCATTTGGGGTGGAGTCCTCTTGGGGCTATCACTTGTGGCATTTGCAGCTGGAATCATCAATTCTTATTTTGCAGCCAACGCCAGTCAAGGTGTCGGTCATGACATTCGTCGGGACTTATTTCAAAAGGTGCAAGCGTTCTCAAGCAGACATTTTCAAACCTTCACGACCCCAGGGCTTGTAACCCGGATGACCAATGATGTTACGCAAATACAAGGCGTGCTTTTCATGCTCATGAGAATTGCGCTCAGGGCACCCCTTTTCATCATCGGTGGGATTGTCATGTCCTTTGTCGTCCATCCAGGTCTTGCGACAATCCTTGTTCTGTCCGTTCCGATCTTGCTTCTATTTCTGTTTTGGATTTTGACGAAAGGGATCGTCTTATTTCGTAAGGTGCAAGGAAAATTGGATCGTATGAATACAGTGTTACGTGAAAACCTCTCCGGTATCCGTCTCATAAAAGGATTCAACAGAAGCGAATACGAAGAAGAACGTTTTCAAGACGTGAACAAAAACCTTATGAATGACAATAAAAAAGCATTATGGATTATGGAAGTCGCGATGCCGGTCGTCATGCTAGGTATGAACATCGTCATCCTCATCATCCTTTGGGTCGGAGCGATCCAACTGGACACGGACATGGTCAAAGCGGGAGAACTGGTCGCCATCATCAATTATGCGACGAAAATCATGTTCACTTTTTCGGTGTTTTCGTTCCTTATTATGCACTATTCCAGAGGCAGTGCTTCGGCAGCAAGAATTACAGCGGTTTTAGAAGAAGATACAAAGGCTATACATGCAACCGATCAAGCGTTAAAACCTGAAGTGAAAGGCGGAATCTCGTTTGTAGACGTTTCTTTCCAGTATGATGCTGACCAAAGAGTTTTACAGCACATCTCCTTTTCTGCAAAACCAGGAGTAATGATTGGGATATTAGGCGAAACCGGATCGGGTAAGACGACTCTTCTGAACTTGATTCCACGGTTGTTGGAAGAAACAGAGGGGGACATTTATCTTGATGGGTATCGAATGAAAGATTTGGACGTCGAACATGTCCGTAACCAGATAAGTGTCGTTCCTCAGGAAGCGCACCTGTTTTCAGGTAGTTTAATTGAAAACATCCGTTGGGGAAAAGAAGGTGCTACAAAGAAAGAAGTCATTTCGGCAGCAAAGGATGCCCAGATCCATGAGTTCATTAAAGGACTACCAGACGGATATGACACCGTACTAGGTCAAAAAGGAATCACGTTTTCAGGGGGGCAGAAACAGCGTTTGTCGATCGCAAGAGCGCTCGTACGCAAGCCGAAAATTCTCATTTTGGACGATAGTACGAGTGCATTGGATGCCCATACAGAAGAAAGGTTGCTCACTATGCTTAGACGCCAGAACTGCACTGTATTTCTTGTCGCGCAAAAGATCAGCTCGATCCAGAATGCCGATCAAATCCTTCTTTTACATGAAGGGGAAGTGATAGGGACGGGAGATCATCGCTCCCTGTTGAAGGAGAATCCTTATTACCAGAGTGTCTATCAGTCCCAAATGGAAGAGGATGTGAGCTGATGAAGCGAGATTCGAAAGAGACCAACAAGACACAGCACACCCTTCGCAGGAGGCATCAAGGGATCGGGACGAAACCACCTAAGGTAGAAAATATGGGCGTGACCTTAAAACGGATTTGGTCATACATGGCTGGGGAGAAAAGACGATTCATTCTCATCCTGTCGATCGTCGTCATCAGCTCGGCATTATCCTTGTTAGGACCTTATTTACTGGGAGTGGCTGTCGATGCCATCATCGCAGACCCTGTCACGGATACACTTTTGGTCATGGCGGGAATCCTTTTAGGCGTGTATATCCTTCACTCAGTGACGTCGTGGCTTCAGAACTATTGGATGATCGGAATCTCACAGAACACGGTATTTGCCATCCGTAATCATCTATTCTCCCATTTGCAGCAGTTGCCGCTGCTGTTTTACCAGAAACGTCAACAGGGAGAGCTGATGAGCCGATTGACGAATGACATCGAGAACATCAGCCGAACTTTGAATTCAGCCATCATTCAGTTCACGACAAGTATTCTGACCATTACTGGAACGATTGGGATGATGCTTTGGTTGAGTCCGCTTCTCACCCTTTTAACGTTGACGATCGTTCCGGTGATGTATTTTGGGATGAAGTGGATCACGAAACGTACGGGCCGGTTTTTCAAAGAGCAGCAAAAGCATTTGGGTGACATGAACGGCTATGTGGAGGAGATGTTCTCAGGTCAACAAATTGTGACAATGTATTCTCAAGAAAAACGGGTCATTGAAGAATTTTCACATAAAAATCAATCACTGAAGGAAGCCAGTTACTGGGCCCAAACTTATTCGGGCTTTATCCCTAAGCTGATGAACATGTTGAATAACGTCAGCTTCGGAATCATCGTAGGAGCTGGTGGATTGCTTGCTTTGAATGGGTTCATTACCATCGGAATCATCGTCACGTTCACGACCTATTCTAGACAATTCACGCGTCCTCTGAACGATTTAGCGAACCAATATAATATGATTCTTTCTGCAGTTGCAGGAGCGGAGCGGGTATTTCAGATCCTTGATGAAGCAGGAGAAAGTGCACAGGATGAAAAAGCAGTCGATATCGAACGTATTCAAGGTGTTATTATATTCCGAGCAGTCGACTTTTCGTATGAAAAAGATCAGCCTATCCTACAAAACGTCAGTTTCCATGCAGCGCAGGGGGAGACGGTTGCACTTGTCGGACCTACAGGTGCAGGGAAAACGACCATCCTATCATTGCTCTCCCGCTTCTATGAACTTGAAAAAGGTGAGATCCTCATTGATGGGAAGGATATAAAGACGATTACGAGAGAAAGTTTGAGAAAGCAAATGGGTGTCGTCCTTCAAGACTCGATCCTTTTCCATACCACAATTCGTGAAAATATCCGGTATGGAAGGCTGGACGCTACAGATGAAGAGGTAGAAGAAGTAGCGAAGGCAGCTCATGCCCACGATTTTATCACAAGATTACCTGAGGGGTATGACACCATCCTGGACTCGGATGGAAAAGGGATCAGCCACGGGCAAAGGCAACTGCTCTCCATTGCAAGGGCGATGTTGGCAGATCCGGCATTATTGATACTGGACGAGGCAACGAGCAGTATTGATACCGTTACTGAAATGAAAATCACCGATGCATTGGATAAGTTGATGGAAGGGAGAACGAGTTTCGTCATCGCCCATCGATTGAACACGATCCGAAATGCAGATTGCATTTTGGTGCTTCATGAAGGCCGGATCATTGAAAAAGGCAACCATCATGAGTTGCTGCGAAGAAATGGTTTCTACGCTGATCTTGTCCATACCCAGTCAGGGCGTACAGAAGTCGTCAATGAATAAGGCTCTTTTTGCAGACTTTGTTGCTCTTGAATCCTAGCCGCTTCGGAAATACACTACGCTTTCCGCGGGCTCGACCTGCGCCTCCTCGCTCGCAAAATACGCTCACTGTGGGGTCTCAACGTCTTCGCTTTCCCGCAGGAGTCTACGTGTATTTCCTTCGCTAGGTCCTTTTGATTGGAGCGTAGGACAGTCGACTCCTGCGGGAAAAGCAACAGCTGAAGATCCCGCAGGAAGAGGTTTTACTTCCGAGGAAGCTGAAGCGGTGCCCGCGGAAAGCGACTGTCCGTAGCGGAAATTAAACGTGCCTCAGTGTAGCAGTTTCTAGTATTGTCTCAAAAACAACAATCATTTAGAAAAGAGCCATGAATAAAAAAGGGTGTGCCAATTGGCTGGCACACCCTTTTTGGTTTGTGGTTTATTTCATCCGAGCTTGTGCTGCGTTTTTACGATAGAGAACCAAGAAACCGAAGGCAAGGGTCATAAGCACAGTAGTTGTGAGGTACGTAAATTGGAAATCAAACTCCGTATAAGGAGCTCCGTTCAGTTCCAGTAAGATACCTCCAAGAACAGATCCGGTTGCACTTCCGACAAATTGCGTCAGCTGTTTCAATCCGATTCCCGCTGCAGCCTGCTCCCTCGGCAGGATTTGTGAAACCTCATTGGTCGAACTCGAGGAGAGACTGGAGAACCCGAAACTTGTGAACATATAGCCGAACATGATCATATATTCGTTGATTGGCGATAGAAGGCCGAATATCAAGGTAGATACGCCTAGCATGAGCGTTGCCCAAACCATGACACGGATGTTTCCATATCGATCAATCAACCTGCCGACATAAATCGCCGCAACTGCTGAGAACATCGCTCCTGGGAAAATAATCAATCCAACCAGGGAAGGGGACTTTCCATAAATCTGTTCAAGCATAATCGGCATCAACAACAAGATGGCGAAATGCGTACAAAATCCAAAGAAGCTGATGTAAAGGATTTTCCGGTATCCCTTATTCTGTATGAGTTTCGGTTGGATGAACGGAATCTTGACACGGTTGATTCGTATCCAAAGTACAAAGGCAAGCACGAAAAAGGCAGCGATGTAATACCATTCTCTTGTGGAGATGAAGAGAAGGAACGAAGTAATCGTTAACCCCGTCAGCAATCCACCAATAACATCGAATTGTCCTTTCCGAATGTCTTCGAGTGGTAGTTGGCGAAAAATGATAGGAATGACCAACAACACGAACAACGTCACGATGAATAAGAAATTCCAGTCGAACGTATTCGTGATCCACCCCCCGACTACAGGACCTAACCCGAATCCAAATGAAGCGGCAGATGCGATCATCGCCATGGCTTGACCTCTTTTTCGCTTCGGAATGAACCTCCCCGCAAAGACCATGGATAACCCTGGTATCGCCGCTGCTCCAGCAGCCTGACACAATCGGGCGATCATCAGCCAGACGAAATTCGTCGCGAAAAATCCGAGGATGGATGCTAATCCAAAAATACCAATCCCCGTTATGAGTAACCCCCGTATCGGTAAATAATCCGAAAGACGAGTATACGTAATTGTAAAGATCGCAAGGACAATCGAATACCCCGATACGATCCAGGCTCCTTCAGAGGCTGTCAATTGGAAGTCTCTCAGGATTGTCGGCAGTGCTACGTTGAACATGGTCGTATTCATGACGACCAGCAAGACTGCCAGACTCAATATGAGTATCGTGCGTTTATAAGAAACAGATGGATCTTCTGTTACTTGATTCATACGAATTTGCTCCTTCTTTCTGAACATCACCGAAAAACTATAGCATAGAGCCTCTCTTTTTAAAACCGATAAGACTTTCGTGGTCATTGTCCTTATTATGGTGAAAATCAGAATGAATTAATGAACGGAAGCCAAAATAATGGGGAAAACTACAATCCTATCTGTGAAAGGAGTACTAAAATGAAAAAGTTATTCGTCTGGAAAGTCATTCTTGTCATGATGATGGCTTTCGTTTTATCAACGCCAATACAAACTGAGGGGAAAACAAGACTTCAACAGTCTTATACCCAAAAAGAGGCCGCATTAACATTTGATATGCGTAAGTTATGGATCGACCATACGATTTGGACGAGGAATTATATCGTAAGTGCCATTGCTGGGGCTGATGACCAAGACGCTGCTCTTACAAGACTGCTGCAAAATCAGAAAGATATCGGAAACGCGATCAAGCCTTATTACGGAGAACAGGCAGGAAACAAGCTAGCTGAGTTGTTGACGGAACATATCGTCATAGCTGGACAATTGGTGGAAGCTGCAAAGAACAATGATCAAAAGAATGTCGATCAATATAACAAGGAATGGTACCAAAATGCAAATGATATCGCGACATTCTTAAGTTTAGCGAATCCGAACTGGTCCAAGAAGACCTTGAAGGGATTGTTGGATGAACATTTGGTCCTTACATTTGATGAAGCCGCCGCACGCCTAGAAAAGAATTGGGAAGCGGATATCAAGGCGTTTGACGATGGGGAAGTACACATCATCAAACTGGCGGATACTTTATCAGAGGGCATCATTAAGCAGTTCCCGAAGAAGTTCAAGTAATCCTCTCTGTTTGTCCTCTCGAACAGTCTCTTTCGGACATGAATATGATTTAGAAAGAGATGAGAGAGGAAGGTGGTGGGAGTGGGCAAAGGAAATACCCAGGTTATTGAAATAACGGGTTCTTGGACGCAAGCTGTCGGTACAATTCTCTCGGCAATCGGAAGTACGCCGAGTTTTCAATTACCGAAAGAAGTGAGTAAGCAATTGAGGATTGTCGGAAACGTCCTTCAAGCGCTGGGCAATGCCATCCAAGCCTTTGGTGCACCCATCACCTTAGAATCAACTGGGAACCGGATACAAGCTGTAGGGAACTTGACGGTCATCTACGGAATCGTGGCAGAGCTCCCGTATGTTCAAAAACAAGAATATCAGATCGCAGGGAACTGGCTTCAAGCGCTAGGGGCCCTGCTTGCTGTGTTTGAACAATTGAAGGATATCCGAAATGAATTTCTGAATATCTTAGGGAATACGTTGCAAACCTGGGGGAACTCACTCCAAGCGATCGGGGGAATTCTCGGACTTAGAGGGGATCAAATAACGAGTACATCATTAGATGTGAATGGGAGTTGGATTCAGGCATTAGGGTCCGTATTCACCGCAGGAGGTACGACGTTCCAATCGGTAAAAAATGAGAGTGAAGACGATTAAAGATGGTTTCATTCAGATATCATGATACTATGTAAAAAGAAATCTTCTTACGTAAGGATGTTATATATATGAGTGAATCATTAACGTTACAGATAAAATCAAAGTTTGCCTCCAGGTTCCAAGACGGTTATCCTCTTATTTTCAAAGAAGCAGTGGTGAACCTGCATGACTTGAAGGAAGAAGGAACGCTCCTTGAACTTGTAGATGAGCAAAACAGGTTTATCGGCAAAGGGTATTATGGTCAGCAAAACAAAGGATACGGATGGGTTCTTACGAGGAAAGAAAATGAGTCGATCGATCAATCTTTCTTCAATCGGAAATTAAAGAAAGCGATTGATTCCCGTCAAACATTCTGGGATGATCCGAATACGACAGCCTTCCGGTTATTTAATGGTGAAGGAGATGGAATAGGCGGTTTCACCGTAGACTATTTTGATGGCTACTTATTGATCAACTGGTACAGTGAAGGAATTTACAAATTCAATGAATTCGTTTTGGAAGCTTTGAAAATTCATGTGGAATTCAAAGGAATTTATGAGAAGAAGCGGTTCGATCAGAAAGGACAATACATAGAAGATGATGATTTCGTCTTGGGGGAACGTGCTGATTTCCCGATTGTCGTAAAAGAAAACGGTGTCCATTTCGCTGTCTATCTGAATGATGGTGCGATGGTCGGTGTTTTTCTTGATCAGCGCGATGTACGAAAAAGCATCCGGGATATGTATTCGAATGGGAAGACGGTTCTGAATACGTTCTCGTATACAGGAGCTTTCTCGGTCTTCGCAGCACTTGGTGGAGCTGAAAAAACGACCAGTGTAGACCTGGCGAATCGAAGTATGAGTAAGACCATTGAACAGTTCAGTCTGAATGAGATCGATTATGAAGCACACGAAATCCGCGTGATGGATGTTTTCAATTACTTCAAGTATGCCGTGCGAAAAGAAATCAAATTCGACATGGTCATCCTGGACCCACCGAGCTTTGCCCGTTCCAAGAAACATCGATTCAGTGTAGCGAAAGACTACAAGGACTTGATCAAGGATGCGATTGCCATTACAGAAGACAAAGGAACCATCGTCGCTTCCACAAATTATGCTGGATTTGATATGAAAAAATTCAAGTCGTTCGTCGATCAAGCATTCAAGGAAACGAATGGAAAATATAAAATCCTTCAAGAACATTCTTTGCCGGAAGACTTTAAAACGACGGAAGCTTTTCCGGAAGGAAATTACTTGAAAGTATTGTTCATCCAAAAAATCCGATAAAGAATAGGGCTGGCTCGAAAAAAATCTCGAGACCAGCCCCTCTTTTTAGGAAATTTCATGCTCTATTTCGTCTGTTCTTCGCATCGGTTGTTTCCGTCCGTAGGTCAAAGTACGCCATAGCCATTCAAAAGGACCGAATTTGAAATACTTCAACCAATAGAGGCTGAACACGACTTGTAAGGCGAAGAATCCTAGTGTGAGCAACAGTCCAGCCCACAGACTCACTTTCCCATACAGATCAAATCCTAATGCAAGAGTGACAGCAAAAATCGTTTGTAGAAGATAATTGGTCAGAGCCATCCGGCCAGCTGCACCGATTGCTGCAATCAGCTTTGTCAGTGGAGACTTTACCATGAACAAGACCAGTGAAAAGATATAAAATGTCGCTAGAAATAATCCGCTGATCTGCTGCAAAAGAAAATGGACGGTCTCCTGATGGAAGCCATAATCAACTCCTTCAAGCTGTACCACAGCAAGCCAAATGAGTAGAGGCAATGCTGAGAGACCACTTACGAGCCATACTTTTCGAATGAAAGGTAGGTGGGAAGATGCTTCTGTAATGTACCCTTTTTTAGCAACATACAAGCCCAATAGGAAGAGTGCAAGTATCATCGGAGCACTGAATAGATAGAGTTGTAAGATTGGCAGCACTTCGTTCGACAATCGATATCCAATCAGTTCGCCATATCCTGCCCCTGTGTACATTTCGAGCGACTCATCGACCTTCTTGTTTCCTACCGTTTCATTCATGTAAGTCACGGATTCCATATAGGATGAAGGAATGAGTAGCTGTGAAGCTGTCAAAGCATAAAAGAGGATCAGTAATGAGATAGCCCAGATAAAAACCGTTCGTGCTTTTCGATAATAAAATAGAAGTAAGAGGAATCCAGTTAGTGCATATGTATGAAGGATGTCCCCATACCATAGGAAAACAAGATGCAGTAAACCGAACAGAAGAAGGACAAATAATCTCCTGGAGAATAGTTTCCTCGGTTGGTCTGACTTCAATTCCGCTCTGGATAAGAAGATGTAAAATCCGAACCCGAACAAGAAGGAGAATATCGGATAAAAGCGGGCTTGAACAAATAAATCAAAGAAGAGTCGTATCCATTGATCCACCCCATCATAAGGAATCGACAGGGAATAGAAATCGTACTTAAAAGAAGGTGTGAAGAATGATGGCATATTGACTAGAAAAATGCCTAGCAGAGCAAGCCCTCTAAGGACATCAATGGTTGCAATGCGTTGGTTTGTAGATAGTGGAGCCGGTTGTTGCATAACGTAGAAACCCCCTTGACGATGAAGTGCTCATTATTTTGTTCCATGTGAAACATTTTATCATAATTGTTGGAATTATCAGGAACATATGTATATAATAAAAACAGAAGATTAAGGAGGTATCGAATATACAAGTCATGGATTCCCTAAACATTTTTCACGTAGCTTAATACGAAAAATGGCTCTGCCTGTAATCAGAGTATAGGGATAAGTGTGTCTAAATTCGATATCGTGTTGATATGTCGTTTTATTTCTTCATGATTTCTATTGCTTTCATGAAGCATGACGCCAATGAACTGAAACCACAGGCAGACGCCTGTGGTTTTTTTAGTGTACACGAGCGATGGAAATGAAAAATATTGGAGGGATTCGATGCTGGTATTGAAAGCGGATGAAGTATCTGTAGAACGGAATGGCAACCTCATTTTTGAGAACGCAAATATAGAAGTGTTCCACGGCGACAAGATCGCCCTGGTCGGTAGGAACGGAATAGGAAAAACCACATTTATTCATAGTTTGATGGGAACGCAGGCAATCAATAAAGGTTCCATCCATCATGGCTTGAAAACAGAAGATTGGGGCATTGTGCTTCAGCACGCTGAATTTGATGAAAATATGAAGATCCGCTCTTATGTGGAAAAAGGGAACAAAGAGTTGTATCAAGCCAAGCAAGCACTCAATCTTGCTGAGCAAAAAATGAACATGCATCCTGACCAGATGGATGTGGTAAACCGATATAGTGAAACGCTGCAACGATACCATGATTTAGATGGGTATGAGTGGGAGGCATCCGTTGATAAATGGATGCTACAGCTTGGACTGCCGAAATCCGTTTGGAATACACCCTTTGTCAATCTGAGCGGAGGCCAGAAGACCCGTGCAAAGCTTGCGAAGGTCATGCAGCGAGAGCCCGATTGCTTATTGTTGGATGAACCGACCAACCATCTCGATCTAGAAACGATGGATTGGCTGGCTGATTGGCTTAGCGCTTACAAAGGGACCGTATTGTTCATTTCCCATGAACGTGCATTCATCGACCGCGTAGCGGACATCACATACGAGCTTTCGGAAGGTGGAACGAAGAAATATCAAGGCGGCTATACCTCCTATAAAAGGCAGAAAGAGCATGAACGCCAAACGATGGAAGCGACTTATCAAAAGCAACAAGCTGAAAAACGAGCCTTGATGGAAGCTGTTGCTCACTACAAACAGTGGTTCCAAAAGGCTCATAACGCAGCAAGTGAGCGTGATCCGTTCGCCAAAAAGAAAGCGAACAAAAACATGACGCGTTTCAAGGCAAAAGAAGCAGCATTAGAAAGATTGGAAAAACAGAAGGTAGAGAAGCCGAAAGAAACCTCTACAATCAAGGTGGAACTGGAATCGAATGCCTTGAACAGCAGAACATTCGTCCGATTTGAAAATGCGTCCTTCCACTATGATTGTCAGAGTGATTTATTCGAAGGGATCAATTTTACAATTGAGAAAGATGACCGGATTGCCGTTGTCGGTAAGAATGGAACAGGAAAAACCACATTATTGAATTTGATTACGGGTCAGCTTGCTCCGACAAGAGGAAAAGTTCATCATCATCCGCAGTTCAGACCCGGGTATTTCATGCAACAACTTGAAGGTCTGCAACCCGACTCAACCATCCTGGATCAAATTCTTGAGTTGCCTGGTATGACAGAGTCGGAAGCGCGTACCATTTTGGCTTGCTTTCTCTTCAGGAAAGAAACGGTTTATAAAAAAGTGAAAGACTTAAGCATGGGAGAAAAGTGCAGAGTCGCATTTGTAAAATTATATTTCTCCAACGCAAATCTGCTCGTATTGGATGAGCCGACGAATTATCTGGACATTGAGACCCGTGAACGGATTGAGGATGCTCTATCGATTTATCCCGGTGCTGTCGTAACGGTTTCACATGACCCTTACATGCTTGAAAAAGTAGCGAACAGAGTCCTTTCATTAGATGGTGGCTTCTATGATTATAGAGGCTCTTATAAGGAGTGGAAGGGGCACAGGCAACGGACGAATGAGGAACAATGGACCAACAATGAGATCAATCGTTTGAAGCTGAAGCTCTCCAACCTGATGACTTCTGAGGTCGACCCGGAACATGAAAAAGAGTTGAACGCAAAAATAAAGGAATTAACAGATCAAATCCATGAAATTAAAAAAAGAGGTTGAGCCATCCGGCTCAGCCTCTTATGCTTCGTGGGGGTTATCCGTTGTGCTCGGTAATGAAATCGTGAAGGTCGTACCCTGGCCGACATGGCTTTGGACATCAATCGTACCTCTCATCCGACGAATGAGCTCAAAGCTTACCGTCAGTCCGAGTCCTGTTCCTTGATCTTTTGTCGACAAGTAAGGTGTTCCTAGACGCTTTAACTGATCCTTCGGAATACCGCATCCATTGTCCTGGATCGTCACTCTGATTGATTTGCCCTGCTGGGTAGCAGACACATGCATTTTACCTGAACGATCAATTGATTCAATACCGTTTTTCATAATATTGATCAAAACTTGTTGAATTTCATGTTTATAACACTTTACTTTCAAGTCGTCATCGATGGATTTGGTGATTTCGACATTGTTGATAATTGCATAGGTGGAAATGACCTGCACAGAATCATTCAACACTTTCGTAAAGTCAATGACTTCAAAGGAACTTTGTGTCGGTCTCGATAAGGACAAATATTCGTTGATGATCGTTTGCGCGCGATCGAGTTCCTCTATGGAAATCGATATAAAAGAACGGTCCGACTCTGGTATATCCTTGCTGTTACTCAGGATTTGCAAGAAACCTCTGACAGTTGTCATCGGGTTCCGGATTTCATGAGCAACAGAAGCCGCCAATTGACTGATGGCGTTCATCTTCTCGACATGTTCCAACTCACGATTCAAGCTTAGCTGTTTTCGTAAGGTTTCAATCAAGGCAATCACACAAATGAGTGTAATCAAGGTAATGATGGATAAAAGAATATTCAATACCATCTGTTCTGAATTGCCGCTTGTAATGAGATAAATCGTCCTTGTCGAAGCGATTATTAGGTAAAAACAAGACAGAATCAAGATTTTATATTTGTTCGATTGTCGGTGGTAGATCTTATGTATAAGAATCAACACAATAGATGCGATGACATAATTCCCAACTGTCGGCAAAAAATCCTCGGGTGAAAGCACATATGTCAAGCCAAACATCGCAATCGTCAATGACACACCAGGAAAGGCACCGCCATACATATACGCAATGATGATGGGGATGATTCGAAGATCATACTTAAATTCATCTGAATAGACGGCCGGTAATGACATTGTCAGAACGAGCGAAAGAATCAACACTAAGAAAAATTTAGACACAAAAATCTTTCCCCGCACTTTTTCATCTTCACGCATGAAGACAATATAAAAAAGAGTGGGGAATAGGATGAAAAGAACATTAACGAGAATGTCTTTTACGATAATCCACATAAACTGACCTCATCCGATAAAATTTTGTCGTTGATTTACATAGGAGTATACAAACAATACCTTATACTGTTCTGGCGAATTTTTCTTATCTCATTCTTCTACTTCGTTTTTTCACCCTCAAATCCTCTTTTCAAATATTTTAATGCCCAACTTTAGTAATAAAGGACGGAGACATCATTCCTTTAAATAGTCCATTTTTCGTGGTTTTTCGTCAAACTAAAACAGGTGATCCTAAAAGCGGATCACCTGTTCTATAGTTAGCTGTTTTCTTTCGGTTTCACTCGACTTCTTCTTAATGTAGCTCGGATTCTTCCTGTCATTTTTTCTCTTTGCCCTTGTTCTTGTCGGGACTCTTTCAGATCAGCGCTGAAGGCTTTGACGAGAGCATATGAGGTGAACAAGAGTACGACCCCTAGCGGGAAGGCGCTGATGATGATGGCGGACTGGAAGCCCTGTAGTCCTCCTGTGAACATCAACACAACAGCAGATGCTGATAACACAAGCCCCATGATGATTTTGACGATATTTGGTGGATCAATACTTCCGTACGTTGTTTGCATTCCTAATACGAACGTTGCAGAGTCAGCAGATGTAATGAAGAACGTGAGAATCAATAACAGCGTTACAACAACGAGTATGATGGAGAAAGGAAGCTGCTCGTACACAAAGAACAAGGCGGTTTCTAGTGCTTGACCAGATACATCAAGTCCCAGGTTATACTCCATGTAGATGCCTGTCCCACCGAAAATGGCGAACCAGAATGCACAAACAAGCGTTGGTATGATCAATACCGCGGTAATAAATTCGCGAATGGTTCTACCTCTGGAGACACGGGCGATAAACGTACCGACGAATGGCGCCCATGCAATCCACCAAGCCCAATAGAAAATCGTCCATGATTGAAGCCATGTAGCATTTTCTTCATTAAATGGAGCAAGCCTTAGCCCCATATATGCTAAATTTTGTACATATCCCCCGAGTGTCGTCGTAAACAAGTCCAAAACAAAGACTGTCGGGGCGAGGAAGATAAAGACAACAAATAAAATCAATGCCAGACCAAGGTTCGCATTACTTAAATATTTGATGCCTCTCTTGATTCCTGTAGCGGCAGAAATTAAGAACAAGACGGTGACAATCGCTACAATTGTAAATTGGATCGTGAAATTATTCGGGATGCCTGTCAAGTAACTGAGACCACCATTGATTTGAGCAGCTCCTAATCCGAGGGAAGCGGCTACACCAAACAAAGTTGCAATAACGGCGACAATATCAATGATTTTTCCGATTGGTCCTTTTGCTTTATCTCCTAAGATCGGAATCAATGTGGCACTGACAAGTCCTGGATACCCTTTTCTGAATTTGTAATAAGCGAGTGCGAGGGCAACGATCGCATAGATGGCCCAAGCATGGAAACCCCAGTGTAAGTAGGTGAATTGAAGTGCATTTTTCGCAGCCTGACTTGTTCCTCCTTCACCGATAGGGGGATTGGCAAAGTGTGAAATCGGCTCTGAAACTCCGAAGAAGAGAAGGCCGATTCCCATCCCAGCACTGAATAGCATCGCAAACCATGTAGGCCGGCTGAATTCAGGTTTGTCTTCTTCTTTTCCGAGCTTGATCTTCCCATACCGGCTAAAAATCAAAAATAACGCGAATACAAGGAAGAATGTAGCAGATAGCTGATAGAACCATCCAAAGCTTTTCATGAAAAAGGATTGGGTTGCGCTCATTGTACTAATCAAGTTTTCAGGGATTATCGCACCCCAGATGACGAAAATAACAGCAATGACTAATGATATCCAAAAAACACTTGATACCTGTTTCATAGAAACCCTCCGATTTGTAGTAATTTCTATCTATACTAATACCCTATTAAGTAGGAAATAATCCTTTTATAGTGAAAGGACTTATGGCTGTTGGTCGAGTGAAACTTTCTTGAGCGGCATCTCTGCAGGACCTTCCACGACATCCCCTTCATACGAGAATCGGGAACCGTGGCAAGGGCAGTCCCAAGTTCGGTCACCGCTGTTCCATTCACACTCACAACCTAGGTGAGTACACGTCGTATCGACGAGATGGAGATATCCATTTTTATCTTTATACGCACCCGTCCGTTCTCCTTTTACCTTGACAACAGCTCCTTCGTCATTGGATAATTCATCGATTTTCTTATATTTCATTCCTAATTTACCAGTAATGAAGTGCCCGGCAACATCGGTATTTTGTACAATGAAATCTTTCACACTTGGATCCGCTAAAAACCTGGAAGGGGTAAAAACATCTTTAAAACGGTTGTCCTGTTTCATGACTAGATTGGTGAGCAGTTTTGCTGCAACCGCACTGGTTGTCATTCCCCACTTTCGGTAACCAGTAGCAACATAAATGTTGTCATGCTTCGAACTGATTCGACCGATGTATGGGATGTTATCAATGGTAATTAAGTCCTGTGTCGACCAGCGATATGGAATCTGCTTAATTCCAAGGGTACTCTGCGCCCACTCTTGTAGGGCTTCATAATGCTTGATCGTGTTGATTCCCTGACCGGTCTTGTGGCTTTCCCCACCAACAAGGATGTAGGTTTCCCCGTTGATTGTCGTATAGCGTAGCGATCGGGTCGGTTGATCGACACACAAGTACATGCCGCCAGGATATTCTTTTTCTGCTTTTACCGCCAAAACATAGGATTTTTCAGCATGCATCCTTGTAAAATAAAAACCTCTACCATCAAAGAAAGGGAAATGAGAGCTCGTAACGACAGCGTTGCAAGTGATTTTCCAGCCTTGTTTCGTTACGACGACAGGTTGACTAGTGTTCGTCTGGATATCTATCGCTGTCGTGTTCTCATAAATGGAGCCCCCAGAAGCTTGAATGTCCTGAATAAGCGGAATCAAATATTTCAACGGATGGAATTGCGCCTGATTTCTCATTACAAGGGCAGATTTCACATCGATGTTAAAAGGAATTTCACTAACCAGGTCGCCATCGATTCCTAGCTTTTGATAAGCTGCGAACTCTTTCTTGAGTTTCTGATGGGAAGAGTCAGTGGTTGCATAGAGATACGCGTCTTCACGAGTGAAACCACAGTCGATGCCTTTTTCGCGGATGATCGCCTCGATGAATTCCAGCCCCTCCATATTTGCTTCGTAATAGAGCTTTGCTTTTTCTTTTCCAATATGGCTAATCAATTCGTCATAGATCATATCGTGCTGAGCGGTTACTTTCGCAGTCGTGTGACTGGTTGTCCCATTTACTAATTGACCAGCATCTATTAATGCAACGGTCATGCCTGCTTTCGTTAACAGATAAGCGGTCGTAATTCCTGTAATGCCTCCTCCGACAATGGCGACATCTACCGATTTATTACCATTCAACGGACCGAACTTTGGAAGCTTCGTATCCTCATTCCAAATCGGTTCAGGGAATTGCGGGAAGTTTTTTGTGCTGGGCATGTTCTTCCTCCTATGTAATCGGATTCACCTTATAATTTTTCCGAAAGTAAGAATTTCATGTAAGCCATAAGAAAATAGTATCTAATCTTATTAGCTGGTAATAATTATGGATTGACAACTCATTGCAAAGACTGTTAGCTTTAACGAAGTTCAAAAAATATTTTTATGGTGTATATGTCTTTCATAGATAGAGAAATAATTTGGAGTGTGCGTACCATTTCACACGACGTTCAAGAGGGTACATCATCAGAAAGGAATGTTGATATGAAGGAATATCACTCATTTGGTTGGTATGCTGCACGTATTGCTCCTCACTTGCCAAAGAAAGCATTTAAGCCTGTCCCTACGAGGCTGTTTGGAGGACTTGCTTATTTCCTGATCGTCATAGCCAGCTTTGTATCCATTATCTTTTTTGATTTAAATATATGGCTGAACCTATTGATCAGCTTCATCCTCGGTTCAAGTTTTGCGGGACTTGGGTTCTTAGGACATGAAATCCTTCATGGTACAGTCGTACGCAAGCCGTGGCTTCGAGATTTACTGGGCGCAATTGCTTTTTGGCCGCTAACCACTGGACCGAAGTTATGGCGTAAGTGGCACAACCTGACGCATCACGTCCATACGCAAGATGAAGAGAAGGATCCGGACGCTTGGCCTAGTATGCAGAAATTTAAGAAGAGCCGGTTCATGAGATGGATCTATCGTGTACCGTTTTCCATCCGAGCACTTTCAAGTTTTGCATCACTTGCTGTGATGTTCACGATGCACTCGATGAAAATGTTCACTGTTTATGTAAAAGAGTTCAAGCCCAAAAAACAGCCTGGCGTTTGGTTAGAAGCGATTCTGCCATGGGCGACTTGGATCGGTCTACTTGTTTGGATCGGATTTGTAAAATGGTTGTTCGTATTCCTTCTGCCGCTATTGATTGCCAATTTCATTGTGATGGCGTACATTTCGACTAATCATAGGTTGAATCCGCTCGTTCCGGTCAATGATCCGTTGGCAAACAGTTTGACCGTCACCACACCAAAATGGGTTGATGTACTTCACTTCAACTTCTCATACCATACAGAACATCATTTGTTCCCTGGAATGAGTCCTAAGTTTTACCCAATGGTGAAGGAGCAAATCAAACAGAGGTGGCCAGAGCGCTATCATGAAATGCCTTTCGGAAAAGCGTTGATTGCGTTGTTGAAAACCCCTCGTGTTTACTACCACGATAAGGAATTCATCGACCCGCACAAAGGGAACTTGTTCGGATCGCTCGGCAATGGCCTGAACCCGAAGAACTTGAAGATCAGAAGAACAAAATTAAAGCTTAGATAACAGAATGGAGAACTGACCCATAAGGGCCAGTTCTCTTGTTTTTAAAAAACAATGATTAGTGTTTTTTAAAATAAAGTTGATTGGAAATTTGCGATACTCCTGCGGGAAAAGCGAGCCAAGCGAGACCCCGCAACGAACGAAAGCCATCAGATCTTGACTAGTGAGTGAGGAGGCTCGCGGTTCGCCCGCGGAAAGGGAGTAAATTTCGAAGAAATAAAGTTCTTTTAACAGACACAAAAAAGTTACAAAAAATTTAAGCAAAAATGATAGCTTTTTCTCTTTTCGACAAGATAAAATAGGTGACGTATTTCTTGAGTCATGTATAATTTATGAAAAGGTTCAAAAACAACTGAGTATATTTTGTTCTGGTGAGGGACAATGAGGATATGCAACTAAGTCTCAGCCGGCACCTAAGGCTTGGCTTTGCTTTGCCAAGTTTCTTTAACTTTTATACAACGAATGATGAGAACCTAAAAGGAGTAAACGGATGCTAGATTCGCTATTATTTTTACTTATGCTGACAATCGCATTAGGGGTCATATCACAATGGGTCGCTTGGCGATATCGTTTTCCTGCTATTGTATTGATGTCATTAGTAGGACTTCTTGTCGGTCCTTTTCTTGGAATATTGAATCCGAAAGATGACTTCGGAGAGTTATTCAATCCGATCATCTCAATTGCTGTTGCCATCATATTATTTGAGGGGAGTCTGAATCTGGATTTCCGTGAAGTAAGAGGGCTGCGTCATTCCGTTTTGCGAATTGTAACGGTTGGAGCATTCATCGCCTGGATTTTAGGGTCATTGGCAGCTCACTATGTTGCAGGGCTTTCATGGGCAGTCGCCTTTGTCATTGGTGGTTTGTTCATCGTGACGGGACCGACCGTCATCCTTCCTCTCTTAAGGCAGGCAAAATTAAAATCAAGACCTGCGAAGATCCTCAAGTGGGAAGGGATTGTCGTAGATCCGATTGGGGCTTTGCTCGCGGTTTTCGCATTTGAGATCATCAAATTCTTATCCGATGAAGCGATAACGGCTACCATTCTATTTCATTTCTTCTTAGGGTCTTTATTTGCGGCTCTATTCGGATGGCTATGTGCGAAGCTCGTCGGCTGGATGTTTGAACAAGGTTATGTGGCCGAGTTCTTGAAGTCCCCGATGGTGTTCACCGTCGTCATTGCCTGTTTCACAATCTCGGATGAAATCATGCATGAAACAGGGCTATTAGCCGTCACCGTAATGGGTGTGGTACTTGCGAATATGCACATCTCGTCCATTGATGATATGCGGAACTTCAAAGAGAACATCTCTGTCTTGTTGATTTCAACCATTTTCATCATGTTGACCGCGTCATTGACGATCGAAACGTTGCTGGATATTTTGAATTGGCACATTATTTTGTTCGTCATCTTGATGTTGTTCATCGTACGTCCGATATCCATTGCACTCTCTACAATGGGAACTGAACTGTCTTTTAAAGAAAAAATCTTGATCGGTTGGATTGCACCTAGGGGAATTGTAGCACTGACTGTTTCCGGTTATTTTGCCAGTGTATTGATCGACCAAGGGTTTGAAGACGCCAATCTTCTCATTCCTCTGACATTCGCACTTGTTTTTGCAACCGTTGTGGCTCATGGATTTTCGATCGTACCTTTAGCGAAGAAACTTGATCTTGCCGTTGAAGGGAAGCCAGGCGTGATGATTGTCGGCGGAAGCAGTTTCAGTACGGCACTCGCAAAATCATTTGAAGAACTGAACATTTCGACGGTTATTGCAGATTCATCATGGGAAAGGCTGATTACAGCTCGGAAAGCGGGTGTGACCTCTTACCATGGGGAGATCTTATCCGGTCATACCGAGTATCATTTAGACTTTACGCCATATGAACAATTGATTTCAATGACGGAAATCGACTCATATAACGCACTGGTCTGTACAAACTTTGTTCCGGAATTCGGTAGAAATAATGTGTATCAACTGTGCTTGCATAACGATCACATTGACGACCTCGAAGATCTCGTGCATACAATCGGAGGTAAGACATTGTTCCGTAAAGGTGCGACCTGGGAAGAGTTGAACAAACGGGTCGAGTGCGGTCAAGTCATCCGTAAAACGAAACTCACTGAGAAATATAACTATAAACAATACTTGAAAGAGCGTGATGAGAATACGATCTTGCTCTACATCATCAAATCAGGAAAAGTGTTTTTCTATACACAGGAAACGGATCTGAACCCAGAAGTCGGCGATCTGATCGTTAGTCTCGGACCACCGAATAATGGAAAAGAAAAATCGAAAAACCCAGTAGGTGGCAAGTTATAAAAAAACTTGGTGAGAGAACGTAGTTGTCATAGGCAACTACGTTCTTTTTACATACATAGAAAGGAATTCTTTGGCGACGGAGCGAACATTAACGGAAGACCCAGAATAAGGAAGTGTTGTTGTGTTTCAAAAAATAGCGCGTCAAATACCTGCAGTCATTCTATATACGGTCGTCTTTATCTTGCTTACAGCGTTCTTCTTTTTACTGTCCTTTAAACAAACCCTCCTGGAACCGTACGATACGACAGATGCATTAGAAGGAACGGGTGTTTATGGAGAACTTCAAGATATACTGCCGGATGCCCTTCAGCAAGCGGAAGAACTGAAAGATGTCACATCTGATGAAGATTTGAATACGGTTTTTGGAGAAGTTGTGGAAAAGGAACTGACCATCTTCAGGATCAAGGAAATGGTGCACTTTATTGAAAAGGACATTTGGGATTACATATTGGAACGAGATCAACAGTTGGAACCACTGGATATCCGGGATATTCGGACCATTCTGCTCGAAGAAATCAATGACAATGAAAATATGGGCAACAGAATCATTTATGCCGATAAGTTCGTAGAAGAAATCGAGTGGTCTTCAATTATGGGTGTCAAAACAAAAACCTTGGATCGACTAGCGAGCTATTACGAACAAATTACTTCGCTCCTATTATTATGTGGAATAGTGGTATTGATTTTGGTCGGATTGAGTTTTTTGCTCCTTGCAAAAAGAAGACATGCGATCCAGTGGCTTGCGGGGACATGTGTGGTTACAGGAATCGCCTTGCTCGTGTCTGTCATTCTGCTTCATATCATTGGGATCGATTGGATGGATACGAACTTAGAAATTACAGGAACCTTCGCATCACTTAGCGACAATGTAGAGGTGGCGATCGACAGACTGTATATCGCATTCCTGACCGCATTACTCGGTTGTGCCGGTCTCGCGACAATGACAGGTATCGGACTGTACAGTCTGAGCTATATACGCCCGAAACCCGTGAAGAAAAAGACCTCCCGTGCAGCATAATTCATCAAAAAAGGACTCCACATCGCTTTTAAACGATGCAGGAGTCCTTTTTTCTTTATGCTGTTTACGCTTTAATCAATCCGATTTCAACGAGTCTTTCGTATAAGAAATCGCCAGCCGTAATCGCAGGATACTTTTCAGGATTATCCTTCGTCACACAAGCAGGAATCGTTTCTAACAAACAGCTGCTGTATGGATGTACGAAGAAAGGCATAGAGTAACGTGACGTGTTTTCACCGACAGGATTCACAACACGGTGCGTCGTTGCTGGAATGACTTCATTCGTGATTCGGGAAAGCATGTCCCCTGCATCAACGATGATTTGACCTTTCTCAGCTTTGACCTCCATCCATTCGCCTTCGCGAGTAAGAAGCTCTAATCCAGAAGCAGTGGATTCAACCAATAAGGTGATCAAGTTGATGTCTTCGTGTTCTGCTGCACGGATCGCATTTGGATCCATGGAGTCATCTAACTTCGGATAGTGGATAGAGCGGAGGATGCTGTTTCCGTCCTTGATCATATCCGAGAAGAAATCTTGACGAAGATCGAAGTGCATTGCGAGTGCTTCAAGCATGTTACGCGCAACACGCTCTAACTCACGGTAAAAGTTCAATGCATTTTTACGAAGCTCAGGAAGTTCTTCTGGCCAAACGTTTGCTGGGTACTCTGAAGTCAGAGGATGACCGTGAGGCAATTCTTGTCCAGTATGCCAGAATTCTTTCAAGTCACCGACAGTACGGTTTTTCGCGTGTTCTTTACCGAATCCAGTGTAACCACGTTGACCTCCGTCAATTCCTTCATACTTTTGCTTCGTTTCGGTGTCTAAGCTGAACAGCTTTTCCCAAAGCTCATAGTTCTTGTCGATCAACTTATGGTCAACACCGTGTCCTTCCAAGATGATGAATCCGATTTCCTTCAGACCTGCTGCAAACTCCTCAGAGAATGCTTGACGAGATTGTGAATCTCCATGCGTGTAATCTTTTAGATTTAGAGTGCGGATGAATGGTTTGCTCATTTCTAAAAAACCTCCTGAAAGTATTGGTATGAAAGCGATTTCAATCCTTTTTGAGTATAACACGACATAGGAGGTCTAACAACTTGGAAAATAATAGATTGATAGCCAAACAAACATAATCAGGAGTGTTGTTCATATAAATGATGAGAGAAGGAGGGACAACTTGTGAGGTTTTTCTTTGGCTTGAAGGAGTTCCTGTTGCGAGGAAATGTCGTCGATATGGGGATTGGAATCATCATCGGGACCGCATTCAGTAAAATCGTACAATCCTTCGTCTCCGACATCATCATGCCCCCGATTGGATTGATTCTGGGGAAGACCGATTTTTCAGAGCTTTATTTGAATTTGTCTGGTAGGACCTTTTCTTCGTTGCAAGAAGCACAAGAGGCAGGGGCAGCGACGGTCAACATCGGTCTATTCGTAGAAACGATCATCCACTTTCTGATCGTCGCATTTGCCGTTTATCTATTCATTTTGCAAGTGAATAAGGTCAGAAGTATACCGATCGAGCAAACACGGTTTAAAACCTGCCCCTATTGCTATTCGACCATTTCCAACCTTGCCTCCCGCTGCCCTCAATGTACGTCTGAATTGAATGAACAACCGAGAGGCTCCAGCGATCGGTTGAAGGTGAGATTTAAGTAGGAGCAGTGTGAAAGTGCTTACCCTGTTTCGAGTTGTTTCTTAAGCTTTTTATAATCGGATTTCACAGACTGTTTAACCATTAGTTTCATGAATGGTTGAGCGATCTTGAATACGTTGCTCGCGTCACCTTCGACGATCGCCGTCACTTTTGTTTCGCCGTCAAGGGGTTCTACCACCCGGGTTACTGTAATCGGAAACGTACTCTTGATGCTTTCGATCTTAATTTTATGGTTCTCTTCATACTCTACTACTTTAAAAGTCGTAAGGATTTCTTTTCCGAGAAAAGTAGCTACTTGTTCGTAGGTGGAACCGACCCCTATGGGTCCATCTGAAGTGAATCGAGCCTCCACCATGCCCCCTTGCCACTTAGGGTTGTTTTCAAAATTGGAGATGTAGGAAAACACTTTGTCGTGTGGTTGATTAATGGTATTGCTAACGATCACTTTGATCATATCATTCACCTTTTTCGTTAATTTATGTGACTTAAAAGTAACATAATAAACCGCTGATGACAATCCGTTTCCAAAATTTAACGTAAAATTTCATTTGCATCATTGCTGTTTCTTCCATTCATCGAGCTCTGCTTCCTCTTTAGAAACGCTTCTTGGCCAGTTTCGGTGGACTAAAATCGTTATGCCGTCCCTTTTTCCATGATGATAGATCCAGAAACCATAGGCATTCACCCACATAACCCCTTCCGCATACCCTAAAAATAGGCATCTTAATGACTAAAGGAAGAGGGAGTGTATGCGAGTGCCGGGAAAGATTACGAATTATTATGCCGGTGGGAATACGGCCAAAGGTTTTTATAGTCTGTACGACTCATGTCTTCAGGGCTTGGAACGTCTTTATATTTTAAAAGGAGCACCTGGTTGTGGGAAATCTTCCTTGATGAAATCCATCGGTTATGATTGGAACGATAAAGGCTATGACATCGAATTTCTGCATAGTGCATCCGATAACCAGTCCGTGGAAGGTGTTCTGATCCCGTGCCTGAAAGTTGGGATTGTGAATGGGTCAGGTCCTCAGGTAATTGAGCCGAAATATCCTGGAGCAGTGGAGGAGTATATTAACCTGGGTATAGCTTGGGACTCGAATCAGCTGATTCCATATCGGGATGAAATTGAAAAACTGAACGCTCAAATCCAAAAGGCATATGGCGATGCTTTCAGTTGTTTTTCCAAAGCATTAGAAGTGCATGATGAATGGGAAGCAATCTACATCGACAATATGGACTTTTCAAAAGCGAATCAACTGACCGAAGAGTTAATTGAAGCTTTCTTCGCAGGAAAATCCTTGCATAAGAAAGCCGATGTCCGGCATCGTTTCCTGGGAGCCGCAACACCGAAGGGAGCCGTCGATTTTGTCCAAAACCTGACTGAAGACGTCTATAAGCGGTATTTCATCAAAGGTCGTCCGGGATCTGGAAAGTCTACGCTACTGAAAAAGATCGCAGCCATTTCAGAAGAAAAAGGGTTCGATACCGAAATTTATCATTGTGGCTTTGATCCGAACAGTCTGGATATGATCATCATCCGTGAACTCGGTATCGCCATATTCGACAGCACAGCTCCTCATGAATATTTCCCTGAGCGAGAAAATGACGAAATCGTCGATATGTATAAAAGAGCCATAACGGCAGGTACAGATGAAAAATATGCTACTGAGCTTTTGGATATCACAGAGCGTTATTCGTCCTACATGAAGGAAGCAATTGGGTATCTTGCTGAGGCGAAAGCCTATAACGACGAGTTGGAACAGTACTATATCCATGCTGTCGATTTTGAGAAAGTGGAAGTACTGAAAGAGGAAATTGAACAGGAAATCAAGCGCATATCGATGACAGCACAAACCACATAAACAGGTAAAAAAGGATAGGCATAAAGCCTGTCCTTTTTAAATTTTGGCTCTTTTCTTTAGGTATGTTGCTATTGGATCATGTTAAAGAAACAACTTGTGCCATTTGATTGAAGCGCAAGGTGCGAGACTCCTACGGGACGAGCGGGACAGGTGAGACCATTCAATGTCGCAGTGCGACGAATGGGCTCACCGCACGCCCCGTGGAAAGCGAGCAACCTGGAGCGGAAATCAATTTCATTCAAGATCACCAATGTATAGGTAAACATCCTTATATTATCTGTCTTGTTTGTAATAAAATTACTAGCTCTATTGAATAGACAAACACCGTTACCAACTTGCTAGATTCACATACTATGTTAAGAATTCAACACATTTAATAGAGGTGAAGGAATGTTTGGCTATTCAATGGTTCAGACGGTAAGAACCTATGCGCATAAAATGGATCAACCGCTTCGTGAACAAATGCTATACATCTATCGACCTTTCAGCTGGATTCCGTGTTTCTTGCATAATACGATTGAAATGTGGATCAAAAGGATGAAGAAGGTATCGGTCGTTATCGAGTTTTACGAAGATGAGTATGATAGAGGGTGTAAAGATCTGCATCAAATTTCAAAGATTTATAGTCGCTGCGGGATGAGGAAATCATTCTCCAACATCTCCTGTTGTACGATGGATGTTACCCCCGCCATGTTGGGAAATATCCTGTCGAACTGTGAATATATTAAAAAGGTTTATTTAAATAGGGAAGTTCATGCCTTGCTGGATGTCGCGGTCCCTTCTGTAAAAGCTGAAAAGGTCGTATGGAATGGACAACCTTTGTCAGGTAAAGATGTAACAATCGCAGTAATCGATACGGGAATTCATCCTCATCAAGACCTGGAAGGTAGAATCGTAGCTTTCAAAGATTTCGTCAATCAAAAGGAAGAACCATATGACGACAACGGACATGGAACTCACTGTGCAGGTGATGCTGCAGGGAATGGTAAAGCATCCGGCGGTAAATATATGGGACCAGCGTATGAAGCAAACTTAATCGGCATCAAAGTCCTTAATAAAATGGGAGCCGGTACACTCGAGTCGATTATGGAAGGGGTCGATTGGTGCATTCAATACAATGAAGACCATCCTGAAAAAAAGATCGACGTCATCAGTATGTCTCTTGGGACTGCTGCACAGAAATACGAAGAAGAAAACAAAGATCCAATGGTTCATTTAGTAGAAAAAGCATGGGAAAAAGGTATTGTCGTTTGTGTGGCAGCAGGAAACAGTGGTCCGAGCACTCAGACGATAGCAAGTCCCGGTGTAAGTGACCTCGTCATAACGGTAGGAGCATCGGATGATAAAAATACAGTTGATCCGAACGATGATGATGTCGCGAGCTTTGCGAGCAGAGGTCCTACCATTTACGGTGTGACCAAACCGGATCTACTAGCTCCAGGTGTCAACATCATATCGCTCCGATCCCCGAACTCCTATATTGATAAATTGCAGAAATCAAATCGGGTAGATGGAGACTACTTCACCATGTCAGGTACATCCATGGCAACTCCGATCTGTGCAGGAGTCGTCGCTTTACTTGTACAGCTATATCCTCACGGTACACCGGATGAAATCAAACAATTGCTCATTGTTGGATTGTACAAGCGTGATGACATGGATCCGAACAGCTACGGAAACGGTTTTTTGAATCTTAAAAAAACAATATCTGAGTATTGTGAAAGCGATATATAATAGACTGTGAAGCAACCCTGCTCACAGTCTTTTTCATGGTATGTAGAACAAGATAATGCTGAAGCGGCAATATCCAAGCATTGGTTTATTGTTGGAACAATGTTTGCTTATGAAAGCGACAATAAGGATATTTATTATAAGCTCTCTCTTATCAGCCAACTATATTTGGCTAATACAGGGGACCTAGCTGATTAGGAATGTTTATAATGGAGCTGATATAAGTGGAGAAGAAAAGAACATAGTATTACAGGCACTATTCTTTAGATCAGAAAGTGGTTTAATTTAATCCGATAGTGGACCTCACATGCCTGGAAATCACGCAATTAATGCATTCCTTAAACAAAAGTCCGGTTAATAAAGCGCCCCTATTTAGGAAATTAATTTTCCCAAATAGAGGGGTTTTTTATTTGTGGAGTTTGCTTACTATCGTAAAACTTAGTCTCCTTTTCTTCAATCTCTATTCATTACATCTTTCTATCCTTCTGGTACAAAAACCTCTAAACTAATTGTAATGAAGAAGGATGTTGATCGTCTAATTGTATAGAGGGGGTGGAAAGGTTGGAAGACCATACAATTGAAGATTGGTTCATGAAATATGAACAAGATATTACCAGCTACTTGATCTATTACACAGGATCCACGGATGTCGAAGACCTCGTTCAAGAAACGTTCCTGTCAGCACTTCAGAAGTTTTCCCAATTCAATCATTCTTCTCATGCGAAAACATGGTTAATTTCCATTGCACGAAATCTTGTTATTGACCGGTATCGACGTACACTGATATGGGAAAGGATTAGGAACTCTTTTGTGCCGGAAACATCGCTTTCGAATGAAATTGAAAAATCAATCATCATGAACATAGACAATCAGCAACTCTATCAGGCGATTCGCAAGCTATCCCCTAATTATAAGGAGGTTGTAATCCTAAGGGGAATTTTAGAGCTATCGTCTCGAGAAACGAGTGAGATTTTAAAATGTACGACGAATAAAACCAATGTCTTATATCACAGGGCGTTGAGAAAGTTAAAGGACCTTTTAGAAAAGGAGGGATACTTTCATGAACAAAACGAAACATATCGAGGAGAAGCTTAGAGAACTCCCTAAACCTTCGCTGACAGAAGTGCAAAAGGCTCGTATCCTGAATCAAATCCAATCACGATCTAGCTCAAGAAAAAGACACTACTACAGACCACTGTTGGCCATCTTTGCAGCTTGTACCGCTTTCTTCTTACTCGTTCTTAGCGAATTCCCTGAAATGAAAACAGCTGTCCAACATTTGTTCCAGCCAGAAATAAAGCTAACTGCACCTGAAGCTGAAGTATTTACACTGGAAAACCGAAGTGAATATCAAGTCCTGGGACTTAAAAACAAAGTCGCACTGTTATTTGGAGGTGAGTATTTTGTAGCCGAGGACAAAATGCGAACTGCCAAAATGTTCATCTCTTATTGGGGGAATCCAGAATCTCTTGTATCCAAAAACTATAGAGTTGTAGCAATGAACAAACATAGTGAGAAAATGACGTTATCGACGGGAACATTATCTTCAGGTGTCTATAATGAAGATGCTCATGCATTGACTTCATTTCCTTCTTTTCCATCTGAAGGAAAATGGCAGCTATCCTTCTTTGTCGAGGATCGATTACATGGGGAATTTACAGTTGATGTATTACCACCTTTTCTGAAGACAGAACATTACACCGTATTGGAACATCCAAATGAATTAGAAGCAGGACTTTACACAATTTCAAACATTGAGACCGTTTTGGATAAGAAGAGTGTACAGGTGGATTTGTTGGACAGAAATGGGGAAATCGTCTCTTCTTCTACCTTCACACAAGACGGAAAATTTATTAATGCAGAAACTGGCGAAAATCTGTATCACCTAAGAGGTGCTTTACAACTCCCCGGTACAGGCACCTGGACATTGATCATTGACGGAGAAAAAACGAAAGCGTTTAAAAATTAAGTAACGGTATAGGCACAATACCTTTACCGAAATTAAAAGTCTTACAACGCTTTTTTCCTGACGCTGTCATATTTCTCATCCACTTTTGAACTCGCCTCCATCAAACTTACACTAAACACAATCGTCGATAAAGGTAAGCGTAAAACAGAGGGCAATTTTTACATTGATAGGGATTTTTAATGGCAATAGCCATTACGATCTGTAGTACTGTATGTAATTTCTTCTCTTTGAAGACATAAATAAACATCGTGCAACTTGAAATGATAACATTCTAACCTATCGACTCGATCTTCACGTTCGGTAGGTTTTTCTTTTCTTCCTCTTTTATAGGTAAAAAGCTCCTCTTCAATCATCATAGATTTGAATTTTCGTTTCGCATCTGTCATCTTAATAAAAGATAAACGAGAACCGGAGGAGCTTTCATGGCATCTAATCAATATGAAACACAAATTCATAACCTTGCTCTAGCCCTGCAACAACATTCCATTCCGTATCAATTCATAGATGAAACAGCCCTTTTCTTACAGGGGATTGAATTAGCAACGGATCAAGTACGTGTGGAAGTGCAGTGGGACCTTTTTAATACGGTATATGACGTTCTTGCACCGTACAAACCGAGTCCAGTTGAGAAGACGATAGAAACAGGCTCTTTTCATTTTAAAATGGAAGATGTGATCGTCCATGTTTCCTGCCAATATAACACCACAATCCGGACGAATCGATACCGGATCGAGGTTGACAACGGCGGCGTTTCTTTATGGTGTCAGTCTTTATATGACTTGAAGGACGATCCGCGATTTGAGGAACTCATTTCTTCTTATTTAGGTGATCAACAAGCTCGGATGACGAGTCGAAACGAGTCTGCCTGGAACCAAAATACGTACGAGGCCCTAGTTAACCGTCACGGAACCCCAGAAGAAGTCTCGGATAAAATCAAACGGCACCCAGCTGGACGGCTCGGATCGATTTATCCTCACTTTGGGTCTTTGGAAGGGAAAAAGGTCGTGCATCTGATGGGCTCGAATGGGATCAAAGGTGTGGCAATGTCTTTACTCGGTGCGGAAGTAACGGTTGTCGATTTTTCGAAAGAGAATGCCGCTTACGCTCAGGAGGTTGCTGAATCCTCCGGTGTTGAATTGGATTACGAAGTCACAGACGTGTTGTCGTTTGAAACGGATGACCACTATGACGTCGTGGTAATGGAATTAGGAGTGCTGCACTACTTCATCGATTTGAAACCTTTGATGAAAGCGGTCCATTCGTTGTTGAAACCAGGGGGCAAATTCATTCTCCAAGAATTCCATCCGATTTCGACGAAACTGATCACCTCAAAAGGGAAGAAGCATAAGGTGGACGGCAATTACTTCGACCCTACAATTGAACGAAGAGAGGTGGCATTCTCGAAGTACACGTCTGATGGGAAAAAAGAAGATAATGAAGTACTGCAACGAAAATGGACATTAGGAGAAATCGTGACGGAAGTCGCTCACCAAGGGTTAGTCGTTAAAATGTTAGATGAAGAACCGAACCAAAAAGTCCATGACATCGGACTGCCAAAGATGTTCACGCTCGTTGCAGAAAAAGCGTAATACCTATGGAGATTGCCCAGTGTCTAGGGTAGTCTTTTTTCGTGAGTGAAAAGTACCTCATACACGCTCAAGGCGTTTAATTTGCTAATGAAGTAAAGATGACTATGATGAAAGATAAGCACTATTTTTGAAAAACTTTTTCCAAAGAGGATATTCTAAGAGTGAAGCAGGAAAATTGGAGGGATGAAGATGGCTGAAAGCAATAATCAATTACAGAAGGCTACTTTTGCAGGTGGCTGTTTCTGGTGTATGGTAAAACCCTTTGATGAAATGCCTGGAATCGAAGAAGTTGTATCCGGCTATATGGGCGGCACAATTGAAAACCCGACCTATGAAGAAATTGTCGCAAAACAGGACAGTCATAGGGAAGTCGTCCAAATCACGTTCAATCCGGATATTTTCCCATATAAAAAACTACTGGACATTTATTGGCCGCAAATCGACCCGACAGATCCTGACGGGCAATTCCATGACCGAGGCGAGATTTATAAGACCGCTATCTTTTATCATAATGAAGAGCAAAAGGAACTTGCAGAAGCGTCCAAGAAAGAACTTGAAGAAAGCGGACGTTTTTCCAAGCCGATCGTAACCGATATTCTTCCGGCGTCTGAATTCTATCCAGCGGAAGAGCAACATCAGAAATATTATAAAAAGCATCCTGGTCATTACAATGCGTATTACAAGGGATCTGGTCGTAAAGATTTCACGGAAAAGAATTGGGCAATGAAAAAAGACGACAAAGCACTTCGTGAAAAGCTAACTGACATCCAGTATAAAGTGACGCAGAAGAACGGAACAGAGCCTGCTTTCCAAAACGAATACTGGAACAATGAGCGGGAAGGCATCTACGTCGATATCGTTTCAGGAGAGCCGTTGTTCAGCTCAAAAGACCAGTACGATGCAGGCTGTGGTTGGCCGAGCTTCACCAAGCCCATTCACGTCTCTAGAATAAAAGAAAAGAAGGACTTAAGCCATTTCATGATCCGTACCGAAGTCCGCAGTAAAGGCGGAGACTCGCACCTTGGACATGTGTTTAACGATGGACCAGGTCCTGACGGATTGAGATATTGCATCAACTCTGCCGCACTTCGCTTTATTCCGAAAGAAGACTTGGAGAAAGAAGGGTACGGCGAGTACAAACCATTATTTGAATAAAAATAAGTGCTGATCAGGCTTTGGCCGATCAGCACTATTATTTTAGTCAGCTTATTGTGCGGTAACCGTTTCTTTGCTCAAATCGATCGCGGGACCGAAGAATTCAAAGTGTATGTTCTCAGAAGGAATGTTCATCTGATGTAACCCTTGGACCGCCATTTTCATGAACCCTTCAGGACCACAAATATAGAAGTCTGCGTCAGTTGGAAGTACGGATTGAAGCCAGGCAGAATCTATATATCCCTCTTTAACGAAGTGCGGATTTTGATAATCTTGTTCAGTCGGCTCCTCATAACAGAAATAGACTTTCAATGTCTCGTTCCCATCAGCTAGACCTGAAAGGCGTCTTCCCATTGCCTGGAATTCCCCGTTAATTGCCGCATGCACAAAATGAATTTCACGATCAGTCTTATCGATCAGTGTTGTTTCCAACATGCTTACTAATGGCGTAAGACCGACACCTGCGCCGATAAGGACAAGCGGCTTCTGCGACTTAGTATCAAGTGTGAAGTCTCCTGCAGGAGCACTTAAGAACAAGCTGTCGCCTTCTTTTACCTGATCATGTAAGTATTTAGAGACACGACCTTCTTTTTTAACAGAAAGACGATAGTAATCCTGGTTTGTCGAGTCGGAAAGACTGTATTGGCGAATATGCGTGTGGGGATCTCCCGGAATTTCTGTTTTGACACTTACGTATTGTCCTGGTAAAAATGGCGCTAACGCGTTTCCGTCCGCAGGCTTCAAATAGAACGAAGTGATGACCTTGCTTTCCGTCTCTTTTTTGACCAATTTAAACTCGCGAAAGTCTTTCCAGCCTCCGACTTGATTCTCGGCCTCCTGATACATGTCCGCTTCCACCTGGATGAACACATCAGCAATGACTTGATAGGCTTTAGCCCATGCATCTAAAATGTCGTCTGTTGCAGCATCTCCTAAAACATCTTTAATGGCTTTCAGTAGATATTCACCTACAATAGGATATTGCTCCGGCTGGACACCTAAACTACGGTGCTTATGAGCGATCTGCTTAACTGCAGGAAGGATTTCCTCTAGACGGTCGATATGTACTGCAGCAGCATATACAGCATTCGCTAAAGCACCCTGTTGACGCCCTTTATGCTGATTCGCGTGGTTGAACACGTTCAAGAGTTCTGGATGGTTTGTGAATAGCAATTCATAAAATCGAGAAGTTATAGCAGTTCCATATTCCTTTAATACAGGGACAGTCGATTTAATCGTTTGAATGGTTTTTGGATCTAACATCAAAATCAGCTCCTCTTATAAAAGATGTATCTTGAATACACCTTTATTATAGAAGAGGTTTTGTTTAAAGATGTATCTTATATGCATCTTTTCGCAAATTCGTCACATTCAAGTTCATAAAGCTGTCACACATAAATTCAAATGCTTTTCCTGGAAGGTTGGCAGTGGTACGATTAGAGCATAATAGTAACTCCTAATGAAGGAGGAATTCCGTTGAGAATGACTCAATACAGTGATTATTCTTTGAGGGTGTTAATGTACCTGGCGACACAAATGGATGGTCGACTCGTCCAAATTAAAGAAATTGCTGATACCTATAAAATTTCCAAAAATCATTTGATGAAAGTGACGCATGAGCTCAGCAAGCTTGGATTCATAAAAACGGTACGTGGAAGAAATGGTGGCATTACACTCGGGAAGAATCCAGAAGAGATTAATATCGGTGCACTAATTCGAAGGACAGAAGAGGACTTTTATCTCGTAGAGTGCTTCGATGCGGCGAATAACACCTGCATCATAAGTCCAGCGTGTAAATTGAAGGGTGTATTGAACAAAGCGTTGAAAGCTTATTTCGAAGTATTGGACCAATACACGTTAGCAGATCTGACCCAGAATACAGATCAATTGCAATCACTCTTTTCAATTGAACAAGCAAATGCACTTGCTGAGTCAGAATAATTAAAAAATGGCTGGACTCCTATGAGTCAGCCATTTTTATTTTCACTCATCGAAAGAATACGTCCAGAATCGCTCAAACTTGATCCAGTTCATCAATTCTTCTTCATTTGCTTGAAGTCTCTTCTTCATCCCAGCCATCAAGCCTGCTGTTTGGCTCTTATGGGCTTCCAATGTATCCAGCTTACGATCGATGAAATCAGAAACATCGCGGATGACGTCGGGCTTTCCAAGGTCTTCCTCACAATTATGAGAAAATGCCACACACTCGACTTTCGGTCGTTTCGATTCCGGCAAGCGACTCACAGCTTTGATGACCGCTGCACCGCATGCGTCATGATCTGGATGTACGCTATATCCAGGATAGAATGTGATGATCAACGACGGATTGAGTTCTTCAATCGTATCGGTGACCATATCTGCGAGCATTTCAGGGTCTTCGAATTCAATCGTCTTGTCACGAAGCCCCATCATTCGTAGATCCTTCAAACCCATTACTTTACTGGCATTCAATAGCTCCTGTTTTCGGATTTCCGGTAATGTTTCTCTTGTCGCGAAAGGAGGGTTGCCCATATTCCGCCCCATCTCGCCGAGAGTCAAACACATATAGGTAACAGGCGTTCCGCTATCGATGTATTTTGAAATCGATCCCGATACCCCAAACGCTTCATCATCAGGGTGAGGGAAGACGACTAATACTTGCTTCTCCATGTTATATCTCCTTTCCATTGGGGGTTGTGTATCTAAGAAGTCATGTCTAACCAGGGCGCTACCGCTTTTCTTTATTCAAAAGGTGTTTCGCTGATTTGCAGTGCGACGGCTAATTTTCCTTCTTGATCGTGACCAGCCAACAACAGGCGGTTTTTCGCATCCAGCTCCCAGTGGGTGATGCCTTCAGCGTAGATCCAGCCTAGGTCCATCTTCAACCCGACCCGGTACGGTCCTTCACCTGTAATTTTTCCGCGTGTATATTTGATTTTCCCGTTTCGGATATAAGCGCCTGCAGAGAACACTTGCTCATTGAAATGAGAAGCGTACGCTCCGTTTGTCGTTTCCAGATGGATGTAGACGTCTTTATCGACGAAACGTTCTATGATAGGTTGTACTTTCGAAATATCGATCAGATCCAAAACAGAATCCCTCCTACATAACAACTAGTATTCACTATTGTACTAAAAATAGGACAATGATGTTTGTACAGACGCTTATAAATAAAGAAAACTCTAGCTAAAAAGTTATACTTTCTAACCGTATGAAAAAGAAACGTCAAAAAATGACGTTTCCCATCGTGATCCTTATCCTCTGTTCATCCATTCATGGCTTAAAATCCCGTACATGAGCATGTCGTGACGTTCTCCGTCCCGTTGCAGGAATTCCCGCTGAGCGCCTTCATATTGGAACCCTAACCGTTCGTACAACTTGATCGCTCGCTTGTTGTAGCTGAAGACGGTCAATTGAACGCGATGCAGATTCAGTTCGTTGAACGCGAAATTCAACACAAGCTCCATCGTTTCGTATCCTAATCCTTGATCCCACAAATCCCGTTCCCCGATGCCGATCGCTAGCCATGCATTGCGATGCGGCCAGAGGATATCATCCAAGTCCACCCAGCCGATTACGCTGTCATCCTGTCGCATGCGTACGGCGAATAAGTATGATTTTTGTTCTCGGGGTTTGAGCTCGACCCAGTCTTTAAAGTCCCTTTTCAATAATGGAAATGAAGGGGACGCATCCATACAACGCATGTATTCATCATCGTGGTACCATGCGGAAACCTTCTCCAAATCTTCTTCTGTAAATCGGCCTAAGTAGACCCGTTCACCTTGTCTGATCGTTTTTGCTAACATATAAATCCCTCAAATCGTAGTATCTTAGAAGCGGTTGAAACAAACCGGTTTTTGATGTGTGTAAAATAATTGGGTGACCTTTGTGACGTATGCTGGATCCGATATCTTCGCTTTTCCATACGTGTATATGGCATGAAAAGGGAGCACGCCCATAAGCATGGAGGAGAAATCCGCTATATCGAGTTCGATTGCGACATCCGCCTTCGTCTCCTTCTGGCTGGTCATTTTTCCGTCTTCAAAATGTACATAAAAGCGCTTGTCGTTTTCCGGCAGGAACGTGTCGGACACCGTAATTTCCAACGCCAAATCTTCACCGTTAAAATGATGACCACTGACCGAATCCAGGAACTTCTCCGTATCGAGTATGCGATACATCAGTCCGACACCTTGCGTATTGCTCTCATGGAACGCATGTGGAATCAAGTGCCCGGAGCCATTACTCGGATCGGTGAGCAGGTGGTGGAAATGTTCATCTTGTGTATCGAAATAGATCGAGCGGATCTGATCCTGCTGGCTATGGAAAAACGTAAGCATCTCAGAGAGAACTTTACTGTCCTCATACATGAACTCATGAATGAGGATGTCATTTTGCAGGAAGCTGTCACCCGTTTCTGATTTGAATGAAAATCCTGCGTAACCTTTTATTTCTCCATTGTCGACATATCCGATCGTGTAATTGCCTGGCTGTTTCATCGGTCTCTCAAAATCCTTCTCAGAACGAATCATGAGTCCATGCGTTTGAACAGCCATTTTATTGTAGAACGTTACAAGATCACCGATTTGCTCAAGCGATATGTAGGCGATATGCGACTTCGCTGGACCTTTCGGAAGATGCTGTGGCTGTACCCGATAGCGATCTTTCTTCGTTCCGTATCCATACCCCATCTTTTTATAGAAATCAGGCCTGAACGGATAGAGGGCCGTCATGTAAGTGCCTCTTTCCAGATAATGCTGATGGAAATATTCGAGCATTGTCTTGGCGACCCGTTCTTTTTTATGTAAAAGATCAACTGCAACCATGCCAATCCCGCCGACAGGTACTTTCTGCCGGTAAAACATCATTTCAAAATCATGGAATTGCATGCCGCCTACAAGCTTGCCCGACTGATAAGCACCGTAAAGGGCTTTCGTTGTATCGTTCTCTAGTAAATCAGTGAATCGGTCGGCCATTTTCTGTATATCGTCATCCGATACGACCTTCATTCCTGGATACGACCGGCTGACGATTTCGATGAATGGCTTGATATCTTCTGTAGGTAAACGTTTAATCTCCATATAGACCCCCCTTAGCTCTTACTCAACGATTTTCATTATAGCAAACTTATGACAAAACATTCCGATTCGTGTGATAATTAAAAACAAAAGGCTATTTCGCAAACTTTGTTGCTCTTGCACTTGAAGAAAGTATAAAATACTTTCTTCAGTATAAGGGCAACTAAGGCTCGACCTACAAAAGGCTTGGTCTTGCCAAGTTTTCTTTAAAAGTAGTTGATTTCCGCTCCAGGATGCTCGCTTTCCTCGGGGCATGCGGTGAGCCCACTTGTCGCTTTGCACAAGGTGAGCTTTCAAAAAATGAATCAAATGCAACAATCTTTTAGAAAACAGCCAAACAGAAAGATGGAAAGGGGTTTGTGGAATGAGGAAACCGACGGATCAAATGGTCATGCACAGTTATCCCGGCATGGTCGCAATCGTGACCGTTTCCTATAACGGAGAAGACAATGTAATGGCAGCGGGGTGGCACTCATATATCTCATATGACCCTGCCATATATGGTGTAGCAATCGGTAGGGAACGACATACCCATCAACTTGTCAAAAATGCGGGATCATTCGCGATCAATTTCCTGCCATATGAGAAAGCGGAGTTCATCCAACAAACAGGTACATACTCTGGAAGCGATACGAACAAATTTGAGCTAGGTGGGATGACGTTTGACAGGGGGATTACGACAGATGCACCGATTTTACATGATGCGTATGTGGCGTATGAATGCAAGACGATCGACGTCAACTCGTATGGAGATCATGACTGGTTCGTCGCGGATATCACGAAATTTTACCGTGATGACGAGCTGTTCAATGAAAAAGGATTGCCGGACTTTGAAAAATTGGAGATTCCGCTCTACTTAGGACGATCCAGGTATTTAAGAGCGGATGCGACAAGTGTCATCCGAAAGTTCATGGTGTAACGATGTAGAATATTGTCGGGGAAATATTAGGATGATCGAACGGTGTATTATCGTGTGATATACTATCGATAAAACAACGTTAAAACAGGTGATTGAACAATGGAAATACTAAAAAATGATTGGGCAGAACTTCTGCAAGGTGAGTTCAATCAAGCCTATTATCAAAAGCTGAGAGAACAGTTGAAAGTGGAATATGGCACGCAAACCGTGTTCCCGGATATGCATGATATTTTCAACGCCCTTCATTACACACCTTATGAAGATGCGAAGGTCGTCCTTTTAGGACAGGATCCTTATCATGGACCAGGACAAGCGCATGGCTTAAGCTTTTCTGTTCAACCAGGTGTCCGACAACCACCGTCTTTACAGAATATATTCAAAGAACTTCGAGCCGATCTAGGACATGACATACCGGACCACGGATCATTGATTCATTGGGCGAAACAAGGTGTCTTGCTGCTGAACACCGTACTCACCGTACGGAAAAAGGAACCGAATTCCCACAAAGGTATAGGATGGGAACAGTTCACCAACTCAGTCATCCAAACGATGAATGAACGAGAAAAACCTGTCGTGTTTTTATTATGGGGAAGACACGCACAAGCGAAAGAAGAGCTCATTACGAATGATCATCATTTGATCTTGAAATCGCCCCACCCAAGCCCGTTTTCTGCCAATAAAGGATTTTTCGGCAGTAAACCTTTTTCAAAAATCAATGCATTCCTCCGGGAAAATGGTATGGAAGAGATTGATTGGCAGATCCCAAACATGGATGGTGAATGATTGACCAATATTGTAATGTAAGATGAAGCTGTCCTTTTGGGCAGCTTTTTGTCATGTAAAAAGACCGAGCACGACACTCGGTCTTCATGCGTAACTTCTACCTTTTCCTGAGTCGGCCATTTCCACCAGATCTTCCGGGTAAGGCTCGAAAAACGATTGTTGCAGAAGGTATTCGTTGTCAAAGCGATATACCCATGACTTCAAAATGCTTAAAAGGTTGCTGAGCGGGATTTTCCGGTCCTTATAGCGCTCCAACAAATGCAGGAAATGATCGCGTTCATTTTTACTCAATTCATCTGAAAAATAGCCCATAATGTGCTGGCATACATTGATGTTGGACGTGTATCGGGCCGCTTTTTGGAACATAGCATGAAGCTCTCGTTCATATTCCGAAAATACCTCGTCAATGGAATCATATTGCTTATGGTTTGCGATGATTCTCCCCATCTTTTTCATGCGTGTTTGGTTATAAGCCATAAACAAGTACTTGTTTTGTGATTGAAATTGGATCAATTTTTGGATGGTCGGATCTCCCTTCAAGATGCGAAATGAAGCTAAGGTGTACAACTTTGTGAGGAAGTGTTCCCTAATTGTAAAATTGGACAATCGACCTTCTTCTTCAATCGCAAGGTTTCCGTACTCTTCTAACACATTTCCGCCAAAGAGACCTTTGCCTTTTTCTTTAACGGGTGCTTTTTCCACTCCTGTGTAAATTCGCACATCCCGTGTTCCGCAGCTCGGGGAGCGGTTTTTCAATATAAAACCGTCCACATCCGGTAGAGAATCAAAAAATGCACGGCTAAAGGCATTCATATCTTCTGTCAGATCTTTTTGTGTAGAAGGTTGAATCATTCGAACTTCATTATCCTGAGATACGAGTCGTACCGTCTCTCTAGGAGTTCCGAGACCAATTTCTACTTCAGGGCAGATCGGTATGAATTCTACATATGGCATTAAAAGCTTTACGGTCATGTCCTTCAACACATCTCCGTTATAACGGCAGGTGTCGAACTCTAAACATTGACTGACCACGACTCTTGGTTTAGGAAAGGATCGCATACATACCTCCAACAACTCCAAAAAATGATGACATTGATGTTTACCCTATACTATGTATGGATATTCGCTGTTTTGAACAAAAGGGTAACGTCTGTGCCTAACACGTGGTTACCCTTCTTACTTTACTTCTTCTTTTTCTTTCTAGCCGAGTCGAGCGATCGTCCTATCTCAACGCCGGTACCTTGGCCTTCCGGTTGGGAGGATGGCAATCCGATTGTGGTTGCACTCTTTTTCTTTTTCTTCATGTCGTTCACCTCCGTACTTTTACTTTGACCTGAAATAGGCCAATTCAACCGAAAAACAGGTGTAAATATTTACAAGCAGGGTATATAACAAGCACAGAAAATAAAAGGAGGAATAGAGAAATGGAAGCAAAGATCTATCATGTCGTACCGAGCGAAGACAACAACCAATGGGATATCAAGATCGAAGGCAGAGACCATGTAGAAAAAACGTTTGACACGAAGGATGCTGCAACGGACGAAGCAAAGAAAATGGCAGACGAAGCCCGACCGAGCCAAGTGGTCCTGCACCGTGAAAATGGAGAAGTAGAGGATGTCAGCAAATATTCCATCAACGGATGATGGCATATTAACATAACAAAAGCCGCCGATTTTCGGCGGCTTTTCCTGCTTAATCGACTTGTTTCATCATCATGACGTCTTCTGTGATCAGCTCAAACCCTAATTTCTTGAGCTGCTCTTGTGATGGAGCAGATGCTTCATATAGGCTGACAGTCTGCGCTTTCCGTCTAGCTAACTCATTGATGATGGTCCCTAGTCCGACCTCGAACACATCTGAATGACCTTCTGCAAATGCAATCACTTCTGCATATCCAGTATCTTTGCGGTGGGTGACACCGAAGTAACCGATCACTCCACCTTCTTTCACACATGAGACGCTAAAATCAAAGTCAACAGACGCATAATAGGTCCGGTAAAAAGAAAGTGTATCAGCAGAAGTATCTGAAGCTTTTTCCGCTACTGAAAGGAACGTTTCTATATTGAACCCTGATTCGATTTGTAACTCGAGACATTCTACGGTGGGAGGAATCACATCAGATACGCTTCTTCCAACAATGGGAGAACGGCCGGTTACTTCAAATCCTTTCTTTTTGAAGAACTCGATTTGATCCGTCCATTGTGCTCGGAATCGCTGCGCAAGCGTTTGGGCACCGTACTCCGCACTGATAGCGTAGTGGTAAATTTTCTCATACATCTCTTCCTGAAGGACGCCTTCATAGCCACCTAATACCCACGGGTAACCGAAAGACACAAACCTTCCTTCACCTGTAAAACCCATATGACCAACAAGCTGATCTCCATCAAAGGCAAAGCAGCGGGTTTTTGGGTCGAACTCTTCCTGATGGCGGAACTTTCTCGGTGATAAAGTAGGTTTCCATGCATAAGGCAGTGGAGCGGTCACTTTCCTCCAGAAGTCGTACTGGAGATCCATATCACTTTCCTTTTTGAATCGACGAATCGTTACTTTCATGCTTTGTCCCCCGGTTTGTTTTGAGGATCCATCTCCTCAGGTACTTCTAGGTGATCTTCTTTTTCCACGTAAATGCTTCGGCTAGGGAATGCGACAGATACGCCTTCTCGATCGAGGATTTCCATGATCCGCAGATTGATGTCTTCCTTCACTTCAAGATAATTCACCCAGGCAGTCGTTTTCGTGTAGAAATAGATCATGATATCCAAGCTGCTATCGTTGTATTTGTCAAAACGAACTTCGATCAACTCTGGATGGACCTCTTGATGTTCAGTTAATAGATTTTTGATCTTTTTCACACATGTTTCCAATTTCTCTTTTGGAGTGGTATAGGTGACGCCGAGATTGAAGTAAACACGACGCTTGCGCATACGCGTCCAATTCGTAATCGGGTCGTTAGCGATATTAGCATTTGGCACGGTCACCAACGCATCTGCAAATGTGCGGATCTGCGTACTGCGGAAATTGATGTCTTCGACCACACCTTCTACGGATGGGGTCTGGATCCAATCACCGATTGAAAAAGGACGTTCAATGATGATGACGATACCACCGAACAGGTTAGCAAGCGCTTCTTTTGCAGCAAAAGCGAAGGCCAACCCACCAATTCCGAGACCGGCGACGAACCCATTAACGTTATACCCCCACTCCTGCGCAAGAACACTGATGCTGATGGCGATAATGATAAACTTCAGTACTCTTGAGACGAAAGGAATAAGGATTTGGTCCACCTGTAAATCCAATCGATGATGGATTCGATTAAACAGAACGGAAGAAGACGAAGATAAGTTCACAAGTCCCCAAGATATCATCAGGATCACCGATGATCGGAACAGTCTTAAAGGAACCTGAACAACGTCCCTACTTACCTCCAGCGATTCATAAGCCACGTATAAGCCGAGAAAAATGAAGAAAACATTCAACGGTCGCTCAAATGCAAGCAAAATCTTATGTAGAACTTGTGTAGATGTTTTATCGGTTAAATTAGATATAAGTTTGAAAATGTATTTCGTAAACAATTTACGGAACAAGACGAAGCCGATGAAAATAGCAAGCGCAATTCCGATATCGATCCAGAAATCCAGATCCGATACATAATCCATTGTTGCTTGATACCAATCCAGCATGACGGCACTCCTTTATAGTATTTTCTCTTACTAAATCTATCAAAAAAAGAGAAAAGGGTAAAATTTGGTTCGTATTCATATATGTTCTAATCATGTCCGTCCATATTGGGGGTATACCATCGTCTTGCCCTTTTTTCAATATTCTTTACATTTCAGCAAAAAGTTGAATTATTTTTCTAAATATTTTGATATACTTAGAGTTGTATTTCCATGATATAGGAGAATTAAGAATGAACTTACAACAAGAAGCAAGACAAATGGCAGATTACTATAAAAACAATCCCAAATTAGAGATTATATTTCTTGGCGGTTCGGTGTCGAGAGGGTGGGAAGATCGGTACTCCGACATTGAATTGTTTTTGTTTTGGAAGGAATCACCGACAGATGAAGATCGTCTTAGACCGATACGAAAAGCTGAAGGAGAAATCCTGTCCTTTTTTCCATACGAGGACTTGGAATGGTCGGAAACGTATCTCGTCAATGGTACGAAATTTGAAATTAGCAGTTTTTTGACAAAAACGGTCGAGCAATTCACGCAAGATATGAAGAATGGCGACCTTTCCCTGGAGAAGCAATGCTTGATTGGAGCTGTAGCTGATGGGAAGCCATTTATAGATGAAACACGCTTCCAAGAGCTTTATGATCGTATATTCCCATATCCGGAACAATTGAAAAAAGGTTTGATTGAGCAGGCGTTTGATTTCGGCGGACCCTGGCAGAGCAGGGAAGCGCTGATCGATCGGGGGGATGTACTCCTACTTCAAAAGACACTAGCGGATATCGGAATGAAGCTGTTGCTTTCTTTGCAAGCCTTGAACCATCAATATATCCATCATCCTGGAATGAAGTGGCTGAAAGAAACGAGCGACAGATTGAAATGGAAGCCGGATCGGTTCTATGAAAGGATGACAACCGTTTTTTACGCGGAAAACCCAACAGAGAGAGTAAGGGTGTTAGAGCAATTGATTCAAGAGGCCTTACAGCTTGTACAAAAACACAATTCGGGAGTAGATTTCACCGTCCAAATGCGACAGGCACATGCGAACCGGCCGGGTGTGAAATCGAGCTAAAGGAATCATTTTGAAAGGGGAGGCAGAATGGAAAAGGTCATCGAGAGAGAATTTGAAAAAGAGTATAGGACCAGTCGGGGGGCGAAACTCAAAAAAGGGTTAACCATCGGATTCGCCATTATTCTTATTCTTGCATTGATTGTCACATCAATTGCGATCTATGTCCTTCAGAGAAGTCTTCCTGAAATTAGAGGAGAAAAAGCAATTGCTGGACTTACGAGCCCTGTATCGGTCTATAGGGATCAGGCCGGGACTCCTCATATCGAGGCAGGCAGCTTGAAAGATCTTTATATGGCACAAGGATTCGTTACAGCCCAGGATCGTCTCTTTCAAATGGACTTGAGCAGACGTCTGGCTTCAGGAAGATTAAGTGAAGTTGTAGGCGATGGCACGGTCGACCGTGATCGCTTCTTCCGGACACTAGGTTTAAGAAGAGCGGCTGAAGCTTCTTATAATCAATACTCCGTCGATGCTCAAAAAATCCTCCAGTGGTATGCAGATGGTGTGAATGCGTACATAAAAGAAGCGAAAGAAAAAAACATACTCCCACCTGAGTTTACGATTCTGGATTATGAACCGGAAAAATGGACGCCGATCGACTCATTGACAATCGGCAAATACATGGCTTTCGATTTAGGTGGACATTGGGAAGGACAAGCTTTCCGACAGTACTTATTACAGACTTTTTCGGAAGAGAAAGCGTTGGAACTCTTTCCATCCTATCCTAAGGATGGACCGGTCATCATATCAGAAGCGAAGAAACATCCCGTTGACTTTGAAAAGTCTTTTGCGGGTATCGTTATCCCTGATCCGTTCAATGGGAGTAACAACTGGGTCGTATCTGGACAAAAAACAGAAAGCGGAGTTCCTCTTCTAGCGAACGATCCGCATCTCGGACTTGGTACACCGTCAATTTGGTACGAAACGCATCTGAAGGCGGATGATATGAACGTCAGTGGGGTCATATTCGCTGGCATTCCAGGAATCATCGTTGGACACAATGAAAAGATTGCATGGGGAGTCACAAACGTAGGTCCGGATGTACAGGATCTTTATATTGAAAAAAGGCATCCGGAGAATGCAGAACTCTTTTTATATAACGATGAATGGAAAAAGGCGGAAGTGATAGATGAACCGATTCAAGTAAAAGATGGCGAAACCGTCGATCATCAAGTGACGATTACAAGACACGGTCCAATTGTTTCTGAATTCGCTCGATATGATGAAAAAGAAACGGCCTTGGCTATGAGATGGACTGCACTGGACCCATCGACCGAGCTTGAGGCGGTGATCCGGATGAACCAGGCGGAAGATTGGGAAACGTTTAAGGATGCCTTGACGTACTTCCATACGCCGGCACAAAACTTTGTGTTCGCTTCTGTTGATGGCGATATCGCTTACCGTGCAAACGGTTTGATTCCAATCCGGAAAAAAGGAGACAGCCTGCTTCCTGTACCCGGTTGGACAGATGAATATGAGTGGGAAGGCTACATTCCGTGGGATGAACTTCCGACGGTCGTGAACCCTTCTAAAGGATTCATCGCTACTGCCAATAACAAGATCGTAGATGACGATTATCCTTATCACATTACTCATATTTGGGCACAACCGTACCGGCAACAACGAATTGTAGATACATTATCGAGAATCGGACAGCTGACCACAAAATCAATGAAAGATCTACAGATGGATCAGTACAACCTGCAAGCTGCTGAAATGATTCCGATCCTCTTACCGAAAATCTCAAGAACGGACCTGAATGAGACTGAAAACGATGGGTATGAACTGCTTGCTAAATGGAGTTATGAAGACCGAAAAGACTTAGGGGGACCGTTGTTATTCCATTTATGGATGTCTGCTATGAGCGATGTATTGTTTGAAGATCAGATCGATCCGAAAATGATGAAGTTCTTTGATGGACGAGCCCAAGCGGTGGATGAGCTTATCCGACATGCCGATCGAGGTGAAACGGGTATTTGGATACGGGATGCAGGTGGGCTGAAAGAAGTAGCTACGCAATCTTTTAAACGAGCTGTAGAAGAGGCCGTTTCCCTTCAAGGAGAAGAGATGAAAGACTGGCGATGGGGACAGTATCATTCCTTGCTGTTTGAACATCCTCTTGGATCAATCGAACCATTGAATCTATTGTTCAACCCAGGTGAAGTTGAAGTTGGAGGAAGTCGCGTTACGGTTATGGCGGCCGGTTGGGATCAAAAGACCGGTAAAGTGAATCATGGGGCGGCATGGCGTACGGTTGTCGATCTTTCCGACATTGAACGCTCACAAAACATTGTCGGGCCAGGTCAATCGGGACATGTTTTAAGTACCTGGTACGATGATCAAGTGTTGGATTGGGCGAATGGAACCTATCATACGACAAGCATCGAAAAAGAAGACTATGCTGGCGGTGACCAATTAAGGTTGGTACCTGCTGAGTGATATGATAGACTGAATATGGGTCTTATGTCATGTTCGGTTCGAACTACCGCAGAATTTCCTGCGGTAGTTTTTTGTTGCCGAGAGTGAACATCGCTATAGATATAAAAACTTTCATGAAACCATATGGTCTTATGAACGTATAAATTGATAAGTGAGTTTTTAAAGGGGGTTGTGACAACATGAATCGTACAATGAAACTAATTATTTTCATCCCGCTCGGGTTGTTGATTGCGGCGGCATTAGTCACGAGTGTGTATACAGTGGACGAATCCGAACAAGCGGTCATTGAGACATTCGGTCAGGTGGAAGAGGGGATCGTTCCTTCTGGCTTGCATTTCAAATTACCGTGGCCAATCCAACAAGTGCGGAAGTTTTCTAAAGAAACATTCAGTTTGCAATTCGGCTATGAAGAAGTCGATGGGGAAGTGACGAAGGAATACCCAGAGGATACGAAAATGATTACCGGAGATGAAAACATCGTCTTAGCAGATATGGTCGTCCAATGGAAAATCACTGATCCCAAAAGGTTCCTTTATGCCACAAATGATCCGGAGCAGATCCTATATAATGCGACATCTGCTTCACTAAGGGGAATTATCGGGACATCAACCATCGATGAATCATTGACATCCGGAAAGGCTGAAATTGAAGCGGAGGTCCGGGAGCTACTTGTCAAACTGATTGAAGACTATGATATCGGTGTTTCAATCTTAGCGGTCAAACTTCAAGATGTAGATCTACCGAACAAAGAAGTTCGCCGTGCATTTACAAAAGTAACGGATGCCCGAGAAACGATGAATACGAAGATCAACGAGGCTAAGAAGTATTCCAATAAGCAGAGGGAAGAAGCAGAAGGGGAAAAGGATGCCATCATCTCCAGAGCAGAAGGAGATAAGGCCGCTCGTGTTGAGAAAGCGAGAGGGGATGTCGCGACTTTCAACGCCCTTTACTCTGAATATACGAAACAACCGGATATTACAAGAGAACGTCTTGTATTGGAAACACTTGATCAAGTCCTTGCCGAAGCTGAAATTTATATTATGAATGACGAAGGCGGGACATTGAAATACTTACCGATCCGACCTGCTGAGACGAAGCCGGCTGCGGCACCAGAGGGGGATAAGAACAATGAGCGATAACATTTATAATATCAATGAACAGAAGCGATCGTTCAACTGGAAAAGGCATAAGAAGCCGATCATCTTCGGAGTGATCATACTTCTCCTGTTAAGTTTCATCATCAGTAACCTATTTATTGTAAAAGAAAATGAATACCGTGCGGTCCGTCAGTTTGGTGAGGTCGTCAAAATCATTGATGAGCCTGGCTTGAACTACAAGCTTCCATTCATCCAATCGGTGTCTACATTACCGAAATATCAAATGATGTATGATGTGTCGAAAGCGGAGATCAATACGAAGGACAAAAAGCGGATGATCATTGATAATTACGCGGTATGGCGCATCGAGGATCCTAAAAAGATGATCTCCAACTTGCGTACGACGGAAAATGCTGAAGCAAAAATGGCGGAATTCATTTTCTCCATCGTCCGTTCAGAACTTGGTAAGTTGGATTACGATGAGATTATCAATGACGAAAACTCTTCAAGAGGAAGTCTGAATGAGCGAGTAACGGAGAAAGTGAATAAATTACTTGAACGTGATCAATTCGGAATCGTTGTAAAAGATGTCCGTATGAAACGAACGGACCTCCCTGATGAGAATGAAGAGTCTGTCTTCACTCGTATGATTTCAGAACGTGAAACGAAGGCGCAGCAATACTTATCTCAGGGTGATGCGGAAAAGAACCGAATCATTGCCAATACGGACAAAGAAGTAAAGCAGCTATTAGCGAAAGCAGAAGCGGATGCTGAAATGATCCGTGCTGAAGGGGAAAAAGATGCAGCCTTGATCTATAACGAATCCTTCAGTAAAGACGCAGGATTCTACTCGTTATATCGGACGTTGAACTCCTATAAGAAAACGATTGATGACGAGACAGTCATCATCTTGCCGAAAGACTCTCCATATGCCCGATTGTTGATGGGGTACTTGGATTAATAAAAGTATGAAAAAAAGACTGGCAGTTTAATCCGTGAGCGGATTGCTGTCAGTCTTTCTTTTTTAAGACTCTTTTCAAAAAAATTGTTGATTGTAAGTGATTTTAAAATATATCACCTTGTGCATCCTGAAGCGGAAATCAACGACTTTTAAAGAAAACTTGGCAAGACCAAGCCTTTTGTAGGTCGAGCCTTAGTTGCCCTTATACTGAAGAAAGTATTTTATACTTTCTTCAAGTGCAAGAGCAACAAGGATTGCGAAAATAGCTTCTTATAATCATTAAGGATTATGAAAGTCGCAAAGAAAGGTGTTTCGCTGCGACCATGCCTTGAGCGGTAGCAGATGAAATGCTCGAAAACATCGGATGCGTACACACATCACCAATCGCATAGATCGTAGAATCACTTGTCTGTTGGCAGCTGTTGACGACAACATAATTTTCTTCATCAAGATGGACGTGATCTTTTAAGTAACGAGTGTTGGGTTGGACACCGATTCGGATAAAAACACCTTCTACGTCAAGGTGATCCGTTTTTTGTGTTAGTCGATTATAGAGGTCAACACCATTAATCCCGTTTTTTCCGTGGTGAATCTGCTTTACGACGGTATCCTGCATAACCCTGATACGCCTGTGATTTAAAGCGGGTTTCGTGAACTCATCTCTTGCCCGGAACTGTTTCGAGCGGTGGACAAGATAGACTTCAGCTCCACTTTCTGCAAGCAGTAGAGCTCCTTCAAAGGCTCGATCTCCTCCACCTACAATCACGACTTTACGTCCTTGAAAGCGGTGGCGATCTTTTGTTGCTGAGTAGATTTCTCCCCGATCAATCATTTCCTGCTCGCCTGGAATGTCCAGTCGACGGACGGAAGTACCTGTCGCAAATATCAAATATTGATATTGGACCTGCATTTTTTCTCCGTCTGATTGTAAATGTACCGTTTTTTGATCATGGTCGAATGAATCGATTGACATCTTGACATGAACAGTACAGTCGAGTTCCTCCATATGGCTCTTAAACTGTTGTTGAATCGCTTTTCCATTTTCATATACGCCGCCGAGGTAATCGACAATCTGATTATGGATGTCTATCAACTGTCCACCGAGTTGATCAGCTCCTTCAATTAACATATAATCCAAACCGAGCCTTTGGCACCATACGGATGCTGACATTCCGGCTGGACCACCACCGATTATGAGAATATCCTTTTTGATCAAGTGCGTTCACCCATTTCGAATTTTTCGATTAACGTTTCAAATTCAAGCCAGCTTCCAACTCGATCCACATCGACATTACGATTGTATGGATAATTCATCGCGACAGCTTTTCTTCCGGTTTCAGAAAAGGCAATGAGATTATGGGGCGCATCATCAAAAAGCAAATCCCCTACGACCATTTCTTTCCGGTGTGTGAAAACCAAGTTTCGAGCACCGATGAACGGTAGATGTTTCTCGACCCATTTTTCTTTTTCTGTATAGGCGTATGTTCGACTACTTGTGACAATCAGAATCTCGTATTTTCTAGAAAGACGTTCGAGTACATTAATGGCGTTCGGCAATGGCTCCAGGTTCAAGAAGAGACCTGGTTGATCCAAATATTCATAGATTTTCTTACCGCATGCTTCTTTAACGTATTTTTCACTTTGCCAGCACTCGAGATCTTCCACACTCAAGTTGTCATCATAATCTTCGTTATATCTCCTATGCCATTCCGTCATCAGATCGCAGATGACGGAATCCATATCTATGAGTAGCGTTTTCATCCTAAAATCCCCTTTTGCAAATCGACACTAGTTATACAAGATTATAACAAGAGGTGGTTGAAAAACAAAAAGCCATGAATCCCACTCACTCAAAGAGGGCTTTTGGATGGGGAAAGATGAAAATGGGTGAAGTCACCCACTCAAAGAGGACTGGTTCGCTCGCGGAAAGGGAGTGAACTTTAAGAATACGCCTATTAATATAAACATGTGAAAAGGTCTGTCAGAAGATCAGTTATTACTGACTTTCTGGACAGACCCTTTTTATTTCTAGTCACCTTGCCGTAAAATGGAGGGTCTGGCAGGAGTAGTTATTCTACCTTAGTCGCTTTTCCTGTCAGGATCTTCAGTTGATTGTTTTCATAGCTGACTTTATAGGTGCATTTATAGACGAACGTTTTGGTCTCGCGATTTTTCTGTCGTTCCAACGCATCTATGATGATGGTGACTTGCATCGCTTCTTCCTCTTCCATATGTTCCGCTTTAATCTGGTTGATCGTAATATCCACCGTATGGATGTAGCCGTTTCGGAACTTCTCATATGGTGTGTTTTTCTGCCATTCACTTCCGAGCAGAGAGTATGCAGTCACATAGTCTCCCATCGCAAGACTTTCATAGAAGTATCCGACAATATATTTACTATCTTCCGGATTAAGTTCTGGCGTTATAGAGTTGTCCGTTTCGTTTTGCGGCGGGGGTGTTACGTTTGTCGGGTTTTCCGACCAGGAAGTCAATTGTTCAAAGACATCTTTCATCGGAATACTGAAACCGATGGAACCTTCTTCAGTCCCGGCTGAATTAATAGCAACCACTTCACCCGTCGTCTTATCAATCAACGGACCACCGCTGTTTCCTTGCGCGATGGGAGCGGATATTTGATAGACATTCGAGTATGTATAATGCTCTAATGTGAAATCTCGATTCAATCCACTTATGATGCCTGTCGTGACAGAGTTTTGTAATCCAAGAGGACTTCCAAGCGCGATTACTTCGTCCCCGATTTCTGCCAAATGATTATGAAGGACAGGGAGAGGATCGTGTCCTTTCAAATTTGGTACTCTTACGAGCGCAATGTCCGTCGATTTACCAATTCCGATCAATTGCCCTTCATATTGTTGGGCATCTGCTGTGCGGATAGTGATTTTCTTAGCTCCAGCAACGACATGTGCATTAGTGACGACATCACCTTGATCATTGTATAGAAATCCGGACCCGACGCTGTTACCAGAATCACTTTCAACATCCAGTTGGACGACACTTTTCTGACTCTCGTGGATGATGGTTTTCAAATCTTTCTCAAGATGAACGTCCGACTTTTCCTGATCTTCCTTTAAATTACCGATTGTAGAGGTCGCCTTCACTTGATAATGGTTGAAATGATTGTATAGCAGATACACTCCTACAATTCCCGTAATGAGAATGAGGGAGGTAGTGATGGTTGATATCCAAGTTCGAGTATGCATTGATGACCTCCCCTTCCGTCCATTCAATTGACATGCCAATCCGCTTCATTAAATGTTACATTCAATTCTTCGTTTACAAGATAATGCGTATATTCAAAAGTTCCATTTTCGTCCGGGTATAAGATATCCGGATATACGAACACTTCATTCTCATCAAAGATTTTCCCGTCTCGATCCGTGAGCGTATAGGAAATTCGGATTGAGCTGATTGGTACGGTTGCTTGACTTTTGACAGTACCAGTTACGATGATATCTCCAAGATGATTTAACTTGGCTTCAATAGAATCCAGCTTGATCGCATCGTTCAAGTTATGTTCCTTTTCTTCTGCTGCAGCGACAATTGCTTGTTCGATTCGCTTTTGCTCTGCTTGTTCAAAAGCGACTTGCTCATTATGTATCGTCGTCTTCAGACTGAGCAGCTTTTTACTCTTCGGCTCATGGTAGAGACCCTTTTTAACAGAGGCAAGGGCTGCAGAGAATTGATTGTCGGTGAGAAAATCATTCGCTTGTACATAGGCGATCTCAGCGATTCTCTCTCGGATTTCTTCTGCTATTTGTTCCGCTTCAGGTGATTGAATGGCGTCTGCTTTCGTTAAAAGGGGTTCTAGCTCATCAAGGGTTGATTTTCCTTCCATATCATATTGCAGGTGGGCAATGTTCAGCGCATTCTGAGTTGAGGTTATTTGCTCATCGAGTGCAGAAGCTACTTTTCCTGTATAGCTTCTTAGCGTGCTTTCTGCCTTTTGGATCTGTTCGGAAGCTTTGTCGAATGCTTTCTCCTCGATATGTTTGTCGGATATGTTCATCCGTTCTTGTATGTGAAGGGCATCTTCTATCAATCTCATGTTCTGTGTGGCGGCTTTAAAATCGGACCGGTGATCCAAAGCCGTCTGGAATGCTTTTTTCGCTTTTTTATAGTCGCCGTCCAGTGCAGCTTTTTCACCTTCATGGAAGGCTTGGAGAGCGGCTTCTGTTCTTAAGTGCTCACTATAAAAGTAGCCTGCTAGACTGGTAGTCACGAGGATGAAAGCCAGAAGAGGGGCGAGCCATTGCCACCGTTTCATTTTCTTAGAAGTTTCATCCACTGTAGGCAGCCGTTTTGCCCCGCACGTCAGACAATATGTATCTCCTATTTGGAGTTGATTTCCACAATTCGAACAATACATCGAAATTCCACACCCTTAAAAGCAATTACTCATTCTATTTTGTCATAATTTAGGACACTTTGGAACTCCTAAATGCACCAATTTTGAGCAAAATAAGTTGACGAATGAGAAAGGATAATTTATTATATGTTTAAACAATTAAACGAATAAACAAAAAGGATGAATAAATATGAAAACAGCGTTGATTACAGGAGCTTCAGGTGGAATCGGGCTGAAGTTGGCTCACCATTTTGCGAAAGATGGACACAACCTCGTGCTTGTTGCACGATCAAAAGACAAGCTAGAGAAGCTTGCCGATGATTTGAAAGGTCGTTATAACATTCAAACGGAAGTGATTACAGCGGATCTCGGTGCTTCAGACGCGGTGAATCGACTGCTTGAAGAACTTTCAATCCGTAACGTCACCGTTGATATCCTCGTCAATAACGCAGGTTTTGGAATTTACGGGGAGTTTTACGATACAAATTGGGAAGAAGAGAAGGAAATGATGATGGTCAATATGATGGCATTGACCGAATTGACCAAACGTCTCGTTCCAACGATGATGGAACGTCAGTCAGGCAAGATCCTGAATGTAGCATCAACAGCAGCCTTCCAGCCTGGCCCTCTCATGGCAGTTTATTATGCTACGAAAGCCTATGTTCTTTCCTTTTCTGAAGCGTTAGAGAACGAATTGAAAGGTACGGGTATCTCTGTATCGATCTTATGTCCTGGTCCGACTGATACGGGATTCCAGCAACGAGCAAGCATGGAGGAGTCCAAGTTGCTTGAAGGTGGTGTCATGAGCGTCGATCAAGTCGCAGATATTGCTTATAAGGAATTCATGTCTGGAAAGACGCTAATCATTCCTGGGTCTCAAAACAAGCTTCTTGCGTTCATGATTCGATTCTTGCCACGTAAAATGGTAACGCGTACCGTTCGTAAAGTACAAGAACGGAAATAGGATGAGTAGCATTACTCTGTACCGATTGCTACAATAAAAGGAAATGATTGGTGCCAGGGTGATCTGTATGAAAATGATCGACATTAAAAAATGGGTTGGAGGACGGGTGATCAAGACAGGACTTGCAGCATTTGTTACCGCCTTAATCTGTAACCTCTTCCAACTCCCTGTCCTTTTTGCCGTCATTACCGCAATCGTAACTGTCGAACCGACCGCTTCTGATTCCATCAAGAAGGGAATGATCCGCTTTCCTGCTGCGATGATTGGAGCGGCTTTTGCGATGGTTTTTGAGTATTTTCTCGGACCATCGTCTCTTACATATGCTTTAGCAGCCACACTGACCCTTCTAGCCTGTCATAAGCTGAGATTGGATGCAGGTATGCTCGTCGCCACCTTAACTGCTGTAGCGATGATCGCTGAAACAGAAGATCAGTATTTCACTTCTTTCGTCGTACGCCTTTTCACGACCCTGATCGGCCTGGTCGTCTCTACAGCCATCAACTATCTAATCCTTCCTCCTCATTATCATGAAATGGTCCGGACTCAAGTGGATGAACTCTACGACCGTTCTGGAACGCTCTTGAACCGCTTTGTGAAAGGCGGCACTCCACGTGAGCTACAATCTGAGTACAGGAAGTTAAGCAAAGATATGGAACGGACGTATTCGCTCGCTCAATATCAGAGGGAAGAGTGGAAATATAGACGCCATAACTTGAGAGACATCCGTGAATTCGGGATTCTCATGAAGAAGCTCGAGTACTATCAGAAAATCCTCTATCATTTTGCCAACCTCGTATACTTGAACATTGAAAAAGCGAAGTTAAATGAGGAAAAAGTGACCACCATCATGAAAGCAGTCGATTCCATTGCTTCGATACTGCGTGATCCTTCCCATCGAATTCCAGATGAACACAACGCGCTAATTGAAGAGTTGGACGAGTTGTTCATCTCCGAAAGAGAACGTCGAATTCAGACAGAACAAAAGTCGACAAGAAAACACTTATCTGTCCGCATAGCAATTATCTATGAACTGTTGGCGTTGGAAGATGTGTTGGAAGATCTTGAAAGGATCTGTACAAAAGAGAAGGCACACTAATTCTGTCAAAAAAACTCGAAGGAATTTTCGGGTCAATTTACTCATGCGAGCAGGATTTTTTATGGTTATAAAGAATCAAAAATGGGTACAAAGATTTAGAGTCTTTTTTTGAAACCTAATGTGAACGTTATGTGGATTCATCTTCTCATAGTTGCTGTCCAGGGGTAACATCCGATATTCTTATGACAGGACTATCGATATAGGAGAGAAACGATGAATCAAAATCAACTGAAACAACAGAAGAGTTACACCGGCGTTGTTGTCATTTTATCCATTGTCATTAATGCACTTGTGGTCGTCTTGTTCTTTTTACCTGAATATCAGGGCGAAACAGGATTTGATATTACGATCCTTCCATTGTTGAATGCCATATTCAACAGCTTTACATTCGTCTTTTTACTTGCCGCATTGTGGTTTGTGTTACGGAAAAACATTAAACTTCATCGTCGCTTCATTTTTGCGGCATTTACGTCAACAGCATTATTTTTGGTGTCTTATGTTTCCTACCATTATCTAGCGGAATCTACTTCCTACGGGGGAGAAGGACCGCTGAAGTATATCTATTATTTCATTTTGATTACCCATATCATTCTTGCGGCAGTCATCGTTCCGCTTGCGTTGTTATCCCTTGTTCGCGGATTGACAATGCAGGTAGAAAAGCACCGGAAGATTGCAAGGTGGACCATGCCTTTATGGCTTTATGTCAGCCTGACAGGAGTGGTGGTGTACATCTTGATTTCTCCATATTATTAACAGGCGGGGTGCGCAATGGGGCAGTTAGGGCTTGATACTCGAAAGTTGAATCGTAAAATTTTAAGCGTCTATTGGATTGTGATTGGATTAGCGATCCTCATCAAGCTGATCAACAGTAATTTTTCTGAACTGCCATTCACGGAATACTTCATTGACTTTGTTCTTATTCCAAGTGGCATCGGGGTGCTGGTCGTCTTATTGACAGAATGGTGTGTAAGGAAGTTAAGCCGGAATATCGATTTGATCGTTATACTGGCAGGGCTCGTATTAGCGCTCAACTTCATTTACAGCCGTCCGGACATCATCATTCTCCGTTCTGCTCTATTCTTGCCTATTCTTGTTTCCGGGGCTTATTTCAAAAGAAACACCATTATCTTGACGTCTGTTGCCACGATTGTCAGTTATAGCTTTCTTACGATGGTGCAACCGATTTTGAGGACCGGGGTGACCGTCACTGATCATTTCACTATGATTGCGATGTTGAGCATAGCGGCCATTGCGGTCATAGGTATCATGGAGAGAGGATTGGAACTGGCGGGTCATTATCGTCAGTCGATCGAGAACCAGCAAGAATTGCTCGTCAAAAATACATTGATGGAGAAATTGACGAAGACAGACTCCCTGACGGGGATGTACAACCAGATTTCGTTTCATCAATTCCTGGATGAATTGATCGCCCATCATGCCCAATATCACTTCTCGATTCAAATGGCGATTTTCGACTTGGATAATTTTAAACAAGTGAACGATACATACGGACACCGTGCAGGTGATGAGGTACTGAAACAGATATCTGAGTTGATTAAAAGTGAAATCACACCTGATGACTTTGCAGCCCGTTATGGTGGTGAAGAGTTCATCGTTTTGTTTGTTGGTAAGCCGATGAAAAAGACGGGTCGTCTTGTGGAAGACATCCGTAAGAAAATTGAAAGCATATCTTTCCGTGTTCTGGAAGGTAAAAGTGTTACTGTGAGCGTCGGCTTGCAGGAGTATGAAGCGCATACTGGTAAAGACGCCTTCTTTGAAAAAGCCGATTCATTATTGTACGATGCCAAACGAAACGGTAAAAATCAGGTGATTACAGGATGATCATCTATAGAGAAAACTGCAGAGGGCTGCAGTTTTTTCTTTTTTGTTCGATTAATTGCAGGAGTCCACTTCCATATATGGAATATTGGTAGTCTGGCATTTTTATAGGAGGAGTGAAAGGCATGTTAACCATTGCTTTTATTAGACACGGCGTGACGAACTGGAATTTAGAGAGAAGAGCGCAAGGGCAGTCGAACATTCCGCTGAATGAGGAAGGGATTCTTCAAGCGAAAGCGGTTGGACGCAGGTTTGAAGGAGAAAAGTGGGATGCAATTTATACGAGCGATTTGAATCGTGCAAAAACGACCGCAGAAGAGATCGGAAGAGTCCTCCATCTCGATGTCATCGGTGATGAACGGCTTAGGGAAGTATCATTCGGCGACATTGAAGGTACGATTGAAGATGAGCGAGTCGAACGTTGGGGTCCGAATTGGAAGGACCTGAACTTGAATATTGAAGAAACAGAAGAGGTCTATAAACGGGCTCAAAGCTTCATGGATGAAATCAGAAACCGGTATGAAGGTCAAAAGGTCATCGTTGTAAGTCATGGTGCATTTTTGAACGACTTGTTCAAGCTTTTGCTTGGTGATCAATTTGAACATTGTCGGTTGGATAACACGTCTATTTCCATTGTTGAATTCCTTGAAGACCAGTGCGAAATGAAGCTCTTGAATTGCTCCACGCATCTATCCACGATCGGAGAAAAAGAAGCGTGAGCAACCGATATTATCATTACAGCGAAGAACAGGATATCCAATGCTTCGAACCGAGGGTATCCCCATCTTTTCCAGATGAACCACCAATGGTGTGGGCGATTGATGAAGATCATCGCCCGCTTTATTATTTTCCAAGAGAATGTCCCAGGATCGCCTATTGGAAAAATGAAGAGACGACAGCCGAAGATGTAGAACGGTTCAAGGTAAATACGAAGATGGTCATTGTCATTGAAGAAGGCTGGCTGAGGAAACTGGAGGATACAGTTATTTATGAGTACACATTCTCAGGTGAAACCTTCCGATGTTTTGATGAAAATGCGGGATACTACACTTCGCTTTCTTCTGTAAAACCTGAGTGCGTTACAAGGTTGGATGGTTTGATTCAGCGCATGCTGAAGGAAGGCGTCGAGTTAAGGTGGGTGTCATCGTTGTGGAAGGTAAAAGAAGAAGTCCTGGCATCTTCACTCGCCTTTTCGATGATCCGTTTGAGAAATGCAAAATACTGACAATTCACTCTGGGCAAAGAACGTGGTATGATGAATAAATGAATTTTTAACAACGGAGGAAGAACAACATGAAATCATTCATTGTACGGTTGATCAGTTTTATACTTGGGCTGAGTCTCATTTCATTCGGCGTAAGTTTGACGATAAAAGCAGAACTCGGGACAGGCGCATGGGATGCCCTGAATGTCGGGCTCTCGAAGACGATTGGTTTGACGGTTGGAAGCTGGGTCTTCATCGTCGGAATCGTGCTCATCGTTTTGAATGCAATTTTGATGAAGTCGCGACCAGACTTTCTGGCGGTTATCACGATTTTCCTGGCCGGTCTTTTTATCGACGGATGGCTATTAGTCGTATTGGATACCTTCCAGGCTAATGGATTATGGGAACAAATCGTTGTGTTCGTTGTCGGTGTGATCGTACTTTCATTCGGGATTGCAGTCTATTTGCAAGCGAATTTCCCGCTCATTCCAATAGACAAGCTCATGCTGGCGATTCAAGAGCGTCTAGGTGTAAGCATGGGGACTGCTAAGACAATCGGAGAACTTTCTGCATTAGTAGCCGCATTTATCTTTAGTGGACCGATTGGCCTTGGAACGTTGATCGTCACATTTACAATCGGACCGCTTGTCCAACTGTTTGCGCCACGTGTCCACAAGTTTCAACAACGATTACAAACATGATATTTTTTTAAAGGTGGGTCAGAGGATCCACCTTTTTTTACTGTATAAAAAAGGGTTTGGCATGCCTGAATTGGTATATATTAAGAAAGTAATCAAGGAATGGAGGAGATTTACTTGAGTATGGCGACTGTTAAACATGTCGTTCGTTATCCTGTCAAATCGATGCAAGGTGAATACATGGACATGCTAGATATACATAAACATGGTGCCGCTGGTGATCATATTTTTGCATGGGAAATGCAAGATAAGCCAGGTGATTACCTTACAATACCGACATATCCATTTTTACTAGATTATGAAGTCGCGCTAAATGAGGATGGAGCGCTTAACTTTCAGAAAGAGGATCTACAGCTGAACAGTCTTCAGTCGAAGGAGGCGGAGTCCCATATTTCCGAACGTGCTGGTCGGGCTGTTTCACTGGTGTCGATGGATGTTGAGAACGAAGAACCGAGCTATTGGGAAGAGCCGCTCCTCATTGCAAGTACGGCCTCTCTTCGTAAAATTCAAGAAATGACCGATCGGGATTCATTGGATATGCTCCGATTCCGACCGAATCTGATTGTGGATGTTGAAGGTGACACACCGTTCGTGGAAGAATCTTGGATCGGGAAAGAGCTCGTTCTGAATGATGTCGTCCTGTATGTGAAAAAAGCGTGTGAGAGATGCGCTTACGTCAATGTCGATTCAGGTACGAAAGAAGTCGATCCGAATGTATTGAAAACGGTCGTGAAAGAGAACAAAAACGTGTTTGGCGTTTATGCGACAGTGATGAAGACGGGGACCGTGCGAGTGGGAGATACGATAGAAATAAATAGTTAATGATTTTAGATAGAAAGGAGCTTGCATCATGTTGAAACTGGTTCGGAATGGAGAAATATACGCTCCCGAATATCTAGGGAAGAAAGACTTGTTGATCGTCGATGAGAAAATCGGGTATATCGATGATCAAATTGACGTCCCGGAAGGCTTTTTCGGTGAAAAAGTGGAAGTCATTGACGCGGGTGGGCAGGTGATCGTTCCTGGATTCATCGACTCTCACGTTCATATTATGGGTGGCGGTGGAGAAGGTAGTTTCAAAACGCGCACGCCTGAGCTCATGCTTACAGATGTAACCACTTCCGGCATCACGACCTTGATCGGAGTGATCGGAACAGATGGGACGACGCGGACGATGGCTAGTTTGATTGCGAAAGCGCGTGGCCTGGAGGAAGAAGGGATCACCTGTTATGTCCAAACGGGATCGTACCAGGTACCGGTAAAAACGTTGACGGGTAAGATCGAAGACGATATTATCCTCGTCGACCGGATCATAGGAGCAGGAGAGATCGCGATTGCCGATCACCGTTCCTCCCAGCCGACTGTCGAAGAGATGGCGAAAATTGCTTCTGCAGCACGAGTTGGCGGTATTTTGTCCGGTAAATCAGGAATTGTGAACGTGCATGTCGGTGATAGTCCGGATTGCCTCAATCTGATCGAGGAAGTCGTTGCAACGACCGACATCCCGATCAAACAGTTCTACCCTACGCATATCAATCGTAATTCCAGGTTGTTTGAAGCGGGGATTGCTTATGCGAAAAAAGGCGGATATGTCGACTTCACGACGAGTACGATTCCGAAGTTCCTTGAAGAAGGGGAAGTGAAATGCAGTACGGGTCTAAAGCGGATGTTGGATGCAGGGGTCCCGATCGAGCAGATCACCTTCACCTCCGATGGTCAGGCGAGTTTGCCTGAATTCGATGAAAACGGAGATTTCAAAGGCTTGAAGCTCGGAAAAGTATCCAGTCTTTTTAAAGAAGTGAGGGATGCGGTATTAGATGAGAACATTCCGCTCGAAACCGCGATTCAGGTGGTTACCTCGACACCGGCGCACATTTTGAAGCTGAAGCGTAAAGGTCGAATTCGTGAAGAGAACGATGCGGATCTCGTCATCCTTGATAAAGAAACGCTTGAGATCGATGCTGTATTTGCAAAAGGAAAGCTGATGGTGAAAGAGAAACAGGCAATCGTTAAAGGAACTTTTGAATAAATAATATGAGAAGAGGCGCATATTGTAGTGCGCCTCTTTATTGTGGTAGTAAAGATGTACTATTTTCCCCAAGTCAGAGCAAAAGTTCCACAAGACGGAGTGAAAGTTCCACAAGTTGGAGTGAAAGTTCCCCAAGCTAGAACAAAAGTTCCACAAGTCAGACAATCTGTGTTGGTTTTTCTTCAGACATGCTTTATCCGGACAGGCATAGGATGGTGGTAAAGGACTTTTGAAGGAGCACCGTCATGATTCCATTCAAAATGAAGCTGGCCTCATCCTTATATGCCACGATGTCGATCACGTTCTGGGGGATTTCATTCGTTTCAACGAAAGCCGTGCTCGATAAGCTTGATCCTTTTACATTGCTCGTCGTTCGGTTCGGCATCGGTTCGATGTTCCTATTGTTCCTGATTCTTGCCTTAGGCGGTCGGCTGAAAATTCCGCTCAACTATATTCCACATTTGATCGTACTCGGCATTTTAGGAGTCTTCATTCACCAAGTGTTCCAGGCGACTGCTTTATTGACGATCGACGCCTCATCAGCAGGCTGGCTCATCTCCTTTTCGCCGATCTTCACGGTCATCCTGGCGATGCTCTTTTTACATGAAAAAATGACGTTACGAAAAGCGTTCGGTATGACGGTTGCCGTGTGCGGGGTCCTCATGGTCACGACCCAGGGCGAAGCGGGCTCATTCGATCTGGCGTTGAATATCGGGTACCTACTTATGGTGTTGAGCACGTTGAATTGGGCGGTTTACTCTGTACTCTTGAAAAAGCTCAGCGTTCCTATTCCCCCGCTCGTGCTTACGTTTTACATGAGTACATTAGGATTCATCCTTACGATCCCTTTTCTAATCCGGAACAAAGGGTGGAGCGAGATGGTCCTACTATCTCCGAGTGAATGGACCCATTTACTGTTCCTGGGGATTTTCGTGTCAGGAGTCGCCTATTGGTATTGGGCGAAAGCGCTGGAAGTCCTCGATGCTTCCCAGGTTTCTGTTTTTCTTTATCTGGAGCCGATTGCGACATTAATCGCTGCCGTTCTCTTACTCCATGAAAAAATATTCATCATAAGTGTCATAGGCGGAATTATGATTATATTAGGAGTCGTTCTGGTCAATGGGCAATTGTTGTCGGCAGTACACCGGGTCATGATGAGATTCAGAAGCTGAATGGAGGATGGTCGATGGAACTGATCGAAAGGGTTCAACGTCATTTCAGTCAATTGCAATCCACATCCAAGGAAGTGTTGAGAGAGGCACTTGAACAACTGGATGTCCAGCTGGAGGAATTGGTCCCCTTTTTACAAAATCCAGACGGGAAGCCATACTACCGGAAGCTTCTCTATCAAGATGACCAAGTAGAGATGCTTGTCATGAATTGGTCGGATATCGAATGTGCGCCCCATGATCACGGGGATTCTTGCGGGTGGATCCAGGTTATGAACGGGATTTCGCGCAATACGGTTTTCGAAGTGAAGGAGAACGAAATGCCTGTCGAGGTTTTCTCTGAGTATAGGAAAAAAGGTCGGCTATTTTTTGCACCAGAAAAAGGGGTGCATAAGATGACGGACCCGGCAAAGTCGAATCTCGTCACCTTGCACCTCTATTCGCCACCAATCAAAAACATGGTGGTCTATGATCTTGCGGCGTGCGCAGCCTGTGTCGTATCGGATGATTGCGGCGCATGGTGGCCGGATGAGCAACGGCAAAAGCTGAAGGAGTTCAAGCTGCAAAAGTCCGAAAACGTCAAGCTTTGAACTCAGGTGCTTTCCGATGCTTCGTCAACTGTTCATAGGCATAACCGAGTGAAATCAAGGTCGATTCTTTGTACGCTTGACTGGTAAACGTCACACCTACAGGCTCTCCTTCTGGCGTGAACCCTCCTGGGACCGTGATGGAAGGATAGCCTGCTTTTGCTGGAATGCCCGCGCCATTCGAATTTGGAAAAAGAAGCGCGCTCAATTGATGCTCTTCCATGACAACGTCGATCCCACGCGTCCTCGATAGTTGAAGGTCTCTCAATCGGCTCTCGATATAAGCAGGCTCAGTCACCGTTCCGGACGTTTCCTCTGCCTGGATCAGAATGTCTTGTCCATATTTTAACGCTTTGTCCTCATGTTCTTCGTTAAACCGGATCACATCGGCGAGAGAATGGACAGGCAGGGAAGGGTGCAGCTTGTTCAAATACGCGTTCAAGTCGGATTTGAATTCATATAACAGCACATTGTAATCCCACTTCGTGTCCATCTCCATCGGTGAAATCGACTCTAATTCAATAATCGTCGCACCGGCTTCTTTCATATCCTCGATCGCTTTTTCCATGACTGCGCGCTGGCCTTCCGGTAAACCGTTGAGGTACAGTGTACGGCAAACCCCAATTCGAGCACCGTGCAGTGCATAAGGATTCAGATAGGTCGTAAAGTCTTGGAAGCTTCGTTCTCTGCTCGTGTGTGTAATCATGTCTTTATCATCTTGACCGGTCATCGCACCAAGTAAAATGGCGGCATCGGTTACGGTACGGGCAATTGGACCAGCAGTGTCTTGACTGTGAGCAAGCGGTATGATGCCTTCACGACTGACGAGACCGACCGTTGGCTTGATCCCGACGACATTGTTTTGGCTCGACGGACTCAATATGGAGCCAGAAGTCTCGGTACCGACGGCAAGGGTCGCAAAATGAGCGGCTATTGCTGCCGCTGAACCTGAACTGGATCCACCGACGTCAAATTGACTGCCATAAGGATTCAACACTTGACCTCCACGGGAGCTGTAGCCGTTTTCCATCTTCATACTCATGAAATTCGCCCATTCGGTCATATTCGTTTTACCGATGATGACCGCTCCAGCCTGTCGCAATTTATGTACGATCGTTGCATCCTCACGCGCATAATGGTCCGCCAATGTGAGTGAGCCGGCACTCGTATGCATCCGATCCGCTGTTTCCACATTATCTTTTAAAAGAACCGGAATCCCATGTAAAAGTCCCCGCATCCCTCTAAGCTTACGTTCCGCATCGAGCGTTTCCGCAATTTGGAGGGCATCAGGATTCACCTCCAGGACCGCGTTGATGTTCATTCCTGCATGGTTCTGTTTTGCGATATATTCCAAACAACGGCTGACCAGTTGCAGTGAAGTCAAGTCTCCATTGTTCATCGCTTTTTGAATATCAAAGATTGTCGCCCTCTCAAGCCAATCTTCATTCCGTAATTTGAAGCTCTCTCTCATGATTTTAAACCCCTTCTAGTTTGTTACTTTTTACATTCAACATAAGAATTGAGGACTCCTTTTTAGTGTGTGTCAAAAAATCGAATGTAGACATAGAGTTGTGTTGATAGCGCTTTCATACTACTATTAAACTAAGGAAAAAGTTGAATGATGTAGGAAGTTGGAGAAAGGGGAATGGATGTGGGAAAAACCAAACACACAGGCCCGATGAAGTTAGCGAAGGACCTCGATCCATCATTATGGGTAAGCAAGGTTCCTTTTGGACTTGGAAAAATAAAACCGAAACATATACGCGATACAGCCAAGGTCGCTTGGGAAAACAAGGACAACCTCCCGTATGCGACGAGGATTTTGACGCAAGGTGTTTGTGATGGCTGCGCGCTAGGAGTAGCAGGGTTGCAGGATCAGACGCTGCAAGGACCGCATTTATGTACAACGCGTTTGAATGTTCTACGGTTGAATACGATGCCTGCGATGAAACCGGAAGTCGTCCATGCGGAAATCGATGAATTGAGGAAAAAGAGCAGTACCGAACTGCGGAAGCTCGGACGGATTCCATACCCGCTCATCCGCAAGCCTGGAGAGAAGAAATTCAGTCGTCTTTCTTGGGATGATGCGCTTGACCTGATCGCTGATAAAATAAAAGCGATTGATCCGAAGCAATACGGATTCTATTTGACCTCCCGTGGAATTACGAATGAATCGTATTATACGGCTGCCAAAGTCGCCCGTTTTTTGGGGACGAACAATATCGATAATGCATCACGCATCTGTCACTCACCGTCAAAGACGGCACTCAGCCGCTCACTTGGAATCGGTGCATCAAGCTGTAACTACAAAGATTGGATCGGAACGGATGTACTTGTATTCTGGGGGTCTGTCGCAGCCAACAATCAGCCCGTCTCCACCAAATACATGTACGCAGCCAAACGGAAAGGGACGAAAATCATCGTCATCAATCCTTATTACGAACCGTCTATGGACAAGTACTGGATCCCTTCAATCCCAGAGTCGGCTTTGTTTGGAACGAAAATCGCCGATGATGTGTATCAGGTGAACATCGGAGGGGACATCGCGTTCATGCACGGCATCATGAAGCATTGGTTCGAGATGGAGGAAATAGAGCCAGGTTCAGCGATCAATCATTCATTTGTCGAGGAACATGTGAACGGATTCGAGGAGCTGAAGGGAAAAGTCGAGTCGTATGATTGGTCTACGCTTGAACAGTCATCTGGACTGTCGAAAGACCGCATGAGAGAGCTTGCCATTTTACTCGCAAAATCAGATTCAGGGGTGTTCGTCTGGTCGATGGGATTGACACAGCACCGCTTCGGTACCGACAACGTTTCACAGGTTGCCAATCTCGCTCTTCTTCGCGGATTTTTAGGGCGTGAACATTGCGGTGTCATGCCGATCCGTGGGCATTCCGGTGTCCAGGGTTCTGGTGAAATGGGAGCTGATCCATTCGTATTGCCGGGCGGTGGTTTTGATGACAAGAACGTCGAACGCGTAGAAAACGTATGGAATTTCAAGATTCCGAGGTGGCAAGGAGATATCGTCGGCATATCACTCGAGAACGCTCTCCTCCCCGAAGACCACGAACGCAAGTTGAAACTGTATTACATGTCGGGCGGGAACTTCCTCGAGACGATGCCGGAGCCTGACTTCGTCAAAGAGTGCCTGGAGAGCGTTGATATTCGTGTCCATCAAGATATCATCTTCAACACATCCACGTTCGTTGATGCGAAGGAAGCGGTTGTTGTCTTGCCGGCTATGACACGTTATGAACAACCAGGAGGAGGAACGTCGACTTCTACTGAGCGAATGGTCTACTTTTCACCGGAAATCAAAGGACCGCGCATTGAAGAAGCCCGTTCTGAATGGGAGATCTATGTCGATCTTGCGAAACGGGTAAAACCGGATGAAAAGCATCTGATTGATTTTAAAAATGCTCAAGAAATCCGGGATGAAATTGCGAAAGCTGCACCGAATTACGATGGAGTCCAGCACTTGAAGGAAAAAGGGGACGTTTTCCAATGGGGCGGTGCATGGCTTTGCGAGGATGGCGTATGTTCAACGCCGGATGGTCGAGGGAATCTGATTGCGATGGATATTCCTGAGCTTCGTAAGGCGGATGGTCTTTTCTATGTCACGACTCGTCGTGGTAAACAGTTCAACTCGATGATTTATTCGGATAAAGATCCATTCAACGAGGCGGACCGATACGATGTGCTGATGAACGAGGATGATGGAGAGCGCCAAGGAATTAATCAAGGCGATGCGATCGTCGTATACAATAAGCATGGACTGTTTCACGGGAAGGCGCGTTTCGTCGAAGTGAAGTCGGGGAACATCCAGGTTCACTGGCCGGAAGGCAATGTGGTCATCCCGAAAGGTGTCTATGAGCAATACGCCGGAATCCCTGAATACAACACAGCCGTCATCGTTGAAAAAGCAGAAACCTTCCACGCACAAAAAGATACGAAATACCTCGAGAAGAGAATCGAAGAGCTTGAAATGGAAATAGGATAATAGATTATATGAGCGCAGGTGAGGAATCACCTGCGTTTCCTTTTATGTGGGGATTCATGAGGTCATGAAAACGCTGAATGTGGGACTTGGTGCACTCATGGAGGCTCCATGAGGTCATGAAAATGCTAGAAATGAGATTACGTGCATTCATAGAGGCTCTTTCTATCCCTGAAAAGTCCAATATCGGAAAATGAAGGACAGTAAGAGGCTCTTTCTATCCCCGAAATGAGCAAAATCGGAAAATGGAGGACAGTAAGAGGCTCTTTCTATCCCCGAAATGAGCAAAATCGGAAAATGGAGGACAGTAAGAGGCTCTTTCTATCCCTGAAAAGTCCAATATCGGAAAATGGAGGACAGTAAGAGGCTCTTTCTCTCCGTGAAAATAGCAAAACCCCAACATAACACACAGAATAATCTCCTATTCTTCTAATGATTTGTCATTCTACCGGTTTTCCATGTAGGATGTATATAGTAGAAGGTTAAGAGAGAGGAAAAAGACTCATGGACGACAAATTGGTGTTCGACCCTGCCTGGGAAAAAGCGATTGCACCACGAGATCGTGAGACGATCCAAGAGTTGCATCGTCAGAACCCGGTCAGAGAAGGAGAACTTCGCTGGACTCCGATACGTGCGGCACTCAACCATCAAGGCTCGTTGCTTGCAATGGTTTTAATCCAAAACGGCTTAGCGGCCAATTTTAAAGCAGAAGGAATTGATCTGACGTATGTCGAGCAAGAACAAGGGGCAATTGCAACATCCGAGTTCAATCTGCCGAACGTCAACGTACCACCGGGCGCATCTATGCCGTGGACATTCGTATTTCCTAAACAAACGATAACAAATCGGCCACTTTTAAAAGATTGGTTTGTTACGCCCTCCGAAAAATCCACCAATTTGAAATTATGAGAATTTATCCCTACTCTTCCGTGCTTTATTGTGATAAAATGAGAACGTCATACATATTGAGAAGGGGGAAATAAACCAATGAAAAAGCTTTCATTAACATTCGTTCTTATGTTAGCGTTTACACTAGTTTTGGCAGGGTGTAACGAGCTCGGCGGTGGAGCAGAAGCCGACCCTGAAGAAGTAAGCATGCTTACAGGTGGGACAGGCGGTACTTACTTCCCACTGGGCGGTGAAATTGCTGAGGTCATGTCCAGTAACTCTGAAAAATCAGTCAGTGCACAAGCATCTGGTGCATCTGTTGAAAACATCCAAACACTTCAAGATGGTGACGCGGATCTTGCGTTCACACAAACAGACATCGCTAGCTATGCGGTAGAAGGTAAATTGATGTTTGAAGATTCAGCAGCAGATAATGTTCAAGCGATTGGTACATTATACCCTGAAACAATCCAAATCGTTGTATTGAAAGATAGCGACATCAAGTCTGTTGAGGACTTAAAGGGTAAAAAGGTCTCAATCGGAGATGTTGGTAGTGGAACAGCGGAAAACGCGAAGCAAATTCTTGAAGTCCACGGAATCTCTACCGACGATATTGAAGTACAAAACCTGCCGTTTGATGAGTCTGCAGAATTGCTTCAAGACGGTGATTTAGATGCAGCATTCATCACTTCAGGTGCTCCAACAGGTGCGATTGAAGGACTTGCAGCGTTGAAGCCGGTTCGAATTGTACCGATTGCAGACGACAAGGCGAAAGAATTGAGCGAGAAGTATCCATACTACGCTCAAGATACGATTCCATCAGGAACATATCAGCTTGAGGAAGAAGTGAACACTGTTGCAGTCCTAGCGATGCTTGTAGCACGTAAAGACTTGAGCGAAGACGCAGTGTACAACCTGACGAAAGCATTCTTTGACAATGTCGACAGCATCAAACACGCAAAAGGTGAGAAGATCAGTGCTGAGAACGCATTGAATGGTGTTGGAATCGATCTTCACCCTGGTGCAGAAAAGTATTATAAAGAAAAAGGCTTAAAATAATTCAATATGTAACGGTTTGACCGAAGAAGTGTCTGACTCTCTCCGTATGAAACAACATTTGTGAAAAAAGCGTGTTTTAGACACGGAATGTTGTGCCGGAGGAGTCTGGCACTTTGTTTTTGGGTTAACATTTTACAAATATACACAGTTTAAGGTGTTCATTATGAAACAGTGGAAAATTTGGAGCTTGCTCATCCTATTGGTAATCGGACTACTAACAATAGGGATGATTCCTTATGGAAAAGTGCTCGCGCTACAGCATGAAAGCAGTGGACAAGTCCTCGTCTATATGGATGTGAGAGAAGGGACAGATTTCAGAATCCGCTATACCCACTCGGTTCATCAGACACCTGTAACAGAGTTTTATGACATCAACAAGGACAACCAGATTGTACAAACGAAACTTGCATATGAAAACTTTGCAATTGGCATGCCATCGAATGCAACTGGTGAAGAGAAGTTCATAGAAAAAGATGGAGTCTACTACATTACCAATATGAATCGCGTTTTCCCACACGTTGATTTACGAACGGGACAGGTCATTGCGAATCATACATTGATGATGGAAGAGACCGAAATCCCGTTGAAGAACTGGGTTGAGCCAGGATCATGGATACGCCTGAAGGTTCGACCGATCAGTCTATGGCAACGGCTGAAAGGAGAGGATATTCTTGGATGAAAAAGCAACAAAGAAGGATCAACAACTATCAGAAGAAGAATTAGAACAGCTGATGTCTAAGTTCGATCCAGAAGCAGGGTACCGGAGATTAACCGGGATTCTTGGTTGGATCGTAACCATTGGACTGCTATGCTTTTCTCTTTATCAATTGTATACATCGACGCTAGATCGATTTTCACCACAGATCCATCGTTCCATTCACTTAGGTTTCGCGTTATCATTGGCATTCTTACTATTTCCTGCTTCTAAAAAGAAGAAGCTGAAACAAGCAAAGTCCCGTTTCCAAATTACTTGGGTAGATGGGTTATTGGCGGCACTCAGTGTTGTTGTCGGATTATACTGGCCGTTGTATATGGACGACCTGGTCATGAGGGTCGCCCGATTGACGCCGATGGACTTGATTGTCGGAGCGTTAGCCATCTTTCTTGTTTTAGAAGCGACACGAAGAGTCGTCGGACTGCCGATTACGATTATCGCATCCGTCTTTCTGGCGTACGCATATCTCGGACCGATCATGCCTGGATTCTTGGCGCATAAGGGGATAGGAATCGACCGGATCATCCGGACGATGTTCTTTACGACCGAAGGAATTTTGGGTACACCTCTAAAAGTATCCTCGACCTTCATCTTCCTGTTCCTCTTGTTTGGAGCATTTTTAATTAAAACCGGGGTTGGCCAGTATTTCAACGATCTGGCGGTTGCGATTGCCGGGAAACGAACCGGAGGACCTGCGAAGGTCGCGATTTTCTCCAGTGCCCTCCAAGGAACGATTTCTGGAAGCTCGGTCGCAAACGTCGTCACTTCCGGTTCATTCACAATTCCAATGATGAAACGGCTCGGGTACCGAAGAGAATTTGCCGGAGCGGTTGAAGCAGCCGCCTCGACAGGTGGTCAGCTCATGCCACCGATCATGGGGGCAGCGGCCTTCCTGATGGTCGAATTCATTGGTGGTGGCATCACGTACTGGGAAATCGCCAAGGCGGCCGCAATTCCTGCATTGCTCTATTTTGCAGGAATCTGGATCATGACACACTTCCAGGCGAAGAAAATTGGCTTGAAAGGTTTGGATGACAGTGAGATGCCGAACCGTAAGGAAGTATTGAAGAAAATCTACCTGCTTGCTCCGATTTTCGTCGTTGTCATCTTGCTCATGTCTGGAATGAGTGTCACGAGAGCAGCACTTTGGTCGATCGTTTCTGCGATTGTTGTAGGTATGCTCAATAAGGAAACGCGCATGGGGCCAAAAGATTTTGCAGAAGCTCTGATTAATGGTGCGCGTACAGCAATCGGTGTTGCAACAGCAACCGCATGTGCGGGTATTATCGTTGGTGTTGTGACCATTACCGGCTTAGGATTGAAAATGGCAGGCGGGCTTATCGCACTGTCCAACGATATCTTATTCTTGACGCTGTTGTTCACGATGATCGCTTCCCTTATTTTGGGCATGGGATCACCAACGACAGCAAACTACGTCATCACGGCGACGATTGCAGCGCCAGCATTGATGACTTTGAATATCCCGGATCTTTCGGCGCATATGTTTGTGTTCTACTTCGGAATCATCGCCGACATCACTCCACCTGTAGCACTTGCGGCCTTTGCCGCCTCAGGAGTTTCGGGAGGAGAACCGTTGCGGACCGGGGTCAATTCAGCCAAGCTGGCCATTGCAGCCTTCATCATTCCGTATATCTTCGTCTACTCTCCTGAGTTGATGATGATTGATACGACTTGGACAGAAGTGCTCTGGATCATTGTTACTTCCTTGACAGGAATGATTGCAATCGGAGCTGCAATGATTGGTTATTGGCTGAGAAAAGCACACTGGGCGGAGCGAATCGTCTCTCTTGGAGCTGGAATCATGCTCATCTATCCAGAAGGAAGTACTGACTTGATTGGATTAGGAGTCTTTATTGTCCTATTTGCTTTGCAATACTTCATTAAAGAGAAAAATTCAGAACCACAATCTGCAAGTGCATAAAAGTAAGGGGATGACAAATCATGTCATCCCCTTTGCTATATATAATTGACTTTGACTGCTTACAGCGGTATAATTATCTCGAATTCGAGATAATGAAGGAGTTAATGAATATGCAAAATTCATCATTAGAACTCTTCGTCGTACTATCCAGAGCGTATCAGTCCATCATGGAGGTCGCTCGAAAAGATATTCAACGATATAATCTTAATGTGACGGAATTTGGTGTGCTTGAATTACTATATCATAAAGGCCCTCATCCTCTACAGAAGATCGGAGGAAAGATTTTATTGGCGAGTGGAAGCATTACGTACGTCGTTGATAAGTTGGAGGAAAAAGGGTATTTAGAGAGAAAACCTTGCGAAAACGATCGACGGATTACGTATGCGCACCTTACGGAAAAAGGCAAAACCTATATGGAAGAAATTTTCCCGCCTCATCATGAAGTCCTTGAAGAAGCGCTCGCTGGCATACCAGAAGAAGAGAAGCAGCAAGCGATTGAAACGTTGAAAAAACTAGGAAAGTACGCCCAAAACTACCATGCATAATTTTTTTACCTAAATATCTCGAATTCAAGAAGTATGAAAACAGGATTTTTGCGTAAAAAGAGATTAAAGTTCATCAGGTATGGGAACGTATAAAGAGACGAAATTTTGAAAGAGGAGTGATTTAAAATGGCAACGAAAATTTTGATTCCGTATTACAGCGCGTTCGGACACATTTTACAAATGGCAAAAGCGGTAGCAGATGGCGCAAGCAAAGTGGATGATGTCGAAGTGAAGATCGTGAAGATCAAGGAATTTGAAGAAGTGAAGCAAGCGATGTCCAATAATGAATATTATGTAAAAGCACAAGAGATGCAAGCGGACATTCCTGAAGCAACGCATGAAGATTTAAAATGGGCAGACGGAATCATCTGGGGCATCCCGACAAGGTACGGTTCCATGCCAGCTCAGATGAAGCAATACCTTGATTCAGCTGGTGGTCTTTGGATGAATGGTGAGCTTGAAGGAAAAGCGACGGCTGTTTTTACAAGCACAGGGTCCATCCACGGAGGTCAGGAAGCAACAGCACTCACTTCGTTCGTGCCATTCATGCACTTCGGAATGATCTATGTCGGTCTTCCTTACGGTGAAAACCCCGAACAGTTGACAGCTGATGCAGTTGGCGGTTCGCCTTATTCTGCATCCACAGTTGCTGGGCCAGAGGGCGGCGAGCAGCCTAAAGAAGTCGATTTGACGATGGCAGGTCGATTAGGCGCACGTGTTGCGAAGGTATCCGGCGCATTGAAAACACTACGATAATGATGAAAACAGGGCTGGCTCACATCGGGCTGGTCCTTTTTTGTAAAGATGCTTCTCTAAGAATTTGTTGTATTGTTTCGTTTTTTCCCCCACATCTTACACAAGTTGAATTGGAGCGGAAGTTGCGAGACTCCTATAGGCGCAACGCGCCGAGGAGGCTCACCGCACGCCCCGCGGAAAGCGAGCGTCCTGAAGCAAAATCAACTACTTTTAAAGAAAACTTGGCGAGACCAAGCCTTTTGTAGGTCGAGCCTTAGTTGCCCTTAAACTGAAGAAAGTATTTTATACTTTCTTCAAGTGCAAGAACAACTAAGTTTGCGAAAAATGCTTGAGTCAAATCATTTGGCGCACTGGGACAAAACTTTTAAAATATAAGGATAGAATAAGGAGGATGTTCATATGACTTTGAAAATACAAATCTATTCTGATTATGTTTGACCATTCTGCTATTTAGCGGAGGTTCCGCTACAAGAAGCGATGGAAGGAAAAGACGTGGAAGTGGAGTGGAAGCCGTTCGAACTACGGCCTGAACCCGTCCCCCTACTTGATCCGAATGGAGACTATATACAAAATGCTTGGAAAAACTCGGTAAAACCGTTGAGTGAGAAGCTCGGCGTCCCGATGAACTTCCCACCTGTCCAGCCGAGGACACATCTAGCATTTGAAGGATTTCAGTATGCAAAAGAGCAAGGGAAGGCTAACGAATACAACCATCGTATGTTGGTAGCTTTCTTCGTAGAGGGGAAAGACCTTGGCGATGTCGACGTACTTGTGAAGTTGGCTGAGGAAGTTGGACTCGATGGAGATGGCTACCGGGATGCGGTAGAATCACGCAGGTATAAAAACACCCACAAGGCAGCACTGAATGAAGCAGCCGCCCAGGATATCCGGGCTGTACCAACGTTCTTCATCGGAGACCGGAAGCTGCAAGGTCTGTATCCCGCTGACCGTCTGACTCAAATCATCGATGCTGAATTAGAAAAGCAGGGAACTGCGGGTCCTGAAGAAGGACTCTCCTGTGATATAGATGGATGTTAAGTTGAAACTACTGAGCTTGGCTCAGTAGTTTTTTCCATATCCGATCCTAAAGTTCTATACCGATTTTCCTATTTCTACTTCACAATCGCTAAGTAGTGTCGATATAAAGGTAAATTAATGTGAAGTTCCGTGGGGGAAATTGGTTATGACGATTACAGCAACAGAACATATTACAACTCTATTGAATGGCACAATCAATGTGGTGAAAACGGTGCTCCCGATGGAATTTACAGTCGGGCAACCGGTCAATGATTTAGAGTCAGTCGATGTTCAGCAAACTGGGGTTATGATCGGATTGGAAAAAGAAATTAATGGATCGCTCTTGTTCCTCGGATCCCGAGACTTATTTGGCGAATGTGGAAACAAAATGTTCGGTATGCCATTTGAAGGTGAGATGCTTGATTCGTTCATGGGGGAACTCGGAAATATCCTGGCTGGTAACATCGCGACGCATTTATCAACCGAGAACATCACCATCGATATTACACCACCAAGTGTTGTCGAATCTGTCTCTATAACAGAAGCTAAGAAGATTTTCTCTGTTCAAATGAAAATAGAGGATGAAGATTTAACGATCATCTTCATCATTGAATAAGGCTCTTTTACCAAAGGATATTTGCTTTTGGGTCATTAAAGCAACAAAGTTTGCGAAAACAGCCTTTAAAAAAACAACAGACCAATGAAGGTCTGTTTTATATTAACGACTGGACTTGTCTCTTGCGATTACGCCCAATCGGAAACTTTTCTTTATCGGTAACCATCATGATGATGCGTCTTGGTCAAGTTTGTCTTCATAATGGTTCGTTTCTTCTTGTGAAAATCCCATCTCTTTGAACTTCGCTCTCAGTTTATCTCCTTTTTTATTGAAATGTTCCCTACCGTGCTTTCAAGATCCATTTCTTAAGACCTTATTTGCATCCGCACGATCCGCTACACGGTTCGTGCGATCATCTTATAAGTCTAGTATTCTATATATCACATATTCACAATAACTAAACCTTTTCCTAAGCTATTGAAAGTGCTCACACACAAGCGAGATCTTTTTCAAAAAAACAGAGAGTAGTTATGATTATAGATAAATAGGGGAATAAGGAATTAAGGGGACAATGTAAAGGAGGAGATAAGTGTGACAGATAGACGATTAAAAGACTGCCCGTCTTCACCAAACTGTGTTTCGTCTCAAACCGATAGCTCAAATCATTATATCTCACCGATTTCATATAATGGATCCTCTGAGCATGCGCTCTCAACACTGGTGAATATATTGAAGAAAATGAAGCGTACCAAGATTGTGGAAGAAGAAGGAGATTACATCCTTGCGGAATGTAAGTCGAGGCTGTTCCGATTCACAGATGATGTAGAATTCCTTTTCGATAAGGAACAAAAGATCATTGAAGTCCGCTCAGCATCACGGATGGGATACTCTGACATGGGTGTAAACCGGAAACGAATTGAGAAAATCAGACAGCAATTCATCAATGATTTGTAGAAGAACTTAGCGAAGAATTGTCGAGTACGAGCGTTTTGACGCGCTTTGTACTTGGCAATTCTTTTTTTATGGGTTTTGTCACCAATATTACGTGTAAACTTGTGTGAATGTGATACCTTTTTCTTGTTCGCCAGAGAGATTTTCCGATTACTTTGACCTGACGTGGAAAATGAAAAAGGTTTTTGTAGATAATTTCTTCCATTTCTCACCCAGATTGTGACAAACATTGAGACAAGCTTTTCGTATACTTTTACTCATAGACGAATACATTGGTACGTTCCGATTCGAAAAAAGGAGGTGTGCGTGAGCTTCGGGACATTATACATGAAATTCTAATCTCGTGAGGGAGAAAGGGGTAAGGGTAAATTATGATGAGCGATTTGGTTACGTATTGTATGGTGATGTGGTTAGCTATTATTCAAATTGTTCGTATCAAACACCATGAATGGAACGGATCCAAACGACAGAATGCATATTTCCCTAATCGACCGGTTCAACGTCCATTTAGAATTCTGGAAGTCCTGATGCTCAATCCAAGCGTGAAGATCATTTACCGACTGAAGACGAACGTGCTTTGGGATACATCATAACGAAACCGATACGACCTAATGAAAAGCTTGTATTAATGTAATTGCAACAACGAAATTCATGACACACCTGTGTGAAATGCGCTTGCGCTTTTATTTAAAAGAGAAGCCCTTTATAATGAGGAAAGAATGATTCTAAAGGAAGAGGGATTCTCTTGAGTATAAAGTCCAGCATAGTTGTACAGAAAATGATCGACCGCCTTGAAAATATTAAAGAAGAGGTGGATGTAAACGCATCTTCCAGCTCAGTTCGAGATGAACTGACAGCGATTAAAGCTTATTGTGATTTGTTGATGGAGGCCAAGGATGAAAAGCCGTCAACGTACAGAACGGTCGAAAATAAACCGCAGAGTCCTACGCCGGTCCAGAACTTATCCACTAAGCGTTTAAAAGAAGATGATGACGTGAACGGAGATTCAATCTTTGATTTTTAAAAACTTCATATTGAAAAATGAATGTTCAAAGAGGATACATTCCTATTTGAGCAACCTGAATATAAGGAAAAAGGGAGCACTCTCAATCCAATTAGCCCCTTTCTATTAAACGGCCTGAGTCAACCGCTTGATAGAGGGAGAGGTGTGTTGGAAAAGGAAGAGTCGCTCCCCAATTGAAGTTGGTTTCATTTAGTTTGTAAGCTCATAAATGCGCGCTTCATGAGGCTGCAGAGTCGTTTCGAGTTCTCTGACTGTTTTCTCTGTTTCCCCGTAATTGCCGATCATCAATTGAGCGCCTTTGCTCTCTTCAGGCAACTCCAATGCATATTCTTCATTTGAATGATTCAGTACGACCAACCAGGTTACTCCATCTAAGCTTCGAGTATACATGTACAACCTTTCATCGCCCTCAGAAAGGTCTTCATAGTCCCCATAAACCATCACATCATACTCTTTTCGCAGTGCAATCAACTTTTGATAGTAATAGAAAATGGACGTTGGGTCCTCTAATGCTTGTTCCACATTGATTTCTTTGTAGTTCGGGTTGACCGGAATCCAAGGCTCTCCATCGGTGAAGCCAGCATGCTTTGTATTATCCCACTGAACTGGGGTGCGGGAGTTGTCTCGGCTGAGTGGTTTCAATTCCTCTAACACTTCTTGAGGATTACGTCCTTTTCCGACTTCCTCATCGTATTTATTTTTCATCGCAATGTCCTGGTAATCCTCGATCGAATCGAAATCCACACCAGTCATGCCGATTTCTTCCCCCTGGAAAATATAAGGTGTACCAGGCAAGGTGTGGATCATGGTAGCCAGTAGTTTTGCCGATTTCTCACGATACTCGCCATCGTTTCCGTATCGCGTAACCTGACGGGTATGATCGTGGTTGTTCAAGAATTGGGAGTTCCACCCTTTGCCATACATGCCTTCGTACCAGGTCTTCTGGATTTCCTTAAAACGAAGCATGTCCCATGTCGGCATATCATCTGCGACTTCAAAATGGAAAAGTGTATGAAGCTCATCACGGTCTTCTCCAACGTATTTCAGACCATCTTCAGGCGTTACGAAAGGAATTTCTCCAACCGTCATGATGTCATAATGGCGTAGAACTTTTTCATTCATTTCCTGAAGATACTCATGAATCCCAGGATTATTTCCCAGATAATTAATTTTTTCAGGCTGTTCGGCATCCGGGAAGCCTTCTAATTTGGCAAGTAAATTGATGACATCCATACGGAACCCGTCGATACCTTTATCAAGCCAGAATTTCATCATATCGAAAATGGCTTCTCTCACTTCAGGATTTCGCCAATTGAGATCGGGCTGCTCAACTGCGAAGGAATGGAAGTAGTACTGACCGGTTTTTTCATCGTATTCCCATGTTGAAGGTGTAAAATAGGAGCGCCAGTTGTTCGGTGGACCGCCTTCCGGACTTGGATTCTTCCATATGTACCAGTCCCGCTTCGGATTCTCTTTTGAAGAACGGGACTCCTGGAACCATGGGTGCTGATTGGACGTATGGTTCACGACAAGATCCATGATCAGCTTCATATCTCTCCGATGGACTTCATTCAACAGCTTTTCCCAATCATCCATCGAACCCGCTTTATCCATGACAGAGCGGTAATCCGATATATCATATCCGTTATCTTTGTCCGGTGATTCATAGACAGGGTTTAACCAGATCACATCGACCCCTAGTTTCTTAATGTAATCCAACTTTTCTATCACACCGCGGATATCTCCGTATCCATCGCCATTTGTATCGTAGAAGCTTCGCCAATACACTTGGTAGACGACGGCTTCTTTCCACCATCTCTTCTTCACTTCATCTCAGCCTCCTCGTGTTCGAATACTATTCTTAGTCACATTATGCTTTCTAATCCCTTAAGTGTAAAGTTCGGAGTCTATGGGTAAAAATAGGGGATAGAAGTTTGATTACGATTGGAGCGTATTTTTATGGTAAAAGTGAAAAGTATGGCTGCACTCATCATGATGTTTTTTACGATGTTCCTTCTTGGGGGATTATCTAGTACGAAAGGAATCGTACTGGATGAAGTTGAGAAAGATATTGGGCTCGATCTCAGTCAATTCGGTCTCGTCGTCTTCATCTTCCAATGGGGATTTGTCCTTGCGAGTGTACTGATCGGTTATTTTACCGATAAAAAAGGCGTCAAACTGATGATGATCATCGGAAGCATCATTATGGGTGCTGGACTGCTCGGAACGGGGGTTGCACAAACCATTGCATTCTTCCTCGGCTTCTATTTGATCGTCGGATTTGGTCTAGGTGCGATGACTGTTGCATCTAATGCTATCGTGCCAGCCGTCTACCCTGAAAAGCAAGGCGTCATGTTCAATGTCGCCATGGGGGTTTACGGGTTCGGGATGTTCATTTTTCCGATCGTATTGAAAACGATGTTCTCAAACGATATTTCGTGGCGATATTTTTACATTGGAATTGCGATCTTGCTGATCGGGTTCATCATTTATGTCTTCGCTTCCAACGTGCCACAAGGAAAAGTCGACAAAATCAACCTGTCTGCGTTCAAAGAAATGCTGAAGCAAGGGCAGTTCCTGCTCATCATGGTTTTCCTCATCTTTTACGTGTCAGCAGAAGTGTCGTTCTTGAACTTTTTCCCGAACTATCTAAAAGACCTCTCGCTCGGCGGCGCATCTGAAGCAGCGAAAAACAGCATGGTTGCAACAATTATTTCAGTGTTCTCACTCAGCTTTACTGTTGGGCGTCTCGGAGGCGGTTGGCTGATTAGTAAATTTGGAGAACGGTGGTTGTTGATCTCCTTCTCTGCACTCGGTCTTCTGTTTGTTACGGTGAGTAAAGTGTTCGCTGATGAATGGGTGTACTTATTCGGTGTTGCTGGACTGTTTTTCTCGGTGTTGTTCCCGACCGCAACTGCCATCGGTACAAAAATGTCCCGAACAGGCGGATCTGCTCTTGGATTAGTGTACGTCGCAGCCGGAATTGGCGGTGCGTTCGCCGGGTGGATCGTCGGAATCGTCTCCGAAGAGTTTGGCTCAAGCGCAGGCTTCAACTTACCGATCGTTTTCCTCGGTATATTGCTAGTGATCGCCTTTTTCATCCGTCCTTCTAAGGAAGAGGCTGCATGATCCAAAGTTGGAAAAAGTAGGACGTTGGACACGAACAAAGAACACCCTAAAAGCCTCATGGTCAAAGGGTGTTCGCTTTTTTATACTTAAAAATAAGAACAAACGTTCGTATTTTAGTTTGTTTTTTGTCCGTTTCATATTGCTTTATAGATAAAGGGAGGGATGCAAGATGAGAGATGCCAAACAGATACTTCTGGAATTCCAAAGACAAAGAGATCTCTTGACTGCATTTTTAGATCAGCATGAAAACCAGAAAGAAATGCTACGGTTCATTCAGTCACCGACATTGGGCCGGTTGAAAGAACTGAATCATCACTTCCGACAATTTTGTTTTGAATGCAGGTTCATTCACTATATGTCGAAATTCATCTATTTCCAATCGATCAATACGATCCGAAAACTGCGGCGGAATCAGTTACAGCCGTTAGAGGAAGTGACAGGAGAAGGGGTTGCCGTTATCGGAGGTGAGCCTGAACAAGGTTTTATCGAAAATGAATTCGGTTGCCCGGTTTTGGCGAGTGCGATTGAAAGACTAACGGATTTACAGCGAAAAGTAATCCATCTGCATTACCAAAAAGGCTGGAAACTGAGACGAATCGCGGAATCTTTCCGGGTGACCCCGCAATCCATTTCCAAAACCCATAGACGTGCGCTTGAAGAAATCAAAAAAAGAATGGAGAGTGAGAAGCATGCTTGAAGGTAGCGTAGTCGGCTGGTTCAATCTCATCTCTAATATCGGTTTCCCTTCAGTAGTCGCACTCTACTTACTCTTTCAATTGGAAAAAAGACTTGTCAGCCTGGAGAGCGCTGTTGAAGATATCGGAGAACATATAGAAGAGAGGAATGAGCAAGATGAGTCTGTACGACGAGGTCCAAAAAGCAAAAAGAAATGATAGGGAAGCAATGGAGAGGATTCTTCAGCGGCTCGAGCCGAAGATCAAACATACCGTCTTGTCGATTGAAAAGAAATATCAAGAGGACGTCGAGCAGGAGGTCAAATTACGAGTGATGGAAGCCGTCCGCCAATACGAGGTCGGTGGCTTACCGTCGCTCGAAGATATGCTCCGGAAATCCGAGGCCGGACATGCTCTTTTGGAAAAACTGAAAGATGACAATTCCGAGGCACTCTAGTGAAAAGGTTGGCAGAGGCGTTCAGGATGATTTAAGATGATGGTAGTTAGGTTACACAGCCAAAACGCAGTAAGGAGCTTAAGTATGTTTAAACTATTCATTCTTCTAGGTGCTTTGAATGCAGGGCTTTCCGTTATTTTAGGTGCATTTGGTGCACACGGTCTGGAATCGAAATTATCGGAGAAGATGTTGGACGTGTTCAAAACAGGTGTCCAGTATCACATCTTCCACTCGCTAGGGTTATTTGTCGTCGCTTTCTTAGCCGATAAGTTTCCGGCATCTGGTATGATCGCTTGGGCAGGCTGGGTCATGCTGATCGGAATCATCCTGTTTTCGGGAAGCTTGTATGTACTAAGTATTAGCGGGATCTCAAAGCTTGGCATCATCACGCCATTCGGGGGACTCGCATTCATCATCAGCTGGTTGCTGATTGTAATCGCCATGCTGAAAGTGTAATAAATGTATGTGAAAAGTGCCTGAACCCGTTGAATCGGGGGTCAGGCATTTTTTTCGTTTCGCAGAGTGAGTGAAGGTTTGGGCTATAATTTCGGGATTTGGGCTATAAATCTGGATTTTGGGCTATAATTCTCAAATCTGGGCTATAAATCTGGATTTTGGGCTATAATTCTCAAATCTGAGCTATAAATCTGAAATCTGGTCTATAATTCTCAAAAAACGAAGGCGATTCCTCCACATACTGCAAAAGAATGGGAAGAATCGCCCTTTTCTTTACCTCGGTGAATAGTTCACCAGTTCATTTTGATTGAAATACTCGATTTCCTCATCAAACGTCACATAATCGAGATAAACCATTAAGAGAAGATAGCGTTTACCTGTTTCCGGATCGCTGATAATGATATGGTCACGACCCGCTGCTTCTACAACCCCTTTGAAAATCTTTGCCGGCCACTTCGGATTACCTTCAAACGTCATATAGAAAGTACCCACTTTTCCTCGGTTTAGTCGAAGGATATTTTCTATATAAGACTGTTCAATTGGAAGCTGCCCATTCATTTGCGAAGCACCAGGGAATCCGGATGGGAACTGGCCAGGCATTCCACCCATTCCCTGCATACCAGGCATTCCTTGCATCCCTTGCATACCAGACATCCCAGGCATTCCTTGCATCATCCCACCTTGGTTTTGGCGATTATTCGGATAGTTCATAACAAACCTCCCCATCTTCAATAGTACTCCCTATTAAACAGGTATACTCGACGCTCGTATAACTTATGACTATGAAAATGAGACACTCACCTAATAGGTACCATACGCCTCCGGACAATCCGTTTCCGTAGGGATAAAGAAACAATGCGATTTGAAACGACCGGAATTCCACTGGTTGAACCACTGGGCAGGACAGCTTCCTTCAGGCTTGAAAAACCAGAGTGCATTCGACGCCGGATGGAATCTTTCCCCCGCAATCGCTCGTTTCGCCAACCTGATCTCGCTTTGTCGCGCCCGTTGATAGAAATATCCCTTCTGAGTCGCTTCAAATCCACCTGGAGATTGGTAGACCATTCTCGGAATCGTATTTATATTTTTAAAATCGAGACAACGTACTTTGACGCGATTGACCCCGACATTGCCGACCATAAGCATGCCTTGTTTCCCTTCTCCTTCTGCCTCAGCGCGCATCAGTCTCGCGAGAGTTTTGATGTCCTCCTGTGTCGCCTTGACCACTCCCATGATGTCACCCCCGTGAAGTAGGCTTTCACTTACTAACGTATGACTTCAGTTTGGAAAAAAGAAGAAGGACAGTCTTTTGTGTATAAAAAAACAGCCCTCTCAGTGAGGGCTGTTTGACACCTGTATGAATGGTTACACCGCTAGGAACGAGCTTACTTTTTCCTTCGGCAGGATATTTCCGACGTAGAAAGAGCCAAATTCGCCGTAGCGTGCACTTACTTCGTCAAAACGCATTTCGTATACGAGCTTTTTGAATTGGAGTACGTCATTCGCAAACAATGTGACGCCCCATTCCCAATCGTCGAAACCGACAGAACCTGTGATGATCTGCTTCACTTTCCCTGCATAACCACGGCCGATCATGCCGTGGCTGCGCATCATGTCACGACGCTCGTCCATAGAAAGCATGTACCAGTTGTCGTTGCCTTCACGACGCTTGTCCATCGGGTAGAAGCAAACGTGGTTCCACTTCGGAAGAGTCGGCTTCAGGCGGCCTTGAATCATTGGATCCGTTTCAGGGTCGACGTCTTTGGAAGCCATGTAGTTACTCAATTCTACGACAGATACGTAAGAATACGTTGGAATCGTGTATTCAGCAAACGTCGTTTTATTGAATGCCGTTTCAATTTCGTTCAGTTCTTCCATAGTAGGGCGGAGTAACATCATCATGAAGTCTGCTTTCTGACCGACAATCGTATAGAATGCATGACTGCCTTTCTGCTGTGCTTCCGTTACTTCCCATTTTTCCAAAAATGTAAGTAGTTCTTGGATGGCATGCTCGCGCTCGTCACTAGAAAGGGACTTCCAAGCAGTCCAGTTCATCGTGCGGAAGTCGTGGAGGCAATACCAGCCATCTAATGTTTTCGCTGCTTCGCTCATCATTAGACACTCCTTTATCCTGTATACTATTATAACTGTTTTTACACCGCTTCTATCATATCACAAAACCTCTGAAACCTAAAAAAGAGGGCTGTTTTAGCAGGTTTAACAGAGAGGAAGAGCACAATGAGTACCCGAAAAGTGAGAAAAGCTGAAAATGAGGGATAGAAAGAGCCATTTGCGGTACCCAAAAACGAGAAAAACACAAAATGAGGGACAGATTAAGGCAGGGGAAGGGATTCCATAAGGAAAGACTCGTCATCCGACGAGTCTCATCAAATTCACATATAAGAACGAATGTGGTTTTCGAACATTTGCTTCAGTTTTTGTGGATCTTCGGCATCCGCACGGGCAATACTGATCATCGACTTTTGTTCGTCCAAATCCAAAGCATCCTCTAAAAATCCGAATAGTCCTTTACCTCGTTTATCTACCTCAATCAACATCTGAACATGGTTTTGATCAGGGTAGAGGACAAGTTCAATCTCATCCAACTCACCACGGAACGGTCCGGATGATGGTACGAATTCAAATTCCTGAACAAACGGATGATTGCGTTGCATGTGTCTTTTCACATGAAGACATTGAGATTTTTTCAATCGGAATCCAAGCTCTTCTACTGTTGTAAAAATGCGATCCACAAGATCGTGAGGAACGACATGAATGTAATCATTGTCGGTTGGGTCGACAGCTTGTTTGATATCAAGTGCCGTTTTCAACCAGATGGGTGTCTGTCCAACAGATAATGGGACATCATAAGGAAGCGGGATAGAGAGTGGGATTTCCTTTACTTCATTTGCGGCGATTGTGAACGGTTCAGAAACACGATATTTACCAAGTACATGTGTTTCAGTAACGGTATTATCATCCACTTCACGAAGATATTCCGTCATCAAATAGATATGAATTTCATCGATATTCTGCTCAACCTTACCACCTTGGATGTGGACGACTCCCTGGATGTTTCCTCCGGCTTGGAATGTACTTCCATCAAGCTTCGTGTCCACGACAGCAGAGCCGATTCCTACACTAGCGAGCATGCGGTTTACGAAAGACATCTGATTACCCCTTCCTTTTACAATTAATATGTTCAAGTTCGACGCGTTATGGGAATGGTACCCCATAGAACGACACCAAACCTAAATCCATTTTACTCCTTATACGAATCACCCGTCATCAAGTTTCAAAAGAATCAATCAAAACTTAACATAAAGAAACCGTTCACCTAGAACGAGCCAAAAAGTGGGACCCCGAAGCATATTCCTCAATGCTCCCCCTTAAAAAGTATTTTGTGAGCGTAGCGGCTCTTGGGTAAAAAATGAAGAACACAAGTTTACTTGTAGGGCTTCATTTTATCCCAAGAGGAAGGGGGAGCATTTATGGCTAAAATAAATGTTGAAGAATTAAGAAATTAAAAACTTCTCCATTAAAGCGCTTTCCGAAATTTTTTTGGTTTCGTCCACGGTTAAAAAAGAGTATTGTAGGAAATGAAATAAAGAGTAGGTCTTTTGACGTTGAACCATACTGGCCAAGAGCCTTGAATATATACGGACTGTAAAAAGGAGGACTTTGACATGTCGAACATGTTCACAGCAATGGAGCAGAAGCTTCAAGCAAACTATCCTTCCATCGTTTTTCCGGAAGGTGAAGACCCACGTATTCTAGAAGCTGCAGCAAGACTTGCAGAAACGAAAATTATCAAACCGATTTTACTAGGAGACGAAGAAGTCATTCGTACCGATCTTACGAATAAAGGTGTGGACCTCGAAAATGTAGATGTGGTTTCTCCAGGATCGTACGAGGGCTTTGATGAGCTTGTACGAGCGTTTGTGGAGCGCCGTAGAGGTAAAGTGAGTGAAGAAGAAGCACGGGAAATCCTCATGGATGTGAACTACTTCGGAACAATGCTCGTGTACACCGATCAAGCGGCAGGACTCGTGAGTGGTGCAGTGCATTCCACTGCTGATACAGTGCGTCCGGCTCTGCAGATCATCAAAACGAAAGACGGCATTAAACGAACGTCAGGTGCATTCTTGATGGTAAAAGAAGATGAGCGATACATCATGGCGGATTGTGCAATCAACATCAACCCATCTGCATCCGATCTAGCGGAGATTGCATCGACCAGTGCTGAAACGGCACGCATCTTCGGAATTGATCCGAAAGTCGCGATGCTCAGCTTTTCGACGAAAGGATCGGCAAAGTCTGATGAAACGCAAAAAGTCATCGATGCGGTCAATTTGTTGAACGAAGCAGGCACAAACTTCCCTGTCGACGGTGAACTTCAATTTGATGCAGCTTTCGTACCAGAAGTTGCTGCGAAAAAAGCGCCAGATTCTCCACTTGAAGGAAAAGCGAATGTGTTCGTATTCCCTGGACTTGAAGCTGGAAACATCGGGTACAAGATGGTACAACGATTGGGCGGTTTTGAAGCGATTGGACCTGTACTCCAAGGTTTGAACAAGCCCGTCAACGATCTTTCCAGAGGTTGTAATACAGAAGATGTGTACAAGCTCGCATTGATTACAGCCATGCAATCCCTATAATTCAAAAAAAGCACTGGAGTCATTGCTCCAGTGCTTTATTATTACGATCGACGACTCGTTTCAAATAGAAGTCGTATTGATTGATTTCAGTGATGGAAAGGTGAGAGGACAAAAGGTCCGCATCTTGCTCCTTCAAGAACAAAAGCACATCCCTCATCAAGTCGCTGACAGTAAGATCCCTTCCAGCCAACTCAGACAACGATGCCATCACATCCGGATTAACCTTCGGATAAGTGAACTTCATAGACTCGTGACTTTTTGCTTTATCGTAAAAGTCTCGAATCATTGCAGCTCGATCAGCTCCAGAGCCTGTTACACAAAGGTAAATCTGGACAGCGATACCACCACGCAAACGTCGTTGCGAAATCCCGGCAAACTTTTTCCCATCAATACTTAAATCAAACGTACCAGGACAATAGGAATCGCTGATCTCTTTCACGTCAAAGCTTAACCCGTATTTTTCCAAGATTCTGCTTGTCATGTAGACCATCGCATCGTATCCCTGGTCAATGTCGATCTTGTTTTTCTTTTCCGACAAAATCAAAGACAGGTTCAAAACGCCATCATCTAATACGACAGCCAACCCGCCTGAATTTCGGACAATGACGTTATATCCTTGAGATTCTAGGAATTTCACCCCTTCGTGCAGTTCAGGTAAGCGACTATCTTGAATCCCGAGAACGACGGTATTCTGATGGACCCAGGACCGTACAGTAGGTGGTGAATCTTCAGATCCCACGGAACTGCAAAGGGTATCGTCCATCGCAAACGATTGAAGTGCGTGGAAAGAATCTCCTAAAGTCGTCTGATCGATTATTCTCCATTTCGGTTGGGCTAACAACTGTTTACTCTTATCTTCCATTGTTCCAAATCTCCTTTAATACTCAACCGTTCTATTATAGCATGTCCTGCTAAATTGCAAATCTTCGCACCGTAAAAGATGTCGAATTTTCTTTGCATATGTTTGATCACCAGCGGGAATATAAAGACGGGATGTGCGCTCATGCTATAAAATGTATAAAAAATGTATAAATGCTGAAAAGAATTTTGCTATTTTATAGCAAGGAATAATCTTACAAACGCTTACATATCAGTGCTTTACCATAATAAAACTGTATAAAGATACGAAATGTTTTATATTGACATTTGACAATTTTCACAAAGAATTAGAAAATAATCGATAGAAAAATTAAAAACGTAGATTTGATAGGAGGAGAAATATGAAGCTAAGCATACAAATCATCATTGGTTTAGTTGTAGGTATTATTGTTGGTCTCTTACTTAATATTTTTGCAGCTGACGTTTTTGATGTTCTGGATAAATACATTTTCAGTCCAGTCGGAAAATTATTCTTGAATCTGATCAAAATGCTCGTCGTTCCGATTGTCTTCTTCTCAATTGCACTTGGAGCTGCAGGTATTGGAGATCCTAAAAAGCTCGGTCGTATCGGTGGTAAGACGATCGGGTACTTCTTAGTGACCACTTCAATTGCTCTTGTAATCGCTTTAGGATTAGCAACGGTCATCCAACCTGGAGCAGGTGGAGGATTTGATACAGAGGAAGCTAAATTTGAGGAGAGTGCAGAGGCACCTCCAGTCGTGGACACGATTTTGAACATCATCCCGACCAACCCGATTGACGCAATGGCGAAAGGGGATATGCTTCAAATCATCGCATTCGCAATCTTCGTAGGATTTGCAGTTGCGGTGTTAGGTGAAAAGACGAAAGCGGTGCATCGTTTATTAGAAGAAGGTAACGAAATTCTGATGTATCTCGTAAACATCGTCATGATTTTGGCGCCTTATGGTGCATTTGCATTGATTGCTTCTGCAGTCGGAAGCTTCGGACTCGAAGCGCTGCAAGCGATGGGACTTTACTTCGGAACCGTCTTACTTGCACTCTTGATCCATGCTGTCTTGACTTACGGAACAGCGGTTTCTACTCTTGGAAAAATGAATCCACTAGCATTCTTTAAAGGCTTCGCACCGGCAATGTCAGTGGCATTCAGTACGTCCAGCAGTAGTGGTACACTGCCTGTTTCCATGAAAACGGCTCAAGAAAACTTGAATGTACCAAAACAGGTCAGCAGTTTCGTGCAGCCGCTCGGGGCAACAATCAACATGGATGGTACAGCGATCATGCAGGGTGTTGCGACGGTCTTCATCGCGCAAGTTTATGCGATCGATCTGTCTATGGCTGACCTCGTTACTGTGGTCATTACAGCGGTTCTTGCAAGCATCGGTACCGCGGGTGTTCCGGGTGTCGGACTGATCATGCTTGCCATGGTGTTGAACCAAGTTGGACTTCCAGTCGAAGCGATTGGACTTGTACTTGGTGTCGACCGACTGCTTGATATGACGCGTACAGCGGTCAATATCACAGGTGATGCATCTTGTGCCGTTATCGTTGCGAAATCAGAAGAAAAGCACGGTGGCCCACAACAACCGAAAGCTGATCTGGACATCTAATAAAAAACGTCTTTGTAGGATTTACTTGAAAATCAACAAAGCCGAAATAAGTGAGGAGAAACTGGTTCGACATACGGGCCAGTTTCTTTTTTTAGTCTCCAAGAAAAAAATATTCACTACAAAACACCACCGCTAACGGGATGGAAAGTCTGGCCAAGATTTTCAAGAGGTTTTTTTCTGCTTTTGAAGAATATATAATTAGATATTGTCGAATCAAAAAACATAATCATTCTTTTTTCGTGGTACTAATAAAGCATAGATACTTTTCTGGATACGGATAAAGAAAACTTGGCGATACCAAGCCTTGTACATTCGTAAAGCGTTATGAAAGGGGAACTAGCCAGGCGATGAGCTATATGCAGCAACAATTAGACGAGGAAAAGGTATTCAAGGATCCTGTCCACCGGTACATCCACGTACGTGATCGTATCATTTGGGACTTGATCGGAACGAAAGAGTTTCAACGTTTAAGAAGGATCCGACAGCTCGGAACGACTTTCTTGACGTTTCATGGCGCTGAGCATAGCCGTTTCAGTCATTCGCTTGGTGTATATGAAATCGTTCGGCGGATTACGGAGATTTTCAAAAACCGACCGCACTGGGATGAAAAAGAGAGAATTCTCTGTTTGACGGCTGCATTACTCCACGATGTGGGCCATGGTCCGTATTCCCATTCATTCGAAAAAGTGTTTGATCTCGATCATGAAGATTTTACACAAGCCATCATTCTTGGAGATACCGAAGTGAACGATGTATTGAAAAGGGTAGATGCCGATTTTCCTAGAAAAGTTTCTGAAGTCATTGCGAAGACGTACGAAAATAAGCTCGTTGTCAGTATGATTTCCAGTCAGATCGACGCAGACCGCATGGATTATCTGTTAAGGGATGCGTATTTTACAGGTGTGAGTTATGGACAATTCGATATCGAAAGGATTCTCAGGGTCATGCGACCTAAGGAAGATCAGGTCGTTATCAAACAAAGTGGAATGCATGCTGTAGAAGATTACATCATGAGTCGATATCAAATGTATTGGCAAGTCTATTTCCATCCGGTGACACGAAGTGCCGAGGTCATCCTGTCGAAGATTTTGAACCGTGCAAAGTCCTTGAATGAAGAAGGGTACACGTTCAAACTCGAACCGCTTCATTTTATTTCGTTATTTAAAGGCGAAGTCAAGCTTGATGATTACATAAAACTGGACGAAGGCATCATTCAATTTTATTTCCAAGCATGGCAAGAAGAAGAGGATCCGATTCTTCGCGATTTGTGCGAGCGGTTTTTGAACCGTCGTTTGTTCAAGTATATGGAGTTCAATCCGAATGTCCATATGGAAGATTGGCACAAGCTGTATACGTACTTTGTAAAGGCGGGTATCGACCCGGATTATTACTTGATTGTCGATTCTTCATCCGACTTACCGTATGACTTTTACCGCCCGGGTGAAGAAGAAGAACGGCTTCCGATCCATTTGTTGACGAAAAGAGGAGAGTATCGTGAGCTCTCGAGAGAGTCGACGGTGGTTGAGGCGATTTCAGGTAAGAAACGGACAGATCATAAATTGTATTATCCATCAGACTTAATCGAACAGATAGAAGATCAAGATATAAAGAGAAAGATCAGTGAGATATTAGATTTTTAGGAGGGGATTCAACGTGCTTGAGCATCATGCGCGGTTGATTGCATTGTTCAATTATGCGAGGGAAGTAGTAGGTCGTAAAAAGCTTCAGAAGATGGTTTACATTGCCAAGAAGCTGAAGTTTCCATTTGGGGAGAAGTATCAATTTCATTTCTACGGGCCGTATTCTGAAGAGTTGACTCTGCGAGTCGAGGAGCTTTGTAACTTAGGGTTTCTGGAAGAGACGAAGGAGAAAGTATCGGGATATTACCAATATCGATACGTGTTGACGGAACAAGGGGAACAGTTCTTGAAGCACTATGATTTGGAGCTGGAGCCGCTTCAATCTTGTGTGACATCGATGAATGAACAGCCGTCCCGCATCTTGGAACTGATTTCTACAATTCTTTATTTCGACCACCTGGCAAAAGAAGAAATCGTAGAAAAGGTGCAGACCGTCAAACAGAAACAGAAGTATACTTCAGAGGAAATCGAAGAAGCGTTCAACTATATCGAAGACTTGAAGAACCAAACGGTTGTATCGTAAGAGAGATTGAATTGGCTAAGAAGAAGAGATTGGAAGGAAAACACTCACCACACCGCGTGGCGAGTGTTTTTTGATCCAAAAGACCTACAGTGCCAGGTACTGAAAGAAAGCCGTTGCCGTGCAAGGATTTCTAATCAGTGCCTGGCACTGCCTATTGACACGTGCTATATTTAGTGAGATTCTATAGTGGACAACACAATATATTGATGAATTCGAGTGTCGGGTGCCTCTATCTATGTATAGAAGGCTTAAAAGGGAATCTGGTGTAAGTCCAGAGCTGTCCCCGCAACTGTAATTGTGGACGAACGGAAGTGACCACTGTATAAGTCAGTCTAGTAATAGGTGCTTATATGGGAAGGTTCCTAGTAGGGTGAAGCATAAGTCAGTAGACCTGCCTGCCGCTTGAGTGTTTCAATTCTTCGGGGATTGAGGGTTGAAGCGTAGGCGCTACATATGCCGTATGTCTAACAATGCTCGTCCTAAGTCGACGAGTTTGATATTACGGTCATTCATTTCGTCTTCGTTTCAACCACTCCCTCCGAGTGGTTTTTTTATATACAGAGGAGGAATAAGAATGATCACAAAAGTGAAAAGAAAGTCAGCAACAAGCCGACTGAACGAACAACTACAAAAGGAATTTCCGCAATTGGATGTTGATGGTTTGTTCCAAAAAGTGTCTACCCAACCGGTGGATAATGAAAATGATTCTGACACGAATCTTCTCCTATTAGAAGGATTGGCCCGAATTACTCAACAAGAACCTGACTGGACATATGTGTGCGCACGGATCTATTTGCAATCCATCTATGAAGAGGCATCCTTAAACCGTTTTCAAAGTGGACCATATAAAAATTTTTACGGACTTATCGATGAACTTGTGCAACGGAGAATTTTCGACTCGGAACTCCTTAACCATTACACCAGAGAGGAGGTTGCTCAATTAGAAACGGTCATCGCTCCAGAAAGAGATTATCTTTTTACATATGCAGGCATCCGGATGTTAGCCGATCGTTATCTGGCCAGAGATCATGAGCGAAATCTATTCGAACTGCCACAAGAACGGTGGATGGTCATTGCGATGACATTGATGATGCCAGAGCCGAAGGAACGAAGGTTGGAGCTTGTAAAAGAAGCGTATTGGGCGCTTTCCAACTTGTACATGACGGTTGCGACTCCGACTCTATCGAACGCGGGCAAGGCCCATGGTCAGTTGAGCTCGTGTTTCATTGATACCGTGGATGATAGTCTGCGAGGCATTTACGATTCGAACACAGACATCGCGATGCTCAGTAAAGCAGGGGGCGGAATTGGTGTTTACCTTGGTAAAATCCGCAGCAAAGGATCTGACATCAAAGGGTATAAAAACACATCGTCAGGGGTCATTGCCTGGATGAAGCAGCTCAATACAACAGCGGTGAACGTCGATCAACTCGGACAGCGGAACGGAGCGATCGCGGTCTACTACCCGGTGTTCGGAAAAGACATTTTCGCCTTCCTGGACGCGAAGCTGAACAATGGCGATGAGCGTCAAAGGACGCACGACCTTTTTACAGGGATAGTCATACCGGATCTGTTTATGGAAAAAGTGGAAGCGCGTGAAGATTGGTACTTGTTCGATCCGCATGAAGTGAAGAAACTAATGGGATTTGAGCTGGACGATTTTTACGATGAAAAGGAAGGAGAAGGAAGCTTCCGGGAGCGGTATGAGCAATGTGTTGAACACCCGCTACTGTCGAAGGAGAAAGTACCAGCCATCGATATTATGAAACGGATCATGATCAGTCAGCTGGAAACCGGTGGCCCTTTCATGTTTTACAAGGATACCGTTAACCGGCTGAACAACAACCGCCATGAAGGCATCATCTATTGTACGAATCTTTGTACGGAAATTACGCAAAACCAATCGGCCACAACGGTTGAAGAAGAAACGACCGCTGACGGGAAGATCCTCATCACGAAAACACCAGGTGATTTTGTCGTTTGTAACCTTTCGAGCTTGTCGCTTGCGCGGGTCGTGGAAGCGGATGCGCTCGAACGTGTCATTCCGATCCAGGTCCGTATGCTCGATAATGTCATCGAGTTGAACAAAGATAAAATTGAAGTGAAACAGGCGGTCATGACGAATGATAAATACCGCGCGATCGGTCTCGGCACGTTCGGATGGCATCATCTCCTCGCAAAAAAGGGTATTCGCTGGGAATCAGATGAGTCGGTTACGTATGCTGATGAACTCTATGAAAAAATCAATTTCTTGACGATTCAGGCGAGCCATGCGTTAGCGGAAGAAAAAGGCAGTTATCCGAAGTTTGAAGGCAGTGATTGGGAAACGGGGCGTTATTTTTCAAATCGTGGTTATGAGAGTGATGAGTGGATGGAGCTTGCGCAAAAGGTTCAAACAGGCGGGATACGGAACGGCTGGCTGCTGGCGGTCGCGCCGAATGCGTCGACAAGCATCATAGCCGGTTCAACAGCGAGTATCGACCCGATTTTCAAAAAGCAATATGCTGAAGAGAAAAAGAACTCGAAAATTCCTGTCACAGCACCGGATCTGTCACCAGAAACGACCTGGTTTTACAAAAGTGCGTATGAAATCGATCAAAAATGGAGCATTCGCCAAAATGCGGCACGTCAGCGGCATGTCGATCAGTCCATTTCGTTCAATCTATATGTAAAAAATACGGTGAAAGCGAAAGAGCTGTTGGATCTGCACTTGTCAGCGTGGAAATCAGGGTTGAAAACGACCTATTACGTCCGTTCGACCTCCCATGAAGATGTGGAAGGATGTGATTCCTGTGAAAGCTGATCAAATATTAAAGGAGAGAAAGCTTTATGTACCAGAAGCACCGAACGCTTCGACAGGAATTTTGAATGGGCAAAGCTCGAACGTATTGAACTGGGATGATGTCCGTTATTCGTGGGCGTATCCACTCTATAAACAGATGCTTTCGAACTTCTGGACGCCCTTTGAAATCAACATGTCCGGCGATCGTAAACAGTATGCGGAACTCAGTCGGGAGGAGCAGGAAGCCTTCAACAAAATCATTGGGTTGCTTGCCTTTTTGGACAGTATCCAGACAGATTATGCGAACCGGGTAGCCAATTACCTGACGGACTCCAGCTTGACGGCATTGATGACTGTCCTCGCCTTTCAGGAGGTCGTCCATAATCAGTCGTACTCGTATGTGTTGTCGAGCCTGGTTGATAAAGGAAAGCAGGATGAGATCTTCGAGTATTGGAAACATGATTCTGTTCTGAAGGAGCGGAACGAGTTCATCATTGAGGGCTATGAGGCGTTTGTGAGCAAGCCGACGCCTGAAACGTTCTTGGAGTCAATCGTTTACGATGTTGTGCTGGAGGGTCTGAACTTCTACTCAGGATTCAGTTTCTTCTATAACCTGGCCCGGAATCAAAAGATGGTCTCTACCTCGACGATGATCAACTACATCAATCGGGATGAGCAGCTACACGTGAACCTGTTTACGAAAATATATGGAGCGGTGGTTGAAGAGTTCGATTTGGATAAAAGGGAAGCGGCACATTTCGTAGCGGAAACCTTCAAAAAAGCCGCCGAGCTAGAAATCAAATGGGGGAAATACATTATCGGCGATCGTTTCCCAGGGATCTCGACTTCTGAACTGGATGCGTACATCAAGTTCATCGCGAACATCCGAGTTAACCAGCTCGGTGCAGAGCGACCATTCCCTGAGCACCGGAAAAATCCAATGCCATGGATCAAAGCGTACGAATCCGTAAACGAAGGGAAAAGCGACTTCTTCGAACAAAAATCCCGCCAATACACGAAAGTCTCCGACGACAACGGCTTCGACGAACTGTAGGTCATTTGAACTATGGTACCAGGCACCGTCACGGATGCCTTGGGGCGCAACGGATTTAAATCGGTACCAGGCACTGAAAGAAAGCCCTTGCGCTGCAAGGGTTTCTAATCAGTGCCAGGCACTCGTCATTTTTGTCATACAATTGCCATTATATGGGCGGGGATTTCCGGGCCTAATCTCGTATTACTATTAATAGAGAGTAGTAATTTCGAGGAGGGTGCGACATGAGTAACAATGATGAATTGTATTACCAGGATCACATCGGAGAGATCATCAAACGTTCTGAAAAAGAAGGCATGTTCGACAACTTGAAAGGGAAAGGGAAGCCGCTTGAGCTCGATGGTGACCTCTCCTACAATCCAGACCGCCTCCTGAACAAAGTGTTGAAAAACAACAATGTATTACCGCCATGGATCCAAATGGACAAGGATATTGAGAAAATGAAAGAGGAGCTCGCGGGTTATACGAATGAATACAACATTCGGAAATACGTCGAAGAGATCAACAAGAAGATCTTCAACTTCAATTTAAGCTGTCCGCCGCCAGCCCAAAAGCGTAAACTGAAACTGGAAGACTATTTGCCGAACGAATCATAAAATGAGGAAGGGACTGTCCCACAGACAGTCCCTGTTTTCATAATAAGACGGATTCAATCTTCGTCTTGACATCTGTTTCTCATCAATGAGTCCATAGGCATAAAAAAACCGCCTGATACCAGGCGGTTTGACTTGTTTTTAGTGAGGTACGAAAGCGAGTTGAATGAAAAACAAGACAGCGAAAAGCATGACGAGCGGGTGAACCTCACGCCATTTTCCACGAACGACTTTCAATAAAGGATACGAGATGAACCCGAGTGCAATTCCTGTCGCAATGCTTGACGTCAGCGGCATCGTCAAAATGATCAAAAACGCAGGGAACGATTCATCAAACGTGTTCCAGTCGATTTTCGCAAGGCTGGAAAGCATGAAGCTTCCGACAATGATCAAGGTCGGAGCGGTAATGGCTGCTAATCCTGAAATTGCTCCGACAAGCGGTGCAAAGAACATCGCCAACAAGAATAGGACCGCAACGACAACGTTCGTCAAACCTGTACGTCCGCCAGTGGCAACACCTGATGAAGACTCGATGTAAGCACTCGTCGGGCTTGTGCCGAAAATCGCCCCGACAGAAGTGGCGACAGAATCCGCTAGCAACGCCTGTCGTGCTCGTGGCATTTTGTTGCCTTTCATTAATCCGGCTTGCTCGGCCACTCCAATCATCGTTCCAGTAGTATCAAAGATCGTAACCAGCAGGAAAGAAAACACCGCTGCATATAATCCATATTGGAACATGTCGACAAAAGCTGTGACTGGACTTCCGAAGATGAAGGCTTCCGGCATGGATGGAGCACCGACTACACCTTCTTTAAACTCCAACTGTCCGGTAAAAAAGGCAATTGTGCCTGTTGCAAGGATACCGAAGAATAATGCACCATGTACGTTCAACGCCATCAGGATCAAGGTAATTGCCAGACCGACCAATGTCAAAATGACCGTCGGAGAATGAAGATCACCTAAAGCGACAAGGTTCACCGGATGGGAAACGACAAGTCCAGTCATACGCAATCCGATAAACGCGATGAACAACCCGATTCCTGCTGTAATTCCGTGTTTCAAGTTTGAAGGAATCGCTTCAATTAGCTTTTTACGAAAAGGTGTTATTGAAAGAATGACAAATAAGATACCGGCGATGAACACAGCTCCGAATGCGACTTCGTATGAGATCCCCATACCACCCACGACGGAGTAGGCGAAATAGGCATTCAATCCCATACCTGGTGCGATGGCGATCGGGTAATTTGCAAATAGCCCCATCCACAACGTACCAACGACCGTAGCGATAATGGTTGCCATGAAAACGGCATCAAAAGGTGCGCCGGCTTCACTTAAAATCCCTGGATTGACGACGACAATATAAACCATTGTGAGGAACGTCGTGATTCCTGCGATGATTTCCGTTCGAATCGTCGTATTGTTTTCTTGAAGCTTGAAGAAATTCGATAACATGAGAACAACCCCCAAAAATACGAACATTTATTATGACCATCCAATATAATATTCGTTTTTCCTATCCGATGCAAGGGTAGATTCACAATCATTCATAAGAATCGCATAGTATGATAAGATAAAACCATACATTAGAAGGCATACTGAATGGTACTAATAGTTTGAATTCAATTGATTTCAATAGAAATTCACGACACTCCTGCGGGAATAGCGAGCCAGGCAAGACCCCGCAACGGACACGTAGGTCCGACCCACACAGGATCTACGACTAAAACCCACCACGTCCTGTGGAAGTGAGGCTTGCGGTTCGCCCGCGGAAAGGGAGTGAATTTCCATGAAATCAACTTTTACCAATATAGGAGGTTTTGATCTTGAAAGATCTCTTTAATAACAATAATAATCAAGATGGAAACGAACAGAAGCCTAAGAAAAAACAAGGCTTCACGATTTTAAGTGGTGATTCGACGGACGGGCACGGTGGTTACGGTGTCGGTACAATCAACTTGAATAATGTCACTCCTGTCTTTGTCGATCCTGCTGAAGAAGAAGTGTTCATTGATATGGGCGCGCTTCATGCTCGAAGCTCTGTTGAAAAGCGCATCAAATTCACCGCAAACCGTGAGGATGCGCCAAATCCGAAGCTGTACTGGCTTGTTTGGGTGATGGTGGACGCATCTGGTGAAGGAGCTTATTACGCAGGACTGGGCGCGTGTGAGCTGCAGGTCGATGCGGAAGCAAGAAGAGGATACAAGAGCATGCCGGAACACGTGAACAACATGGATAAAGCACTCAAAAAACGGGTCGTGATAGACCGTATGGATGACAAATCCAAAGCACTCTTGAAAAAGTTCTTGATTGAGCATAATGAAGAGTTTTGGAACCGCGCGAGTGAAGACGTGAAAAACGCGCTTGGATAATAATTGAACCTTTTTTGAACAAAATGAAAAAGTTCTGTGCGTTTTTGACAAAATGAAGTAAAATAAAACTATTCTTTTCTTTACACACATATTTACTAGGACAGAAAAAGGGATTGGCTACATCTTCGTAGCCAGTCCCTTTTTCATTAAGGCTGTACTCGAAAAAACTTTGTTGTTTTAGAAAGTTGTTGATCTGCGCTCCAGGATGCTCGCTGATCCCGCTGGAATCTCGCACCTTGCTCTCCAATCAACTTGCACAAGGTGATTTCTTTAAATGACTCAAAAGCAACAATCTTTTAGAAATAAGCCTTCATAATTAACCGGCAAGCCAGTTCCAGATCCGCTTGAAGAATCCTGGTTGAGGCTGTTGAATTGGGTTTGGTTTTTTATCCTCTGTTTCCACGGTTTTCCCTTCGCAATACTTTGTCGGTTCTGTCCCCGCGATATAGTAGGACAAACGCTTTTCGGGACAGTTTTGGTTGGAAAGCAGCCCGGTGTCCGGATTGACATTTACCCCGACGACACCTTTCGGCTTGGAAAACTGTGCGATCCGACGATTAGCCATTGCATCCTTCATGAAGTGAGCCCAAATATTTTTTGAATACAGGACGTCATTGAATTCGTGCAAGGTTTTCCCTTTGTCATAACCCGTCCATACACCTGTCACGAGCTGTGGGGTGTAGCCGATGATCCAGTTGTCATAGTTCGTCGAACCGGTTTTACCTGCTGTCGGCCGGTCGATCAACCCGCTGACTGATGCCCCGGTCACGCGTGTGTAATCGTTCAGTCGTTCATCAAACACCCCGCGCATCAAATCCGTCATCACATACGCGTATTCAGGCTCGATGACCTGCTTCTTCTTCACTTCCTGCTCATATACGACATCGCCTTTGTAATCGACGATTTTCTTAATGAAGCGAGGTTCGCTCCTTTGCCCGTTGTTCGCAAACACGCTGTACGCTGCAGTCATTTCAAGGACACCGACTGGCTTCGTACCAAGCGCCAGGGAAGGAATGGAGGAAAGCTCACTTTTGATTCCGAATTTCTTCGCCATTGTCACAAGCTGATCGGTCCCGATGAAAATGTTCGTTTTTACCGCATAAACGTTATCGGACAATGCCAATGCCTGAGCCAGTGTGATTTCTTCGTTTGCATAATAATTCCCGAAGTTTTCCGGAGTATATTGGTTTTCCTCCCCTTCATAAAAGGTTGTCCGTTCACTTCTTAATAGACTCGATGGCGTATATCCTTTTTGAAGGGCTGCTGTATATAAAAACGGTTTGAACGTTGAGCCAGGTGCGCGCCTAGCCTGGGTGGCACGGTTGTAGGAGCTTTCCTGATACGACCGGCCTCCGACCATCGCCTTGATGTCCCCGGTTCTCGGGTCGATTGCTACCATGCCGACCTGGATGCTCGATGTATCCGGTATCGTCTGTTCTACCCAATAGTCCGCTTTTTCCTGAAGCTTTGGATCTAGTGTCGTATAGACGTGGTATCCGCCAAGCTCGACTTCATCCGGATCAAGGCCGACCTTGTTTTTCAATAAATATTCCACTTCATCCTGGAAGTAGGAAGCCTTTTCTTCTGGTAAAGAAGATTTTCCGATGAGTTCAATCGGCGTCTTGAACGCTTCGGCCGCTTCCTTTTTCGAGATCGTTCCGGTTGCGACCATCGCGTCCAAGACAATCTGCTGTCTGTCTTTCGCATTTTCGATATTTTTAATCGGACTATAATACGTCGGACCCTTCGGCACACCAGCTAGCAGACTCGCTTCCGCAAGATTCAGCGCTTTGGCTGGCTTCCCGAAATAATACTGCGCTGCTGCTTCAACGCCATAATGTCCGTGCCCGTAATAGATCGTGTTGAGGTAGCCTAGTAAAATCTCATCCTTCGTGTAATTGGCCTCAATCCGGGCCGCATAGAATGCTTCTTTCAGCTTTCGCTCCCATGTTTTATCAGGGGCTAAAAATAGATTCCGAGAATACTGCTGGGTAATCGTACTGGCACCTTGTACCTTCGCTCCAGCTTTAATATCCGCTAAAAGGGCAGCTGCAATCCGCTTGTAATCGAACCCGTGATGGCTATAAAAGCGACGGTCCTCAACTGCGATCGTCGCGTCGACGAGGTGAGGGGAAATGTCATCGAGTTTCACCCAGAAGCGGTTCTGGCCGAGCGGCTCATGCTCTCCGATGATTGAACCGTTCGACCCATAAAAGATGGTCGTCTGTGGAACCTTCAGCGGTGGAGGTCCAAGAACGTTAATATATAAAATGAAAAGAATTCCGAGCACAACAACGGGTATAGAGAAAAGTAATAGTGTGCGGATCCATAACCAAGCCCACTTCCACGTCTTTCTCAAGTCTTCTACTTTTATAAGCTCCATCCGGTTTCCCCTCCCTTGCAAGCTTTTGTCCGAAACAAAGTTATTTTTACTAGTATGGGAGGGTTTCATAGATTCTAAACGTCTATTCATAGCGCTGTTTCTGGAAATAAATTTTTGTTGCAAAAACGGCGGATTCCAGTATACTTTTCTTGTTCTATTCAAATGCTTTTTTTATGTTAGTCGCTTCCATTCAGCGGGCGAACAATACCTTCTTTTTAGATAGTTTGTGTAAAAGAATGATCAGGTAACGTTCGAGAACACACGAAGAGCTATGATACAATTCAAAATAAGATGCTACGAATATATGATGAGGTGATTGAAAGTGGAATTATGGTACACGGAAAAACAGACGGAACGCTTTGGAATTACAGCGAAAATCAAGCGTACGTTACATACAGAGCAAACGGACTTCCAACGCTTGGACATGATTGAAACAGAAGAATTCGGAAACATGCTCGTATTAGACGGCATGGTCATGACGACTCAGAAGGATGAGTTCGTCTATCATGAAATGGTTGCACACGTACCTCTATTCACGCACCCGAACCCGAAACATGTACTTGTTGTTGGAGGCGGTGACGGTGGTGTCATTCGTGAAGTGTTGAAGCACCCTTCTGTTGAAAAAGCGGTCCTGGTTGAAATCGACGGGAAAGTCATCGAGTATTCGAAAAAATACTTGCCTGAAATTGCAGGCGACTTAGACAACCCACGTGTTGACGTACAGGTGGACGATGGATTCATGCACATCGCGAAAAGTGAAAACGAGTACGACGTGATCATGGTCGATTCCACTGAACCAGTAGGACCTGCCGCGAAACTGTTTGAACGCGGATTTTATGAAGGCATTTCTAAAGCGTTGAAAGAAGATGGAATTTTCGTCGCGCAAACGGACAACCCATGGTTCAAAGCGGACCTCATTTCTCAAGTGAACCGTGACGTGAAAGAGATCTTCCCTGTGACGCGTCTTTACACAGCGAACATCCCGACGTATCCAAGCGGGCTATGGACGTTTACAATCGGTTCGAAAAAATACGATCCATTGAAAGTGGAAAAAGATCGTTTCCATGACATTGAAACGAAGTACTACACGAAAGAACTACACACGGCTGCTTTCGCGCTGCCGAAATTCGTGCGTGATCTAGTCGAATAGGAGGGCATGCACATCATGCGATTTGAAGAAGCTTATTCTGGTAATGTATTCATCAAAAGTCACCCGGATTTAGAAGAAAGCCAGGTTGTCATCTATGGTATGCCGATGGACTGGACAGTCAGCTTCCGCCCAGGATCCCGGTTCGGTCCGGCTAAAATCCGCGAGGTCTCTCTCGGATTGGAAGAGTACAGCCCGTACATGGACCGTGAGCTGGAAGAAGTGAAGTTTTACGATGCAGGAGATATCCCGCTTCCGTTCGGAAATCCTCAAAACAGCATCGACATGATTGAAGACTATGTCGGAAAGATTTTGGATATGGGGAAATTCCCGCTTGGTATCGGAGGAGAACACCTCGTATCCTGGCCGGTTTTCAAAGCGCTCCATAAGAAGTATGACGATTTCGCAATCATCCATATTGATGCGCATGCAGACCTTCGTGAAGAATATGAAGGAGAACCGCTTTCCCATTCGACACCAATCCGGAAGGCGTGCGAGTTGATCGGACCTGAGAATGTCTATTCATTCGGAATCCGTTCTGGTATGAAGGAAGAGTTCCAATATGCAAAAGAGTCTGGTATGTACATGGCGAAGTTCGATGTGGCTGAACCTTTGAAGGAAGTGCTTCCGAAATTGGCTGGGCGAAATGTCTATGTCACAATTGACATCGATGTACTGGACCCGGCTCATGCTCCAGGCACAGGTACAGCAGAAGCGGGCGGCATCACTTCAAAAGAGTTGCTCGAAGCGATCGTCCTCATCGCGAAGTCCGACGTGAACGTCATCGGTGCAGACCTTGTCGAAGTAGCGCCAATCTACGACCACTCTGAACAAACACCAATCGCTGCAAGTAAATTCATCCGGGAAATGCTCCTTGGATGGGTGAAATAATTTGATCTGATAAAAAAGGGTGGCCAGATGGCCACCTTTTTTTGTCCGTTAATGAAGGTAGGTTGGAAGTGGGATGCTAAGGAATGTGTTTTCGGCTATAAATCTGGATTTTGGGCTATAATTTTCGAATCTGAGCTATAATTTCGGATTTTGGTCTATAATTTCTGAATCTGGTCTATAAATCCTGAAACTGGTCTATAATTTCCGAAATGGGTCTATAAATCTCAAAATTTACGGGGAGTAACTCGATTTTTACTGGAAATTACTCATTTCCTCGGTGGTTTTATACAAAATTCAGGACATTCTTGCAGAAATTGTGCATCTGGCAATCATGAATGAACAAATAACCCTCAAAATTTCCCGAAAGAAGGAATATCTCTTCCAGAGTCTAATCTATAGGTAACAGACAAAAAGGAGAAGGTAGTGTGCAACCTATATCTGCTGCTTCAATGGAATTGAATCAGTCAATGATTGACCAACTAGCGGACGGATTCATCCGGATCCAACGAGATGGTTCAATTTCCTATGCAAATCAAAAAGTCCTCGATTGGTTCGGCGGACCGATTTTACATCATAAAATCCAAGACTTCATTCAACAGATCGATGTTTTTCACATAAAACAGGGGATATGGCTCCAGGCGGAATGGGTCACGCCAGCTAAAAACTCTCAGATCGAAGTTTGTTCCTATCAACACCCAAACGGCGCGATCGACCTCCTTGTACGTAAAAAGGAGGTTGATTCTGATCAGCCATTCGAGCCTCTCTTTTACCAAAATGATGTACCGATCCTGATGATTGATTTGGAAGGTAATATCTTAGATGTCAATAGGGCTTGTCTTCAAACACTCTCATATGATCGAGCTCAGCTTAGCGGCAAGCACTTAACGGACATTTTCGCAACGAATAGGACAGATATTGAAAAGTGTCTTAAGCAACTAAACGATGGAAATATTCTCACCCAGGATATCCAGATGGAATCGAAAACAGGTGAAAGGATTGAATTTCAATTCACCCATATTCCGTATTACAAAGAAGGGCAATTGGCCGGGGCTTATTGTGTTGCCCGGAACAACGCTGATCTACGTTTGGTTCAGGAAGCATTACTCGAATCCGAGCAACGCTATCGTCAGCTTGTCGAGCATTCGCCAGATCCAGTCTGTCTCCACGACTCGAAAAAAATCATCTATCTGAATGATGTAGCCGCTATGCTTCTCGGCGTGGAAGACAAGGATACACTCATCGGCCAGGATATTTCACGGTACATCCATATTGAAGATTACGATGATTCCATGCAACGAATCAATAAAGTAATGGAAGGCACACGGGTGGAACAGCTCTTCCCGTTGAAAATCGTCCGTCCTGACGGTGAAGTGCTTGAGATGGAAGGGAAGTCGATTCCGATCAAAGAGAACGGGAAGACGTATGTGTTAGCCGTTTTTCGGGACGTGACTGAGAAAAACAACGCGAAGCGGTCGCTTCAACAAAGTGAACGGCGATATCGCTCCTTATTTTTGCACAATCCAGATGGCATCTACTCCATCAATCTTAATGGCGAACTCACGATCATCAATCCGGCCATCGTGAAAATCACCGGTTTTACAGCAAAAGAGCAAATTGGCTTGCATTATACGGAGTTCATCTTGCCTGAGGACTTGGAGCAGACAAAGGTACATTATGAGAATATCTTTAAGGGCAAGACGGTCAAATTTGAAAAACGGATGTTGCGAAAAGATGGGAAAACCATCAATGTCCGGGTCGTTGGCTTCCCGATGATTGTTGAAAATGAAATTGTCGGTATGTACGGAATCTTGCGGGATATTACGGAGGAGAAACGATCCGAAGAACTGTTGCGCCGATCCGAAAAGCTCTCCGTAGTCGGAGAACTGGCTGCTGCGGTTGCCCATGAAATCCGAAATCCGCTCACTTCCATTAAAGGTTTCATTCAGATGATGGAGAACGGAGTGCCGGAAAAGGATCTCTATTATCAAATCGTGTTATCTGAGCTCAATCGCATTGAGCAGATCATTAGCGAGATGCTTGTTCTGGCAAAGCCTCAGAGTGTTTGTTTTCAGAGGAAAAAGATCGGGCACCTCATTCGCCACGTTCTTAAATTGCTCGAAGGACAAGCAAATTTGCATAACATCCAATTCATTGCGGATCTTGAGACCGATCTTCAAGAAATCGATTGTGAAGAAAACCAGCTGAAACAGGTTTTCATCAATTTGATCAAAAATGCGATTGAAGTGATGCCGGATGGCGGAAAGATCACCGTTACCTGTAGAAAAGCGGAGAATGACCAGTTGCTCATCCGGATCATTGATCAAGGGCCTGGCATACCAGAAGATCGACTTTCCCGACTCGGCGAACCTTTTTACACGACAAAAGAGAAAGGGACGGGGCTTGGATTGATGGTTTCCTTCAAAATCATCAAAGATCATAATGGGACGATGCATTTCTCCAGTTCCATTGGTGAAGGGACGACAGTGGACGTCCTTCTGCCATTGCCATCACCCTAGAAATATTTCCCTATAGCGCTGCACCTTGAAAGAGGTGGCGCTTTTTTTATATAATGTGTAGGTTAATGAAGAATGAAGGGTGTGAACAGTATGGACGCTAATCCTACTCCTGTAAAAGTCATGTTACATACTAAAATTACAGATTCGGGTGAAAATGAGGATACGAAGCTTACTTCTGACGGAACGATTCTCAGAAAGGCGGACGCTGTATACCTTCGTTACGATGAGATGCTGAACGACACGGATCAAGTGAATACGACGATAAAAATCAAAGACGAAGATATAACGATCATCCGGAGCGGAGCCGTTTCAATGAAACAACGTTTTGCGCCTGGGAGTTTGAAAGAAGGAACGTACGAAAGCCCGTACGGTCCGATCCAAATCGCTACGCGAACAGAATCGATGGACTTTAAGTGGAGTGAAAACACCCAAGAAGGGACACTTTTTTTGAATTATCAGGTCCTCTTCCAGGGAGAAGAGGCTGGATATCATGAACTGGAAATCAAGCTGAGAGGGGAAGAAGAATGACAATTGTTGAACAGGTGAAAGAGCTACTGAAACAAGAAATTGCTGACTCTGTTGTTAAAGCAGGACTCGCCACAGAAGATCAGTTGCCGGACGTCGTACTGGAACTTCCGAAAAATAAAGACCACGGAGACTACGCAACGAATATGGCGATGCAGCTTGCACGGATTGCCAAAAAAGCACCACGCCAGATCGCAGAAGATATGGTGGCGAACTTCGATCGCTCGAAAGCCTCCATTGAAAAAATTGAAGTGGCTGGCCCAGGATTCATTAACTTTTACTTGGATAATCAGTATTTGACGAAGCTGATTCCAACGATTATCGATGCAGGTGAAGAATACGGCTCGACGAACACTGGTAATAACAAAAAGGTACAGATCGAGTTCGTGTCTGCAAACCCGACAGGAAGTCTTCATTTAGGACATGCTCGAGGAGCAGCAGTCGGTGACACACTATGCAACTTGCTGGATAAAGCGGGATTTGAGGTAGGGAGAGAGTATTACATCAACGATGCGGGTAACCAAATCCATAACCTCGCCCTTTCCCTTGAAGCACGGTATCTAGAGGCGTTAGGAAAAGAAGCGACTATGCCAGAAGACGGCTACTATGGAAAAGACATCATCGGATTTGCGCAAGAAGTGGTTGAGAAGGACGGAGACAAGTACGTTCATTACAATCAGGAAGAGCGTTTGCAATTTTTCCGCGAATTCGGACTGGAAAAAGAGCTTGAGAAAATCAAAGCTGACCTGGCTGAGTTCCGAGTCAACTTTGATGAGTACTTTTCTGAAACAAGCCTTTATACGTCAGGTAAAATCGACCAGGCATTGGATATGCTCCGTGAAAAAGGCGTCACGTATGAAAAAGATGGCGCGACCTGGTTCAGAACGACCGACTTCGGTGATGACAAGGACCGCGTTTTGATTAAAAACGACGGAACGTACACATACTTGACACCAGACATCGCCTATCACTATGACAAGTTCAAGCGCGGATTCGAAACGCTCATCAACGTGTGGGGAGCGGACCACCATGGGTACATTCCGCGGATGAAGGCTGCAGTCGAAGCGATGGGATACAATCGAGACCAACTCGAAATCCAAATCATCCAGCTCGTCAGTTTGTTCCAGAACGGCGAAAAAGTGAAGATGAGTAAGCGAACAGGTAAAGCGGTCACGCTCCGAGACTTGATGGACGAAGTCGGTGTCGATGCAATGCGCTATTTCTTCGCAATGAGAAGCTCAGACTCTCATCTCGATTTCGACATGGACCTCGCTGTTTCACGTTCGAATGAAAACCCGGTCTATTACATCCAATATGCGCATGCCCGAGTATGTAGCATGCTCCGACAGGGTGAAGAGAAAGGTTACTCTTTCGAAGAGGATGTTGATTTGTCTTACATCAACTCGGAAAAAGAATTTGACCTGTTGAAAAAGCTTGGTGAATTCCCTGAAGCAGTGGATGATGCCGCGTTGACACTCTCGACGCACCGCATGACGAACTATCTGTTCGAATTGGCATCTGCTCTTCACAGCTTCTATAACGCAGAGCGTGTACTGGATGATGAACAACCAGAACAAAGTAAAGCTCGATATAAGTTAATGAAAGCCGTCCAACAGACGTTAGAGAACGGGACGAAACTAATCGGAGTTTCCGCTCCGGAAAAAATGTAGCAGAAACATATTTTCAGATGCTCTCTGTCATACTAAAGCAGAGAGCATCATTTATTGTTTAAGCGTTAGCGAGTGAATTTCTGAAATTATTAGAGCATCATTTATTTGGAGGAATCATGAAATGAAACTATTACTATTATCCATCTTATCCGGTTTTATCGTAGGCGTTGTGTTTGCGCTCTTCAAGTTGCCGATTCCAGCACCGCCTGCTTTCTCAGGAATACTTGGAATCGTCGGAATCTACTTAGGTTATAAGTTTGTTATTTCAGTATTGCCTTACATCATGAACAATTAAAGGAGTCATTGGCCATTGGATACGATGTCTGTACACCATCGTCAACTGAGCATCATCGATCAGGGAGAAGGGACTCCGATCATATTCTTGCATCCGCCTGGATTAGGAAAAAGCGTCTTTTATTATCAAAAGGCGCTTTCGTCATCCTATCGGGTCATTTTCTATGACATGTGCGGTCACGGAGAAAGTGAAGGGACTGAAGAGCCTGTTACGATCGAGTCGCTGGCAGAGGAAATGCTCCATCTGATGGACACATTGGGTTTGGAAAAAGCGGTCATTTGTGGTTACTCGGCAGGTGGAACAGTTGCCCAGCATTTTGCCCTTACCTACCCGGAACGGACTAAAGCGGTCATCTTAAGCGGGGGATTTCCACATGTCCGGACACCTATGTTGAAAGCAGAATTCCTTGCTGGAATGAAACTGTTGAAATTCAGTCCGGAACTTTTAGGGAAAATTCTCGTAACAAGTCATGGAATCCAGCAGGAAGATCGCGATCGGCTGTGGAAAACCGTAAGTAGAACAAATCGGCACAATTGGTATGATTTCTATGAAGCATCCTACCATTATTCCTGTAGTGAACGATTATCGGAAATAGATCCCCCAGTCCTTGTGATATATGGGCAATTTGTCAAGCACATCCGATGTTATCAAAGGGATTACGAAACATCATTGAAAAACGGAAAGATTGCGATTGTGCGGAAGGCATTTCACGAAGTCCCGATCCGACAATGGCGCGCGTTCAACCAACTTGTCGATACATTCATGAGCTCCAGCGTCGACTGACTCTCGAAATAATTGTCAGTGTTCGTGCATACAGTAGTTTTATACAAGCTATTGTTTAGGAGGAGAGGCTCTTGGACGAAGTCATGAACAAGCAACGTCCGAACATTCATGTGTACGCATCGATTTGGCAACGAGTTCTCGCTTTAATCGTCGATCTTGTCGTCATAACTGCTCCATTGGCCGTTATCAGTTTTCTCGTTGTAGGAAATTGGAGAGGGGATTGGCTGACGATTGCAGTCGAGGCCTTCTATTGGTTGATGGTCCCGGTTTTGACGCGCGGGTATACCATTGGTAAATGGATGGCTGGAATCCGGATTGAAATGCGAAAAGGCAATCCACCTGGTTATTTTTCAATGTTTCTCCGTTATGGAATCGTTCCATTTTTCTATATCGTTTCGTTTGGTGCTTTGCTCGTGGTCAGCTTCGGCATGATGCTCTTGCGAACAGATCGAAAAAGTTTGCATGACTTGGTCGCAGGCACCGTGGTCGTGAAGGGCGCAGTGCCGAAATATGTACAGAAACAATCGAAGATTTCCGCATAACGAAAAACCGACAGTCACATGGCTGTCGGTTTGTTTTTGAGAGGACTAAATCAAGACGGGTTCAGGCTTATGTAAAAAGTATCCTTGTACAAATTGAACTCCGATGTTTTGCATGTAATGAAATTCTTCTTGACGCTCAACACCCTCAGCTACAATCTGCACGTTTTCCTTCAACCAATAATCTACGAGCGCTTTCATCATATGTTGACGATAACGGTCTTCGTCAATATGAGAGATGAGTTGTCGATCGATTTTAACGAAATCGGGTTTTACCATGGATAACGTATGTAATCCTGAATAACCTACACCAAGGTCATCGACGGCTATTTTAAATCCAGCACTGCGAAGCTCGTTCATTTTGGCTTCAACTGTTGATGGTGTATATTTCCCGAGTCCTTCACGCTCGGATAATTCCAATACGAAAGTGATATGATTCACAGTCTGTAAATGCCTGAATACAGATTCCCACTGGCTTGTGAATAAAGTGGACAAGTGGATGTTCATAAACAGATACGTTGGTTTGTCATCGAGCTGAGCATTCACAATTCGCTCTAAACCCAACTGAATCATATGCAAATCAACTTCAGCCATTTTTCCATGAGATGCAGCAAATGAGTAAAACTTGTCAGGGGTAGAAAATCCAGAGCTTTTTTCAGGCCGATTTAGGAGTTCGATGGCGTAAATTTCATCATTCTGTAAATGAAAAATTTGTTGTTTAAAAGTTGAAATGTGGTTCGCTTCGAGTGTTTGCAATAGATTGTCCATTGCACGGTCGCAAGCGGTGTGTTTTGTTTTAAACAGTGCGGAAATCATATTAGAATCATCCCCCGTCTCAAATGGAAAGCATTAGGTGTTAGAAAACCTTCTTTCCTGTGTGCAACATATTTTACCATTACAAACAAACCGTTTCCACATAAAAGAAAATTTGTTAAAGAAAAAGAGGTTGAACGAGTCAACCTCTTAATGATTCTTCACGGGCGACGTTACTTGATGAATGTTTGATTCGACGGGGTTGTTTATTTTGAAATGGGCGGCTAAGGTTGAACAGACCTAACACACGATTGCAGTAATAAAGGCATTTACCAGTAAAAATAATAATGTTTGTAGACTGGTAAATGGCGATCGTCTTACAAATTGCTTTACCACCAACCGTAAGCGCAGCGATGATACTTGTCAGAACGACAGTAATCAAGATGAATAAGAATGAACCCTCGGCAGTGTTAATGATTTTTGCAGCTTGAAAAACAACAGCCGTAGATGCGGCTCCACTTACGATTCCTGCAATGTCCCCCACGACATCGTTGAAGAAACTAGAGAAAACGGGTGCGTTCTTTGATATGAACGCCGCTTCTTTAGCCCCTTTTACTTTTTTAGAAGCCATTGCATGGAAGTGAACCTCTTTCGAAGTGGCTGCAGCTAATCCGATCGTGTCACCGATAATTCCGATCAAGATGAACAATAGAACGACAAATAAACTGACCAACAAACTGGAACCGCTACGAAATAATGTTGAAACGATTGAGAAGATGATGGCCAAACCAAAAGTCAGTAAGCTGATTTTACTGCTCCATGGAATGGATTCGTGTAGAAGTTTAAGCATGGAATTCATAACCCCTTTTTACCGTGCGCTGTTTTGTTCCCTAATTACACTAATTTTGCCCAAAGGAAACATTTTCTCAAATTGTAACGTACCTCTTGGGTTCTGTAAATGATTAGAGTCATAAAAGGGTAAAAATGGAAGGGGAGAGATCTAGTCAGAAAATAGTTGAATAGTCAGCATCAACGTAAATTTCTCATAAAAACCTTGAGATTACATTGGCAAAAAGCCCTTTTGTACGTTCAAAAATCGAACGTTTCGTCAAATCGGGCAGGGAAAGCTGTTCGGATTGTTGAAGATCGAAGTCGACCACTTTTGAAATCTTTTCAATCAAGGTTTCGCTCGTGAACAAACAGTTCACTTCATTGTTCAAGTAAAAGCTTCTTTTATCAAAATTTGCCGTTCCGATATCACAGAAAGAGTGATCGATCATGAACACCTTCGCATGATAGAAGCCTGGATAATACCGGTATATTTCAGCTCCAGCGTTCAGTAGCGGGAGCAAAAACGGAATAGCTGCTTCTTTTACGAAAAGGTGATCAGCTCTCATCGGGATCAAGATTTTCACCTTCACACCATTCTGACATGCATCTTTCAAAGCTTGGACAAGCTTCCTTCCAGGGATGAAATAAGGCGTCCCGATAAAAATGGATGTTTTTGCTTCGTACACTTTGTTGACGAAAAATTCCTCCATATGCGCACCATTGGTGGCGAGTAATTCGAAGGTCTCTGAACCAATCTCGGAAACAGTAGGAAATTCAATTTCGAATGACTCATCTGTCAATTGCTTCAATTCCCAGCGAATCAAGGAATGGAACTGGCGAATGACTTTTCCGGACAACCTCAAATGATAATCCCGCCAATGGCCTAATTTCGGATCTTTTCCAAGGTATTCTTCCCCGACGTTGTATCCTCCGATAAACGCATATCGCCCATCAATAACCGATATTTTCCGGTGGTTTCGGCGATTTAAAGAATAAAACAAGTAAGGGAATTTAGGACGTTCAATAATCAATACCTTTACACCTGACGATCGAAGATTATCCACCACTTTTTTCGGCAATTTATGGCTTCCGATCGCATCAACGACAAAGAATACCTCAACGCCGTCTGAAGCCTTCTTCTTCAATATCTGAAACAGCTCACGCCCAAGGGGGTCATCCCTGACAATATAGAACTGGACATAAATGAACGACTCGGCAGCCTTTAAATCCTCAAAAAATTGCGCAAAAAAAGTCGACCCTTCTGAAAAAAAGTCCCAATCTCCTTCATCAGGGGAGAGAGTTAGTTTGTTGGTTGCAGATAGATGCTTTCTTCTTCCGAGAGTGAAATCGGCGATCGCCCAAATCACTATGATGGCAAGGATGATGAGGACTGTCATTAACAAGCTCATGGGAACCGCACCTCTTTTCGTAGTGCTCTTACTATTCCCAATTGCTCCTTCAACTATCAAATTCAGGATAAAAGGCTCATCCAAAAATGTAGAAATTTTTTCAAAAATATCGTTGACTGAATGCTCATTCATCAGAATCTATGCTATAATGATGTCAGAAAATTAGTTTCATTCTGAATTGAGGTCCTAATTTATATTTTTCCGTAAATTCACCGCATGAAAAACCGAAGGGGGCTGAAACGTTTTGGACGTACTATTGATTATCAACTGGCTTGCATTTCTTTTTGTAACCGCTTACGCATTTTATTTATTCGCTTATGTCGTGAAAACGAGATACGAGTATATCAAGCTTGGGAAGAAAGCTGAATTCGATCATACGATGAAGGAACGATTCCAGGCGATTCTCGTCAACGTTTTTGGACAAAAGAAACTTTTGAAAGATAAAAAGAGTGGAATCATTCACGTCATGATGTTCTACGGATTTATCATGGTTCAATTCGGCGCGATCGATATGATCTGGAAAGGACTCGCACCAGAGTCGCATCTGCCGCTTGGACCGCTTTATCCAGCGTTTACATTATTCCAAGAACTCGTCACCTTGATGATTCTTGTTGCGGTAATCTGGGCTTTTTACCGTCGTTACATCGAAAAGCTCGTCCGCTTGAAGCGTGGTTTTAAAGCAGGACTTGTACTGATCTTCATCGGTGGTTTGATGCTTTCCGTGCTATTCGGAAACGGAATGGAAATCATCTGGCACAACCTTGAATTGAGCTGGACTGCACCTGTTGCTAGTGCCATCGCCTTTTTATTCGGATGGGTAGGAGAAACCGGCTCTGCCGTACTATTCTATGTATCCTGGTGGGTTCACTTGTTGATCTTGCTCACATTCCTGGTGTACGTACCGCAATCCAAGCATGCGCATTTGATCGCAGGTCCGATCAACGTATTCCTTGGACGTACGCATAAGGTCGGAAGGCTTGCAGCGATTGACTTTGAAGATGAATCACAAGAAACATTCGGTGTTGGTAAAGTAGAGGACTTCAACCAGAAGCAGCTTGTCGACCTTTATGCATGTGTCGAGTGCGGACGTTGTACAAACGTCTGTCCAGCGACGGGTACTGGTAAGATGCTTTCTCCAATGGATCTGATCATCAAGATTCGGGATCATTTGACGGAAAAAGGAGCAGCGGTTACGTCCCGCACGCCTTGGGTACCGGCAGTTGCGTTCAGTAACACAACCGGGAACCAATTGGCAGCACAAGGGATTGGACACAACGAAACAGCTGCGGCGGTTGAAGAAGGAAGCCGCGGATTCGAATATACGATCGATTTGATCGGTGACGTCATTACGGAAGAAGAAATCTGGGCATGTACGACATGCCGTAACTGTGAGGACCAATGTCCGGTCATGAACGAACACGTCGATAAGATCATCGATATGCGTCGTTACCTCGTTCTGACAGAAGGAAAGATGGATGCGGATGGCCAACGTGCAATCCAGAACATCGAGCGTCAAGGTAACCCTTGGGGACTTAGCCGTAAAGAGCGTGAAGACTGGCGCGACGGACACGATGATGTCCATATCCCGACTGTAAAAGAAGTTGAAAAAGCTGGCGAAGAGTTCGAGTACCTGTTCTGGGTAAGCTCTATGGGCTCTTACGATAACCGAAGCCAAAAGATTGCGTTGTCTCTTGCACGCATGATGAACTCAGCAGGCATCAAGTTCGCAATCCTCGGTAATAAAGAGAAAAACTCTGGAGATACGCCTCGTCGTATCGGAAACGAATTCTTGTTCCAGGAAATTGCTACGAAAAACATCGAGTTGTTTGAAAAGCATAACGTGAAAAAGATCATTACGATCGACCCTCACGCCTACAACACCTTTAAAAATGAGTATCCGGACTTCGGTCTAGAAGACGTTGAAGTTTACCACCATACAGAGTTGTTAGCCGACTGGATCCGTGAAGGTCGCTTGAAACCGACCCACGAAGTCAACGAGACGATTACGTACCATGACTCTTGTTACCTTGGTCGTTACAACGAAGTGTACGAACCGCCTCGCGATATTTTGAAAGCGATTCCGGGCGTTAACGTCGTTGAAATGAACCGTAACCGTCAAAATGGTATGTGCTGTGGAGCCGGTGGCGGACTGATGTGGATGGAAGAAGATGCAGGACATCGTGTCAACGTATCACGTACAGAGCAAGCGCTTGAAGTAAGTCCGACGATGATCGGAAGCGGATGCCCTTACTGCCTCACGATGCTTAGTGACGGTACGAAAGCGAAAGAAGTGGAAGATAACGTCCAAACGCTTGATGTCGTTGAAATCCTGGAGCGCTCCGTACTCGGAAACCAAGAACAAAAGATTGCTCAATAGATGAAAAGCTTAAGCCAATAGATCAGCTCGGCCAATAACCGAGCTTGATCTCTTTCTATGTTACCGATTGAGCGTTCGCTCGCAAACACATGCGAGCCTCTAACGTCCTCGAAATCGAGAAAAACGGAAAATGAAGGACGTTAGCATGCTTCAAACTTTGATTTTGGATTACTTATAATCTGAGTTCTCAATAATCTGATGTGATTTCACCAATTAAAAGGAGGAGTTAGCAAATGGGGAAGACCGTAATCGTTAGTGGAGTCCGTACGCCGTTTGGAAAATTCGGAGGTGCTCTTAGTTCCTTAACAGCATCCCAACTCGGAGGAACTGCGATCAAGGAAGCACTCGTCCGCGCAGGAATTTCGCCGCAAGATGTTGATGAAGTCATCATGGGTTGCGTCCTTCAAGCCGGGCAAGGGCAAATCCCATCCCGCCAGGCAGCCAACCATGCAGGCATTCCTTGGGAAGTGAAAACGGAGACCGTCAACAAAGTTTGTGCCTCTGGAATGAGAAGTGTGACGATGGCGGATCAAATCATCCGAGCAGGTGATGAAGAGGTCATCGTAGCAGGTGGAATGGAATCGATGAGCAACGCGCCTTACATGATGCCAAAAGCTCGTTGGGGCTTCCGTATGGGTGATGGCAAGGTCGTCGACTCGATGGTATCTGATGGATTGACGTGCTCTTTTAAAGGCGTCCATATGGGGAACTACGGAAACTCGACGGCAAAAGAGTTTAACCTGACGCGTGAGCAACAGGACGAATGGGCATTCCGAAGCCATCAACGCGCAGTAGCGGCAACGGAATCTGGAAAATTAGCAGAGGAGATCATCTCAGTTGAAGTTCCTCAGCGAAAAGGAGATCCGGTCGTAGTAGATGCGGATGAGGCTCCACGTAAGGATTCGACAGCTGAAGCCCTTGGGAAATTGAAGCCGGTGTTCGATCACGATGGAACGATTACGGCAGGAAACGCGCCAGGTGTGAACGATGGCGCTGGGGCGCTTGTCCTCATGTCCGAAGATCGTGCGAAAAAAGAAGGCAAACAAGTGATGGCTACGATTCTTGGTCACACGGCTATTGCGATGGAACCGGAAAACTTCCCGCAAACACCAGGTGTCGTCATCAACGAACTCCTAAAGAAGACTGGTAAATCATTAGCGGAAATAGATCTTTTTGAAGTGAATGAAGCTTTTGCGGCAGTTGCATTGGCAAGCTCACAAATCGCAGATCTTGATGCGGAAAAAGTGAACGTGAACGGCGGTGCGGTCGCACTCGGTCATCCGATCGGGGCAAGCGGAGCACGTATCATCATCACTTTGATTCACGAACTGAAGCGCCGCGGAGGCGGAATCGGTATCGCTGCAATTTGTAGTGGCGGTGGTCAAGGAGACGCAATCATGGTCGAAGTAGAAAAGCAATAATCCAAGGAGGCTCACATAAATGCAAATTAAAAACGTAATGGTCGTAGGCGCAGGACAGATGGGCGCTGGAATTGCACAAGTTTTTGCACAAGCGGAATACAACGTCGTTTTACATGACTTGAAAGAAGATTTTGTTCAAAAGGGGATGGACTACATCTCCAAGAACATGAATCGTCAAGTGGAAAAAGAGCGCATGACAAGAGAGGAAGCGGACGCGGTATTAGGACGTCTTAAACCGTCCACGGACTTGAATAATGCATCCGATGTCGACCTGGTCGTCGAAGCGGTCGTTGAAAACCTTGATGTTAAATGTAAGTTGTTCACTCATCTGGATGAAATCACACCAGAACATGCGATACTCGCGACAAACACGTCCTCTTTACCGATCACAGAAATTGCAGCAGCGACGAACCGTCCGGAAAAAGTGATCGGCATGCACTTCATGAACCCGGTACCGGTCATGAAGCTGGTTGAAATCATCCGAGGACTTGCAACAACGGATGAAGTTTACAAAATGATTGAAGATACGACAAAAACACTTTCGAAAACACCAGTCGAAGTGAACGACTTCCCAGGATTCGTTTCCAACCGTATCCTCATGCCAATGATCAACGAAGCGATCTACACGGTCTATGAAGGTGTTGCTGAACCGGAAGCGATTGACGAAGTGATGAAGCTCGGTATGAATCACCCGATGGGACCGTTGACACTCGCTGATTTTATCGGATTGGATACATGCCTATATATCATGGAAACGTTGCATGAAGGATTCGGGGACGACAAGTATCGCCCATGTCCATTGTTGCGTAAATACGTGAAAGCCGGCTGGCTCGGTAAGAAAACTGGAAAAGGATTTTACGAATACAACTAGATTGTCGATGGTTCGACAGACAGGAGGATGACCATGAATCTTCGTTTTAATGAAGAACAAGAAATGATGCGGAAAATGGTCCGTGATTTTGCAGAAGCGGAAATTCGGCCGATTGTCGAAGAGATGGATGAGACTGATGAGTTTCCGAGAGCAGTCATTGATAAGATGGCTGAGCTAGGGCTGATGGGGATACCTATTCCTGAAGAATACGGTGGAGCCGGGATGGATTTCACATCCTATATCATAGCGATCAATGAGCTTTCAAGAGTCAGCGCAACGGTCGGTGTCATCTTATCTGTGCATACTTCTGTCGGAACGTATCCGATTTACAATTTCGGTACAGATGAGCAGAAGAAAAAATACGTACCAAAGCTCGCAAGCGGAGAGTACCTTGGTGCATTCGGATTGACGGAGCCTGGGGCAGGATCGGACGCAGGCGGTTTGAAAACGAAAGCGGTTCGAGACGGAGATCATTACATTCTGAATGGCTCGAAAGTGTTCATCACGAACGCGGGTGAAGCGGATGTGTACATTGTCTTCGCGTCTACGAATCCGGAAGAAGGCAGTCGCGGCATTACAGCGTTCATCGTTGATAAAGATACACCAGGCTTTGAGGTCGGGAAAAAAGAGAAAAAGATGGGCTTGAACGGGTCGAATACGAGCCAGCTCATTTTTGAAGATGCAAAGGTACCGGTAGAAAACCGACTAGGGGAAGAAGGCTTGGGCTTCAAGATTGCGATGTCCAACCTCGATGCTGGACGTATTGGAATCGCTGCACAAGCGCTTGGAATCGGTCAAGCAGCGCTTGAATACTCAACAGCTTATGCGAATGAGCGAAAGCAGTTCGGTAAGCCGATCGGTTTACAGCAAGGCGTCGGGTTCAAGTTGGCGGATATGGCGACTGAGGTAGAAGCTGCGAAGCTTTTGACCTATCGTGCAGCGAACTTGAAGTCTCTTGGAAAGCCGTGCGGTAGGGATGCATCGATTGCGAAGCTGTTTGCTTCTACGACTGCAACGAAATCGGCAATAGAAGCGGTTCAGATCCACGGCGGATACGGCTATACGAAGGAATACCCGGTTGAGCGCCTGTTCCGTGACGCGAAGGTATGTGAGATTTACGAAGGAACGAGCGAAATTCAGAGGGTTGTAATAAGCAAACATCTGATGAACAGCTAGTCAACGAATGATAAACGGCGAATTTTCGAAGCACAGGACGTGCTAGTACTGCCGTTGTCACAGGACGTGACGGTTTTAGGCAGTGATTGTTACTTGGTTTTTATCGGTCCTCATGTATGATTTATACACTCCGGCCGATAAAAACCTGCGTGCCTCGAACTTCTTGTTTCTAATCCGTTGACAGTAGAGCTCGTCGATAAATTGATGCTGAAATTAACAGTTAATCTTGAGAGTGAACAGATTAAGCCAAAAAAATAAATAGATTTGATTTGAAAGGGAGAGGGAAACATGCAATTCCAACTAACAGAAGAACATGAAATGCTGAGAAAGATGGTTCGCGATTTTGCGAAGAATGAAGTGGAACCGACAGCAGCTGAGCGTGATGAAGAAGAGCGCTTCGACCGTGCACTATTCGATCAAATGGCGGAACTTGGTCTTACAGGAATTCCGTGGCCGGAGGAGTACGGTGGAATCGGCTCAGATTACTTAAGCTATGTCATTGCTGTTGAAGAGCTATCAAGAGTTTGTGCCTCAACAGGCGTAACATTGTCTGCTCATACATCACTGGCTGGTTGGCCGGTTTACAAATTCGGTACGGAAGAGCAAAAACAGAAATTCCTTCGTCCGATGGCAGAAGGAAAGAAAATCGGAGCTTACGGACTAACTGAGCCAGGCTCTGGATCCGATGCAGCGAAAATGAAGACGACTGCAGTCCGTGATGGCGATGACTATATTATCAACGGGTCGAAGATTTTCATCACGAACGCTGGAGATGCAGAAATTTACGTTGTGTTTGCAGTGACAGATCGTGAAAGCAAACATAAAGGAATTACAGCATTCATCGTTGAAAAAGGGACGCCAGGATTCTCATTCGGTAAGAAGGAAAAGAAACTTGGAATTCGTTCATCTCCTACGCTTGAAATCATTTTTGAAGATTGCCGCGTTCCAGCGGAAAACCGATTAGGAGAAGAAGGCGAAGGGTTCAAAATTGCGATGCAGACGCTCGATGGAGGACGTAACGGAATTGCTGCTCAAGCTGTGGGAATCGCACAAGGGGCACTCGATGCATCCACAAACTATGCGAAAGAACGTCAACAGTTCGGAAAACCAATCGGCTTACAACAAGGAATCGGGTTCAAGCTAGCGGACATGGCTACAAAAGTGGAAGCAGCAAGACTGCTAACCTATCAGGCTGCTTGGCGTGAAAGCGAAGGGCTTCCATATGGTAAAGAATCAGCCATGTCTAAACTTTATGCGGGTGATATCGCGATGGAAGTGACGACAGAAGCGGTTCAAGTGTATGGCGGATACGGATATACGAAGGATTATCCTGTAGAGCGTTATATGCGTGATGCGAAGATCACTCAAATTTACGAAGGAACGCAAGAGATTCAAAGACTCGTCATCTCAAGAATGCTTTTAGCAGATTAATGGTCAAGAGATGAACAGGAGGACCAACGATGCACGACCTCGCAAAGAAATTGATCGACAAAGATATGAGAGCGTTAGCCCGGGGCATCAGCTATCTTGAAAATGATCATGCCGATAAGCTTGCGATTTTGAAAGATGTGCATGACCAGGGGAAGGGTGCTCACATCATCGGAATCACAGGATCACCTGGTGCGGGGAAGAGCTCGCTCGTCAACCGGTTCATTCAATACCTCCGTTTGAAAAAGTTGACGGTCGGAATCGTCGCAGTCGATCCGACCAGTCCGTTCAGCGGAGGAGCCCTGTTAGGGGACCGGGTCCGTATGGCGGAACATTTTACCGATCCAGGGGTGTACATCCGAAGCATGGGGACGCGTGGAAGTCTTGGCGGTCTCGCGAGAACGACGAAGGAAGCGGTCCGGCTCATGGACGCTTACGGCTTCGACGTTATTCTCGTCGAAACGGTCGGCGTCGGACAGTCGGAGCTCGATATTATGAAAGTCGCGGATACGACTGCGGTCGTCTTGAATCCGGGTAGCGGCGATGTCGTCCAGGTGTTCAAGGCGGGAATCATGGAAATCGCTGACTTGTTCATCATCAATAAGGCGGACCTCCCCGGCGTTTCGAAGCTGATGACGGAAATAGAAGGCATGCTCGACCTCGTGAAACATGACGCAGCTTGGCGCCCACCGATTGCTCAGACGATTTCGACTGAGAACAAAGGGATGGAGAGTCTTTGGACGCTGGTACAAAAACACGCTGAGTATTTAAAAGAGAGTGGAGAAGGCGAACGGAAGAAGACGCGGATTTTACAAGAGGAAGTTCTGGAGGTCGTCCATTATGAACTGATGAAACGACTACAAAAAGAACAACAGACCGGGAGCTGGAGAGACCAGATCGAACGCAGAGAAATCGACCCATACACTGCTGCTTCACAGATTTTGAAGGAATTCATCGACGATCCAGCAGACGTTGAACGACAAGATACAACTACGAAAGAGGGATGAGGTTGGGGAAGAAAAAAGTACCTTCACTTGTAAAAGATGAAAAGCTCATTCAAAAGCGTAGAGAAGAAATGGTCAAAGCGGCGGTGAGCCTTTTTAAAGATAAAGGATTCCACCGGACGACGACAAGAGAAATCGCGAAAGCAGCAGGATTCAGCATCGGTACGCTTTATGAATACATCCGGACGAAAGAAGACGTATTATATTTGGTCTGTGACTCGATCTATGACGAAGTACGCTCGAGACTCCAAAGCGAGATTGTCATGGATCAGCCAGGCATTAACAGGCTCAAAGAAGCAATTGCCGCGTATTTTAAAGTAATGGATGAAATGCAGGACGAAGTGCTTGTCATGTATCAGGAAGCGAAGTCGCTTTCAGATGAAGCGCTTCCTTATGTACTTAGGAAAGAAATTGAAATGACGGGCATGTTTGAAAAATTGATTCAACGCTCTGTGGATGCGGGGAACCTGTCTTTATCGGAAAAAGAAGTGAATCTGCTCGCCCATAACATCATGCTGCAAGGGCAGATGTGGACGTTCAGACGTTGGGTGTTGCAGAAGGAACATACATTGGAGAGCTACACGCAGTTCCAGATTCAAGTGCTGATGGAAGGGATTGCGTCGGATCAGGCAGCGAGCCAAGTGTAAGCAATGATTCGCTAAAAATTCGCTCGCTTTCCCACAGGAGTGTCGCGAATTACGCTACACAACTTTCAACTAACAACTAACCCAAAACTAATAAAGCTTTTATAGAAAGGAGCAAGCCTCACATGGAAACGAAAGTTTATAAGCCGAAACATCACGTACGTTTTGTAACGGCAGCAAGCTTATTCGATGGGCATGATGCGTCAATCAACATTATGAGAAGAATCATCCAGGCGAGCGGTGCGGAAGTCATTCACTTAGGACACAACCGCTCAGTTGATGAAGTCGTGCAAGCGGCGATCCAGGAGGATGTTCAAGGAATTGCGATCTCCTCCTATCAAGGTGGGCACGTCGAGTACTTCAAATACATGGTCGACTTGTTGAAAGAATACGGAGCTTCCCATATCCGCGTTTATGGCGGTGGTGGTGGCGTCATCATCCCAAAAGAAATAAAGGAATTGCATGAGTACGGTGTTGCGCGCATCTTCTCCCCAGAAGATGGTCGTACACTCGGTTTGCAAGGCATGATCAACCAGATGGTGAAAGAGTGTGACTTCCCGACGTTCACTCAACTGAATGATGAACTGGATCTTCTTCCTAATCGGGATTCGAAAGCCGTTGCACGTCTCATTACCGTTGCCGAGAACTTTGGAAAAGTGAAAGCAGAAGAGATGGCTGCCACAGCTGAAAAGGCAATCACCCAAATGAAAGAAATGCAGAACAATGTGCCTGTCCTCGGTATCACTGGTACGGGTGGAGCAGGTAAGAGCTCCTTGACCGATGAGCTCGTTCGTCGTTATTTGAACGAATTTGAAGATAAAACGATTGCGATCATCTCAGTCGATCCTACGAAACAAAAAACAGGTGGAGCGTTGCTCGGAGACCGAATCCGTATGAACGCGATCCATTCACCACGTGTTTACATGCGAAGTCTCGCAACACGTGGTTCAAAAACAGAGCTTTCTGAAGCGATCACCGATGCCTTGTCTGTCGTGAAAGCAGCGGGCTATGACTTGATTATCGTTGAAACGAGCGGAATCGGGCAAGGGAATGCTGAGATCGTCGAGATTTCCGACTTGTCGATGTACGTCATGACAAGTGAATTCGGTGCACCTTCCCAACTTGAAAAAATCGATATGATCGATTTTGCAGATTTGATTGCGATTAATAAATTCGACCGTAAAGGTTCTGAAGATGCACTTCGTGAAGTACGTAAAACGTATCAGCGTAGCCGTATGCTGTTTGATCAAGACCTTGAAAAGATGCCGGTCTATGGCACGATTGCAAGCCAGTTCAACGACGAGGGGACGAACATCCTGTTTAATGCACTCGTTGGCGTGTTGAATGAAAAGTTCGGCCTTGATTGGACGACATCTTTTAGCAGTGAAGGGAAAGTCGAAAAGCAAAACATGATCATCCCGCCGGACCGAGTCGGATACTTGAATGAGATCGTGCAAGCGGTCCGTGGTTACAAGGAGTTCGTCTCTGAGCAATCGGAAACAGCTCGCAAACTGTTCCAAATCGAAGGAACTCTTGAAGCGATTGAAGAAACGAACGAAAACGGTGACGTGACCATTCGCACATTGAACGATGTGAAAAGCAACTACGAAAAGAAAGTCCATCCTGAGGTAAAAGAAATTTTAGACGGATGGGACACGTTGAAGGATCAATATAGCAAGGACGAATTCGTCACGAAGATCCGTGATAAAGAAATCGTGACCGAATTGAAGACACGAAGCCTATCTGGACTTGATATTCCGAAGGTCGCTTTGCCGAAGTACAAAGATTGGGGCGAAATCGTCCGTTGGTCGATGCTGGAAAACGTTCCTGGACGATATCCGTTCACAGCAGGCGTATTCCCATTCAAACGAAAAGGCGAAGATCCGAAGCGTCAATTCGCAGGAGAAGGGACACCAGAGCGAACGAACCGTCGATTCCACTATCTGTCGAAAGATGACGATGCAAAACGTCTATCCACGGCGTTCGACTCGGTCACTCTTTACGGTGAAGACCCTGACCACCGTCCGGATATTTACGGAAAAGTTGGGGAAAGTGGCGTTAGCATCTGTACACTGGATGATATGAAAAAGCTGTATGCTGGTTTCGATCTAACTTCACCGACGACTTCTGTCTCAATGACAATCAACGGTCCAGCACCGATCATCCTGGCAATGTATATGAACACCGCGATTGATCAACAGCTTGCTCGTTTTGAGGAAGAAAACGGACGTAAACCGAATGAAGAAGAAACAGCTGAAATCAAGGCGAAGACGTTGTCTGTCGTACGTGGTACAGTCCAAGCGGACATCTTGAAAGAAGACCAAGGACAAAACACATGTATCTTCTCAACAGAGTTTGCATTGCGCTTAATGGGTGACATCCAGGAGTACTTTATCGACCACAAAGTACGAAACTATTATTCTGTTTCCATTTCCGGTTATCATATCGCTGAAGCGGGCGCGAACCCGATCACGCAGCTCGCGTTGACACTCGCGAACGGCTTCACCTATGTCGAGTACTACTTGAGCCGTGGCATGGATATCGACACGTTTGCACCGAACCTGTCGTTCTTCTTCAGTAACGGATTGGACCCTGAATATACGGTCATCGGCCGTGTGGCACGTCGAATTTGGGCAACGGTTATGAAAAATAAATATAAAGCGAATGAGCGAAGCCAGAAGCTGAAGTACCATATCCAAACATCCGGTCGTTCCTTGCACGCTCAGGAAATCGACTTCAACGATATCCGTACGACCTTGCAGGCACTCATGGCGATTTACGATAACTGTAACTCGCTTCACACGAACTCTTATGATGAAGCGATTACGACACCGACCGAGGAATCGGTACGCCGTGCGATGGCGATCCAAATGATCATTACGAAAGAGCTTGGCTTAGCGAAAAACGAAAACTCCTTACAAGGCTCCTTCATCATTGAAGAGTTGACCGATCTGGTCGAAGAAGCAGTCTTGAGAGAATTCGAACGCATCAACACGCGCGGTGGTGTGCTTGGCGCAATGGAAACACAATACCAGCGCGGTAAGATCCAAGAAGAGTCGATGTATTACGAAATGAAGAAGCATGATGGTTCATTACCGATCATTGGGGTGAACACGTACTTGAACCCGAATCCTCCTTCTGAAGAGGACTTCAACATGCAGCTCGCTCGTGCGACGAAAGAAGAGAAGGAACAACAAATCACACATTTACGTGAGTTCCAGAAGCAGCACGAAGATACGACTGCTGAAGCGTTGCAACGCTTGAAGCAGACTGCATTGTCGGGTGGCAACTTGTTTGATGAGTTGATGACGACGGTCCGACATGCAAGTCTCGGTCAAATCACCCGAGCACTTTATGAAGTAGGCGGAAAATACCGACGCAACATGTAATAGAATCATAGAGGAGGGCTGACGGACGTCAGCCTTTCTTTTTTGTAGGCTGTTTTCGTAAACTTTGTTGCTCTTGAAAGTTGTTGATTTCCGCTCCAGGATGCTCGCTTTCCGCGGGGCGTGCGGTGAGCCCACTCGTCGCTTCGCGACATTGAATGGTCTCACCTGTCCCGCTGATCCCGCTGGAGTCTCGCACCTTGCTCTCCAATCAACTTGCACAAAGTGATTTTTAAAAATGACTTAAAAGCAACAACTAACAACAAGACCGAAATTTGACCACCATATAGAATCTATTATTTCTTCCTAGGAGATTTATTTGAAAAATTTATGCACAGGTATAGCATATCTTTAGAGAAATTGTTTATAATGGATGGTATGATTACGTTAGCTATGGCTATGGATACGTAGACATTGTTCTGCTTCCATCGCTTTATGTATAGAACAGCCGAAGGGCTGGTTCACGATATCGATCCATAAGTAGAAAGGACGTGCCTTTAGATGCTCGATACGTATTCTAAGGAAGAATTGAAAGAAGTTTCGATGCTAGAAATCGCATATCATATTTTAAAAGACAACAAGAAACCGACACCATTCACAGAACTGATGGAACAAGTGGCGAATGTTCGTGACATGGACCCTCAGGAACAAAAAAAACGTGTCGCTCAATTTTACACAGACATCAATATTGACGGACGTTTCGTTTGTGTCGGAGACAACCAATGGGGTCTTAAAGTTTGGTACCCGGTTGAAAGCAGCGATGAAGAACTAGCAACAACAATCAAGCCTAAGAAGAAAAAAGGTAAAAGAGCGAAAGCAGCTTATGAAGATGACCTCGACGAGGATTTTGAAGATTTCGAGGATGAGCTGGATGAAGACTTCGAAGATGATCTCGAAGACGACTTCGATGCAGATGATGATGACGAGATTGACGAAGAAGATGAGGAATACGTAGACTTCGATGAAGAAGACTCCGACCTCTCAGACGATGAAGAAGATTCTGAGGATGACTCGGAAGAAGACGAAGAAGACCTATAATAGACCTTGACATTTACAAGGAAACTAGATAGAATCATTTTTGGGCTTTACTTATAGTCTTAAAATGAATTGAAATCGAATATATATGAACCCAAAAACAAAAGCGCCCCCCGTGAGGGACAGGTGTCGCTTTTGTTTTTTTATATTTATTTTGCCCCTCCTGTTAATACCTATTTATTTCGGCATACTGTTAAGAGGATAAAAATTAAAATTACCGAACTCAAGGGGGAACCAACGTGACAAAAAAGTACATCTTCGTAACTGGTGGAGTAGTCTCTTCCTTAGGAAAAGGAATTACAGCGGCATCACTCGGCCGACTTTTGAAAAATAGAGGTGTAAAGGTAACGATTCAAAAGTTCGATCCATACATCAACGTGGATCCAGGTACAATGAGTCCTTACCAACACGGTGAAGTGTTCGTAACAGATGACGGCGCAGAAACAGACCTTGACTTAGGACACTATGAGCGTTTCATCGACATCAACCTGAACAAATACAGTAACGTTACGACTGGAAAAATCTATTCCACTGTTTTGAAAAAAGAACGTCGTGGAGATTACCTCGGTGGAACGGTCCAGGTCATTCCGCACATCACGAACGAAATCAAGGAACGCGTTTTCCGTGCAGGACGTGAAACGAACGCGGATGTCGTCATAACAGAAATCGGCGGAACTGTAGGAGATATTGAAAGTCTTCCATATCTTGAAGCAATCCGTCAGATCAAGAGTGACATCGGCGTCGAAAATGTAATGTACATCCATTGTACGCTCGTTCCATACATCAAGGCTGCAGGCGAAATGAAAACGAAACCGACTCAGCACAGTGTAAAAGAACTACGCTCACTCGGAATTCAGCCGAATGTCATCGTTGTTCGTAACGAAAAGCCTTTACCACAGGAAATGAAGGACAAGATCGCGTTGTTCTGTGACATTCATCCGGATTCTGTCATTGAGGCGATGGACGCCGAGACGCTTTACGAAGTTCCCCTATCTTTGCAAAAACAAAACATGGACCAGATTGTGTGCAAACACTTGAAGCTTGACTGTAAGGAAGCGGATATGACCGAGTGGAAAGAGCTCGTCAACCGTGTCACGAATTTGAAAAACAAGACGAAAATCGCCCTGGTCGGAAAATATGTCGCGTTACCGGATGCATATATTTCCGTTGTCGAATCCCTACGTCACGCAGGTTATGAATTCGATACTGACATCGAAATTGACTGGGTGAACTCTGAAGAGGTTACTGCGGAAAATGTTGAAGAAATGCTCGGCGATGCAGATGGTATCTTAATTCCTGGTGGATTTGGAGACCGTGGAATCGAAGGTAAAATCTCTGCCATTCGTTATGCGCGTGAAAATAAAGTGCCGATGCTCGGAATCTGTCTTGGAATGCAGTTAGCCTCTGTTGAATTTGCTCGTCACGTACTAGGCTATGAGGACGCACACTCTGCAGAAATCAACCCGGCGACGACACATCCTGTCATCGACCTACTTCCTGAGCAAAAGGATGTAGAAGATCTTGGAGGTACACTGCGACTTGGACTTTATCCATGTAAGTTGAAAGAAGATACGAATGCATTTGCTGCTTATGGTGATGAAGTCGTATATGAGCGTCATCGCCATCGTTATGAGTTCAATAATGAGTTCCGCGAAGAGATGGAGAAAGCTGGTTTCATTTTCTCTGGGACAAGCCCAGACGGAAGACTTGTCGAGGTCATCGAATTAAAGGATCACCCATGGTTCGTTGCATCTCAGTTCCACCCAGAATTCAAGTCACGCCCGACAAAACCACAACCACTCTTCCGCGATTTTGTTAACGCAGCAACGAATTTGAAAAAATAATCAATTATTGAAATCGATCGACTCGACGAAAAATGAACGGGTTTATTTTGTAGGGTGCAATCGAATAACTATCAAAGCAAAACGCACTGGATTTCTCAGTGCGTTTTTTTATGGTTATAACGGCGATTCCATTTTGATGCTAAATAGCATTTGTATTCACGTACCCATTCACAAAGGTGAACGAATGATTTGTGTTGCGAATTTTGTATGGAAGGTTTTTGATAGGGTGAAAACGCCAAAATCGTCAAATCACCCCGCAAGAAAGCTTATAAAAGAAGAAAATACGATCAATGTTGTAAATCCATTCACACGACACTCCAACGGGGAAAGCGAGCTAGGCAAGACCCGCAGCGATACCCATCGAACTTTCGGCTAAAACCCACCATGTCCTGTGGTGAACGTCGAAGCCAGCACATCCTGTGCAAGTGAGGCTCGCGGTTCTCCCGCGGAAAGGGAGTGAATTTCGAAAAAAATGAGCATTAAGCTATCGAAAACCCAAACAGGCTATGAACATTCCGTCGCTGGTTCCGGAATGAACATAACCTGAAAGGGTTTCGCTTTCCACTATGTACGTGGCTCCTACTACAGCCGTTTTGAAGTATCAAATCGGGTCAGTTTCTGCATATTGGTCCAGAGATTGAGGGGGAGGAGAAGGTAGACTCTGAATGATTTTGAGGGGATATTTTGTAGATGGGCTGTAGTGGAATTGCGGAAAAAGGTGACTTTTGTCACGCTTTAATCTAATGATTCTCCATCTTTTTACAAATTCCCTGCTAAAATATTAAAAAAATATAAAAAATTTAACAAAATTAAACTTTTTGTAGAATGAAGACAAGATCAATCTCCAATATCATATTCTTCGAGCATTTCTGATACAGTAAAATAAAGTGCATAATAAGCATAGAGGGCGCACATGAATGTCGGGTATCCAATCCGACGACCTTCATCGTCTGGTACCAGTCCTTTCAATAGTTTCGTATCAATGTGGAACTCATCAATACCCACTTCTTGTTCGCTTTCTACGGCACCGATGGATACAGTTGAAGCGCCAACTGAACGGGCGGACTCAAGGACCGTCAAGCTACGATCGTCATGCGCCTTGTTTGAAAAAACCAACAAACAGTCTTCAGGATTGAGCTCAACATCCTCTCGATAAGGTGAAACTGAAGGAATTCGTTCCTCACTGTGTAATAAGACAGTAGCAATGGCTTCGAGTTCATCGAAACCTTTTACATAGATGGTTCCATCGCCAATGACTGATTGGGCTAGAAGACGGGCGCAGTCTTCAATGCGATCCTCTTCTGATTCTTGTATGTTACGAAACACTCCGAATAATTGGGTTGTGAATATTTTCAACATGTCGATCACCTCCCAAATAGTATAACGTGTCGACTGAAAATCATAAAATTCGAATTCAAATGGTAGATTTTGACGATATAGAAGGAGAATGAAGAAATTCAGCGAATTATGTAAAGAGATCATATAGAAGGGTATTACAACAACAAGGAAGCTAGGGTGTGATAAGGTATGAAAGGGAAAATTCTAATTGTAGATGACCAATATGGAATCCGTATCTTGTTGAATGAAATTTTCAAGAAGGAAGGCTATCAAACCTTTCAAGCTGCAAACGGAGTCCAGGCACTTTCCATTGTGAAAAATGAAAAGCCAGATTTACTGATCCTCGATATGAAAATCCCGGGTATGGATGGGCTAGAGATTTTACGCAGAGTCAAAAAAGTGGATAAAGATGTCGGCGTCATCATCATGACTGCATATGGTGAGCTGGATATGATCCATGAAGCCATGGAGTTGGGTGCGATCACTCACTTTGCAAAACCTTTTGATATTGATGAAATACGAGAAGTCGTGAAGAAAAATTTACCAATACGCTCATAATTGTTGTACACAACGCACAGAATAGGGTTGACTCCAAACCTTAGAACCGCTCCATTACGAGTTTCGAAAAGGGGCTGTACCTTAGGGGATTTGGATCAACCTTTTTTCGTACGGATTGCGGATTACAGTCAAAATTGATATGCTATAATTGTTTTTATGAATCCAAGTTAATCTTGTCAGGGGTTGATTGGCGATCAATTCGTGATCACCCTCTGTAAGCATGAATAAATAAGGGTCAATTACCCACAAGGAGGAAAATGTCAATGCCTTTAGTTTCAATGAAGGAAATGCTCGAAAAAGCCAAGGCGGAAGGATACGCAGTTGGTCAATATAACTTGAATAACCTTGAGTTTACTCAAGCGATTCTTCAAGCTGCTGAAGAAGAGAAATCTCCATTAATCTGTGGAGTATCTGAAGGTGCAGCTCGTTATATGGGTGGCTTCAAAACAGTTGTCAACCTGGTTGAATCACTAATGGAAGAATACAATGTGACAGTACCGGTTGCCATCCACCTGGACCACGGTTCTAGCTTCGAAAAATGTGTCCAAGCGATCAACGCTGGATTCACTTCTGTCATGATTGATGGATCCCACTATCCACTTGAAGAGAACATCGCTCTTACGAAAAAAGTGGTAGAAGTTGCACATGCTGTCGGAGTTTCTGTAGAAGCGGAACTAGGACGTATCGGCGGACAAGAAGACGATGTGATCGTTGATGATGCAGAAGCAGCATACGCAATTCCATCCGAGTGTGACCAATTGATTCGTGAAACAGGTGTTGATTGCTTCGCTCCAGCTCTTGGTTCTGTACACGGACCATATAAAGGAGAACCAAACCTTGGGTTCGACCGTATGAAAGAAATCAGTGAATTGACTGGTGTACCACTCGTCCTTCATGGTGGTACAGGAATCCCGACTAAGGATGTCAAAAAAGCGATCTCTTACGGTCACGCGAAAATCAACGTTAACACTGAAAGCCAGATTTCAGCATCGAAAGCTGTTCGCGAAGTACTTGCTGAGAAGCCTGAATTGTATGATCCTCGTAAATACATGGGACCAGCACGTGAAGCGATCAAGGAAACAGTCAAAGGCAAGATGCGTGAATTCGGTTCTTCAAACAAAGCTTAAGTCAAACCTAATATTAGGTGGTAAAGGAAACCGAAGCTTCGGTTTCCTTTCCGCTTATACGTTAATCCAGTATAACTTTTCAGCAAAGTTGTTAATTCCCCTCCCTACTACAAAGTCAAAACCCACTAATATTTACAAGTACAAACGAACGTTTTATAAACATAAGGAGTGAAACTGCACATGAAATTCTTTATTGATACAGCGAACGTAGACGAAATTCGTGAAGCTCATGAGCTTGGAATTTTAGGAGGCGTCACGACCAACCCTTCATTGGTTGCAAAAGAAGGTGTCGATTTCCATGAAAGGTTGCGTGAAATCACTTCATTCGTTTCCGAATCTGTTAGTGCCGAAGTCATTGGCTTGAAGTATGAAGAGATGGTGGAAGAAGGGAAAGAGCTAGCAGCCATCGCTCCTAATATCACCGTTAAAGTCCCGATGACAAAGGACGGACTGAAAGCTGTAAAGACTTTTACTGAATTAGGGATCAAAACGAATGTAACGTTGATCTTCTCAGCGAACCAGGCGCTATTGGCAGCGCGTGCAGGTGCTACATATGTATCACCTTTCCTAGGAAGACTCGATGATATAGGCCAGGATGGATTACCGCTGATTTCTGAAATTGCAGAAATCTTCAATGTCCACGGAATTGAAACGGAGATCATTGCAGCTTCCATCCGTCATCCGATTCACGTAACGGAAGCGGCACTTCGCGGAGCGGATATCGCGACGATTCCAGCAAAAGTACTGAACCAACTGATGAGTCACCCTTTAACGGACCAGGGCATTGAAAAATTCTTGGCTGACTGGAATAATAGTCAAAAAGGTTAAAAGAACTCAGGTGATACATGGATGTTTTATCCATTTTCGCTTACAATAACGGTAGATGTGTTTTGACTTGACTTCTTGAATTTGTAAATGAAGAAGGGAGAAAGCAATGGAGAAATTAATGATCGAGGGAGGACATCCCTTAGAAGGTACGGTTCAAATCAGTGGTGCGAAGAACAGTGCGGTTGCGCTGATTCCTGCTGCGATTTTGGCTGATTCGACCGTGACGATCGACCATCTCCCAAACATCTCGGACGTAGGAATTTTACGTGATTTGCTTGAAGATATCGGTGGAGAAGCGAGCCTGGAGAATAACTCGCTCACCGTAAATCCGGAAAAAATGATTTCTATGCCACTTCCGAATGGGAAAGTGAAAAAGTTGAGAGCGTCCTATTACTTAATGGGTGCGATGCTCGGTCGTTTCAAAAAAGCAGTCATCGGTCTTCCAGGAGGTTGTAATCTTGGTCCTCGACCGATTGATCAACATATAAAAGGCTTCCAAGCACTTGGTGCGACTGTCACGAACGAACAAGGTGCGATTTATTTGCGTGCCGACGAACTTGTTGGGGCCAGAATATATCTCGACGTCGTAAGTGTTGGTGCGACGATCAACATCATGTTGGCAGCGGTTCGTGCGAAAGGTCGTACGATCATTGAAAACGCTGCGAAAGAACCTGAAATCATTGACGTAGCCACATTGCTATCAAGCATGGGTGCAAAGATCAAAGGAGCAGGTACAGATGTTATACGTATTGATGGTGTCGATTCTTTACACGGCTGCCGTCATTCTATTATTCCAGATCGTATAGAAGCTGGCACATATATGATTTTGGCAGCAGCAATGGGGAATGGTGTCACAATCGACAACGTCATCCCACTTCACTTGGAGTCGTTGATTGCGAAACTCCGCGAAATGGGAATTCATATTGAAGAGTCCGACGATTCCGTTTTCGTCAAAAGAGATCGTGAGCTTAACGGGGTAGATGTGAAAACACTTGTATACCCTGGATTTGCGACGGACTTGCAACAGCCTTTCACAGCTCTTCTTACGAGCACGGAAGGTACAAGCATCGTGACCGATACGATTTACAGTTCACGTTTCAAACATATCGACGAACTGAGACGTATGGGTGCGAATGTTAAAGTAGAAGGCCGTTCTGCGATCATCAATGGCCCGACTCCATTAGAAGGAGCAAAAGTGAAGGCAACAGACCTGAGAGCAGGTGCTTCACTCGTCGTTGCCGGTTTAATGGCAAAAGGCATTACGGAAATCTCGAATATTGAACATATTGATCGTGGTTATGAAAATCTCGTCAAAAAGCTGCAAGGTTTAGGAGCGAAAGTTTGGCGCGAGAATTTTGATGTGGAAGAGTTGAACGAAGTTAACCAATCATAGGCAAACGTAGTTTGCCTATGATTGATTTATTGTTTTAAATAAGTTTTTGTAGGGGGAGAAGGTATGGAGAGAAGTTTATCCATGGAGCTAGTCCGTGTGACGGAGGCAGCTGCTTTGGCATCTGCACGTTGGATGGGTAGAGGTCGTAAGGAGGAAGCGGATGATGCCGCAACTTCTGCAATGCGTGATGTTTTCGATACCGTTCCGATGAAAGGAACCGTTGTAATTGGAGAGGGAGAAATGGACGAAGCCCCGATGCTTTATATCGGAGAAAAGCTCGGAACTGGTTTCGGTCCACGAGTTGATGTAGCTGTCGATCCTCTCGAAGGTACGAATATCGTAGCGAACGGTACATGGAACGCACTTGCCGTACTTGCCATTGCGGATCATGGCAATCTTCTTCATGCACCAGACATGTATATGGATAAGATTGCAGTCGGTCCTGAAGCGGTAGGGATGATCGACATCAATGCTTCGGTCACTGATAATTTGAAAGCGGTGGCACGTGCGAAGAACAAGGATATTGAAGATGTCGTAGCGATCATTTTGAATCGTGAACGTCATCAGAAAATCATTGATGAAGTACGAGAAGCGGGCGCTAGAATCAAGCTCATCCAGGATGGAGATGTAGCAGCTGCTATTAATACAGCGTTTGACGATACAGGCGTGGATATCCTCCTTGGAAGCGGTGGAGCTCCTGAAGGAGTCATCGCAGCGGTTGCTCTGAAATGCCTCGGTGGAGAGCTTCAAGGAAAGCTTTTACCACAAAATGATGAGGAATTAGCGCGTTGCAAAGAGATGGGAATCGATGACATTCACCGTGTCCTAATGATGGACGATATCGTGAAAGGTGATGACGCCATCTTTGCTGCAACAGGGGTAACAGATGGAGAGTTATTGAAAGGTGTCCGGTTCAAAGGTGCATCAGGTACGACGCAATCCGTCGTCATGAGAGCGAAATCCGGAACCGTCCGATTCATCGACGGAAAACACAGCCTGAAAAAGAAACCAAATCTAGTCATCAAGCCATAATTATATCATTATAAATTATAGTTGATTTTAAAAGAAATGGCTCTTTTCCAAAAAAGCTTGTTGCTTTTAAGGCATTTCTAAAAATCACCCTGTGCGAGTTGATTGGAGAGCAAGGTGCGAGACTCCAGCGGGATCAGCGGGACAGGTGAGACCATTCACTTTTAAAAGGATCTTCGACTAAGACCCACCACGTCCTGTGGTGAACGTCGAAGCCAGCACATCCTGTGCAAGTGATTGGGCTCACCGCACGCCCCGCGGAAAGCGAGCATCCTGGAGCGGAAATCAACGACATTCAAGAGCAACAAAGTTTTGCGAAAGCAACGAAAGAGATAGAGTAAATTTCGAAGAAATCAACGTTAAAAGATTGCCACAATGCTGTTTTGAGAAAAACGGCATTGTGATTTCTTGATTATTGGTGGTATTTTTGGGTAAAATAAGAATATCTATGTTAAATGCTTCATTCTATAAACTTCTTTTACAATACACTTCTTATTAAACGTTTCATTCCTTCCATGGTATGTCCCTAAAACAACGTTCCATACTAGATGAACACATTTGAAGAGCTGAAAGTTATATATGAACTTATTTAAATATGCATGAAAAGTGGTGTACTATGTCCTTTAACTTATCACAATTAGAAAATATGAAACTCAAGGATCTCTATGAGAGAGCCAAAGAACTGAAAATTTCATACTACAGCAAACTGACGAAACGAGAATTGATATTTGCAATCCTGAAGGCGCAGGCTGAAAAGGAAGACCTTTCTTTCATGGAAGGGATTTTGGAGGTCATCCCGACAGAAGGATTCGGATTTTTACGTCCGATCAACTATTCGCCGAGTTCTGAGGATATCTACATATCCGCTTCCCAAATCCGTCGTTTTGATTTGCGGAATGGGGACAAGGTATCTGGAAAAGTCCGTCCTCCAAAGGAAAATGAGCGTTATTACGGTTTGCTGCATGTAGCGGCGGTCAACGGTGAAGATCCTGATACGGCAAAAGAGCGTGTCCATTTCCCGGCATTGACTCCGTTATATCCAGAGCAAAAGATGACATTGGAAACATCAGCAAAAAATGTATCTACTCGAATTATGGATATGATTTCACCAGTCGGTTTCGGTCAGCGTGGTCTGATTGTCGCACCTCCTAAGGCTGGTAAGACGACTCTTTTAAAAGAAATCGCCCACAGCGTGACGACGAACCATCCTGACACTGAGCTGATCGTTCTTTTAATTGATGAACGACCAGAGGAAGTAACGGATATCGAGCGTTCTGTTCAAGGGGATGTTGTCAGCTCAACGTTCGATGAAGTACCCGAGAACCACATCAAAGTGGCAGAGCTTGTCCTGGAACGAGCAATGCGTCTTGTCGAGCACAAGAAAGATGTCGTCATCTTGATGGATAGTATCACTCGTTTGGCTCGAGCTTACAACCTTGTCATCCCACCGAGTGGACGAACACTCTCCGGGGGTATCGATCCGGCTGCCTTCCATAAGCCGAAGCGATTCTTCGGGGCTGCGCGTAACATCGAAGACGGTGGAAGCTTGACGATTTTAGCGACAGCTCTTGTCGAGACAGGCTCCCGTATGGATGACGTCATTTATGAAGAGTTCAAAGGTACGGGGAACATGGAACTTCACCTGGACCGCAAGCTTGCAGAACGTCGTATTTTCCCTGCGATAGATATTCGTCGTTCCGGAACGAGAAAAGAAGAAATGCTGATTGCAAAAGAGCATCTTGAGCACTTATGGGCGATCCGTAAGACGATGGACGATTCTTACGATTTCGTTGAGCACTTCATGAGACGTGTTAAGAAAACGAAGACGAATGAAGAGTTTTTCCATATGTTCGAGAAAGAACGTTCCGGTGGACAATCGAAAAAGATGACCGTAAAATAGGTTGTTGAAATCTGTAAGAAATCCTGATATACTACGTCATGTGTGCAAATAACTCTGTTCCTTAAGGGTTCAGGGCAGAAGGAGATGAATAGGATGAAACAAGCAATCCATCCAGATTACAAAAAAGCGAAAGTATCTTGCGCTTGTGGTAATGAATTTGAAACAGGTTCTGTAAAAGAAGATATTCGCGTTGAAATTTGTTCTGAATGTCATCCGTTCTACACAGGTCGTCAGAAGTTTGCTGACGCTGGTGGACGTGTTGATCGCTTTAAGAAAAAATACAACCTTAAGTAATAAGGTATTTTTTGAAACAGGCAGGGGATCGCCCTCTTGCCTGTTTTTTACTTCTTAAAAGCTCATGGAATGCAAGGTTTAGCAGATGATGTCATGAATTATCTGCTTTTTTCACGGAAATTTGACGTTTTTCGCGAGTTTACTCTGTTAAACGAAAAAGCGTTTAAAAAACATCCAATCCTATACTTATGTTTTGTTACAATAGACAAAGAATACATATAGAGAAGAATTACGGAAAGTTTTAAGGAAAGTGGCGAAGGGAGATACGGACATGTACGTAATGAAAAAAGATGGTTGGGTCGAGCTGATCTGTGGGAGTATGTTTTCGGGAAAATCAGAGGAGTTGATTCGACGTGTTCGCCGTGCCACGTTCGGAAAGCAGAAGGTACAAGTCTTCAAGCCATTACTTGATAATCGGTACAGTAAAGAGGAAGTTGTGTCCCATAACGGAACCTCTGTTGTGGCTTTACCGGTGAAGGATTCAACCGAAATTTCGAACATCGTTTCATTTGATACAGAAGTTGTTGCAATTGATGAAGTACAATTTTTTGATAACGAAGTCGTTGAAGTCATCCAACATCTGGCGAACAGCGGAAAGCGCGTCATCGTTGCAGGATTAGATCAGGACTTCCGGGGAGAACCGTTCGGAGTCGTACCTGAATTGATGGCTTTGTCTGAGAGTGTGACCAAGCTTCATGCCGTATGCCTTGTGTGCGGAAGTCCAGCAAGTCGTACGCAACGCTTAATCGATGGTAAACCTGCATCTTATAACGATCCGATCATTCTTGTTGGCGCGTCGGAATCGTACGAGCCTCGTTGCAGACACTGCCATGAAGTTCCCGAACATCCCAATATGACACCGAAAGAACAACCACAAACATTCTAAATAAACGATGAGGAACCGCAAATTGAGCGGTTCCTTTTTAGTTACAAAGCCCTACAGTGCCAGGTACCGAATGAGAAGCCTCGGTACCGTTGACATCCATTTCGGTACCTGGCACTGACATCTGTACTCTCATCTCCAAAATCTGTCATGGGAGTCCTTTCGGTATGTGGTTATCCTAAGCATACGGGGGTGTATATTTTGAAAACAGCAGCATTTCTAAGTGCAATAGTGCTCATGACTGCTTGTTCACCAATGCGGCCTCCGACGACTGAGGAGATTGCTGAGCGGGAGCCTTCTGCATTTGAAACGAAAGATGACAAAAATCCTCTCGTAGGTCACGGCATCGTCAACCACCATTTGACGAATCGGAAACCGAACCGAAGCTATATCTATGAAGCGAACCAAAATCCGAACAGCTATCGAAACCTCACTTCGAAGCGTTTCACGATCAGTGATGACCAGGATAAGATTCGTGAAGCTGTAGTGGATGCGACGGGACGAAGAGCGCAGTTCGTGACCATCAACGGAAACCGTGCCTATATTCATGTGAATGTTCCAAAGGACTTCTCGAAAAAACAGATGAAAGACATGCGGAACGAAATCGAAGACGCAGTCCAGCTATCTGTTCCAAGGTATCGGATCCATGTTCGCTTAGACAATAAATAAGCGTAAATAAGGGGCCGACCACCTAAAGTGGTCAGCCCCTCTTATAAATAGAACGTACTTATTTTTTCGCTCTTCTTGCTGCTTGTTGGATTGGATCCCACACACCATTGTACGGCGGTGCATAACTCAAATCGAGATCCTCCAGATCATGCAGACTCATTTTATGGAACAGAGCCATCGCCATCACATCTACACGTTTATCCACGCCGTTTTTACCGATAAACTGGCCACCAAGCAATCGCTGGTTTTTCGTGTTGAATAGCAGCTTTACATACAATTTCTCAGCACCTGGATAGTAGCCAGCAATGTCCTTCGCTTTCGTACTGACGGTCTCATATGGAAGATTCAGTGCTTTTGCTTCACGTTCGGAAAGGCCGGTGCGGCCAAGGGTCAGGTCCATGAATTTGATGACAGACGTACCGACGATCCCCTGGAACGCTTTCGGTTGATCAATCATATTCAAACCAGCGATTCGTCCTTGCTTATTTGCTGTCGTGCCGAGAGGGATGTGGTCGTTCATTTCTTTTACACGATGATAGTGGGTCGCGCAGTCCCCGGCAGCATAGACGTCTTCTACATTCGTCTTCATATAAGCATCAACGATGATGGCGCCTTTCTCATTCAGGTGAACAGGGGTATCCTTCAAGAAGTCTGTATTCGGTTTTACACCGATTGCAATCAGCACTAAGTCAGATTCATATTTATTCTGGTCCGTCACAACAGCCGTAACACGGTTATCCCCTTCGAAGCTTTCCACTTGTTCACTAAAGCACAGCTCGATTCCGTGCTTTTCGGCTTCCTCATGGATATAGCTCGCCATGTCTTCATCGAAAATTTTAGCGACTTGCTCATTCCGTTCGATCAGCCGTACTTTTTTACCCAGTTCAACGAAACTTTCCGCCATTTCAAGACCGATATAGCCCCCGCCGATGACCGTCACTTTTTCTACTTGATGATCAAGGCTCTCCATAATCGCTTTCGCATCCGGAATCGTCTTCAACGTATGGATACCGTTCAGCTCACGTCCATTCCAGTCTGGTACAATCGGTCTGACGCCGGTTGCAACGAGCAGACGGTCGTATTCATATGTAAAATCCTCATCTGTTTCAATGTTTTTTCCGCTTACCGTCTTTTTGTCCGTATCCACGCTTCTCACTTCATTGTACACCGTCGCGTTGATGCCGTATTTTTCACGGAAGGTTTCGACATCGCGCGCAATCAGGTCCTCCGCTTCTGGAATCTGACCGCTGATCACGTAAGGCAATCCACATTGTCCGTACGAGTAGATGTCTCCTTTTTCAAGGGTTGTGACCTCTGCATCGGGATCGTTCCGAACGATTTGCATGGCCGCACTCATTCCTGCAGCATCTCCACCGATAATGACATATTTCATCTCTATCACGACTCCTTTCTAAAAATGAACTGGATGTCTATTAGTATGGCACTTCTTATCTTCTTTCATTATACACTCAAGAATACTCTCCACTTGACGAATCTTACTTTGTGAAAGGGGTTTTTACACATGCTATACATCGATGCGAATGGACCTGATTGGGGAGGTCAAGAACCTGAAAATATACCAGCACTGATCAAAAGGTTGAAATCGGAACCGCTCGACCCCATTTATGAAACGATGGGTAACTTCATCGTATCGTACCAACCGAGTAGTTGGACGCCGGAAAACAAGCGATTTGAAGGTTGTACGCACTTTTTCGGTCACTTTGCTACTTCACCATACGTGTTCAGTATCATAACCGATGAGAAGGTCGTCATTGATTCGTTGACTTCCGCCATCCGAATGAACCAATGCCGAACGGACTACGAACGAATCAAACATAACGCGAAAATATAGCGAACGCTCCCCGTATTTCCATTCCCGACTACATAAGAGATGAATCACATTATACTCGTTTAAATAGAGGACAAACAGAACAGAGAAGTTCGAGGCGCGGCGGACACGAGGACCGGAGTGTAGATATTTACTACATGAGGACCGCAGTGTCAACGGAACGAAGAAATTGGATAGTTATGTTTCCCACACTATTTAAACATCATATCCTGAAACTGTACTTTGACGACCTATGAGACGTATACTATAATGTTAATGTTAAGCAACTTTTCGGATTTGTTAAAGAAAGTAACACATTGGGATGGTGAACCGTTGTGCTAGAGCGTTTACAATCGATTGAAGATCGATACAATAAGTTGAATGAATTGTTGAGTGACCCGGATGTCATCAGCGATTCGAAAAAGCTGAGAGAATATTCGAAAGAACAGTCGGATATCGAAGAAACCGTTACAACCTATCGTGAATATAAAGAGGTAAGTGAAGAGCTTGAAGGAGCAGAGCAAATGCTCGAAGAAAAGCTCGATGCTGAAATGCGTGAAATGGTAAAAATGGAGCTTTCCGAGCTGAAGGAACGTCATGAAGAGCTGACTCAACAGCTGAAAGTCCTTCTTTTACCGAAAGACCCGAACGATGACAAAAACGTTATCATCGAGATCCGTGGTGCAGCTGGTGGAGATGAAGCGGCGTTGTTTGCTGCGGACCTTTACAAAATGTACAGCCGTTATGCGGAAATGCAAGGCTGGAAGTCAGAAATCATCGAAGCAAGTTATACGGAGCTTGGTGGTTATAAGGAAATCATCTTCATGGTGAACGGTGCTGGTGCCTACTCCAAACTGAAGTATGAAAACGGAGCGCACCGTGTGCAACGTGTTCCGACGACAGAGTCTGGTGGACGTATCCATACTTCCACAGCAACGGTCGCGGTTTTACCTGAAGCAGAAGAAGTGGAAATCGATATCCATGAAAAAGATATCCGTGTCGACACGTTCGCTTCCAGTGGACCTGGTGGACAGTCCGTCAACACGACGATGTCTGCTGTCCGTTTGACGCACGAACCGACTGGAATCGTCGTTTCTTGTCAGGATGAGAAGTCCCAGATCAAGAACAAAGAAAAAGCGATGAAGGTTCTACGTGCACGTATTTATGATAAATTCCAACAGGAAGCGATGGATGAGTACGCAGCGAACCGTAAGTCAGCGGTCGGAACAGGAGACCGTTCTGAGCGGATCCGTACGTACAACTTCCCGCAAAACCGTGTAACCGACCACCGTATCGGACTCACAATTCAAAAGCTGGACCAGATTTTACAAGGAAAAGTGGAAGAATTTATCGAAGCGTTGATCTTGGAAGAACAAACGAACGCAATGAAACAGGCGGAAGCATAATGAAACAGATGAATGTGATTGAAGCCCTCCGTTGGGCTTCTTCTTTTTTAAAAGAAAAGAATAGGGAGCCGAACGCTGGCGAGTTGTTGCTCGGACATGTCCTACGGATGAGACGTGGTGAATTGCTGTCTGCTTTCGAACGCCAATTGTCCGAAGCGGAACAGAAACAGTTTACGGAATTCGTTCATCAGCACGGTGAGGGTGTGCCGATCCAGTACATTACGAAGACGGAAGAATTCTACGGCAGACCGTTCACGGTGAATCCGGAAGTGCTCATTCCGAGACCAGAGACAGAAGAGCTTGTCCTTGCTGTTCTTAAACGCACGAAGCACTTTTTTACCGATTCAAAAGCACTCAATGTCGTCGATATCGGCACAGGCAGCGGAATTATCGCGGTTACGCTAAAACTCGAGAGCCGAGATATGAAGGTGACTGGTGTTGATATTGCGGAAGAATCGTTAAAAGTCGCAAGCGAGAACGGTGAAGCGCTTGGAGCGGATGTCCGTTGGGTGCAAGGGGATATGCTGCAGCCGTTCCTTAAAACAGAAGAACGGTTTGACATCGTCGTTTCAAACCCACCGTACATTCCAGAAGCCGACATCGAGACGCTCGATGCAGTCGTGAAGGATTATGAGCCAATCCGTGCGCTCGTCGGCGGTGAAGATGGCTACGTTTTTTACAAGCAGATCATAGATCAGCTTCCTGAAGTAGTAGCGGACCGTGCGCTTGTCGCTTTCGAAGTCGGTTACGACCAGGGGAGAACGGTCGCATCACTGCTTGGAGAACGCTTTGCAGAGAAGATTCAGACAGAAGTTCTAAAGGACATTAACGGAAAAGAACGGATCGTCATCGGAACTTTGACAAGGTAATCTGAGAACTTGATGCGACTTTTCCATGCACGACGCGGATTCACTCAACCTAGCAAAAAATTTAACTAGATTACGAGTATAAAAAGATCATCCGCCGTCCACACTGTTTACCAGAAAGGGTGTGGGTGAGAGATGAAACGCAAGAAAATCGTACTTATTTTATTATCTTTAATGATTATGGTCGTATTCTATGAAACTCAAATAAAAGTGGCGAATGCGTCATTTAATGACGTGCCGCAAGATGTGATTCCGGATGAATCAATCCGTTTAAGAATTCTCGCGAACAGTGACTCACAAGCCGATCAAGAAGTAAAGCGCTCGATCCGAGACGAAGTGAATGCACAAATCACGAACTGGGTATTGGGGATCGAATCTATTGATGAGGCGAGAACAATCATCAAGCAAGAGCTTCCGTCTATTAAACAAATCGTCCAACAAGCCTTACTTCGAAAAGGGATCCAAGAAGCATTTTCTGTAGATTTCGGCAATGTACCTTTTCCGACGAAATTGTATGGGAATCTCGTCTATCCAGCAGGGGAATATGAAGCAGTACTGATTTCGATTGGAGAGGGAACAGGTGCAAACTGGTGGTGCGTGTTGTTTCCACCGCTATGCTTCCTTGATTTTGACAACGGAGATGCTGTCCAACCGGAACAAGAAGGTAGTGAGCAAGCCGTTGCTCAAACAACTCAGGAACAAACGGAAGAACCGGAAGTGAAATTCTTCGTATTCGAGCTTTTCGATAAAATAGTGGGCGGACTAGGGAATCTATTTGCTTAATGATAGATTCCTTCTTTCATTAAGATAGGAGTTGCTGTTTTTAAAAAAGGGTTGTTTTCGCAAACTTTGTTGCTCTTTAACCCTGGCAGTTGGTTTAAACTACGAGATATTCTACCGCTTCGGAAATACACTACGCTTTCCGCGGGCTCGCGCTAAGCCTCCTCGCTCGCAAAGTACGCTCACTGTGGGGTCTCAGCGTCTTCGCTTTCCCGCAGGAGTCTACGTGTATTCCCTTCGCTAGGTCCTTTTGATTGGAGTGTAGGACAGTTGACTCCTGCGGGAAAAGCAACGGCTGAAGATCCCGCAGGAAGCGGTTTTACTTCCGAGGAAGCTGAAGCGTTGCCCGCGGAAAGCGACTGTCCGTAGTGGAAATCAACAACCTTCAAAAGCAACAAAGCCTTCTAGTAAAAATAAAATGGGATAATCTCTTCTTTCCGTTCATAGAATAGAGTAGAATTGCTAGAAGGGAGAGGGTGAGATGTTATCGTTTCGACCTGCTGAAACGAATGATACCCCATCTATTAAACAATTTGTAGCACAGGCCGGTCTTTCAAGTGAAGGAATCGAAAATTGTATACAAACATTCATCATCCTAGAAACAGACAAAAAGAAAATGGCTGGAACGGTAGGGCTGGAGCGATTCGGAACCGACGGACTCATTCGATCACTTGTATTGGATAAAGAGTATTCTTCAGAAGAATTATTACTGCAATTATTGAAAGCCATCATTCGGCTTGCCGATCACAAAGGCATTGAAACGGTGTATTTATTGACGAGAGTCACCTCCATTTTTTATGCGCTAGGATTCACAGAAATTCCGTATGATAAGGTTCCGGATGACTTGTTAAACAGTCCACACTTGAAGCAATATGACCGGGATCAAATAGCCATTATGAAGCGACAATTGATACCATCCACATAGTTATCCACAGTACTATCCACAAATCCGGAATAGTTGTGGGTAAGATGTGGAAATACCTGAATAATATAGACTTTAAAGGAGTACTTACCCACATGGAACAGTTGATAACCTCAAGATGGAATGTGGAAAATGTGGATAACTTACGAGAGCATCCTTCCATACAGGAGGCTGCGATGTGGATGAGGGAAGGCGAGGTCATCGCGTTCCCTACTGAAACGGTTTACGGACTAGGAGCAAATGCCTGCTCCAACGAAGCGATTGAAAAAATTTTCGAAGCGAAAGGACGTCCGAGCGATAATCCACTGATTGTCCATGTTGCGAATCAAAACCAGCTGAAGCAAGCGGCTTCTTCCTGGTCGGAAACAGCAGAACGACTGATGGATGCGTTCTGGCCGGGTCCTTTGACGATCATTTTACCGAAAAACGAAAGCATCGCAGAACGAACGACAGCTGGACTGGATAGCGTGGGGGTGCGGATGCCCGACCATCCTGTTGCACTTGCTTTGATTGAAGCAGTTGGAGTGCCGATTGCTGCGCCAAGTGCGAACCGGTCTGGAAAACCGAGCCCGACTAAGGGTGACCACGTGTACAAGGACTTGAAAGGTCGAATTAGAGGGATCATTGATGCGGGGACCACTGGAGTTGGACTGGAGTCCACAGTCGTCGAAGTGACTGAGGACCGAGTAACGATCCTCCGGCCAGGTGGCATCACGAAAGCTCAGCTTGAATCGGTTGTGGAAAACGTTTCTTATGATCAAGCGCTATTTGAAAAAGAACAAGTGCCGAAATCTCCTGGAATGAAGTACACTCACTACGCACCGGATGCGCCTTTGTTCTTAATTGAAGGATCTAACGACTTTTTCCAATCCGTTATTGACCGGTTCAGAAAGGAAGGGAAGAGGGTCGGCATTCTGGTAAGTGACGAACTTGCTTCGCAATTATCCACAGATGTGTTGAAAACATTGGGAACATCGACTCGAGTTGAAGGCATAGCACAAAGGCTTTACGATCAGCTGAGAGCATTTGATGAGACGGAAGTGGATATCATTTTAGCAGAGATGTATCCAATTGACGGGCTAGGAGAGGCGCTCATGAACCGACTGTTGAAGGCAGCGGGCAATCAAGTAATCTCTGAACATAAGGAACGGGACTGACAAACGTCAGTCCCGTTTTTCTACGTCGGAAAGGTCAATTTCACTGTTGTTCCTTCCCCGACTTCACTCTCGATTTCAAGGGTTCCGTTATGATTTTCCACAATTTTATTACAGATCATCATGCCGAGTCCCGTACCTCGTTCTTTTGTCGTGAAGAAAGGTTCGCCGATGTTTGGAATTTGATCTTGCGGTATTCCACATCCTTCATCGGTGAACGAAATTGTCATGATGTTCTCAAACCGCTCCGCTTTGATGAAGAGTAGTCCGCCTTTCTCCTCCATTGCCTCCATACCATTTTTCATCAGGTTGATGAACACTTGCTTGAGCTGATCTGCTTCACAATCCAGAATAAGATCTGAATCAAAATCAAGGACGAACTGGATGTTGTGCAAGTTGGCCTGCGCTTCTAAGAGCGCTGCGGCTTCCTGGAGAATGCGCCTTACATCGTTCTTTTTCACGTTTTTAGGCTGCGGTTTCGCAAGCATCATGAATTCACCGACGATTGTATTGATTCTTTCAAGCTCTGAAAGCATGATCTGATAGTATTCTCTTTCTTCACTACGAGCGTTTACTTTCAGAAGATGGGTGAATCCTTTCAAAGAAGTGAGTGGATTTCGGATTTCATGTGCAATTCCAGCAGCAAGTTGTCCAAGAACAGCAAGTTTTTCAGATTTTCGCAAAAACTCTTCGGTCTGCTTCCGTTCTGTAATGTCTCGTGAAATGGTAACGATAGAGTCCAGTTCACCTTGGCAATTGACGACCGCAGTGCCGTAGCTTTCTAGGATGATATAATCCCCGCTTGCATTTTTTAACCGGAATTCCATCTTGAGGGATTCCTTCGTTCGTCTTAACTGTTCAATAGCCTTTATCAGTTCAGGCAAATCATCTGGGTGAACGAGCTGAGTCCATTTAGTTTGAGTGAACTCTCCTTTTTGATAGCCTAAGATGGTTTGATGGGAGGGGGAAGAGTACTTGATTTTCCCATCTGCATCAAACACGTTGATCAAGTCCATCGTATGTTCTGTGATAATTTTGTAATGTTCATTTTTGTTCCGTAGTTCATCCTGGGCAATCCGCTGGGTGTGAATGTCTCTCGTTATGGCAGAATATCCAATGATATTACCGCTTTCGTCTTCTAGAGGGGAAAGTGACACGCTGACATAAAATCGTCTGCCGTCTTTCCGAATTCGACTCGTCTCGATACCTGTGAATTTTTTTCCTTGTAACACCCCATTAATCGCTTGAAGGTAGGCTTCTTTTTCCTCTTCAGGTACGTATGGAATGGGTTTCTCAATCAGTTCTTCTTCTTTCCAGCCAAAAAAATGTTCGAAAGCTGGGTTCGCCCGAATCAGATGATTGTTCCGATCGAATATGGCTATGGAATCAACAGACTGTTCAATCATCGAAGAAATTTTATCTTTTAAGAAATGAACTTCACGCTCATTTTTCTTATGCTTCGTTATATCCTTTACAATCCCGTAAACGCTATGAACTTCCTCATCTACGATGATTGGGATGTTTGTGACATGCAAATAAATACGATGTCCTTCTTTATGTACGATGGAAGTCTCGAAATCCAACGTTTCTCCGTTTAGAGCACGCTGGAAGTATTCGACTACGCGTTTCCTTTCCTCGGGAACGATCAATGGCATGAAAGGATGTTTCTTGAGTTCTTCCTCATGATAACCTCCTATCTTGCTCGTGACAGGGTTGATGAATGAGAATTCACCTTCTTTATTCACAGTAAAGATTCCGTCCGGATGGTTTTCCACTAGTGTCCTGAAAAAATTTTCCCGCTGTTCAAGTTCTTTCTCTACCTTTATCTTTTCGCTGATATCCACACAGAATCCCTGTAACAATTTTACCTTCCCATGCTCATCATAAAGGGGGGAGACGGATCCCATATAAGAAACCCCGTTGATCTGGTCTTCATAAGTGACAGCGTGCCCTTCCCAAGCACGATTGTACGAAATGACTCTTCTGATCGCGACTTCGTTGGGTAGGCAATCTTCCAACCGCTTACCTGTAAAATCTTCTGATTTAAAATCGAACTTCTGAAGCAGTCTGCCCTCACATGATATGAAGCGATAGGAATCTTCATGTTTTTCAACAATGAACATTAAGCTGTCCCGTACATGATTCTTCACTCCAAGTTCCTCTGTTGACACGAGTGATGGTGTTGGTTTATTTACATGATGGGTGTTTGCGTTGAATTCATTCATGCTGATCCTCCGCTTGGCTAATTTCATTTAAATAGTTGATTAATTCATTCTCTCCGTAATACATTCCCGATTTTAAGCTTATTTCCTTCGTCCTTCTAAAGATTTCTTCCTATGAATTGGAAGAAATGTCTAATCCCTAGTAGACATGCATACGTTGAAGTAGGGATAAAGGGGGAGGACAATCTTGGGTATACCGGTAGTTGGAGAATTGCTCACACTGACAATCATGGCTCTTGCTCTAGGAATGGATGCTTTTTCGATGGGATTAGGAATGGGAATGATCCCCCTCAGACTCAAACAAATTTTGAAAATCGGTTTTCTGATCGGCGTTTTCCATATGGTAATGCCTTTACTTGGAATGACTGCAGGAAAGCAGCTGACCGTCCATTTCGGCAACATCGCAACGTTAATCGGCGGGGTCCTGTTGATCATACTCGGAATCCAAATGATTGTTTCCTCTATACGATCGAACGATGAGCCATTCATCACCCCTAGAGGCTTTGGCGTCTGGCTGTTTGCCCTAAGTGTCAGTTTGGACAGCTTTTCAGTCGGCTTAAGTCTTGGCATTTTTGGTGCAAAAATAGTCATGACGATCTTCCTATTCGGTGTCATTAGTATGGGATTGACCTGGATAGGATTATTGATCGGACGGAAAACTCAGAAATGGTTCGGTTCCTATGGAGAAGCCCTCGGCGGATGCATCCTCCTATCCTTCGGGTTGAAGCTTCTGTGGTGAGAGGGAGCATTACATAGATCATCAAAGCGTAATCAGAAACCGACCTACTATGAATAAGCATCAATGCCCTCCATAAAAAAGTTATGGACGCGGAGCGGAAATAAGCTTGTGTGAAAAGAATAAGGAGCCAAGTTGACTTGGAGCTCCTTATTTTAGAGGCCAAGTATGGAGGGCATGAGTGCTCTCAAAGTTGAACCACCCAACACTCATCCATTAAAATAAAAAGTAATAAACATAGAAGAAAACTCACAAGCTACCACTAGGAGGCTTTACATGAACATCTTATTCGTATGCACTGGAAACACATGCCGAAGCCCAATGGCGGAAGCGATCCTGCGACACCGCTCGGACAACTCCATCCAAGTGCGGTCGGCAGGCATTTTTGCCTCGAACGGAAGTCCTGCAAGCCGTCAGTCGGTCGAAGTTTTACAAGATAAAGGAATTAAAATCAATCACCAGTCTCAGGCTCTTACAGAAGAGCTCGTTGAATGGGCAGACCTGGTGCTGACGATGACTGGCCAACATAAGCAGGCGATCCTTTCTCAATTCCCATCTAAGATCGGACACATTTTTACATTAAAAGAGCACGTTTTAGCAGAGAAAGAAACGTTAGACAATTTAGAGCAGCTTTATGACAAAATCGGCCAAATCCGAATGGAGCTGTTTGACCTTGGAAACAGTGATGAAGACAAGCGTCAAGCCCTCATGAGGGAAATGGAAACCAAGATGAAAGAAGCTAAGAAGATCGAACGTACCATGCCTTCTATGGATGTTTCTGATCCTTTCGGTGGCTCGAAGGACGTATATTGTCAAACATACGAGGAATTGGACGAACTGGTACAAAAGTTGGCTGAAAAATATAGTTGAAATAATCATAGAAAACTGCGATAACAAGGATAGGGAATCAGACCAGTTGAAAGTCTGTTCGCGTTCCCTTTACAATGAAGACAAACATCAAATCACTGGAGGCTTCATGCAATGAAAGTAGCAATCGGTAGTGACCATGCAGGTTACAAAATTAAAGAAGATATAAAAGAAGTAATGGATGAGTTGGGTGTCGAGTACGAGGACGTCGGATGCAATTGTGAAGATTCCGTAGATTATCCTGACTACGCCCTTCCAGTCGCTGAAAAAGTATCAAAAGGCGAAGTGGATCGTGGTATCTTGATTTGTGGGACAGGTATAGGCATGTCGATTACAGCGAACAAGGTAAAAGGTGTTCGTTGTGCATTGGTCCATGATCTTTTCAGCGCGAAGGTGACCCGCCTTCACAATGATTCAAACATCCTGGCGATGGGTGAACGGATTGTCGGACCTGGCATTGCAAAAGAAATTGCGAAAGTATGGCTTCAGACGGAATTTGAAGGCGGACGCCACGAGCGACGCGTAAACAAGATTAAAGACGTTGAAAAGATGGGCGCTGAGTGATTCACAGCTTTACCTTAAACTAAGGGGAATAGAGAAAGGAAGAGTAGAATGGACGAAACACTGCATCAGATTCAACCTCAAGTCATGGAAGCCTTGGAGGATCTGGAGCAAGCAACACCGTTGTCATCGAACCATCTGTTGGTTATCGGAGCAAGTACGAGTGAGGTCATAGGCGAAGACATCGGTACGTCCGGAACGATGGATGTCGCCTCTCAACTGTTTGAAGGCATCACTCAATTCCGTAATAAAACGAATGTCCAAATTGCCTTTCAATGTTGTGAACACTTAAACCGCGCATTAGTGATGGAGCGAGAAACCGCGGAACAAAGAGGATATGAGATCGTCACGGTCATTCCGGTGAGGTCTGCAGGAGGAGCACTTTCCACGTATGCGTATCATCACTTGAAGGACCCGGTGGTTGTCGAGCACATTTCCGCTGATGCTGGAATCGATATCGGGGATACATTCATTGGCATGCACTTGAAGCATGTTGCCGTACCGGTCCGGTCTAAAGTGAAGTCCATCGGGCACGCACACGTTACGCTCGCACGGACACGACCGAAACTAATCGGTGGTGAAAGAGCGGTCTATCCATCGAAAGAAGAACTCACATCCTGTTGATTTTTAATAAGGAGGCCGATCCAGCCTGTTGGATCGGCTTTTTATATTGGTAGGAAGAGTGATGGTAGGTGTAAGTTAGGCCATTCATCACTATTAGATTGGGGAGCCAGATTAATGGTAATGAGTAGAGGCTATTCATCCCTATCGGAGCGGAAAACAGGATTGATGGTAACGAATAGGGGCTATTCATCCCTATCTGAGCGAAAAACAGGAATGATGGTAATGAAAGAGGGCTATCCTCTAGCCCTCTTTTCCATGACTTCACCACCTTTTGTTTTAAAATCCGAGTTTACTGTTACAGGAGTATTGTAATAATGATAAAATAGATTTGTTGTGAAATTTCGAAAAAATGCAGTTGAGGTCAGTAAAGGAGTGAAACCATGGAACAACTTAAGAAGCAAGATGCAGAGTTATTCAATTCGATACAGGATGAACTAGGTCGTCAACGGAACAAGATAGAGTTGATTGCATCTGAAAACTTTGTCAGCCAGGCTGTCATGGAAGCACAAGGATCCGTCCTTACAAACAAGTATGCAGAAGGCTATCCAGGACGCCGTTACTATGGCGGATGTGAGTACGTCGATGTTGTGGAGAACCTGGCGAGAGATCGTGCGAAGAAATTGTTCGGAGCAGAGCATGCGAATGTACAGCCACACTCAGGGGCTCAAGCGAACATGGGCGTCTATTTTACTGTGTTAGAACCGGGAGACACTGTGCTTGGAATGAACCTGTCACATGGCGGTCACCTGACACACGGAAGTCCGGTCAACTTCAGCGGTAAGTTATATAACTTTGTCGAGTATGGCGTAGACAAGGAAAACCATACGATTCAATACGATGATGTACTGGCGTTGGCACAAGAGCACCAGCCGAAACTGATTGTAGCAGGAGCTAGTGCATACCCAAGACAAATCGATTTTAAAAAGTTTCGCGAAATCGCAGATGAAGTCGGCGCATACTTGATGGTCGATATGGCGCATATCGCCGGATTGGTTGCAACTGGTCTTCACCCAAGTCCGGTACCGTATGCGGATTTCGTTACTTCTACGACTCATAAAACGTTGCGCGGACCACGTGGCGGATTGATCCTTTGTAAGGAAGAGTTTGCGAAGAAAATCGATAAGTCGATTTTCCCTGGAATCCAAGGTGGACCGCTCATGCATGTCATTGCAGCAAAAGCAGTGGCTTTCGGTGAAGCGCTGCAAGAGGACTTCAAAGACTACTCCAAGAACATCATTGAAAACGCGCGCGTACTTGGTGAAGCATTGAAAGAAGAAGGGCTTTCGCTTGTTTCTGGTGGAACTGATAACCATTTATTACTCGTGGACGTTCGTGGTATGAATGTAACAGGTAAAGTTGCAGAACACCTTCTGGATGAAGTCGGTATTACGACGAACAAGAACACGATTCCTTTCGACCCGGAAAGCCCGTTCGTAACGAGTGGACTACGACTTGGAACGGCAGCGGTAACGACACGAGGTTTCACGCAAGAAGATATGAAGGAAATTGCCTCCATCATCGCGCTCGTCCTCCGCAACCCGGAAGATGAAGCCAAGCAACAAGAAGCAGCGCAACGAGTGGAAAAATTATCCTCTAAATACGAACTATACGTATAGACTCTTTTATAAATAGGAGAGGCGACCTGCAAAGGTCGCCTATTTGATTTGTTTTACTGCAGTGCCTGGCACCGACTCAGACCCCTTGGGGCACAAGGGATCTTAATCGGTGCCAGGCACCAAATTAAAACCCTTGCGGCACAAGGGTTCCAAAATGGTACCTGGTACGGAGGGTGGTACGGTAGTTGACACTTTGGTACTGTTTTTGGCTTCTTCTGTTATTTCCTGCTGATTCGTGTTGAACTTCACATCTTTTTTCTGTACAATTTTCGAGAGGCAAAAAACCTGCTAAGTTCGGATGCTTTCAGGTTTTAAGACAAGTTGCAAACCTCATAAACTTTTTGAAGGAGAGATGATGAATGAGTAAAGTACACGTTCTGGAACACCCGCTGATCCAACACAAGATTACATACATTCGTGATGTATCGACAGGAACGAAAGAATTCCGTGAGCTTGTCGATGAAGTCGCAGCATTGATGGCATTCGAAATCACCCGAGAATTACCACTCCAAGAAGTAACGGTCCAAACACCGGTTTCGGAAGCAAAAGCATATACAATTGCGGGTAAAAAGCTTGGATTAGTACCGATCCTTCGTGCAGGACTAGGAATGGTCGATGGAATCCTGAAACTGATTCCAGCCGCAAAGGTAGGGCACGTCGGATTATATCGTGACCCTGAAACTCTCCAACCGGTCGAGTATTATGTGAAGCTTCCAAGTGATGTTGAAGAACGTGAACTCATCGTAATCGATCCGATGCTTGCAACAGGTGGTTCTGCAGTCGCAGCAATCGAGTCCCTGAAAAAGCGTGGAGCACAGAACATCAAGCTCATGTGCCTGATCGCAGCTCCTGAAGGCGTCAAAATGGTCCAAGAGGCACATCCAGATGTCGATATCTATCTCGGAGCGCTTGATGAATACCTGAATGAAAAGGGTTATATCGTACCAGGTTTAGGTGATGCAGGAGACCGTTTGTTCGGTACGAAATAAACACAAGAAACAAACAACCAAAAGGTTCAAAAAGTTTTCAAATCTTACCATAGAAATTGCCTGTAACGCAATTGACATGTAATAGTGGCTATAGTATTCTTACAAAGGATGTATGATAAGGTTTTCATTCGCATCATATAAAGCTTTTTCGCGACATCCGAATCTCGTAAAATACTCCACAAAATAATCAGGAATTGACTCGCCTGATGACCTCAAAATCAAGTCCAAAGAAAAGGGGTGCGACAAATGCGCACTGATAAACGATCACCCTTTCATTCAATGGCTCTCATGTCTGGAATCCTCTCGCAACTCGTCGGTACCATTTTGGTCGGCATTTTCGGAGGCATGTGGTTGGATCGTACCTTTGAAACAGCACCGTTTCTCATGATCATCGGACTGTTTCTTGGCTTGGCAGCAGGAGTTTACGGGACTATCAAGTTAATTCAGCGATTTTTTGGAGAAGAAGGGGAACAATGACCGAAAACCTCTCAACTTATAACAACGCGTTCCGTCGATACATAAAATACGGACTATACTTAGCTTCGATTTTTGTACTAGGTTGGGGGTTCACAAGCTACAAACAGGTCTTTCTCGGACTGTTATTGGGAATTGCTGTGAGCATTCTGAACGTATGGTCGATGCATCGGAAGATCGACCGCGTCGGACAAGCTGTCGTTGAAGGCACGAAGGTTCGGACGATGGGCTCTTTATCCAGGCTGATGACCGCCGGACTCGCCGTTCTGGTCGCCACCCGATATCCTGAATACTTTGACTTGATTTCCGTAGTCGTAGGTTTACTCATGATATATCTAATCATGTTGATAGATTTTTATTTTGCATCAAAACGAAACTGAACTTTGGGGAAGAGAGGTGAAAGAATTGGAACACAAAGCACCACATCTTGAACTATTAGGTTTAACTTTTAACCCATCGAACATCCTGATGATTACGATTGCTTCAGTAATTGTGTTCATCATTGCCGTACTCGGCTCACGCAGTCTGCAAATGCGTCCATCTGGTATGCAGAACTTCATGGAATGGCTCATCGATTTCGTAAAAGGAATCATCAACAGCACCATGGACTGGAAGACTGGAGGGCGATTCTTGACACTCGGTTTGACGATTATCATGTACATATTCGTCTCGAACATGTTAGGACTTCCGTTTGCAATTGCCGTTGACAGTGAACTTTGGTGGAAATCACCAACAGCTGATCCAACCATCACACTGACACTCGCTGTAATGGTAGTCGTACTGACTCACTTCTACGCGATCAAAGTGAAAGGAACTAAATCATACGGTAGTGAATTCTTCAAACCGATGAAGTTTATGTTCCCATTGAAAATCATTGAGGAATTCGCCAACACGTTGACACTAGGTCTTCGACTTTACGGTAACATCTATGCCGGTGAGGTATTGCTTGCCTTGTTAGCGGGAGCTGGTACTGCAGGAATCTTTGCAGGGGTCTTATCCTTCCTACCAATGATGGTGTGGCAAGGATTCAGTATCTTTGTCGGTGTCATCCAGGCATTCATTTTTACAATGCTGACAATGGTTTACATGGCACATAAAGTCAGTGATGAACACTAGAGCTCACAAAGCTCTACAGCAAAAGGTTTCAATTTTAACTCTGTGTACAACCCCATAATGGGAAGAAATTATAAAATAAATACAATTCCAAGGAGGAAATTTAAATGAATTTAATCGCAGCTGCAATTGCAGTAGGTCTAGCGGCAATTGGTGCCGGTGTAGGTAACGGTCTTATCGTAGGACGTACAGTTGAAGGAATCGCTCGTCAACCAGAATTGCGTGGTACGCTTCAAACAACAATGTTTATCGGTATCGCACTAGTTGAGGCACTTCCAATCATCGGTGTCGTTATCGCGTTCATCGTACTTGGTGGTTAATAACGAGTAACGATTCTACCGTAGTTTTCATAATGGCGAAGTCTGTGTGAGACCTCGCCATTCCTTATGTATGACCAATGAAGGGAGGAACCGCTGTGCATTTCTTGAATCCTGACAATCTTGTTTTGGGTGCGGGTGCCGGTGTTAACACAGGAGATATCCTGTTCCAGTTACTAGCGTTCATCGTTTTACTTTTCTTACTGCGTAAATATGCATGGGGTCCATTGATGGGCATCATGAAAAAACGTGAAGAGCATATCTCTAATGAAATAAACGAAGCTGAAAAAAGCCGAAAAGAAGCTCAGTCTTACTTAGATGAGCAAACTGCGGCTTTGAAAGAAGCACGTAAAGAAGCACAAGCATTGATCGAAGCAGCTAAGAAGCAAGGTGAGCAACAAGGTGAGGATATCCTTCGCGCTGCTCGTGAAGAAGCTAACCGTATGAAGGAATCTGCACTTTCTGAAATCGACCGTGAAAAAGAGCAAGCTGTACAAACGTTGCGCAATGAAGTTGCAACGCTTTCCGTACAAATTGCTTCCAAGGTAATCACCAAGGAATTGGATGAGCAAGCTCAACAGAAACTTGTGAATGATTATCTTAAAGAGGTAGGCGAAGGTCGATGAGCAAGGACACAGAATCCGTAGCAAAGCGATACGCAGCCGCTCTATTTGATGTTGTAAAAGAGAAAGGCTCTCTTGATCAAGTCGAAAAAGAGCTTCGCGGCGTTCAATCCATCATCGAAGAGAATGAAAAGTTACTCACCATCTTGAACCATCCGAAAATCTCTGCCGAAGACAAGAAAAACTTGCTTTCGAAAGTAATCGGATCTGAAGTTTCTGAACCTGTTCACAATACGATTTTATTAATGGTAGACCGTAAGCGTGAAGCAATGATTCCGAGCATGGTCGACCAATACATTTTACTGGCGAATGAAGAGCGCGGCATTGCAGATGCAACGGTCTACTCCGTCCGCCTTCTTACTGAAGAAGAGCAACAGGAGATTTCCAGAACATTCTCTGAACGTATCAACGTCAAAGAACTTCGCGTCGAAAACGTGATCGATCAAGACTTGATCGGTGGCATCAAAGTCAAAATCGGTAACCGTATCTTCGACGGAAGTGTTAGTGGTAAGTTGAACCGAATTCAACGTCAATTAGTCTCCGAGTGAGACGAGTACGATAGGGGTGAAATTCATGAGCATTAAAGCGGAAGAAATTAGTTCGCTAATTAAACAACAAATTGAAAACTATTCTTCTGAAATAGAAGTAAGTGATGTCGGTACAGTCATCCAGGTCGGTGACGGTATCGCACGTGTCCATGGATTAGACAATGTCATGGCTGGTGAGCTCGTTGAATTCTCCAACGGTGTAATGGGTATGGCCCAAAACCTTGAGGAAAACAACGTCGGTATCATCATTCTAGGACCATATGTCGATATCCGTGAAGGTGACGAAGTGAAGCGTACAGGCCGTATCATGGAGGTTCCTGTAGGTGAACAACTTCTTGGACGTGTCGTTAACTCTCTTGGACAACCTGTAGATGGAAAAGGCGCGATTGAAACGTCTAGAACTCGTCCAATCGAAAGCCCGGCACCAGGTGTTATGGATCGTAAATCCGTACACGAGCCGCTTCAAACAGGAATCAAGGCGATCGACTCCCTTATTCCAATCGGTCGTGGTCAGCGTGAGTTGATCATCGGAGACCGTCAAACAGGTAAAACAGCTATCGCAATCGACACAATCTTGAACCAAAAAGACGAAGATATGATTTGTATCTACGTTGCAATCGGTCAGAAAGAATCAACGGTTGCAGGTGTTGTTGAAACACTTCGTGAGCATGGAGCACTTGATTACACAATCGTCGTAACAGCTAGTGCGTCCCAACCAGCTCCACTTCTTTACCTTGCTCCTTATGCTGGGGTAACAATGGGTGAAGAATTCATGTACAACGGTAAGCACGTATTGTTGATCTATGATGATCTTTCTAAACAAGCGGCTGCATACCGTGAACTTTCACTACTACTTCGTCGTCCTCCAGGTCGTGAAGCGTTCCCAGGGGATGTCTTCTACCTACACTCTCGCTTACTAGAGCGTGCAGCGAAGTTGAGTGATGCGAAAGGCGGAGGTTCACTTACTGCCCTTCCATTCATCGAAACACAAGCAGGTGACGTTTCGGCATATATCCCGACAAACGTTATCTCGATCACAGACGGACAGATCTTCTTGCAATCTGATCTCTTCTTCTCGGGTGTACGTCCAGCGGTAAACGCAGGTCTATCCGTATCCCGTGTTGGAGGATCCGCACAAATCAAAGCGATGAAGAAAGTATCCGGTACGCTACGTCTTGACTTGGCATCTTACCGTGAGCTAGAAGCATTCGCACAATTTGGATCTGACCTTGATAAAGCGACTCAAGCGAAATTGAACCGTGGTGCTCGTACGGTTGAAGTATTGAAGCAAGGCCTTCACAAGCCACTTGCTGTTGAAAAGCAGGTTGCCAGCCTTTATGCGTTGACACGCGGCTTCTTAGACGATATTCCAGTTGAAGATATCACACGTTTCGAAGCAGAATACCATACTTGGTTAGATCATAACCGTAAGGAATTGCTTGCTGGAATCCGTGAAACTGGAAACCTTCCTGAAGAAGACGACTTCAACAACGCGATTAACGAATTCAAGAAAACGTTCGTTGTTTCTGAGTAATCTTTAGAACAACCGACGTTTTCAAACGGATCATAATGGGACGGACACAATTTCGTCCCCTTAATAAAGGTGGTGAAACGAGTGGCATCGTTACGTGATATAAAAACGCGTATTAACTCTACGAAAAAGACGAAACAAATTACGAAAGCGATGGAAATGGTTTCAGCTGCGAAATTGAACCAGGCTGAAAACAACGCGAAATCCTTCGTACCCTATATGGATAAAATCCAAGAGGTCGTCTCTGGTATTGCGAGTGGCAGCTCGAATGCCCGTCATCCAATGCTTCAGTCACGACCTGTCAAAAAGACTGGATACCTCGTCATCACTTCAGACCGAGGACTAGCCGGTCCATACAACAGTAACGTCCTTCGTCACGTGTTCCGTACGATCAAAGAACGACACAAGTCAACAGATGAGTATACGATCATCGTTGTCGGTAAAGTCGGACTCAGCTTCTTCAAAAACCGCAACATGCCTGTATTAGACAGCATCGTCGGTATTGATGACCAACCGGAATTTGCGGAAATCAAATCGATTGCGAGTGAAGCGGTCAAGCGATTCGCTGACGAAGAGTACGATGAGCTGTACATGTACTACAACCATTTTGTGAGTGCGATCCAACAGGACCTCACAGAAAAGAAGTTGTTGCCACTTACTGACATCGCAGGAGAGGAAAAAGCGAAAAGCTCCTATGAATACGAGCCATCTGAAGAAGAAATTCTTGAAGAATTGCTTCCTCAGTATGCAGAAAGCTTGATCTATGGTGCTTTACTGGATGCGAAAGCAAGTGAACATGCTTCTCGTATGACAGCGATGAAGAGTGCGACGGATAATGCAGACGATATTATCGGCAGTCTTACGCTTTCCTACAACCGTGCACGTCAGGCAGCGATCACACAAGAGATCACCGAGATCGTTGGTGGAGCAGCTGCGCTTGAATAGACCTTTCGACCATGTGGTCAGAAACATAAAAGCATCCTCAAAAGGACGTTAGGAGGGAAAAACATGAACAAAGGACGCATCACTCAAGTCATGGGTCCAGTTGTCGACGTACAGTTCGAGAGCGGGAACCTGCCTGAGATTTACAATGCACTTAGAGTCCAAACCACTGAGGGACAAAAGGCGATCGAATTGACGCTGGAAGTTTCACTTCACCTTGGTGATGATACTGTTCGTACCGTCGCGATGGCTTCCACCGACGGACTCGTAAGAGGAACGGAAGCAATTGATACTGGATCACCGATCTCGGTACCAGTAGGTGACGCAACATTAGGTCGTGTTTTTAACGTATTAGGTGAGAAAATCGACCTTGATGAGGAAATCGGCGCAGACGTACAACGCGACCCGATTCACCGCGAAGCTCCAAAATTCGACCAATTGACAACAAAGACTGAAATCCTTGAAACAGGAATTAAAGTCGTTGACCTTCTTGCACCATACGTTAAGGGTGGTAAGATCGGATTGTTCGGAGGAGCAGGAGTTGGTAAGACGGTATTGATCCAGGAGCTTATCAACAACATCGCTCAAGAGCACGGTGGTATCTCCGTATTCGCAGGTGTTGGAGAGCGTACACGTGAAGGTAATGACCTTTACCACGAAATGACGGATTCCGGCGTTATCAAAAAGACAGCGATGGTATTCGGTCAGATGAACGAACCACCAGGAGCACGTCAACGTGTTGCCCTAACTGGATTGACAATGGCGGAATACTTCCGTGATGAGCAAGGACAAGACGTATTGTTCTTCATCGACAACATTTTCCGTTTCACACAAGCAGGTTCTGAGGTATCAGCCCTACTAGGCCGTATGCCTTCAGCGGTTGGTTACCAGCCGACACTTGCTACTGAAATGGGTCAATTACAGGAGCGTATCACATCTACGAAGAAAGGTTCCGTAACGTCTATTCAGGCGATCTACGTACCTGCCGATGACTACACTGACCCGGCTCCAGCGACGACGTTCGCCCACTTGGATGCAACGACGAACCTTGAGCGTAAGCTTTCTGAAATGGGTATCTACCCAGCGGTTGACCCGCTTGCTTCAACTTCTCGTGCACTTGCACCTGAGATCGTTGGAGAAGAGCACTACAACGTTGCTCGTCAAGTACAGCAAACGCTTCAACGTTATAAAGAACTTCAAGACATCATCGCAATCCTTGGTATGGATGAGTTGAGTGACGAAGACAAGATGACGGTATCTCGTGCACGTCGTATCCAGTTCTTCTTATCTCAAAACTTCCACGTTGCTGAACAGTTCACTGGTCAAAAAGGATCTTATGTACCTGTAAAAGAAACGATCAAAGGATTCAAAGAGATTCTTGATGGTAAGCATGACGATCTTCCTGAAGACGCATTCCGTCTTGTAGGACGTATTGAAGAAGTAGTAGAAAAAGCGAAACAAATGGCTTAAAGATATTTGGCCCGAGGAGGGGTTTCATGAAGACATTTACAGTAAGTGTCGTCACCCCTGATGGCCCTGTGTATGATGAGACAGGCGCAGAAATGGTCAGCGCGAAAGCCACCAGCGGTGAGCTTGGAATCCTGCCAGGCCACGTTCCGCTTGTAGCACCGTTAACCATTAATGCGATCCGCATCAAGAAGGATAACAATACACAGATCTTGGCTGTTAGTGGTGGATTTATAGAAGTACGACCTGAAAAGGTTACGATTCTGGCTCAAGCTGCTGAGCTTGCGAACGACATCAACGTCGACCGTGCTCAAGCTGCAAAAGAGCGTGCAGAACAACGTCTGCAGAAATCCAAACAAGAAGGTGTTGACTTTGCTCGTGCAGAGCTTGCTCTGAATCGTGCAGTCAACCGAATCAACATAGCAGGAAAATAAATGAGGAAGACCCTTTCGGAAACGAAAGGGTCTTTTTTTGTCCTCAATTTTTGTAGTAAAAAAGTGCAGACTTCCCCAAGTCCGCGTCAAAGTTCCCCAAGTTAACATGAAAGTTCCACAAGTTCCCTGAAAAGTTCCACAAGCTAGCATGAAAGTTCCCCAAGTCGTCCTAATTTACATTTAAAATGAAGGATTTTTGAGAAAATCCTCTCCTATTAGATGTATTTTCTACTCTTTTCGACTGATCAAAACAGAATTTTCAGACAAAATAATTGAACGCTTGCTCATTCTCGATATAATGGACATAACGTGATTTGGAAATGAGAGGATGAAGCACACATGAAACAGGACTATTTACATAATCCATATCCGTCGCAAAGAATGACGACATTCGCGAAAAAAGGAATGGTTGCGACATCGCAACCACTCGCTGCACAAGCAGGTTTGGATATTTTAAAAAAGGGAGGAAACGCAGTTGATGCTGCTATTGCAACAGCTGCATGCCTGACTGTTGTGGAACCGACCTCAAATGGAATCGGAGGAGATGCATTTGCGCTCGTTTGGATGAAAGGAAAACTCCACGGACTGAACGCAAGCGGATCATCTCCAAAGTCAATCTCCATCAACGCCTTAAAAGAAAGAGGGATGAAGGAAATCCCGAAATTTGGTTGGACACCGGTCACCGTGCCAGGTGCCCCAAGTGCATGGGCAGCATTGTCGGAGCGCTTCGGAAACCTTTCGTTAACTGACGTGCTCGCACCAGCTATTGAGTACGCGGAAAATGGATACCCTGTTTCCCCGACGCTCGGGAAGTTTTGGAAGTCGGCAGCGGACCATTTCAAAAAAGCGCTCACGGCAGATGAGTTCAAGCACTGGTTCGACACGTTTGCGCCAGACGGAAAAGCACCTGAAATTGGTGAAGTGTGGCGTTCAGAAGCTCATGCGGCCACATTAAGAGAAATCGCTGAAACGAAGGCGGAATCTTTTTACCGTGGAAAATTAGCCGAACAAATTGATGACTTCTCACAAAAATATGATGGTTTCATAAGAAAAGAGGACCTGGCAGACTATGAGCCGGAGTGGGTCGATCCAATCGGGGTGGACTATAAGGGTTATAAAGTTTGGGAGATTCCTCCGAACGGACAGGGAATCATTGCGCTCATGGCACTCAATATCCTCAAAGGTTACGAATTTACGAGTCGGGAGGACGCTGATACGTTCCACAAACAGATTGAGGCGATGAAGCTATCATTCACAGACGGACTCCACTACGTAACCGAAGAAGAAAGGATGGAACGCACAGTCAAAGGACTATTATCCGATACATATGCTGAAGAACGTCGAAAGCTCATCGGCAATCAAGCGCTCCAACCAGAACCGGGTGAGCCTCCAAAAGGAGGAACGGTATACCTCGCAACAGCAGACGGCGAAGGAAACATGGTCTCGTTCATACAGAGCAATTACATGGGCTTCGGATCTGGCCTCGTCGTACCTGGCACAGGAATCGCCTTGCAAAATCGGGGGCACAACTTCTCGATGGACCCAAATCACGACAACCGATTGGAAGGCGGTAAAAAGACATTTCATACGATCATTCCTGGCTTCCTGACTAAAGGGGATCAGGCTGTTGGACCTTTCGGTGTCATGGGTGGATTTATGCAACCACAAGGACATCTGCAAGTCGTCATGAACACCGTCGACTTCCATCTCAACCCACAAGCGGCACTCGATGCCCCGAGATGGCAGTGGATGGAGGATAAAAAAGTGCTCGTCGAGCCGAACTTCCCGAACCATATCGCTCAAGCACTCGCGAGAAAAGGTCATCACATCCAGGTTGCACTAGACGGGGGACCTTTCGGACGCGGTCAGATCATATGGCGTGACCCTGAAACAGGCGTGTTAGCTGGGGGTACGGAATCCCGGACAGATGGAAGTGTTGCTGCTTGGTAAAAGGAAAAGAGGCTACTCAACCAGAAAAAAAGCCCAACAAACAACTCGCCTTATTCCTAGCATTTTTCCGAGTAGGAATTTTCGGGTATGGAGGAGGGCCATCTTCCATCCCTCTCGTACATAAAGAAGTCGTCGAGCATTATCAATGGTTTACTGATGATGAATTCGGTGATCTGCTGGCGCTCGGAAATACCCTTCCAGGACCAATCGCTACGAAACTTGCAGGTTACATCGGGTACCGGGTAGCAGGTCCAATCGGAATGATCAACGCTGTGTTAGCGACGATTTTACCTTCGATCATTGCAATGATTGCGCTACTGACGACACTCAGCATGTACAAAGATAAACCTTGGGTGCAAGGGATGACGAATGCGGTCGTCCCGGTTGTCGGATTCATGCTTGCACAGCTCACCTGGCAATTCACTAAAAAGTCGAAAGAAGGCATGGGATGGACACAAGCAGTTTTCTTCATTGTCCTGTCGCTCATTTTAATGGAACTTTTCGGTCTCCATCCAGGAATCATGATCGGACTTCTGCTGCTCTACGCACTTTTTGGCGGTAAAAGAAGGAGGGAGGAAACATGATTTATTGGAAGATCTTTCTCGCTTTCTTCATTCCAGGGGTTCTAGGATATGGCGGCGGACCGGCATCCATCCCGCTCGTTGAAAATGAAGTCGTCGACCGCTATGAATGGATGACGACTGAGGAGTTCAGTGAAGTGCTCGCACTCGGAAATGCGCTTCCAGGACCGATCGCTACGAAAATGGCCGGATACATCGGGTATGATCAAGCCGGTTGGCTCGGAGCAATCGTCGGCGTCTTCGCAACCGTTGCACCGTCCTTACTCCTGATGATCATCCTGTTAAAAGTTTTGATGAAATATAAAGAATCTGAAAAAGTGAAACGGATGACAATCACGGTGCGCCCTGCGATTGCAGTGCTACTCGGTGTGATGGCATTCCAGTTTTTCCAAAGTTCCTACGTCAACAGTGGAATCTTGCAAACCATCATACTGTTGGTAGCAAGCTATCTGACGCTCGTACGCTTCCGAATCCATCCAGCGATAGTCATCGCCGGGGCACTCGTCTACGGTGGATTATTTTTATAGAGTCTTAACATAAAGACTCTATTTTTTATGGAAAAATTGCAGTAAAATAGACCTACTACAAGGTTACATTAATAAAAAATCGTTTGATTGTGGTAAAAATATGTGGAAAGTAACCGATACTGAGTAAGGATAAATGTTGTTTTTGTATCATTTACTAATAATGGAATCCTTTCGTTCACACCGTGTCGACACCCAAAATGGTATTTGGTATAATTGATAACGATTACAATTTTTAAAACTTTCTAACAATAACGTTGTTGAATGACAGATTCGGGAGGTACATATGGAGCTCTATCACCTGTATCAAAACAATTATCTGGTCGTCCTCATGTTCCTGCTTTTAGGGATTCTGTTGCCTGCGGTGGCTTTGACAGCCGGGAAATTCCTGCGCCCGTCAAAACCGAACAAGGAAAAACAGACAACCTATGAAAGCGGGATAGAGCCCTTTCATCAAAGCTGGGTGCAATATAACGTACGCTATTATATCTTCGCGTTATTGTTCGTCATTTTTGATGTAGAGACCGTCTTCCTTTATCCGTGGGCTGTTGCCTATGAGAAACTAGGAATTTTTGCATTGATTGAAATGACAATCTTCATTGTGATGCTGTTGATCGGACTCATCTATGCGTGGAAGAAGAAGGTGTTAAAATGGATGTAAGATTACAAGATATCTCCCCGCAAGAACAACAGGAACTCCAGAAAAATGTATTCTTTGTCACGCTCGAACAAGTGAAAGCGTGGGCTCGAAGCAACTCCCTATGGCCCCTCACGTTCGGGTTGGCTTGTTGTGCGATCGAAATGATGGGTACTGGAGCTTCCCACTATGACCTGGACCGATTCGGATCCATATTCCGTACATCACCGCGTCAATCAGACGTGATGATCGTTTCCGGCACGGTTACGAAAAAAATGGCGCCTGTTCTGAAGCGTCTGTATGACCAAATGCCAGAACCGAAGTGGGTCATCGCAATGGGTTCATGTGCGACTGCCGGTGGACCATACATAAAATCCTATGCTGTTGTAAAAGGAGTCGATCAGATCGTACCGGTCGACGTCTATATTCCAGGCTGCCCACCAAACCCGGCAGCGCTGATCTATGGAATTAATAAACTACAAGAAAAAATCCGCTATGAAGCTAAGACAGGAAAGCGGGTGACCGATAAATGAGTGATCAAGAAAAACCGTTCTCCGAGATGACGCCAGAAGAGAAGGCGGAAGCGAAGCGAAAAGCTGTGGAAGAGGCAAAGCGTAAGGCAGCTGAGAAGAAGGCAGCGAAAGAAGCAGCAGAGTCTTCTGAAGCACCGGCTGAGAAGCCTTTTTCCGAAATGACCGAAGAAGAGAAAGCGGAAGCGAAACGGAAAGCTGTTGAAGAGGCGAAACGAAAAGCTGCAGAGAAGAAGGCAGCGAAAGAAGCTGCGGAATCTTCTGAAGCACCAGCAGAGAAGCCTTTCTCCGAGATGACTGAAGAAGAGAAAGCGGAAGCGAAACGTAAAGCCGTCGAAGAAGCGAAGCGCAAAGCGGCTGAACGCAAGGCAGCTAAAGAAGCTGAAGAGTCCTCTGTTCAAACTGACGCTCCAGCTGATGAGAAAGCAAAGGCTGCAGCCGCTGCAAAGGCGAAAGCCGCAGCTGCCGCTAAAGCCAAAGCTGCTGCAGCTGCAAAAGCGAAAGCCCAAGCATCCGGTGGAGCTTCTGACGATGAAAAAGCAAAGGCAATTGCCGCTGCGAAGGCCAAGGCTGCCGCTGCTGCCAAGGCAAAAGCTGCTAAATCCGATGGCGGAGACGGCGATGACGAAAAAGCGAAAGCGATCGCTGCCGCAAAGGCGAAAGCGAAAGCCGCTGCTGCTGCTAAAGCAAAGCAAGCGTCCGGTGGCCAAAAGGAAGAAGCACCGGTCGAAGAAAAGCCATCACCTAATCAACCCCTCCTAGACAAGTACGTCAAGGTCATCCAAGACAATCTTGGCGACGACATCCTAGAAGATTCATATATTAACCGTTTGGCAAAAGATGTGCCAACGCTTGTTGCGAAACATGAAAACTACTATAAATTGGCTGAGTTCATGAAATTCAATGAACAGCTCTATTTTGAATATGTAAGCGAGTTGCATGGGACCGACTTTGAGACCCATATGGAAGTTTATACCCATATGTATTCCTTCAAAAACAACCAGCCCGTCGCACTGAAAGTGAAAGTCGACCGGGACAACCCTGAAGTCGCTTCACTCGCACCTTTGTGGCCTGGTGCAAACTGGCCGGAGCGCGAAGCGTACGACTTGCTCGGCATTCATTTTACAGGTCATCCGAACTTGACACGGATCCTGATGCCTGATGATTGGGTCGGTTACCCGATGCGCAAAGACTATGAACCTTACGATGTGGAGGTGTAACCTATGATTCGTACAGAAGAAATGCTCCTCAATGTTGGACCTCAGCATCCAAGTACGCACGGCGTTTTCCGGATTGTCCTGAAAATTGATGGCGAAATCATTAAGGAAGCGAAGCCGGTCATCGGTTACCTCCATCGTGGAACCGAGAAACTAGCAGAGGACCTGCAATATACACAAATCATTCCCTACACAGACCGGATGGATTACTTATCGGCGATGACGAACAACTACATCATTTGTCACGCGGTAGAGACGATGATGGAGATGGAAATCCCGGAACGCGCAGATTACTTACGGATTCTCGTCATGGAGCTCGGGCGTGTTGCAAGTCACCTCGTCTGGTTCGGTACATATTTACTTGATATCGGGGCGATGAGCCCGTTCCTGTATGCGTTCCGTGAACGTGAAATGATCATCAACATGTTGAATGAAATTTCAGGTGCTCGCCTGACGTTCAACTATATGCGTGTCGGCGGGGTGAAATGGGATGCGCCAGAAGGATGGATCGAGAAGGTCCGTGACTTCGTACCGCACATGCGTAAACAGCTTGCAGGTTACCATGACCTGATCAGCGGTAACGAAATCTTCTTGAACCGTGTAAAAGGTGTCGGCTACTACACGAAGGAGGACGCCTTCGCTTATTCCTTAAGTGGTGCCAACCTCCGTTGTACAGGAGTCGATTGGGATCTTCGTAAAAAAGAACCGTATTCACTGTACGACCGATTTGACTTTGATGTTCCGGTCTTCGATGGTGGCGATGCGTGGACACGTTACCAATGCCGAATGGCAGAAATCGAAGAGTCGTTGAAAATCGTTGAACAAGCTGTCGAACAGTTCCCGGCTGAAGGGGACATCATGGCGAAGGTTCCACGGATCATCAAGCCACCGGCGGGAGAAACCTACGTACGGATCGAATCCCCTCGTGGTGAAATCGGCTGTTACATCGCTTCACAAGGCAAAAAGGAACCATACCGGTTGAAATTCAGAAGACCGTCGTTTTATAACCTGCAAATTTTACCGAAGTTATTGGAAGGCGAAAACATCGCGAACCTCATCACGATCCTTGGTGGCATTGATATTGTACTCGGGGAGGTTGACGGCTGATGATTGAAGAACTGCTCTATTCCGCACCTTCATACTTGAGTACACTGATCTTTTTTGCACTCGGTGCAGGTCTACTCATGATGGTACTCGGTTTCGTAACCTACGCCATTTTAGCTGAGCGTAAGGTGATCGGATTCATGCAGCTCCGTGTCGGACCGAACCGAGTCGGTGGACCGCTCGGACTCCTGCAAACCGTTGCTGACGTACTGAAGCTTTTATTAAAAGAAGATACGATTCCGAAAGCGGCGGATCGACCCTTGTTCATATTAGCGCCAGTCATCGCATTTGCACCAGCATTCATGGTGCTTGCAGCTATTCCATTCTCGGAATCGCTCCGGTTTTCGGACCTTGGAATCGGTCTTCTCTACTATATTGCGATTTCCGGTATTTCTACTGTCGGAATCCTAATGGGTGGATGGGCATCGAACAACAAATACGCCTTGCTCGGTGGCATGCGTTCGGCGGCCCAAATGATTTCATATGAAGTACCGCTTGTTATGTCGGTCATCGGTATTATCCTGCTGACAGGAAGCTTGAACCTTGTGGAAATCGTTGAAGCGCAACAAAATCTGGCGTACTTGTTCGTCCAGCCGCTTGCGTTCTTCATCTTCCTCATCGCTTCAGTCGCAGAGTTGAACCGTACACCGTTCGACTTGCCGGAAGCGGAGTCTGAGCTTGTCGCAGGTTACCATGTCGAGTATTCCGGATTCCGCTGGGCATTCTTCATGCTTACAGAGTACGTGTACTTATTCGCGATGGCTTCGATTACGACGATTCTTTTTCTTGGAGGATGGAACCCGGTTCCGTTCCTCGAATTTATACCAGGGGTCATCTGGTTCGCAATCAAATTCAGCATCATCGTGTTCATTATGATCTGGCTTCGTGCGACGTTACCGCGTCTCCGTGCCGATCAGCTCATGTCATTTGGATGGAAAGTACTATTGCCGTTAGCCCTGCTCAACATTTTTATCAGCGCGGTGATCAAGGAAATCTGGTTCTAACGGAGGGATTGCAATGAAAGGACTCGTAAAAGGGTTAAAATACACACTGAAAAATTTGACCAAGCAGAACGTGACGTATTCGTACCCGGATGAACCGATCGATATGCCAGACCGATTCCGCGGAATCCAGAAGTTTTATCCGGAGAAATGTATCGTTTGTAACCAATGTGCCAACATCTGTCCGACCGATTGCATCGAACTGACAGGTAAGAAGCACCCGGACCCGAACAAGAAAGGGAAAATCATCGATACGTATGACATCAACTTCGAAATTTGTATCCTTTGCGACTTATGTACAGAGGTTTGCCCGACAGAGGCGATCGTCATGACGAACAATTTCGAGCTTGCGGAATACAGCCGTGACGAGCTGTTCAAAAACCTGGAATGGCTCGATGAAAACGACACGAATGTTCGAAGGGAGAATAAGGCATGAATGGCGAACTGATCTTATTCTTCATCCTCGCGCTCGTCGCGATTGGTAGCGGTGTGCTCATGCTGAACCTGACGAAGGTCGTGCACATGGTCATCGCTCTCGTTTTTACATTCTTGTCAATTGCGGGCTTATACATCATGCTGTCAGCGGAATTTCTCGCATTCGTGCAAATCCTGATCTACTCGGGCGCCATCACGATCATCATGCTGTTCGGAATCATGCTCACACGGCATGACGATAAGACGGAGTCGAAAATTGGGTTACCAAAATTGATTCTGGTGCTTACTGGAATCGGCGTCTTTTTCGCTATTATGTTCTTCCAGATCAATGATTTGAGCTTTGGAGAACAGGCGACGGAACTGCATGTCGATAACGCCGAGAAAATCGGTATTGAACTTTATTCGAAATACGTTATTCCATTTGAATTGACATCCGTCCTGTTATTGGTCGCATTAGTCGGTGCGATTGTACTGGCGAAGCGGGATGATGAGAAGGAGGCGGAGGACAATGAGTAGTGTCCCTTTGTCCGTTTATCTTGTCCTTGCTCTGATCCTCTTTTGTATCGGATTGTACGGGGCACTGACGAAACGAAACGCCGTTATCGTTCTGATCTCGATTGAATTGATGCTGAATGCGGTTAACATCAACCTGGTCGCATTCGCTAAATACGGCATCAACCCGAATATTACAGGACAAATCTTTTCCTTGTTTACGATTACCGTCGCGGCTGCTGAAGCAGCGGTAGGACTTGCGATCCTCATTGCACTCTACCGTAACCGAAAGACCGTAAACGTAGATGAGATGGATATTTTGAAACGATAAGGAGGAGGCCGAAACATGAATCCCATCATTTGGATCATACCTGCACTACCGCTTCTATCCTTCGTCCTTCTCTTATTGTTTGGTCGTAGGTTGAAAGAAGCATCCGCACTGGTCGGCTCATTGCTGACATTTGGTTCGCTTATCCTCTCACTCGTCATTTTTGCAGGACAGTGGGGTGGAGAATCGGTAAAAGCAACGATGGAATGGCTTGCGATAGGCGATACGGTTCTGACCGTCGGATATCTAGTCAACCCGTTGAACGCCTTGATGCTTGTCATCGTATCGCTTGTCAGCTTTTTAGTACAAGTGTATTCGAGAGGCTATATGCACAAAGATGAACGGTTCCCGATCTTTTTCGCCTATTTGGGATTGTTCACATTCGCGATGCTCGGATTGGTCATATCGCCTAACTTGCTCCAGTTGTATATCTTCTGGGAGCTTGTCGGAGTTGGCTCGTTCCTGTTGATTGGTTACTACTTCTATAAAAGAGACGCGCGTGAAGCAGCGAAGAAAGCATTCATCATGACGCGTATCGGGGATGTCGGCTTGTTCATCGGGATGATTCTCTTGTTCTGGCAGGTCGGAAGCTTTGAGCTCGATATCATTTTCGACGCCGTATCGGGTGGCGATATATCAGAAGGATGGATCACGCTCACCGCGATTCTTATCTTTGTCGGCGCTATCGGAAAATCAGGTCAATTCCCGTTACATACATGGTTACCGGACGCGATGGAAGGTCCGACACCGGTTTCCGCATTGATCCACGCCGCTACGATGGTTGCAGCCGGGGTCTATTTGGTTGCTGCGATGTTCCCGTTGTTCGAAGCATCTGAAACGGCGATGACGACGGTTGCAGTTGTCGGTGGATTCACAGCGATTTTTGCTGCGACGATCGGTCTAGCGCAAGCGGATATCAAACGGGTTTTAGCGTATTCGACCGTCAGCCAGTTAGGCTACATGATGCTTGCACTCGGATCATCCGGATATGTCGCAGGTATTTTCCACCTGACGACACATGCTTTTTTCAAAGCATTGCTGTTCCTGGCAGCAGGTAGTGTCATCCACGCGGTACATACCCAAAACATCCACGAGATGGGTGGCTTATGGAAAAAGATGAAATGGACCGCTCCTCTATTCTTGATTGGAGCGATGGCGATTTCAGGCGTGCCTCTTTTGTCCGGATTTTTCAGTAAGGATGAAATTTTAGCTTCGACTTATGCAGATGGTCGATACGGACTGTTCTGGATCGCGGTGGTTGCGGCATTTTTGACCGCCTTTTATATGTTCCGACTGTTCTTCCTCGTCTTCACAGGCGAGTCCCGCAGCTCGGATAAAAAGCTGAAGGTCCATGAATCTCCTGGTGTGATGGTGTTCCCGATGGTCGTTCTCGGTATTCTCGCGATCGTTGCCGGATACATCAATACACCGATGTCGACATTGCTAGGAGACTACTTGGCGCAGAATCAGTATTTGGACATCCATCACCATGAGACTCACTGGTGGATTCCGGTCGTCGCAACAGGTGTGTCGTTCCTCGGTATTTTTATGGCATGGCTCGTGTATGCGAAGAAAAAGGTCGCTCGACTTTCAGAGTCTGCACCGGATTTCCATTACATCTTATTGAATAAATATTTTATCGATGAAACATATGATTATAGCTTTGTTAAAGGAACGAGAGGCTTCAGTTATCTATGGTACTATGTCGATCGGTTCGTCGTTGAAGGCATAGTACAGCTGGTTGCTTCAGTGGTCAGCTGGTTCAGTAAAATCGGCTCCAAAGTGCACAACGGACAGGTTCAAATTTACGGATCCGTCGCATTCGCGGGCATGGCGATCCTGTTGCTGATCGTCGCCTGGTTAGGGGGGTACTTGACGTAATGGAATCTATACTTCTTTCAGCACTCATTTTCTCCCCGTTACTCGGTATTTTGGTTTTATTGTTCGTTCCGAAAACGGATGAAGTTCTCATCAAGTGGATCGGCTTACTGGCAACTCTTTTACCATTAGTATTGGCGTTCTTCGTCTATTTCGGTTTTGACACAGCGAAAGAAACGCTCCAATTCGCTGAACAGTACAAATGGATCGATTTCAATATCCAGGGGCAGCCGAACGGCAATGATTTCACAATCAATTATGACCTCGGCGTCAATGGATTATCTGTCGTCTTGATGTTGTTGACGGCGATCGTCTCGACTTTGGCCGCTGCAGCGTCGGTTTGGATCAAAGAGCAGTGGAAAGGATACTTCATGTTATTCCTTCTCCTCGAGGTCGGAATGCTTGGGGTGTTTGCTTCACAAAACCTTTTGCTCTTCTTCATCTTTTTTGAAATTACATTGATCCCGACCTTTTTCCTGATTGGAAAATGGGGTTATCTCGATAAGGAAAAAGCAGCATACAGCTTTTTGATTTACAACGGATTAGGCTCAGCGATACTGCTGATCGTCTTCATCATCCTGTACATGAAGTCAGGTACGATGAATTTCACGGGGCTCTCAGCGTTCTTGAGTCAGCCGCCGGAAATGCTCGAACGTTACTATTTAGGTGACAACTTCCGAATGGGACTATTGATTGCACTGCTCGTAGCGCTTGGTGTAAAGCTACCGATTGTGCCGCTACATTCGTGGATGCTCCAAGTTCACGTACAAGCACCACCATCGATCGTAATGATTCATTCGGGTATCCTTTTGAAAATCGGAGCTTATGGACTTTACCAATTTGGACTCGGTTTCTTCCCGGGCGAATTCGAACAGATCGCTTTCTGGATCGCCTTGCTTGGTGTCATCAACCTGTTGTACGGCGCATTCATCGCGTTTGTACAGATTGATTTTAAAAAGGTACTCGCCTATTCCAGTGTGTCCCACATGGGAATTGTCCTGATTGGTCTTGCGAGTTTGAATGAAGCCGGAATCCAGGGTGCGATGTTCCAGGTGATTTCTCACGGATTGATTTCCGCGCTGTTGTTCTTCCTCGTCGGATTGATTTATCAGCGCACAGGCACATCGCTCATTACCCATCTCGGTGGGCTAGCGAAGATGATGCCAATCACCGCTGGATTTTTACTCGCAGGAGGACTGGCATCCCTTGGACTGCCAGGTATGTCCGGATTCGTCAGTGAATTCATGGCCTTCCTCGGACTGTTCAAAACAATGCCGGTTTTAGCGGCAGTCGGAACACTCGGAATCATTCTGACAGCTGTCTATATTTTACGAGCTGTGCTGACGATCACGTTCGGTGAAACGAAAGAAGCGATTGGTACGATTAAGGAAGGACGTTTCGTCGAATGGCTGCCAGCGTTAATTCTCACCTTTTTCATCATCTTAATCGGTGTCTATCCGGCAGTCCTGTCTGATATGTTGCACCTTACGATTGAAGCCATGATGGCAAGTAAGGGGGCGATCACATGACTTTAGAAAAATTACTCAGCTACGAATGGGGCATCATGGCCCCGGAATTTACGATTTTGATCGTCGCAACTCTGTTATCATTGATTGATTTGTTCATGCCGGCCAAGGCTAGCCGGAGACCACTCGCTCTGTTCGGGTTGCTAGGTGTAGTGATTGCCATCGTGTTCGCTGTTTTCCAGATCGGCGAGCCGACAACTTCTATTCTTTTTGACACATATCGCTTTGATTCATTTGCACTGGCTTTTAAACTGCTGTTCCTTGTTGCGACCGGATTGATCCTTGTTTTGGCGATGGATTATGAAGGCCAGCACAACTGGCAATACAGGGGTGAATTCTTCTACCTCTTATTGACCGCACTACTCGGTGCGATGATGATGGCATCCAGTGCCGACTTGATCACCTTGTTCGTCGGATTGGAGCTGCTTTCGATTTCGTCTTACATTTTAGCTGGAGTGAGGAAGACGAACTTGCAATCGAATGAAGCAGCCTTCAAATACGTCGTGAACGGTGGGATTGCAACAGCAATTACGTTGTTCGGTATGAGTTACGTGTATGGCTTGACCGGGACGACGAATCTTTACGGGATTGCAGAAGGTTTGACCAGCCCGATCGTTGAGCAGAATAAGTTCTTATTGCTTATGGCATTTGTCATGCTGCTCGTCGGTTTATCCTTTAAAATCGCAGCCGCACCGTTCCATATGTGGGCGCCTGATGTGTATCAAGGATCTCCGACGCCGGTTACGACTTTCTTGAGTGTCGTTTCAAAAACGGCAGGATTTGCGCTCATTTTGAAAATATTCTTGATTAGTTTCTTGTCAGTGCAAGGTTGGCATAATACGGTCGTCCTGGACCTACAGCCGTATATCGCATTTGTAGCGGGCGTAACGATGATTGTCGGAAACGTCATCGCGTTAAGACAGCGAAACATTAAGCGGATGCTCGCTTATTCAAGTATCGCGCACGCAGGTTACGTGCTTGTACCTTTCGTCTCTTTGTCTCTGTTGGTCTTTAAAGCGACCTGGTTCTATCTACTGGCGTACTTGTTGATGAACATCGGGGCTTTTGCCGTTATCCAATTTGTGACAGAACGGGAGAAGTCAGAAGACATGACCGCTTTTTCAGGGTTATATGCGCGGTCACCATTTGTTGCTGTCATGATGTCCGTGTTCATCATTTCCTTAGCGGGCTTGCCGTTTACGGCTGGATTCATCGGGAAGTTCGGGATCTTCATGAGTGCTCTCGGAACCGGCCACTACGTTCTCGCGTCGGTCATGGTTGCGACGACCGTTGTCTCGTATGTGTACTATTTCAACGTGCTCGTCCATATGTATTTCCGAAAAGGGATTCTCGAGCGGATCCGTCCTTCCATCGGGATGCTTGTAGTGATGATCGTATGTGCGGTTGGGACCATTGCGTTCGGTGTTTATCCGGCTGCAGCGCTTGAATTTTTTCATAACGGATTCGATATGAGTCAGTTGTTCGTAAAATAAATCTACCGAAGATGCACTCCAGTAGAATGGGGTGCATTTTTTGTTCGTCATTCACCCTAGCGCTTGTGTTACACTCATCAAACGACATCATTTTCAGGGAATCGTCATATATTGCATGGGAAATAACGATTACGTAGGACAAAAGGTGTAATTTGTAAAAAGTTGAAATATACTGAAGGAAACATAAAGATCTTGTCGAAAAATATAGAGAACATGAAATGGAGGTCCCTAAATGGAGCCTTTTGGACAACAGTCTTTGTTAAATATCCTCGTCAATCTGGTTTTTCTAGCTGTATCTTGGTGGGCGATACAAGGACTTCACATTGAAAAGTTTATAAAGAGTGGAAAAGTGGTACAAGCAAGATTGTTGATGATCTTGCTCACGATTGCACTTGCATCATTGGTCAGCACATTTTTCTTAAATTATTTATCTTGGTCACTGCAACTTCGATACTTGTTTTAACGTCTAATGAAATAAAGGCTTTTGCAAGCAACTTTTACGAACAAAAGAATCTGTACATAATATGTCGGTTCTTGACTACATCTTCCATGTATGAGACTTCATTAAAGGGCAAAAATGGTAGTAGAGACGTTGTACAAAAATTCAGCCCTTTTTGTACTCATATCGAACGGGAGAGGTCGTGGGGAAGATGAACCGGAAGCTTACTGTGTTATGTATGTCATTGGCGATTTTGCTTGCATGCTTTTCAGGTGCCGAAGCGAAACAATCCGAATGGACGGATCAAGAGCTTCAGGACATCACACGTGTCATGACAGAATCTGATATCTCCATACAGAACTGGTCATTATATGGTAAAAATGACTTGGGTTTTATATCTGATTTTGTCGGGTATGTATTGTTAGTAGAAAGCCTGCAGGCAAAAACACCAGAGTTTCGGTGGGATAAGGTTGACAAAACAAATGAGCATTGGAAGGTATCCGGATATACCAATAACTCATTTGGATTAACTGAAAAGGTTACCCTGTTTGCTTACCCCCACAAAGGACAGTACATGACGTACATTATTTATGTAGTTATGGGGACAGCATGGGACCCAGAGGAGTGGGACGCTTATAGGCCTATCTATAGGGAGAAAGTCCAATTGCTGATCGGGAAGTATCCTACAATTTATACTTGTGTCAAAGGTGAGAAGAGTGATACAATGGGTATTGTTTTGCAAAAATTGGCGAAACAACTCGTTCAGTCATTTGACGCAACGATCATCGAATCATTAAACGAAGAGACATTTCTGTCCTTATCAGCATATACTGACGAATGGAAGCAATCCATACCAACGAAACAACATAAGATGAACCTACAAATTGGACTTCGAAATAACGGAATAGGCGGAAAGACAACCATTACGATTGGAACACCGATCATAACGACTGAATATTAATATTTATATAAATTGGACGCGGAGGGGAATATCTTGGAAAAAATCATCGTCCGTGGTGGTAGGCGGTTAGAAGGCTCCGTTAAAGTAGAAGGAGCAAAAAATGCCGTACTGCCTGTCATCGCAGCATCTATCTTAGCAAGTAAAGGAACAAGTACAATTTCGGAAGTACCGGCACTTGCCGATGTATATACGATTCAAGAAGTTTTACGTCATTTGAACATTGATGTGGAGTATGGAAACAACCAGATCAAGGTTGACGCATCTAAGGCTTTGAAGACGGAAGCACCTTTTGAGTATGTACGAAAAATGAGAGCATCATTCTTAGTCATGGGACCATTGCTTGCTCGAGTCGGAATTGCAAGAATTGCATTGCCAGGCGGCTGTGCAATCGGCTCTCGCCCGATTGACCAGCATCTGAAAGGTTTCGAAGCGATGGGTGCCGAAGTGAAGATCGGAAACGGCTTTATCGAAGCGAAAAAAGAAGGACGCTTACAAGGAGCGAAGATCTATTTAGACTTCCCAAGTGTAGGTGCTACTGAAAATATCATGATGGCCGCTGCATTGGCAGAAGGCACAAGTATCATCGAAAATGTCGCGAAAGAACCTGAAATCGTTTGTTTAGCGAACTATTTGAATGCAATGGGAGCAAAAGTCTACGGTGCCGGCACAGGAACACTTCGTATTGAAGGTGTCGAGGAAATGCACGGTGCGGACCACACTGTCATCGCTGACCGTATTGAAGCGGGAACATTCATGGTCGCTGCTGCCATTACGGGTGGAGACGTTACGATCACAAACGCTCAACAGGAACACTTGACTCCATTGGTTGCGAAGCTTGAAGAAATGGGTGTATCTGTTACAGAAACACCTGCAGGCGTACGTATCGTCGGACCTGAAACATTGAAGCCGGTCGACATCAAAACAATGCCTCACCCTGGATTCCCGACGGATCTCCAGTCTCAGATGATGGCTCTATTGCTTGCTGCGAAAGGCACAAGTGTAATTACGGAAACTGTATTTGAAAACCGCTTCATGCACGTGGAAGAATTCCGCCGCATGAATGGTGATATCAAAATCGAAGGTCGTTCAGCGGTCGTGAACGGACCAGCGAAGCTACAAGCTGCAGAAGTTGCTGCGACAGACCTACGAGCAGGAGCTGCATTGATCCTTGCTGGATTAATTGCGGATGGATATACACGAGTGACTGAATTACAGCACTTGGACCGCGGATATGTCGATTTCTCTGGAAAATTAGCCGGACTCGGTGCAGACATCGAACGTGTGAAAGAAGAAACAGAAGAAATTGTGGCTGAACAACAAGAACAAACACTTAACGCAAAGCCAAACATGGCATAATACATGGAATTATTTAAGGAAGCCATTCTCCAATTATGGAGGATGGCTTTTTTGCATATGAAGTAGTTCGAAGAAGTGGTGCCAGGTACCGATTTAGAAGCCAGTTGTATCAAAGGTTTCTGATCGGTACCTGGCACTGTTTGTGGAGTCAATGGTATCAAGGGTTGTGGTTTGGTGCCAGGTACTGAATTGATATAGGAATTTCGTTTTGGGCTATAATTTCTGAAACTGGGCTATAATTCTCAAATTTGGGCTATAATTCTCAAAACTGAGCTATAATTCTCAAATTTGATCTATAATTTCTAAATCTGATCTATATTTTATGTTTTCTCAACCTTAGAAATGGATATCGCGGTCAATTTCAGGGTGTTTTCAATGAAAAATCACCTATTTGATGTGCTTCTAATCAAAAACTCCGAATAATCAAGCTTCTTTTTTACATAATTATGACCTTCTACTTAAGTTTACCGATGAATAGTAGTGGACATGCTGTTTTTGAGCATTGACGGAGTCGAATCCTGGATGACAAAGGTTCTAAATGGTTGTCCAAGCCCATAAGCTATACTATAACCCGTCAAATTTGGAGGATTGCCTATGAAGCCTATTCCTAGTAAGATGCCATTCTACCTTCTTATCATTGGACTTCTTGCACTAATCATTTTACTGCCAACCATGATTGTCATGCCATTCGGTAACGAGACGAAGCAGATGAACCAGCCCGTGCAATCAGACCGTGTAACAACAGATGCACCGATTGTTCTGAATTCTGATGTCGACGTTTCGGTTTATAAGACGGCTGCCAAAACCATCGAGACGCTACCTCTTGAGGATTATGTAAAAGGAGTCGTCGCAGCAGAGATGCCAGCGGATTTTGAAATGGAAGCATTGAAAGCCCAAGCATTGACGGCTAGAACGTACATCATCAAGATGCTTTTGAACCCGACCGATATGAATTTACCGGAAGGGGCAGATATCACGGACGCCATCATCCATCAAGTTTATAAAAACGATGCAGATCTTCAAAACATATGGGGCAAGGATTACGATTGGAAAATCAAGAAGATTACACAAGCGGTCAAAGAGACTGAAGGCAAAATCATCACTTATGATGGAAAACCGATTGAAGCGTTGTTCTTCTCAACAAGCAACGGTCAAACACAAAATTCGGAAGATTACTGGTCGAGCGCTTTCCCGTATTTGAGAAGTGTGGATAGTCCCTGGGATAAAGATTCACCGAAGTATTTCTTCCAACAAGCTTTTTCCGTTGGGGAAGTGGAATCCAAATTGGATGTAAAACTATCTGGTGATGGTCAAATCGGAAAAATCGTCAAACGAACCTCAGGGAATTACATCGATGTGATTGATATTAACGGAAAGAAACTGAGTGGGAAGGATATCCGAGTCAGTCTGAACTTGAAATCCTCTGACTTCACAATTCTTAAAAAGAAGGATCAAGTCATCGTTCAAACCCGGGGGTACGGGCATGGCGTCGGAATGAGCCAATACGGTGCAAACGGAATGGCGCAAGAAGGAAAGGACTACACGAAGATTGTGCAACACTACTACAACGGAGTCGAAATCACCGACACGAAAGCCTATACAACGAAGCTGACCGCCCAAAAATAATTTATGAAGTGCCAGGTACCAATTGGGAAGCCTCACAGGGCAATAACTCCTGATCGGTACCTGGCACTGTTTATTTCATCAATGATATCAACGCTTCTGAAACGGTACCAGGTACTGAATAAAAGGTAACCACCGCTGTAACTTAAGCGGTGGTTTTTATTGTTCTAGCGTCAAGGCTTTAAAGAGCGCAAACCATGCGCCACACCTGGCAACCCGTTACTTTCCCCTGTTTGTCGAAAATTTATTCAGGAAAAAATAACCGGGATGTATATTTTTTGAAAAATGTGCCAACAATGTTGCTGAGGTGATAACCATGAGAGAAGAAGAAAAACAAAAATCAGTCAATCCTCTTAAAGGTAAGTGGTACAAAAAGAAGCGTTGGGTTTATCCGGCAGTATATCTTGGGTTCGCGGCAGTGATTCTAGCATCTGTCCTTTGGTATCAGAACACGATTGGGGAAAATCTAAAAGAAAAAGCTGACCCGATCGGGTATGAAGATCAAGATTCAGTACCAGTAATGTCAGATGCAGAGGTATTTAAATCTCCAGTCGATGACAAAGCTGTCGAAGTACAAAAGAAATTCTATGACAGTGCAGCATCAGAAGCAGAACAAGAAGCAGCTCTCGTATTCTATAATAATACCTACTTCCAGAATAAAGGAATCAACTATGCTACTGAGAGCGGTGAACCATTTGAAGTAAAAGCAAGTTTAAGTGGTAAAGTCGTAAAAGCAACTCAAGAACCTCTACTTGGATACGTTGTTCACATCGAACACGACAATGGAGTCATGACACACTACTCAAGCCTTGCAGACCTTCAAGTTGAAGAAGGCGACACTGTTAAACAAGGAACTGTTCTAGGAACAGCGGGAATGAACCTTCTTGATAAAGAAGCGAAAGTGCACGTACACTTTGAAGTACGTAAGGATGGCGTTGCCGTTAATCCGGATGCATACTTCAACAAATCCGTCACTGACATTCCTGATCAAAAACAGGACGTCAACAAAACAAACACGGAAGCTGAGGAAAACGCAGATGTGGACCCGGCTGACGAAAATGCGAACGAAACCCAAACCGACGACGCTACACCACAGGAAAACTCAACTGAGGATGAAGACCAATCAGACGCATAAAACCAAAACCGCGTCAAAACTAACCAACGATCAAAAGCTCTGGACAAAGTCCAGGGCTTTTCTTTTTGTCTTGCAGTGCCAGGTACCGAAAATGAACCTGCTAGTATCAAGGGGTTTAATTCGGTGCCTGGCACTATTCTTGAATGCAGTCATACCAAGGGTTTGAAATCTGTACCTGGCACTGACCTTCAACCGTACCTCCATAAATTGGTTAAATGCCCATTGACTTCTTTGTTTGTACCAGTGTACTATTTAACTAGAACACTAATACTTCGGTACATTAGGAGGTATAAATTAAAAATGAATGCTTGGTTAAGTTTGACGAAGAAAGAATTGCGTCTAGGGTTTACGGCATTTCTGGTCCCTATCATTGCATTTGTTGTTGTCGCGGCTATTGCTACATTCTTTGGATATCGTGCAGGTTACACATGGGAGGTTCTGGCGGTCGTTTCAGTAGGTGCAACAGGAGCTCAGATCGCTTACCTGACTTACTATTTATTGTGGAGTCTCCAATCTGAACGAAAAAAACTGCACCTGTGGCTTCACAATCCACTGCCAGCTTACGCATTGCTATTGGCAAAAATCGTAGCCGGATTGATTTCCATGGCAGTGACTACGATCTTCACACTGAGTGTGTTCTTCACTGCAGCCAATCTATCTGAAGACTTCTCAAATGGAATTCCGTGGTCAGTCATTTACGACAACGCTTGGATTATAGGATTGCATTTCTTTGTGTTCGCACTCGATTTAGCGATCTGGTTCATGTTTTATTGGATGATTTACCTTATATTCACACGTTACATTGCCCCATTCTTGAGTTCGGTGCTCATTATCATCGTTGCCATCGTTACGTCCAGTCTTTATGGTTGGTTTACAGAATCGTGGCTCTACCAAAAGCTGACGATGTGGGGAGAAATCAATGTTTCTGAATTTATTAAGTTTCCCCAATTCAAAGCTGACATCGGTCCAGAGGGCGGCGAATTTACAAGCGAAATGAGTAACATGAGCGCATATGTGGGTGAGTATGTATTCGGTATTGCGATTGCTCTGATCTTGTTCTCCATTGCTGCTTGGATGCTGGACCGAAAAGTTGAGGTGTAACAGATGACAGACATTTTTCAATCAACCCAACCGATCTACAGTCAACTAGCGGATCGAATCAATCGGAAAATTTTACGAGGAGAATTGAAGCCTGGAGACAAACTTCCTTCCGTTCGGGATCTGGCGCTTCAGGTCAACGTGAATCCAAATACAGTCCAACGAACCTATCGAGAGCTGGAGGGGATGGAAATCGTGGAATCGAAGCGAGGTCAAGGAACGTTTGTAACGGAGAACCAAGAAATCCTGAACACGATGAGAGAAAGGCTCAAGCAAGATGAGATTTCCCAGTTTGTAAAAGGAATGCATGAGATGGGATACACGGATGAGGAGATTGAAGCGGGACTGCAACATTTTCTCCATAATCAGAAAGGAGACCAGGCATAATGATTCAACTGAACAACGTAACGAAAAAATATTTGTCTAAAGTCGCTTTACGAGATGTGAATCTTGAACTGGAAAAAGGGAAAATCATCGGACTGGTCGGTGAAAATGGAAGCGGAAAATCGACGACGTTGAAATTGATCGCAGGGCTAACACAGCCTTCCAAAGGATCCGTAACGGTGAATGGAGAAGTAGCGACGAGACGTATCGCGAGCCATGTATCTTATTTGTCGGAACTCGATGAATATTATGGTTTCTACAATGTAGGGCAAACGATTGATTTCTTCGCTTCACAGTTTGAAGACTTCAATAGGGAAAAAGCGGAAGAGGTCCGAGCATTCATGAAGCTCGACCGCAATGCGAAGCTGAAGCATTTGTCCAAAGGAAACCGTGGACGACTGAAAATCGTTTTGACTCTGGCTCGTGAAGTACCAGTGATTCTGATGGATGAACCGTTATCCGGGCTCGATCCGATGGTCCGAGACTCGATTGTAAAAGGACTGATCTCATTCATCGATTTGGAAAAGCAACTCGTACTAATCACCACACACGAAATCCGAGAACTTGAAATGGTGTTAGACGAAGTCATCGCCATCAAAGAAGGAGACATCATCGGCCACCACAACGTCGAACAGCTCCGCATCGAAAACGGACTCGGCATCGTCGAATGGATGACCAAAGTATACGAATAAAAGAATAACGACACCCAGTGCCGACACCCAGTGCCAGGTACCGAAAATGAACCCGCTAGTATCAAGGGGTTTCATTCGGTGCCTGGCACTGTTTACGATTCCAGGAATACCAAGGCTTCTCATTTGGTGCCTGGTACAGAAGTCGATGGTACTGATGAAAGATCTTTGAAATGTGTGGCGCGCTGAAAAAAGGGGTATTGGGGTGGTGTCGAGAATTAGTGGGTAATGAAAAGGAGGGAGAGTTGTCGTGATGTATACAGGTAAAATTCCAAAAGATTTAGTGGCGACCTTTTCGATCGTTGGCTATGATCCGGAAACAGAGGAACTCGGAATTGCCGTTCAGTCGAAGTTCATTGGTGTCGGTTCTGTTGTGCCTTGGGCGAAGGCTGGTGTTGGAGCGGTTGCGACCCAGTCGTTTGCAAACACTTCTTACGGACCTAAAGGCCTTGAACATATGGCATCCGGAAAGTCAGCTGAAGAGACAATCCAGCTCTTAACGGATAAGGATGAAGACCGGGAGCTTCGCCAAGTCGGAATTGTGGATGCAAAAGGAAATGCAGCGACCTTCACAGGCTCGAAGTGCTACGATTGGGCAGGCGGAAGAACAGGCGCGAACTACGCGGCGCAAGGAAACATTCTCGTAAACCAGCAAACGGTCGACCAAATGGGGAAGACGTTTGAAGCAACGCAAGGAACCTTAGCGGAGCGGCTGCTCAAAGCACTCAACGCTGGTCAACATGCAGGTGGCGACAGCCGTGGAAAACAATCGGCAGCTCTTTTAGTCGTAAAAGAAAAAGGAGGTTACGGCGGCTACAACGACCGTGCCATCGACCTCCGAGTGGATGACCACCCTGAACCGATCCGAGAATTGATTCGCCTACATGAGCTTCATCAGCTCTACTTTTCACGTTCAAAAGAAGACAAGATTGCGAAAATCGAAGGGGACGTCTACAGAAATCTCACGTTCGAGCTGGAGCGGCTCGGTTACCTCGAACGAAGCGACGAGCATGATGAGGATGCGGTGTTCGACGCCCTTCGTGTCTATATCCATCAGGAGAACTTCGAAGAACGTGAACAAAAACGAGGCTACATCGACCTTGAAATACTGGAATATTTACAAAGAGGACACGAAAAAAGCGTGAGGGTGTGAACCGAACCCTTACGCTTTTTACATGACATTACTCAACCAATACATTTTCCTCCATCGCATGAACGCTCACTTTCACTTCGAGCTTCTGGATGCCGCCGTGGTAAACGCCTTTCAGCGGCACGATATCCGAGTAATCCCGCCCGACGGCGACACGGATATGCTGATCTTTTGCCAGCACATTGTTCGTCGGATCGAACCCGACCCAGCCCGCTGTCGGAAGCTTTACCTCGACCCAAGCGTGAGTTGCGGCATCCCCGCGCATGGCTGAATTTTCACCGATATACAAATACCCGCTTACATAACGAGCCGGAATGCCACGATATCGGCACAACGCCAACATGAGATGCGTATAGTCCTGACAGACTCCAACTTTCTCCTCCAGTGCCTCGGCTGCCGTCGTATTCACCGTCGTCCGCCCAGGCTCATACGTGAAAGTATCGTAAATGTACTTATTCACCATTTTTACATATTCGAACGGATTCACTGCATCCCTCCATAAAGGAGCGGTCACTTCTTCACAAATCTCTGCTGGGAGAGTCGTATAGTTCGTCGACATGAGAAATTCCGCGTATTGCTGTCGGAACCCTTGCGAAAACAGGGCATCATTCATCTGTGAACTGAACGTATACGCTTCCTTGAACGCGTACGGATCGATCATCACTTCAGACGTCGTCACGAGGAGAAGCTCATCATGGTCTTCCCAAGCATAGAATGTCTCCACATGATTGCCCCAATAGTCATAATGGACGTAAGAGGGGACATCAGGTGTGATTTCCTTTTTGAAAGAGATGCATTCCTGCTTCAAGTCATCAATCGGCTTCAACCGGAACTGATTGATGCTCTGGCTCACTGGTTGCTCATATGTGTAGTGCGTATGCTGGGTGACCCGATATTTCATACACCGACTTCTCCTAAGTAGTAGGTTTTATTGATCAAGCGCCCAAGCTGGAAGCAGTTGGACTGGAACTCTTGTAAAAATTCATGAATATCCTCTGTGATGACGTCAACCACTGAACGCGACTTGAAGTTGTGCCTCATTTTCGCGATCAGCTCATGCAAGTCCTCTGAGTAATGCTCGATTTTACCATTCTCGAGCTCTTGGAAAACCTGGTACACTTGCTCGACGCAATACTTGATCGAGCGCGGGAATGCATCGTCGAACAGAAGGAACTCGATGACACGCTCACCGGTAATGAACGGATGATGCTTTTTCAAGTAAGCTTCATGACCACTCACCGATTGCAGCACCGCGAACCAGTGACGGTACAACGACGGATCGTTATGCTCCACATTTTCAGAACGGTAATAGAAGATGTTCAAGATACGAGACGTCTTTTCTGCGCGCTCGATGAACTTCGCCATTTTGATAAAAAGGTAAGCCTCATCAAACGAAAGTGTCGCCTCGACCATCCCCTGGAACAGTGCCGACTGCCGGATGATCATCTGATAGAAATCATCGATCGTCTCCACCGACCAGTTTTCATACTTGTATTGTTTAACCTCCCAATAGAAGGCGTTGATCATTTCCCAAAGCTCCTGCGGGATGATTTCGCGGATCGCGCGCGCATCCTCACGAGCTAATTTTACACAGTTCAAAATCGAGTTCGGGTTATCACTTGAAAAAGACATGAAGTCCATGACCGACTTCGCATCATAACGGTCATAGCGCTCCTCAAAATCTTCGTTCGCTCCGATAATCGAAATGAGCTCATCCCAATGATTTTCCTTATGTTCGATACTTCCGATCAGACGCACCGAGATCAAGCGGGCTGTATTTTCTGCGCGCTCAATATTTCGTGACATCCAATACAATGAATTCGATACTCTACTAAGCATATATGCTTGTCCCTCCTCGTTATTCGGTCATCACCCATGTATCTTTTCCGCCGCCACCTTGAGATGAGTTGACGACCATCGAACCTTCCTTCAACGCCACACGTGTCAAACCGCCTGGGAAAACGTGCGGCTGCTCGCCATTGAAAATGAACGCACGGATGTCGATGTGACAGCCCGAGAATTTTTCCCCTCGGAAAACTGGCAGTCGAGAAAGCTTGATCATCGGCTGCGCGATGTAGTTTCCTGGGTTTTTCTCGATTTGACGGCGATACGCTTCGCGCTCTTCTTCTGACGCATGCGGTCCGATCAGCAGGTTATACCCGCCGGAACCGTCCGTCTGTTTGACGACAAGCTGGTCAAGGTTCTCGAGCACATATTTCCGTTGTTCTTCATCTCGTAAAAAGTAAGTCTCTACATTCTTGATAATCGGTTCTTCACCGAGGTAGTAGCGAATCATTGTCGGTACATAATGATAGATCGCTTTGTCGTCGGCTACGCCGTTTCCGATTCCGTTGCAGATCGTCACGTTCCCAGCGCGGTATGCATCAATCAAGCCGGCGACACCGAGCATGGAATCCGGACGGAACTCAAGCGGATCGAGGAAATCGTCATCAATACGGCGGTAGACGACGTCGACGCGTTTCAAACCACGGGTCGTTTTCATGTACACAACACGATCGCGCACGAGAAGATCCCGGCCTTCGACGAGCTCAATGCCGAGCTGCTGCGCTATGAAACTATGATCGAAATAAGCAGAGTTATAAATTCCTGGTGTGAGGAGTACAATGTTAGGGTTGCTCACCCCGTTCGGTGCAACGGATGATAGGGCGTCATGGATGTGAGTGAACTGGTCTTCTAGAGATTGAACGTCATAGTCTTGGAAAAAGTCAGGGAAAATGTGCCGCATGACGTAGCGGTTCTGGAACACGTACGAAAGTCCAGATGGATTCCGCAAGTTATCTTCAAGAACGCGGAATTCACCGTTGTCGTCCTTGACGAGGTCGATCCCTGCCATGAAAATGTGATTTCTTCTTGGAACTTTTATTTTCGTTACTTGAGGGTAAAAGTGGTTACATGTGACGACCAGTTCACGAGGGATGAGCCCGTCCTTCAAGATTTGCTGGCCGTTGTATACATCATCTAAAAAGAGATTTAAAGCTTTGACTCTCTGAATCAAGCCTTTCTCGAGATTTTTCCATTCATCCTTCGGGATGATGTTCGGGACGAAATCGAATGGAATCGTCCGCTCGGTGCCTTGATTGTCATTGTAGACAGTGAACGTGATGCCCTGTCTGAGGAAGTTCTGCTGAGCCGCTTCATGACGAATTTTCAATTCATCTTCGGGAAGGTCCGACAAACGATCGTAAAGCGTCTGGTAATGACTGCGCGGCCTTCCTTTTTCCTGGAGCATTTCATCAAAGAATGATTCGGTTTCATATGTCTTAAACATTCAATGTCCCCTTCCCATCACTTTTATTTTGAAAATTCACACACTTTTAGCGTACACCATAGAATTCCCGTAATCAAGGCAAGAAAAGCACTAATACTGTCGAATAAAGAAGGATTTCCAAAGTAAATCACCATCGATGTTTTACCCTGTCATTGGAGGTGATTTTTTGGAGGTAACTTAGTCAGCTTGAACGTTCACAAGCTCTTATTGTAAAATGTAGGATTTTCATGTGAAAATCCTTTCCTTATGAGTAAAGGGGAATCTTTTCAGTAGTAAGAAGGTACCGACTTCCACAAGTTGAGGGGAAAGTTCCACAAGGCAGAGCAAAAGTTCCACAAGTCGAGAGGAAAGTTCCCCAAGGCAGAGCAAAAGTTCCCCAAGTCAAAGCAAAAGTTCCACAAGTCACCCCGATACCCAATCTATAATGTCGGATTTTTTATGAAAAATCCTGTCCTTATTGAATAAAATCCTTATGAAGGCTGTTTCTGAATAGAGACGATGAAGATTCTCTCGAATTAAATCTCAATTTCACGTCAAAAAAATTCGCGGTACCAGGTACCATCACAAAATCCACATCTGGTGCGGCTTCCCAAACAGTGCCAGGCACCGATCCCAATCCCACGCCGCGCAAGACTTACGGATCGGTGCCTGGCACCCCCTTCACCTCCGCCTCTGATACAACCAAAACAAATTCCCTTGTCCCACTTGACTTTTAGGTATATAACCTCATTCCGAATAATAAAATGAAACAAAACGAACATTAGGGGAACGCGATGAGAAGTCTAAGTAAAGCTGCGTGCGAGCTTAGCAGGTCATTTCATTCTTAGGGGGAAGATGACAATTAAACATTTCGCAGCCTAGATATTGAAGTCTCATATCGCACCTCTTACATCCAATTTAGGGAGGCGAGTGGTGTGCACGATTACATCAAAGAACGAACCATCAAGATAGGCAGGTATATCGTGGAGACAAGAAAAACCGTTCGTATGATCGCGAAAGAATTCGGTGTTTCTAAAAGTACTGTCCACAAGGATTTGACGGAACGATTACCTGAAATCAACCCGGAGCTGGCCAACAGTGTCAAAGAGATCCTGGAGTACCACAAATCGGTACGACATCTTCGTGGTGGGGAAGCGACTCGGGAAAAATACAAGAAATCAACAGAAAAGGTGGTTAACTGATTTCTGGGTAGTGATTATGCACTATTTTTTGACAAATTCTGTCCCTATTCAACACATTCTATGGTAAACTGGACAATGGATGAACTACATAAATTTAACAAAACATACTAACTATAGAACTAGTGTAAAAATAGGGGGATTTACCGGATGTTTTCAAGGGATGTCGGAATTGATTTGGGTACGGCGAACGTACTCATTTATGTGAAAGGACGTGGAATCGTCCTCGATGAACCATCCGTCGTTGCCATCGACAAGAACACGGATCGGGTCATCGAAGTTGGAGAAGAAGCACGGAGAATGGTTGGCCGGACTCCTGGAAATATCGTTGCCACACGACCTTTGAAAGACGGCGTTATCGCTGACTTTGAAATGACCGAAGCAATGCTCAAATATTTCCTCGATAAGATCAACGTGAGGGGGCTGGTAGGCAAACCGAGAATCTTGATCTGTACCCCGACGAACATCACGACAGTTGAGCAAAAAGCCATTCGTGAAGCTGCTCATAAAAGTGGCGCACGCTATGTCCATCTTGAAGAGGAACCGAAAGTTGCTGCTATCGGTGCTGGAATGGATATCTTCCAGCCGTACGGTAACATGGTCGTTGACATTGGCGGTGGAACAACTGATGTTGCCGTACTATCCATGGGCGATATCGTCACCGCCTCTTCGATTAAGGTCGCGGGGGACAAGTTCGATCAAGACATCCTTCAGTCCATCAAACAGAAATATAAGCTGTTGATCGGTGATCGGACTGCAGAAAACATTAAACACCAAGTTGCAACGGTCTTTCCAGGATCTCGGGACGAAGAAATGGACATCCGTGGTCGTGACTTGATCAGCGGATTGCCACGCAATATCACAATCCGGTCTTCTGAGATTGAAGAAGCATTACGGGAATCCATCCACTCTGTTGTCATGACAGCGAAAAGTGTTCTTGAAAAAACACCGCCGGAACTTTCAGCAGACATTATCGATCGTGGCATTATCCTCACTGGTGGTGGGGCACTTTTGCATGGAATCGATCGATTGTTCTCTGAAGAGCTGAAGGTACCTGTGCACGTAGCCGACGACCCGATGACTTGTGTCGCAAGAGGAACAGGATTGATGCTCGAGCACATAGACAAGCTCCCTAAGCAAAAATTATCCTGATCCGCCCTGAATCTATCAACCATTTTTAAATCAATAGATTATGTAAAAACTTTAGGAGGAGAGCAGCATGTTTCGTGGATTTTACACAGCCGCTTCCGGAATGATCAGCCAGCAAAGACGTCAGGACATGTTAACGAACAATCTAGCAAATGCCAATACGCCTGGATATAAAGCCGATCAGGCTTCTCTACGTGCGTTTCCGCAAATGCTATTAACCCGACTCGGAGACACGAACATAGCCGGAAATTCTGTTCCGACGAAAAAACAGGTCGGGACGTTGGCGACTGCCGTCTATATGCAGGAGATGATGCCGAAATTCCGCCAGGGAGACATACAAGAAACAGGCAACCGCCTGGATGTTGCCCTCCTCCAGGGAGCCGTGCCGACGGACGAGGAAACCGGTACGCAAGGATCACTCTTTTTTACCGTACGAAATGAAGCGGGCGAGCTTCGCATGACCCGGAACGGCAATTTTTCATTAGATGCGAACGCCAATCTCGTAACCTCAAACGGTGACTTCGTGCTCGATACGAACGGAAATCCGATCCAGGTCGACAGTACAGATTTTACAATGGATACGAACGGATTCATTCCTCAAGCGAACGCACAAGTGAACGTCGCGCTTGTTGAAAATCCGAATCTACTAGAAAAAGAAGGCAACGGACTTTTTCGCCTGGAAAATGAAGAAGCACTTATCGCTGCAAACGGAAACCCGGAAATTTCCTATCAGCTTAAGCAAGGTTTCGTAGAACGCTCCAACGTTGATGTCGAACAGACGATGGTAGAAATGCTGAACGCTTATCGTACTTTTGAAGCGAACCAGAAAGTTTTACAAGCTTATGACCGGACGATGGAAAAATCTTCGAACGAAATCGGACGATTAGGGTAAAACTAGCGAGTACCAGGGGGTAGAAAGATGAACCGATCGATGATCACCGCATCTGTATCAATGGGGCAGCTGCAGCGACAACTGGACACGATTTCAAACAACCTTTCGAACAGTAATACATATGGGTTCAAACGTCGCGATGTGCAATTCTCTGATCTTCTCACTCAGGAGATGAACAGTCAGACGAATCCGAACCGCGAAGTAGGACGATTGACGCCAGATAACATCCGATTAGGCAATGGGGCAAGAATTGCAGGGACCGTGTTGCGTATGGAGCAAGGGTCTGTTGTTCAGACGGGTCGCTCTCTCGATATTGCCTTGTTGGATCCGAATTTGATGTTCCAAGTGCGAAAAACTCTTGAAAATGGCGACGAAATCATTGAATATACTAGAGAAGGGTCTTTTTATATGACACCTGTTCAAGGAAACCCGAACCAACTGCAATTGACAGCTGGTAACGGAGACCGATTGGTAGGCGAAAATGGTCGTCCAATAACAGTGCCGGCAGGATTCGAGTCTATTAACATAGGATCGGATGGAGCGGTTCAAGCGACGATGGGTGATGGTACGACTGTGAACGCAGGTCAGCTCTCTTTAGTAGAAATCATCCGACCGCAGCTGTTAGAATCTACAGGTGACAACCGCTATCGTGTAGAACGTGATACCGAGTTGGGACAAGCACTCGCTTTAGTTGAAGGTAGAGATGGAATCGTCCAACAAGGGGCATTGGAGCAATCGAATGTCGATGTATCACACGAAATGACACAACTCTTAACGACACAACGTTCCTATCAGATGAATGCTAGAGCCGTGACGATGGCCGATCAGATGATGGGGCTTGTGAATTCGATTCGATAAGTAAGAGGTATAAGGAGTTAATATGGTTCAAAATCATTCAGAATCCAACAACAACGAACATTCGACATCGCGTGAAGAATATAAAGCTAATAAAAAGAAGCAGGGCTCTGGAAAGTCTCCAAAAGACGCTTCTAAAAGAGAAGAAATGAAGAGAGACGAGATGCCGAAGCTTAAAGAGCGGATCATCCCAATCTGGCTTCGCTTGATTATCGTCCTTCTGTTGTTTGCACTGTGCCTTGGAGCGGGACTCGCTATAGGATACGGTGTCATCGGTGATGGAGACTGGAGAGATGTCTTCAGTAAAGAAACATGGCAGCACATCGTCGATCTTGTGAAGAAAGATCAATAGAAAAGTATATGATATCTGTGTACAGGATTTACTTCAGAGTTACAACCGAATAAATATCAAAGACAAACGCACTGGATTTCACCACGAAATTCACAGTGCGTTTTTTATTGTTATACAACTTATTCCTAAGATTTTTTGCTAAATTAAAGACTGTTTCACATATTGTCTTATAAGGGCTGAAATAATTATTGGATGAATGTGAATCTAGAAGTTATTTGTCTTGTGATTTTGTATCAGATTTCGAAGGACGCTAGAAAAATATGTTAAAATTTAGATAAGAAATTGTTATTCAACAAACGAGTATTTTTCAGAAAGAATATAAGATAATACTCCTTAATAAAAGGTTCTGATAGGGTGAAATCACCGAAACCCGTGAAGTCACCCACTCAAAGAGGGCGTCTGGATGGGTGAAATCACCGAAACCCGTGAAGTCACCCACTCAAAGAAACCTTTTGAATCGGTGAAAACGCTGAAACCCGTGAAAATAACCATTAGTAAAGGACTTATAAAAGGGGAAAATACGAAGAGGATCTTCATCACTAGGGAGCGATTGCTGAACAATGGAATTCGCATTTGTTTGTTGAAATAGAGAACCATTAGTATACAAAGAATGTGTATTTATCAGATAAATTTATGATTACTTTGGGGGACTGATCTTGAAAAATATTAAAATTTATTCCGAGGCCCAGCATTTAGTAGAGAGAATCAAGTTGAAATATCCAGGTTTTTCCGGTAAAACGGCAAGCCATAATGACATTGTAAAACTAGAAAGAGAATTAAAGATAAAATTACCAGAATGGTATATCCAGCTTTATTCAAATGTTCCTTTAATTGATGCGGAGGTTGGTGTTCAAGAATATGAACCCGATGAGGGATATGACGGAGTTTCTTATATGATGTGGGGAAATGTTGACGATATTATTGAGGAAAGCACCAAATGCGAACCAGGAGCGTCAGTATTAAAAGGTGGATATATTTTTGCTGCTAGTTGTTCCCACGGTAGCGGAGACCCTATATTTATTAAAATTAACTCAGACGAACCTAGAGTTTACCGTATATATCACGATGATTTTACTAAAGTTCAATTAGGTGAAAACCTTACTTCATTATTTAAGAATGCAATAATCTAATGGAGGAATACATACTCACTTACTCAACAATCAGGGTCTTTTAGAACTAAAGATACAAATAAAGAGTAGGTAATTGTAAATTTTAGGGGGATTTTATGGGGAGGAAAACTTTAAGATTAGCTTTCTTATTCATTTTTATAATGGGATGTCAGGTGGGTGAACTTGAAACAACATCAAAAGAGTCCGTACCTGAAACGTACGATTTCAAAACAGATGACGGTATGGTGAATATCGTACTCATAAATAATGCAGGTCATGATCAAGAATACATTAATACTTTTGAGAGTGCAGTTAAGAATGGGTACCAAAAAATTAAAGATGGAATAGCTGAATTGGATACATATAGTGAAGTGGTGATCACATTTACTGATAAGCCAGGCGACCAAACATATGTAACTGGAATGACAATAAGGATAGATAGGGATCATGATATTGATGACTTTGGTGAATATCTTATTCTCGAATTAGTTTCAGCATTAGTAAAAAATTATTACTACAAAGATGGTGGAGATTTCTTTACTACTGGATTAGCATATTATCTATATGAAAATGATGAAGGGAATTTGTATTGGGAGGATTTTACTTGGCACCAAACTATGTTAGGATATCTCAAATCGAGTGAAGTTGAATATTATCCATTAACAGATTTATTTGGCACTAACGTATTTGCTGAAATTAATTTTGATGGAGATCTTTTTCCTATGGAAATCGTCGAGGCGGTTTCATTCACCTCCTTCTTAATTGAAAATTATGGTTATGAAAACTTCTTAAAAATTTATAACCAAGAAGAAGTTCATCTTCTAATTCAAGAAGTTTATAAAAAAACACTGAAACAACTCGAACAAGAGTGGCTTGATTACATAGAACAACAACAGTTACCGTACATAGAGGATATTTCATAAAGAATGACCTGAACGAAAGTTCTTATACAAAAATGTTTCCATTGTTCAATGAACGGCACAAATGTTCAATACACAATAGAACTAAAAAATGTGAACAAAAATGAAGTTTAAGAGACTAAGGGGGATAATTTAATATGGCTGCAATTACTATGAATATAGGGGTGTTTTTAGTACCTTTTCTATGCATCATTTTTTGTTTGAATTTTGTTTCCATCTTAAAAAAGGTAAAAAAAGATGAAGATACTGCTATTCATACGTTTTGGTTAACTTTATCTTTTACACTAATTATGTGGAGTATAGCCATGATAGGTGTACTAGCGATATAAAATAAGTACGTTGAAAACCATAAAATTCAACTAAAATAGAAAACTAGTACATAACAATCCAATCTAGTATATTAGCCTGCCATATCATATTATATCTCTTTGTTCAGCAAAGATAATCGTATCTAATTGTTTGACTACTTAAGGAGTGTATTAAATGGAGATTTCCCCATATTTATCTGTAGGATTATTAAAATTAAATATGAATAAAAAGGATGTTCAAAAGGCAATAAATGAAGAACCTATTACATTTGTTAAAGGGGAAGAACCAGCAGAACATTACGTTAAATCTGGGATACTTGTATATTATAATGAAGATGGTGAAACCAGTAATGCATATGAATTTCTGCAAAACGCACACCCTACTTTAAATGGCATAAACTTTTTAAATATGAATTATAAAACAGCTAAAAAAGTTTTAGAAAACCTTGATAATAACCTATTTGAAGATGAAGACACTATTATTTCATTCAAATATGGCTTAAGCCTATATATTCCAAATAATAAAGTAGAGTCTCTGTTAGTGTTTGAAGAAGGTTATTATAATGAATACTTTAATTTAATTGCAGAACTAAATAGCGATGAATAAATATGAGATTCTTTAAGCTTTATTGTTGTAAATCTTACTGTGAATCAATCAATTTGGTACCTTTGACTTCCTATTCGGTGCCTGGCACCATCTCCGAACCCGCGTCTACCATAGGCTCCAAAACAGTACCTGGTACCGTGTCGAAATTCAGAGTTTCCATTTATATGGAAACAAAGGTATAATTAGGTTAACCCTTCTTTCGACTTCGTTCGAATTCGTTCAACAGTCCTCGTCACACATCCCCGAGCCAAACCCAAAACCTAACCACTATATTGAATTAGGAGTGATGCATTTGCCTCGCCAACCTCGAATTTGGTATCCCGGTGCCGAGTATCACATCACCACCCGCGGAAACCGAAAAACCCCGCTTTTCTATGACTCGCAAGACCGCTACATTTACTTGAAATATCTCACAGAAACCCGTACACAATACCCCTTCGACTTATACGCATATTGCCTCATGACGAACCACATCCATCTACAACTGAAATCCCATGACACTCACATCCAACAAATCATGCAAAAGCTGAATTACCGCTACGCCACTTACTTCAACCGTAAATATGACTACGTCGGTCACCTGTTCCAGGGGCGATATTTTTCAAATCTGATCAGTTCGCCTGCCTACCAGCTCGATGTCAGCAAATACATCCACTTGAACCCGGTCAAAGCCGACCTCGTCACACAACCCTCCAACTATGAGTGGAGCAGTTACCTTACCTACACGCAATTTGATCGGAAAATCCCCGTAAACCCTTATCCAGTCCTGGCCCAATTCTCATACCCACAGAACATCGAATACCAGAAGTTCGTCGAAAATGACCCAGCCATATCCATCACCGGCAACAACCTGACTGTAGAGATCTTAATCCCTACGTAATCCACCTTCACGGATTTCTTTTTCCAAAACGATTTATGCTATCATAAGGAAAAAGAGTGTTAACCATAGGAGGATACATATGTTGAACATTGACGAAATCAAAGAAATCATCCCGCACCGCTATCCATTTTTACTCGTAGATAAGATTTTAGAAGTAGAAGAAGGGAAGCACGCAATCGGCGTGAAGAACGTATCAGCGAACGAAGAATTCTTCAACGGACATTTCCCTGAATACCCGGTCATGCCAGGTGTCCTGATCGTTGAAGCGCTCGCGCAAGTGGGTGCTGTTGCGTTATTGAAAAAAGAAGAAAACCGCGGACGCCTCGCCTTTTTTGCAGGAATCGACAATTGCCGCTTCAAGCGTCAAGTCCGTCCAGGAGACCAGCTTCGCCTCGAAGTTGAACTGACTCGCGTACGTGGTTCGATGGGTAAAGGAAAAGCGACGGCGACTGTCGACGGAGAAGTTGCATGCGAAACGGAAATCATGTTTGCTCTTGGTAAAAAAGAAGACTAAAAACGCCGAAAGAGGGGGAGTTTGGAGATGAAGATTTGGGATATTTCTCAACCGTTAAAAGAGGGCGTACCTACGTGGCCAGGTGATACGCCTTTCTCATTCAAACTCAATTGGACGAAAGCAGAAACAGGTTCCGTGAATGTCGGGAGTGTCACATTCAGCACGCATACAGGAACGCATGTGGATGCACCGTTCCATTTTGATGATGATGGGAAAAAGATGCTTGACTTGGAGCCCGACCTTTATGTAGGTGACGCACTCGTCGTCCATCTGGAAGGGCGCGAATCCATCAAGCCGGAAGACTTACAAGGCTATGATTTGAGTGAGGTGGAGCGGGTGTTAATCAAAACAGGCTCATGGAAAGACCGAACGAAGTTTCCAGAGTCGATTACATACTTATCACCTGAACTTGCTCCATTTTTAAAAGAAAACGGAATTCGATTGATTGGCGTGGACGTTCCATCCGTCGATCAAGTAGACTCCAAAAACTTACCAGCACATCACAGCTTGCTGGATCACGACATTCATATCCTTGAAAGCGTCATGCTGGAAGATGTAGAAGAGGGCATTTACGAGCTGATTGCACTGCCACTTCCATTAGCCGAATCCGACGCGAGCCCAGTGAGAGCAATCCTTCGCAAGTAATTATTAAGCCAATGTTAGCGAGATGTAAACATCGTTAGACTTGTGTATTCATTCAGTAAATTCTAACAAATATCGCAAAAAATTTACTATAGTGTAGTTAACCGGAAAACAAGCCGGTTCAAAACTTTTGCGATATAAGGAGTGGATTGAACGTGAAGAAAAGTTTTCTCGCTAAACTAGGATCTGCACTACTCGCAATTATGTTAATTACAGCTTGTAATGGAACGGAAGAAGAACCAGCTAACGAAGAACCAGCAAATGAAGAACAAGAAACCAATACTGAAGACGGAGAATCGTCTGAAGAAGGTTCTTGATCATATTTTTTATTTAAGTTTTATAGTAGGCACACGACCTACCTCCCTCACCCTCACATTTTGAGCTGCCCCGAGCAGCTCTCTTTTTTTGTCAAGAAGACGGTACCGAAGACCGTACCAGGCACCGATCAGGAAGCCAATGGTACCAAGGCCTCTCAATCGGTGCCTGGTACTACCTAACATTTCGACTAAGTCTATATACCTAAAAAGAGGTCTTTCTGAGTACTCGGATTGGTTTTCTGAGCGGAAGGCACTAGTAATTTTCTGAAAAAACAGGTAAATATTACTTCGAAGATTATGTCGAATTGTTGTATACTAAAACCATCGAAAGCAGATAAAGGCAAAGCTATCGAAAGGTAGTGACGCAAAGCTAAAGGGACTAAAGGTGAACCCCACCTATGTCAGCCAGTTGCCTAGGACCGATCAGTCATACATAAGTAAGATTACAGCTATTCATAGGTCGATAGGGCATATTACAAGGATTGCAAGATTCTGCAACTCTCGTAGTCTGCTTTTTTTATGAAAAAACTCGAAAGGAATGAAGCAAATGATGAAGAAATGGATTGCAGTACTAAGCGCAGCATCTTTACTCTTATTCGGAGCATCTCCAGCTGCACTTGCAAACACGGATGAGTCTACTCCAAAAGTGGAGATGAGTGACGAAACATCCAACACGGAAGAAACGTCAAAGGAAGAAGGGACAGAGACTTCAACCGAAGATAGCACGGACGAGTCTTCTACAGAAGAGGAATCAGAGGATTCTACTGAAGAAGAATCTGAAGAAAAAGAAGAAGCTACAGAGGAAGAAGAATCTGAAGAAGAAGCAGAAGAACCGTCCCTATTACCAGGTGACTTTTTCTATTTTGTAAAAACGTTGATTGAAAATGTACGTCTTGCAGTAGCTTCTGACGACTTCGAGGAAGCAAAGATTTTAGCTGAAATTGCATCTAAGAGAATTGCTGAAGCCAACGCTCTTTTTGCTGCTGGTGAAACTGAGCTAGCTGAAAAGACGCTTGAAGAAGCGATCAAAGCACAAGAAGCAGCTCTTGAAAAATCAGAAAGTAACGATGAGTCTTCTGAAGATACTGAAGAAGGAACAGAAGATTCTGAGGAAAGTTCTGAACAAGAGGAAGCTTCTGAAGGTGACGACGAGTCCACTGAAGGTGAAAAAGAATCTGAAGAAGCAACAGAAGAAGATGAAGAGTCCACTGAAGAAGAGGAAGAAGATTCTGACATGGACGAACTTCAATCCAAGCTTTCTCACAACATTGACGCATTGTTAATGGCATTAACGCTTGTTGAAAACCCTCAAGCTCAAGAATCACTTATGAAAAATATCCAAAAAGCGTTCGCTAAATTGGAGAAAAAGATTGCTAAACTAGAAGAAAAGCACGATAAAAAAGAAGAAGACATGGAAGAAGAGGAAGAGTCAGAAGAGGAATCTGACGATGAAGAATCTGAATCCACTGATGAGGAAGCAAATGAGGATGACGAGTCCGAAGATGAAGATCAAGAGGATGTAGAAGAAGCAGCTAAGAAAGCTGAAAAAGCCCAGCAAAAAGCTGAAAAGAAAGCTCAAAAAGAACGAGAAAGAGCTGAGAAGAAACAAGAAAAGCAAGAAGAACGAGCTGAAAAGAAACAAGAAAAAGCTGAGAAAAAACAAGAGAAGCGTGAAAAGCAAAAACGCGATCGAGATGACGATGGTGATCGTGAGGAACGAAAACGCGACCGAGACAATGATCGCGATGACGACGAAGAAGATGACGAAGACGAAGAAGACGACGAAGAAGATGAAGACGAAGAAGATGATGACGAAGAAGACGAAGACGATGATGAGGACGAAGAGGACGACGATTAATCTTCATCAAAAAAGGCTGCCATTTAGGCAGTCTTTTCTAATTTATAGAGTTTTTGTGAAGGATTTTAAGGATACCTTGAAGAAAAATGATATCTATCTTAACAGCTTCTATAGATTAGAGGTCTAATCATGTTTATTAACCACAAAAACTTTAAAGTAATTGAAGTATCAAGAGATCGGATAGGATTATATTGTAAATTAGAAGTTAAACTTCCGGACGGGACTCTAGTCATCAGGTGGGGGTTAGATCATTTTACATATAAACAAATTAAGAACGTCACTTCAAAAAGCCACTATGATTCATTAGCAACTCATGATTATTTTGAATTGTTACCGTATGTTGTTAGTTTTCAAGAAAGACCAAAAAGTACTCCCGTCTATTATGGTTATCTGAGGTTCATACAAGGAAATCAGGCCCGTAAAGTTCAATTCACTTGTTCTGAATTATTTGCTGGAAATATGGAATGGTTCAGAAAAGATGTGAGAGGAATCAATGATATTGGGCACTTGGATTGGGGAAATTTCAACCCTTAGTCTAACTAAAACGTCAAAGGGTTACCTGCGACTGTATTGTGATCCGACTTCTGAACAAAAGTCGCTTTCACCCGTTTCGACCTCATCAAATAAGGGATCCATATCATGCTCAATAACAGCGCTCCGGCTTGATGTCGATAAGATTGATTTTGAATATATTCTAATGTATCAGCAGTAATAGGCAGAGTGCCGAATATCCAATTTGTCATCAAACCGTCTGCTACTGCAAAAACGGTCATCGCGATTAGAAAAGAAATCATAAACCTAGGAAAATGAGAACTCCTCGTCACCAATAGCCACAGACCAGCAATGGAAAGTACGATAAACAGAAGATCTACCCCAACACCCATCCAAAAGGTAGGCTCAAACCAAGAGTGGTAAAGCGGATTTCCGCTCTCAGTCAATAAACTCCAACCAGGTGTATTGTAAACGGTCCAATACGTCTGATATAGAGCATAAAGTCGAAAGACTGGGATCAACAGAAGACCAAAGACAATGAGGATCAGCCAACCACCAATACCTTCATGCTTAGACTCCATAAGGAATCTCCTTTCCTCTGATTAAGTAGTAAATACCCTTTCAAGCTGAACATTAAGCTTCTCCAGAAGCTTTGTAAACGTCGTAACGCCCAATTTCCTCAAACCCTAGTTTCCGTAAGATCGGTTCGGATGTCCCATTCCGAGCCTGGGTAACGATATACTTAGCACCATTTTGTGCTGCCAATTCCATCCTTTTCGCTAAAAGCGCATGGTAAATGCCTCGCTTCCGGTATTCAGTCAGTACACCGGTCCCAGCCAAATACATCGCCACGCCATCTGAGCTGAATCGGTAGCCAGCGTATCCAACTGGCTTGCCCCCATCCAAAGTAATTAAGAAACCGCCCCGCCTGTTTTTATCTATTAAATAGTTGTACCTCTGCTGAACCAAATGCTCTTTCGTTGACTCATCATAGTCCCAAACTTCTCCACTGACATTCACATAATGCTCCACATCTTCCAGCGATTCCACGACTCGAATTTCATATGGAATGGTCCTGGATTTAAGGTCCTTCTCTAATGGTAAAACAAGACCATAGTAAGTGTCTTCATAGGTCAAACCTTGATCTACAAGTATGTCTTTCAGATTCTCAGGCACCGAATCAGGCCCGACCCACCATGAAAAAGACTTTCCACCGTAAAACTGAAGCACTTCATCGAGCAAAGCGGCAACTTCTTCCTTAGACCCAGCTTCAAACTTCGCAACTTTGTTCGATAAGATACTGGAGGATCCTTCCGTCTTATACATAAGTAATTCATCACGTTCTGCAAATGTTACGGATGCAGGGATATGTTCATAATCCCACATCACCCCACGCACATATTTCCAAAGTTGTTCATTCATCTAAGTTGCACCTCATATACATCATCATTAGCGAAACTTTTTCCAGTAATTAACGTCTACCTTAGTAACCAATATTCGTCCCAAAAGCTAGAAATCCTTTATAAATATGAGAAAGGAGAGCCCATATGTTACGTAAACTCATTCTTTTCATTGGACTTATAGTTCTTTTAGCTGCATGTTCTGAAAAGCCGAAGCCTGAAACGACATTCGAGCGTTACATGAAAGCCTGGGAGCAGCAAGATTTTCAAAAAATGTACAGTCTTCTAACAGATGAATCACAAAAGAACATAACGGAAAAAGATTTCGTTGAACGCTATGCGAAGATTTATAGTGATATCGAAGCTGAGAATTTGAAGGTTACATATCAACTTCCAGAAGAAGAGCAAGACTACGAAGAGGAAGACACCCCTCAATTCGACTTTCATGTAAAAATGGATACGATGGCTGGTCCACTGGAGATCAATCACAAAGCATCACTAGCGTTTGAAGAACAAGAAGACTCAGAAAGATGGTCGATGAAGTGGAACCCAGAAATGATTTTTCCTGGTATGAAAGAAGGATACGCAATAAAACCTGTCGTACTGAAGCCAGTTCGGGGAGAAATATTCGATACGAATGGGGAAAAACTCGCTGAAAACGGCAAAGTCCAAGAAGTTGGATTAGTACCCGCATGGATGAAAGAAGATCGTGAAGAAGTGAAAAAGAAGCTATCTGAATTACTGGATATCTCTGTTGAAGAAATCAATGCTCAGCTTGATCAATCTTGGGTGAAGGAAGATTCATATGTCCCTTTGGCTATCATCCCTGCAGATGATGAAGTTAGAATAGATGCAATAAGACCTATGAACGGAACGAGGTTTGTAGCAAAAGATTCTAGGGTTTATCCCCTTAAAGAATCATTTGCACACTTGATTGGATATGTAGGAGAAATTACAGCGGAAGAACTTGAAAAGTATAAGGGTAAAAGATATACTCCCCATGATTATGTTGGGAAAAAGGGACTTGAACTCATTCTTGAAGATGATTTACGAGGTGAGTTAGGTGGGGAAATTCTCATTGTCGATTCGGACAAAACGAATCAAGCTATTCTGGCTACAAAAGAACCGGTAAATGGAAAAGATTTCACTTTAACGATCGATGCTTCAGTACAATCACTTTTGTACAACCAAATGTATAAGGAGGCTGGGGCAGCAGCTGCTCTAAACCCGATGACAGGAGAAGTATTAGCGTTAGTGAGTACTCCGGCATTTAACCCGAATGATTTGGTTCACACAAACTCAACAAAGAAATATCAGGATAATCCACTGATACCTTTAAGAAATCGTTTTACAAAAACGTATGCACCGGGCTCTACTTTCAAACCAATTACGGCGGCGATAGGGCTCAAAACAGATGCGATTGACCCTGCTGAAGAAAAAGCAATCCCAGCGAACAATCAATGGAAGAAGGATTCGTGGGGGAACTATTATGTGACAAGGGTGAAGAGTCCAGAAACTCAAATCAATCTTCAAGACGCACTCGTATACTCTGATAACATCTATTTTGCGATGGCGATGTTGGATATCGGAGCAGATGCCTTTTTACAGGAATCCAAGGGTTTTGGTTTTGATGAAAAGATACCGTTTCCGTATTATATTGAGCCCTCTAGTCTTACAAACGAGGACAATTTTCAAAACGAAGTCCAACTCGTTGATACAAGCTACGGTCAAGGGCAAGTCGAGATGAGTGCTCTGCACTTAGGGCTCAGTTACACGCCTTTTATCACGAAAGGCAAACTGATGAAGCCAATCCTTTTCGCAGACGAAGTGAAGTCACAAACGTGGAAGGAAAATATCATCAGCGAAGAGACAGCCAATACCATTACTCAAGCCTTAATTCAGGTAATTGAACATCCGAACGGATCTGGAAAAGAAGCAAAGATCAACGGTCTTCAATTGGCAGGTAAAACCGGAACAGCAGAACTGAAAGCATCAAAAGAAGAAAAAGGGAAGGAAAATGGCTGGTTCGTCGCCTGGAATACGGAAAACCCGTCATTGCTCGTGTCGATGATGATAGAAGACGTCCAAAATGGAAGTAAAGACGTCACACCAAAAGTTAAGGCGGTATTCGAAGGCTTATATGCCAACCAATAAAGAAGAGGCTGCTTACGGCAGCCTCTTTAATATTCATTAATGATTCCCTTCAGCTTACTTTGCCATTTTTCATCATCCAAAATAATCTGGAAAGAGATACGTCGGTTCTTTTGGAGGGAATCATCAGTACTGCCTTCTGCAATCGGCTTATATTCGGAATACCCCGTCGCAGCAACATACTGCGCATACTTCGGTTCCTTGAATTTCGGGTTCACCTCTTGCATGTATTTTACAACGGAAACAGCGCGTTCTGTCGACAGCGTCCAATTGTCATAAGGGACGGAATCGGTGTGTCCCTCTATCAGAATAATGTACAAGTAGCGACTCAGCTCTTGTTCGTCGATGATCTGCACCAAAGCATCAGACAGCTGAGCGAGCACTTTTTTACCGGATGCACTGATTTCTGCACTTCCCGTATCGAATAAAATATTCCCCTCAACGGAAATCGTATTGTTCGGTCCCCGGATAATCTTATCCTTCCCGACGTTTTCTTCTAAACGCTTTTCAATGAGATCCGAGATGTGCTGCTTCACGTCAGCGACCTTCGCCAGTTCATGCCGTACTTCCGTCTGCTCATATGCATTGTAAATGCTCTGGATGTACGCAATGATTGCGATGAACAGCATCACGAGCACCATCATCGCCATCATATCGGTAAACGACGGCCAAAAGTAACCCTGGACACCTTCCTCTTCGTTGTTCCATCTCTTTTTTCGCATGGCGATCACCGCTGATTCGAGTCATGAATCGTGATCCGACGTGGCTGATCGTAGCCGTCACGCTCATAGCGTGCATTGGCTGATTGGACAGTCGCATCGAGCAACCGCTGCAACACATGATACACATCTCCAAAATATTGATGTGTTTGCTTGAATTCACGTGAAAGGTTCTGATACACCGAATCGAGTGCACGGATGAGCTCCCGCATCTCCTGATCCCGTCCGTTATCATGGCGTGACTGACGCTCCCGCTCAAACATGTGCCCGAGCTGATCGATGAAATCACGCTTGAACGTTTCAATCGTAGAGTACCAGGCTTTTTCTAAGTGCTGGACGGAAGCGGCAAACGTGTCATTCGCACGACCGTACTGCTCCGTTTTATCCTGATACCGGTAAAACCATTCGTCGTTTTGCTGCGCCATCCGCCTCTCAAAATCCTCCTGCTTCGTTTCATATTTCGAAAGGACGTTCTCCACACCGCCGACAAGCGAGCGGCCAAGTTCTTCGGTTTTCTTTTGCGACTCCTCAATCATCCGATCCGAATGCTTCATGACTTGTTCCATCCGCTTTTGCCCCTGATCCAGCTGTTCACTTGTTCGTTTGTACTGTTTTTCAAAGCCAGAAACATGGTCTCCGAGCTTGTTCAGCCCTTTATCGACGGAATGCTGGACAGATTCAAGCTTCATAATCGTATCGGAAAAGCGGTCGCCGAACTGCACGAGCACATCTGTACTGTTTTTAAACTGTTCAGTATGATCCCGTTGCGCGGACAGGATGCCTTTCACATCTTCCATTGCCTCTTCAAGTCCTGAAGTGAAACCGACCATTTTCGTGCTAAAATCTCCGATACTTTCTTGGAAGCTTTCTTGAACCTTCGTTACAAGCCGATCCAACAAACGTTCAAGAGAGTCTTTCGGTTTTTCATTCTGTAATTGCTCCTGGACGACATGATCAAGCACGCCTTCAGCTTCCGAAATGACCCGATCTTGAAGGTAAGCGAGTGACGTACCGCCTGTCAGAAATCCGGACTGAACAAGGGATAAACAGAGAGAACTTCCGATCCCAGCGATACTCGTTACGAATGCAATACTCATCCCCCGGAACGGTTCCGAAATCGCTGTTACGATCGACGAAACAGACAAGTTCGCTCCACCTGGCTGATTTCCGATATTCACAAGCGTATCCTGCATCGCCATGATGGCAATTGTTAAACCGACGAACGTACCGAGGACCCCGACAATGATCGCAAGGGAGGGGAGGCCGTGAATCAGGCGGATAATATTCCCGGTCGGGACACGGAAAAGTCCCATCACCCGGATCGGCTGCTTCATTAAATGTTTCTCCACTAGCACCGGACTGTTCACGTTGGCTACTCCAGATAGGTGATATGTCCGGTATTCTTCAATTGCATCGTTCAGCCACTTTGAACCCCGGCCTGACTGAAGAGAAGCGGCATCCATTTGGCCAAGCTCTTTCAACCAGTCAGCCATTTTCAGACGAGCCTGCATATTTCCAATTACACCGAACATCGTAATGAAACCGATGATGCACATGACAATAATCGTGAAGTTTTCCAAGCTGCATTCCCCCTTGTCTTGTCTACTCACAGTCTATGAAAGACAAACAGGGAACTTGCCCAAAAAATCCGCATGTATTCAAGATGATGGTAGGCAAAGCAAAGACATAGACTGAACAACAGTTGGGTAAATTGCCGATTTTAGCGATTACACCCTAACAGAACGCTTCTCTGGTAAGGTGTATTGCCGGTTTTCGCGATTACACCCTATCAGAATGTCCCTCTGGTAAGGTGTATTGCTGATTTTCGGGATTACACCCTATCAGAACGTCCCTCTGGTAAGGTATATTGCCGGTTTTCGCGATTATAACCTAACAGAACGCTTCTCTGGTAAGGTATATTGCTGATTTTTGCGATTACACCCTATCAGAACGTCCCTCTGGTGAGGTGTATTGCCGGTTTTCGCGATTACACCCTAACAGAACGTCCCTCTGGTAAGGTGTATTGCCGGTTTTCGCGATTACACCCTAACAGAATGTCCCTCTGGTAAGGTGTATTGCCGATTTTAGCGATTACACCCTAACAGAACGCTTCTCTGGTAAGGTGTATTGCCGGTTTTCGCGATTACACCCTAACAGAATGTCCCTCTGGTAAGGTGTATTGCTGATTTTCGGGATTACACCCTATCAGAACGTCCCTCTGGTGAGGTGACTTACTGATTTTCGCAATTTCACCTCACCAGAAGACCTCACTGCACCGGTGATTTACTCCGGTTCCTGTAATTTACTCCGAACAAATAAAAAAACTCATTGCATGTTCGCAATGAGCTTGTACATCAGTTTTTCAATTTTGATTTCTGGATTATGTTCAACTTTTCATCAAGCTGCTGACTGATCTGGACAATTGCCGGATCGGAGTAACTATCAATCTTTTTACTATATTCATACATTAACTGTTGCAACGAATAAACTTCATCTTTTTCATCAGTTGTGCTAGATAGGATTTTGTTCATGAGAGCCTCCGTAGTCAGACATCAATTATTCTGTAGGAATAATTTTACAATAATGTCGAATCGAAGTAAATAGTTATTTAGCCTAATAGACCTAATTAGTTAAAAAGTAGTATGAGAAAATGCGCATGGTTGTCAGACCTATCTATAGGAAGCTCGGATGATTTTTTCAGACATTTACAAAAAGTTCAATTCAACTCAATGAAAGTCTAGTAAAGTGAAAAATAGTGTGTACCACAACTATTAATTGGGAGGTTCATCACATGCATCATTCGCTCATGAAAAAATGTACAACCTTCATGGTCATGTTAGCGATGTTGATTGCTTTGCTACCAGCCGGAATGGCAAAAGCGGCGACAACGTCGATCTCTGACGCAAAGACCATGACAGGACAGACAGTCACGGTTGAAGGGGTTGTGACCGCAGATTTTACAGGCAGCAATCTATCGGCATACATACAAGACGAGACGGCAGGAATCAATGTATTTTCTTTCAATGAAAATCTAGTAGATCTGCAAGAAGGCCAACAAATCCAGGTCACAGGTGAAATCAAAACTTATAACGGCTTAACGGAAATCGTACCTGGTACCGTTGATATCCTTTCTAGCGGGAATGCCCTTCCTGCGCCACAAACTACGAATCTAGATACTCTCTATATGGATCAAGCGGAGCCGTTGGAAGGCTCTCTTGTAAACGTCCGAGGTTACATTCAGTCTATTCCTAGCAACACGGCAGGAAGCGGCTACAACATTGCATTCATCGATGATAGTTTACAAGGCGTGACGCTTCGTGTTGAGAACGCAACGGCCATCGATGTTACGTCTCTTCAAGAAGGCAAGTGGTACGACGTGACAGCAATCGTCGGTCAGTACTATGACTATCAACTTTTACCGAGAAAAATGGAAGACTTCAAGCTGGTTGAGCCTCAACCACCAGCACCAAAACCACAAGAGTCCTATGAAGCGACAATCGATCGCGTCGTTGATGGTGACACGGTCCATGTAACCGACCCAATCTTAGGATCCACGAAAATCCGGATGCTATCCATCGATACGCCGGAAACGAACTACAACGGCGAATCCCAAGGCTATCATGCAGAACAAGCGACAGAAGAGTTGAAACGACTGCTCCCGGCCGGTACAAAGATTACGGTTGAAGTCGGCGAACAGCCGTTAGATGACTACGGTCGTCTACTTGGTCATATCCATAAGGGTGAGATGGACGTAAACCAGGAGATGGTTCGTCTCGGGCGCGCCGTACCTTATTTCATACACCCGAACCTGAAGCATTTTGAAGTGTATAATGCAGCCGCGAAAGAAGCGATAGAGAACGGTCGCGGAATGTGGGACCCAGCCAACCCGATCGAAGAATTACCTTACGAGTTCCGTTTCAATAAGCGTGGCGGACCAGACAAGTTCGTCGGAGACTATTTCACAAAAGAATATGTCGCTCCTGAAAAATGGGAGGACATCCCGGTCGAAAACCGCGTCTTTTTCTTTGAAGAGCGAGATGCAACCGATGCTGGATATACGAAGAAAGACAGCGGTACCGGAGACCTGATTAAGGTTCAATTGCTCGGTCTAAACGATTTACATGGAAAAATTGATGTGACGAAACGCGACGGAGACAAGTCCTATGGACGCATCGATTTCTTAGCGACTTACTTGAAAGAACGCGAGGCGACCAATCCGAACACGTTGACAGTACATGCTGGCGACATGGTCGGCGCAAGCTCTCCGGTGTCCGCACTTTTACAGGACGAGCCAACCGTTGAGCTGATGGAAGCGGTCGGATTTGACGTTGGAGTTGCAGGAAACCACGAGTTTGACGAAGGCGTTGATGAAATGCTCCGCCTCGTGAACGGCGGAACGCATCCGGACGGACTTGCAGACTACGACGGCATGGACTTCCCGCTTTTAGGAGCGAATGTCGAGTATAAGGACACAGGCGAGAAGGTCCTTGATCCGTATAAAATTTTCGAAATCGGCGGCACGAAGATCGGTTTTATCGGCGTGGTAACGGAAGACACGCCAAGTATGGTCATTCCGGACGGCATCCAAAATGTTCGTTTTACAGATGAAGCGGAAGCGGTGAATCGTTACGTTCCAGAATTGCAGGCGCAAGGCGTTGAAGCCATCGTTGTGCTCGCGCATGAACCGGTTGATATGAACGGAGACGTTGCGACTGGCGAAGCGGCTGAGCTAGCGAACAACATCAATGATGCCGTAGACGTTATTTTTGCAGGGCATAACCATGTAAAAGTAAACACAGTCGTTGATAACAAGCTGATCGTTCAATCCTGGGAATACGGCATGGCGTTTTCTGATGTTGATCTCGAAATCGATCCAGTCACGAACGACATTGTGAAAAAGTCAGCAGAAATCGTGGACGTTGTACAGAACGGTGTAACACCAGACGCAGTTGTGACAGCACAACTCGATGAATACCTGGATTTCGTCGGACCGAAATTAAATGAAGTCGTTGGAGAAGCAGTGATTGCGATTGAAGGTGGGTATGCTGAAAAAGGTCTCGTAGGGGACAATGCACTCGGCAACCTGATCGCGGAAGGTATGCGCACAGAAATGAATGCGGACTTTGCCTTGATGAACGGGGGAGGAATCCGAGACGATCTCGATGCAGGTGAAATCACTTGGGGCGAGTTGTACAACATCCAACCATTCGGCAATACGTTGGTAAAAATTGAGCTCACCGGTGAAGATGTACGCCACGTGTTGAACACGCAATTCCATCCGACATACGGACCCGATCTGAGCATTGCAGGGTTCCGTTACACATGGAATGAAGAGACGAACGAAGTCGTTGATCTGTACTTGCCAGATGGAACGGAAGTCGATCCAGCGGCAACCTATACAGTCGTTGTGAACAGCTACATGTATCCACACGGCACAGACCGTTACCGATTAGATGAACTAGGAGCAAACCCTGTTCAGGGGCCAATAGACCTGGACGCAACAGTTAACTATATTGAGCGTTTCGGTGAACCGATTGAAGTGTATCCAGACGCTCGCATCAGCAGTGACTACGTCGCACCGACAACGACCGTGACTCGTCAGGCAGGCAATGGTGAAGAAGATGACAATGATGAAAACGTAACGTATATGGTTGAAGCAACCGACGGAGAGGGTGTAGGTGTACAGAAAACCGTTTACCGAGTAAATAACGGTGAGTGGAAAGTGCTCGAAGGAAACACACTTACGTTCTCAGAAGAACAATACGATGATGACGAAAGACACCAAGTCGACATCCGATCCATCGACCAAAATTTCAACAAAGAAGACATCCAAACGTTCTACTTTGGTGAAGAAGAGGACGAATCCGATATGGGTGAAGGTTTGGAAGAACTACGCGAAATGATTGAAGTAGGAGCAGAGGAAGGGAAGTTCAAGAACCATGGAATCTCCCAATCGATGATCTCCAAAATCGACTCGATCGAAAACGAACAAAATATTAAGGCGCAACATAAGAAACTTAAACAACTCCAAAGCTGGATCGAGAAGAAGAGCGGAAAACACATCGCCCCCGAACTCGCTGAAGAATTAATTGAAACCATCGACAACATCTTAGAAGAAGACTAAATCAAAAAGGTGCCAGGCAACCCACTGAGGGGTGCCTGGCACCTTTTTTGACCCCTTGGGAGAGTATGGAAGCCATTCAGTGCCAGGTACCATATTGCAACCGTTGGGAGAGTAGGAAATAAAAATGGTACCTGGCACCAAATAAGTGTCGTCAGCTTTGTTTTGGGGAATAAATACAGTTAGTAGATCCTGCTTAGATTAACCAATAGATATAGAAATGGGGAGTTGTCGTTGAAAAAGATCCAGTTACGAAAGAAAACAGTTGTATGGAGCTTAGTCTGGGTTCTCCTTCTGATTTACATATCGACTATGATCTATCATACGTACAAGCCTTTACCCGAGGGGATTGCTTACGAAAGTGAAGTCTACCAGGTGGATGACGTAAAGTTCCTGTATGACCTCACATACAAAAAAGGCGATCAAGTGAATCATGAGCTTAATATTTTTAACCGAATAAATGAAATCATCTCGGAAGCGGAAGAGTTCATTGTTATCGACATGTTTATGTTCAACGGGTATCATGACCCGAAAAAAGAGTTCCCACCTATCAGTGAAAACCTGGCCGAAGCAATCATCAAAAAGAAAAAGCAGAATCCGGACATCAAAGTCGTTTTCATATCAGACGAAATCAACACTGGCTACAAGTCTTATGAGTCCAATCGGTTATCCAAGCTAGAAGAACATGGTGTGGAAGTGGTCTATACGAACTTGAACCGTCTTAGAGATTCAAACCCACTGTACTCCGGTGTTTGGCGGATGTTTTTTCAATGGTTCGGACAAAAGGGCGACGGCTGGATCATGAACCCGTTTGCGAGCACAGCACCAGATTTGACAGCACGCTCATACCTGAAACTTTTAAATGTAAAAGCGAACCATCGTAAGATTGTCGCTACAGAAAAGACGGCGCTGGTATCAACAGCCAATCCACATGATGAATCCGGATATCACAACAACGTCGCTTTCGAAATCAAAGGACCGATCATTCAAGAAATCATCCAGGCAGAACAAGCGGCTGTAAACATGTCGGAAAAAGGGGTAAAGCTACCAACGTACGAACCGAAACCGGACGCAAACCCAACCGAAGGTCAGTACAAACTGCAATATTTTACAGAGGGAAAAGCTCATAAACATATTGTAGAAGCGATTGAAAAAACGCTGCCCGGCCAGAAAATCCGGCTCGGTATGTTCTATATCGCCGACCGATCGGTAATTGAACCACTCATCAAAGCATCAAAACGTGGAGTCGATGTGCAAATCATCCTCGATCCGAACCAGGTCGCATTCGGAAACAAGAAAACTGGCTTACCGAACATCCCTGTTGCAACCGAAATGGTAGAGGATTCGGAGGGCAAAATTGACGTCCGCTGGTACAATACGACGATGGAGCAATACCACACAAAAATGATGTATATTAAGGGTAAAAAAGAATCGACGATCATTGCAGGATCCGCCAACTACACGAAGCGGAACCTAGAAGCGTTCAACCTGGAGGCCGACCTGCAAATCCAGGGACCGAACGACTCTGAAGTGGTGCAAGAAGTGGACGCTTACTTCGAACGGCTATGGACGAATGACGGTGGAAAGTACACCGTCGAGTTTGATGAATATACAGGCACGCTGACCTTCCTGCAAAGAGGGGTATATGCAGTGCAAAAGTTCCTGCGACTCACAACATATTAATTTAAAAAAGGAACTTTCCCACCTGGAAAGTTCCTTTTCTACAGAATAAATCTTTACCACCTCAAATCGTATGAAAAAAGGGGATTTTTTAAAAAGAGGAGAGGATTCACTAATGATTAGTAATTATGACTGAATAGACATTTAATGGTTCAAAATTTTCTTCATCTTCCTCTACTTCATCTTCCTCAGCTTCTTCTTCAATTTCTATAATCGGAAGACCATCGTGATAGGGAAATTGCAAAAATTCATTAAGGATTAGTTCTATATTCTCAATGATTTTGTATTTACCACCAAACGGTAATTTTTTGTGGAAATCAGATATAAGATTGAATCGGAGTTGTCCTGATAGCCAATCAAACCAAACATAGAAAATCATATTATGGTCACTGTATTTTAGTATCTGTTCTTTTCTATTGTTTTGGACGTGATTAAAGAATGACTTTAAATCTTCGGTCGTAAATTCATTTGCCAATTCTTGACTCATAGAAATAGACCAAGTATTTTGCGATATTTCATTATCTAAATCGTCCATAGAATCTCCGATAAATAGCTTATCTTCAATAATCTCGTCTAACTCTTTTAGAAAATCTTCTTTTCTCATATTTCCTCCTGATTGTATTGGCAAAATAGATGTTCCCTTAACTCACCTTACGCTGATATCAATCTTTCCAATTTCAATTGTATGTTCATCTACAACGATATTTTTTTCGTCATGCTCAAATGAAAATTCTGCTTTTATGGTATATTCTCCTTTTGGAAATCCGTCTTCATTGAAGTATTCCAAAAGAAATGGGTCTTGACCTATACCTCCGGTTTTTGTGAATTCGTATGTATACCACTTGTTCTTCTTGTATGTAGTACTCAGTAAAATAGACGGTTGTACTGGATCAATCGTAATATTCCTCGAGTTTTCAGTCACCGTAAATAGGATTGGTGTGAAACCCCCATGTTCTATTGTGATTTCTTCCTCTGGACCTATGTACTTTACTTTTGCGGAAATGCTCTCTTTTTCATGAGGTTGCAAAACACTCTTTGTAGATTCTAATTGTAAATGAAACAAATCACTTTTGTTTTTTACAATAACATTTTCGGACTTCTCATTTATGGGACCTGCTCCAGATGATTGAGCATCTTGTTCATTTGAGTTCGAAACGTTTGAAAAAGAACAAGCGGTTGAAAACAAAAGAATACTGAAGATAACAGAATAAAAAAGGAAGTGTTTCATGGACCGTTCCCCCTATGATATGTTGATTAAATTGAGTTCACCAGTTTTTACTCTAAAACCATAGACGAATCCATAACACATTAAGTGACATTTTTAGAGAAAGATAACCTATAACAGAGACTTTTACTCTGTAAGGTCTTTGTTGTTATCATCTTTGGTTAGGAAGGCTACCAGCCAAATGATTAAATAGCCGATTATAAGACCGCTATGTAAAAAAATGAATGAAGTAGATGTCATTGTAATCGGCAAAGGTAATATCAATAGTAAGAAAAAGTAGAAAAAATATTTATACATGCTTTATCTCCCCCCGAATTTACAAATGCTGATGGATTGACTGTCCCACTCTAAATAAAAATCTTCAACGATGATGCTAATGTATGTTCCAGACCATCTATCACATAATAAAATACAACAATATGGCAGGGATTGACATGATGAGCGAATCGAAGAAGACTTTCATTAATGAAATATTCCTAATTAGAGCGGTTGCTTGTATTGCTGTCGTAGTGATTCATACTTTAACAGTAACGATTATGAACTATGAATTCTCCCCACAGAAAGAAGCTCCTGTTCGGTACGTCCAATTACTTCTTATGTTCGCTACACCAACTTTTATCTTAATCTCAGAGATCCTTATCTCTCACTCTTATCGTAACGGTACGCCTAATGGTTTCCTTAAAAAAAGGATAAAGTATATTCTTCTACCTTATCTCTTTGTTGGTACGATTTATGCGTTGTATGATTTTTACATATATTCAATGCCATTCCTAGATTTCCTGCTCCATTTGAAGGATATACTTCTCCTTGGTAGATGGCATGGATACTTCATCTTGATTATCATGCAATTTTACTTCCTCCATATGTTTTTTCAACGTTATCTCTCTAAAGCCTCTCCATTGCTTATTCTATTCATTGCAGCTATCATCAACTTTACTTATCTAGGAATCGTTAATTTTGTTGAACCATTTGGCCTCTCGAATGCATCTTATATTTGGTATGATTTTTCCCGCATCCCTTTCTTTGGTTGGTTAATTTACTTTACAGCTGCATTCTATATTGGAAAAGATATTGAACGCTTCAGGGGGGTAATTTCCAAACTCAGATATGTCATCTTGCTCGGTGTTTTGCTTTTGGGGATGGTGCTCATTTATTTAAGGTCCGAGAAAATCCTCACGTCAATTTCATCGAATCGAGTGGATGTCATCGCTTATACGATTTTTGTATTGTTCATTTTGTTCATGATTGGAGATAAATTAAAGCCCGTACCTCGCGTAATCGGGATCATAAGTCAATTCTCATTCGGTATTTATTTACTGCATCCGTTATTCTTTCAGGTACTTAATCTGTATTACAGTAAATCAGGTGGAGTAAGTTTAATGACATATGGTTTTACAACCTTTTTAATAGGTATCATAGGACCCATTGTTGTGACATATCTGTTTAATTTAACGCCATTAGGAGCTTTTACAGTTGGAAAAATTGGTGTGAAACCAACAAGATCAAATAACTGACATATTGTGCAAATGGTTCTCCAAATGTAAATTTTGTGTTAAATTTACATAGAGTTTGTAAATTTTTCATTAGGAGTACATACATAATGGCAGTTGATAAGTGGTTAGAAAAAGTTAAATGGATGGCGTTAAAAGTCAGCTTTTATTCTGATTATATTTTGTTCGTATTATTGTTAATGTTTAAAACATATCTGTTTGCTGACCTTACCGGTACAGTCTTTTATAAGTATGGTGTTTGGGGTTTCATTAAAAATGTGTTTGCCTTCCTGTTTGACGGAGGAAGTTTCAATTCCGTTCGACATGGATTATTGATGATTAGCCTAGGCTATATACTATTGCTTTCATTTTGGTCACTCTTTTTTACAAGACGAAAGCGAATTTACATCTTAATCGTTTTAAATGCGTTTGTATCATTTATTTTGTTTGCAGATGTTGTACATTATCGGTATTTCGATGGTTTTACTTCAGTAGCGCTACTCTTACAGTTGGGCCAAGTAGGGAATGTGACTGACAGTATTATTAGTTTAATACACTTGAAAGATCTCTTGTTTTGGTTAGATGTATTCCTTAGTATTCCGCTCTTTATCTTAATATGGAAAAAGAAGTGGTTCTCTGAAAAGAAACGAGCTATTATTGCCGGAATTCTTGCTTTCATGGTTGGTTGGTTTTGTATCCAGCAACCGTTACACGTCTTTTACCAATATGGCGGGAAAAAGATACTCGAAAAGATGATTGCAAGTGAAAGTATCTATAAGTTTACAGGTATTTACGGCTACCATTACTTTGATATGAAGCGGAATTTTGTGGATCACATCCTGAAGAAAAAGAGGGTGTCTGAAGAGAGAGCGGATGAAATCCAAGAGTGGTTTAAAACGAATACCGGTGACACAACTCAACAGACATTTGGGATTGCAGAAGGAAAGAACTTGATTGTTGTCCAGTTAGAGGCCGTACAAGATTTTGTTATTAATCGAAAAGTGAAAGGCCAAGAAATTACCCCTTATCTAAACGAGTTAGTTAATAAGAGCGCGTATTTCCCTAACTTTTATCATCAAGCAGCACAAGGCAGGACATCAGATGCAGATTTGCTTGTGAATACGTCTCTATATCCGTTATCTACTGGATCTGCGTTTATCAGATACAGCACAAATGAATATGATAGTATCTCAAAAGTGTTAAAAGACAATGGATATCTAGCAACGGCTCATCATGCGTTCAAAGGAAGCTTCTGGAATAGAAATTCCATGTATAGTTCGTTAGAGTATGATAAATTTTACACGAAAGAAGATTATCAACCAGAAGAAACAATCGGATGGGGTGCTTCTGATACGGACTTCTTCCGTCAATCGGTTGATATGATGCCTGAAGACAAACCATTCTATTCATTTTTAATATCATTAACAAGCCACCATCCATATCCGATGCCGGCTAAACATAAAGTGCTTGACCTAGATAGCATAAATAATGATTTGCTGGAAAATTATCTACATTCGGTGCACTATTTAGATCAGTCCATAAAAATTTTAGTGGAAGAACTTAAACAGAAAGGATTATGGGATGATTCAATAGTCGTCTTTTACGGAGATCACGATGCAAAGGTGATGGAGAAGGGAACAAATTCTGAAACATTTGTTACTGATGATAAGAATGATTTTGAATTCATCAAAGAATATGATCAAGTACCGCTTATCATACATTTACCGGAGGATAAGCTTGCGGGAACCTATGAAAAAACCGGCGGTCAAATCCATTTGGCGCCAACCTTATTGCACATGCTAGGTTTTGAAACCAATAAACAATATTTTATGGGAACGGATTTATTTACTGAAGGAAACCGACTCGTTGCATTAAGAACAGGAAGTGTTACGAACGGAAACCTATGGTATCAACAGGCCAAGGACGGTATCTTTAGTAACGGTGAATGCTTTGAATTTAAGACGGGGCAAGAAGTGAATATTAATCAATGCAGTCCAATTCATAAACAAGCTCAGAATCAATATGAAATCTCAGATGATATCATCTTCGGTAACTTGATAAAAAAGTTCAAAAAAGAATAAGTTTCAATGAAAGATCAGGCCCTCCCAGGGGCTTGATCTTTTTTCCTACCTATTCCTTATTTAAATCTTTGAGATCAAGTTATAAGATGGAGGAGAGGGAGAGAAAGGGGAATATCATGATAAGAAGAGTTATGATATGTGCATTTGCACTAATATTCATTGTTGCTGGACAAACTCAATTTGCTGATGCAGCTGAAACATTTGAGGACTTGAATTCCGTTAAATGGGCTGAAAAAGAAATCTATTATCTGTCAGACCGATCCATCATCAATGGATATAGCGATACAAAGTTTGGGCCTCATGATAAGGTTACCCGAGAGCAAGCTGCTGCTATGATCGTAAGAGAACATTATCCAAATGAAAAATATACAAACATGGAATATAGCGATGTTTCAAAAGATAATCCATTTTACAATGATATTGCTGTAGCTACGAAGAATGGAATTCTTTCAGGCTATCCTGATCAAACTTTTAAACCGAAGAAATATCTTACAAGAGCTGAAGCCGCAAAGATACTTGCGAGTACATATCATCCGACAACTAAGAATACTGCTGCTTACTTTCAAGATTTGAATAAGGCACCCTGGGCGGAAGATAAGATTAATACATTAGCGCTATCAGGAATTATAACTGGCTACGAAAATGGAACATTCAACCCGAATAAATCTGTTACTAGGGCAGAATTCGCAGTGTTACTAGCCAGAGCGTTGCATGAACCATTTCAAGTCGAAGCTCATAATGCTACAGAACGTAAAGTCATTCAACTTGTGAACGATGAACGTACAAAACGTGGCTTGAATCCATTGAAAGAACTAACAACTGTTGGTCATGTCGCTGGAATTAAATCGATGGATATGCTTTACGATGGTTACTTTGCTCATGAATCACCGGATTATGGCTCTCCGTTCCAAATGATGACCGACTTTGGAGTTGGTTATAGAGGAGCAGGAGAAAACATCGCTGCTGGCTACCGATCACCAGAAGAAGTGATGGAAGGCTGGATGAACAGCTCTGGCCATAAAGCTAACATCTTGAATGCATCCTACACACATATAGGAGTCGGATTAGCAAAAGGCGGTTCTTACAATTATTATTGGACTCAAATGTTTGTATCGAAATAATCATATAAAAGAGGAGTATACCCTTAGTAACCATTCATGTGGGGTATACTCCTTTTACAATTTTATTTATGATCAGGTACATAAATGTCCAAGTGTCTCGGTAGTATTTCAATATTGAGAGGTAAAAGGTCGCCTTCTTCACCGTCAATGTTGGAGTGCAATTTTTCAGAAGAGGCGATTTCAAGACGTGAAGTACTGATGTATTCCACATCGTCATCGTCTACGTGCTTTCCTCTTATGAGTTCCGTCACAATTTTGATGAACTTCGGTAATGCAACATCATGTACAACAAGGCACTTCAGGTTTCCATCGTCGACCTTAGCATCTGGCGCTAGCTTTTCAAAACCTCCGACTGAATTGGTAAGAGCCGCTAAAACAAGCAGTGCATCACCTTTCCATTCGCCTTTGTCATGTTTAAGCTGAATATCATATGCTTTCTTGGAACTTAACGTCTTAAGACCTTCAAGCATATAGGCCAGTGGACCAAGCATTGTTTTTTGTTTTGGAGAAACTTCATATGTAGCTTCAGCAATTGCTCCAACCGCTGCAATATTCATAAAATACTTGTCATTCACTTTTCCAATGTCCACCTGCCGAGTCCTACCCTGTTTAATTAGATTCAAAGCATCATCAAAACTGTTTGGTATATTTAAAGCCCTCGCAAAATCATTCACGGTTCCCATGGGGATAATACCAAATTCAGGGCAATGCTTTTGATTGGCAAGTCCATTAACTGTTTCATTTAAAGTACCATCACCACCCATTGAAACGACAACATCAAAAGCTTCTTCACAAGAAGTACGGGCAAACTTCATCGCATCCAGTTGTTTCTTCGTTAATTTGATGACCACCTCATAGCCCTTACCCCGTAACACTTCCTCAACTTTATGTTGGTTCTTCTCCGCTTCCTCTCTACCAGAAGAGGGATTTACAATAATCATCGCTTTCTTCATGTTACTGGTCACCTCGCTATTACCACATGTCCTATACAACCATACCCTTAATGAGAGAATATCAATCCCGTTAAAGGATCCTGTACCAGGTACCGATTATAGGATTGTTTGTTGGAATCACCAGTATCATTACCATCATTAAGAAGAGGTATATCTCAGCATGTAAATGTATTGAATACAAAAAAAGCATCAGACCTTAACATGGTCTGATGCTTATGTGTGTCTTAATACTCCAATTGTTGTCCTTCTCTTATAAATCCAAATAGATTCTATGAAGCTTCTCCTGTCGTTGCGGAAGAACTCTCAATATCTAAATGTTGCTTAAGCTGATCACTGATTCTGTTACGCTCATCTTCTGAAACGATAAAATAAAAAATATCATTGATGTAGGTTCCTTGAGCCTTCACTTCAAATGTTTCGAGCTGTTTTCGAGCTTCTTTATAGTTTGCCTGTATGTCCTTAATTTCTTCGAAGGTCAAATTTGTCTTTACATTATCACTAATAACATTCAACACATCATCAAATTTCGTAATAGAAGAGGCTCTTGCTCCTTTATCGATGACGCCTTTAATCACTTGTCGTTGACGTTCATTACGGCCAAGATCTCCTTTAGGGTCTTTTTTTCGCATTCTTACAAACGCAAGGGCTTCTTTCCCGGTATCCAATTTAATCTCACCTTCAGGGAAGTTATACCCTCCATCTTTAAAAGAAAAGCGATTATTAACTGTAACCCCACCAACGGCATCTACAATATCCTGAAACGATTCCATATTGACTTTGATGTAATAATTAATAGGGATTTCCAAGAAGTTTTCAACTGTTTCAACAGCCATCTTCGTTCCACCGAAGGCATAGGCATGATTGATTTTATCATCAAAACCTTTACCGATAATCTCTGTTCGAGTATCCCTCGGGATATTGAACATGATCATGGAATCCTTATTAGGATTGACTGTCATGACAATCATCGTATCGGATCGTCCTTGATCACTACCACGCTCATCTACACCCAGCAGCAATATCGAAATAGGCTCGAGTTTTTCTTCATCATTTACTTTTGGTTTAGGTACCTTCTTATCGCGTTCAGGATCAATGGGTTCATGTATGGAATTAGCCGTATCTTTAACGGAATCGTATAAATAGTAACCATATCCAGCAACCCCTAAGACGATAATCCCGATGACAATACTAAAAGTCCAAATAATTTTCTTTAACATATAGACCCTCTCTTGTATGTAAAATAAACATCTAGATTCGATTATACAGTAACAATCATTCTATCAAAACCAATTCTTTTCCGGTATAAGGAAATAATTTTACTAATCTCTGATAAAATAGGACAAAACGGATTATAGATTTGAGGGTATAGTATGAAAGAAAAACAATTCCGTGAAGATCCCAGGTTTCGCATAGCAAACCGGGAAGCATTATGGGGTATTGGATTGGCAATCCTGAACTTTATCTGGTGGTTCGCCTTTGCTTATGGATTAGGTCGGAAACCTCCTGAAGAATATACGTACATATTTGGTTTTCCAGCATGGTTTTTTTACAGTTGTATTGGAGGATTCATCATCTTTTCTATCCTCGTTTATGTAATGGTAAAACTATTCTTTACAGAGGTGCCATTCGAGGACCGAAAGGAGGAGTCTGAATGAATTGGGAAGTCATCATTCCTCTTTTGGGGTTTCTGATCGTTGTGTTTTTCATTGGAACGTATGCATCCAAACATATTCAAAAAGCGCCTGACTTTTTACAAGAATACTTCCTGGGAAGCCGCCAGCTAAACGGGTTCGTTCTAGCGTTGACGATGGTTGCAACCTTTGGTAGTGCGAGTAGTTTTGTGGGTGGACCAGGTGTAGCCTATAATCTAGGGCTCGGGTGGGTTCTACTTGCAATGTCTCAGCTCGTAACCGGTTATTTTACATTAGCGGTATTAGGGAAAAAGTTCGCGATTGTAGCTCGTAAAATTAACGCCGTAACCTTGATAGATTTTCTCAAGGAACGTTATCAGAGCAAGTGGGTTGTCTTACTATCCGCCTTCAGCATCGTCATCTTCCTATTCAGTGCCATGGCAGCGCAATGGGTTGGAGGAGCGAGGTTGATCGAAAGTTTTACCGGGCTCTCTTACACGACGGCGCTATTCATATTTGCGGTTTCTGTTCTCGTTTATGTCATCATAGGTGGTTTCAGAGCCGTTGCAATAACCGATAGTCTCCAAGGGATCGTCATGTTTATTGGAACATTGTTGTTGCTCATAGGGACAGTTATTGCAGGTGGTGGTCTATCGAACATCATGACCGAACTGACATTGGAAAACCCGAACCTCATTACACCATATGGAGCGGATCGTTCACTGACTCCATTATTTGTATCTTCTTTCTGGATCCTAGTTGGAATCGGAGTGGTCGGGCTTCCGCAAGTCTCTGTTCGAGCAATGTCTTATAGGGATTCCAAAGCCATGCACAAAGCAATGATTATTGGAACGGTTGTCGTTGGCTTTATCATGCTCGGCATGCACTTGATCGGTGTATTTGCACGTGTGGTCATACCGGGTATTGAAGTAGGGGACAAGGTCATGCCACTCGTGGCACTCGAAGTTCTTCCAGGCTGGCTCGCAGGAATCGTTCTCGCAGCACCGATGGCCGCTGTCATGTCTACAGTGGATTCATTGCTATTACTCGTGAGCTCAGCGGTTATTAAGGATGTTTACGTAAACTATGTAAAACCAACTGCATCACAACGCCAAGTAAAGACGATCAGCATTACAGTGACAGCTGCGATCGGAATTCTCGTATTCCTAATGGCAGTCAATCCACCGGATCTATTAATTTGGTTGAATCTGTTTGCCTTTGGTGGGTTGGAAGCCGCATTCATCTGGCCAGTCGTTCTTGGTCTCTATTGGAAAAAAGGCAACGCCTATGGTGCATTCACCTCAATGATTGTTGGAGTAGGTTCTTACATGCTTATTCATTTGAACTCTCCAAATCTCTTTGGGATGCACACAGTTGTTGTTCCAATCGTGCTTTCATTCTTTGGATACGTAATCGTTAGTCTTGCAACCCAACAAAAGAACAACATTTAGGGGACGGTTCTTTTGTCGCATGTTAATCAAACGTTTGATTAAAAGACGCGTTTTAAATCCATCAACCGTTTAACGGCTTTAAACAAACGCTTGTTTGATGAAATGCAAAATCTGTCTAACGGTTCTCTTTTCATTAGACAGATATTTGGAAGGAAAATACATTCCACCACAGAACACATAGTATGAATTCTATTTGTGGGAGGAATGTAAATGAAAATTTTGCGTCTTGGTCATGCTTCTTATTTGATGACGAGTAAGGAAGGAAAAAGGCACCTGATTGATCCGTTTCTGAGTGTAAACCCCGGTTGTCCAGAAGAGTATACGAAACCAGATTTTTTGAAAACGGTCGACACGGTTTATATTACGCACGGACATTTCGATCATACTGCTGGTTTGAAAGAACTTCTACATGCGAATCCGGATGTGCTCATTGTTTGTCAGTATGAAATGGGTATGATCCTGATCCAAAACGGACACGAAAAAGTCTATCTATTAAACTACGGCGGTACAGTTGAGTTTGCCGATGTAACTGTAAGCATGGTTCAAGCGCTTCATACTTCTTCTTACATGGAAACGGAAGGTCCTCCACAATACGCTGGTCAACCGGCCGGATTTGTTTTTGATTTTAAAAATGATATCACGCTTTACCATTCCGGAGATACAACGATGACAATGGATATGAAACTCATCCAAGACGTCTATAAGCCAGACATTGCGATTCTGGCCTCCTCAGGTCAATTCGTTATGGGTCCAAAAGAAGCCGCATATGTAGTCAAGAACCTGCTCGACGTTAAATATGTGATCCCGAATCACCAATTTCCGACCATGGAAAACTCTCCAAGACCAGAATTACTGAAGGGAATGGTAGAACAATTCCCGGTCATTCAGACGATGATGGAAAAGGACGAAGAACTTTCAAATCTTTTGAAAGACTACAATCAAACCGATGTCATCATGATGGGTTATGGAGAAGAACGCGAATTCTCAAAAGAAAAAGTGAAACTATAAGTAATAAGCAGGTGTCTCTTTCAATGAGATGCCTGCTTTTCTCGTTATAGATGATTTTGATAAAGAATGGTCTGTGCAATCCCGATAAAGTATTCGGACTCTCGGATGATATGCTTCAAGACGACGATCGCGGTGGGGTTACCCTTGATTGCTTTACTTTCTTGGATGAGACCGTTACAAAAGTGAATGAACTTCTGACTCTGGTCCAGACAATATTGGATCAACTGGATCAAGTCCCTATATAATGCGTTTGAAAAAGATCCATTGGAGCGAACCGTCGTTTCAATAAAACGGACAACCCGTTGATGAGCTTCTCTGAACGCTACTTCCCATTTCTTCAGCGTCTCAACATATTTGCTCTCTAAATCCGAAACAAGTTCCCGGATTACAACCGTATGCTCTTCCTCTTGCTCCTTCCAAAACTCACACTCATCCAAAACCCGCAGCGGCATTTGGCTTCCATAATAAAATTGCATTCAGTATCATCCCCTCATTCATACTACTATCAACTTATGGGACAACATTTTTAAACAGAACTCAAAAGATAGAATGGTATAATTGAAGTGATCGATAAGGTTAAACAAATGTTTGATTGAAAAGGTGCGAAAGTTGTCACCATTAGATTAAGAACTATTTACAATTTTTCTATAAATTACTAATTGCATGTGGTCGATGTTATACATAGGAGATTTAATCATAGGATCTTAAGTGTTGGTCAGTAGATTGTTAAGGGGGGGAGTCGATGGAATACATATCGACGAAAAACAGAAACAAAATCATGCAAGAGGGGTTAAAAGAGCTTGAAAAAGAAGGATACATTTCATATGAGGTGTATGAACAAGTGCATCAGGCTCAAAACCAATACTACATCGATCTAACAGAGAGAAATAGAGCAGAGTGGACGAAGGAACATAACTCTGAAACCATAGTCCCAGAAAAAACCGAAATGGCAGAAACATCAGAAACAAAAGAAACCACAAAAATCACAACACCTGTTCCGAAACCAATAAAACCAAAGAAAGTCTTGTCTCCACAGGAAGTACGGGAGCGGAATATTACTTGGTCGCTCAATTTAGGGGTCATCCTGCTTTTAATAGGAGGGCTCGTCTTAGCAACCAGTACATGGGAAACGCTTGAAAATTGGATGAAAACCGGGCTCGTTGCACTGGTCGCTGTCCTATTCTTTGGTCTGGCATACATAACAAACAAGATACTCAACATCACAAGAACGGCTTTTGCTTTTCATGTTCTCGGTAGTTTGTTTTTACCGATTGTCATCCTCTCAGCAGGTTATTTCGAGTTGTTTGGATCGTATTTTTCCGTATTCGGAAAAGGACGTTACTTATTAGGAGCCATAGGAAGTTTAGCGATATTACCTGTTTATTTACTTCTGGCAAAGAAGCTCTCATCACGATTATTCATTTGGTTTTCGTATATCACACTAAGCTTAGTCGCTGGATTCGGCATAGCAGCCTTGTACCTTCCAGTAGATGGTTTTTATCTAGGCATTATGGTCTTTAACGCAGCCTTGATCATTATGTATCGATACGCCAGTAAGATAGAACGATTTTCTTGGCTCACAAAAGACTTCATTATGTACATTCAAGCGAACTTAATCCTTTCAACATTAATGATGCTTGTTTTCTATAATCAGGAATTGTTCTATAGCTTTAACCTCATCTTAACGGCTGTTTTGTATTTATCCATGATTTATGTAACCAAGCAAAAACAGTATCATTTCGTATTTAGTGCCATGCTCGTTTATGGCGCATATCAACTCATTGAGCATTCCTTCTTAAATGAAATCGGAAGTATTTTCTATGCACTACTTGGAATCATCTTTCTGGCCTTACCGAAGTACATATCCAATCAGATTCCTCTGCAGAAAGTATTCCAATACACGAGTGCAGTTATTTCAGGATTCGCATTTCTGTATATTAGCTTGGAAGGGGTATTACTTAGAGCAAATGAACCTTCATTTGTCCTAATGTTTGCTTACATCATCATCTTCATTAACTTCTTGTACCTTTCCAATAAAATCGAAAACCGATTATTCAACTATTTAAGCCCCGTATTTCTAATGAGTGCTTTATATGAACTCGTCCTTATGGGACAAGAGTGGTTGGGTTACACCAATATTACGCTTCCGACCTTCATTGCAGCGTTTATCCTTTATATAGGAATTGGTGGGTATATTAAATTACCTTATCTAAAGACGATTCGCCAGGGAACAAGAGATATCAGTGCAATCGTCATGTTGGGTTTGATCCTGTATAGCCTTGTTACCTTTGATTGGTGGCAAACGGGTGCTATGTTGGTTTTGTTTGCAGTTGTCTCCATACTCGTCAACCAATTTGAACAAAGAAACAGCATTTTAATGAGTGCACCTTGGATCCACGCAATCTCAATCGGTTTTGCAGTCCTTATGTTTATTGAGCAATGGACGAATCTCTATTTTTCTAACCAACCATTTGAAACCATCAATTTGATAGGGAGTTCAATTGTCCTTCTTCTTTTAAGCTTAGGTTGGAAATTGTTTCACCGTAATCAGTTTACTGCAGCTGCTTTCTTCACATCGCATCTTTTTTATACGTTTGGATTAATCAGTTCACTTGCACTTATCGTGAACGATTTTCTCCGCGCAGCCGTTATTTTGGGTGGTGTAGGAATGGGACTGCTGCTTTACTGGAAAAAAAGATGGACAGCACTGCCATTCGTAATCAGTTCATTAACTTTGTTAGCCTATTTATCCGTATTGTTTGCAATACAAACGCAGTGGAGCATTCGAGCAGACTTGTACCAGTCAACACAATATACGGTTGGTGCAGTGTTATTGTTCATCATTGGTCTATTGTTTATAAAAAAAGACCAACTACTAGCAAGTGCATATTGGTGGATCGGGCATCTTTATTTACCATTTTCTGTGTTTGCGAGTTACTTCTTTTATGGAGAAGAAGCCATCTGGTCAGTGACGCTCGCTTCCATCATTTACGTAGTAAGTATGTTCAAGACAGAAAATGAGGGGAATCTGAAAACCTTTTTATATGCAGCACTTACATCAATAACAGTGTTGTTCCACTTAATTTTCGTACAGATGGAATTATTTGATTACAGGCATTACGCTTTCTTCGTCTCAGTTATTCTAATGGCAGGCACTTGGCTCATAACGAAAGGGGAATGGCCGAGAAGAATTGCGTATTACTTTATTCCATTCTCTTTAGTGGCCATGGGGAGCTTTGTAAGCATTGATCCTTATGATATAGACACATTCATTAGTACGCTAGTAATTGCATCAATCACACTATGGATCATGTATCGTGAAAAGTTTGATGGATTGTCCTTCTTGCCACTTGCAATCGTCTATTTCAGTATTAGTGCGTATGCACAATCACACCCACTTTGGGAGAATTTCCAGCTTGTGGCTTATACGGGGTTTGTGGTGATACTGACTTTAATCGGTATAAGAATGTACCGGTTCATCTATGAGCAAAGGGGAGTACGTATTCCTCGAATGGATTGGTATTCTATCGTCGGTCTGCTAACCATCATTACGATGTTTGCTTTTACGGGTGGGGAACTTTGGACGAAATTGCTGCCAGGCATTTTACTTTCGGTTATTTTATTTTTACAGCGGAAACGTATAATGAACGTTCCATCCAAGTGGATGGTATTCCTTGCAGTCGGTTTATTGCTCCAACCGTATTACGTTTTACTGTGGAACGTGAATGTCCCAGTTTTGCTTGAAAGAGAGTTATTCGTTTTACCATGGGTTGCGTTAGCCATCTATCTGAAGAAGATTCTAGGGCCAACACGTCGGTTTATTGCGAACCGAGTACAGTGGTATGTGTTAATCATGGTTTCACTTTTGCTGATAGAAGATGGAATGTCCAGTTCAACCGTCTACGATGCGATTATCGTTGGTACGCTTTCGCTTGCATCCATGCTTGGAGGAATGTTCTTCAAGATCAGATCATTCTTCTTTGTAGGAGCAGGAGTCTTACTTCTAAATGTCTTCCTGCAAACGAGACCATTTTGGGGCAACCTTCCTTGGTGGGTTTACCTGCTGGCTGCAGGAGCTATATTAATTTTTGTAGCAAGTTATAATGAATGGCATAAGCAAAAAACCTCCAGTGGTAAAGAAACCCTGCTCACTAAGCTTAAAAAGAACGTGATAAATAAAATAAAGAGCTGGGAGTAGTCCATAGGTGAATAAATATGTTAATCAAACGTTTGATTGAAAAATTGAAAAAATTGTCATTAAAATAGTAAAAAGAACTCCTGCAGTGTAGGAGTTCTTTCTTATTGGAGTTTATTCGTTTCTATTGGGATAGTCGTTTCTACGTCACCTTCCACAATCATAACTTCTTTATATTGTTCTGAAACCTCTTTATCATACCTAATCACAAATGTTCTCGGAGCTGCATCGTCGGTACAAGGTCCTTCAGAAGAAGATACAACGATTGTCATCCTTTGTTGCTCAAAATCAATTTGAATACCACTTATTTCGTTAGGACAGGAACCAGACTCGTGGCCTCCGATAAACAGAACATGATTGTTCTCGAAATTAACATCAGGTTTTTGTTCTTCCATTCTATAAAAGTCCCATGTCTCATTGTACTTACTTGTTTGTTCAACATTTGTCATTAGATACGAAAAGTAAGGCACTTCAGTCCTTTCGAAAGCTAATTCATGAAATTCACGTGCTGGAGGTAACGTTTTCTCACTCGCTATGATCTCAATGTTAGATGGAATACCTTTAATATCCTTATGACAACCCAATAGTAACAAAATACTAAGTATACAGACCACCATCTTTACACGGTGCATATGACTCTCCCTCTATGAGTGCCAGGTACCTATTTAGAAGCCAGTCCTACCAAGGGTTCACAATCGGTACCTGGTACTGCAGTTTAATTTTGTTTTACTACTTTGACGTTTTCGAATGATTTTAGGTTTTCTACTGTTTTTAAATCCGAGAACGCTTCTTTAGGGATTGTGTAGTTGTAGTAGTAATAATAATCAGGAGCATCTACTTGGATTGTGGAGATGAATTCCTGATGGGGGATACTTTCTTCTTGTAAGAAACGAATGACTTCTTGGAATTTGCCAAGGACTTCCTCACGATTGAGGCCCTCTGCTTCCAGGTTACTAGAAATCTTAACGGTCAGAGGAATAGGACTCTCCGACAACTTTGGATATGTATCTTTATAATTGAATGTTTGACCAATTGAAGCCAAGGGATCGAAAAATAGACTCAATTTCCAAGGCTGATCCCACTCCAACTTTGGATAGCGTTTTAGTGCGGACTGTATGTCTTCTTTATAAATTGCATCAAAGAAATAATCGATATATTGGTCTTTATGCTTCTTTACAGGAAATGTATAAGAAGGATCTTTCTCAGGGAAGGCAGTCATATTGGTACTGACAAACCCATCAACTTTCACATCAGTGTTGAATGAAAGATTATACTTTTGCTGGAGGTAGTTTTCGACCTCTTCTTCTGTACGGTTTTCTTGTGCGGCTTGACTTCCGAGAAAATCAAAAAACATGGATGCCACGCCAATAATAGGTTGAGCAGCAATATAGAGAAGGACACCCATAAATAATGTGATTAAAGATCCCCAGATGATCCATACTTTCTTTCCCATTCCACTTCTCCTTATTGTTTTATTGTTTTTTGACCGGTTTAACTTCTTCATATTTCTTCAGATCTTCTATCGTTTTCAAACTTGCAAACTCATTTCTTGGGATTTTGTAGTTGTAATAGTAATGGATTTCAGGAGTATCAACGGAAACGGTAGAGATCAATTCTTCATTTGGTAGATTTTCGTTCTCAATCATGTTGATCACTTGTTGAAATTGGTCTAGGACTACTTTACGATTAATCTCATCTTTTTGAAGAATAGATAATTTAATTGTTAAGGGTATTGGACTGTCAGATATTTTAAGATTAGGGTATTCATCTAAAGTATAGGTCTTACCTAGTGACGCATTGGCATTGAAAAACATTTGTAAATATTGAGTATCGGTTTCCTCCAAACTAGGGTATTTGGAAACCGCCTCTTTAATCTGTTCTTTATAAACCGCATCAAAGAAATAATCTACCCATTTTCCTTGTCGGTTTTTCTTGACCGGAAAAACATAAGATGGTCTTTTCACAGGGTGGGCCGTTATTTCGGATCCCACAAACGTGTTTACTTCTGCGTCGACTGTAAAGTTCATTTGGTATTTCTGTTCCAAGTGATCTTCTGCTGCTTTCTTTAATTGATATTCCTCTGAAACGGTATTTACAAAAACGGAGAACATAAACCCTAAAAAAGGTAAAGCTAAAATAAACAACACGATTGCGATGGATATGCTGCCTATAATGAACGCTTTTTTCATATCTGCCCCCTAGATCACCCAATAAATACCATAATACCATACCATTGTAAAAGAAATATAAAAGCACCGTTGATTTAACGATGCTTTTGAGACTTAGATCTTTATTTTCTTTTCAGAATCAGGAACAATCGCTTCTCTTTCAACTAGTAACGGCTTTTGAACATCAGGTACAATGGCATCTCTTTCAGCCATATATGTGTTGTTTTTATCTGGCACTATGGCATCTCTAACATCTGTAAAGCTATCCGCAGCCAAGAAAGCAGTAAGTACGAAACTAGCACTAAACAACGTAAAACCTATTTTTTTCTTCACTCAAATTTCCTCCTAGACACTCAATTTTTCTTTAGCATGAACGATTCTTTGAGAAACGCTACTTGACTGTTCGTATTCTTCTTTTTCATGATAGTAATTCATTAAATGTTCTCCTAAGTGAATGACATCGTTCCACAACTCATTCTCCTCAAAAAAGGAAAATCCTTCTACAACTTCATTTATATGGACATTTAAATCTTTCGTTGAATAAATGGATAGCGTATGAAATTTCTGTTCATGTAATCGATCCTCTATCTCATTTGATAGAATGATGCCATCTTTTTGATAATGTCTAGCAGTCTCTACATCTCCAACCTTAAAGTAAAGTTTCGCTAATTGATAAGTAGCTTTAATCGCGTATTTGGTCTTCTTTTCTTCTAAGAAGAACTTACGTGACTTATTGAAGTACTGGACAGCCTCTTCAAAATATTTCTGGGAGTTATAAAACAGACCCAGGTTGAATAAAGCAGTATGCTTATAATCTTCATCTTTAAAATGATCACAGTAACGCAAAGCATTATGATAATGAAGTTCAGCCTCTTCAAATTCCTTCAAATCCTGTAGGTTTAATGCCAGTAATAGCTCACAATCGGCACTTCTCTTGTATTGATAATTCTTCTGAAAAATCGTTAACGCTGAATCCAAATGTTTGATGGAAAGTGCATTTTGATACAACTCATAGTAAGAAGAGGCAAGCTTATAATGAAACTCTCCAATCTCATCTTGGTGATCGGAAAATATGATATAAGGTTGTGCTTTCTTAAAGTTGTCTACAGAATCCTGGTACTTATTCAGTATGTAATAGTAAATCCCTTTGAAGCTATAGTAATAGTATTGAAGAAGCTCATTGGACTCCTTGAAAGGCTCAAGATTCTCTAGCGTTTCTTGCGCAGCCTTCTTATCTTTCAAGCTTAAATAGTATCGAAACAATATAAGTTTATAATACTGAGCTGTGGATGAATCCTGTTCGACAGCAACAATTTGACTACTTAACTCCTTTTTTAGTTCTTGAGATTTTTCTGTGTGAAAAGATTTGATTGCTTCATACCATTGATTTATCTTTTCGGTTAATGCTGGTGTATTAACAGTAACAGACATAAAACCCCTCCCAAGGTATGGATTTATAATAACGAAATATTCTAAAAATACTCTCGATTGTAATGATACTATATTTTTCCATTGTGTAGGTTGGGAAAATAAGTATGATTTAACAGTAATAAACCGGAGTATTTTGGAATGATTTTCCCAACAAATGAAAAGGGAAAAAAGCGATGTCTGAAATGTAAAATGATAGGAACCATAAATCAATTGTTAGAGTAATAGTACTTAATGAATAAAAACATACCTGATATGAATGAACCAAAACCAATCATTATGACGATTATGGATCTAACGATGTAGTCAAAGTAATAAATATCTCCTCGATAATCGATATAATCAGTCCATTTATCTACAATGTTCGGACTGAAAATCATCAATAGTAAACCGATAATGATAAAAGACACTGCATCATACCTCATTAGTGACCTCCCCCAATAATATAAGCAACTACCTCACAAGGATAATTTTACCATATAAAAATTAAATAATTTTGAATATTTGAATAGAATTTCATATTTCATTCGTCTAACACTAGAAACACTCCAATTTACACAGTCGTTAATTTACAATTAATGCTATAATACTGTAGTAGTTTCATAACTCGTAAACTAGTAAAAGGGAGGAAAATTGACCAAATTTTGATATGTAAATCAATTACCACATGGGGGGATACGAAGTAAAATGAATTTGAGGAAGTATATGAAACACTTCTTCATCTGCAGTTTGGTTATTATTGCGGGAAGTATAGTGTTATCACCGACGAAAGCAAAAGCAAGTGACGTTGTAGACCCATATCAAACTTATACATACTCGGAAATGGTTAAGGATATCAAGGCATTGGCAAAGAAATACCCTTCACTCATCAGTTATAAAGTAATTGGAAAGAGTGAGTGGGGAAATGATATCTATGCCGTTTCTCTCGGAACAGGGAAAGCGGAAGTATTCATCAACGGTTCCCACCACGCGCGGGAATGGTTGACCACAAATCTGAACATGTACATGATTGATCAGTATGCACAAGCCTATTATTCTGGTAAATCAATTAATGGATATAATGCAAAGAGCATCTTAAGCAAAACAAAGATCTGGTTTGTACCAATGGTCAATCCGGATGGCGTTACTCTTCAACAAGAAGGTTTGAATGCATTTCCTTATAGCTATCATGACGATTTGATTCAAATGAACTACGGAAGTAGAGATTTCACAAGGTGGAAAGCCAACGGAAAAGGTGTTGACCTGAACAGACAATATGCAGCCGATTGGGCAAACATCAAAAACAACACTGGGCATCCTAGCTATAAAAACTACAAAGGTACAGCTCCGCATACTTCAGCGGAAACAAAAGCCATTGTGAATTTCACTTATGAGTTAGACCCGGAAATAGCAGTTGCTTATCATAGTGCAGGGAAGATCCTTTTCTGGAACTTCCACCAAACAGGTAGCTGGTATGATCGGGACCACGCATATGCCAAAAAAATTGGGAGCATGACAGGATACCGTCTCGTTTACCCTGGATCAAATCCATCTGGAGGCGGTTATACAGACTGGTTCATTATCAAGTTTAAGAAACCGGGTTTTACTGTTGAAATTGGAAATTATCCTGGAGAGCGGCATCTACCAGTCTATGAATTCGGTGCTACCTGGAATGAAAATAAAGCGGTTGGGCTTTATGTAGCAAATGAAGGGTACAAGCTTTGGTACGAGAAGCATAAAGACGACCCGGTTGAAGTTGACGTTAAAATTAATGGTGAAATACAAACCTTCGACCAACCTGCCATCTTAAAGGACGGAAGAACCTTAGTTCCACTTAGAGGTGTATTTGAAGAACTTGGTGCAAGCGTATCATGGGATTCTTCTACAGACACCGTCCATGTGAAAAAAGATGACAAGCATATTAAACTTAAAGTCGGATCGAAGACAGCGTACATTAACGGTCAAAAAGTCACATTAGATGTCTCGTCTCAACTGATTAAAGGTCGTACGATGGTTCCACTCCGCTTCGTATCTGAAGCACTTGGAGCAAGTGTATCATGGGATGGTAAAACAAATACTGCATCCATTAATTACAATCCTGAACCTAAAGAACCTGAACCTGAACCAGAACCAAAGCCAGAACCAGAGTATTTGACAGTTGGAGATAAGAAATACCGTGTCGTAACCGTTATTATTGATGAAAAAGAACAAGAATACGACACACCAGCGATCTCCATGAACTATCGTACAATGATTCCGATTAGAGGTAGTCTGGAACAATTAGGAGCAACATTCTCCTGGAACCAAGAAAAGCAACAAGCAACGATTAAAACAAAAGAGAAAACAATTGTATTAACAATCGGTTCGAAAACAGCAACGGTTAATGGCGAGAAGGTTGAATTGGATGTAGCAGCAGAAGAGATCAATGGAAGAACAATGGTGCCACTCCGATTCTTATCAGAAACATTGAATGCTGAAAAGATTGAGTGGGATGAAGAAACCTACACGGTTACGATCACGACTCAACAAGAACCAGCTGCTGAAACAACTACAGAAGAAGAAACACAAACAAATACGGAAGAACAAAAAGATAAAACAACTTCAGATCAACAAACGGAAGAATCACCGAAAGAAGAACAACCTGCGGATGATTCGACCAATACAGAAGAACAACCTGATCAAAAGAAAAACAACTCGTCTGAAGAAGGAACTGAAGAGCAACCGGAAGACGGTCAATCTGATGCAGAACAACGAGCAGACGAGACCACTTCTGAAGAAGAACCAACAAAAGATCCGAATGGTGAGGGTTCTGACAAATCAGACGAAAATACTACAGAAGAGACAGATAAAGAAACTTCTAATGTAGAAGAAAAAAATAATGAGAATGATACGAGCGGAAAAAATTAAACGCTAAAGTTTGAGATACCCTTAAAGGATTCAACCTTTAAGGGTTTTTTTATTTGTTGAAGCTCTACTTTTCCTCCATAATAACCTATTTTGATTTAAAACATAAAACAATTATTGACAAAATATCCCTCTAATAGGAACATTACCTTAGTGCTAAAAATCTGAAAAAAAGGCAAAATGAATGAAAGTTGATGATGCAAAGCTACGGGTCTAATGCACTATTTTGTTACAATCGTTTAATTCTGCTTATCTGTGCTTTGCATATCTTTTCATGCTTATATTTTTAGGGGGGAATGTGGGATGAAGAAACTTATGAATGGAGTGTTGGCAGCCATACTCATTTTGGGAACTTTAGTTGGCTATCAAACTCCGAAAGCAATGGCGGTAGATACAGAACAAGAATTAAAGATCCATGCACAGTTGGAGGGTTGGGTTTTGGATGAGATCAAAGGATCCATCTATGCGCTTACAGATGAAGGGAACGTATTGATCATATCCAGAGAGACATTCGAAATTACGAACAAGGTATCTTTAGGTGCTACGCAGTTAAGTGATCTGGATTTAGAGGGAGACACACTGTGGGTTTCCATGCAAGATCAAAATAAAGTTGCGAAGGTTAACCTTTTGACTTTTGAAGTGGATGAAATGATATCTTTATCCCAATCACCATACAGTATCGAGGTATTGGATGGAAAGCTATATTATGCCTATGATCAGCACAGTGAGGTTCGCATTGTTGACTTGTTTACAAAAGAAGAGACTTTCTTGGATGTACCTGAATTGAATTCCGATACCTTCTATGAACCAGACTTAATATCCAATGAACCAGACGTTCTTTATGTAGCGGAATCGGGATCTTCCGGTTCGGACATTTATAAAATTTCGTTAACGGATGGCAGTATCCTTTCACAATCAACTTTTGATGAGGGATATGGATTTTCATATCCTAAAAGAAAGGTATTTACCGATGATGATGAAGTCTTTTATGCAGCACGCAGCTTAAAAAAAGAAGACCTAACACAAATTAATGGATTTTATGGTGGTACGATCACCGGTTATACGGACCAATTTGTATTCAGTGAAACAGCAATTTTTGACCGAGATGAATTTCATAAAGTATCAGACTTACCTTTTGAAACAGAATTTTTGCTTGTTCCGTCTATGAACGAGATTTACATGTTTGATTCCAACAGAACGACAATACATAAAGAAGGCTTTGAGTTACCGACTACACTTGAAACAGGTACCTATACAAATTTCAATCAAAAATTAATTTTAAATGCAAACATTACGGACTGGGCTTTGGATGATGTTAATGGCAAGATATATGCCATCTCAAAATTAACGAATACGTTATTTACGATTGATTCAACTACTTTCACGGTAGAAGAAGAACAGACTGTGGTTTCACTTCCTTCTGACATTGATCTTGTAAATCAAAAAATATACATTTCTGGATCCGGAAGCACTTTTGTTGAAGTTATTGATTTAAGTACAGGGGCAAAATCGAAAGTGAAAACAAATCAGAACCCTTACCGTATCGCAACGGATGGAAATACTTTATTCTATGTGTTGGAAGATGCATGGACAAAGGTCTACAAGGTGGATCTAGCCAATAACTCAGAATCCGTAATTGCAGAAGGTTTGCGAACGAATAAGTATATGTATAGTGATCCAGACATTGAGTTTAATGGTGAAAATGGCACTTTATATATTGCTGAATCTGCTTCATCAGGTTCCCATCTATTTGCACTCAACACGAATGATATATTAGATGTTCGCCAAACGGATTATGATGATGGTTATGGATTTTCTTTTCCTAAGCGTAAGGTAGTGGTCGATGGACAATACGTTTACTATGCAAAACAAAAAATATCTGAGACCGATCTAACAAATGAGATGTGGAATTATAACGAAGATATTTTAAATGTGTCCACTGATTATGTCATTTCTACAAAAGGGGTATATGCCAAAACCAATGATATGGTAAAAGCAGCAACATTCCCTTATACAGTGGCGCATGCCTCCATCAATAAAGAAGGAAATGTATTTTTGTACGTACCAGAAAATCAGTCCATCTATAAGTTTAATAGTGTACAAAATTTGATTGATGGAAAACCTTCTGAACCTTCGGGAGAAGTAGATGAAGAAAACAAATTCCAACTTCGATGGGATGGGGCAACTGCAGATCACTACAAGCTTTCTTACAAAACGGAGGATATGACGGAGAGTCAACCTTTAGGTCCGACGGATCTTGTTGATACGCAGTTTACAATAGCTGAAGCAGATCATAGTAAATGGGCAGGACATACCTTAACATTTTATGTGCAATCTGTAGTTGGAACATATACTTCTGAGAAAGTTCCTTACACGTATACATTCAAACCAAATGTTCCGCCAAATTTCTCTGTAACGAAAGATGGAGATAATAACCTCGTGTTTAAATGGGATGAGGTAAAAGCCGATTTTTATAAATTGTATTATCAAACAGGCGAAATGTCTGAGGCTCTTCCGATTGGTGGTACCGTGGAAAATATACAATTTACTCTAGCAGAAGAGAATTATCAACAATGGATTGGAGAAAACGTTACATTTTCGGTACAAGCCTTTGCAAAGGATAAGCAATCCGGAATAGCTAAATTCCAATCTGTAATCGATGATACTCCTGGAGAGATCGTTCCAACAGATTTACAGACCATCGAAAAGGCTGGTATCGAAGCAAGTGGTACTGCAAACCAAAAAATTTATAAGTATAAACAGAATAATAAAAATATAACACTAAATATACACGAAGCGATTATTAAGGAAATGAATGGAACAGGAGAAGAAGCTTTCTATGTTGAAAGCCAATCAGGGTCCTTCAAGCTCCCTATTAATACGATTGATGCTTATTCGAATGAGGAAGATTCCTATATTCAAGTGACCATCAAAAAAGTATATGGAGAAACATTACAAAGTATTTCCGAGATTGCTGAACAACAAGCGCTAGAAATGCTCAGTCATCCAATTGACTTTTCAGTTCATATTGTTGAAAACGGAAAATCCTCTAAAGTTACCTCTTATGGAAAAGAGTTTGTTGAGCGGAGAATTCCGATCAAAGATCCATCTACTACAGAAAATTTAACGGTCGTAGTGTTGGATCCGATTAAAAAGACTTATCAATCCGTACCAACTAAGATTGAACAAGATGAAAACGGTCAATACTGGGCGGTGTTCTACCGTAATGGTAATAGTATCTATTCGCTAGTCAAAGCACCGGTAAAACATTTTACCGATACAGTTGATCATTGGTCCAAGGATTATATTGACGAATTAGTCTCCAGATTGATTGTAAATGGGGTTAGCGAAACAGAATTCAAACCGGAAAGGTCAGTCAATCGAGCTGAGTTTGCAGCAATGATTACTCGTGCATTAGGACTTCTGGCAGATGAAAATGCGAATAAAAACATCTTTCATGATGTAGATGAATCTAAATGGTACAGTGAAGTGGTTCAGGCTGCTTATGAAGCCAACTTGATCAAAGGTTACACGGACGGAAGCTTTAGACCTAGCGATACACTTACACGTGAAGAAATGATCACCATGTCTATACGAGCTCTTGAAATGGTCAATGGAGACCAAGTAGCAAACACTAAAGTGCTGTCCAAATTTAAAGATGGAAACAAAGTCAGTTCCTGGGCAAAGGAAAGTCTTTCAATCGCCATCGCTCAAAATATTGTAAATGGAAAGACGAAAGATACGCTGGCACCAACTGATGAGGTGACAAGAGCAGAATCCGCAACGGTCATATCTCGATTGCTGACAAAGTTAAAGTTTAATGAATAAAAGCGTATCTTAAATCAAATGAAAAGGATTGCCTATAAGTCACTGTGTATGACTTATGGCAATCCTTTTTTAACTTGGTTAATTCTCTAATATTGAATTGAGCGTCCCATAAAGACCGCAAACTGTTCACGCGTAATGGTTTCATCAGGTCCGTATTTTGTTTTTGTTACCCCAGCGGTAATACCAGCATCATATAAGCGAGTTACAGCATCATCATACCATACACCGTTTTTAACATCGGTGAATGGATGGTCTTTAGATGCTTTGGAGAATTGATATACCCGTTGAAGAACAACAGCCATTTGTGCTCTCGTTAATGTTGCATCTGGATCGAATTTAGATTCAGTAACACCAACAAAGATCCCTTCATCTACTGCGGCAGCAATATCCTCATAATATTTGTGGCCTTTCGGTACATCTGTAAATCCTGGATCAGGTCGATTCTCAGTAGAGATGTTCTTTGCTCGGTTCATCAAAATAGCGGCATGGGCGCGAGTTAAACCTTGTTCCAAACCAAACTTGCCTCCGCCAACTCCCTTTAAGTATGTAGTGTCATAGAGGAAGTAGATATGGTCTTCAGCCCAATGATCAACAGGGACATCATTGAACTTGAATCTCAAGTAACTTGACGGAACATAGCCTGTCGTGCCATCACTTATTTTTACGGGGATCCAAACAAAGTGGTTTTTACTATCCTTCACTTGCTCATATTCAATCGAACCGGTGATGGTGGCAACTGAACCCTCGTTTAAATAACCTACTTGATCCGTGTTTGTGGAAGGCCCCTTCCGAACACGAGTACCGTTGGTTGTCTTTACTTCATCTCCTGAGATAAAGTGATGCTTTGTTTTCGTAAGCGGGAGGTTAAAACGATATTCCTTCGTGACAAACTCGATATTCTCATCACTGTTGCTATCATACTTGAAGTCGTCTTTTGTGAAAGGTAACGTTTGAAGCTCTAGTAGTCCGTAATCTTTAACAATCTTGAAGACTTCCTCCTGGTAAGCTTCTGTGTTTCTCTCACCTGTGGACTTTACGATGGGACTGTTTACAGGTTTTGTACCATTGTATGCCATGACCGCAAAGTACCAATGTTCAATGACATCTCGATCACCAGCATTAATAGTCGGTAGGTCGTTTCTACGAAACATTGAATCTAGGATTTCTACACCTTTTTCAATGTTATAAACAATATCATTCTTCAACTTATCTTCATCATAGTTTGCTTTATTTGTGATTTGCATAATTCCAATTCCATTATCCGTTGTGACAATCGGATTCCCCTTACTATCAAACTGACGCCAATTTCCAGATTCACCCTCAGCAATTGCTTTCACAATTTCAGGTGGTACATCCTTAACTAAGGCAGCTTCAGTCAGTAAACAATTCGTTGTGCTCATATCTGGGTTTTCACCTTTGACAGGGGTATACTGACACTTATTGGAGATAGTCTCTGCACTTACTTCACTGTGTCCGACCATAGTAATCGTACATGCCAGAGCTACTCCCAAAACTACTTTTACAAAGTACTTCAAGATTTAACACACCTCTCAAATACTACCAAATTATAACTATAATACCATTAATCTAACAAAAAACCAATTCTATCCCATACGGAAATCAAGCTAAGAAAATGCGCCGTAAGCGAAACTGGATATCATGAGTTTCTAATAAGAATTCAACTGTCTTTATTGAGACAGTCATTCAACATCTTTTCGTAAATCGACTTTTTCCATATGAAGTTCCGAATACATTTCGTTCAACGTTTCTTGGGCCATATCGAAAAATTTGTAGAAATTATCAGTCTTATTTGATTCTTCCAGTTCTCTTGGTAAATTTGAATATGCATATTGTAGAGAACCTCTTACATTTTCAGCATTTTCAAACATGAACCCCTTAAACGCCTCTGGAATTTTAACAGCTTTAACAGCTTCAGCTACCTTCTGGGCATTCTCGGAAGCATGTTTTTGCCAAGTTTCAATTTCAGCATATGTAGGCTTTTCGTGTGCTGTTTCGTCATCAGCTTTTTCTTTCAATTCCAAGTATGTGTTTATACTCGTATCATGTTTGTTGATTGCTTCAATAAGAGCTGCGTGAAATTCAACTGTGGCAGATTTGACCTTCATTTTGCTGTCCTCAACGGTCGGTTGTTTTTCTTTAGGCTCGTTTTCTGTTTGGTCAGTACAAGCTACTAGTGTGAAAATATTAACAATACAAAAGATGGCAATAAGCTTTTTCATAAAAAAGATCTCCTTTAGTTAATGATTCTTTCAAACTAGCATAGCGATATCGAAAAAGGAAAGGAAGTACTTGTAGAAATTTACTATCATTTATTGGGGCAAATAAAAAACACCCTTTAGAGTGTTTTTTAACTTTCACTATATTAACATCTAAATCGTCACTTCTTCCTCAGCCAAATAACATTCCTCAACCATCTCAATAAACGGCTCCACTAATTCTGGGTCAAATTGGCTTCCTGCGCAGCGTCGTAACTCTCTAAACGCTTCTTCGAACGTCTTTGTCGGTTGATATGGTCGTTCGGTAGTCATCGCGTCGAATGAGTCGACGATACAAAGTATTCTCGCGAGCTTTGGAATAGAGTACTCTTTCATTCCGTACGGATAGCCATTCCCATCGAAACGCTCGTGATGGAGCTCAACGAGCGGTATGATGTCTTCAAAGCCTTCAATGGATTGGATCCAATCCTTTCCCCACGTTACGTGCTTCTTCATTAGTTCCCACTCTTCAGAAGTAAGTTTGCTAGGCTTGGTCAACAACTCTCTAGGAATCTCTACTTTTCCGATATCGTGAATAATAGAACCAAGTGTGAGTAGGTACCGTTCTTTTTCTGTCAGTTCTAAACGCTTTCCAAATTCCACGGCATAATCATGTACTCGATTAGAGTGCCGATAAGTCATTAAGTCCTTCGTCAGAAAAATGTCAACTTGACGTTTCGCAATATTCATCTTCTCTTCCCCGAAGATGCTGATCTCCTGCTGCTCGTCTTCATAGCGACTGATCATATTTTTGCCTTTGCTTTTTGCAATGTACATCGCCTGGTCCGTTCGATATAAGAAGTCGGAGCTGGTGCCTTCTTGATACTGACAAACGCCAGCGGAGAAAGAGAGACAGCCATATGGCAGCACCTCGACACCTTTATAGAACGTATCATTCATCTTTTTCCGTAATGAATTCATACGCTTATATGCGAGGTTTTCGGACGTATTCGACATGAGAATGACAAACTCTTCACCGCCATATCGTGCGACGATATCATCTTGTGTGCTCTCTTTCTGAATCAGTTCTCCAACCTGTTTCAGCAATTGATCGCCTTCCAAATGTCCGAATGTATCATTGTACTTTTTAAAATCATCTAAGTCGAGAATGGCCATACTGATTGGTTTGCCTTGGCTGATCGCTTCCTGCACTTTAGAATCAAGAAGCTCCTTGAAATACCCATGGTTATAAAGACCCGTCAGAAAATCACGGTTCGCCTTTTTCGAAACAGTTTGATAGATGGTAAAGTACTGCTTAAACGCAACGGATAACAAAAAGCCCATTGTAGTAAACAGGATCAATCCGACATACACTTCCACTTTTATCAAAAAACATAGGATTAAAGAAAGGACGAGCGTAATTAAATAACCGGAAGCGGCTTCTCGAATGATGCCTTGCATCTCGCTCCGAACACTCCCTGACAAAGCAATTAGAAAGTAACAGCCAATAATGACAACATTCACGATAAAATAGACAGAAGTTGCTATGATATAAGGGAAGAGATTGTCAATGGCAACCTGTCCTAGTTCCCCGCCAAGAAGTCGAAAAACAAAATAAGAGCCTGCAATCATCAATGTATAATTAGCAAAATTAAATACGTGCTTCCACCAAACCGCTTTTCTTTGAAAGACCATAAATAGGATGGATGATACCAATAAGACTTGAATGGATGCTTCAACCCCGAAGATGAACAAGCAAGCAATATAGACGGGCGAGTCCATTGAAAGGGAATTGCCTTTCGGTGGCATTAAGATGGTATAAAATTCAAGCAACAAGATTGAAGCTAAAAATAATGCAAAAACACCAAAGGGTAAAATCAAACTGTAGTTTTCATACAAAACTGAACCTGCAATGGCCAACCCTAAAAGGCTGATGAAGGATATGTATAAGTTCGTCGGATTTTTTAAAAATTGTAAGAGTTTCATTAGGATCACACTCATTTTTGTTTAAGATATAAGAGAAGGAGAAGCAAATGCTCCTCCAGCGTTTCATCATTATACAAGGCGGAATCCAGATGTAAGTGCAATAACAGCTGAGCCAATGATGAATAGGTTCATAAGTACAGTTTTCACTTTAACGGACATGCTCTTCACCTCCTTTACCTAGATTCAACATTCTGAATGTATGCGGTCTGTTGACCATAAGCATCTGGATGAAGAGGAAGATTCCAATATTCATGATGATGTCACCAATGCTGATGACTTGCTGACGAGGATAAAATTCCGGGAGTGGAATAACATCTCCAAGGAATCCTAAATATGTATCATCTGTTAATGGTGTATGCTTTCCGTAGTACCCTTCTTGGAGGGCTTGTCCGTAGGATGGATCGAGATAGCCTGCTGCTTCCATAGACACCGGCATTCTACCACCATTTGCACCCATGACGACAAAGTTCAATAATACGCCTAGAAGAATGAGCCAAACGCCTAATCCAAGTCTACGGTTAAGCCATAAGAGCGTTATTCCAAGGATATAGATGGCAATGAACACATAATTACTAATTGTACCGACCATATTATATTTGTTCTGAAGTAGGAAAATGCCCCATTGAGTCAATAATAATAGAGGGAATACCCATCCAAATCGTATGTGTAAGCTTGCAAACCCTTTCAAGTTTCCTTTTCGTAAGAAACCTATAAGAATGGCGAGCAGAATGCCATCATAGACCATGATTTCGCTCCTTTAATTAGAGTATAAAAATACTGTTATCGTTTATATCGGTAAATTTTTTAGCGAGTAATGGGGAAATATGACTAATTTCAATACTACCATAGTACTATTTCAAATGGATAAAAGGTTTTGCGTTTTTTACAAAAAACTTACATTCCAATGGAGGTGGATCAACCTTCCATTGTTACAATTTAGATGAAAATATTGAAAAAGTGGGTGATTCCCAATGAACATCTCTGTTGTTGGCACAGGTTATGTAGGATTAGTTACAGGTGTAAGTCTTTCGGAAATTGGGCATAACGTGACATGTATTGACATCAACCAGGAAAAAGTCGAAAAAATGCAAGCGGGTATCTCACCGATTTTTGAACCAGGTCTAGAGCAAATAATGAAAAAGAATAGTGAAGCTGGTCGATTGAGATTTACATCGAGTTATGAAATTGGCGTCAAATCAGCAGATGTGATCTATATTGCTGTCGGTACACCGCAAAATGAAGATGGAAGCGCAAACTTGACCTATCTTGAAAATGCGGTAAAAGAAATTGCTACACACCTAAAGCAATCCATCATTCTTGTGATAAAAAGTACAGTTCCAGTCGGGACGAACGACTACATAAAAGAGTTTGTAAAAGACTACTTACGAGAGGGAATTAAGGTAAAAGTAGTCTCCAATCCGGAGTTCTTACGAGAAGGATCAGCGGTCGAAGATACATTCCATGGTAATCGGATTGTGATTGGGGCAGACGATGAAGACGCTGCCCAAGTGATTGAGGAAATCAACCGTCCATTCAACATTCCCATCTATCAAACAGACATTCGAAGTGCCGAAATGATCAAGTACGCTTCCAATGCATTCCTCGCAACGAAAATCAGCTTCATTAATGAGATATCGAATATTTGTGAAAAAACTGGAGCGAACGTGGAGGATGTTGCAGTAGGAATGGGGATGGACAAACGGATTGGAAATCAGTTCCTAAATGCAGGAATCGGCTATGGCGGATCCTGTTTCCCAAAAGATACAAATGCACTTGTCCAAATTGCAGGTGATGTGGAACATGATTTTGAACTTTTAAAATCTGTGATACGTGTAAATAATCATCAGCAAATGTTACTGATTCATAAAGCAATAACACGATTTGGTTCATTGGAAGGAAAAAGAATTGCAGTTTTGGGGCTAGCCTTTAAACCAAAAACCGATGATGTCAGGGACGCTGCGTCCATTACTATCGTAAATGAATTAATCAATCTTGGGGCAAAAGTAGTTGCATTCGATCCGATTGCAAACGAAAATGCAAAGATGCTGTTACCAAATGAAACAAGGTACGTAGACTCAATAGAAGAAGCGATTGATAATACTGATTGTGTGTTCATCCTGACAGAGTGGGAACAGATAAAACAGTTTTCCCTAAGCCAGTATGGCGAATATATGAAAGAACCCATTCTGTTTGATGGTCGAAACTGTCATTTACTAGAAACAGCTAGACAAGCCAAAGTCGAATATCACTCAATAGGACGTCCAGTTGTAAAAGGAAAAGGAGGAGCATATGAAGAAAATTAAAAAAGCTGTCATACCGGCAGCGGGTCTTGGAACAAGATTTCTTCCAGCAACGAAAGCGATGCCAAAAGAGATGCTACCAATTGTTGATAAACCGACAATTCAATACATTGTTGAAGAAGCGGTTGAATCTGGAATTGAAGACATTATGATCGTTAGCGGTAAAGGAAAAAGAGCAATCGAGGATCACTTTGATTTTTCACTTGATTTGGAACAAACACTCGTCATGCGAGATAAACAAGAGTTACTTGAAAAAGTTCAATACGCCTCTCACCTCGTAAATATCCATTATATCCGACAACGCGAACCACTCGGATTAGGACATGCTGTCTGGTGCGCACGGAAATTCATCGGGGATGAACCATTCGCAGTTTTACTCGGTGATGACATCGTTGAAGCCGAAACGCCAGGATTAAAACAACTTATAAACGAATACAATGAAACAGGCTCTCCAATAATCGGTGTGCAGCAAGTCGAAGATCACCAGACTCACCGCTATGGAATCATCGACCCGTTTGAAAAAGTAGGAAGACGGTACCGATTCAGTAATGTGATCGAAAAACCAAAATACGACCCACCTTCTAACCTGGCCGTCATGGGTCGATATATCCTAACACCTGAAATCTTTAAACTACTCGAAAAACAACAAACTGGAGCTGGTGGAGAAATCCAACTAACGGACGCCGTTCAATTTCTCAACAAAATCCAAGATATATTCGCCTACCACTTCCAAGGTAAACGATTTGATGTCGGAGAAAAGCTAGGATTCATCCTCACAAACATCCATTTTGGGTTAAAAGATAAAGACATCGGTGATAATCTTTTAGATGAACTGAAAAAGCTGTTGTCCGAAAAGACACAGAAAAAATGATTCTGTGTCTAATTTTTTTTATTCGCTGGCTTGAGTGTTTTTATCATTTGTACTCATTTCCAAGTGTTCTTTCAACTTAGTACTTATTGATTCTCGTTCCTGTTCACTTACGATATAATAATAAATTTTGTTGATTTTTGTTCCTTGACCATTGATCTCAAATGTTTTTATGTCATTTAGTGCTTTCTTATAATTTGCTTGGATATCCTTCATCTCATCAAAGGTCATGTTCGTTTTCACATTGGAGCTAATTACATCAAGTATGTCATCAAATTTCGTAATACTAGAAAATTGTGCACCTTTATTAATAACGGCTTTTATAACTTGGCGCTGTCTTTCATTACGACCAAAATCCCCCCGAGGATCCTGATATCGCATCCTAACATAACCTAAAGCTTTTGCTCCATCTAGAAAAATTTCGCCTCTTTCATATTTGTATCCTTTTCTGTAATAACCACTATCATACCAACTAAGCTTATTTTGTACTTTTACACCCCCAACAGCATCTACAATATCACTAAAAGACTGCATATTTACTTTAATATAGTAGTCGATTGGGACGTCTATGAAGTTTTCGACCGTTTCTATCGCCATTTTTGTGCCACCAAATGCATATGCGTGGTTAATTTTATCCTCAAATCCTTTACCAATAATCTTAGTACGACTATCTCTTGGAATATTAAACATATACATAGATTCTTTTGAAGGGTTTAATGTCATTACTACCATACTGTCAGAACGGCCTTGATCCCCTTTACGCTGGTCAACCCCCATTAATAGGATAGTGATCGGTTCTTTTGCTTCCTGTATTTTTGGCTTAGGTCTATCTTCTTGATTTCTCTCAATTGGCTCATGAATAAATGAAGCCGTTTCTTTAACAGAATCATATACATAATAAGCATATATGCTGGCTCCTATAACCATAATTCCCACCAAACTTGTAAGAATTACCAAAAACTTTTTTAACATATCTTATTATTAGCCCCTTTAATTTCATATATCTAATGATATTTACGATTATACTATATTAGGAATAAATAACCATAAAGAATCTTAAAGGATGTACGATATTTATAATGTGTAGAATTATAGCTGAGTTCTCATAAGGATATCTATTTTCGCATAACTATTTTTATAAAGTTTGGTAATATAGGTAAATTTAATATTGGACTATGCTATAATACGAAACATATGAACTTAGAGATTAAGTAAATGGGGGATAAGTAGAACAATGGAAGAAACAATAAGCTTAAAAGAAATATTTGAAACATTACGAAAACGACTAGCCGTGATTCTTTTACTAACATTTCTAACCACAGCAATAAGCGGGTTAATCAGCTATATGTTTATAACTCCAGTTTATCAATCTTCAACCCAAATCCTCGTTAATCAGTCTAGTGAAAATCAACAGGTTGATTTTAACCAAGTAAGAACAAATGTTGAAATGATTAATACATATCGAGTTATTATAAAAAGTGATAACATACTGGAAAAAGTACAGCGTAATTTAAATTTAGATCAAACTGTTGATCAATTAAATCAATCAATAAAAGTAAATAGCGAACAAAATTCGCAGGTTTTTACAGTCTCTGTTGAACATTCAAACCCTGAAATGGCCACTACTATTGCAAATTCTTTAGCAAATACCTTTAAATCTGAGATTAAAGAGATTATGAAATTAAATGTTAATAATGTAACTATATTATCCAAGGCCGATATGCCCACCAGTCCAATAAAACCTAGTCCGATAATTAATATGGTAATTGCATTTGTTGTAGGATTAATTGTAGCTGTCGGAATAGTTTTATTACTAGAATACTTGGATAACACCATGAAAACTGAACATGACATAGAACATCAGTTGAATTTGCCTGTACTCGGAGTTATTGCTGAAATGAATGAAAAACAAATTCATCAATCCACTCAAATGAGCAAAGCAAGGGTAGGGAGTGAACGTTTTGAAGCGTAAACAGAAAAAAGCCGTAAGAGAATTTAAAGAACGTAGTCTTATAACTCACTATAATTCTAAATCACCAATTTCTGAGCAATATCGAACGATACGATCAAATATTCATTTTTCCTCCATAGATCAAGAATATCGGACATTAATGGTAACTTCATCAGGTCCAGGAGAGGGTAAGTCAACTACAACTGCAAACCTTGCAGTTGTGATGGCTCAGCAAGGAAAACGAGTTTTGTTAATTGATGCAGACCTCCGAAAACCAACTACTCACTATACATTTCGAGTTAGTAACGCCAGAGGTCTTACAAATGTCTTAACACGACAACTTAAATTGCTAGATGCAGTTAGTTCAACAGAAGTAGATCGACTTAATATCTTACCAAGTGGTCCAGTTCCACCAAACCCAGCAGAATTACTAGGGTCTCGAATGATGCAAGAAATAATTAAAGAGGCATTAAATGAATTTGATATGGTCGTTTTTGATACTCCTCCAGTAATGGCCGTAACTGATGCTCAAATTTTAGCAAATATATGCGATGGGGTTGTTCTTGTAGTAGGTAGTGGAGTAACAGAAAAAGATATCGCACAAAAATCTAAAGAACTACTGCTAGCAGCTAAGGCTAAATTACTTGGTGTTGTATTAAACCGAAAAAAAATGAATGATAAAAATTATTATTATTATTATGGGAAATGAGCATAAATCGACAAAATTTGCTATTGATTCCAATTTTAACTATGCTAAAATAATTTACAGGCGGTAAATAGGTATAAAGACTTAATTAAAGATAGAGGTGGTGTCCAACATGATTGACATTCATTGTCACATATTACCAGGTGTTGATGATGGTGCAACAACATTGAAAGACAGCATTGAAATGGCTAAAGCCGCAGTTGAAGAAGGTATTACAACTATAATTGCGACACCCCACCATAACCACCATTTTCAAAATCATGGTGAAAATATTAAGAACCAAGTTGCACGATTAAATGAACATCTACGTAATGAAAAAATAGATATTGAAATTTTAGAAGGACAAGAGCCTCGTATAACTGGAGATATAATAGAGGATATTGATTCAGGAGAAATCCTTACACTATGTAATTCTGGGCAATACGTACATATTGAACTCCCCTCCAACCAAGTTCCTAGTTATACACATTCTATTATCTTTGAATTGCGTCTAAAAGGTATTACTCCAATAATTGTCCATCCTGAACGAAATTCAGAGATAATTGAGAACTCGTCATTACTATATGATTTAGTTACTGAAGGTGCATTGACACAAGTTACAGCCGGAAGTGTAATAGGTAACTTCGGAAAAAAAATACAAAAGTTTTCCTATCAATTAATTGAGCATAATTTGACACATTTTATTGCTAGTGATGCCCACAACATTTCAAATAGATCCTTTCATTTAAGGAGAGCATATCAAGACGTGGAAACAAAACTAGGTATTAAAAAGAGGTGTCAACTTGAAGGGTATGCTAAAACACTAGTGAATGGTGATTTCATACTTAATGACTCCCCAGAAATGATAAGAAAGAAGAAAATCCTAGGTATATTTTGATTTAATTAAAGCCTTTATTTTGATATTTCTCTGCTTTTGGTGATGTCTCCTTACCAATATCAATGGATGCACTCGGCTATGCTGTGGGTAAGTTATACCTTAGACATTTATTGTCAATAGCATAGTGTGAGGTAGGGTTAGATGCCCTAATACATAATAAAGTTTCTATTGGAGAGATAGTTCATTGAAGAAAAGTATTCTACTTACAATTTTAAGTTTAATTTTAGTTGGCCTATCAAAATTTGTATTTAATTGGCTCGGGATTAGAGCGTATGGACCCAGTGTAATTGGATGGGTAAATGTAATAATATCATTTTTTACACTATTAGCCTTGATACCAAGTTCTGGCCTTGCTGCTTCAAGCCAAAGATACTTACCTGAAAGCAATGATAAACAGATTATAAAAAAAATTTTTAGTTTCTTAATTTTCTTAGCTATTATTCTCTGTATAGGTCTCATATTTATTGTATTATTTTTTGATAATCAGTTAATATCAATATTAAATACCCCGGAATATATATATTATAGCGGAATACCATTAATAATACTATTTGGTTTATATACTTTTTATAAACAAAGTTTTTTTGGTCTGGAAAAATCAAATTTTTACTTTTTAAATGAACTAATTTCAAGTTTAATTTTCTTTTTGTGTTTAATTTGTGTAATTCTCTTATTTGATGATAAATATGTAATAATTCCTTTCTTGATATACTATACAGTATTTGTACTCATCAGTTTTATTCATACCAGGGATTTATATACTACAAATACGAAGTTAAACAAAGAACTTAAAACTAATATAAACTATTATTCAAGATGGTCAACTGTGGGAACTGTTTCAGGAGTAGGTACTACCTATCTTGGTAATATATCTGCAGGAATTTTAGGATCATCAGTTATAGCAGGTTATTTTTCTACAATGATTTCTTTCTTAATGCCATTAAATTTGCTTCCTAGAGCACTCAGTCTTTTATTGGTCCCTAGGTTTGTGAAAATCTCCTCAACAGAACAGAATGATATTAGTTATGAATTAAACAAGATGACTGAATTATTGGCGCTATTTGTTAGCTTGGTTGGCGCCTTATGTATTTTCTTTAGTAAAGAACTATCAACCTTTTCTTTAAATACCCAGGATCACACCATAACTATTAGTTTTATTTTAATATTAGTTAGCATGTTTTTTACAATGTTAGGCGTGCCTGTTATAGGAGCTTTATTAGGGACGAAATATGTAAAGGTTACCACGCTTTCTAGTTTATTAAGCCTTCTTATAGGATTAATTACATGGTTTTTTTACATACCTAAATATGGTTTAGTAGGAGTCTCGTTAGGATTTCTAGTTTCTTCTATAGTAAAGATGCTTATACCTTTTTATTTTGCATACAAATATTTGTTATTTGATCTGAATATTTTAATAAAAGGTATAATAGTCGGGATATTATTACCTATCTTTTTTTTCTTTACCCACTCCTTACTAAATATAAAATTATTTTTTATTTGCATAGTATATATAATCATATATTTTATCTTATATAAAAACGAGACAATATTACTAATTAACACATTATTGAGGAAGCCCTAGTTTTAAGGAGTAGACTTATGAACAGCAGAATAATTGAGAAAATAAAGATATTAAATAGCAAAACCTTACTTGGATTATTATTAATTTCTATTTTTATTGGGACATCAGTTAGCTACAACAATTCAAGATTAGTAGTGATTGGCTTTGTTCTATTATTATTGTTTTCATTATTGTTTTTTTATTACAAAACCTATGTATTTCTTTTATATGGTGTATTCCTATTATTTCAAGATTTATTAATAATCAATTTAACTCCAATTCAAAATATTCTTAAATACATGGATGATTTCTTGTTATTGCTAATGCTATTTTTAGTAATATTGTCTCGAATTTCTCAACAAAAAAAAATTCATTTTGAAAAGATTTTAATTATCCCACTCTTAATCTCTATTATTGGATTACTTGGTAATACCTTAAATCACTCATTAACTTTTGTAGCAATATTAGGTCTTTATTTTTTTATTAAACCTTTTTTATTTTTTTACTTAGCATACAGTCTATCATTTACAGAGAAAGAATTATTAATATTATTAAGGGCGTTTCTATTTGTTGCCTTAATTATAATGGGATTAGGTATTATTAACTTCTTTTTTCCAAGTCAATTTTATAGCTTTTTTAATAATAACATTTATACATATCAAAGATCAGGACTCTTAAGTGTTCAGTCAATATTTATTCATCCTGGATGGTTTTCATGGTTTACTACTTATATAGGATTGTTTTTAATAGGATATTTTTTAATTTATAAGAATAATAAACTAGGTTTTGTTGGTGTAATATTTATTACTTCATCTATTTTAGCGTTAAGACGAAAAAGTATCGTTGGTGGAATAGTAGCATTATTTTTCACCATTATTACATCAATAAAAAGCCTGAGTTTGAAAATTAAGATAATAACAATAAGCATTTGTATAATCTTTTTGATATTAATACTCGCAGGAGATAATTTATTAAATATATATCATACTACTTTAAATGAATTGATAAATATTAGTAATTATTATGAAAATCCTAGAATAGCATTATATTATGTAGCTATTAAAATCGGTATAGCAGAATTTCCATTAGGAGTTGGCTTTGGAAGATATGCTAGTACTGCATCAGTTATCTGGTATAGTCCTGTTTATTATGAATACGGATTAAATAATGTGTTTGGATTAGGAGTTAATGAATCAATATATGGGACTTTTTTGACAGATACATATTGGCCAAGTATTTTGGGTGAAACAGGCGTTTTAGGATTAATCCTATATTCTATTTTCTTGATAATAATATTGTCTAAAATGAATCAATCAGTAAAAAATGAGAAAACTTTATTCCTAAAGTTTTTTTCACTAGCTGTAAGCATGATATTAATACAATCATTTATAGAAACACTTGCTTCTCCACTATTTTCTACTTCATTAGGTGGTTTTTTTGTTTTCGGAGCAATGGGTATTTGGAAATCTTTGTTGTATAACGAAAAAGGGAGATAAAAGAAAATGAATAAAAAAATATTAGTCATATCTAATGGTTTGATTCCACCATTTGATGAAGGATTTAAAAATTTTGCCCGCAATTTATCAGAAGCTTTTAAAAATATTAAAGAAATTGATTCAGAAGTAATTTCTATTAATAGTAAATTCTCAAATATTGAAAGAAAAACTTTTCTTTCAAAAAAAATAAAAAACTCTATAAAGAGTTTAAAACCTGAGTTAATAATATATATACCTACATCAAGCTTAACTGTAGCAAGTATATTTCGGGCATGGTTACTAAAGAAATATAGAAAAAATGCAAAAGTTGCTTTTGTCTCATTGCAACCCAGACATAGTAAAGTTAATAAATTATTTCTAAAATTCTTTAAGCTTGATGTGGTTTTAACTTTAGAAGAAAAAGAGTTAAGGTTTTTTAAGGAGCACGGTATTTCTTGTTATAAGGTACCAGCTGGAGTAAACTTGAAAAAGTTTACTCCAGTAACAAATGAAACAAAAAAGGCATTAAGGAGAAAATATAACCTAAATGAGAAAGACTATATTCTCCTTCATGTAGGCCATATAAATAAAAACCGTAATATACAATTAATTCCTGAGATAGCAAAAAAAATAAATGGGAAATCTTTAATAGTTGGAAGTACTAGTACATTACAAGATTCAACTCTAAAAAAAGAATTAGAATCAACACAAACGATCTTTATAAATCAATATATTGAAAACACTGAAGAATTATATCAGTTAGCCGATTGTTATATATTCCCTGTTATAAATCATGATGCATGTATAGAAATTCCATTATCTATTCTTGAGGCTATGGCTTGTAATATACCCGTTGTTACAACTAGATTTGGCGGCTTAGAAGATTATTTTTCTGAAAAAGATGGGTTTTATTACATTGATGAAATCAAAGATTTTTATCTTAAAACATCAAAAATAAAGAGCATAGAAAATATAAAAACAAGAGAGCAAGTTCAAAAACTTTCATGGAATGAAATAGCTAAAAAAATATTAACTACTATATAAAGGAGTGATACCTATGACAATACCTTTCGTGGAATCAAAACGTAATGAGTTAAAGGCTATAAGTAATATAATTTACGGACGGGAATTATATAAAGTTAATATTAATGATATAGATTACCGTTTATTAGATAAAATAATTACTAACAATAAAGTACCATTAGCTACGATAAATAATACATATCTACAGAATTTGTGCAACATATCCAACTCGTTTAAAAAAATATACACCTCACATATGAATGAATATAAGAGACAAAGAAATATTTATAAAATACTATTAAAAGAGTTTAACAATAATAATATAGAACCTATTTTGATTAAATCCACTGGTCACTATCCATATACAAGTGATAATGTGGATATTCTTATTTCAGAAGAATTATTGGTAGTTGCAAGGGAAATCCTTCTCAAAATCGGATATGTAGAACTAAAAAATATGGAAGAACCCTATAAATTATTGTTTAGAAAATTTGAAAATGGAGAAAGTGTATACGCTGTTCATCTCCATACAAAAGTTGCGTGGATAAATCCTTTTCATGATGAACAGCAAATTATAAAGCGATCAAAAAAATCAAAAGAGGATGAATTGGTTATTTTTCCATCCCAAGAAGATTGTTTATTGATTAACATGGCACATTGGTTTTATGAAGATAAGCAATTAAAATTAAGGGATATGCTTCATACAAAGTACTACTGTAAGACTGTACTCAACTGGGATTACATTTTAATGATTGCAACTCGTTACGGATGGCTTTATGGGTTAAAGAGATCAATTTCTACACATAATTATTTGTCTAAAAAAATATTTAAAGAAGAATTTCAAATATTAATACCTGATTATATGGAATCTAGAGTGAAAATTAATAAGAAAGTAGCCTTACCATATAATTTCAATAAAATTTCTAATAAGTTACTTCATTTTATAAAGATAATCATGTCAAAAAGTAATGATGGAATATACAAAGAATTATATCTCTTTATTAAATATGCTTTAATTGCTAAAGGGATTAGACGAACTCCAGGATTTCTAATCACTTTTAGTGGATTAGATGGTTCTGGGAAGTCAAGCTTAATTAACTCTCTAACAAGTATATATAATAGGAGTGGAGTCAATGTTCATAGTAGATGGTGTAGGCTCGGATCGACAGCTGCAGCGAATAAAATTAGAAAAATAATGAAAAAAAATGATGAGGGTAATGCAGGGACAGTAGTGAATGCAAACTATTCTATAAAAACATCCAATAACAATAAACTGAAAAAAATATGGGGAATATTTTTAATAACCGAGTTATTTTTTTGGTATTTAGGACAGTTCATAAAAGCGAAAACTAAAGGAAATGTAATCATGTTAGATCGTTATTGGTATGATGCATTGGTTGATTTGAAACTTGATTATAGTTTGAATGTGGAAAAAAATTATTATATTAAGTTATTAGACTCACTATTGCCTAAACCAGAAATAAGTTACTATCTTGATGTGGATTTAAACAAACTAGTTGAAAGGAGACCAGAAGAAAATTTCGATTTAATGAACGCAAAAGAAAGATTATATAGTATGCAAAAAAATAAATTCACATTTATAGATTGCAATGAAGAGCTCTACCCTGTTGTTAATAAGATAACAATGGAATCAATAAATAAATATTTCTCGAAGTGGTGATCTAAATTAACGTCTTATTAGTAACAAATATGTACCCTACACCTAACAAACCATACAACGGTATTTTCGTAAAAGAGCAGGTTCAAAGCCTTGAAGATCTAGGTGTTAAATGTGATGTTTTCTTTATAGACGGAAAAGAAGCAAAGAAAAATTATATAACGGCAATTCCGAAGTTAATAAATACTTTACGTAGAAAGAAGTATGATGTTATACATTGCCATCATACTTATGTATCAACTTTGGTGAATTTATCAAAAATATTTACTGGTAAAAGAATTCCTACAATCTTAACACTACATGAAGGTGAGATACTTGCTCCAAAAGAATTTAAAGATAAAAGAATGATAAAGAAATTGATTTATTCTAAAATCATAAAAAAAGCAGGATTAATTGGGGTAAACTTTATTATCACAGTGGAAAAAAGATTACCAAAGGTTTTGAAAACCAAAAAGCCTTATAAGGTTATTCCGGTTGGAGTAAATGTCAGTAAATTCAAAGAGTATTGTGTATTTAAATGTCGTAGTAGATTAAATCTAAATACACACAAAAAAATACTATTCTTCTTAGCGGACCCATCAAGACCAGAAAAAAATTATGAATTATTGGAAAAATCTTTAACAGATGTTAAGCACCCATACAAGTTAATAACGGCCGGTAATATAAAGTATGAAGAAATGCCCTATTATATGAATGCTGCAGACATATTAATTCTAACTTCTAAATATGAAGCTTCACCAATGGTTATTAAAGAAGCAATGGCCTGTAATAAAACAGTCATTTCAACAGATGTTGGGGATGTTAAAGAAATTTTTGAAGATACCAATGGATGCTATTTAACTAGTGACATTGAAAACTTATCCGACTTATTAAATACATTTCTTAATAATGTACCAACTTCAGAGGGGAGAAAAAGATTAATAAAATTGGGCCTGACTCAAGAAGATGTTGCTAAAAAAATATTTACAGTATACCGAGAAGTCATAGGAGAGTATTAATTATGAAAAAAAAAATATGCATTATACGACAAGGATACTTCCCCAATGATCCTCGAGTATATAAACAAGCAAAAGCTCATTCTGAGGATAACAAACATGTATTCTTAATTTGTATGGGAAAAGAAAATGAAAAAAAATATGAAAAAAACGATAATATAAATATTTATCGTTACATACAAAGAAATAAAAGAGGAAATAAAATAAATTATATTCTAAAATATTTAAGTTTTTTTATCTTTGCTTTTTTTATGGTCACAAAGTTGCATATAAAATATAAATTTTCATCAATTCAAGTTAATACAATGCCAGATTTTTTAGCTTTTTCAACCCTTGTGCCTAAGTTATTAGGTGTTCCAATTGTTGTTGACTTTCATGAACTAATGCCAGAATTATACAAATCGAAATATGGTGATAAAGGCATATATAACAAAGTTATAGTAAATTTACTAGAAATGATCGAAAGGTCAGTTTTTAAATATGCAAATAGAATCATTACAGTAAGTAAACCTGTACAAAATGCATTTACAAATCGGGGTGCTCCTATAGAAAAATTTTCAGTGATTTTAAACTCTCCCGAACAATCACTATTTAAAAAAAATAAACAAAATATAAAAAAGAGTGAGCAATTATTCACTATTATATGTCATGGAACAATAGTAGAGAGATATGGATTCGATACTTTACTAAATGCATTCAAAGGATTAGATCAAGATAAAATGAAACTGATCATTATAGGGGAGGGGGAATATAAAAAGGAATTATATAAGATAGCGGATTATCAAAATTGTAAGAATATAGAATTTACTGGGCATATAAATTTTGAAAAAATACCAAAAATAATAGAAAAAGCAAACTTAGGAATTGTTCCACTAAAGGATGATTCTTTTACAAATTTAATGTTACCAAATAAGTTATTTGAGTATATTGCCCTAGATATTCCAGTAGTATCTTCTCGCTTGAAAACAATTAATGAATACTTTACAGATCAAGAGGTTTTGTTTTTTGAATCAGAAAATGAGGTGGATTTAAGAAATAAGATTAATTACTTGTATAAAAACCCTCAGCAAGTAAAAGATTTAGTAAAAAATGCTAATAAAAAATTTTCAGATCTATCGTGGGACACACAAAAAAAACATTACCTAAAAGTTTTTGAATAAGGAGTAAGGATTATGGAGAATAAAAATATATCTTTAGATGTTATTTTAGGCAAAGAAGTTAAAGTTTTTGATTTTGTGAATTTGTATGGCTGTAATATAGGAGATTACACAAAAATAGGCACATTTGTAGAGATACAAAAAGGTGTAAGAATAGGAAAAAAATGCAAAATATCAAGTCATACGTTCATCTGTGAAGGGGTTACTATTGAAGATAATTCTTTTATAGGGCATAATGTTGTGTTTACAAATGATTTATACCCTCAAGCAACAAACAAAGATGGTAATTTACAAAGTGAATCTGATTGGAATTTAGTAGAAACATATGTAAAAAAGGGTGCCTCTATTGGGTCTGGTAGTACTATATTACCTGGAATTACTATTGGTGAAAACTCTTTAGTAGGAGCTGGAAGTGTAGTGACAAAAGATGTTCCAGCTAATAGTGTTGTAGCAGGTAATCCTGCTAAAATTATTAAATATCTTAATACAAATCAATAACATGAGGTGATTTTTGTGTACGAGAAATTCACTTCCAAAGGTAACTACTGTTTATCCAAAAGAGCAAATGACCTAATTATTGCTACTATTCTTGTAATCATATTTTTACCTATATTTATAATGGTAGGGTTATTGATAAAAATATTTTCAAAAGGGCCTGTTTTTTTCAAACAGAAACGAATTGGGTATAAAGGTAAAGAATTTATCATGTATAAGTTTCGTTCTATGAATATAAATTCTGAGGATACCATTCATAGAGAATACACAAAGGATTGGATTAATAATACAAATAAATCTAATCATTATACTGCTAATGGGCCTGTCAAAAAAATCGTTAAAGACTATCGGATTATACCCTATGTAGGTACATTTATAAGGAAAACAAGCTTAGATGAATTGCCACAATTATTTAATGTGATTAAAGGAGATATGAGTTTAGTTGGTCCCAGACCCGGGTTAGACTATGAAGTTAAAGAGTATAGAGAATGGCATAAATTACGTTTAAATGGCGTACCAGGTATCACAGGTTTGTGGCAAGTAAGTGGTAGAAATAATCTTAGTTTTGATGAAATGGTTAAATTAGATATACATTATATTAATAATTACTCTTTATGGTATGATATTCGAATTATTTTTAAGACTCCACTAGTAATGTTATTTGGAAAAGCACACTAGTTAAACAGTTTAGATCTAAATTCTTAATAATAAGGAGGAAATAGGATGCTTACAGCAGGAATAATAGGGTGTGGATATTGGGGTCCCAATTTAATAAGGAATCTTGATAAAATTGAATCAGTCCATCTTAAGTACATAGCTGATTTAGATACAAAAAAATTGGAACAAATGAAAAATTCGTACCCGTATGTAAATACTACTAAAAACTATAAAGACATATTAAATGATCAAGAAGTTGATATGGTTTTAATTGCGACACCAGTTAGTACTCATTATAGGTTTGCAAAAGAGGCACTTTGGCATGGTAAACATGTTTTTGTGGAAAAGCCTTTAACCGATACCATAGAAGAAGGTGAAGAGCTTTGTAACATTGCCTCTATTAATAATCTAACCTTAATGGTGGGTCATACGTTTGTGTACACAGGTTCTGTTCGTAAAATCAAAGAAGTTATTGATAATGGAGAAATAGGTGATATATTAAGTATAAATTCAAAACGACTTAATTTGGGACTATTTCAAAAAGACACCAATGTTATTTGGGATTTAGCCCCACATGACCTCTCAATAATTCATTTTCTATTGAATACACCCAATACAACTGCACTTAATGTTCATGCTATTAATAACATACATCCAGTTTATGAGGATACTGCAAACATTAACATAGTTTATAATTATGCCGGTAAAAAGGTAACAACAAGTATAGAATTAAGTTGGCTTTATCCAGAAAAAACTCGAAAGATGACAATCGTTGGTACTAAAGGGATGATAATTTATGATGAAACAGAACCTGTTCATAAAGTTAAATTATTCAACAAAAGAGTAGAATTAAAAGAAGAGGATAATGGTTTATTCTCATATGAGTATCAAAATGATGATACTGGAATTAACTTAATACTAGATAAAAGGGAGCCTTTAATGGTTGAAATACTTCATTTTATAGAATGTATTAATAACAGTAAGAAATCAGATAGTAATGGGTATGAAGGTCTTAAAATAGTAAAAATATTAACCGAATTAGAACAAATATTAACCAACTCTAAACGAAATTTATTAATAGGAATAGGTGAAAGATAATGAAAAGTATACCTTTTTTAGATTTAAATTTACAATTTAAAAGTATTGAAAAAGAAGTAATGGACAAAACCTACGAGGTATTCAATAATTCTGCATTCATCGGAGGAAATGAATGCAAATTATTTGAAGAAGAATTTGCGCAATATTGTGATACAAAATATAGTGTCGGTGTAGCAAATGGAACAGATGCATTATGGTTATCTTTAAAAGCTTTAGGTATAGGGCAGGGGGATGAAGTTATAACTGCGGCAAATACTTTTATAGCTACAGTTGAAGCTATTAGCGCAGTTGGAGCAACCCCTGTATTTGTGGATCATAATCCAACTACTTATACAATTGATGTAACTAAAATTGAGAGCAAAATTACTGAAAACACAAAAGCAATAATTCCCGTCCACTTATATGGATATCCAGCTGAAATGGATAAAATAATTGATTTGGCAAAAAAATATAATTTAAAAGTTGTTGAAGATGCGGCTCAGGCACATGGAGCAATATATAAAGGTAGAAGAATTGGATCCATTGGTGATATAGCTTGCTTTAGTTTTTATCCTGGTAAAAATCTTGGTGCATATGGTGATGGAGGGGCAATAACTACTAACTCATATGAGCTTTCAGAGAAGGTGCGATTATTAAGTCAACATGGAAGTAAAAATAAATATAAACATATTGTACCCGGATATAATAGTAGGTTGGATGGATTACAAGCAGCAATATTAAGAATTAAACTAAAATATATTGAAGAATGGACAGAAATGAGACGAAGAAATGCACGATATTATAATAAACTTTTATCAGATAGTAATTATATAATACCTATTGAAGAAGATGATACTCGTCATGTTTATCATCTTTATGTTGTCAGAGTTAACGACCGTAATTCATTTATTAAATTTTTAAATGAAAAAGGCATACAAACAGGAATACACTATCCTACTCCAGTCCACTTAACCGAGGCATATTCTTATTTAAACATTGCACAGGGTACATTCCCGATTTCTGAAAAAACATCGAGTGAAATTGTGTCTTTACCAATGTTTCCAGAATTAACAAATGAACAGATTGAATATATTGTTGAGAGCATAAATGAATATCAATACTTAACATCTAGATAATAGAAACCCACGAATTTCGTGGGTTTTATTTTTTATAGGAGGTTTTGTGAATGTCAGTAAAAAAAGCAATTATACCAGCTGCTGGTTTTGGTACGAGGTTTTTACCTGCTACAAAATCACAACCAAAAGAAATGTTACCGATTGTTGATAAACCTACAATACAATATATAGTGGAAGAAGCAGTTGCTTCTGGAATAGAAGATATAATAATTGTAACCGGTAGAAATAAACGTGCTATCGAAGATCATTTTGACCACTCTATTGAATTAGAAATAGAACTGGAAAAGAAAGAAAAATATGAAGTTCTTGAAATGATTCAATCAATATCTAGCTTAGTGAAAATTCATTATGTACGTCAAAAGAAAATGCTAGGTTTAGGTCATGCAATAGCATGTGCAGAAAGCTTTATTCATGACGAACCTTTTGCAGTACTTTTAGGAGACGACATTGTCCGTAGTGAAAAACCAGCACTACTACAATTAATAGATCACTATAACACCCTTAAAGCTCCAATAGTAGGAGTACAACCTTTTAACCCTTCTGAACTTCATAAATATGGAGTTATAAGAAATGAACAAATTGGTAATGGTCATCATTTAATAAAAGAAGTGATTGAGAAACCTAAAACTAATCCTCCATCAAACTTAGCTGTAATGGGAAGATATATTCTGACCCCAGAAATTATTGAAATTCTAAAGTATACACAACCAGGAGTTGGGAATGAAATCCAATTAGCTGATGCATTTAATAAATATGTTGGGCTTAAAAGGATGTATGCAGTTGAATTTGAGGGTAGTCGTTATGATATTGGAGATAAGTTAGGTTATTTGAAAGCTACTGTTGAGTTTGCATTAGAACGTGAAGATATAGGCGAAAACTTTCTCAATTATATAAAAGAATTAATGGTAGAAAAAGAAAATGATATATTTCGTTTAGTTAATAATTAAAAAACTTGAAAAATATTCAAGCATACAGGAGGAAAATGATATGATTCTTGTGACTGGTGGGGCAGGATATATCGGTATACACACCTCTCTTCAGCTGTTACATGAGGGTTATGAGCTGGTGATAGTTGACAATTTTACGAATAGTAGTTTGGAATCAATTAATCGGTTAAAAAAGATAACAAAAAAGCAGTTTAAATTATATCATGTAGATCTTTTGGATAAGTCAGCCTTAGAAATGATATTTAGAGAAAATAAAATCTCAGCGGTAGTTCACTTAGCAGGTTTGAAATCAGTTGGAGAATCAGTACGGTTTCCTCTGGAATATTACAGTAATAATATTATAGGAACTTTAAACTTGTGTGAAATTATGAAAAAATTCGGCATTAAGAGTCTTGTTTTTAGTTCTTCAGCAACGGTATACGGTGAGAATAATAAAATGCCAGTAACAGAGAATGCTCATTTAAGTACAACAAATCCATACGGACGATCTAAGCTCATTATTGAGTCGATATTAGGTGATCTTTATAAGTCAGACAAGGAATGGAGTATTGCAATTTTAAGATATTTTAATCCTGTAGGTGCTCATTCAAGTGGACAGTTCGGAGAAGCTCCTAATGGCACTCCTAATAATTTAATGCCATTTGTTAGTCAAGTTGCTATAGGGATTAGAGAGGAGTTAAAAGTATTTGGTGATAATTATACAACTAGAGATGGAACCGGCGTACGAGATTATATACATATAGAAGATCTAGCAAAAGGTCATATAAAAGCTTTATCAAATATATTAGAATCTAGTGGGCTAGAAGCATACAATCTTGGAACTGGAAAAGGATACAGTGTGCTTGAAGTTATAAAGACCTTTGAGGAAGTCTCAGGTAAAATTATTCCATACACTATTGTGGATAGACGCGACGGAGACATCGCTGAATGTTATGCTGACCCTTCAAAAGCGTATGATAAATTAGGATGGAAAGCAGAAAAAGGTTTATTTGAAATGTGTGTAGATGCATGGAGATGGCAGAAAAATAATCCTAATGGCTATAAAAATAGTAATTCGAAGGAAGAAATTATTTTTACTTAGGAATTATTAGTCAGTATTGTAACTTAGTTAAAAGTAATAGTTAATAATATTGTCAAGGACGTTTAATTTTATACAAAATCGTCGGGTTAAAATTGTACAAAAGTGGCACCTTAGTTGGTGCCTTTTTCATTCATTCGATAACTCGGTCCGTCTATGGAAAATACACGAGAGTGGTGTAGGAGTCGATCTAAGATTGCTGTCGCAATAATCCCATCTCCTAATACTTCTCCCCACTGGCTGAATGTCTTGTTAGACGTTAATATGATCGAGCTGTTTTCATACCTTCGACTGGTGACCTGAAACAAATAATGCCCTCCATTATTCGATAGATTCAGATATCCCATTTCATCGATAAGAAGAAGAGAAGGCTTGGCAAGCCCTCTCATCTTCTTATCCAACTTCCCTTGAGAATCTGCTGTTTGAAGCGAAGTGACAAGTTCCTGTGCGGTCATAAAGTACGTCTTCAAACCTTTACGAATGGCTTCCAAGGCAATAGAGACTGCTAAATGGGTTTTACCGACTCCAGGAGGACCAAGAAAGACTAAGTTCTGATTCTGCTCTATGAAACTAAGACTCATATATTCTTCAATGTCCCTGCGGGACACGCCTTTCACACGATCAAAATCAAACGTATCTAACGTTTTCCGAAAGGGTAATCTAGATAACTTTAAGAGAGTCTGTCTACTTCGTTCTATACGTGCCTGATTTTCAATTTCCAGTATTCGCTCTAATAATGCATGGTATGGTATATTATTTTTAGAAGCTTCTTCAGTAAGGGTTCTCCATTCAGACTGAATGGTGGATAATTTGAGCGATTCACAATATGTATCAATAGCTTGATTCATTTTATCGCTCTCCTTCCTGAAGGAATTGGTCGTAAACGCTTAGTGGGCGAACAGCGACCTCTATATCCTGTGCAGCGTGGAGGGTGCCAGCCTTTGAACGCTGCTTTTTTCTTATCTGTTCGGAGAGTGGTAGAACCTTATCGTCTTTTGTATAGGTTAGAATAGCTTCCCCATGATAATAAACAGTAATCTTACCATCTAGCGTTTCCTTAATCATTACTTCTTGCCCTGCAAACTTGGAGCTCATCAGAATCTTTCTAGAATGGTAATTCATGACTCCATCTTTACCAATCTTTCGATACGTAATGTAACTCGAATCATACCTAGATGGATTAAGAGGCTGTAATGTCTCTTTCAACCAAAGCTCTACCAGTTTCCGTTCTGTAGTGGAGTGTAGTCGTTGATTAGCTGTTTCTTCTACCCATCTCATGAGTCTGAGATTTAATTCTTGTATAGACCGAACTGATGAAGACTCTAACCAACCATTCATATAACCGATAAAACGTTCAACTTTCCCTTTGGTTTGAGGGCGGTAGGGACGATGTACAGTAGGCTTGAAAGCATAGTGATCAACAATATCTAAGAACTTTTCATTCCATTCAACTTCGGGACCACTTCTGCGGTTAATAATCGTCTTCATATTATTAAACATGACCTATTCGGTTACGCCCCCGAAGTATTCAAAAGCATTTGTCAGACAGTGCAATAGGTGTTCCCTATCCTGCCTTTCCGCAAAACAAGCATAACTCATTCGTGAGTAGGAAAGAGTGGCTACAAAGATCATGAGTGGTATGACTTCACCATCAATCTGGTAATGCCCAGCTTCTTTCCAATCGACTTGCATCTGTTCTCCAGGTTCTGTTTCATACCGACGGGTATGACTTTCTTTGAAGGCTTTACGATAGGGCTGCACAAACTCTTTTAATATCGTACTACCACCTGAATAACCTCTTTGTTTAATCTCCTGAATGAGCTTTTCACAATTGAAAACATAGTCTTCTTGAATTCGCTTAAGCAGGTAATCTTTAAATGGATCTAACTTGGACCCTCTTTTTGAACGTTTCTGTACATGATTTTTCTTTCGTTCACTTAACGCTCTCACAGTATGTCTATGCATCCCCAACATCTCCGCAATATCTGTTTGAGACATACCTTGTTCTAATAATTCTTTCACTTTTCGTCGCTCTCCCTCCAACTTCATGAATCAGATCTCCTCCTCTTAGGATTCAATCTAATTATGAAGTTTGTCGAAATTTAAGGCGACGATTTTGTATGTATTTAGCTGACTATACTGTCCATTTTAAATGCGACTCTTTCAATGTTTCTCTTATTTCAATTTACAATGACATTATAAAGACAAATAATCAAAATTCTAATTATTTAAAATTTTTCAAAGGGTATGAATAGAGGAAATAGAATTAATTTACAATGGTGAGAAAATTGGGTGATTAATTTAAATGGGGGAATTGTTGACGATGGAATCGCTAAAAATTGTAAAGAGAGAAATGGAAAAAGCTGCAACCAATGGTTTGAATTCTAGACCACAATGGAATTTTTCTCGATATGAAAAATCTATTGGCTTTGCAGCATTTATTCATTGGTTTGTTAAAGGGATAACTCTAAGAAATAATGGTCTTGGAATTGATTATTTCGAAGCTCCTAATGTTTCTGCTAGGGCAGCTGCTACAGAATTGATGTTAAATTATATTACTTTACCTCCAATTTCTACTATTGTTGCATCTAAGCTTAACAGTTTTAACCCTGATCAAGAAGCCGAGTTATGTATTACTCAACCTAAATATGGTTCTCCATGGGATTCAAGCCTAACAAGATCAACAATAATATTATGTAGAGAAATGTCTTATCTATTAACTGGAGTTTTAGGTGAGAAATTGGATGTTCCAAACGATTTAGACTTTGTGGAAGCTGGGAGAGTTTGGCTGAAAGAAGATTTTGGTTCTGAATGCGCTGAAAGATTATTAGGGAACGCAGAAATATTAAATGTCCAGGAAAAAGCATTAGTATAGGAATTATTAAATCATTTTTCATATCCGTGTATTAAGGGAGGGACACAAGATCTCATTAAATTAGACCGATATATTATGTTTAAGTACGAGCCTATAAAGTGATTGAGAAGTTTTATATCTGTCTAGTAAGGACAAGTGGTAACTGTTAATTAGTAAGAGTTGCAGACATCAAAGCAGGCTGCCGAGAAACTTTCTCGACAGCCTGAGAACCAGTTTTTTTAAAATTCTCTAATTTTACCAGCTAAACTAAAAGGGATAATTTGATTATCATGCGTTTTTAAATAAGCTTCTTCCTCGTGCATATATTCACTAATTTTTTTACTACCCAGTTTATCAAATTTTTGTATTACTTCATTCAGAACATCAATTTCTTGTCTTGATAGAGAAGATAAATCTATAGGATTTTTACTTTCAATTCTATATGCTATATAATCCTCGTAGAATTCTTCATGAATATTTATATAATCGCTACTAATATCTAATATATCCTCATGAGCAATGGGTACTGCTCCTAAAGGAAGATGTTTGTAAACAAGACCCGTTATAGATTTATCAAATCTTTTATAGAAAAGTGAATCTGAATACCATAACAATTTCATTAGTTTAACTTTATATAATCGAGAACTACAATGAGCTAGATAATGAATTACATTATTAACTTTGTCTAGATTTAATCTTGTTTGACCATTACTATCTGAAGGTTTATTAAAATCTACATATGAAGCATAAATAATTTGTTCCTTATGATATTTAAGGGATTTTTTTTTTATTAGTTGCGTTATTTTTTGATAAATTTCTAAATATCGCTCAGTGTCAAATTTTTGAGCGTGCTTTTCTAACTCCGTTAAGGCAATTTGAGGATTTTCAAATACTAGTTTCATTTTTTGATCATATGTTTCATCTTGTATTGTTTTTGACTCATATCTTTGAACAGTAACGTCTCCCCATCCTAATAAATTTGCAAATTCCTTTTGAGAAAGTCCATACATTTTGCGTATATTTCTTATTTCTGTAGAAGTTAACCGTCCAATATTAATTCTATATGCATCTCGAGCTTCTAATAAGTTTTGATTCATTACTTTGGCTGGAATAAATTCCTCATCTTCAATTGGACAATAATAATATGTTTCCTTATGTTCGACAATCGTCCCTTCAATCAAAGATTGTGTTTTTTGTTCGTAAACCTCGACTTCATGATTTTGGTCACATTCTGGGCAGTTAAAATTAATTTTTTTTACTAAATTGGCCATTCATGTGACTCCTTCCTATTTAATATTGATTTAATTTATTTATGTGAGAGGTTTAAAGAGAGGATTCCCCTCTTTAAACTCCTTCTGCAAAAGGTTTGTTTGTTATTGCCCATTTTGAAAAGTGGAAAGACATACAGTAGATCTTCTTACCTTCTTCACTTCGAATCTTGAATTTGATATAGACACTTTGTTTTTGAATAGTCTTTTCAAAAATCCAAAATTCTGGACTATCTGGCTTTTTTGTATCAATAGTAGTCTTCCAGTAGTCTTGAAGTTGTAAGGATATTATTTCCTTTGCTACATCATCCGAGTCATAATTCAAGGCTAAAAGAGTATTCTTTGTTGAATGTGGGTCTAGAGGATCTTCGCCTTTTCGTTTTCTTTGAATGTCTAGTTCATAGTCTGCTGAATTAAGGATATCCCGTGCTTTTTTCAATTGCATCTCCACTTCGTTTATCGGGGCAATTCGATCTGGATTCAATTGATCCTCTGCCATCTAATCAGTCCCTTGCATATACTGTATTCATTATAACCATCAATTGATTGTTTATGCAACCAAAAACCATCAATTGATGGTTTTTGGTTGGGGCAAGGGGACGAATCAATCGAATCGAGACCACGGGGACGGTTCTTGTGGTTCGTTTTTGTGAATGTTGTAGCGTAGTACATTACCAATGTATGTATGTGTTACTGAGAGGTAATGGAGAATCCCTAATCATTTCAAAAATTGTGGACAAAGTGTTAACCCAAAATAGTAAAACAAAAAAGCAGGATTTTAAACCGAAAACAGATTCACATATGTGGAAAGAATCTCAATTTTATGAAATCCATGTGAGTAAAAAATTTATTGAAACAACTGCTTTGCATCCGTTTTGGGTTAATAATGAAGACGGTTGGGTTCTTGCAGAAGACTTGTTGGTCGGAGATGTGCCAGTTTCCGAAGATAGCAAGCAATTTGAAATCGATGATACTCTTATCAAAGTGAAGACCGTCTATGTGTACAATATCACTGTTGCTGATTACAAAAGCTAAATCGTGAGCAAACTCAGCGTCTGGGAACACAACTGTGGAAAGAGTTATAGCAAACCCACACTAACATCACTACTCTTTGGTGTATAAAATACAATCAAATATCAAAGTGAAGTAAAAATAAAATTGAAAACCTATTGACGTTTATGAAGATCCTAATGGAAAATGGTGGACAAAAGATTTATCCAATCATAGCGGAGACTCTGCCTTTAAAGTATTTAAGAAAAAGGGTAAAGACTTAGAATGGTTATGCCTATAAATCCGGAAACTTTATTGACCCTTCTGCTAAACATAAAGGTGATAGAGGTATGAAACACAAGATTGATTAATATGAGGGGAGATAGTAATGTACCTATCCGAAAGTGATGCACAGATATTGAAAGATTTAGGATTTGAACGACCATATTTTGAAAAAGTCGAGCCTTTTGATGTTTATTCCTACAAAGGAGAACATTACTCCGTAGGCGGCAAAATGCATACGAGAGATAAATTTCTGTTGTCTGAAGAAATTTTAGAGAACGGAATATGGATTCCTAATGCTTACGACTTATTGCAATGGTTCGAAAAGAGAGAGCTCAATCTTGTTATTAATTTGAATCATAAAAATTTGAATTATAAAGTAGACTTTTATCATGAAGATGGCGAATTTTGGTTTAAAATAAAAAATACAACACTAGAGGGAGCCCTCTTTAAAGGATTAGAGAAGATTTTGTCCGAACAGAAAAGATAAAACTTTATAAATAGAGACTATATAGAGGAATAATCATGTAAAATAATCAGAATATAGATCAGTTATCAGTGATTAAAAGATGAACATCATACTCTAATGTAATTGCCATGATCGGGTAATCATATTGATCTTTATTATGAATCCTTAAGATCTTTAAACTTTTTCTGGTATGCTTTTCAATCGTTTCTTTCCCCCGGTCATCCCAACCCATCCTACTTTTGACAACATTGTTAAAGTCTTTTTTATGGAAAGGTGTCTCATTAATGGACAGGGGGACAGGCACCTCGTCTCACCAGTGTACCAGGAGAATCGCTTCCTTGTTTTATGAAAGCAGTGCTCATTGGGCACTGCTTTATTTTTCATACCCAAAAAAGGTCCCCTGAAATAGTTCTTTGTTTTATACTAAAGGCAGTACCAATTTATGGGGGGGTTAAATGAAGCATTTCACTATCTTAATAATCATGCTTTTGCTTGTGGGATGTCAGTCTGTACAACCAGCTCACACGGATAAGGTTGAAGTAGAAGGTGTAGAAGAAACAAAAGTGACATATGAATTTACATCTGGTGATGAAGAGGTGAGGTTTGTCGTATTAAATCTTGCAGGTCATGATGATGAATTCTTATCCAAACTGGAGACTTCTATATTAAGTGCGTATGATCAAATTAGAAATGAAATGACAAAATTGAGTACATATAGTGAGGTTACTATTACACTGAATGAAGACGCAGGAGATTTAATTACAACGAGGGAATCAAACATTTACATACCCGTAGATAGTGATTTAGACCAGTACGATGAAACGTATTGGATTATGGATTTGACCTCTGCATTATCTAAGTTGACTTACGGAGATGGAGCGGCGTTCTTGCTGGAAGGCCTTCAATATTACCTGGCTGAGCAGTATGGTGAATCTCTTTTACCAAAGAACATGACGTATAATCATCTCTTAAAATATAATTACAAAATACAAGAATTACCCTATCAACCTTTGAAAGATTTAGTGGATAATAATACCTATAAAGAATTATATACGGATGATGAATTCAATTTAATGATTATGGTGGAAGCCGCCTCCTTTACCAGTTATTTTATAGACCATTATGGTTTCGATACATTCGCTGAAATTTATCAATCAGATGAACTTTACGATAAATAAAACAAGAATCTGGAAAATCACTAGAAGAGCTTAAACAGGAATGGCTGGATTTTGTAATGGAACTTTGAGAACGTGGGGATGGTTCTTTTGCTTCAATTAATCGAAGCAAAGTACCGTCCCCACTTTCCGTTAAGCCACGAGTTTTTTCCTCATCCTCTTCCAACTCCATACCTCTTTTGTAATTTCCACTATTTCTATTATATCCAATGGCGTCATCCAACAGATAAAGTAAAAAAGGGACACAGCACCTGTCCCTATGTTCCTCAAAGGTCTTGTTATTAGAATAGATAGAAAATATTGACATGGAAAATATAAGTGTTATATTTGTGTTAATAAATGTTCATCTTAAACATAAACCAACACATATTAACACTTTTTATTTTTCTGCAACAAGAAAGCGGTTACATAGGTTTGGGTGGACAGAATCTATTATCCGAGGGGGATATGTATGAAAAGGATTTTCCTGATTGTTCTTTCTTTAGTTGCGTTAATTGGTTTATGGGGATGTTCACAAAGCGCTTCAAAACCTGCAGAAAAAATTGAAGGAGTCCCTGATGCTGTGCAAGACGACATAAAAATTGCCGTTATCCGAAACCTTCCATCTGACGATCATACGAAGCAATTTTTGGACGGAACCCGTAGCGAAGGGGAATCATTCGGATTTAAAGTCGACACGTTCATTTCTGATAATGACGATGCAAAGTTTCAAGAACTCGTTTCTCAAGCGATTCAAAAGGATTATGACGGATTAATCATCTCACATGGTAAGAAAGATTATTCCTATGACATGTTGAAACCGGCAATTGATAAAGGAATCAAGGTTGTTACATTTGATACAGTTGCAGAAAATGATGGGAAAACGTTAGAAGGTATCACATCTACTGCACAAGACGACCATAAACTTGCAGAGCTCTCTCTAAGTGAGATTGAAAAAGTAACGGACAATAAGCCGGTGAGAGTGATCAAGCTTTGGTTTGGCCCTGGGATACCACCACTCGATCGGAGACAAGAAATATACAAGAAATACGAAGAAGAAGGCAAAATTGAAACTGTGGAAACCATTGGACCGACTAATTTCCAAAATGTCCAGGGTGATATTGCTGCAAAAGTCAGTTCCATCCTAGCCAAATACCCGAAAGGGGAAGTGGACGCCATTTGGGGTTCATGGGATGAAATGGCGAAAGGTGCATATAAAGCACAGAAAGATAATAACAGAATGGACGTCAAACTCATTTCCATTGACATTTCAAACCAGGATATCAATTTTATGCGTGAAGAAGGGAGCACTTGGGAATCGACTGCTGCTGTAGACCCTAGATTAATAGGGGTAATGAATATGAGATTACTAGCGAAGAAGATTGCTGGTGAAGAAACTCCTGAAACGTATGATTTGGAAGCACACCTAGTGAAACAAGAAGACCTAAAAGAAAGCACAACCATGTTTAATCTTGATGAAGTCATTGAAGGCTGGGGTAAATCAGATGATTTCAATGAAGAATGGATGAAAAAGTTGAGAGAGCAATACGGAAAATAAAGGTGTCAACAAGTAGGGAAGGTGACCATACAAGCCTTCCCTTCCATTTGTAAGCTACAGAAATGAGGTGGGTACTTTTGAGTACGAAACTCCAAATGAAGGATATATCCATTGAATTTCCAGGAGTTAAAGCGCTTTCGAATGTGGATTTTTCCATGGAGACAGGGACAATCCATGCCTTAATCGGAGCGAATGGCGCAGGTAAGTCAACGCTCATGAAAGTGTTAGCAGGGGCGCACGATCATTACACAGGATCCATCCATATGAACGATTCAGAAGTGAACATCCAGACGCCAAAAGACGCAAAAGAACTGGGTATCGATATCGTTTATCAAGAAGTCGATATGGCGCTCATCCCTTATCTAGATGTCGGTGAAAATATTATGTTGGATATTCTCGTGAATAAGATGGGGAAGAAGCAACGAGTAAATTGGAAAGAAGTTCATCGAAGAGCAAACGATGTATTGAAACGAATGAATGTTCAGTTAAGCACAAAAACAAAGGTAATGGATCTTACCCTTGCAGAGAAACAGATGGTCTTGATTGCGCGAGCGATTGTAGAGGATCGGAAATTTCTCATATTGGATGAGCCTACAGCTCCGCTTAGCCAACGAGAAACGGACGAATTGTTCAGGATTGTCCGTGACCTCGCCCAAAATCATCAAGTAGGTATCATATTCATCTCCCATCGACTTCCAGAACTATTTAAAATCTGTGAAGAGATCACCATCATGAAAGATGGAAAAATCGTAAAACATAGTGCGATTAATGACATTACTCAGAGACAAGTCGTAGAAGCCATGCTCGGTAAATCCTTCAACGAGGAGAAGTTCAAACAAGAGATTCCGGTCGGTGATGTCATGTTCAGTGTGAAAGATGTCTCTGAAAAGGATAAGAAGGTAAAAAATATTAACTTAGAAGTCCGCTCTGGTGAGATTGTCGGGGTAGCTGGTCTCGTTGGTGCAGGAAAGACAGAGCTTTGTAAAACCTTGTTCGGAGCACTGGAAATAGAAAGTGGCTCAATCGTTCTGAAAGAAAAAAGTATTAAACCAAAGACCCCTTTCCATGCGGTTCAACAAGGAATAGCGTTGGTGCCCGAGGAACGCAGAAAAGAAGGTGTTCTCGTAGAGGAGCCTGTTTATTCTAATTTGACTGCAGCTAATCTCAAGAAATTCACAAGAGGATCACTCTTTCTGAATCCAAAAAAAGAACGGGAAGCGGCTCGGAAGATGATTCAAGACATCGGCGTCAAAACGCCTCATGAAAACCAAAAGGTCGCTTTACTTTCAGGAGGGAACCAGCAAAAGGTTGCCGTAGGAAAATGGCTTATGACGGATGCCGAACTACTCATGTTTGATGAGCCTACAAAAGGAGTCGATGTAGGGGCGAAAGGGGACATTTTCGAATTGATCAGTTCTCTTGCGAAGCAAGGGAAAGGGATTCTCTACGCCTCCAGTGAATTACAGGAGATCATGTCCTTGACTGACCGTGTATATGTCATGTACGACGGGGAAATCGTGAAAGAGCTCGTCACCTCAGAAACGACAGAAGAAGAAATCCTTTATTTTTCTACAGGAGGAAAATAGATTATGACGACGAAGCCTGAGATGAACAAAATCAAAAATGAAGGGACGAGCAGAAGTTTATCCGGCACCCTGCAATTTGTGAATAATTGGGGAACGATCCTTGCAATCCTGTTGTTAGTCATTGGCTTTGCAATTTTGATGCCACAGACCTTCCTTACTGGTTCAAACATCGTTAGTATATTGCGAAGCATCTCCATCGTGACTGTCATTGCGATTGGTCTTACCGTTTCGTTATCGGTCAATGGTTTTGACTTGTCGGTGGGATCTTCCGCAACATTATCAAGCTCGCTTGTTGTCTCCTTATTTGTCTGGTATAGCATGCCGACAGTCCCATCTATTCTAATCGCCATCGCCATCACATTGGTCGTTGCGGCTGTCAACGCCTTCTTGATTGTTAAAGTGAAGATCCCGGATTTATTTGCGACACTGGCAACTATGTTCATCTTTGAAGGGGTTGCGATGACATATACAGGTGGAGGATCCGTGAGTGAAGGGATGCCACGGTTAGACGGTACACCTACAAAAGGTCAAATCCCACCACTCTTCGATAAATTGGGGGAAACACCTTGGATCATCCTGATTATGATTTTGGCTGTCCTATTCGTACATATTTTCTTAAAGCATACTAAGCATGGTCGTTATATGTATGTAATCGGTGGAAATCGAGAGGCCGCTCATTTGTCCGGGATTCCAGTAAACCGTTACCGAACGATGGCTTATGTCATTTCAACCATTTTTGCAGCAATCGGAGGAATTTTATTAGCTTCCAAGATTGGATCTGCTCAAATTAATGCGGGTGCGGGGTTTCTGATGCCAGCTGTTGCGGCAGCATTTATCGGTTCTTCATTTGCTGGATTAGGGAAGCCTAATGCGATCGGTACGTTCTTTGGTGCGGTCTTAGTCGGTGTATTAGAAAACGGACTCGTCATGATGTCCGTTCCGTATTATTCACTCAACATTGTTAAAGGTCTTGTTTTAGCATTAGCACTCGCTTCAACCTACTATAATCGAAAGGGGTTATAACAATGGAAAAGATGGATGCTGCTGTTCAACGCTATGACAATTATTTTCTGCTACAAACAAATGATGTAATCGACTATGTGAAGGTGAAAACCAACCTGTTTGAAAAAAATGAAAAGCTCACTTGTGATGAAATCGGCGATGGTAATTTGAATTATGTCTTTCATGTAAGGTCTTTGGAGAATGAGCAGTCGGTGATTGTAAAACAAGCTGGGCATACTGCGAGGATTTCAGATGACTTCAAGCTATCCACGAATCGAATCAAAATTGAATCCGAAGCTCTGAAGATGGGTGGTCAATATGCACCTGGACTTGTACCCGAGGTTTTTCTGTATGATGGGATAATGAATTGTTGTATTATGGAGGACTTATCCGATCACACGATCCTCCGTGAAGCTTTATTAAAACATAAAACCTTCCCGCGTTTCTCAGATGATATCACGACCTATATGGTCAACACACTCCTTCAAACATCTGACGTGGTCATGGACCACAAGGATAAGAAGGAACTTGTGAAAAGTTACATGAACCCAGAACTCTGTGAGATTACAGAGGATCTGGTTTATACAGAGCCATTCAATGATTACAACAATCGGAACGAGTTATATAAACCGAATGAAGAATGGATTATGGAACAAATATACAATGATAAAGAGTTGCATTTAGAAGTAGCGAAGTTGAAGTTTGAGTTTATGACGAATGCACAAGCCTTGATACATGGTGATTTGCATACTGGTTCTGTTTTTGTCACCGACAAATCCACTAAAGTAATTGATCCAGAGTTCGCCTTCTACGGCCCGATGGGTTATGACGTCGGTAATGTCGTTGCCAACCTGATTTTTGCTTGGGCGAATGGGGTTGCAAACGGAAAAGATCATTTTGTCCTCTGGGTGGAGAAGACCATTGTAGATGTCATCAATCTGTTTAAAGAGAAGTTCACGATGAGTTGGAAACAACATGCTACCGATCCAATGGCTGATACCGCAGGTTTTAAAGAATGGTACTTAGAGGAAGTATTATCCGATGCAGCTGGCGTTACGGGTATGGAATTGACCCGTCGGATTGTCGGATTAGCAAAAGTGAAAGACATAACAAGCATTACCGGTGAAAAAGAACGCACCTGGGCAGAACGAACCTGTCTTGTTGCTGCGAAGACCTATATCAAGAAGCGCAATCAACTCCGTACTGGAGAGGACTTTCTATCCATCCTCAAATATGCGATTGCAAGCGTTAAATAAAGAAGGAGGTTAAACTCGTGTCAGAACTCATATCGATTGAATGGAAAAAGGATCGGCTCGTATTGTTGGATCAAACGCTCTTGCCGAATGAAATTGTATATGAAGAATTCCACGACGTAGAAAGTGTGTGGGATGCGATAAAAGTGATGAAGGTCCGTGGAGCACCAGCGATCGGTGTAGCGGCAGCCTATGGACTGTACCTTGCTATGCGGAATCACCAGAATTTAAGTCCTTCTGAATTCAAAGCAAAACTTCAAGAAGCATCAGATTATCTAGCTTCATCCCGTCCGACGGCTGTCAATCTTTTTTGGGCGCTTAAGCGAATGGTTCAGGTGGTTGAAAAAAATCCGGATGGATCTGTTGCAGAATGGTTAAACCTTTTACTAGAAGAAGCGAAAGAAATCCATAGAGAAGATGCGGATATCAACAAGTCGATCGGAGAGCACTTATTAACGCTCTTAAAAGACGAAATGGGAATTCTTACACACTGTAATGCTGGAGCTCTTGCGACTAGTAAATATGGAACCGCGACGGCACCGATGTACCTTGCGAAAGAAATGGGCTGGAACCTTAAAGTTTTTGCCGATGAGACGAGACCAAGATTACAAGGTGCAACACTGACTGCATTAGAATTGCAACAAGCAGGGATCGATGTAACCCTCATTACGGACAATATGGCCGCTATGGTCATGTCCCAAGGAAAGATTGACGCTGTCATTGTTGGTTGCGATCGTGTGGCCGCGAATGGGGACGTAGCAAATAAAATCGGAACACAAGGTGTGTCCATTCTAGCAAAATACTATGACATTCCTTTCTATGTAGCAGCACCAACGCCTACCATTGATATGGGAACACCAACTGGTGCTGAAATTCCGATTGAAGAAAGAGAAGCAGAAGAAGTGACGGAGCAATTCGGCAAACGGACTGCCCCGGAAAATGTAAAGGTATACAATCCAGCATTTGATGTCACTCCATACGAGAACATCACAGCGATTGTAACGGAAAAAGGGATTGTACATCCTCCTTATGAAGAGAATTTACCAAAATTATTCAAAAAAACGGTACAGAACTAGAGGAAGACATAGAGAACCTTTATAATGATGATGGAAGAACAAAACTTTAGGTAAAGGGCGAGATTTATATGGCGAACCTGCCAAGTGCGCGCAGACAAAACATCCTGACGATCCTAGAAAGTAAAGATTACGCAGAAGTTTCCTATTTAAGTGAATATTTTTCAGTATCTGAAATGACCATTCGAAGAGACATTGAGAAGCTTGAAAAGGAAGGGTATGTGTTTCGCGTATATGGCGGTGTCAAGTTAAAAGATAAAAAAGTAATGGAAGGTTCTGTTGATGAGCGGTTGAGTACCCATAACCAAGAAAAACGAGTGATGGCAGAAGAAGCCGTAAAGCTGATACAAGACGGGGATGTCATTGCTTTTGACGCAAGTACTTCTGCACTCGAACTAAGTAAATTGATCAAGAACAGACAAAACTTGACGGTTGTAACGAATAACATCAACATTGCAGTGGAATTAGCCAATGCCAAAAACATAGCGGTCATCTTATTAGGGGGCTTTTTACGGGGAAAATCGTTATCACTTATTGGTGCTTCTTTACAAAAATACTTAGAAGACATCTACATTGATAAAGCTTTCCTATCGAGTAAAGCTTTGGATGGGACAGAGGGGCTGACGGATTCAACCATTGATGAAGGGGAAGCGAAACAATCCATCATCTCAAAAAGTAAAGAAGTCATTGTTCTTGCTGACCGATCAAAATTAGGGAAGCATGCATTTTTCAGAGTGTGTTCTCCAGATAAACTCAACTATGTCATAACAGATTGTTTAGAACCATACACAATGGAACAAGAAGAATGTTTAACAAGGTTAAGAGAAAGTGGCGTTCGTATAATAGAAGCGAAGCAAGAAAAGCTTTCCAACTCCTTATCTTAACCAACAGGAGGCATCAATTTGTTACTGAATGAGCTTAGAAACGAAGTGGTTATATATTGTAGGAAATTGTTAGACAGCGGATTAACCAAAGGTACTGGTGGTAATATCAGTGCTTATGATCGAGAGCGTGGACTAGTGGCAATCAGTCCAAGCGGTATCGATTACCATGAAATGAACGCTGATGACGTGGTAGTGGTTGATTTAGATGGAAATACGGTAGATGGTCATCGGAAACCATCCAGTGAGTTGGAGATGCATCTCATTTATTATCGAAAGCGGGATGATCTTAATGCGGTCGTCCATACTCACTCTGTTTACGCCAAAACATTATCCTCCCTAAGATGGGAACTGCCTGCGGTTTCCTATTTGGTAGCCTATGCAGGGAAAAATGTAAGATGTGCAGAATATGCCTCCTTTGGTACAAAAGAATTGGCTGAGAATGCATTTGAAGGAATGAAAGATCGAAATGCAGTCTTACTTGCCAATCACGGACTCATTGCGGGCGGTCATGATCTAAAGAATGCATTCAATATAGCAGAAGAAATTGAGTTTTGTGCTGAAGTGTACTACCGGGCAAAAAGCATCGGTGAACCTGTTATCCTATCTGGTGAAGAGATGGATCACATGGCAGACAAATTCAAAACGTACGGGCAAAAATAAGTGCCAGGTACCAAATAGAACTCCTTGCAGGGCAAGGGTTCTAAAATGGTACCTGGCACTTTCATTGGGGACGGTTCTTTTGCTTCATTTCATTTTTACAGAAATTTTGCACTTTATCAATCAAACATTTGATTAAGTCACTGGAAGGTCTATAAACACTGCATTCTTCTGTTCAAACAAACGTTTGATTAACACTTTTCATGAAACGCATGAAGGTGTTTTCTCCCAGTTAGCGAAAAACTAATTTTTGATACGTTTTTTCAATGTATTGGAAACTTGTGCTCTTTCCATAAACATTTCAATGTCTGGGTGATAAAGTATTTCAAGTACGATTAAGTCTTTTTCACTCCACGTTTTCGCAGTTGTACTTGAATCCGGATATAACACACTGGAGCGATCATGTTCGAAATGACTGTGAAGTCCGACAGCATGCAGCATCTCATGTGTAATGGTCAACATACGTTCTTCCTGTGGGCGGTTCGTACCAATTAATACATAAGAGTTATTTATTCCAGAGGAGAATACATTTTCAGTAAATGCGACACCAATATAATTGCTCTCTAAGTCATCAAAGTCGATGTCCAATTCCTTGAATTTATAAGTGGGAAGAAAATGTACATCAATTCGACTGTTTGCTGTACTGATTACTTTTTCATGAAAGTTCAATTGAATGGGAAGTCGTTCACTCAGTTTTTCTGTAATGGACTTGAGATGAGAAAGGTCCTTTTGACTCGGATTTCCATGCACGATTACATCCGTTTCAGTCTTATATTTTACAATGACATTGTTTTCTGAAAAATAAAAGTCTAAGAAAGTGTCGACTTCGTCTTGAGTGTATGTACGGTTATCAATTTCAAAGTAAAATTGTCTTTTAGAAGTCAAACCATTCTCTTTATGAGCCGTAACATGAAGGGTATGGACACCTTCCTTGGTATATGATTCTCCAAACACGTATGGATCTTCTTCAATTCGTGCTTCGTATGTAACTCCAGGTTCTCTTTTAACTTCAAATTTAGCTGATTGGAAATATACATCTTCAACTACACCTTGTAAAACGGGTTGAGGTGGGGGAAGATCATCTCTCTGAAAGGTGATGGTTTCATTTCTTTCCATCCATAGAAAGCGTGAAGTTACGTTCAGTTGATATTCACCATTCTCACTAATCGTTAGGTCATGACCTTCAATGGTTTTACCATTTAATTTAATGTTGGGCGGTATAATTCCAGATTCAATCTCAATATCTATATTTTTGGCATATACTTTCCCATCTTCTACACCATTTATGGAGTATTCATGTGGTTGTATGTAATAGATGCCAAGACTAATAGTTACAAGTGTAAGTAGGATAATGATAGATTTCTTCAAGAAACAGGACCCCTTTATGCTATTTACTTTAATTGTAGCATGACAAGGGGACGGTTCTTTTGCTTCGTTTTTGTGTATGTTGTAGCGTAGTACATTGCCAATGTATGCATGGGGGACAAGGGGACAGGTTCTTTGTCCCATAATTTCACAACATAAATTATATGGTAGAACTATTCCCAGTCATCTATATCCATTAATTCGAAGTAATCATCATATAAATCTAGTAATCTTGCTTGTTCTATGTTTACTACGATGCAAGAACCCAAAGGTTTAGCAAAGTGCTTTAGGTTTTCAGTGATTAAAAGATGAACATCATACTCTAATGCACTTGCCATTATCGGGTAATCATATTGATCTTGAATTCCTAAGATTTTCAAACTCTTTCTGGTTTGCTTTTCAATTGTCTCTTTCCCCCAGTCATCCCAACCCATCCTATTCTTCACAACATTGTAGAAGTCTTTTTTATATAATGGTATCCTACTTTCGTCAGATCCAGCCCTCCACTTATAGTTCGTATTCAGATACTCAATGAACTCCATATTGAAGATATGAGGATATGTATGTATAAAATTTAGAATTTGACGGTGTGTATAACAAACTTGTCGATACTCACCGTCAATGTATTTTCCAGTTCTTCCAGCTCTTAGAATTCCGTAAAATTCTGCTACAACAACCTCTGGAATGACAATCCTTAACTCATCAATCTGATGCAAGTTATAGAGTCGAATGAAGAAATCCTGATAATCCTTCCTATACTTAACAATTGTTTCAAATAGAGAACTAGTATCAAACTGGATTCGCAGCATTAGATTGTCTCCTTAATCACCGTACAAGTCTCTTTTGTCAATAATATCTATATCTGTCCCGTCCGTTCCTAAAGTTTCTCTAGCTATGTTCATTTCTTTATTTGTCAGTAATTTACCATCAAACTGTGATTCGGGGATCAAATATCCACCAGATGGAGTTTTATCTTTATATTCAATTTTATTTTGTTTTATCCATTTATAAACAGCTTGAGGTGTTACTCCAAAACGCTCAGCAGTTTCTTCTACTGTTAGAAAAGATTCATTATTGTCTTTCTCTACATCGTTTTTAATATCTTCCTCAAGTAAGATTTCAATTTCGGTTACAAAGTGTAATAATTCATCATAATTAGGCCTTTTCAATTTAAAATCGTGAATTGAGCGAAGAAGGTCCTTTTTTTTATCTTTTAAAGCACTCATGGATTTTTTCAGCCTCCTTTTTCAATAGTATATCACCATCCCAACTTTTTAAACAAATTAAAAAAATTAAACCGGCACCAAGGCGAAACCAAGGGACAGGTTCTTTGTCCCTGATGGATCAATGGACTCAATCTAATCGAGACCAGGGGGACGGTTTTTGGGGTTCGTTTTTGTGTATGTTGTAGCGTAGTACATTACCAATGTATGCATGCGGCGTTCTTTTTCTCGATGAACTAGCAGAATTCACAAAGGAAACGTTGGATAAGCTACGCCAATCTCTTGAAAATGGAATGGTTACCATCAGTAGGACATATTCAACCGACGCGTAAGTGCTTGTCGAATATAGTTTTAAAGTGGTTCCAATAAATTGAATGGAGGACAGGTATCTCGTCTCACCAGATGACCGGGAGAACCGTCCCCATGCTCCCAAACAATCTAACAGTAGCCGAGATAAGGATCCTGTGATATCTAATTTTTTACAAAGACACTTACAATTTATGCTAAGATACAAATATACAGAATTTGCTTGTTCAACATTCGGATAGTTTTCTGGAAAGTGCCCTCTGGAAATCCAGAAGAATAAAAAGGGTGTACCTAACTTGTTATATTTCTAAAACTGTTTAAGAGAGGAATTTAAAAAAGATGCTAGACAAACTGTGGTTTATCTCAAGCTTGAAAATAAGGGCTAATCAAGCAAATACAGAATTCTTCATCGAGGTGATCACTTGAATAAAAAAAATAAAATAATCCTCAGTAGCATGGTTGTTTTAATTTTTATGGCAATACCTGTCTTCTATATGAAAGAAAAAGAAGAGGAGAGAGAGGAGTTGATCCAAAGTCTCACATCTCTTGAGAATTCTTTCGATAAACTAGAAAGCTATATTAATAATGCTGAAAATGATGGTTTCACAATGGATGAAACCAAAAATATGTGGATTTTCAAATCACTTTTTGATGGTCAAGTAACAAAGGTGGTTGAAGATCTAGAAGAATATCGTCATAACGAATCTCTAAACAACAGGGTTGAACACGCACAGGTAAGTTTTTGGCGTGAATTTCGGCGATCTCTTGAAGAAGGAGAAATGAATGAAGATTTTTGGAATTCAGTAGAAGATTTTAAGAGAATAACGGAAGATCTTAGAGAGAAATATACATACAAATTCAATGGTTGGAATTAGTAATTAGAGATATTATATATAAACTTTTCTCAGGCAGTCCGTCTAAATAATTGAAGTGTCGAGTGCATGTTTCTAGATTGGAGCGATGTCTTTGCAGAAAAGAATAGCTATATTCATGTTCTTCATTATAATGTTAGTCGGGTGTTCGGCCGAAAGTACAGGAATGTCAACTCAATCGATTCCGAGTGAAATTGGATCTCCGAATAAGGAAACGGTCTTTTCGGATGAACGTCCCTGGACATCGGAAGACATCTATGAAAAAACGGAATATGAGCCGTTCACAGGAAAGTATTTTAAAGGATTGTTCATCAATAACCCCTTCTTTATGGTAAAACCGAAGGAACAAGTGGGCTCTTTTGAAACCTTTCCTAAACATAAAGTGAGAGTCCAGTTAGTGGAAAGGAATAGAGAATTAGAGAAGCTACGAGTTGTAAAAGAGGAATTGTTCACAAAAGGAGAAAAACTTACCGTTCAGTTACCAGAGGAAACGGGTGTGTTGTATTCCTATAGCCAAGAGCTACTAAGCGATAGTGAAGAAGTTCTGGATACGGATGTTGTAATGTACTACGTCCCTCCTCGTGAAATGAACGCCCAAGTTTCAATTGAAGAACAAACGGCTGATCTCCTCAATTTTAAAGTGGAAAATTGGGGACCGACGTGGTTATCTTTCGGGAAGGATTATTTTATTCAGGAGAAAAAACAGGATGGGAACTGGAAGACGATTCCTCTTGCTCTTAGCGGTGCAGACATAGGCTATGAATTGCCGCCTGGAAAAGTTCATATGCAGCAAATTCATCTAGAAAACTGGAATTTAGGACAAGGAGTGTATCGTGTAGTTAAACCCATCAAGGCAAAGAATACAGACATATCGGTACAACTGGCTGCAGAATTTACAGTGGACTAAGCTCGTGGTATGAAAAGAAGGGACGGTTCTTTTGCTTCATTAATTGAAGCAAAAAACCGTCCCTTCTTCGCCAGAAATTTTGCGTTTTGTTAATCAAATGTTTGATTAAGGCGACAGATACTATTTGATGTAAGTGTCTCTTAATATAAACAAACGTTTGATTGAATAGGAAATCTGTTGTTCTGAAATATAACTGAAGGGTTTCATTTGCGATTCTATGCACTGAAACAGAAGAACCGTCCCCTAAAACTTCCTAAATCCAACTGGTAAGTGATGTGAGTAGATACTTTGCGGAAGTTCTATAAATATCCACCTTAACTTTGATTTGAAATAGTAAAAAAAGAAAATACCAACAATTGGTATGGTATAATTTTACTTAATTATGCTTTAATTAAAAATTATAAATGAGGTGTCGGCACTGTTAGTGTTTGGTTTAAGAGAACCGGTGAATGTTTACGTTCCGGTACTGAAGGCGCAATTGAGCGTTGTCTCTAATAAATTGGATGAATTAAGTCGCTTTTCTCAGTTCATCCTTTATGCGATTGGATCGGGAGAGGATTACGATGAAATCCTTAAGGTCACACAATTGGGTTCGATTGTCATTGAGGAAGAAATGCTTTATTTAATGAAAATTGGCTTATTAACCCATGAAGAGTCCTTAAATCTCACAAGTCTGACCAAACATGGTCAGGAATTGTTTGAAATTATAGTTAAGGTGGATGCATTTAATACTCGTAAAGAGGTAGTTTTAATTAATTGTTTGACTGGTGATCTAGAGGCGTTGAATAACAATGAACTCTTGAATCCAAACGAAATCGATCCTAATTTGGTAAGTCTTAAAGAAAAAATTATCCGAGAACTATACCAGAATCAAGATCCCTTCAACTCTCGAGAATTTGTGTTTGAACAGTATCAATTTGGTGTTTTGGATGAAGAAAAAAAGGAAGATATTCATGTTGAAATCCGATACGGCCAAGATCTTTTTTATTTGAAACGAGGGATTAAAAATGTTCCAATTCCAGATTATCAAGAAGCTTTTTTTCAACTGGAACCTGACACATCTTTTGATTTTACTAAAACTGATGAGGAACAAACCTACCTTTTTATTGAAAGGGATTTTTACAAGCTGAATCTATCTTTCTCGTATAACTCATTGCTCAAATACCGATCGGTTTTATCGACGTTAAATAGATTGCAAGGGTTTGAGTCTGATTTAATCAGTAAAAAAGCAGCCAATCTTTTGAGTCTTGAGAAGAAGGAACAGGAATTAAATCAGCAGGATCATTCTTTTTACTATGATCCAGTGACAGGATATTGTTATTTGGATTGTCCCAACTATCCTTATGTAACTAAAAAGACCAATACGATTGATATCAAATTACCCGAATCGTATAGAAGTAATCAAATAAGCGGGGTAGACATCTTTAAAGTGATGGGAAAATTCGGACATGAAGAAGAAAAATTTCCTTCCTCCAAAAGGAATAACTGGACAAGAATTCATCCTATTTTTGGGGACTTTGATCAAATCTTAGGAAGGTCACTTAACAAAGAGAAGAAAAATGTAGAACAAACTGAAAAAGATCTCATGGTCGAGGTCAAGGTTTTAGAAAGTCACAAAGTGGTTCAAAAAGTACCAGCGACGGTCTTTTTTTAATAATTTCAATCAAATTATAGATGGACCGCTAAATAAATGGAATTTAGTTTTTTTAAAGGAGAGAAGGGGATGGAAGAGAGACAACGACGTGCATTTCATTTCATAGGTAAGGCAGGGAAAACGTTTGAAACCATTGCAGCACGTAAAGTGATACCGAAAACAAACGTTGTCTTACTTGCGATTGATACGGCTTCAGAAGTGATTCAAGCCGGGATCAGTTATATAAATTACCGTTTTGAAAAGCAGCAAACTGAACGCTTGAGAAAGGAGATTGCCGCGGCCAAAGAAAGTATGGATCAAGTGGTTGAAGAAGAAAAGCAACAAAAATTAACAATACTCGAACAGAGACGTGCACGTATGATATCGAATCTTGAAATCTACAAAGTTCGTCTGCAAGTAGAGTCTGAGAATGTTAAAAAAGAATTCGATCATCTTAATAGAAAGTCAAAAACAGTATTCGATGAGCGATTGAAAGCACTTAACCTCCAGCATCGGTTAAGAAAACCTATTAAAGAGATGCTTGATTATGTAGCAGACTTGATAGATTCTGAAATGAAGAAACCGGATTTTGAACATGAAACACTTATGGAGTTACATGAGGATTACCGCACAGCCTTAAGAAACTATCAACTAATGATTGAGCAAGTGGTTTAATAGAAAGGAGATTAAAGTCAAATGGTAAAAAAAAGCGGATTGGGGTCATTGCGTACCCCAAAAGGAAAACCATCGGGAGGGACAATTGGTACCGAAACCTTTTCAGTTGAGAAAGGAAATGCTGAATTAATTACAAAAAAAGGCTACATACCAAGTGAAGCGGTTCAGCTGGGAAAATTGAATGTAGTGACAGAGATTGTCACCTCAGTCACAGGTGTGATTAATCAAATCACACAATCGGTTGAAAGAGTAAAGATCGCCAAGTATCAACTTGAGCAAATTCGAATCACTTCGGAAGTTGAACTTAAGAAAGAAAAGGAGAAAACGAAGCAAACCCTGATTCAAGAAATGGCTGAAACTAACCGCCATAACAAACAAATTGATAAGGAAATTAAAACAATTGAAGCCAATCTTCACAAATTCGAGCTGGAAAACACGAAAGACATAGCTGAAATTGAGAATAACCATGAAGAGAAAATGAAGTTTTTGAACCAACAAGAAATCCTGGTCAATCAATTGGTGGCTGTAACTGAATTTTTGATGGAAGAAATACGAGAAACACGTCAACTTGGATTAGAAGTTCCCGAATCCATTTTTCAAGAATTGAACAAAACGATGCAGCAACTTGTCGAACTTTCAAGCAATTTAAGGAATTAACTTTTTGCCAAGAGAGGGGACCAGGGAATGCCATTGCCAGCTGTTGTGGCAGGTTTAGCGGTAATCGGAATAGGTGCAGCTGCGATTCACTTCATTTGTGATGAGCTCTCGGAAGAAGAACGCCGCAAACAACGCCGCATGCATGAAGACTATGAAGCTTATTCAGAAAACATCGAATTACAGAGAATATGGTTGAAAGAACAAGTAAGTAAAAAGCTGGATCAAATGTCAGAAGTAGACCGACGTACACGTGAACAGCTCCTTTCAGATTCTAACGGAAAAATTAATCAGATTCGCCGTACATATGTAAACCAAATGATCGATACTTTGAATGAAATGCGTGATGAACGCCAACAACTTTTAAATGAAATTAGAGGAGCTATCAAGCAAACTAGAAATCAAATTAAGGGTCAACAGAATACAAACCTACGCCAACAGTCGCTTTTTCAAATGGTTCAATCTTTAGAAGAAGCGGTAGAAAAGATTAGTGCATACCGTTTTTATCTGTTGCAATATGAGCGAAATCTGCAGATTTGTTATTCAAAAGATGAAGACTTGCCAAAGCCCTTTTCGTTACTTTTACCTGAAACATTCCCTTATGTTGGGAAGTTACTTACATATAAAAAAAGAGACCTGGCGGAGGAAGGAATTATTAACATCGAAGAAGGCATGACACTTCCTTATGAATGTTCTGATGTGGTGCATACGAAAGATTATGATAATGATGCGGACATTCATGTTTTTGTTGAAAAATCGGCGAACAATACATGCTATTTATCGGTGGCTAAAGGTATTTTCAAATTTACAGCCCTTTATCAACCAGGCATTGGTATTGAAGCGAAAGTCGTTAAGCACGAAAGAAGTAAAATCATTCTTGATTTTCGTGGGTTAGAGCTTTGGGTCTTTAAAAAGGATTTAGATAATCCATTTCGAACCCCCCCAAGGAATGTCGACCTTCGAGTGTTTCCAAAGAATTGGGATTATCGGCTTAAACGAGTTCCCATTACCACTGAGCGTTACAAAGAAAGCTTTGCGGTTTGTCAATTTGAACAAATTCCGCTTGTCTTCGACTATGATAACTATGAAACATTTTATGAATGGGTAAATAAGAACAGTTTTTGGCGTGAAACAGATGAGTGGAAGATTGCCCCAATGAGTGAAGATGAGCTTCCGAACGTTCAAAACATTAAGTTGCAACTAGGGACTGATTTGATTATCCATGCTACGATCGAGCAGGATTCGAATGATCATTTGTATTTTTACTATCGGGGCTTGTTAGAGCTTGAAGAATATATGTGTAAACCTGATGATATCTTTATCGCGATGAATGGCACATTAACCGTTCTATATTCTGAAGAATCCCATTTGCTCAGTTCAGAAACTTTTACCGAGATGGAGCAATTAACATTACTGTTATTTAATGAATACCGTGAACAACATATCATAAAGAACAGCTTTGAAGGTAGTGGCTTTTATAATAAATGGGCTGAAGTCACTAATGCCTTAATCACCTATCTTCAAAAAGGAACTGCCATTGTCTGCCAAATTGGACCGTGCCATTATCGAGGCGTCGATGTTCAAACTAAGCTTCCACGCTATAGGGCTGAGGTCTATAACGATGAAGAAGTGAAGGAATTTATAAAAAAAGAAACTATTAACCGTACTAAAGATTACTTTATTGAAAGCACCAGTGGCCTTTATATACCGATTCGCTTTTCCCCAACAGCTGAAGTGATTACGATTTATGGAGATTGGGCTGAGGAACCAGAGGAAAAGGAAATTAGAGTTTACGCGAAAAATTACCCATATCCTGAAATTCAGCAAAAAAATGCTCTGAATATTTTTCGGGAGGGGAGATTGGTCAACTCAAGATTAAAAAGTGGTTTACTTAATTCAGCTTCTATTCAATCGCGTCCTTTGGAAGTTGAAGTTAACCATTTTAATAACCCACTCATTTCGAAGAATCCGTCTCAAAATACACTCGTTATAAACGCGTTGAAACAAGAGGATGTTTTTATGATCCAGGGCCCTCCTGGTAGTGGAAAGACGACCGTTATTCAAGAAATTATTCATCAACATCATCAGGCTCATCCAAATGAACGCGTTCTTGTAGTCTCGCAAGCGAATGTGGCTGTGGATAATGTGTTGGCTGATCTTATAGAAGATTATCAATTCAATGAAATCATCCGTTGTGGGAAAACGAAGAAGATGGAGGTCGATATTCTCCCTATCTGCTTCGAACGACGTTATAATTATTATCTTGACCTAGTAAGATCGATTGATCGGGACACCGTGAATGGTGAATTACTTGATAAATGGAAGGATATTGTGTTTCCGGATCAACAGGGTAGTATTAATTCTGAGGTTGGTGAACTTGTTCTAAAAGAAAATAAAATTGTCGGGGCCACTTGTGTAGGACTTGCTGAAAAACGTATCGGTTTAGATCGTTTAACGTTTGATTTGGTTATTGTTGATGAGGCTGGAAAGTCTCTTCCAGCCGAGATTCTAATCCCAATCAACCGGGCAAAGAAGATTGTGCTAATTGGTGACCATAAACAATTACCACCAACCATTAATCCTGATCTTTTTGATCCAGAAAAGATCGAGATTGAGGACCGAGAATATGCCAAAAATGAAATGTTTGAAAAAAGTTTATTTGAGCGCTTGTATGAAAATTGTCCAGAAACCAATAAAGGTATGCTAAGTACTCAATACCGTATGCCAAATGTTATTGGTTCGATGATTAGTCAATTTTTTTATAATAATGATCTCGAAAATGGAGAGGTAACTTATGAAAAACCGGTTATCTTCTTCGATGATCATCTCAATTGGTTGGATATGTCTAAAGATATTACTTATAAAGAGTCCACTGATTATTCGTCACCTTACAATTTACGGGAAGTCGAGATTGTCTTCAAAATTGTCGAACAAATAAGGCGGGATATACCTTTAGAGAAAAGAATAGCAATTATTACGCCTTATAAAGGCCAAATGAAGAAGCTTCGAAATAAATTTCGGGATCAAGATTTTTCCTATAGTCAGCAGAATGTTGTAATCAATACTATTGATGCATTTCAAGGTGACGAAGCTGAAATTGTCATTTATTGCACCACCCGTGCGGTTCGTCAGACTAACTTTTTCTCAGATATTGCCCGGTTAAATGTAGCCTTTTCAAGAACAAAATCTGATCTCTTAATCATTGGATCAAGAGACTATTTTCGGGGATATGGAGAAGAGAGTGTGCTCTACCAAATCTCAAACTACATACAAGAAAACGGACGTATTTGGTCGTATCCTGAACTCTGTGAGAGGTTTATTCCATCAATTCCTATTGCCTAAATGTATAAGCGGTTTAGGATTTTACCAGTTATATCTTGAAAAATATTGAAATGGATTAGGATAGTTTTTAATTTTCCCACCAGTTGAATTTTAGCTTTTCTTAGAACCAAATAATTAGACCAAGGGGACGTTTCCTGAGCTATACCCCGTATAAGGGACACTGATAAAAAAGTGTCCCTTATACGGGGCTTTTTGTGTTTCAATAAACTTTAGAGAAGATCGGACGAGGGGACTATTTATGAGTAAAAGAATCTATACTGAATTTCAGATAAAAGAACTTGAGGCTCCTTAAGATGTCGAAATTGAGAGAGGGTACCTTTACAAAAAGAAGCTCTCGTTTATCCCTAACTCTGAGGAACGATGGGCGATTGATTACTTTACAGCAATTTATCAATGATTAACCTCTGGCAGCTATGCTCGTCATTTATCTAAACATATGAAAACCTATAACCATCTGGTGTTTCACCCACAGCCAGCTCATCCATATCAGTTGTGTTTAAACCTAATTCCGTTGCTAAAGATGGATCGTCAACAACAGCCTTATATAACATATCGTTCGCGACAGAAAAATGCATGTCATCACTTGCTGAATAAAGATCTTCTGCAATCACGACATTGAACTTTGACTCGAAAACAGGGAAGGTTCCTTCAATAACTTCACCAGATGGAAGGGTTATCGTCTTTTCACAATAAAAGGAACACAAGTTTCTGCATGTTCGAAGCCATTCAGATGGTCATTCCGGGTCTCGATTCCCTCAGCACTCACCAGATCAGAACCATCTGCAAGATCAACAATCCCAATGGCCAGAGTAGAAACAGCTACCACTTTTCCAAGATTCTTCATTCCGACGATTACTTGCTCTTTGTCGCCGCTAATGACCCCCGAAACAGTTGCTCCAGAATTTTTAGCCGTGAAGATGAGGACATTACCAAAGCCTTTTAACGTTCTTCCAGAAGTATCTTTCAATTGCTGTAAACCTTCATACTTATGGTAGTCGTTTTGTTTTACTAATCCATATGTACTTTGTAAGGCACCATCGATAAATTGCCCAGTATTGGTAAGTGCAAATACAGAAGCATCTTTAATATGATCTCCAACTTCCATCGTCCACTTATTATTCACTTTCTAACCCAGGTATTTTACAGATCCTTCAATTAAAGACCCACCTGCATATCCAAGCCCTTTACCAACTGTCCGAAACACTCTCATTTAACAAATCCCCACCCATTAAGACCTAGTCTATAAATCCAGTAATTAGGTTCTATTATATTATAAAATTCATTAAATGTAATAAATTAACAACAAGAGGGTGGGTCCAAAATGAAGAGAGGGAGAAAACGAAGGGACGGTTCTTTTGCTTCATTAATTGAAGCAAAAAACCGTCCCTTCTTCGCCTGCATTTTGTTAATCAAATGTTTGATTAAGGCGACAGATACTATTTGATGTAAGTGTCTCTCAATCTAAACAAACGTTTGATTGAATAGGAAATCTGTTGTTCTGAAATATAAATGAAGGGTTTCATTTGCGATTCTATTCACTGAAACAGAAGAACCGTCCCTTAAAACTTCAAGATCCGTTTCAGTCTGTTGAACTTACGAGAGGATTTTTCTAACGCCTTTTTTGAACCAAAGAAAATGTTAAACATTTGATGGCCTCCTATTGGATGTTTTTTTATTTTTATTATAGTGGTGGGATTGCGGGTTGTCAATTAAGTTGTATACCAAATACCAAATAAACAGGATTTTTTATCCGAAAAAAGACAATATAAGCTTATTTGGTATACCAAATAAGCGACCGTTGATTTTATGTACCCGTAATATATTCGTTTTTGTACCAAAAACGTGTATTTTTACGTTTTTACATACGGTAATCGCTGATTTTTGGTAATTAAATCGAAACAAACAGGTCCAACTGTATACCAGATCATGGATTTTCTATCTGCATTAGTATAGAATGAGAGGTAATTTAAGAGATTCGGGTGAAGGGTATGCTGAGCATCTTAGGTGCAGTCGCTATTTTTTTATATATTTTATCGGAGGTCTTTCCAACGTTGGACCTCTCTTTGTTCATTTCGATTGTGAGCGCCGTCATCATTATCTTGACGTTTTTTAAGGTACCGAGGTTTGTCCAAATCATTGGGGGAATCTTCTTGTTGCTTGGGTTCATCATGCTGATTCGGAGTGGTGCTGGGTGGAAGGACATGCTGATGTCATTTGGTCCGATGTTGAACCTTCTGACTCTTTTTGCAATGGTACCGATCCTCGCTTTGCCTATTCGACTAGGACAATACGAGGTTGGCATCCAATCGTTCATTAAACGCAGAGTGAAGAATTCCGGTCAACTGTACACCATGACTTCCGGTATTTCATATTTTTTCAGTATTTTTATGAATCTAGCAACCTTACCGATGACCTATTACGCGATTCGAACAGCTGCGGATCTATTCTCGATTCAGAAAAAAGAACGATTCATGAGCAGGGCGATTACCCACGGTTTCGCTATGCCGCTCATGTGGGCACCTGTCACTCCGATCGTGGGAATCGTCGTTGAAATGACGGGTGTGAAATGGGTCTCGATGTTACCGTATGTCGTTCCATTAAGCCTTTTTGGACTCTTTCTCGATTGGTATTCGGGGAGATTAACCGCAAGAAGGAGAAATCGTTATCATCGGGATACGATGGTCGATGAAATTGCGGCAGCGGAAGACGGAGGAGCTGTTGAAGGCAAAGGTTCAAGCCGAATTTCGCATATTCTTATTGCGATTCTCATCTTCAATGTATTGATCTCGATATTTGAGAGCGTGCTTTCCTTTTCATTTATTATTCTAGTATCACTGCTTGTCATTCCATTTGCACTCGGATGGACGTTGTTATTGAAAAAAGCCGCTGAATTTAAGGTGGGTTTAAAGGAACATTTCAGATCTCATTTGCTGAAAATGAAAGATCAATTTTTCATCTTCCTTTCGGCCGGCTTCTTTATTTCAGCTATCCAGTTTTCAAATACGGATGTGTACTTGAACACAGGTGTACAGGGGATCATGAATGTGATTGGAATAGAAATGTTCATCATTCTTCTACCGTTCATTCCACTTGCCCTTGCCTTTACAGGACTACATCCCGCGGTTGGACTTGCCCTTCTTTCGGAAGCGTTGGATCCACAAAGCATTGGAGTTTCACCGTATATCTTAACGGTTTCGATGCTCGCTGGTGCGGTTGCCGCCTTTTTGATGGGGCCCTATAATGCAACAATCGGCTTGATGTCGAGTATTGTGAAAACCAATTCGTTCAAAGTATCCAATTGGAACATTCCGTTCACGTTACTCTTCCTATGTGCAAGTATGGTTTATATGATCCTATTGCTTTTCATCCTGTAATCGATCGTGCTCCAACGAGTAAAGCCTTGCCGGAAATGGCAAGGCTTAGCTTCTTGAAAAACCAGGTGTTTGACTACAAGCTAAGGATCTTCAGATTGGAAGATCCCTCTTTCTATCCCTCATTTTTGGCTTTTCCAGTTTTCGAGGATAGAAAAGAGGAACTGTCTAGACTTTCTCGACAGCCTGAGCCTTGCCTAAAATGGGAAGGCTTCTTTTGTACACCTGGAATGCCTCTCTAAAACGAAGGAGTAGGTTATTCGGCTTTGACGAGGCGTGAGTGCTTTGAGTCTTCACTGTTTCCGGATGCTTTCACGATTTCAAACAACTCTTCCCGGGCATCTTCAATATTCTCAAACACCTCAAAGAACTTTACGCGAATATGATTGATGTATTCCTTACCCTCATAGTTTTCATAGAGCTGGATCTTGGCATCATCATCTAATACTCTTGCAATGGTGTAGGTTGATTTTAGTTTTCCGAAAAAATAAAACTGATAGGATTCGACGACTTCCAATCCGTCATTTTCCAATACTGTCTGAAAGGTATCTTTGTTCGTTAACACAATATACTTGTCCACTTCATCACTCCTCATTAATTGTACTTTGTATACCAAAATCTCTTTAACTAACAGTCTATTACAGAAAACCAATAAATTCAATTCTATTTTCAGAATTTTTTGTATAAATAGAGGATTTTGTAGGGAAAGGTTGAATTACCTTGATATAGCAGGATTTTAGAAAGTGCATTCAATCCATAAAAGAGTGTATGTAAGGGTTTACATACAGATAGTTTAGCGGGTATACTAATTTAAAATTCTAAAAATTTTGACAAAAATATCAAAGAGAGGTGTTTTGGTATGCCAAAAGTGACATTGCATGTAGATGGTGATGTGATTGAACAAGAGGTGAAAAGTCATGCAAACCTGGTTGTGCTGGCCGGGATCAAACAGTTTCCGAAGCTTAAATATGGCTGCGGGATAGGGAAATGCACGAAGTGTACATGTAAAGTCCTGAATGGAGAGGAAAATCTGGATCCTCCTAACTGGAAAGAAGAAAAAATGCTCGGAGATCACCTTAAAAAGGGCTATCGTCTAACGTGCCAGCTCACTATCAAGGACGACCTGAAAATCAGCCAGGAGAATATCGTGATCCAAAAGAAAAAGAAATTGGCTCAGGGAAGCAATAGGACATAGCTTTTTTAAAGGGAATATTTGGTATACAAAATCCCTGAGCAGAAAAGGTGATGAAAGATGAAGGCGTATGTATTAACAGACATGACTTGGGAAGAGGTTCAGGGGGCTTTAGAGACCGTGCAGATGGCGATTGTGCCGGTTGGTGCGCATGAACAGCACGGGGTACATATGGTGGAAAGTTGTGATGCAGTGCTGGCAACAGAAATAGCAAAAAAGCTTGGAGAAAGAATGTATCCACACGTTCTCATCACACCAACGATCAATATGGGGGTATCCCCGCACCATCTCAACTTTCCTGGAACGATTTCACTCCAACCAGAAACGTTGCTAGCGATCTTGCGTGATGTCGTTCGCTCTTTAAAACGGCATGGTATCACCAAGTTTTTATTGTTAAATGCACATGGCGGAAATCAATCCACGTTGAGTGTCGCAAGTTCATCGATTGGACCTGAGGAAGAAGTGGACATCTACTATGCGAAAACAACTGCTTCAGCAAAGGAAACCATTTCAGAGCAGATTACCTCGACGATCTTTGGTCATAGCTGCGAGCGGGAAGTTTCAGAGGCGCTTTATTTGGCACCTGATCTTGTCCGTACCGATAAAGTGACGAAAGGAAATTTCAATGAAAGGGGGAGATATATGCAATTGAGACCTGGCAAGCCGATTCAAGGTTTTTATCGTTATGAAGAAATGACGCAAAATGGGAGCATTGGGGATGCGACAAAAGCAACGAGGGAATTGGGTGAGCAAATCGTGAATGAAGCATTAGAAAACCTCTCAGTAGAATTGATGAATCTGCTAAACGTTAAGCCAGAGTCTGTCCGCTTTTAAAGGTTGCAAGTTAAAAACGTAGGGAAAGGGTGAATGTGTTTGGAGTTGACAGTTGCACATTGGATGTATGCCATTGTCACGTTACTTGTCATCGTAACGATGTTGTTCAGACGGGGAGTTGTCTTGCCGACGATCGTAGGGACGTTCATTGTCGCTTGGATTTTTAAAGGATCATTTGTTGGGGGACTTCAAGCCGTTTTCAATGCAAACTTAGTCGCTGCAAAAGAACTATTCAGTATCTTTCTTATCATTACGCTTATGGTCGCTTTATTGAACTCATTGAAGGATATCGGTGCAGATGAAAAAATGATTGCCCCGATCCAAAAGGTTATGAAAAATGGCCATATCGCTTTCTTTGTTTTAGTGGGGATTACTTATGTGATTTCGTTATTTTTCTGGCCGACTCCGGCTGTTCCATTGATTTGTACGTTGCTTGTTCCAGCAGCAATCCGGGCGGGACTTCCTGCGATGGGTGCAGCGATTACAGTCGCGATTGCCGGCCAAGGGATGGCTTTATCCTCTGACTACATCATGCAGATTGCACCGATGTTGAGTGCAACAGCCGCAGGGATCAACACCGCACTTGTAGCTGATAAAGCGATTATCCTTTCTTTAATTACCGGAGGAGTTGCGGTTTCGGTCGCCTATGTGAGTGTGCGAAAGACGATTACAAAACCGAACAGTGCAGAATCTCAAGCTTCGTTCGAGGATCTGAAAGCGTTGACGAATGTAGCCCCTGAAGTGAAGGCGGAAATGTCTGCTACGTCTGAAGATTCGATTTACGAACATCGTCGGGAGATCTGGGGGAAACTGTTTGCGGTCATCGTTCCACTTTCGTTGTTGAGTGTCATGGTTTTCATGTTTTCAACGAAAATAGGTGGAGATAAGATGGGTGGATTTGAAGGGGGAGACGGGGCAGCATTTATCGGTGGAGTGGCTGCGCTACTCTTGATCCTTGCATCGGTCGCCTTCCGAAGAATTCAAGCACTTGATAAAATCAGCGATCACCTGACAGATGGCTTTGTGTTTGCGTTCCGGGCAATGGGTCCGGTCATCCCGATTGCAGGATTTTTCTTTCTCGGAAGTTCCGATTTTACAGGTTCCATTCTCTCGCTTGGAGAAGAAGCAGCAAAGCCGGCATTTTTGTTTGACCTTGTCCAATCCGCTCAATCGGTGATTCCTGAAAACACGTTCTTTACCGCGTTCGGTATCTTAATTGTCGGGATTATTACTGGACTGGATGGCTCTGGGTTCTCTGGTTTACCACTTGTCGGAGCGTTATCAGGTGCTATGGCAACAACAACTGGCATGGATGCAAGTACGCTCGCAGCTGTCGGGCAAATGGGATCGATCTGGACAGGTGGAGGTACATTGATTGCCTGGTCTTCTCTTGTCGCCGTTGCAGGTTTTTGTGGCGTTTCAGTCATCGAATTGGCAAGAAGAAACTTTTTCCCAGTTATTACAGGGTTAGTTGTCGCAACTATATTCGCCGTGTTATTTATGTAATTCCGCACCATTAAATATTTCAAAATTCAGAAAACAATGTTTACAAATAAAAAGACATACGGTAGTATTTAGATATGGTATACCAAATAGATTCGAACTATATCTCGACAACCTAGATGGTTTTGTACATAACCCCTCAACACGATATAGTTTTTTATTTACCTTACTTGGTATACAAAATACTGTGCACTAAGAATAGTGATAAAAGCTTTAAAAACGTGAAGGAGGAAGTTACAGATGGAACAACTTTTATCGAAAGATGAGTTTCGTAAAGAGCTGGAAGAAGCAATCAAAGGGAATCATAGCCAAAAAGCACCTTTTACCGTCGCTTGGGCGGAAGGAAAGCTTGAAAGACAGCATTTCGCAAGGTGGGCGGAAAACCACTACCATTATGTAGGACCTTTCGCAAACTATCTCTCGTACATTTATCACAATACGCCTGATCTTCCTGAGTATGAAGATGCCAAAGATTTCACTCTTCAAAACATGTATGAAGAAGAGATTGCGGCCGATCGACATACAGACCTACTTATCCGTTTTGCGGAAGCGTGCGGCACTACGCGAGAGCGTGTTCAAAACCCTAAGAACATGGCAGCGACGACACTAGGGTTGCAAAGCTGGTGTTACTCCGTAGCCGCAAGAGAAAATTTCGTTGTCGCAACAGCGGCATTGGTTGTCGGATTGGAATCACAAGTGCCGGATATCTACCGGAAGCAAACGCCTATTCTTCGTGAAAAGTACGGATTCAATGATGAGGAGATCGAGTTTTTCGACTTGCATATCGTTTCGGATGAAATCCATGGTGAGCGTGGCTACAAGATTGTTTTGGAGCATGCGAATACGCCTGAGTTACAGCAAAAATGTCTTGAAATTGTGCGTGTAGGAGCGAAAATGCGCCGCATGTATATGGACGGACTTTGGAGAGAATACCTCGAGAAAGATCTCGGTGCACTCGTCCAAGCGTAAACGGATTTTGAATTTAAGAAAATAAAAAAGCGGCAGTTTCCATCATGGAAGCTGCCCGTTTACTATAACGGATTAAATGAAAGGATGAGAGAAAGTGCTAACGGCCAAAGCAGAACGATATCAAAACCTAATTGCAGGAAAATGGGCAAATTCGTCGAGTGAACGCACATTTAACAGTCTCAATCCAGCCAATAAAGAAGAAATCGTAGGCGTCTTCCAGGCTTCTACGGAAGAAGATGTGAAAAGAGCGATCGAATCGGCAGATCATGCCTTTCCGAACTGGGCACGAACCGCTCCTTCTAAGAAAGCAGCTATTTTAAATAAGGCAGCCCAATGGCTAGAGGAGAATGTCGAACAGCTCGCCGAAGAATTGACGCGTGAAGAAGGGAAGCCAATCGGAGCTTCGAAAAAAGAAGTGCTGAGATCTGCGCAAACCTTACGTTACTACGCGGTTGAAGGGCAAAGTTTTACAGGGGAAACCTTCCCACAAGACGACCCTAACATGAAGGTTTCAACCGAATTAGAACCTCTTGGAGTGGTCACGGTGATTACCCCATGGAACTTTCCGATCTCCATCCCGGCTCGGAAAATTGCGCCAGCCTTGATCACCGGGAATACCGTCGTATTCAAGCCTTCTTCTGAAACCCCTTTGATCGCCTACCGACTTGTGGAGGCATTCCAAAAGGCAGGGCTTCCGGACGGCGTCATCAACTTCGTAACGGGCAGTTCAAGTGAAATCGGTGAAGGTTTAGTCAATCACCCAGCTGTAAAAGCCGTCACTTTTACAGGATCGACTGGTGCAGGTGAGCGAATTCACCGAAATGTTTCGTTGGAAACCCGTACCCAGATGGAGTTAGGCGGGAAAAATCCGATCATCGTGATGGAGGATGCGGACGTTGATTTAGCGGCTGAGCTGACGGTGAACGGCGGATTTTCCTTGACCGGTCAAGCGTGTACCGGAACAAGTCGGGTGCTCGTGATGAAAAGTGTGAAAGAACATTTCGTTCAAGCGCTCGTTGAAAAGACGAAGGCACTCAAAATCGGCAGTGGTTTTGAACAGGGCGTTATGATTTGTCCACTCGCAAGTGAGAAGCAATTAACCAACGTGCTGAAGTACATTGAGCTTGGAAAAACAGAGGGTGCCCACCTCGTTTATGGTGGAGCACACATCCAAGAAGGTGAATTCGAGAAAGGTTACTACGTCCAGCCGACCATTTTCACGGATGTAACCCCTGCGATGACGATTGCGAAGGAAGAAATTTTTGGTCCGGTCATTTCGGTTATGGAGGTCGAAAATTACGATGAGGCGATTAAGGTTGCGAATGATGTGAAGTATGGCTTATCGGCATCGATCGTAACGAACAACTTACGCGTGGCACAACAGTTTACGAAGGATATCAAAGCCGGAACGGTAAAAGTGAATCGAACTACCACCGGCAACTTGATCAATGCGCCGTTTGGAGGAATGAAGAAATCCAGTACATCGACATTCCGTGAGTCCGGTCGAGCAGGTTTGGAATTTTTCACTCAAATCAAGACCGTTTATGTTGGCTATTAATCTTTTTACCAGGAGGAGAACTTGGACATGAAAACGACCTTAAAACTTGAATTAGAAGAAGCGAAATTGATCATTGAGGAAGCGAAGAAAAAATCTGCAGAAATTGACGTACTCGAAACGATTGCGGTCGTTGACGATGGAGGGAATCTGATTGCCCTCGAGCGGATGAATGGTGCACGGATTACCGGACCGGAAATTGCCATCGCCAAGGCGTTTACAGCGGCCGGACACAAACGTTCGACGCATCTTTTCAACAAAGAACCGAATGGACCTGTCCTTCCGGGGAATGAGGCATTCGGCATTCAACAGATGCTCCCCGGAAAATTTGCTGTATTCGTTGGCGGGTTTCCGATTGTCGTCGATGGAGACGTGATTGGGGGCATTGGGGTGAGTGGCGGTAACGGCGAACAGGATACCGCAGTAGGGACGGCTGCTTTACGGGCGTTGCAAGAACACCTATCTCCTCAAGGGCATGATGTCGTGACCGATGCCGACATAAAAAAGTGAGCCGTGAAAGCACTCATCGAATTATCGATCGGGTTTGCTCGAACAGGTGTGACAGGGTATGGAGGAGGACCCTCGACCATTCCACTAATCGAGTATGAAGCAGTAAAGAAGTACAACTGGATGACAGAAGAGGAATTCGGTCAAACTTTGGCGTTAGCGAACACGCTTCCAGGTCCGATCGCAACGAAAATGGCGGCCTACATAGGTTACAAGGTGAAGGGGAACATGGGAGCGGTGGTTGCGATCCTCGCGCACATCGTCCCTTCATTAGTAGGGATGCTCGGGTTGCTTGGTATTTTGTATTCTTATCGGAATTCGCCGATTGTCAGTGGGATGGTCGCTGGTGTCACCCCGATCATCGGTTTGATGCTCATGGAGATGGCGTACAAATTTGCCAATAAAGCTCGGAAAGAACTTGGTATGCCGATCATGCTTGCTATGACGGGGCTCTCTCTCGTTGTGCTGCAAGTGCTTCAACTCCATCCCGGCATATTGATTGGAGCGTGTTTGGGAGGGGCTTTTCTTTTAGCAACGATCCGAAACAAACATAAAACAACGGGTGAGGACGAGTATGTCCAGAGAAAGGAAGAAAGTGTATGATCTATTGGGACATTTTCTGGGCATTCTTTATTTCTAATTTACTTGGATATGGTGGTGGTCCATCGACCATCCCCCTTGTCCAAAATGAGGTCGTCAACCAATATGAATGGATGACCTTAAGAGAATTCGTTGATTTATTAGCGATCGCGAATGTGTTACCAGGGCCGATTGCCACTAAAATGGCTGGTTTTATTGGTTACCAAGTCGGCGGCGTGTTAGGCATGCTGATCGCGCTGGTCGCTACTATTCTACCTTCAGCGATTGCCGTTATTCTATTATTTAAATTCGTGAATCTATTTAAGGATTCACCACACGTTAAGATGTTGACGGTTTCTGTGCAACCTGTCATCGCGGTTTTGTTAGGCGTATTAGCCATTCAATTCTTCATCACTGCCTATGAAGCCAGTGGGCTGATACAACTGATTATCCTTACGGCTGTAGGCTGGTTTGCCATGTACAAAATGAAAATTCACCCAGCGATGATCATCGTATTCGCCCTATGCTACGGTGGGGCATTTTTATCATAACGTTTTTGAAGTCGACTCATTGATTGATGAGTCTTCTTTGTTTTTACACTTATTTTACTGAAAAATGAAAATCAAGAGCGAGTTCTGATAAAATAAGAGAATAAGGTGAAATTGTCGGAATGAATAGATGGCAAAGAAGGTGACGAATTGAAATGAAATGGGCAGAAGATGAACTATTATCGATCCGTGAACGTGCATACAGATATTTGAAGGATTTAATTTTGGAAGGTGAATACCAGCCAGGGGACCGTCTGATTGAGAGGGAGCTGGCTACTAAGCTGAACATCAGCCGAACACCGATCCGGGAAGCGTTATTCCGGCTTGAATCACAAGGTTTTGTCAAAACGGTCCCTCGAAAAGGTGTCATCGTATCCAATATTACGGCAGAAGAAGTCATTGAAGTGTTTACGATCCTGTCGTCGCTTGAAGTTTTGGCAGCGAAATTGGCGGCACAGCGTATGGATGAAACGACGCAAAAAGAATTCGATGAGAAAATTCGAGCATTGGAAGCTGAGTTGGAGAAACACGATCAAGATGATTTTGACAGCGAGCATATCGAGATGAACATGCTCTTGTACAAGGCTTCAAAAAGCCCAAAACTTTATGAAATTTTGTCTGGTCTGACCGACTATATCCAAATGTCGGCCAATATGGGATATGAGACTCCAGGACGACGAAAAGACTCACTGAGCGAGCATATTCAAATCATGAAGGCATTGCGCAATAAAGAGGTGGAAATGGCTGAATATGTGACGAAGATCCATATCGAGAACTCTAAGAAAGCCTACATCAACTCGTTAAACCAGCAAAAAGATAGAAAAAAATCGAATATGTAATTTCTTTAAAAGGCTAGAGGTGAACTCGGCCTTTTTATTTTGGTTTTGTTAATTGTATACCAACAGGGGTGCGTGGGATCGAATGAGACGTTAATTAATTTGAATAAACAGTTGTCAGAATATTTTCAATATGGTATATTGTATACCAAGAAGACAATAGGGAGGATTTTTCAATGCCAAACATTCACTTTTTAACGAGCGGAAAAGTAATAGAAGTGCCGGAAAACTCCAACATCCTCAGAATGTCGCTTAGATATGACGGAGATCTCCCCAATAAGTGTGGTGGCGGCATTTGTGGAACGTGTGTCTGCAAGATTGAAGAGGGATCTGGATTTCTTGATAAAGTAAAGGTACAAGAGCGACGAAAATTGGGAGAAGAATGGTTAGAGAAAGGCTATCGATTAGGCTGCCAATCCTTTGTAACGACAGGGGATGTATCGATTTCATGGGATGAGGAAGTGACCCAAACCGTCAAGAAGAGAAAGCCCGATAAACTGAAAGGGAATAAAGTCACTGTAGAAAAATAAAAACTACATATTTAATTTTGAAAAGGCTTTCATTCTCTTATAAAACTAATCGAGGTGAAAAAAATGTGGGTATGTACAGATCATGTGAAAGAAGCAGTTGATCTATTGGGTGTCCCTCATATTCAGAAGTCACGCTTGTGCCATAAGTGTTCATTTTGCAATCGAAACTCCAGCCTTTTTGTATACAACTCCCACAATCCGTACAAGTTTAAAATTGGAAAGCAATATCAAACCGTATGATGAATGCGCTAGGTAAGAATAATAATCATGAAGGGAAGAATTCGCGTGGCTGTTGAAGATTTGGAAGTGAAAGAAAGAATCCGATCTCTTGGACTCGTGTTACCAGACCCACCGAAACCGTCAGGGCACTATCTAGGATCTAGAAGAAGTGGCCAATTCCTTTTTATTAGTGGGGTAACCTGCAAACTGAACGGTGAGGTGCAATATAAAGGCCGTGTCGGAATTGATCTCTCAATTGAAGAGGGGTACGAAGCAGCAAGGATTACGACCCTAAACCATCTAGCGATTATTCATGAAAAGATCGGGGACTTTAACTTGGTGGATCATATTGTGAAACTGACAGGATACGTGAATTGCGGAGAAGGTTTCGCAGATTTACCGAGTGTCATCAACGGATCATCTGACCTGTTGACGGAAGTCTTCGGGGAGAAAGGGATGCATGCCCGTTGTGCTGTCGGTGTGAATGCCCTGCCAGGAAACGCCGCCGTCGAAACCGATCTGTTGGTGGCGTTGAAGTGAGTTTGGGGACGGTTCTTTTGCTTCATTGAAACAGTAGAACCGTCCCCACTTTTGCTGTTGTGCATTTATGGATATTCTGCTAATCTAGTAAATAACCAATCACCAGGAATATTCTTCCTTTTTTAGTTCGCCCTCTACCCTCTTTTTCCAACTTACCCAAAGAACGACTACGTTTTACCCATCATAATTTTCTAATCTTTTTTCACATTCATAGTTCAAAGCAAAATTCTATATGAATAGTGGTGATGTAAATGCCTCGTGATGCCCGTGTTACAAGTTCCAGCGGAATCTATCACGTTATTATTAGAGGCGCAAATAAGCAGGAAATTTTCCACGATGATCAAGATTGTATACGATTTCTAAGAATCATTCTGAAATATAAAAAGGTAACGGGGATAAAGGTCTATGCCTGGTGTTTGATGGGGAATCATGTACATTTACTTTTAAAAGTAGGGCATGTAAGTATTTCTTCTGTAATGAAGCGTATCGGAGTGAGCTATGTCTGGTACTATAACAACAAATATGACACGGTCGGGTCTCTGTTTCAAGATCGTTTCAAGAGTGAAAATGTTGAATCGGTGAGATATTTCCTGACAGTGACTAGGTACATACATCAGAATCCATTAAAAGCCGGGATAGTGACTCGTCCGGAAGAATGGAAATGGAGCAGTTGCCGGATCTATTATGGTGGAAAAGCTGGTTATCTACAAGGCTTATTAGATGATTACTTTGTTCTGAGTAAGTTTGGTAAAGAAATGAAATCGGCTCGAGAGCAATTCAAAACTTTCAACGAAGATGTGAATGATGATCGATGTTTGGATAACCAATATAGAAAGCGGCTCACAGATCGTGAAGCGAGGGTACATATTCAAAACGTGCTGGAATCCATTGAAATCCCTCAGGTGAAGAGTTTAGCAAGGGAAGAGCGGAATGCGCTGCTAAGGAAAGTGAAGGAGATCGAAGGAGTCTCACAACGGCAAGCTGCAAGAATTTTAGGAGTACCCCCCAGTTTGGTGTATAGAGCTTGAAGGGTGGAGGGGACGGTTCTCATGCTCCATTGAAACAAAAGAACCGTCCCTCCTCAATTCCCTCCTCAATTCTCGAGGAGCTTTTTCGTAATGGGTGTTAACTGTTGAGGTAGAGAGTTTATATTGAAGAATGCTGCGTCTTTAATCTCTTTATGATCAACACGAATGTCACCATCATACTCATCAGTTATGTACAGCGCAATTACACTATAAACGATATCTCCGTTAGGATATACATGATAAAAATCATTACCTGAATAGATGTTGAGTAGAGAAAGGTTTTTTATGGTTATGCTTAATTCTTCTTTAAGCTCCCTAATTGCTGTTTGTTCAAACGTTTCGCCCAACTCCATATAGCCACCTGGAAGTCCCCAATTGTTGGTGTCTATTCTATTTTCTAAAAGGATATCCCCTTTTGGATTTTTTAAAATTACTCCTGAAGAATTTAAAATGATGGGTGTTTTACCTACATATGTACGTATCATTTCTATATATCCCATAAATGTAATTCCTCTTTCCTGTACTAACTATATCCTTTTATATTCTGAGCATTAAAGTAATAGGTATGTATGTTTATTTTAAGTTATATTCAATTTGGGACTGTTGAAATGAGAGAAGCACCGAAGTTTATAAGTTTGATCTTGCAGAAATTTCGCGTTTTCTCAAACAAACATTTAATTAACAAGGTCAAATACTTGTGACTACAATATTTTGGGGAACAAGGGGAGGTTTCTTGTCCTGTTTATTTGTTCAAATTTACTAATTAGGGGGAAAACAAATAATGGATAAAACAAGAGCTAAAGTCTATTTTTCTGCTACGACAGAGGAGTATTTTGACACCAATATCATTACAGAAGAATTGAAGGTGTCTCCTACTTCGACATGGCAAGTGGGAGATACTATTCCGAACAAGCCACTTAAGAGAAAAGAAACGTCTTGGGAGTTTAGCACAGAGTATGAAGAAACATTTGATATTAATGAACAATTAAAAAAAGTAAGTGTCATATTAGAAGGAAAAGAAAAAATTTTGAAGGATTTAAAGAGGACGCATGACTTAGATTATATGTTTATGATTGTTATTATTATGGAAAATGGAGAAACGCCCACAACCTATCTAGAAAAAAACTTCATAAAGTTCTTAGCAAAAATCGACGCCAATGTTGATGTTGATTTATATGCTAATCCTTATGAAGACGATATGGAAGAATGGCTTAATACATAGGAGTATTACCTACTTTACCTCTTAATTTCAAAGTAAGTCATCTACACAAGGGATTATAGCTTTCCTTAGGATCATTGTATCCTCTATGACGTTATATAACCTCGATACTTAAAATGAGAGAAGTACCAAAGTTTATGATGTTGTGTTGCAGAAATTTCGCGTTTTCTCAAACAAACATTTGATTAACATGAGCAAATACTTATGACTACAGTGTTTGGGGATTTAAACAAACGTTTGATTGAGTAGTCTGTTATAGTGTAATCAATCAGACAGAAGAGTGTTTACTAGGAGTGTTGTTCATGCAATCTGAAGTCTATCCAATCATCGTACCCACTCGTTCAAGCTTGAAATCATTCAATTTTTATTTGTTGAAGAACCACGACGGACTCTCTCTTATTGATGCGGGAGTGAACTCAACTAAATGTTGGGAGTATCTTACTCAAGTTTTAAATAAAATCGGCTTTACTCTAAATGATCTTGACCAGATCATCATCACACATAATCATGAAGACCATGTTGGACTCGTTAATCGTATTGTTGGTCAAAAGGATATTCCTGTCTATGTTTCGGAGAAGTCCATTCATCGACTGAAACGGGATAAGGATTTTTTCAGCATGCGGATTGAGTTCTTTGCGAATCTCTATAATGAGATGGGGTGCCGTCAAGAAGGGGAGAAACAGGTTCAAAAGCTGAAAGAAGCCTTTAAGGAGCATGGAAAAAAGAAGTTACAAGCTGATCTTACACCTATTCAAAATGATACGTTTTCCAGTTTGATACCGCTGAAAACACCAGGGCATTCACCTGACCATATGATTTTTCATCATGTAGAGGAGAAATCAGTTTTTGGAGGGGACTTATTGCTAAGTCATATATCAAGTAATGCGCTTGTAGAACCTGATGTCGAAGGGAAACGCATTCTTACCGTACTGGAGCTTGAGCAGTCTCTTAGAAATTGTGCAGCACTCGAAGCGGAAATCGTCTATCCAGGTCATGGTGAGTTGATTAGGAATCATAAAGAGCTGATAGAAAAGCGCCTTTCCGGCATTAAAAGGAAAGCGGATCGAGTATTGACATATATCAAGAAGGACATCCATACGGCAAGTGACCTTGCAAAAATGATGTATAGAGATAAATACGAGAGTCAGTTTTCACTGGTTATGTCGGAGGTTATCGGGTATCTGGATTATTTGGAGACACATAAAAGGATAGAGAAAGAAATGCAAAAGGGTGTATGGCACTATTCAATTAGAGGTTAAGTCCTAGGGGTATTACCCTCCTTTTATATTGCCTTATCTTTAATGATAGTGGCGTTTTGGGCAGTGAAACAGAAAACGGACTCGAAATGATAGCATAAGAAAAATAGAAAAAGCAGAGCACTTTTCGCTCTGCTTTTATGATGCTACATTAATTTGTGGTTTGCATTTGAAGAACACGATAAATGAAAGTGGCGAGTTCTTCACGTTGGACCGGGTATTCAGGATGGAACCGATTATTCCCAACACCGATTGATATACCGTTTTCTGCTAGGATATTAATGTACTCATATGCCCAGTATTCTTCAACGGTATTGTCATCGAAGAATTGTTTTCCAGTCCCTTTCAAACCGAAAGCTGTCACAATGATCTTAGCCATTTCTGCACGAGTCAAATCTAATGTTGGACGGAAGGAACCATCGTGATAGCCATCTAGCACTTTGTTATGTGTAAGAACCGAGATTTCTAAGAAAGCTGAATTGGTTGGTAACAAATCATTGAATGTGGCTGGCGGCACGATAGGATTATAAACGATGCTCCTCGTTAGCATTTGTGCAGCATGGTCACGCCGTACTGAATCCTCTGGACCAAATGTACCATCCCCATACCCGAGGATAATGCCTTTTTTCACAAGAGATTGAATTGCGTCATACGAATACATTTGTTCTTTCACATCAGAGAAATCTTGGGCTTTCTTCACTTCCATTTCGCGCCAGAATGCATTGGCGAGAACGAGATATCCTGCTTCATTCGGATGGATGTTTTTCGGATTAGGCAGATAGGCTTTTCCGTTCGGATTAAATGTTCCAGCTGTTGAGACATATGTTGCTCCAGTTGTGACTGCAGCTGTTTGGATCGCTTTGTTCAAATTGTCTAAAGCTGCTAAAAGCTTGGGCTGTTCCGTATCCGGAAGGTAGGGATATGAATTGTAATACCCCATTACATATACATCAGCATTCGGATTCAACGTGTGGATGAGAGCGACTGTTGAGCCGATGTTTGTACCGACTTGTGCGAGGGCTTTTGCAAATGCTATTTCATCAAAGGAAACAGCCCCTGTTTTTGGATCAATCTCAATGAAGGCTAAGAGGTCATTCGCTCCAGCATCCAGGGTAATGACTTCTGCTTCCCTAATCGTTTTTTGAATACCCTCTGTGTCCGGACTTCCATCCATGTTCGGTCTGAACACATTGCTTTTGAGGTCAGCCAAGACTTGACCTGATGTGTATCCAGGGTAGGCGTATTGCTTCGTGTAATCTCCTAGAACATTTGTCTGTTTCATTTGTAATGCAAGAAAGTCACTGTAACCCATACCCAACTCATCTTTGTGATTGATTCCTACAGCCAGAGAATCACCTAATGCGACATAGTCGAGCTTACTTGTTTCTTGCGTTTCAGCATTGACAGAGGGCGGTAGGGTGGAAAAACTAATTAAAAGAACAACCAACATCAAAAGAAAAACTCTAAACTTACTCAACACCATCCCATTACCATTCCTTCCAATTTTTCAGATATTTATATTTTTATTTGCTACAGCAATCAATAAACAACTGATCTCATTCCAAAATGAGATCAGTCAACAGCTTGACTATTTTGAGAATATAGATAGAAGCCCTTTTCTCTTTCGTTGTCTTGAACGTGCCATTAGCATTCTTTTAATTTCTCCGGCTTCTTCCCGTGACATGTCCTCAAAAAATGTATGATACTTTGCGATAAAGTATGTACCAGTAGGCAATCGTCGACCTTCATAACCAAAACCTTCATCAACACTACAGACCAATCGATACCCACTTATGAAAAAGCGTTCAACACTTGCAGGTCCATCTACAAGTTTTTCAAAGTAAGGTAAATCATTTGGAATGTACGTAACTTCTGGTTTTTGTCCTGACTTGACCAGTACGACCGTGATTTGCTTCTCCTCCATTTATGAAGTCCGCCTTTCCCAGAATTTTCTAATAACTTTATTATAGAGAAGAGTTAAGTGGGTGTAAATCACTAGTTTTCGCTTCTTCTGTCGAATTAAATCAGGAGTAATATCCTAAGTATTGGGATGATCCGTATAATCCATTGAGTGATATCGGGAAATAATAACAAATAATGGGATTATGAGACAAAAGCTTGTGGCGTTTTTTGACAAAATATGATATATAATGCAATATAATAAATGGTATAATAGGGAGGAAATTGTCGGAAATAAGGGGGAAAAGATGAAAAGGTTTTTATACATAATGGCTATTCTATTGTCGATCGGGGCAATTGTTTTTGGACATATACACTGGAAGATGAAAATTAACGATTCTATTGTTTCTGCAAATGATGAAGTAATTGAAGAGAATGAAGAAGTTACTGCTGAACAAATAGAGGGTGAACAGCGAGAAGATCAACAAGTAAATCTGGCCGATCTTACACAGAACCTGGAAGAAAAGGCTGCTATAATAGTAAAGGATGCTGTAGCTTCCGGAGAAACGTTGGATGTGGCAATCATCGGCTCAGGAGCTCAGACAAAAGGGGAACAACCTTGGCCGGAACTAGTTCAGGCAGGTTTAGATCATGCATACGGGGAAGGCGTATTTTCCATTCAGAATCATAGTTTTGGAGATGAGTTTTCTATTTATGCGATTCGGAAGGATGAAATGTATTCCATTATTGATGACCAGCCGGATATCGTAATTTTGGAGCCATTTTTATTAAATGATAATGTGGATATAAATATTGACGATACGATCGACAGTATTCGAATTTTGAAGAGACAATTAACAAAAGCGAATGAAAATATAGTATTTATGGTACAGCCACCACATCCTATTTTTGAGCCGACACTTTATGCAACACAGGTCGATCGATTGGAGCAATATGCTGAAGAAGAGGGTGTCACATATCTCAATCATTGGGAAAACTGGCCGTCTGTATCTGATGAAGAGATTAAGAATTATGTTTTAGAAGATATTTCAGGTCCAAATGATGAAGGCAATCAATTATGGGCAGAATATATCGTAAATTACTTTACTGGAAAATAACAAATAATAGAGAAACACAGAACCCTCTAACTGAATCTAGAGGGTTCTTTTGGTATCAAAGAGAATCTTCAGGACTACATTAAAAACACCACATATGGAAAATATTAGTGAAAAGATAAGTCTATTTATGTATGATAAAGATAAAAGTAGGAGGGGATGTATTGAAGAACAAGTATTGGTTAGGGATAGCACTTGGTTTAATCATACTGATTGGGTTCATGTACTTTGGAAACGGAGCACTCAGTATTGGTAACTTCCTAAATGATGGTAAAGGCCCTTCGGAAGCGAATAAAGACATAACGTTTCGTATCCAAGAACTAGGTGATGGGTATTACCATGTAGTTGCAGTAGTAGAATGGAAGGTCATCCCAAAGGTTAGGGGAAAAGATATTCTCGGTATTAGCTTTGAAGATACAGATAATGATTTTGTGGTGAATTATGATACCATTTTGGGGCGACAATTTTATAAAGCGAGTGACGGAACCCAAGAGACGTCTAAAACTATCATTTATTCGCTAGCTGAACATATGAATCATTTTGCCCCAGGTTCAGAGGGTGTTGCACACTGGCAAAACCTTAAGGATGATTGGGGTAAATATAAAGTCACGGAACTAAAACAAGAACTTGAATTTATTGTATTAAGAGATAAAGGAAATGATACGAAAAAATTGACTGCAGAAGCTGTTTTCCTACATATGATCAAGAACAACACATCCATGAATAATGGTAAAATTTCGATCACATATAACAATGGGGCAGAAATTTTGTTTTCAAAAGAGAAGGATAGATCCTCATATAAAATAATGAGTAAAGAGAGAGCAGAAGTACTTTATTAGCAATACAAAGATTCGAAGCAAAAGATATTCTAAAAAACCAAGATAGGTACAAACACCTATAAATATAAAAAGCTATCAATTAAGATAGCTTTTATCTTTTGAAAATAGATAATATCCCTCTATTTTTCTTGCGTTTTTTAGCTCTGTCTCGAATGATTTTCTTAATTTCTTCAGCTTCTTCAATCGACATATCTTCGAAGTCTGTGTGGTATCTTGCTATAAAATATGTACCATCTGGCAACGTTTGATCTTCGTAGCCAAAACCTTCATCAATACTACTGACTAATCTGTATCCACTGACGAAAAAACGTTCGACACTAACAGGTCCATCCACAAGAGATTCCATATATGATAGATGTGTATCTATCGTTGTCGTCTGAGGGAGCTGTCCCTGATTTACAAGTACGACTGTAATCTTTTTATTCCCCAACTTAAGTCCCACCTTTTCCAAATTATCCCCTTAATTCAAAGTATACAGAAAGGGAATGTCAATGTAAATTAATATACAAAGAAAACATTGTCGAAATCTAAAAGGTATTAAGACCCAATTAAGAGGTTTTTGTTGAATAGGTCCAAAGAACTAACGGGTTCATGAATACTAATTTCCAAATATATTCGAGCAATATGTAGGTGCTTGTGGCTAGGAAATATGGAATGTTACTTAAAAATAATATGGGGAAAACCTCCATTCGAGTAATTATCATATATTACTACAAAATGGAGGTAATGGATTAAACAAACGTTTGATTGAACACTTAAGCTCGGATGATTTGTAGGTGTTTCAGTAGCTCTTGTGTCGGATTCTGTGTATATGGAAGTTCGTTTATTGCACTGTAATGTCTTAAAATGCCATCATCTAAGACTAAAATAAAATGACAAAACATTTCAATTTCCTGCAAGTCATGGGATGAAAACAGAATCGTTTTGTTGGGTCCTAATGCATTGAGAAAAGTAACAATCTCCGTTTTAGACGGGATATCTATTCCTACAGTCGGTTCGTCCATGATTAAAAGCTCAGGGTCGTGCAGGAGAGCAACAATGATATTGAGCTTCCGTTGCATACCGCCTGAAAGCTTATCAACCCGTTTATGGAGTTGATCACGCAGACCGACCATATCCAAAAGCTTGATGATCCACTCGTCGGACACAGATCTAGGTGCCATCCCTGCCCAGAAAATCAGGTTGTCTTTTACCGAAATGGAAGAGTGGAGCGCGATGTCTTGCGGCACATATCCAATCCGTTTACGAATCTGTTTCTTCTTTCGTATCACAGACTGACCGTTGACAAAAATGTCTCCACTCGTGGGTTTCACAAGTGTTGCAATCATTTTCATCAAGGTTGATTTACCAGCACCGTTTGGACCGACGAAACCAACGCGTGCACCTTGTGGGATCATCAGGTCGACACCTTTGACTACATTTTTCTGTTTGTATTGTTTGTGAACATTTCTAAGCTCAATCATGTCGAATGGCTCCTATCGCTAATCCTAAAATAATCATACCGGATCCGGTGAGAAGCAGAATGGTAAGTGCAGGCGTGCTCTGTGAGCTTGCTAGTCCATGGAATAACCAATGCTGTGGTGTAAATGTTGACGCATTTGCTAATCTCACTGAAAATTCACTTATCTTTATAAAACTTCCTCCAATGACACCGCTCAAGAAAGTCACACCTATTGCTACAAGATAATAAAAGAGAGCACCGGTAAAAAGATTTGCCAATAAGAAACTAATACCAATACAAGCGAAGATGTACCCTGAAATGAGAGTCATATTACTAATAAGATTGCTCTCCATGAACAAGTATAGTCCCACAGGTAAAATGGTGACCACCACTAGTGTGAGTGCTCCGATAAGGTTTCCAAAAGATCTCATTAATCGGTTCGCACCAAACATTCCTGTTCGGGTAGAAAGACCATTAATACGATCCGTCATCACCCATGTTTGATGGTAGAAGCTGATGAGCATGATATAGATGCTCAAAAGACCGTACAAAAGAGGGGGAATCGTTTTTGACGGCTTTACACTGGATGGTGGTTGCCCAGAAGTCTCATAGTTCACCGTCATTAACGGTTTCGGTTCCCATTGTTGATCCGCGTAATTCCACGCGTACTCATACATGTTTTCAACATTGAACTCTTTTGCCATGTAAGTCGCAGCTTTTCCATTCGTTGCAAAACGTATTATTTCACTTGCAACGTACTCTTGAATAAGTCCCGTCGCAATTGCATTTGGTGCTTCATACAAATGAATAACACCTTTGATTTCCCCTTTTTTCAGGTGTTCTTCGATGCCTTTCGTGAAAACCACTGCCACTTCTGCTTCGCTTCGTTCTAACATCTTCAAAGCTTCAGCTTTTGGTTTTACATGAGTATGAAGGGTTTCATTCTCCTTGATCCGCTGGATAATCGTTTCAGTTGTTTCGTTCTGTTCTTCAGCAACCAGGATTACAGGGATTTTCAGATTGTCAGAGCCTTTCGTAAGCAACTGTTCTGTCCCAAGGAATATGAACAATGGTGCCAGCAGCATCGTGAGAAATTGCCAACGGTTACTAACGACAATTTTCCATCTAAGTCGGATGAAATGCCAGAGCTTCATGTTTGTTTCACCTGCCTTAGAAGGAATGCGCTAAACAGAAGGACGCCTGTCATTCCGGCTAAAACACCTAAACTTGAATAGAGAATCTCGACATTTTCGATGAACAAAGAGTGGATGAGTACCGAATGAAGCCAATGTGTCAATGTTGATAGGTTAAGCCATGAAAGGAAACCAGTGTAGTATGACTCCGGAAAAACGAGGCTTCCAACTGCGGTGAACAGTAGCAATCCGAGAAAACCGGTAAAAAACTTCATGCCAGACGACAAAGGTAAGTTAGATAAAAAGGTATACCATGCGGTTGTGACCAGAACAGTCGTCAAAATCGCAAGTGTGCTCCAACCAATATGTGTCGTCACGTTCAAATCAGTGAGAACATATAATCCTACTATGACAAGCAAAGATTGTAGGAACAAAATCATAAATAATGTCAAAAAAGCACTGATGATGTGAGTGGCAGTGGAAACACCGAACGTTCGAAGTCTTTCTTCAATTTTGGTATTCGTTGCACTCGTTAAACTCATTGCCAATAAGCCCGTCAATAAAAGCAGAAAGATAAGACCGGAGACGCTGTAATACTTAAGAGCGGACACCCCTTGGAAGGCTGTTACGACCTCTTTTTCAAACATCTGCTCTCGGTTTAAAGCAAACGTCGTGAAATCTTGTATTAAAGGGTTAACGACTTTCAATGTGTCATCCTGACTGATTCCAGCTTCAATCATATAATCGTAGATGGTGTTTACGCCACTCTGTGCTGCACTCACATAGTCTGCAGAGCTGTTCATCATTTCGCGAAACAAGCTGGCTTGGAAAGGACGTTGTGCATTACCAATCACGGTGACCGGTATGTTGTCACCGTACTGAATGCCATGCGTGAAGCCTTCTGGAACTTTAAGGATGGCTGCGATTTTATTTTCCATCAACAGCATTTGGGCTTTTTTCTCCTCCACCAGCCGAAAGGTAACGAGTTGACTAAGCTCTTCGTCGCTTTGAAAATCCTGGATCAGGATACGTGTACCGAATGTATCGTCTTCGTCGACAATTGCAACCTCAAATGGAGGTAAGAGAGATTCGGATTTTAACACATGCTCTAAGCCATAAAGTAAAAAGGCGATTAATGCGAAAGGCATAATGAATAGGACCATCCATGCAATCGGTTTGTGGAAGATCTCATTTAATTGTGTTTTTGTAAGTGTAATCGCCCTCATGATTCTGCCCCTAAACGTAATCTATGTATAAAGAAGGCAAGTGCAGAGTAGACTCGGACACTTGCCAATAGTTGATACTTTAGAATGGAAGCTGTGGTCCATTCATCATAAGACCTTCAATTCGCGATTGAATATCCATCATAAGCTGTTCTTTTTCTTGTTGATTCAATTCGGCAACATTAACGCCGTCTTCTTGTACGCTTGGAAACTTAAGTTGTTCCTTAAATGCTGTTTTTGCTTCATAATCGAAAACGACGTTGATCGGTGAACCAAGACCAGGATCCATCTCTAAACCAAATTCACCGTCGGTAGAGTACATGCCATTTTCAAGATCATCATTCACTTTGCGAGTAAAGTGGCCTTTAATTGGAGGAATTGGTTGCATAGCATTCTCTATTGAGAGTTCAAATTGTCCTTCCATGTCTTCTGGGCTACCGGTAAGAGTAGCATTGACATTGGCACCGGTTACTTGACCTGCTTCTGCAAATGCGAATGTTCCTGTAATGTCACGTTTCATATCGTCTTCGGCTTTATTTTCACCTTTCATTTCAAGGAGAACTTTTACATATTCTTGGTTCTCGCTGCCTTCAGGGAACAGGTTCAACTCCCATTTTCCGTCTGTAACAACGTTCTCAGTTCGAAGGGCATGAGTAGAAAGGTTAAAATTGATGACTTCAGTGTCGTCTCCCATTTTAATTGTAACATCCCGTTTGACAATCATCTTATCATTGTCAATCAGAATTACACTTGTTAAGCCTTCAGGAATATTTACATCGTCAAGGGCATTTTCTGCCTCTTCCAACATGGTTTTGAATTCCTTCTTAACATCAACATCATCCATGTTTGAGTTCATATAACTCGTCATCATATCCTGTCCAATGTAGAGATCGAGAAGCTCATCGTCATTACGGATCTTTTGAAGAAGAGCTTTCAACAGTTCTTTCGTTTCCTTTTCGGATAGCTTAAGAGTCAACTGTCGGTACTTCTCACCCTCGAATTCTACACCATCCTCCATGGTTACATTTTCATCTTTTATTGAATCAAAAACGAACTTACCGTATTCTTCAGCGTGTTCTTTCAGTTTTTCTTGATTTTGCATGGACTCCAATTGAAGTTTTACAAAGTTATCAAGCTTTTCCGGACCATTATAAGTTGGATCCATTTCGGACATGACTTTACCAAAATCATTGTTGTTCATGTAAACGTATTGATCGTAAAGTAGGGGTACATTTACTCCCACAACTTCGTCAGACTGATAAGCTGCTGCTTTTACTAGCTCTGTTCCACCCATTCCGGCTTTTAATTCGAATAGACCCTCGTTTTTCTCGGGATCGAGCTGAGTATTCACATTTAGCTGGACTTGATTCAGAAAAGAGCTGAACATTGCGATGTTCGGATCGATTGCCTCGAGACCTTGAATACTTTGCAGGCTTAAGTTTAGAGAGGAATCAGATGGTTCCTCTAACGTTTTTGAAGCAAGATCTTTGTTTACAGCGAACATTTGGTTAAAATCTTCAGACGTTTGTTCCATCGTCTTCTTCTCAGCAAGGAAATAGGTTTCTTTTGCACTTAGGTCAAAGAAAAGGGCATATACGGTTGCGCTAATGCCAAGAAGCACGATTAAGGCTAAAGAGATGAAGATAGGCTTTTTGCTTTTCTTTGTATGTTTTGATGGTTCAAGTGTTGCGGACATTTTTCTCCTCCTATTATGTATGTATTATTAAATTATGAATCTCCTAAAGCGTTCATTCGAACAAGCTCTCGATAAGAATCTTGTAACATTCGACATATTTCAGGAAATTCTTTGAAATAGAGTACCCTTTTAATCCTACACCCTTACCGTAAAGGGATTCAACCTTAATTAGTGAAATTGGAGATTACGGTAATAATTACCTATATCATTCCTAGTGTGCCCATAACAGAGTAATAGAATACGAGAGTAGACGCTTACGTGAATATTTGCATCATATAGCTCATAAATTGAGTTATACCGAGAAATAGAGGGCTTTTCCGACACAGACAGGCATAAAGCAACCGAGTCCAAGTCGTATTTTGAGTAAAAAAACAACGGGAGGGATTCGGATGAAGAAGGTCTTGCCAAGTGCATTGGCTGCTGGTTTCGTCATGACAGTCGGAAGTGAAGCGTATGCTCATTCGGGTGAGCAAATTGTGAAGGAGGCGGAACGTTACCTAGGAACCCCATATCGATATGGTGCTGCTGTCGGGAATACTTCCAGCTTTGATTGTTCATCTTTCACCTCTTGGATTTTTGCACAGCATGGCGTGAAGCTTCCAAGAACAAGTCGTGCACAAGCGAGAGTAGGGAAAAAGGTGAGAAGTGGAGATCTTCAGCCAGGTGATTTAGTATTTTTTGATACCGATTTCGATGGGCGGATCAATCATGTGGCCATTTACGCTGGAGATGGAAAGATGATTGGAGCGCAGAGTTCGGGTGTTGGTTACGCGAATCCATTCTCACCTTATTATTGGAGTAGTCGGTATGTTACTGCACGACGCGTGCTATCTGATTCTGTGAAAGTAAAGAAAAGTCCTAAGTTGAAGGTTGTGAATGGAGGGAAACAAGAGAAAGCACAAGAGGGGAAAGTAAAAATAACAGTTAAATCTGTCAAGTTTCATACGGTTGTTAAAGGGGACACACTTTGGGAAATCAGCCGCAAATATGGTACAGAGATTCAGACGTTAAAAAAGCTGAATGATATCAAATCACACTGGATCTACCCTGGACAAACGATTCTTTTGCCTGGAGCTGAGAAACAGAAGGATGTTGTTGTCCATTCCTACAGTATCTATACGATACAAAAAGGAAACACCTTATGGGGAATAGGAAAGAAATACGGGGTCTCTGTTGAAAAATTGATGAAAGTTAATAAGTTGAAATCATCGCTCATTTATCCAGGTCAACAGCTTGTCATACCGAAATAAAAATGGAAAATTGGGATTTTAGAATTTAGACTAATAAAACAACCGCACATCAAGTAATTTGATATGTGGTTGTTTTATTATGTAATAGTAGAAGAGAGATGAATTGAATTGTACATACATACCGGCAAAGGTTACTTTTTGATTGGAGGTTCAAGTATTGAAGGGATTTGTTTTCTATTGGTTACCGGTCTTCCTGTGGGCAGGGATGATATTTTATTCCTCATCACAGCCTTATGAGAACCAAGACATAAAACCGTTCTTAAATGACAATATTCCTGTCCAATGGGCTGGAGATGTGTTTGGAGTTGTGAAATTTAACTATGCTGGTGAGGAAATCAGTGTAGATGCTTTAGGAGAAGCACGGTTTGTAGAGTTTTTTATCCGAAAGGGTGCGCATGTTTCAGTCTACAGCATACTAGCAATCTTACTCATAAGAGCTCTTTACAGAAGTTATGGTAGGTTACTACTGTCTATTGGACTTTCCTTATTATTGTCTGTGTTGTATGCGGGGTCAGATGAAATACATCAAGGGTTTACGCCCAATAGAAGTCCCCATTTAGAGGACGTCTTCTTAGATGTATTTGGAGCAATCATCGGTACGGTCATTATTGGGTTTTACTACTATAAAAAGAAAACAGAATAACACCGCAAAAGGGGCTCAGATATATCATCTGAGCCCCTTTAGTATGAATTTATTTAATAAATCGAATGGTCAGTGGGTACTTATAGTATTGCCCTTCACTTGCACGAATCGTTCCGATAATCATAAATACGAGGTGCAGTATAATGACGACTGGTAAGATAACTAAGCCCACTAATATAAGAGTTAGGGCACCAGCTATCAGTCCATATAAGAAAAAGCTGATTTGGAAGTTGAGGGCTTCTTTACCATGATAATCCACATATGGATACTCCTCTTTCTTGATTAACCAAAGGACAAGTGGTCCAACAATGAACCCTAATGCTGCTGTTAAATAACCTACAAACGCAGCCAAATGGACAAACATTCCCCAATTTCTTTCCTCTTTCGTTAAGTTCTCTCCGTTATGTGCCATGAAAATCACTCCTTTTTAGGTCAGTACTTGTTAAACGAATGAAACCGGTGAGAAAGGTGTTTCATCTTAATGGTGTCAGGAACCCCCGACGACTTCAACATCTTTTTTGTCTTTTCGTACTGCGTTGATGATCAGCACGATCCCAGTAATGGAGTGCATGAACCAACCGATGAACGGTATCCAGGCAATCAAGGAAGTGATAATTCCGAGTATGCTGCCGGTCCGCTGAAAACTGATTGTAGCTTCTTTATTTACATAAACCAGTGTAACAATGTGAAGGGCTAACATTACGAACAACGGAACGTACCCGTTGCTGATTACGAAAGCTCCTCCAATAATCGGGAAAGCCAAGAAAGCTTCGCTAATCCCTGTGATCCACTGGAGAATCTTATAGGTTTTCATAACCTCGCTCCTTTTTATAAATGAAATTTCTGTTTATACACTCCTTTATACGAATGTAAAGGGAAAAGGTTTTACAATATTAATAAAAATATCATAAAAGTACCTGGCACTATCTGTAAACCCTTGCGGGATATAGGGATTACTATGGTGCCTGGCACTTATTCAGTATTTCAAATACTTGGTGTGATTGTCATTTTGTGCTATGATTCCGTAGGGTTCATTTGTTTAAATGAACCTTGAGATGGAAATGAACATTGTTATTGTTAGTATGAGAACGATTTTATTAGATAACAAGAGAAATAGAAGATTTATTTTCATCTATATCGGGAAAAATGTGTTTATGAAATGGTTCTATAAGATATATAGAAAAATGATGGACAAGTAATCATAATAACGCTCTAAGAGGTGTAGAGAGAATGAAAGTGACAGACAAAGTTCTGATTATCGTTCCAGCCTATAATGAGGAAGAGTCGATAGGGAACACTTTAGAAAGCTTACATCAAACCATTAAAACAAGCGAGTATCACATTGATATTTGTGTAGTTAATGATGGGTCTAAAGATCGAACAGCTGAAATCGTTCAAAGTTATCCGGAAGTAAAGTTACTTAATTTGCCCTTCAACTTAGGAATTGGAGGGGCAATGCAAACAGGTTATCGTTATGCTTATGAAAATCACTATCAGGTTGCAATACAGTTTGATGCGGATGGTCAACATAATAATGAGGAATTAAATAAAATCATCGAGCCTCTGAAAAGTAAGGAGGCAGACATGATTGTTGGATCAAGGTTCGTATTGCCAACGGATTACCGTGGCAGCAGCCTGAGAAGAGTGGGTATTGTTTACTTCATGTACTTGTTATTCTTACTCACTAGACAGAAATTCACCGATCCAACCTCGGGATTCAGAGCGATCAATCATAAAATCATTCAAGAGTTTGCACATCGTTATCCGAAGGATTATCCAGAGCCGGAAGTGCTCATTTCTCTTCATAAAAAAGGTTACATCATTAAAGAGAAGTCTGTAAAAATGCAAGCACGTCAAGGAGGCGCTTCTTCCATTACGCCTTTCAAAAGCCTCTATTATATGATAAAAGTGACACTTTCCATTGTCATGCAGAAAGTAATAAAGGAATGATTTAAGTGAATATTACAGTTGTCTCGTTCGGTATTGTCGTCATATTCTTATTAATTGTAATCGAATCCGTCAGAAGGGGGATACTTGAAACAAAGTATTCCCTTTTATGGATTTTAACTTGTGTAGTCATGGCTATTCTAAGTATCGGCACCGCCTTGTTGAATTCTCTTGCCGACCTATTGGGGATTTTTTATGCGCCATCATTATTGTTCTTATTTGGCCTATTATTTAGTTTGATCATTATATTTGACCTGACGCGAAGAGTCTCTCAATTAAACCATAAGATTGTCACGCTGACACAAGATTTCACACTCTTAAAGCAAAAATTAAGAGAACAAGAAAAAATAGATGAAGGAAGTAAAAAATGATTTATCTACTGTTACTCGTAAATGTGTTGCTACTAGTGGGTGGTCAAATGCTCTGGAAGGTTGGAGCTGCTAGTATTGAAAGCTGGAGCTTTAATACGATCATCTTTTTGGTTAAATCGCCTTTTTTCATAGGAGGCGGTCTTTTATATGTAGTTGCAACTTTTATTTGGATGTATATCATAACGAAACTGCCATTCAGTGTCGCTTATCCGTTGCAAAGCTTAAGCTATGTCATTGGGGTGTTGGCAGCGTATTTCTATTTTAAAGAAAACGTGGATGTCTCCCAATGGATTGGAGTTTGCGTCATTGTGGTTGGTGTTTACTTAATTGCGAAGTAAGGATGTGTCCCTATGAAACACGGTCTTAGTAAACTTTTCTATTCTAAATATCCATTGTATATCATTCTCGCTTTTTCTTTCATTATTCACGTATTGTTCCTGGTGAAGGATCCGGGTATGATTTTCAACAACCCTGAGCAGATTGGTTTTACAGAAGAACAAGGAGAGTATGGAGGGCGGGATGCTTCCCTATATGCCCGTATGGCTCATCAATTGCTGGAAACTGGAGTCTATGGATACGATACGCATCATACTGACGAAGTTGTACAAAATGCGTTTGTTACTCCAGGACAACCTATGTATTTAGTTATCATATTTTCAATTGCAAATCTCCTTCATGTAGATGAGCTACTATTTGCGAAAATTGTCAATATGGCTTTCAGTGTGGCAACGGTTGGACTCCTATACTTCATCTCCAATCGACTGTTCAAATCTCAATGGATCTCTTTATTATCTTCCTTGTTGTATGCTTTGTATTTCAGTCCGTTGCATTATTTCCGTACGACACTGACTGAAATTCCTTCTATCTTTATGTTCAGCTTAACTCTGCTTGTATTTTTAAAAGCTTTTCAGGATAACCGAACGCGTGATCATGTGTTATTTGGCATTTTCTTCTGTATTATGGTGATGTTCAGACCGACACCTGCACCACTCATTTTACTTGGAATAGCTGCAGTATTGATTCGTTATCCTTTCAGAACATCTGTCCGGATCGGGCTTTTATGGGTGATTGGTCCGTTAGTGGTAATCGGCCCATGGGTAGTGCGAAATTACTTGGCATTCGGTGAAATGTATATCTTCTCTTCCCATGCGGGGAATAGTTTGTTTGCTGGCGCAAATCCTTTCTTTAAAAACAGTTTCAGTGATTACTGGAGGGAAATGACCGCCAAAGGCTGGGACCAGGAAAAATATGCATGGTATAAAATTAAACAAGGCTTCAGTCAAGACTTCGACTTTTGGTTCTCCTGGTTTACTGTTGGAAAGACAATCAACCTTTTCAACCAGGTGGATGGACAAGTCCACTACATCAATTACGCGATGATGAAATATTTTAAACTCCTTCATTATTTTATTGTCGTTGTTGGCTTAAGTAGTGCTATTTTACTTCTAAAGAAAGCGAATATCAGAGTCATTGCGATGCTTGCGATTGGTTATATCCTTATTTCAAATATGTTCTTGACGATACCTAGATATGGATTCTATATCATTCCGATGTTATGTATCCTTACAGCGTATACCATGGTTAAAGCACCTCAGTTTATGGGAAGATATGCTAAAATGATAAGGTGAAGAGTTACCAACACATTTTATTGAATCATAGACGAACAATATGGTGAAATCATTAAAAAAGGAGTACCTTTATGAATTCGAAATTGAAAGTGATGACCATCTTCGGGACTCGGCCTGAAGCTATTAAAATGTGTCCGCTTGTATTAGAGCTAGATAAGCATCCTGAAGAGATTGAATCCATCGTAACGGTTACAGCTCAGCATAGAGAGATGCTTGATCAAGTATTGGATATTTTCGGGGTGACACCTGATTATGACTTGAATATCATGAAAGAACGTCAAAGCTTAATGCAAATTACCAATCGTGCTCTCGAAGGATTGGATCAGGTTTTAAAAGAAGCGAAGCCTGACATCGTCCTGGTTCATGGAGATACGACTACGACTTTTGTTGCGAGCTTAGCTGCTTTCTATAATCAGATTGCAGTGGGGCATGTAGAAGCGGGACTTCGGACAGGTAACAAATACTCCCCTTATCCGGAAGAGATGAATCGACAGTTAACAGGAGTTTTATCAGATTTGAACTTTGCTCCAACTGATAATTCAGCAGATAATTTAGTAAATGAAAATAAAAAGGCCGAAAGTATTTACGTGACAGGAAATACTGCCATTGATGCACTACGTACAACCGTCCAAGAGGATTACAAACATGCGGTATTAGAAAACTTGAATGATGATCGGTTGATTTTGGTTACAGCTCACCGAAGAGAGAACATAGGGAAGCCTATGGAACAGATGTTTAAAGCCATTCGTAGGATTGTGGAGGAACACGATGATGTTCAAGTGGTGTATCCTGTGCATTTAAATCCAGCAGTTCAAGATATTGCACATACGATTTTAGGTGATCACGATCGAATTCATCTAATTGATCCACTCGGTGTTATTGATTTCCATAACATTGCATCCAGAGCACATCTAATCTTAACAGACTCTGGCGGTGTCCAAGAAGAAGCGCCATCACTTGGAGTCCCGGTACTCGTCCTTCGTGATACGACTGAACGTCCTGAAGGCATTCAAGCCGGAACTCTTAAGCTTGCAGGTACAGATGAAGATGAAGTGTACAGATTAACCCAAGAGTTACTGAATAACCAAGCAGCATATGAAAAGATGGCAAAAGCATCCAACCCTTATGGTGACGGTCAAGCATCCAGGCGGATAGTGGAAGCGATCCTTTATTATTTTGAGAAAAGATCTAACAAGCCGGATACTTTTAAAGTGTTATAAGAAAAGCGATAAAAAGCCCTATCAATTTCCATATTGATAGGGCTTTTTACTTTCGTAAAACTGAAGTTCCAAAACATAAATTGGGATAATATTCAAAACAACCATTACAAAAGACTCCTCCTATGATATAATTTTTTCCAATATGTAATCTATTAATCCTATTTATATGGAGGTACGGGGGTTGTCTAGTAAAGCTAAGGGGATATTGTTTGTCTTATCTATATTTGTAATTGTTTTCTTTATATTCGGAAACTATTATTCTCATTCAAAAAAAGTTTCGATAAAAGATATCAAGAATTCAAATGAAGTAATTGCAAAAGAAACTACTACAAAGATTTTGGATAAAGAAAGCAAAATTGAGGAACCTATTGTTATTGAAGACAGGGAAATTCCAATTTTGATGTATCATCATTTTGATGAAACATCTGCAAACAGTACGGTAGTCAGTAAGGACCGTTTCAATGAACAAATGACTGCTCTTAAAGAGGCAGGCTACACTACAATTTCAGATGAGGAACTACATAACTATCTTTTAGGAAATGCTCCACTACCAGAAAAGCCGATCCTCATTACGATAGATGATGGATACCAAAGCAACTATACAATCGCATATCCGATTCTGAAAGAGCTTGGTATGAAAGCAACGATATATATTGTAGTCGGGGATCAAGAAAAGACACCTGGTAACTATCCGCATTTGACTTGGGACGAAACAAGAGAAATGTATGAATCAGGACTGATTGATATTCAAAGTCATACTTACCATAGCCACTATTATGTAGAAAAAGAAGAAGGAAAAGGACCTGCATTGACTACAAAGGCAGATGGAGAAAGTGACGAAGATTACCGTAAGAGAATCAAAACCGATTTGCAAAAGTCTAAAGAGATCATTGAAAAAGAGTTGAACAAAAATGTGATTGCTATTGCATATCCTTATGGTGCTTTTAATGAAGAAGTTATTGAGGTATCGAAGGATTTGGGGTATCAAATCGGTTTTACAGTCAAACCGGGATTGAATACGAAGGAAACTAATACGTTTAGATTATTACGAATGAATGTAGTCGATGCATACGACGGTGAGACTCTATTGAATAAAATTGAGGAACTGGAATAAGAGATACATAGAGCTTAATCTCATAAGGAGATTAAGCTATTTTTGTGATCAATTTTATAAAATTCCTTAATATCCAGTTTACATTCAGGTGATAAAATCAATAATTAATAGATTAGTTTCCTTAACGCCGAAGCGGGGGATGGTATTCATGAAGCACATTACAATAATTGGCTCAGGTGAAAGAGGTTTGGAGACCGGCTTGAAACTTTCTGAACTCGGGTTTCAAATCACGTGTTTATCAAATCGAGGGCAACAAGAACAGGACTTAGACAATAAACTGATTGTTACTGAGGATAAAATGCAAGCTTACAAAAATGCTACTATCATCTTTGTAGATTTTAAGGATAAGTATCAAGAAAGCCTGTCTTATGAACCTATACTGGACGATTTAGCAGAATATGTACGAAGCGACTTCATTCTCGTTTTAACTAATGAAACACCGATTGGAGCTAATAAGTTGGTTTTGAATCAATTACGAGAGAAATTTGGTGATTTACCAATCCTTTTTGATGTTGTTTCCAACCCGGGTGGACTTTATGGACTCTATAGTAATCAAGATTGTATGAAAGAAATTGTAGTAGGAACTCGATGCAGGCAATCAGAAGAGATACTAGAATATCTGTTCAAACCTTATAAAAATCATATCCGATACACGAATCCTGAACGAGCGGAATCATCATGTACTCAAAATCTAGCTATAGTATGATCAACATAAAAAAACTCAGTTAAAATAGCAAACGTATGTACAGGTAATTCGTACAGAAAAAAGGGCTGCAAATGAGCAGTCCTTTTAATATGAGGATACAAAAAACCAATTTTCATCTAGTCTTTCAACTTCTTTAAAGTTAGCAATTTCCCCTTGAACGGGGGGGTTATCATTAGGCGAATAAACAAATCCAGAGAAATTATCCAAAACACCTCTGAATGTAAAGAAAAGGATATAAGTATCATCACCAAAATTCTTCACTACAATTTCCCCACCGCCCTTGGATAAACGCTCATACTCTTCAGGTAGTTTCCTTAGGCTTGAATTGTGAGTAACGTTTGAACTAAGATTTCCGTTATTCACCATACACACAACCTTTTCCCTCTCCAATTTATTCATCTTGAAATCCATATCTAGGATAACCTGATTAAAGGGAAAGAAAAATAAAATAAGTATGGTTACCATCTGTATTATGAAAGGTTTCCATACCTTCTTTGTAAATAAAGTAATCACGGCTGTAACAGTAACTAGTAGAAAGAACCCGAACACAGCTAACCAAAGAAAAGGTGCAAGGAAAACTGATATCATTTCAACTATTGACCATTGGAAAAGTTGATACAATATCACTAAGCTACTACTAATTATAGAGAGTATCAGTATATTTTTAGATTTCATATAAAACCTGCCTTAATCTGTATTTTATCTCATATAGATCATATCTTTTATGTAAAAGGCCTTTCCAAAGTTGATTACCTACTGTAGGATTTATGGAATTCAAGGTAATATGACATACTACAAAAGACGAAATCAATGTGATTTCGTCTTTTAAATACAATACTAATTACATTTGTACCTCTAAGCGGTACCTCTTAGTGTGCTCTCACCCTGCGTTTAATTTAATAGTTATAGGATACTTGAGAATAGATTTTCCATTCTCCATTTATTTTTCGTAAGAAATATGCGCCAGATGTAGTATCATCTGTTTCTGTATAGGTTTCTCCTTTATATCGCATGGTGACTTCATAACTTAATCCACTCAGTTCAACAGTAGCTAGACGAGTATTCTTTCCTAATACTTCTGTTGAAGGTGTACCGACTTGCTTAAATTCAAATTGCAAACCATCTTTCACAGCATCAATGTATTGGCCATTACTATTATGCATTAGAGCATGATAGAATCCAAGAGTATATTGATCAATTACACTATATGCAGATTGAAAATCACTCTTTTGATAATGCTGGTACATTTCATTTTCATTTGAAAGAACAATATTCATTAATTCTTCATCGGTCGGAAGTGAAGTGCTTTCCTTTTCAAGTCCATTCAAAAGCATTGTTGACGTTTCAGCACGGGTTGCCGTGGCTTTTGGTGAAAATTTACCGTTGAATCCTTGAATTAACTTCACTGCACTCGCTTTATTAATATAAGGAATCGCCCATTGAGAGAAACTAGATTTATCTGAGAAATCGGCAGGCTTACCTTGAGAAAAGTCAATTGACTCAACGTATTCAAATGCACGGACGATAATTGTAGCTAATTCTTCTCTAGTAATATTTTTTTCTGGTTCAAAAGTTGTTTCAGATTTTCCGTTTACAATACCTAATGCACTAGCAGTTTGAATCGGTGCGTAATACCATTTTCTTTCAGGGACATCCGTAAATGTTTTTCCTTTTTTGGTTGTAGATAGGTCTAGTGATCGAACGATAAGTGCAGTTACTTCCGCTCTTGTGATATTTTGATTAGGTTTCGCACTCATAACCCCAGCGTTCATATAACCCTTCATAATATCTGCATCAATTAATTGATACATTGTGTCAATAGCCCAATGTCCGTCCAGGTCATCGGCATAATAGTTGTCCATTGACGAAGCGTTTGCGGACAATGGTGACAGTGTACTTAAGATAAATAATACAGCAATCGCGCTAGCAAAAAATTTTTTCATATGTATCCCCCTTAATTTTCTAACATAATAATGTTACCTTAAATTACCTTTTTGGTCACTATTAAATATTTACCATCTTTGAAAAAAAGACTGGCCGTGTTAAGGATGAAAGTCCTCTTGGCCAGTCACATGTTACATTTATTTTTTATATGAGAAATTTAAAGTGGTCGGTTCCCCATGTTTTGTGAGGATGTAAGTTCCTTTATCATGTTCAACGTTCCATTCTTGATCAGAAATGTTTATACCGTTTGGAGCATAAACTTTGATTTGCTGCATACCTGAGTCCAATAGTTCAACAGACACACTTTGATTCGTCTGTTCAACCTTAATAGGAACATTACTTTTCATAACATGAGGTTTATCAAGATAGTTAGTGGAAAGGTTCAATTTAATTCTTTCTTTTCCTGAAAAGTAAAGGGTTGAGCCTTTATGCATATAGATTGGCGCATCTGTATTAAATACAAAACCCTTGTATTTCTCTCCTAATTCCACTTTATATCCTAACGCCTCATAATATGGTTCAATTCGTTCATTTGGTATCTCATTATTTTGTTGATGTTCTATATATACAGTATGGTGTAGCTTTCTTCTTATTAGATTCTGGAAATCAGAGAATACTTTCTCAATAGGATTATAATTAAGTGTACTCATTGACTGCTGAGCAGCTAAAACACTTTTATACAGCTGCTCTTCTGTCATGCTGTTATAATCCCTCAACTCTCTAAAATAAGATATCCTTGAAATCCAAGAGTCTGTCTCGATGTTCTCTATCCTTTGAGCAAATGGCAAATCAAATTGAGCATAAGATTGAATAGGTGTATCTTCGCCGCTATTTGGTTGATGATATACTGCAGGAGTCAGGACTTTATTATTCATCTTCACAAAAGGAAGACTAAGATGATCTTTTGCTGAAACCATATCAGAATGAATACCAGTATTCCACCACGTTCCTTCCAATGAAGGTACGGATTGCTGCCCATCAGAAGGATTTGCTGGGTCTTGATGATATGTTAATCCGCTGATGTCCCAGGCGATTCCGTATGTCTCATAAGCTTTTTTCATTTCATTGAGCTCGTTCTTATACTCTCCCATGTCTTTATGCTCTGAAAGGAAGAGATGAGGCTTGATGTTCATCTCATATCTTTTGTTGCTTTCGATTAATTGTTTAAGTTCCTTTCTATATGGAAAGTTGGATGAAGTTATAGATTGTTGGTCCCCATATTGAAGTAAGCCCACAATTAAGTCCTGGTTCCCATCACCGTTAACATCCGCTAATACAGGAACGGAGTTTTTTCCACCCCATAATCGTTCATCCCCGAAAATATTTTTGGTATCACCATTTATATAGCCGCGATCTACAAATTGTTTGGATTGTGTCATTTCATATCTTCTGATAAATCCATTTTTTGAGCCTATTAACAAGTCTACATATCCGTCTTGATTGTAATCAGCTATCTTTGGTGCCGAGAAACCTTCCACGTCTATTGTTCCAGAAGTACTGGCTAGTTGGGCCTCATTATCAGAGAATGTTAGAGTTTGGTCGCTGGTTTCATCTTCATACTCACCTAAACGGTAATAAAGATTCCCTGATTCTGTTCCAAAGATTAGATCGTCAATTCCATCCCCATTGTAATCTGCTATTGCTGGGGTTGTATATGTGTGATTCCTATCATCTTCTTCAAATCTTATAATCGGTTGAGGCGCTTCAAATGTTCCGTCAGGTGTCTGGATAAGGACTACAATTTCCCCTTCCTCACTTCCGGAAACGATATCTAACAATCCGTCTTCATTATAGTCATAGTAAGTTGGAGTACTATAAGAGCCTAAATCTATTTCTTGTTCTGTTTCAAAAAGCAGTGGTTTACCCGAGTGGACTTCCCACTCTGAATCAAAATTTTTACCTTCATAGTAGTAGATTTTTCCGTCTGCACTTCCAGCAATTAAATCTGGATGATCATCTCCATTCATGTCTGCTGAATCAATATAGGCTCTATATGGAAGTTCCAGATGTTCATAGAATGAAGCTTGATCTGGGTATGTTTGTAGCCTAAGATTTTCTTGATTTTCCTTAACTGGATTCCCGCTCGTAAACTGTGAAGCATTCACTTTAAATGCAGGCTCTGTTTGATTTTGGAAGTTGGAATAATAAACAACCGATTCCTTCCAAGTGTTAGGCTCATAAACTTTGTCGGACAATGAAAGAGTAGGTACAAGGTTTTCTTTATCGACCAACTCCATGAATGTTTGAATTTTTCCATCCTTTAAATCATTTGTATTTTCGAGAATATATTCCATTGCAAAACCAGGTCTACCGTGTGTACCTATGACTTTCGTGACAGAATATCCGTACATTTCTTTGGCAACATAGGATAGGTACTCATTTTTAAATAGGAAATTACCAGTAAGGACAGTATAATCTAATCCATTTTGTTCTTTATTCTTTTTTTTCAGATCAAATCTTGATATGAATTGATCATTTGGTAATAGTGAACTTGCAAAAAATATGGTTCCACTACCGTAATCATTAAGTGTATACAATGATATTCCATCTCTTGTAGAAACTAAAGGTTCTGCAGTAGATGGTATCATTCCAGAACCAACTGTAATTTTCTTATGTTCAGGATCTAGCATTAAATCTTCATTAAAGTGCTTAATTACTTCTTGAACACCTTTTATATTTCGATTTACCGAAGGGTACTCCAGTGGACTTTTTAGATTCTCAATAGGAACAAATTTTTCAGCACCTATGAATGACTTTGGAAAATGGTCTTTAAATGAATTCTCCAGAAACAAATGTCCACCTTGTTTGACGAAATCTTGTATATAGCTTTTGGCATTATTGAATGAAGTGGTCTCTATAATAGAAGGGTCTAAATAAATCATTTCATAGTTCGTTAAATCGACAGAGTCAATAACATTTACAGACATTGTTTCTACATTAGTGTTTGCAACAAGTGTTTGTTTGAAGTGTTGATATGTATCCAGATGGTCCTCCGATTTTTCCTCATATACGATTAGTACATCAATGACTTGTGGTTTTGAGTTGAATACCATTAAAAAATATACATTCAACATTAAAATTACTATTGTGAAGGCTATGATTGGTTTTTTCATATAAGATGCACACTCCGCATTCTACTAATGACATTTAGAATTTTTTTCTTGGGCATTTACCTATTCATCATAATAGATTGCCTATGATTATTCAATTGGGTTCTGCTTACTACAAACAGCTTTCCCTATCGGCTGAAATAATGAACTTTTACAGTGATTATATAATTAATTTTCTGTATTAATCATTTTAGGAGAATAGATGTAAAACTATCCAACCAACGACTTAATTCTCCCTTTTAAAACATTTTTTCCCATTGGCTGTGCTAAAATTGTCGTAAGTTATACTTATTAGGGGGAAAAAAGGGGAAGATGAAAAAGTATGTCAGTATATCTTTGGCGCTCATGGTCTTGTTCTCAATGTGGGGAGGTTTTGAAGCAAAAGCTCAATCGTATCATTTCAGTGATATCCAGTCCGGCCACGAAATCGAAAAGCAGATCAACTACTTAGTTAAAGAGGGAATCATCTCGGGTTACCCTGATGGTACATTCCGTCCAGATCACAGTGTTACTCGAAGAGAAGCAGCAGTAGTCATCGGTAAAACGTTTAATCTACATAACCAACAAAGAAAAACTTCATTCAGTGATGTAAACTCGAAAGATTATGCCTCTGGATATATACAGTCTGCCTATGAAGCAGGCATCATAAAGGGTTACGGCGATGGAACCTTTCGCCCAGATAGAAACATGACACGTGGAGAAATGTCATATTTACTTTCTAAGGCTTTTAAATTTCTCGCTTCTCAAAACTTCTACTTTACAGATGTTAATCCTTTCAGTCATTCATATGATGTTATCAACAAACTTGCCAACAATGGTGTCACTATTGGATACCCTGATGATACATTTCGTCCGGATCGGGTGGTAACTAGAGGGGAATTTGCCTTATTTGTTTCAAGGTCTTTAGAAGAGAACTTCCGAGTTGAAAAAGATCAATCAAGTCCAGGAAAAAGGATTATTAAAGCAGATTGGCTCAACGTCCGAAAGGGACCAGGTACAGATTACGCTTCTTCAGGTCTTATAAAATATGGAACAATGGTTGATTATTACTTTAAAATTGAAAAATGGGCATTCATTAAAGGTGGAGGGTATGAAGGTTTCGTCTATGCTCCATACCTAGGAGTTCCTATATCGGTCATTAGTGGGAAAACCATAACCGTAGACCCAGGACATGGTTTTACAGATCCTGGTGCGTCTGGTAATGGACTTGTTGAAAAAGAAGTTGTTTTATCGGTAGGGAAAAAACTCAGGGGTTACTTAGAAAAGGCTGGAGCAAAGGTTGTCATGACCCGAACCGATGACTCTACATATCCAAGCTTGAGTGAACGAATTGATATTGCTGAGGAAAGTCATTCTGACAGTTTTATTAGTATTCATGCAAATAAGTTTCATAACGATGCAGCTCATGGAACAGAAACTTATTATAATAGTTCATCTCCGAAAGCGGCAGAGTCCAAAAAATTAGCTACCTATATTCAAAATAGGTTGTATAAAGCTATCGATACAAGTAATCGAGGCGTTAAAGATGGGAATTATCATGTGATTCGAGAGAATTCTTTAACAAGTGTTTTAGTAGAGTTGGGATTCTTATCTAATCCGAGCGATGCTAGGAAGCTTGCGTCCGACGTATATCGAGAGCGTGCTGCTGAAGCAATTTATTTAGGAATACTTGATTATTATAAGAATAAACAATAGTGATAGAAAAGGTGCAGCTCTTGCACCTTTTTTCTTTGTTATAAATAACTTTTGGCCAGACCATTGGTTTATTGAGCATAAAATAAAGAACTCCTTCTATTGCTTAATAGAAGAGAAAACGCCAATTAATCAAAGTTTTACTGAAACTTTCATAAGATAAACACGTCTAATAGAATGAAAGAATAATATAGGGTGAAGTGTAAGGATCAACATATATATATGACTATATGATGTTTAGTAGTAAGTCTATCGGGAATAGAAAGAGCAAGACCTCCATTTTGGAGACCTTGCCCATCTAGAATGTATATTTAATTTGTTAGAGCACGGTATAAAAAGACTGAGAATTCGGCTCTTGTTGCATTATTTTTTGGTCTGAATGTATTGTCACTATATCCACCAGCAATGTCATTTGCTGCAACAGCTTGAATCGGACTGTAAGCCCAGTAAGATTCCGAAACATCTTTGAAGAATGAACGATCTCCAGAGTGTTTTAATTCATATGCTCTAGTGAAAAGGGATGCAATTTCACTTCTTGTAATCGGTTTTTCTGGTCGGAATGAACCGTCAGCGTAACCTCCGAAAAATCCTTTTTTCATTACAGCATTGATTTCTTCTTTTGCCCAGTGGTGATTTGGAACATCGTTAGCCATCGGATTACCACTTTCTATTGGTAGGTTGAATGCTTTTGATAGCATAGTGGCTACTTCAGCTCTTGTAATTGTATTGTTAGGTTTGAATAGGCTCTGGTCATAACCATTGATAATATCATTCATAGACAGATAAGTAATGGATTGTTCGGCCCAAAAATCAGATGGTACATCATGATATTGTCCTTTTGGTAATGTTGGTAGACGTTCTACCTTCGGTTCTTCCTTTAAAACCCTTCTTGCCCCTGTATATTTATCTCCCCAGTAATATGGGTCATTTATTGAAGATTTTTTCACTCCACTTGAAGATGCATGTATGAATTTCCCATCCCCTACATAAATACCCGAATGTGAAACTCCTGCTTTATATGTATTAGAAAAATAGACTAGATCTCCTGGTTGTAAATTTGATTTAGAAACGGCTGTCCCATGTGTTGATTGAGCTGCTGAGGTTCTTGGTATGGAAACCCCAACTTTGTTATACACATATTGTAGAAATCCTGAACAATCAAAACCGCTAGGCGTGGTCCCTCCGTATTTATAAGGGACTCCTATGTAATTGTGAGCAATTGACGTAACTTTATCACCTGTACTACTAGCAAATGTTGACGGTGTTACAAGTAAAAAAGTAGTAATAAACACAGCGAAAACAGACAGCACTTTACGTAACACTTCTTTTCCTCCCCCTAAATCTTTGCTATAAATCCCCTTGATTTACAAAAACTATTCTACCATACATAATCATCCTGAAAGATTACAATTAAGTAACAAAAGCTTTACAATATTCTACAAAATTAGTAGTTTCCATATGGTGTTCAATGCCAATTGTTGAATGAAGAACATATGAAAACTTGGCTATAAATGTTGTCGAATCATAAGTAAATTTGAAGAAAATTACATCATAAACATAAATTGACTTAATTAGTGCTTTTGTATTAAACTGAATTTATGTAATTTTCGCAAAAATTCCTCGTTTTTCGAAAGTTACAAACTAATCTAATAGGGGGTAAGGATAATCTATGAAAATGAGGAGATCGTTTATGCTCCTAGTCATTTTCTTGTTGGCGTTTTCTAATGTCGCGATGGCTACAAACTCGCCATCCAACAACAAGAATTTGAACTTGGGAGCTAGTCAACAGAAGGATATACCACTTGTTAAGAAAATCAGCAAAGAACAAACATCTGAGAAATACAAACCTAATGATAGAGTCAGAGTTATCGTTGAATTGACTGATAAGCCAGCGATGCTAACTGCTCAAAGTAGCGGTAAAAATTACCAAGATTTATCTGAGGCTAGTAAGAACAAGCTTCAACAAGAAGTTTTGAAGGCTCAATCCAAAGTAAAGGATGCAATGAAGTCTTCTGCAATTCCAATGGAATACAAAGAAAGCTTCACGACAGTAGTCAACGGATTTAGTGGAGAAGTAACATATAAGTTCATTGAAGTAATTGAGAGTCTTTCAAATGTTGAAAAGGTACATATTTCACACAAGTATGAGAGACCAGAAGAACAGAAGCCTGACATGATCTATAGTAAAGAACTTGTCAAAGCACAACAAACTTGGCAAGACTATGGATACAAGGGAGAAGGAATGACGGTCGCTGTCATCGATACTGGTATTGATCCAGATCACCAGGACATGGTGTTAAGTGAAGAAACAACGCCTGAATTGACAGAAGATGACGTAAACAAATTTATTGCCGAAAAATCACTACCAGGAAAGTACTATACTGAGAAAGTTCCATATGCATACAACTATATGGATGAGAACCACGAAGTTAGAGACCTTGGACCAGGTGCAAGCATGCATGGTATGCACGTATCCGGTACGGTAGGTGCGAACGGGGACGAGGAGAATGGCGGACTGAAAGGTGTTGCGCCTGAAGCACAGATCCTTGGTATGAAGGTTTTCGGAAATGACCCGGAAATGCCTTCAACTTGGAGTGATATTTACGTTAAGGCGATTGATGACGCAATCATCTTAGGTGCTGATGTCATCAATATGAGTTTAGGTTCGACTGCAGCATTTGTAATGCCGGAAGATCCTGAACAAAAAGCAATTGAAAGAGCAGTAAACCATGGTGTCATGATGGCGATTTCTGCAGGTAACTCTGCGTATTTCGGTAATGGTGCTGAAAATCGTCCATTTGCAAGCAACCCTGATATCGGAGTTGTTGGTTCACCTGGTCTTTCAAACGATTCTTTACAAGTAGCATCATTTGAAAACCAATATCTTGACCTTGAAGGATTCAATGTGATGATTGATGGAGCGGCTGCTGATCCAATCGCATATCTTTCTGCAAGTGATGTCCATCCTTCTTCACTAGGTGAAGGAAACCACGAAGTTGTTTATGCAGGATTAGGACGTAAGCCAGGAGACTCTACAGCAAATCCAAATGCAAATGATTTTGAAGGTGTAGATGTTAAAGGTAAGATCGCTCTGATTAAGCGAGGAGAAAGCGCGTTCGTTGATAAAACGTTAAATGCTCAAGAAGAAGGTGCAATTGGGGTCATCATCTTCAACCACTCTTCTGGATATGTGAGCATGGCATCTGATAGCACAATTGAAATTCCTCAACTTTTTATTCTTAAAGAAGATGGGGATGCACTACAAGCTGCATTGGCAGAGGATAAGAAAGTTGAAATCGCGTTCAAGGGTGAGAAAGTTACAGCTCTTAACCCAGACAACAACAAGTTGTCCAGCTTCACATCTTGGGGTGTAACACCAAACCTGGATTTCAAACCTGAAATCACAGCTCCAGGTGGAAACATTCTATCAACATTGAATGATAATAAGTATGGCTTGATGAGTGGTACTTCAATGGCTGCACCTCACGTAGCTGGTGGATCTGCTCTTGTCATGCAACGTGTAGATGAGCAATTCGATCTTTCTGGTAAAGACCGTGTTGAAATGGCTAAGAACATTTTGATGAACACGTCTAAGCCAAAGCTTGACTTGAACCTTTACAATGATTATTTCAAAACTGGATTGAACTATTCTCCAAGAAGACAGGGTGCTGGTTTGATGGATCTTCATGCCGCGATGAGTACTCCTGTAGTTGTAACGGAAGTTGAATCTGGAATTGGAAAAGTTGCTCTTAAAGAAATTGGAGATAAGACGACTTTCAAATTGAAACTAACAAACTATGGTGAAAAGAACGAAGTTTACAAAGCAATGGGAACTGTCCAAACTGATCTTGTTATTGGTGGTTCAAACTACGTAGAAACACAAGCGATTTATGAAGACGGAACAAGTGAATTCCCGATTGAAATCAGTTCTAAAAATGGTGCTGACGTTGATGGGGATTATCAAGTGGTCGTTCCAGCGAAAGACTCTGTAGAGGTTGAAGTAACAGTAGATTTGACTAATGCAGTGGATTGGGCATACGGCCTACCATTAGATGAAATCTTTGAAAACGGATACTTTGTTGAAGGATTCATTTCGTTCATGGATGTAAACGATACACATCCTGAGCTTACGGTTCCTTATGTAGGATTTAAAGGTGACTGGGATCAAGCTCCTATCATAGATGAAACAATCTATGAAGAGAATTCTTTCTATGGAGCTACTGGACTAGTATCTCCACAAGGTGATGACTATCTGTACCTTGGTACAAACCCTGTAAGTGAAGATGCTCACGGTGACAAAGTTGCATTCTCTCCAAACGGTGACAATGTAAACGAAACGATTCTACCAGTATTGTCCTTACTTAGAAATGCTAAGAAAGCGAAGTTCTCGATTCTTGATGAGAACAAAGATAGCATCTTAACTCTCCGTACTGAAAATGAGTTAAGAAAGCACTATTACGATAGAGGGGCTAACTCTCAATATTCCATCTACTCTGCAGCCAACTGGGATGGAATGTACAAAGGTAAAGTCATGGAAGATGGTCTTTACTACTATGAAGTGAAAACTGTCGTAGATTACGAGGATGCAGAATGGCAATCTAAACAAATTCCATTCTACATTGATACAAAGGCTCCGGTTGTAGACACTTCTTATGATTCAGAAACAGGAAAAGTATCCTGGACAGCGACTGACGAAGGTGTTGGGGTTTCTTACATCGACGTTCTTGTAAACGGTAAGAGTGTTCTTGAAACGCCTTTAGCAGGTGATCAAACAGAGTACACTTTAACAGATACGACTGACGTTAAATTCGTTAAGGTTGTAGCAACAGACTGGGCGGGTAACACTGGAATGGACTCTCATGGTGAGGACAATACTGTTCCATTCATTACAGCAACAACTCCAGCTGCATTAGGTATCTATGGAGAAAGAGAAATTGAAGTGAGTGGATACATTAATGATGACTCTGCTGTTGAAGTACTTTACATCAATGGTAAGAAAACAGCTTTAGATTGGGATGATGAAAAGAAGCGTTACACATTCAAGTCAACTGTTGAATTCAAGTCGGATGGAGTAAAAGAAATCCGTTTCTTGGGTAAAGATGCGAAAGGTAATGAATTGTCATTCCTTCGCAGAGTGATTGTTGATTCTACTAAACCTACTTTAGACGTTCAAGGACCTTTCTTCACAAATGAAGCGGAAGCGACATTAGACCTTGAATTGGGTGACAACTTCGATCAAATGAGATTCTACATTGATGGTAGCGAAGTCTATTTCAATGAATTCAGAGAACCTTATGAAATGAGAGCTCACACAAAATCATTGTCTGAAAAAGTTTCTCTAAATGAAGGGAAAAATCAATTTGAACTGAAATTGGTTGACATTGCTGGTAACACAACTGTCAAGAATATTATGATCTTCCGTTCTGACAAAAAGGTAAAATCCTTTAAAGATGTGAAGAGTAATTTCTGGGCAAAAGATGCCATTGAAACGATGAATATCATGGGTGTAATCAATGGTTACACAGATGGTAACTTCGGAGTCAATGACAAGGTTACTAGATTGCAAGCCGCGACTATGATTGTACGTGCATTAGACTTGAACACTGAAAATCTTCCAAACCCTAACTTTAATGATGTTAAGAAGGGTGACAATGGATATGATGTAATCGCTGCAATTGCACATGCGGGCATAATGAATGGCTATAATGGAAACTTCAATCCTAAGGCTACATTGTCTCGTGCTGAAATGGCTAAAATCCTTGTAGATGCTTATGATCTTGAAGGTTCTACAAATGATCGATTCTCTGATGTACCGTTTGGACACTGGGCTGCAGACTATGTGAATACTCTTGTAGCTAACGAACTAGTTGCTGGATACCCAGATGGTTCTTTCAAGCCAAACAAAACAATTACAAGAGCTGAATTTGTAACTCTTCTAGCAAGGGTGACGGATGACAGATTTAAAAATTAATTAAAAATGAGAAAACCACCTGAAATTTTCAGGTGGTTTTTTTGTTGATTTATATCGTTTACTAATATACAAGGAAGCTTTATTTAGAAATAGAAATCTAACCAGAATATAGCCTATGGGGAGTAACTGATGTGTCACTTCACTTATGTTTGTATTAAAAATATGTATATTTGTTAACAAGTCTGTAATATATCCATTACACAGCTTGAATAGGGGTAGAATACTTTGTATGCTTAGAAAGCTAATTTTTATCAAGATAATAATAAATGAACTTACTAGGATAGGTGAAAAACATGATTAAACAGCAAAGAGTAAGTTTAGATGAAATACAATTAGCGAGAGCGTTTGCCATTATAGCAGTACTGGTAGTACATTCTACCTCTTCAGGTGTGACAAGTATACCGACAGATTCTGTATTATTTCCTATATACAATTTCTTTAATATAGCTGGAAAGCTTGGTACTCCTACATTTATTATGTTGAGTAGTTTCGTATTATTTTATAATTATTTTCCTAGAGAAACAAATACTCAATTAATTAAGAACTTTTATCTAAAAAGACTTAAGTATATTATCATTCCTTATTTCATATTTTCTCTTATTTATTTTGGTTTAAAATGGATGTTCTATTACGATTACCCTAGTTTAGAGGTAGCGTTTACTAAATTCATTTATTTATTTGTCTTAGGGAAGGCACATCCACATTTATATTTTGTATTTATCAGTTTTCAGCTTTATTTAATGTTTCCGGTTATCATGCTGCTATTGAAAAAGTATGATATCATCCGTAAACATTCTCTCTGGATTGGGGTCATAATACAATGGATATGGGTTTATTTGAATAAAGAGTATTTCCATCTGACGATGAAAGGATCCATTAGTCTTTCCTATTTCTCCTTTTATTTTGTAGGTGCTTATTTAGGAATTTATTATGATGTGATTAGAAGGAAGATGAAAGATCATGTTTTTCGCTTCAAAGTAATTTGTACGATATTCTTTGTTTATGGCGGATTGGTCATCTTATATACTGGCTATATGTATTTGGTTCGTATTGGTGTATATAATGATGTTTCCACTTTCTTGCCCAAGTGGATAAACTCATATATTGGTGAATTTGCATGGTCAACTCATGCTCTTTTCGCAGGTATTGGTCTATTTCTAATCGCCCATTGGGCAAATGTCCGTTTCAATGATAAAACGAAACAACTCTTTATGGAAATTGGTGCTACATCTTTTGGAATATATCTTATTCATCCTCTCTTATTAATGATGCTACGTCTAGTGAATCAAAATGGATCCACGCTGATTTATAGTATATGGCAGGTGGCTACATTTATATTAATTTCAATAGGTAGTTGGATGCTTGTAAGGCTTACCCAAAAATTATTCTTGGAAAATTATTGGATCATATTCGGAAAGCTACCCCCTATGGCTGGTAAAGGGAAATAATGACTTTGAGAAAGAGCATGAAGTGTATCATCTCACTTCATGCTCTTTTACTAGGTAAATAGCTTGGTACATGTTGATTTATTACTATTTAAATAAGATACCAAAATATAACTATAATATAATTTTCATTTTTTTCCTCAGCCAATTGTGGTATTATATGGTGATAGATAGAATAAATACTTCCAAAATTATGGTTCTTTATCATCATTTGTTGTAAAAGTCGTTATCTTAAATTTACATATAATTTATAATTTACAATAGCTTAATATAGTTGATTACGGGTATTGTTATTGTAGAAGATATACTAGATGACTAAGGGGATCTTATTATAAAGGAGAAGAGTAAGGTGAAAAAAGTAATTACTTATGGGACTTTTGATTTGTTGCATTGGGGACATATCAATCTTCTTCGTAGGGCGAAACTATTAGGAGATTACTTGATTGTATGTCTCTCATCGGATGAGTTTAATGCAGTGAAAAATAAGAAAGCGTACCATAGCTATGAGAATCGAAAGTTGATTCTTGAATCAATTCGGTATGTAGATGAAGTCATTCCTGAATACAATTGGAACCAAAAATTCACAGATGTAGAAGAGCATAATGTCGATATTTTTGTAATGGGAGATGACTGGGAAGGACAGTTCGACTTTTTGAAAGACTATTGTGAGGTCATATACTTACCTAGAACTGAAGGGATATCAACTTCACAAATCAAACAGGATCTTTTTAAGGTAAATGGCTAGAGAGATTGCAATATGGCTTTATTTAAGTTTTTTTAAAGCTGTATTTAACATTTTTAATTCATTCCCATTAAAAAACAAAGTTACTTTCATGGTTTCGTTTACCCAAAATCCAAAGTTTGTGTATGAAGAGATGTTACGACAACAAATTGATGTGCATTCGGTTTTCATTTGTACAAAAAGAACATATCCATATTTTCGTCGAAATTATCCTGATTTGGAATTATATCGATACGAAACATGGAATCTATTCCATATCTTAAAATCAATGTACCATATTGCAACATCTAAATATATCATGATAGATAATTATTATGGTTTTCTTTCTGTTGCTGATTTTAAAGAGGGCGTGCAGTGTATTCAGTTATGGCATGCTGCAGGTGCTCTGAAAAAATTCGCTCTGGAGGATCAAACAATTAATGACCGTAGTTACTCTGCAAAAGAAAGATTTAGGTTGGTATATGGTAAGTTCGACAAAGTCGTTGTCGGGTCTAATGCTCTTACTAAAGTCTACGAAGAGGCTTTTAACCTTAATGAAGATAAGGTTCTCAAGACAGGGATACCGAGAACTGACTTTTTTTTTGATGAGCAAGAAAAAGCGTGTATAATAAACCGTTTTTTTAAAGAGACACCTATATTACAAGAAAAGAAAGTCATATTATATGCACCAACTTTTCGGGATCAAAAATTGAACGATTATGAAGTAATGCTTAACTTAGATCAAATGAAATCTGAACTAGGTAATGAGTTTGTGGTTCTTGTTAGGTTCCACCCGGCGGTGAAGCCCCATTATGACTTGAACGAAAAGTATGAAGGATTTGCTTATGACTTTTCTTCACACCCTGATATAAATGAATTACTTCTAATTACAGATTATTTAATAACGGATTACTCTTCCATTCCTTTTGAGTTTTCCTTATTAGAAAGGCCAATGATTTTCTTTCCATATGATTTGGAAGAGTACACGAGGAACAGAGGGGTATGGAAAGGCTATTGTGAGATGGTTCCTGGTCCAGTTGTTTTTACAACGGACAAAGTTATTGAATTAATTAAGAATAATGATTTTGATATGGAACAGATTCAGACTTTTTCTGCAGAATGGAATGCTTTTTCAGATGGGAATGCAAGTAAAAAGTTTGTAAAGAGTGTTTTCTCTAAGAATGTTTAGTGGTTTGAGAGGAGTTTATGAGTTGGACAGCATTAATGCAACAAAGAAGAAACCTACATTGAATTCTATAGAGCTTCACCTTGAAGCAATTGAGTTGCAATTACAATATGATTGTGATTCGAACGATTTAGATTTGATATTGATTGATCGTGTAAGTGATGAAGAACGTCAATTCCCTCTAAAATCAACTCAAGAGAATGGTCATCAGATTTTTGCAACTTCTATATATGACCCGTCAATAATGACTATAGGGGCAATATGGGATTTGTATGTATTCCATCCTTCCACTGAAAAAAGAGAGCGAGTTAGAAGTCTGGATCAATATATAGAACTTCAAGCTATAGGAATTAATACTGATATAATGGTTGTTCCTTATACAACAAACAAAGGAAATCTATCTTTAAAAATACAAGAGAAAGAAGTTGTTACTCGAGTAGAAGAAATCCGAATGGATGAAGATGGGAAAATGACCATTCTAGGATATGCGATGTACCCTGATAAAGATGTGACATTAAAGGATTTGCGTCTTAATATTCAGCACCCAAATGAAGAAATAAAAGTAAAACTTCAGAACGGAGAACGGGTCGACCTAACGAAAAAGACACAAAATCGATATCAAGTATTAGGTTTCGGTACACACATAGACTTGAATGAAATGGAAAGTTTATTTCATGTCGCTCATGAATCTTTGTTTAAATTATCATATTCAGCTTTAAGAGATAAGGATGAAGACTTTACAGGAGACACTTTATTAAAGCTGATGCCATACCAAACGATTCAATCAAGAGGAATCATTATTAAACGTCCAAACGGTAAGCAGCGTGTACGCCTGACAGTAAATAAAAAGACTCGTAATATCCGAATCAATGTTGCATCCTATGCTTTGAAAAAAAGAATTGTATCTAAAATTAAAAGAATTCTTATTCAAGCTAGACGTCATCCACAAACCAAGAAATTATATAAACTTGCTTTTAAATGGATTGGTATGTTACCTGCAGACGATAAATTAATCATGTTTGAAAGCTTCCTAGGTAAGCAATACAGTTGTAATCCAAGAGCAATTTATGAGTATCTAAAAGAAAATGAACCCGGCTACAAAATGTATTGGAGTGTCGATAAAAAATATGCAGAAACCTTTAGAAAGAAGGGTATACCTCATATAAACCGATTCTCGTTACAATGGTTATTGATGACTGCCAGAGCGAAATATTGGGTTACGAATAGTCGGATGCCTTTATGGATACCAAAACCGAAGAATACCGTTTACCTGCAAACATGGCATGGAACACCATTAAAAAAATTAGCAGCAGATATGGAAGAAGTTCACATGCCAGGGACCAATACGAAGAAGTATAAACGGAATTTCTACAAGGAATCACGGAATTGGGATTTTTTGATTTCTCCTAATGGATACTCAACTGACATCTTCCGCCGTGCATTTAATTTTGAAAAAGATATGATCGAGTCTGGTTATCCGAGAAATGACCTATTATATGTAGACAACCGTGATGAAAAAATTCAGCTCTTGAAAAAAGAAATGGGACTTCCTTTAGATAAGAAAGTGATTCTGTATGCTCCAACTTGGAGAGACGATCAATTTTATGGTAAAGGAAAATATAAATTCGATCTCGCGCTAGATTTGAATCATTTAAGAAATGAGCTTGGGGATGAGTACATTATCATCTTACGAATGCATTATCTTGTGGCTGAGAATTTGGATTTGACACCGTATCAAGGATTTGCGTTTGATTATTCATTGTATCCAGATATAAGTGAGTTGTACTTGATTTCGGACCTATTGATTACAGATTATTCCTCGGTATTTTTTGATTATGGAAACTTAAAGCGCCCGATGATTTTTTATGTCTATGACATTGATAATTATAGGGATAAACTCAGAGGTTTCTATTTCGACTTTGAGACAGAAGCACCTGGACCTTTAGTGAAATCCACGGAGGAAGTTATTCATAGCATAAAGGATTGTAATAATAATAATCCTGTTCATAGTGAAAGTTTTAAACGGTTCTATGAAAAATTCTGTTATTTAGAAAGTGGACAATCATCTAAAAAGGTAGTTGATCATGTCTTTTTACGACAATAAATATATGTGCTCTATCCCTTCAAATGGTAATTGAGAAAGGATTATATATGAAGTCAGTTGTTACAGTAATAAAGGAACAATGGAATAGTATTTACTTGATTGGTCGACTATCCTTATATGAAGTAAAAGCCGCTAATAATAATAATTATCTGGGTATGTTATGGGAAGTCATTAATCCTTTAATTCAAATATCAATTTATTGGTTTGTCTTTGGATTTGGGATCAGGCAGCAAGAACCTGTTGGATCAATACCTTATCTACCATGGATGCTTTCAGGAATCATTTTATGGTTTTTCATCAATCCTGCTATATTGGAAGCAACCAAGTCAATCTACAAAAAGATTAAAATGATTTCAAAAATGAGTTTCCCGTTGAGTGTCATCCCTTCTTATGTTATTGTTGGAAAGTTTTATGCTCATCTAGTACTTGCAGGAATTATCTTTATTGCATTGCAATTTCTTGGTTATCCAGTTTCGGTTTATATTATTCAAATACCCTATTTTATCTTTGCGACATTTGTACTTCTTATGGCTGTAGCACTAATTACCTCAACCCTTGCAACCATTGTCCGTGATGTACAGATGATTGTTCAAGCTGTTATGAGAATGATGCTCTATTTGACGCCTTTTCTGTGGTCACCAGACCTATTACCAGAGTGGATACAAAGATCGATGATGGCAAACCCTTTTTATTATCTGGTTGAAGGCTATCGTGCTTCATTACTCGGTACGTCTTGGTATTTTATTGAAAATCTTCAATATAGCTTTTATTTCTGGTCATTGACGTTATTCTTGTTATTAGTGGGCTCCATATTGCATATTAAATTCCGGAACCACTTTGTGGATTATCTATAAACGGATGTGATAGATTTGGAAAAATCTGTAGAACTGATGAATGTAACAAAAAACTTCAAAATGTATGAAAAGACATCAGATAAGTTGTTAGATATTCTTCTTCCAGGTGGTTATGGTGAAGATTTTTATGCATTACAAAATATTAATCTTACAGCTTACGAAGGAGATGTTATAGGAGTGGTAGGGGTGAATGGTGCCGGTAAATCCACATTATCCAATATCATATCCGGAATTATTCCGCCTACATCAGGTTCTATTTCTATAAACGGACAGGCATCGCTGATTGCAATAGCATCTGGTTTGAATAATCAACTGACTGGAAGAGAAAATATAGAGCTTAAATGTCTTATGCTTGGGTTTAGCAAGAAAGAAATCCAAAATCTTGAACCGGAAATTATTGAATTTGCTGAGGTAGGTAAATTTATTGATCAACCTGTTAAAAAGTATTCAAGTGGAATGAAGTCTAGGCTTGGATTTGCTATATCAGTTACAATTAACCCAGACATACTTGTAATCGATGAAGCGCTTTCGGTAGGTGATCAAACATTTGCAGATAAATGCCTTGATAAGATGAATGAGTTTAAAGAGAAAGGAAAAACCATTTTCTTTATCAGTCATTCTATGAAACAAGTCAAGAACTTTTGCGATAAAGCACTTTGGCTTGAGTTTGGGGAAGTTAAACAATATGGCCCTATTGATGAAGTGCTTCCTGAATATAAGAAGTTTCTAAAGGACTATAAGGCCATGTCCAAAAAAGAAAAGAAAGAATTCAAGGAAAGAGTAATGGAAAAGCAAAGAGGAGATTATTTACAAGTTAATTAATCCGATAAAAAAACGACAGAAGTACCTGTCGTTTTTTTATGTGTAGGAATATAGAACTGAAATCATTACTTCAACGATATGATTGGTAGAAATTTGATAGAATGATGGTAGAAAACGCATAGGAGGAACCATCATGAACTTAGTAAAGTTACTTTTCTCATTGCTATTGGTTATTTCAATTGCTGTAGGATGTGGAACAGATCAAGGTAGTACTTCTGGAACAGAAAGCATGGAAAAGAAAGTATCAGGTGCCAAAGATACAGAGACAAAAGACAAAGATCATACTACTGAATCATCAGGTGATGAGGATGAAGCGCATCAGGATGATGAGAGTACAGATTCTAACAAAGATTCAACAGTAAATGATGCTACAATGGAAGTAGAAACAGAAGGTACATATAATGGACAAGCTGATAGTCATACAGTGGAAATCGAGTTGGAGGAAGGTCCACGAGCTTTTCAGATTACAGAGGAATTACAGGATTCTTTTGAAAATCTAGAAATAGGGACGAAATTAACATTCGTCTATATTAAGAAGAATGAAACCAAGTACATTACTTCTGTAACAGTAGATTAATAACTTCTGTAACAGTAGATCAATAGATATCTTAATTATAGAACTAGCCAAAGCGGAGTCGACATTGGCTGGTTCATTTACTATTTACTTAGAACTTACATAAGTAATAGCCAATAGGTCTCCTAATCTTCTTTTATCTTTTCTACTTAGCCACACAATCAGTTCAATAAACCAAATCAGTAGTGTGATATTTCTCAATATCACTTGCCAATATTTCGGGGTATTTCCTTGACTGTTATATATCTTCAGACCAAAAATTCTTTTGCCAATACTCCTTTTTAAAAATGAGTCCTTAAATAGAGGTACAGCGAAGAAAATAAAGTTTAAATAGGTCTTAACTTCACTTGTAACTTGGAAATTTACATCTGCTAAAGGAAGTATAGGGAGCACTGCCAACATAGCCACTATTGTAATCAAGGTAAAATCAACCACAAATGCAAATATTCTTTTGGTTGTAACATTAACATTAGACATAAATCTTTTTACCTCTTTCGAATGGTTGTTCTCATATTAATTATACCAAAACTTCAAAAATGCACCAAATTAATATTTGCATTTAATAGAGCTTTTAATTGATAACTCTATGTTTATTTAGCATGTATATATTATTCTTGTATATGTAATTTCCTTTATTCAAGTGAAAATTTTAAAATCTTGTTAAGAATCAATTATCTGCTCCGATATAAAGCATGTGGGTGATCAAGATGTAGCAATGAAATATCCAACCCTGGACAAGGATAGTAAAAAAATTTGGCGATTATAGTCTAAATATTTTGTTAAAATAAGTAATTATTTGTAGAAATAGATAAAAAGTTGGTAGTTTTATACTTGATAATTTGATAGTCTTAATAAAAAAGAAAGGTAGGAGAATCTATGAAGTTTAGGCGGTTTTGGGTAATGTTGGTTGTTTTGGTACTATCGATTAGTACGGTAGCACCATACGCTTCGGCTGCTAATGATGACATAACTGGTCATTGGGCAGAAAAATCGATGCGATACTTGAATGACGAGGGAATTATGTTAGGTGATGGTAAAGGAAACTTTTACCCTAACAGTAAAGTAACCAGAGCTGAGTTTGCTGCACTTGTTACTAGAGTATTAGAATTACCAGAAGATCCGAATTTTCAACCCTTTAAGGATGTTGAAGAAGGTAAATGGTACTTCGACCCAATACATAGATCAGCAGCAGTAAAAATCATCAATGGTTATCCGGACGGTACTTTTAAGCCAGGTAATAACATTACACGTGAACACATGGCGGTTATTATCAATCAAGCTTTGAAAAATAAAGCTATTGAAACAACAGAAGCTACAGTGAACTTCACGGACAAAGGAAAAATTCATCCTGATTTTATGGATGATATCAGTAGAGTTGTATCATTAAGCATACTAAATGGTAATCCGGACGGGACCTATATGCCTCAGAATTTCACAACTCGTGCAGAAGCTGCAGTTGTAATCGACCGCTTATTAAAAGTGTTAACGCCTCCAAAGGTTTATGAATTTAGTACAGCGAAAGTAAATGGTTCAGGAGAAGTAGTAGAAATTGATAAATTTGAAACATTTTCTGAGGCGAAGAATTCAATTGCTTCTGATTCGCATTTTGTCATGAATGGCAAGAAAATTGTATGGGTAAAAGATGGCTATACATACACGAACCAACTAACCATTGTTTATGAATCTAAGAGCTTATCTGGTACTACCATTACATATGTTAATACCGGTACTGAGTTTGAATTCATTGAAGCTGGTGAAGGATGGGTCAAAGTAAAGTCTGCAGAGAGTGTTGGTTATGTATCTATTGATAACGTAACATTAGTTCCTGACAGCCTATTAAAAGGACAATCCTATTATAAGTCTTACAACGGTGAACTGTATCACTTTATCTATGTGCCACATTTAGATAAGTATGAAAAGCTTACAGTCGGTAAGTCTCCTTCATTCCTAACAGAAGGGACTCATTACTACAGTTGGGATGGGAATACATTCTATAACAATGCTGGGTCTAAAGTGGGGCAAGCTTATCAATATTTCCAATACCTCCCACTATATTCCAAGACGTCATATAGTGCATCAGATTTAGATCAGTTTATTTCAAAAGGATTTACACCAAGGAACGGTTTCAAAGAGTCTCCATTGAAAGGTCTTGGAGCTGAGTTTAAAAAGGCAGAAGAAAAGTATGGGATTAATGCGCTTTATTTCTTGGCTCATGCCATTCATGAAAGTAACTGGGGAACTAGTCAGATTGCACAAGATAAATATAACCTTTTCGGTTGGAAAGCAACTGATACAAATCCATCAGAAAATGCTACAACATTTGAATCTTTTGAAGATGGAATCGATCGTGTTGCAGGTGAATTCATTAAACCAGGTTATTTCAACATGAGTAATTGGAAATACAATGGGGAATTCCTTGGAAACAAATCTAAAGGTATGAATGTGAGATATGCTTCAGATCCATATTGGGGCGAGAAAATTGCTGGTATTATGTATCGAGCGGATAAATTATTAGGTAAAAAAGAACAATTCAAGCACAAGCTTGGAATCACTACTGGTAATATAAATGTACGTGACAAAGCTACAACAAGTGGCAGTACGGTTATTTATCAATATCCATTTAATGGAATCACATTTATCGTTAAAGAAGATGTTGCTTCTGGAGAAGGTAACTGGTTCAACATTTTACCAACTGATGCAAAATACAAGTCCGCATATATTTATAACAACGGAAAATATGGTGAACTGACAACTGTACTTCCAATAGCAAAATAATATCACTTGGAAGAGAATGCGACAATTTCTTGTTGCGTTCTCTTTTTGGTATGATAAAGTTATTCTTTGAAGTTGAACAATCTAATGTAAGGAGAATAACAAATGAAGATCCCTACAGTTGAAATTTTAAATGTACCTTTTATTAATACGACGTTAAACGATTTTACTAATCAATTACTAAATGAACACACTTTGAAATCCAAGAAAGCTTTCATTGTTACAGCAAATCCTGAAATCGTCATGTATGCTAATCAGGATTCTGATTATATGAAGATCTTAAATAAAGCGGATTATATAACTCCCGATGGTATTGGTATTGTTAAAGCGGCTAATAAATTAGGAAAACCTTTACCAGAAAGAGTAACAGGGTTTGACTTGATGAAGGACCTTCTTGAAAAAGCAGACGAGTATCAAATGTCAGTCTATCTGTTGGGAGCCAAACATGAAGTCATTGAAGAAGCAAAGGTCAATATTGAAAAGACTTATCCTAACCTGAAAATTGTTGGCTACCATGATGGTTATTTTGATTGGGAAACGAATAAAGTAGCGGATGAAATCGATGCTTTGAAACCCGATTTTGTATTTGTTGCACTAGGTGTCCCACGACAAGAAAAGTGGATCTCTCAGAACATTGATCGCTTCCAAAAAGGAGTCTTTATGGGTGTGGGTGGATGTTTTGATGTATGGGCAGGGGCGGTGAAACGTGCACCTGAATTCTGGCAGAAAGTTCACTTGGAGTGGTTCTACCGTTTAATAAATCAACCATCCAGGCTAGGTCGTATGATGGCTATCCCTAAGTTCATGATGAAAATAAATAAACAGAAAGCAAAGGAACGAAGATGAGTCAAAACTTAGTTAAAAGTACGCTGGTTTTAACAATTGCAACACTTGTATCCAAAATTTTGGGCAGTGTATTCAGAATACCACTCCAAAATATCGCGGGAGATGAAGTTCTCGGTATATTTTCACTGGTTTACCCTGTGTATATGACTGCCCTCATTTTGTCTGTGGCGGGTATACCAATTGCAATTTCTCAATTGATTGCTAAAGCTAGAACATCTGGAAATGAAAAAGAGATAAGAAATATATATAGGACTGCCAGTATACTTGCCCTGTTATTCGGGTTCGTTAGTTTTGCGTTAATTTCATTATTTTCATTCCCTATCGCAGAGGTATTAGGTGGGCAAAAAACACGATTGTCGTTGATTATTGTTTCCATTACCTTACTGATTGCGCCTTATATGGCAGTTTATAGAGGGTTTTTTCAAGGATATGAAGATATGAAGCCAACTGCCATTTCCCAAGTTTTGGAGCAGTTTATTAGAGTTGCATTGATTATTGGTATTGCTTACTACATGGTGGATTTCGGTTTTTCAGATTCTGAAATTGCAGCGGGTGTTATGGTGGGATCTTCAGTTGGAGCAGTGCTTTCACTCATTTACTTGAGGGTTTTATTTCAAAAGACTTCCATTCAACCAAGGTCTAAAACTCCCTACACATTTGCTGAATTTAAGCAGAACACTAAGAGGATTTTGTATATATCCTTACCCATATGTATAGGTGCGCTTACTATGGCTTTAATCAATGTTGTGGATTCCTTATCTATCCCCTTAAGTTTAAAACTGTCGGAGAAATCTTCTGAAGGAATTAATTATTTGTACGGTTTGTATGGTAGAGGGCTTTCGCTTGTGCAGATTGCTACTGTTTTTTCTACTTCAATTGTTTTACCGTTGATACCAACAATCAGTAAAAGTATGGCCAAAAAGGATATTGATACGACGAATAACCTAATTGAGAAATCACAGCGTCTAGGGAATTTACTTTCCTGGCCTGCTGCAATAGGTCTATTCAGTTTGACTCTTCCTTTAAACTTAGCTTTATTTACAAACCTTGAAGGGAGTTTAGTACTTGCAATCATCAACCTGAGTGCTGCCTTTACAGCCTTGACTGTATTAGGGACTGGAATTCTACAAGGATTAGAAAAATCTAAAATAGCTGCATTGATCATAATGATTGGTGCCTTACTGAAGGTCGGATTAAACATATGGTTCATCCAATATTGGGGACTTTTAGGAGCTGCTGTTTCGACCCTTCTGATTTATATTTTATTATTCAGCACTAATTCATTTTTTATTTATAAATTTACCAAAGTTAAATTTTATTCAAAAGAAACGATTGTCCATGTTTGCTCGTCTATAGTAATGGGACTGATCATCGGAATACCTACGTTATTTTTACAAATTGAAAGTTGGAGCAGATTGACTTCACTTGGGTATTCTTTCGTCAGTATGGTTGTTGGAGCGTTCCTATATTTTGCTCTTATCATACTCCTTAAAGGCATTACCAAAGATGAACTCTCATCAATTCCTGGTTTAAGTTCCTTATTAAAGAAATTAGAAAAATCAAGCGCAAAATAAATACAGGTGAGCATAATAAAAAAGATGGAAATCGTACATTATATATTGTCTTTTTATGGTATAATTTTTTCAGTGTTTAGCTTTAGGCTTAGTTTGTCAAATTAACGGGTATAGAAACAAATGATGACATAATTTGTATTGACATGTATTAGGAGAGTGTCCCGAATATGTTGTATTTAACATTGCTGATATGCTTTTTATCTTCGGTATTATTGACACCTTTGGTTAAAAAAATTGCAATTAAAATTGGTGCAACAGATCAGCCAAATCAAAGAAAAGTTCATACAAAAGTAATGCCACGATTAGGTGGTTTTGCAATATACGTCAGCTCTATGATAGGTTTTTACTTACTCCAACCAGATCAGCAATACATGGTCCCATTATTAGCAGCAGGTACGATAATAGTTGCTACAGGAGTATTTGACGATATTTTTGAAATCTCACCTAAAGTAAAGTTATTAGGCCAGGTCATAGCAGCAGGCATTATGATCCATGGTGGCGTTGTTGTCCATTTCATCAATTTGCCTTTCGATATTCGACTGGACTTAGGATATTTAAGTATTCCTATTACATTGATTTGGATCATCGGAGTTACGAATGCAATCAATCTAATTGATGGATTAGATGGTCTAGCTGCGGGAGTTTCTTCAATCGTTCTTATAACGATTTCCACTATGGCCATCGTTAATGGAAATGCATTTGTGATGGCAGTTGGCTTTGCGGTCTTGGGGAGTACCATCGGTTTCTTAGTGTACAATTTTCACCCTGCAAAAATCTTCATGGGTGACACAGGTTCACTTTATTTAGGGTTCATCATTTCGGTCATCTCTCTGCTTGGATTTAAGAACATTACTTTGTTCTCTTTATTGGTGCCCGTCATTATTCTCGGAGTGCCGATCTCAGATACCATTTTTGCAATTGTACGAAGAATTGTTAACAAAAAACCATTGTCTGCACCTGATAAATCGCATCTGCATCATTGTCTACAACGATTAGGCTTTAGTCATAAAACGACAGTATTAATTATTTATGCAATGAGTGCTATTTTTGGACTTGCAGCTGTTATGATTGAAAGTACTACTCTTTGGGGGTCGCTACTCATTGTAGGTATATTGTTAATTTTTGTAGAACTCATTGTAGAAATTGTTGGGCTTGTAGATACGAATTATCGGCCAATATTGAATTTTTTCAACAGAGTAGCAAATACGAGGAAAATATAAATAATCGAATGGGTACTATATAGATATACGAAGCTTGGCGTATGCCAAGCTTTGTTCATGTAATACACCATGAGTTATACGAGTGGAAAGGGTTGTTTACGTGTGAAAAAGTGGCTTTGGATTATCCTGGCAGCTTCCATAATAATAACGACACCTATGTTGTTTGAGCGGTCGAAAGCAGAATGGAACAATGACAAATATGAAGTAACTGTGCCTTATAACGAGATTAACCAATTAATTCGTGATGGTGCAAAACAGGACCGTCTTTTAAATGGACTTCATAAATCTGGTGTGACTTCTGTCAGTTTCATGCCTGAATCCCTTGATAGTTTGGAAAGACAGGGAGAAGTCGTTCTGTTTGATCAAGAAGAAATTGCTCGAGTTTCTTCTTTTATGTCAGAAGATTCAAATGAAAACCTTCGCCAAAAGGAAGGTTTGTACATATCTGATGCTGACAGCTCATTTCCTTTTAAGGAGAAATTAGAAATTGTCTTTGAGGATCGTTATGAGGAAATTGAGATAAATGGCAAGGAATTTATTTTTATTGAAGGTGACCCAAAAGTAATCGAGGACATATTTTTGGGGTACTCACAAGAAAAAGTAAATTTCATTGAGAAGTATGGATTTGAAACGATTTTACGTATTCCAGTTGATGAGATTGTCGAAACGAATGAATATATATGGGATGAAGCATTTGAAGTAAAAGGTTCAATTAACAAGGTCTTATTCTATGGCAAGGAAACTTTAGGATACCCTTATGAGGATTATAAAGTTTGGGCTGAACGATTCAAGCAGAAAAATTACTCTTTACTGTCGATTGAGCAGTACAATCAAAAAGGGTTTGAAACGCTATCCAGGCTAAATAATTTGAATGTCATTCGATTAAGAAGTTTTGACCTTGAAAGAGGTGCACCATTTGAATTAAGGGAAGAAGCAATAAGAGCTGTGAAAGAACGTAATATTAGAGTATTGTATTTCCATTTACTGACCTTGGGAGATGCTGAGCGACTAACTGAAGAAAACATAGCATTTTTTAAAAGCTTAAATGAATCAATGCCTACTCTTTATGAACATGGGACAGCCTTTACCTTTCCGGATCTTAATCAAACACTTTGGGAGATGTTAGCTGTTCTGGCGGGTTCAATTACGTTTTTATTACTCGCTTGCCTTCAACTTGTAAAGAGAAACTGGGCATATGTTGTTGGATTAGGGAGCTTTTTTATTTCAATAGCTTACCTGGTAACAGCGGAAGAATTATTAATTAAACTTTTGGCTCTAGGAGTTGCTTCGTTCACACCTATCTATGCAGCGTTATCTTTCAAGAAGATAAATGAGTGGCGTTCAGTAATCCTACAGTATTTGAAAGCGATTGGTATCTCAGCTCTTGGGATATGGCTTGTAGTAAGCCTCTTGTATGGAACAGACTATTTCCTCCATATTGGAGGGGGATTTAGAGGTGTCAAAGTACTTTACATCTTCCCAATCATTGTAGTGGTACTTTATGTCCTCAAAGAGCTATTCACCAATTCAACAAAACGATTAGGATTTAATCAAATTATCAATTTCCTTAACAAACCAATTAAATATGGACATTTATTAGTTATCGTAGCGGTTGGATTTGTTCTGATGTATTACATTAGCAGATCTGGGAACTTTGGAGCTGTATCTTCTATTGAGTTGATGGTACGACAACAACTGGAAGACTTGCTCTTCGTCCGACCTAGAACTAAGGAAGTTCTAATTGGTTTTCCTTTCTATATTCTTGGGATGTATTTGTTCAAACGAAACTTTACTAAGCTTGGATATCTGTGTTTAATTCCATCAATTATCGGTTGGTTATCAATCGTTAATACATTTACTCATTTGCATATCCCTCTCTATATTTCAATTTTGAGGAGCTTATATAGCCTGAGTTTCGGACTTATGATAGGGTTGATTTTCATTGCTATATTCAACGTTGGGAATCGGTATTTCTTGAAATGGAAAGCAAGGTGGTAAGATGAAGATTGTCATATCTGGTTATTATGGCTTCGATAATATAGGTGATGAAGCGATTGTGTATTCAATCATACAGTCTCTTCGAACTGTAAAAAACGATGTAGAAATTATCGTATTGTCTAATAATCCTGATAAAACTGAAAAGCTTTATCGAGTAAAGAGTGTGAATCGGTGGGAACTTAATGAAGTGAAGAAAGCCATTAAAAGTGCTGATGGTTTGATTAGCGGTGGAGGAAGTCTATTTCAGGATTCTACTGGTTGGAAATCAATACCGTATTATGGTGGTATCATTAAAATTGCCCAATGGTATCGAAAACCTGTGTTTGTTTACGCTCAAGGAATGGGCCCATTCAATCTCTCTATAAGTAAAAAGATTGTTCGCCATGTAATGAATAAATCAGATATGATTACAGTCAGGGATCTGGCATCTAAACAATTGTTAGAGGAAATCGGAGTTAAACGGCACATTGAAATCGTTCCCGACCCGGTAATTGGCTTTGAATTGAAACCTGCTTCAGGATGGTATGAAGAACAGGAGTTTACCAAACCAGTCGTAACTGTATCAGTGCGAAATTGGAAGAGCAATGAACAGTTTAAGAAGACGATTGCTGCAGAATTAGATCGATTGAAGGCCAATAATAATGTGAATATTGTGTTTGTCCCAATGCATGGTGAACACGATCGTGTTGCATCTCAAGACGTCATAGATATGATGGAACAACCTGCACTTGTAGCTCCGTATGATGCAAGTATTGAGGAGAAGATTTCCATTATCGGTAAATCAAGCTTGTTATTAGGCATGAGACTACACTCCCTCATATTTGCAGCTGTAACGCATACACCATTTATTGCCATCTCATATGATCCCAAGATTGATGCCTTTGCCGAGATGTGTAAGCAGCCTAATGCTGGTCATGTCGATTTTGATGATTTAACAGGAATCAGCAAGCTGATATCGGAAAGTTTAAATCGTAAATCAGAACAGTCGGAAAGAATGAGAGAAACTGTCAATAATATGAAAAACAAGGCATTGGACACAGCACAGAAAGCAATCGATACTTTTCAGTCATAATACTAAGAACATACCCTAAAACAATACGTTAGGATGATCATATGAATGGCAAAAGATTATTAATTCTTCTTGTTGGCACATTATTAGCTGGTTTTATATTTGCTTTTTTTATGATCATAATCATTTAAAAAGGGTGACTCGAAGGACATGGTTGTCCTTCGAGTCACCCTTTCATTATTCTTGAGATGCAGACTCGGATGTTGAGTTGGTACCTTTAGAAACGGTAATACTTTCAGTGCTATTCATATCTAAGTGTGAACGTAGTTCGTTCGAGATAGAATCCACACTTTTCTCATCTAACATGTAATAGAAAGTTCCATTGTTGGAATTCGATCCAGATAGTTGCAAAGACTTAATATCATTAATACTACCAGCGTAATTGTGGAGAGCAGCTATTTCACCAAAGCTTAAATCCATCTGAATATTCTCTTCGAGGTTATCAATTACCTTTCCATATTTCGTAATGGAAGATAAAGATGTCCCTTTTTCTATAATAGCTTTAATAATCTGCTTCTGTCTTTCCCCACGTCCGATGTCACCAGTGGGATCTTGTTTTCTCATACGTACAAAAGCTAATGCTTCTTCACCATCTAATTCTTGATTTCCTTCGTATAAAGTTATAGCATCTTCATTATCATCACTATCTTGAACGGAGAAAGTTTTTGGTACTTCTACTTCTACTCCACCAAGAGTATCTACAATTTCAATAAACGCTCTAAAATCTAACCTAACATAGTGATCGACAGGTACTTGAAACAGGTTTTCAACACTCTGTACAGCTAAATCAACACCACCAAATGCATGGGCATGATTAATTTTATCCATACCTCTTCCAGGTACTTCAACATAGGAATCGCGAGGGATACTTACCATCTTTACTGATTTGTCTTTTTTGTTAAAAGTAGCTAATATTAAAGCATCAGATCGACTAACTTTGTCACCTTCTCGGGCATCAATTCCAATAAATAAGACAGAGAAATTGTCATCTTTCACATTAACCGTTTCTTCCCGAAGCTCTGATTTATTCCCTCTTTTTAATTGCTCAACAGATTGATCCGTTGCATTTACTAGTTTTAATGTTAGATAGCCTCCGTAACCAATCACACAGAAAAAAATTAGAAAGAATGAGGTTAGTAGCATATTCCTGCGACGACGTTTCTTATTTCTTCGAATTTCTCTTCGATACATGCTTCATTTTTCTCCTTAATTAATCATGATAATGAAAAGAGTCCTTCGTGTGGACCCGAAAAATTAACTAACTTTAAAAAGTTTATCTGATTCTTTATAAATTCTCAATACATTTAAACATCTATTTCGACATACTGTTTGTCAATAACATGTGATTCGACTTGATCTGAAGTTATGTTGGTCATCCAGACGCTGAATTCTTCTTCTAGTCCATCAGGAACCAAAACTTCAATTTTCACTTTATCTAAGTATTGTATCTCTTTTAGAAGGTAAGAGGAATTTCTGATTTCATTTTCTAATTTCCCTAACAATTGATAATCAAACTGGTTTGATATGATAGTCATTCGTTTCCTTTCGACAATTCCTGTCGCATCTAGTACTTTAGATGTAGAAGAACCGTAAGCACGTATTAATCCGCCTGCTCCGAGTTTGACTCCACCAAAGTAGCGGGTAATTACTACTACGGTATTTTTTAATTTTCTTTTTTTGAGCACTTCTAAAATTGGGACTCCAGCGGTACCACTTGGCTCCCCGTCGTCATTGGCTTTTTGAATTTGATCATTTTCACCTATAAGGTAGGCAGAGCAGTTGTGTGTCGCATCATTGTGCTTTTTTTTGATTTCTTGTATGAAACTTTGAGCTTCCTCTTCTGTTTCAGCCCTTTGGACATAGCCGATGAATCTTGACTTTTGTATGATTTGTTCGTGTTCTCCGTACGTTTTTACGGTATAATATGATGAGAGCATAAATACCTCCAGATTATTTCAATAACTTTTCTTATTATATATCTGGACCATTATCCCATCAAATCTTACAAAAAAATTGAGTAATAAAGTCATAAATGCTCTGATGAGTTCGAAATGTATATCGAATGGGGAAAATATTGGTATAGTTTATGGGATAATTAGGAAAGAAGGACCTAGTACCTACTACTAAATGTTCGGTACAGTAGTATTGGAGGCATAGGAATGACGACTACAAAAACGTTTGATCCAAGCAGCATTGATAACATTTTGGATAAAACGATTGCCACTGTTACCGAGAGTAAAGAACAGATCTTTGAAATTGGCGAGCAATCACGCCAAGAGTTTGAACAGTTATCTAATGAATTGAAAGAAATTAAAGAGCAAGTGTTGAAGGTAATCCAACAAGGTGATGTGCTGGAAACCAAGTCTCGGTTGGCGAGAGCAAGACTTGCTGAAGTGAGCAAACATTTCGAGCGTTATAGTGAGCAGGAAATCAAGCAAGCGTATGACACAGCAAGTGAATATCAAGTTCAAATGATTTCGACTCGTCAGAAAGAAGCTGCTCTTCGTCAGAGAAGGGATGATATTGACCGACGTTTGGTAAATTTGAAGGAAACGATTGAACGTGCCGAGCGGTTGGTGAGCCAAATCAGTGTCGTATTGAATTATTTGGATGCTGATTTGCGAAAAGTTGGCGAAATGGTAAAAGATGCTCAGGCTAAGCAGGACTTTGGGCTTCAAATCATTGAAGCACAAGAGGAAGAACGAGGTCGAGTCTCACGGGAAATTCACGATGGACCGGCACAAATGCTTGCGAACGTATTGTTGAGATCTGAATTAATTGAAAAAATATATATGCAAAAAGGTGTCGAAGAGGCGCGTAGCGAACTTAAAGATTTAAGGATTATGGTGAAAGATGCCTTAACCGAAGTCCGTAGAATCATCTATGACTTGCGGCCGATGGCACTCGATGACTTAGGACTTATTCCGACATTAGAGAAGTATTTAAGAAACTTGTCCGAATCAACTGGAATCAACATTCAGCTCAGAAGTTTTGGCAATGAACGCCGACTTCCTTCAAAAATGGAAGTAGCGATATATCGATTGATTCAAGAATCTGTCCAAAATGCATGTAAACATGCTCAAGCCGATGAAATACAAGTGAAAGTCGAATTTCAACAGAACATATCCATTCTAGTAAGAGATAACGGAATTGGATTTGATCCTGATGAGAGAAAAGAACAATCCTTTGGCTTGATTGGTATGAAGGAACGAGTCGATCTTTTAGAGGGGACTTTGAAAATAGATACGAACCCCGGTAAAGGGACCTTAATTTTTATACAAATACCATTAACTGAGCAGGAGGACTGGACATGACACAAATGAACGCCCTTAAGACGAGAATTGTACTAATTGATGACCATAAACTATTCCGTGAAGGTGTTAAACGGATTCTGGATATGGAAGAAAATTTTGAAGTTGTAGCAGAAGGTGATGATGGACAAGATGCGGTTGAGTTGATTGAAAATCATCAACCGGATGTTGTCTTAATGGACATCAACATGCCGAACATCAATGGTGTTGAAGCAACTCGTCGTCTAGTGGAGAAATACCCAGACATCAAAGTTATCATCCTATCGATTCATGATGATGAAGCTTATGTTACGCATGCTGTGCAAACGGGTGCGTCTGGTTACCTCTTGAAAGAAATGGATGCAGATGCTTTGATTGATGCCGTTAAGGTTGTCGCTGACGGTGGTGCTTACCTTCATCCAAAAGTAACCGTCAACTTGATTAGTGAGTTCCGCCGAATTAAGACACAAGGCAATGGATCAGCTAATGGAGGCAGTGGTGAAGTTGGGTTTAAGGAAGTCGAATACCGTAAACCACTTCACATTTTGACTCGACGAGAGTGTGAGGTCCTTCAAATGTTGGCGGATGGTAAGAGCAACCGTTCCATTGGGGAAGCACTTTATATCAGTGAAAAAACTGTTAAAAACCATGTAAGTAACATCCTGCAAAAGATGAACGTGAACGACCGTACCCAGGCAGTTGTTGAAGCAATTAAGAACGGTTGGGTAAAAGTGAACTAAGAGATGTGTGAGGACCTTCTGCGGAGAGTGGAGGGTCTTTTTGATTGTAGATTATCCAATTATCGGTGACGATCAATCGGACAATTCTATCTGGTGAAGCATTTTTATCGTGTTTCAAGTAAAATAGAGGAGGTAATTCCCCCTTACAAGTCAAATACATAAAAGAGGGGAAAAATTATAGAAAGGATAATGTTATGCATAAAGTTGCGATAGTAACAGACAGCACTTCGTACTTGCCGAAGGTGCTCCGGGATCAATACGATGTTAAAATGGTTCCGCTGAATGTCATTTTTGAAAATGAATCGTATCAAGAAGAAAAAGAAATAAGTGCAGAAGATTTTTATCAACAGGTGCGAGAAGGCAGTAAGCTCCCTAAGACTTCCCAGCCAGCAGTTGGACAATTTGCAGATTTATACGAAAAGCTTGCTGAAGAAGGATATACGGATGTCATCGTCATCACGTTGTCGAGTGAAATCAGCGGTACTTTCCAAAGTGCACAATCCGCTACAACGATGGTTGAGAGCATTGATGTCCATGTTTTCGACTCCGAAATCAGTTCTATGCCGCAAGGATTTTTCGTTTTGGAAGCAGCTAAGATGGCACAGGAAGGACAAGCTGCAAAAGTCATTGTTTCACGTTTGACGGTGATTCGCGCAAATGGTATTCCAGCTTATTTCATGGTTGATGATTTGAGTCACTTACACCGTGGCGGTCGTTTAAGTGGCGCACAATTTTTTGTAGGGAACCTCTTACAAGTGAAGCCAGTCTTACGCTTTGTCGATAAGAGAATTGTTCCTTATGAAAAAATCCGCACGCGTAAAAAAGCAATCAAACGTTTGTTTGAACTGATTCATGAAGATATAAAACCTGAAGACAAGGCAACCATTTCCGTTATTCATGCGAATCGGGAAGAGGAAGCTAAAGAGTACGCTGATGAATTACAGAAGGACTACCCGAATTCTGAAATTATTATATCTTATTTCGGTCCTGTCATCGGAACTCATCTCGGCGAAGGAAGTATCGGTCTCACATGGATCAAAGAATAATCTACAGGTGGCAAAGCTGATGCGTTTTGCCACCATTTCTTCTCACAATGGAAAGATCTTGTGTCCAGAGCCTCTCGTAAAGTCAGCGAATCATCCTCTTTATCCAATCGGAAAAACGAACGAACTACCTCATCTATCACAAAATCCAACATTTCAATACAATCCTCAACTCCAACAATTCTTATTCGGAAAACATCTCCTACTAGATGAACTCCCATATCCCATTGAAGAAATCCATGAACATTATTTAAATGGTCACATTTTGTATGAAAAAGGAATTTTAATAGAAAAGCAGGGATACTGGTGTGCTCGGTGTGGAAATCGTGCGCAAGATCTGTTTGCTTCTTTCGACTGCTTTCGTTGTAAGGAAGAATGTGTGTATTGTCGAAACTGCATCATGATGGGAAGAGTGAGTCAATGTACACCACTTTTGAGGTGGAGTGGTCCAGATGTTTTGTGGAGCAACCAATCTGTCCTGCAGTGGGGTGGACAACTCTCAGCGCTTCAGCACTCGGCATCCCGAAGAATTACAGAAGTAGTTGTTCAGCCGCAGGAACTGTTGATTTGTGCAGTTTGTGGAGCTGGCAAAACTGAGATCCTATTTAAGGGTATCGAAAAAGCGATTGGACAAGGTCAACGAGTCTGTTTATCGACACCAAGAACGGATGTCGTAACAGAGCTCCTACCGCGATTCGAGCAAGCTTTTCCTCACGTAAATGTTCAAGCTTTATATGGTGGTCATGTGAAGATGGATGAATCTACACAACTGATCCTATCGACTACGCACCAACTATTTCGCTATAAAGATGCATTCGACATGATGATCGTTGATGAAGTTGATGCATTTCCTTTCTCATATGACAAAACACTCCAATTTGCAGTGGAAAAAGCCTCTAAAAATAATGCTACTAAGATCTATTTAACCGCTACACCCTCTGAAACAATGTTACAACGTGTGAAACTGAATTCCCTTGAAGTTGTTCATATTTCGAAACGTTATCATGGTTTTCCACTACCTGTACCGCGATTTAAATGGTGTGGGAATTGGTCTAAGCAATTAAAAAAGCGGAGATTACCTGAAAACGTGATGTCGTATATCGCCACCCGATACGAGCAGAAACGCAAATGCTTATTGTTTGTACCAACTGTAGATATCGCTATAGAAGTAGAGTCTTTAGTCAAAGATAGGGTGAATAGTGAGTTTGTTCATTCTGAAGATCCAAAACGATTGGAGAAAATAAACCAATTTCGGAAAGGAGAGATTGAGGTGCTCATAACGACAACAATTTTGGAGAGAGGTGTCACAGTCCCAGAGATTGATGTAGCGATATTAGGAGCGGAACATGAGGTTTTTACATCCAATGCGTTGGTACAAATAGCAGGTCGAGCTGGGCGAAGTATCCAGGACCCATATGGAGAAGTTGTTTATTTTCATTATGTGAAGTCAAAAGAGATGGTTTCAGCTAAAAGGACGATTCAAGATCACAATCGGAGAGCTTTTGATAAGTGAATAAGTGCCTGTATTGTACACAGTCTTTCCAACCCCAAGTTGGTTGGCGGGACTTCATGGGAGTTGATCCACCTTCGTTGTTATGTGTGAGTTGTATTCGACAGCTGGAATATATAAAAGGGAATGTTTGTCGAAAGTGCGGTCGTTCTTTTTCGCTATTTCCTGAGAAATATCGTCATGGAGATATATGTTCAGATTGTGTAAAATGGGAACGAAAGGGAACTTCAATCACTAAGAATCGTTCATTAATCATATACAATGAATTCGCAAAAAAACTCATTGCAAAATACAAATACCGTGGTGATGTGGCGCTTATTAAAGCATTTGAAGATGAGTTACGCCATTTGGTGAGAAAAGAGTTTCCGAATGCGGTGTTTGTACCAATCCCTTTAAGTGAACAAAGACATTATGAACGGGGTTTCAACCAAGCAGAAGAGATTGCAAGAATGGTCGGAAAAGAAATCGTTACATGTTTGACAAGACCTCTTCATGAAGAAAAGCAAAGCAAGAAAGGTCGAGCAGAGCGCATGCAGAACCAAACTGTTTTTGTATTCGATTCTACTTTTACAAATCAAATACAAGAGAAAGATGTCACCTTAGTAGACGATATTTATACAACCGGATCCACCCTTGAGGCGGCGGGTAAGATTTTACTAGATCATGGGGCCCGAACAGTCTCCTCTTTTACATTGGCAAGAGGGTAATTCCTACCATTCAAACCGAAGTATTAAACTTTCCGATTAACCTTCCGATATAGACATTAGATAAAGAATACGGAGTAGGGAAGTAAAGGAGAGACTATGATGGCGGAATTAGCCAATTGCGCACAGTGTGGTCGTCTATTCGCCAAGGTGGTACGATCCGTTTGTGATGTGTGTTATCAAGAAGACGAAAAGATGTTTGAAACCGTTTATAAATTCATTCGGAAAAAAGCGAATCGTGAAGCTTCTATATTCGAGGTTTCGGAAGCAACAGGAGTTCCTGAAAAGACGATTATCAGGTTTGTAAGAGAGGGACGTCTTCGGGCAAGTCAATTTCCCAACCTGACATTTCCATGTGATAGTTGCGGCAAGCCTATTGATACTGGGAGAACATGCAGCGATTGTAACAACCAATTGAAAAATGAATTGGAATCACATGACCGATTTGTACAAAAACAACAAGTGAAAGAACGAATAACTTACTATACAGAAAAATAATCCAAAGGTGGAGTAAGGAGGAAATTCCATTGAAGATTAACGGACATGGAAACATCTCAAACAACCCATACAAACACCAGCTAAACAAACAAACGCAACAGCAACCACAACACATGAAGCAAGATCAAATCCAAATTTCTAAAGAGGCACTTGAAATGCAAAAGAGCGGAAAGGCTTCAACAGAACGTATGGAAAAGGTTGAACACTTGAAAAACCAAATTCAATCAGGAAATTATCAGGTGGATGCTGCCGAAGTTGCCAAAAAGTTTTATGATTTTTGGACGAAAAGCTAAGGGTGTGAAGAAATGACGTCGAATCGAATGGTCGGACTCTTGTCCGATATACATAAACAGCACGAAAAGCTTTTAGATTTGTCCCTACAAAAAACTGACGCGCTTAAAAAGAACGATATAAAATCGTTGGACAATCTTTTAAATCTTGAATCGCAGTGTATTCAACGGATTGAGACTCTAGAAGATGAGCGGGTTAAAGAAGTAGAGCAAGTGTTGAATCGTCACGGCATTGTGGCTGATGAAAACCCGGCTCTCGGGCAACTTTTACGTTTCTTTGATGAAGAGATACAAGTCGAATTGATAGAAATTCAAGAACAATTAAGGGGTACCATTCAGCAGCTCCAAGAGCAAAATGAGTTGAACAATGAGTTGACGAGGCAATCGTTACAGTTTGTCAATGCATCGTTGTCGTTGATGGAGCCGAAAAAGCCGACTGGGAACTATGGACGACCTGGACAAGCCCAACAGAAGAACAGCTACCAAAAACAACAATCGATTTTTGATTCTAAAGCATAGAAAGGCGGCATTGAATAATGTCATCTACGTTTCACGGACTGGAAACATCACTGAGAGGTTTACGTACTCACCAAAGTGCGTTAAATACAACCGGTCATAATATATCGAACGCAAGTACACCTGGTTATTCGAGACAACGAGTCAATTTTTCACAAACGGAACCTTTCCCGTCACCAGGACGAAATCGCGCAGAAATTCCTGGGCAAATCGGAACTGGAGTAGAAGCGGGTACGGTCCAACGTGTGCGTGAAAGCTTTTTGGATATGCAGTTCCGTAACGAAAACACAAAGACAGGCTATTGGTCCTCTCGAAGTGAAGCACTTCAAAAGATGGAAGAGATTATGAATGAACCTTCTGACTATGGCTTAGGAAAAACGATGGATCGATTCTGGCAATCGCTTCAGGATTTAGCAGTGAATCCGGAAAACTCAGGAGCTCGCTCAGTCGTACGTGAGCGTGGGATTGCTTTAGCGGAGACATTCAACTATTTATCTACATCCTTAAACTCCATTCGAGACGATTTCAAGACGCAAATTGATGTGACGACAAAAGAAATCAACTCAATCGCTGAGCAAATCAATGCGATTAATAAACAGATCGGCGAGATCGAGCCCCACGGCTATTTGCCGAATGACCTGTATGATAAACGTGATGGTTTAGTCGATCGTTTGTCTGAGCTTGCGAATGTTAAGGTTTCAACCATTGGAAGTGGTGGTCATTCACTAGATATCGCGGAAGGTAAATATACCATTGAGCTGATGGACCAGAGCGGTAATCCAATTGGGAAGCTAGTGGATGGTGCATCACTAACATCTAATGTTCTCTCTATTAATGATAGTGATGGGAACGGAGAGCTTGATCAATTTTCACTTGGTGGTACAAATGGCGGGATTGATCAATTAGGACAAGGGAAGTTGAAAGGATTACTTGAGTCCTATGGGTATGAAACAGGTGGTTCTGTTTCTGGAATTTATCCGGATATGTTAGCAAACTTGGATGAGATGGCGTATCGATTCGCGGAAGCATTCAATACACAGCACAAAGCTGGAAAGGACTTGGACGGCGCAGACGGAGGAAATTTCTTTGCGTTCAGTTCAGCTGTTGATGGCACAACGTTTGCGGGAGCTGCTTCGGAGATTACATTGGATGCGAATATAACAGGCACTGATGGTTTGGCACATATCGCGGCTTCAATGGACGGTAACTCCGGTGATGGAAGCAATGCTTTGAATCTTGCGGATGTGAAAGACGAGACGTTGGCTTTCGGGACAGGAAATACGACGTTTCAGAGCTATTTTGAAGGCGTGATTGGTGAAATGGCTGTTGATGCCCAACAGGCAAATCGGTTGGTCGACAACTCGAACACATTGAAACAATCGGTTGAAGAGCGTCGTCAATCCGTCAGTGGAGTTTCCCTAGATGAAGAAATGACGAAAATGATGCAATTCCAGCATGCCTACAATGCGGCAGCTCGTAATATTACGAGTATTGATGAAATGCTGGACCGAATCATCAACGGCATGGGTCGAGTAGGAAGGTAGTGAAATAAATGCGTGTAACACAAAGTATGCTGACGGGAAATATGTTACGTAATTTGAGCCAGAGCTATGAGCGGATGGGGAAATATCAAGAACAACTGTCAACAGGTAAACGGATTACCAAACCTTCTGATGATCCAGTCGTTGCAATGAAAGGGATGGAGTACCGTACGGATTTAACGGAAGTCGAGCAGTTCAAGCGGAATCTATCTGAAGTATATAGCTGGATGGAAAATTCGGACGCGGCTTTAGACGAAGCGGGGCAAGCCTTACACCGTATTCGTGAGCTGACTGTTCAAGCAAGTAATGACACCTATGAAGAAGGACAACGCAGTGCGATTGCAGATGAAATCAATCAATTAAGAGATCATATGATTTCTATTGCGAATACGAAGGTGGCAGGAAAATATATCTTCAACGGAACGAATACGACCAATCCACCAGTTGCCACAGATGGAACAGTCTTGACACCCCTTAACAACAATACGATCAATATTGAAGTGACGAAAGGTATTAAGCTTAAAACAAATATTGATCAAGCGAATGTCTTTTCACAGACAATGTTTGATGATTTGAAGAATCTCGTATCCGATCTTAAAAGTGGAGGAGACATAAACGGTTACCTAGACAAAATTGATACCCATATGGATAAAACCGTGGCAGAGCGTGCCGAACTAGGTGCACGGTATAATCGGGTTGAAATGGTTCAAGACCGTGTAGCAGAGCAAGAGGTCATTGCCAACCGTATTCTTTCGGATAACGAAGATGCGGACATGGAACGAGTCATTGTAGATCTAAAAACCCAAGAGAGCATCCACCGTGCAGCTTTAGCCGCAGGATCGCGTATTATTCAACCTACTTTAATGGATTTTTTACGATAAAGCTATCTAGTTAGATAGCTTTTTTTCGATAATGAGGTGATTCCAATGACTCTCCCACAAATACGAATACAATCGCAGCCAGCTTTGATCGGGTTGAAAACGATTCGTTCTGTTCAAGAAATTAGACAACTAAAAGCAGAGCAATCCATTCAACAGCCTAAAGCAGAACTTAGCATCAATACGCAAAAAGGAACTTTAACCATTGACCAAACCCAGGCCTGGAATGATATGGACTTAAAAAGTGTTTTTGTCAGAACGGAAGAAGCCGCTCAGTTAGGTCGGTCAGATTTATTGGAGGGTATTGCAAGACGGGCACAAGAAGGTGACCAACTCATGCGAATTGAGGACGGTGGAAATCCGATAACTGAACAAGCATTAGTGAATATGGGCAATCAAATGAAAGATTGGAATATTGGCTGGATACCCTCAGCAGGTAGTGTTAAAATCAACTACCAACCTGCCAACGTAGATATACAATTCAAAGCGAATAAACCAATTATTGAAACTACACCTAAAAAAGTAGAACATAATTACCAACAAGGTAAAGTTGAGGTGTCTCTACATCAGCACAGTTTTCTTAAAATTGATTTTGTCTAAAAAAATGGAGTGGTGATTTATAATGTTGATTGAAACACGATACTTTGGAGAAGTGGATATTGAAGAAAAAGGAATCATTACATTTGTACAGGGATTACCCGGCTTTATAGATGAGAAGAGATTTGTTGTCATTCCTTTTGCTGAGGAAGAGACACCGCTAAGCATTTTACAGTCCGTCAAAACACCGTCTCTGGCATTCGTTATTGCAAATCCATTTTTGTTTTTTCAAGATTATGAGTTTACTATGCCGGATGCGGTTACAGCTCAATTAGATATTAAGGATGAAAAAGAAGTAGCGGTCTTTGTTATTTTAACGGTACAGGATCCATTTGATAAAACAACGGCGAATTTAAAAGCTCCATTAGTGTTTAATGTACAAAAGGGAACTGGAAAGCAGATTGTATTAAATGATGAAAACTATCATACAAAACATCAATTTTTACGAGAACTCCAATATGTAGCAAAGGGGGATGAGTGAATTGTTGGTACTCACCCGTAAACCTAATGAATCCATTCAAATAGGAGAAGATATTGAAATAAAAGTTCTCGGAATTGATGGAGATCAAATAAAATTAGGTATTAATGCTCCAAAAAATATTGATATACATAGAAAAGAAATCTACCTATCCATTCAAGAGGAAAACAGCAGAGCGAGCCAGGCTCCAACTAATTTACTTGATACACTTAAATCGGTAAAAAAAACTAAATAAACTATTAAAGAGCAGCAAAGCGATGACGATATTAAAAATGTAAACAAAAGCAACACTCGTGGTCGGCCGACATGAATGTTTGTTTTTGTAAAATTCAAACCACATGGATGTGGTTCGTAAAAATTCAAGGAGGAATTTAAAATGAGAATTAATCACAACATCGCAGCTCTTAACACGTATCGTCAATTAGGATCTGCAAACAACATGCAATCAAAGTCAATGGAGAAATTATCTTCAGGACTTCGTATCAACCGTGCTGGAGACGACGCAGCTGGACTAGCAATCTCTGAAAAAATGCGTGGACAAATCCGTGGGTTAGATATGGCTTCTAAGAATGCGCAAGACGGTGTGAGTATGCTTCAAACAGCTGAGGGAGCATTGAATGAAACTCATTCAATTCTACAACGTATGCGTGAGCTCGCAGTTCAATCTTCAAACGATACAAATACTGATGATGACAGATTAGAAATTCAAAAAGAGATTAGCCAGTTAGTTGATGAAATTGACAGAATTGGAAATAATACTGAATTTAACACAAAGAATTTATTAGATGGATCATTATCAGATGAATCTAAAGTTCGTTCTTTGGATACAGCCGCACTAACTACTGCTGGTGGGGTAAGTAATGTAAAAGTAGGTTCTGCAAGTTCCTTAGCAGCAGATACTTATTCATTAGATATCGTTACGAATTCTAAAGCATTAAACGGTAGCACTGACTATCACACAACTGGTATTTCTAATATCAATGTAAATGCAGATTCTGATTTAGCAGAAGGCTCATACATTGTTGATGTAACTGGATCTATCGCATCAACTGGTACAGTTACAAGTTCTTCAATCACAGCTGCAACAGTTACTAATTCCGAATTAGCTGATGGAACATATGCTTTAAGAATATCTGATGATACAGGCGGATCTGAAACTGCACAATTATTTAGTGTTGCAGCAGATGGTACTGAAACTCAAGTTGGTTCTGATATAGATATTTCTGGTAGTTTAGGTGGATCAGTAACAGTAGATGGAGTAGACTTTTCTATTGCTGGTGCAGTAACAGCTGGCGAAGAGTTAGTGTTTAATCAACAAACGACCTATTCTGCACAGTTATTAGAAAGTGATGGTTCTACTACAATTGGAAGTGCTGTTACGATTCAACCTAATGATACAAAAGTCCAATTGGGTAATGCTACATCTGGAATTACAGCAGATTTTGGAGCCGCAATTGCTGAAGGTGAAGCAACCTTTGCTGTAAAGGCAACTGGCGAAACAACTGCAATTTTAAAAGATTCTTCAAATAATGTTATTGAAGAGCAAGTAGTGCAGAATAACCAAAAGCGTGTTGATTTGGGGTCTACTGGAGTATCTTTCCAAACAGGCACATTAACTGATGGTAGTACATCTGGAATAAAGGTTGATGTAACTACTCAAGATAATTCTTTGAAATTCCAAATTGGTGCAAATGAAAATCAAGAAATGAATCTAGGTATTAGTGACATGCGTTCTAGTGCATTAAGTGTAGATGGAATTGACGTTACTTCTCAAGCTAATGCAAAGGGAGCGGTCAGTACAATTAATGATGCTATTCAATCAGTATCTGCTGAGCGTTCAAAACTAGGGGCTGTTCAAAACCGTTTAGAGCACACAATCAACAATCTTGGTACATCTTCTGAAAACTTAACTGCTGCGGAATCTCGTATCCGTGACGTAGATTATGCTTTAGCTGCATAAGCAGTGAAAAGTACAGTCGTCCTAGCTGGTAACGGCTAGTGATCATAATCGGGTGAATTGCTGGAAACCCCTTAGAGCTTTGCTTACCAAAACGTAGTTGGAAACGACAGGCGTATGGTTTGAAAAAAGTAAAGATTGGGCAATCAGCAGCCAAGCTCCTGTCTCGAAAGAGTGGAGAAGGTCCAACGACTAGGATAAACCATCTAAAGCCAATGCTATGATGATGAAATCCATAGGTGAAACAATGACCATCAGCATTGTGGATCCGAAGTGCCCGACCCCTACTAAGAATCTAGAGGGTGAAGATATAGTCTAGTCATTTATGAAAGTAAATGTTCGCACGATGGCGAAAGAAATGATGGCACAAACTAAGAATTCTATTCTTTCTCAAGCAGCCCAAGCCATGTTAGCGCAAGCAAACCAACAACCGCAAGGAGTTCTTCAACTTCTTCGTTAATCATTACTAATTTATTGGTCGTCTCCATAGAGGCGGCCTTTTCTATTTGCAAAATCAAAGCATGCTTGGACACATACACTCTTCTCAAAGCCAGTTAGGTATTGAAGTTCGTTGATTCTATACAAGTTATCATTAGAAATAATAATCTGATAGCTCTTTCTATTTTGTTTTTGCGTATTTACATAGGTTTTATAGAATTGTATATGGCCTACAGTTGTAATTAATTGCTCTTGTAAAGCCCTAGAGTAAGAAATGACATCGTTAAATTCTTTAGTAGGAGTTAAGATCTTAAAGTAAGTTGGTAAATAAATACTGGTTCTTTTTGGACCAGTATTTAAGTTATCTTTTTTTGCTTGGAGATATTTACGCGACATACCGGGGATTAAGTGACTTTTAACTAATTTTAAGAAGTAACAAATAGATGGCTTATCATACAAAACTAGACGGCTTTCTTTGTCAATTTTAAAATGAAGGAAGAACTTTGACAGTAAGATCTTTTGTAGAAAGTGGAGTTCTTGTTGGGTGAAAGATTCAGTAGAAAGTACAAGTTTGGTAGCAATGTCATTTTTCAATTTAAGATGACCATCATCCATGTACCACCACGCAAGTGTAAGTGGAGTTAGACTTCTGTATAGTAATTCTTTAGGTAGGACTTTAATATTTTTGTAATACCATAAGTTGCGGAGTACGTCGATGGGGATGGCTGTTCTAGATTGTACATAGTAACACTCTGTAAACCCTTTAATAGTTCGTTTATCTGTAATTTTTCTATATATTGGAGGATTTAGAGGCAAATTAGCCTTCAATTCATTATAACAATGTTCACTCCACTCCATATCTTTGGCCGAATGAGTGAACCTAAATCTACCTCTTTTACCTTTCTCAACCGATATGTTTCCATCTCCTAATAACTTACCTGTCACCTTCTCAATTGCATCCTTCGGTAATATTTTATACAAATGTTCAACTAAAGTTGATTGATCCACAGTATAACCAACTCCCTAAAAAGAAACATACGTTCTTATTTATTCTATCATTTTTTTCTTAAGTTTGTTGTTTTTTTACCGATAAAATAATTAGAGATAAGAGTTTAGGAGGAGCGGTTATGAATGTTGGGAATGTGAGTTCAAATTCATTAAATGTAAAGCATCTTGAAAAAATCATGAACGTCAAGGTTACCGAGGAGAGGGCAAAGCCTCAACAAAAACAAAAGGATGATGAACTAGAGGCGAAAGTTCCGAAGGATGTTTTACAGGAAAAAGTCGAAAGCATGAATGAATTTTTGATTCCGACTCACACGTCTTTAAAGTTTCAGCTCCATGACCAGTCAGAAGAGTATTATGTGCAAGTAGTAGATGATAAAACAAAAGAAGTTATACGGGAGATTCCTGATCGGAAATTCCTAGATATGTATGCGGCGATGGCGGAGCTCGTTGGGATTGTCGTAGATGAAAAGATCTAGAGGTGATAGAAAATGGACATGCGAATTGGCGGTCTTGCCAGTGGAATGGACATTGATCAATTAGTGAGTGACTTAATGAAGGCAGAGCGAATGCCTTTAGACAAGATGACGCAAGATAAGCAGCTACTTGAGTGGAAGCGCGATGACTACCGCGAGATGAATAAATTATTGCGAGACTTGGATCAGCACATTTTTGACGGTGTTTTTCGACAAGGTACTTATTTGACCAAGTCTGTTTCAAGTTCAAATGAAAGTGCTATAACGGCTAAAGCTGGGAACGATGCTGCTGCGACGAACACAACAATTAATGTTACCAAGTTAGCCAAAGCAACGATGTATAGTTCTGAAAATCAAGTTACGGACAAAGACGGCGCTGTTGTTTCAGGAGATACAAATCTAAATAATGTAACATTTAATATTAAGAGTGGAAACAAGACGTTTTCGAATCCCTTCACATTAAAGTTAAGTGTCATGAAACCAGGTGAGTCTGTAGCAAGTGATATTACTTTAGACATTGACCCTTCGACAGACTCAATAAATGATGTCATGTCAAAGATTAATTCTCATACTTCTCTTGGGGTTTCGGCTTTCTATGATGAAGCTACGAATAAAGTTGTCCTTACTATGAAGAATACAGGGAAAGACGGCAATGTTACAGTATCAGATGATACAACTAGAGACTTTTTCCAAGCGCTCGGTTTCAGTAATGCAACTACAGGTTCTAAGCTGACGGGAGAAACAGCAGGTGAGGATGCTACTTTTACCTATAATGGGTTTCCTACAACACGTGCTTCCAACAATTTCACGATTAACGACGTCACCTATACTCTAAATCAAACGGGTTCCGCGAACATTTCTGTTACTCAAGATACAGATACAATTATTGATAAAGTTGTGAAGTTCGTCGATAAGTACAATGAGACGATTGAGAAGATTAATGGAGAATTAAAAGAGGAGCGTTTCCGGGATTATCGTCCGCTTACCGATAAACAGAAAGAAGAGCTTTCAGAGCGGGAGGTAGAGCTCTGGGAAGAGAAGGCTCGAAGCGGGATGCTGAAGGGTGATTCAATTCTAAACAGCGGATTGAACAGTATGAGAACGGACCTATACTCTCAAGTGACTGGTGCAGATGTGAACACGAAATACGACCAGCTTTCTGAAATTGGGATTAAGACTTCATCCAATTATCTAGATCGCGGAAAGCTCATAATTGATGAAGATAAGCTCCGAGCAGCGATTCAGGACGATCCGGATGCGATCTATCAGTTGTTCATGAGCGATGGTGCGACCAACAGTGAAAAAGGAATTGCTCGAAGACTTCGGGACTCCATCGATCAGACGATGGATAAGATCGAGGCGAAAGCGGGGAACTCCCTCAAAACGAATGCGCAGTTTTCAATGGGGCGGAACTTAACAGACCTCGATTCACAAATTAATGATTTTGAGCGTCGGTTGGTTGATATTGAAGATCGCTATTGGAGCCAGTTTACAGCGATGGAAAAGGCGATCAGCCGTATGAACCAGCAGTCCATGTTCTTAATGAATCAATTTGGCGGTGGCATGTAAGCCGCACTAATTTAAGGAGTTGTTTGTATTACCATGTCTCTTAATGCTTATCAGACATACCAACAAAATTCTGTCGGAACAGCGTCTCCAGGTGAATTGACGTTAATGCTCTATAATGGGTGCTTGAAATTTTTAAAACAGGCGAAAACAGCGATTGAAACAGGTAACGTTCAAGATAAAAACACCAACTTACAAAAAGCTCAAAAGATCATCCAAGAGCTGATGGTGACTTTGAACACAGATGTGGCGATTGGAAATCAGATGATGCAGATGTATGATTACATGAACCGACGTCTGATTGATGCGAATGTGAAGAATGATGTGACGATCATTGAAGAGGTAGAAGGCTTAGTGACGGAATTCCGTGATACGTGGAAGGAAGTTATTCAGCAGAACCGTAAGGCAAACTATGGGATGGGTGGCCAAGCGTAAATGAGTCACGTACAGGAATTGCTTGAACAGACAGAAAAGCTTTATGACCATGTTCAAAAAGGGTTGCCGGAGGAAGAGCCAGAAGATTATCTGGACGAACTGAATGCCTATATGGATTATCGTCAAAAGCTGATTGAGCGGTTGTCAGGGGATTATACAGACGAGGAAAAAGAACTGGGTGCACAGCTGGTGGAAATCAACAAGCTGATCCAGCCCTATCTCGACGAACAGATGAAACAGATCAAGTCACAAATGATGAAGATCAGAGTGAAGCGGACGAACAATACGAAGTATTCAAATCCATATCAGTCCAATCGAGCAGATGGTATGTTTTTTGATAAACGGAAGTAGGTTTTAAATATGATCCAAATGGAACAAAAGCACATTGAAGTCCTCCAGCAATATGTGGATTTACTTAGGGGGATTGAGGAAGGCTTTGAGTATATTGAAGGCCGGTATAAAGCGGATGCAATCATGGCTGGGGACCGAATTCTTGGAGACGTTTTCCTCGCGTTTTCTCAGATTGAGGGAGCGAACAAGATCATTTTGGATGTGTTTTACGGGGAAAAGTCAGTTGAACAAGAGATTCAGATGTTCAGCTCCATCATCGATATTGTAAAAGAGTTGGAACAAAACTTTGAAGACATAGGTGAGAAAAAGCGGATCGTTTTAATGAAGTTGATACCAGCATTCTTATCGTGGAAAGTCTTAATGGAATCCGAGTTCAAGCCATATTTGCAACATTAAGTCTGGGGTGACCCAGGCTTTTTTATTTGGAGCAGGACATCTTGAGTTGTAGATGGAATTCTTTTTTTACATAGAAAGGAGAGGATCATGAAAAAGTTACTGCTTACGGGCTTTGAGCCGTTTTTGAATCATAAGGTGAATCCGACTGAGTTAATCGTGAAGGAGCTTGATGGCGAGACTATCGGGAACTATGAGGTGATTGGGCGTGTGCTACCGGTAGATTATGAGGAAGCTTCACCAAAACTATTGAAATTAGTGGATGAAATAAAGCCAGATGCCGTCATTGCCCTCGGTTTGGCCGCTGGTCGAAATAAAATTACGCCAGAACGAGTGGCGATTAATGTGAATGATGGTGTGAAAGATAACTCTGGTCGGGTACCGGTCGATCAACCGATTATTGAAGATGGACCAGCAGCATATTTCTCCACCTTACCGATCAGGCAAATGGTCAATGCTTTGGTGGAAGAGGGCATACCAGCTGAAATATCCAATACAGCTGGAACATATTTGTGCAACAATGTCATGTATTCTGTTCTTCATGAACTGGAAAAAAGAGGAGAGGATCTTCCCGCTGGGTTCGTCCATGTTCCTGCCTCTTTTGAACTTGGAACGCAAGATGGGAAACTCCCTTGTTGGCCACTGAAAACCATTCAAGAAGCGGTTGAAGTGTGCATTAGAACGCTGGATTAAAACTCTTGGAGTAAAAGTGTCCTAGTTAAGGTTGTCTGACTTTTGGTTACTTTTTACTAATCATTTTTGGAAAGTTGACTCTAAAGGTTGGACCATTGTATACTTTTATTGTGGAAATTTCCACATGATTTTTTCAATACGAAAGGAATGTGAATTACATGCAAGGTAAAGTAAAATGGTTCAATGCAGAGAAGGGCTTCGGATTCATCGAAGTTGAAGGACAAGACGACGTATTTGTACACTACTCTGCAATTCAGTCTGAGGGCTTCAAGACTCTTGAAGAAGGCCAAGACGTTGAGTTTGAAGTTGTTGAAGGCAACCGTGGACCTCAAGCTTCGAACGTAACTAAGCTTTAATTCACATTCCTTTTTTAGGGTTTGAATTAAAAGCAATATCCCGCTTCTCGTTCCGAGGAGCGGGTTTTTGTTTTGTCTATTTTAGGTTAGTTGGGCGGAATTAAATTAGAATTGGACAGAATTAATCCGAAAGTGGGCAGAATTAAGTTGGAATTGGGCAGAATAAATCCGGAATTGGACAGAATAACCCCGGAGTGAACAAATAACCTCCAATTCACACAGAAGTACAATCCATCGGCGTACCTTAGGCTCATTTACAATCCCTTCATATATCCTCCTAAAGACCTCTACAGTTCAGACGTGAGTTTGTCGAATAATCTCTGTAACATGCCGGAGTGCTGGCATGAAAACCGCGTGTTTCCTTATATATTTCGCTGATTCTCCCAATTATCAATCATATAAGTGGAAAGTTAAAAATATTGTCAGAATTTTTGATTTTAATTTATGTTTGTGAAGGAATTGTTAAGGGGTATAGCGAAATATATATTAACACCGAAAGGAGGAGTCTTTCATGAACTTTAACATTCGTGGAGAAAATATTGAGGTAACACCTGCATTAAGGAACTACTCCGAAAAAAAGGTAAGTAAATTGGAGCGGTATTTTGATGGTACTCCAAACTCTGATGTTTACGTCAACCTAAAGGTGTTCAATAATGAGCAGCTGGTGGAAGTGACGATTCCGATGCCTGGATTGTTGTTACGCGCTGAGGAGTCTCACGACGACATGTATGCTGCGATTGACTTAGTGGTTGAAAAACTGGAAAGACAAATCCGAAAACACAAAACAAAAGTGAATCGTAAATTCCGCCAGGGCGGCGCGATTAAGTTCGCCTTCGCAAATGGTAACGGAAGTGCAGCACCTGCAACGACGACTCTTGTACAAGAAGAAGAGGATGAGGAAGAATTCCCGGTGGTGCGTAACAAGCGATTCGATTTAAAACCGATGGATACACAAGAGGCGATCCTGCAAATGGATATGCTTGGTCACAACTTCTTCGTATTCTCACACGCGGAATCTGGAGAAACGAACGTCGTGTACAAACGTAAGGATGGAAAGTACGGGCTGATTGCTCCGGACATTGAATAGACGAACCAAAATGCACTTGGGTGCGGTCGCTTAGACCGCGCCCTTTTTACATGGAAAAAAGAAGCACTTCAGCTGGGCAGTTATCCCTTGAATTCTTGTTCTTCCTCTTGCAAACTGTTAAAATAAAGCATGGACTATAGTTAGAAGAATTTTCAAAAATCATTTGATTTTGCAAATAGAGGTGCTGACTTCATGATCGGAATGTTAAAGAAGATTTTCCCTACTGGTAACGAGCGTCAAATCACTCGTCTTCAGAAATATGCGGACGAGGTCGAAACGCTAGCGCCAGAGATGGAAGCTTTGTCACATGAACAATTGAAAGCGAAGACAGAAGAATTCAAGTCCCGTCTGGAAAACGGCGAGACGTTAGATGATATTTTGATTGAAGCGTTCGCAGTCGTTCGCGAAGCAGCGACGCGTGTACTCGGACTTCGACCATACCCTGTACAGATCATGGGCGCGGTTTCGTTGCACGAAGGTAACATTTCTGAAATGAAAACCGGTGAAGGTAAAACGCTTGTCGCGACCATGCCGGTCTATTTGAATGCCCTGACAGGAAAAGGTGTACACGTGGTGACGGTCAACGAATACTTGGCTTCGCGTGACGCTGAGGAAATGGGTCAACTGTATAACTATCTTGGTTTGACTGTTGGGTTGAACGTCACAGGTCTTTCGAAAGAGGAGAAGAAAGAAGCGTACAGTGCGGATATCACGTATGCAACGAACAATGAGCTCGGGTTCGACTATCTCCGTGACAACATGGTTCTTTATAAAGAAGAAATGGTTCAGCGTCCGTTGAACTATGCGATTGTCGATGAGGTCGACTCGATTCTGATTGACGAAGCGCGTACACCTTTGATCATTTCGGGTAACTCCGCAAAATCGACTGAGCTTTACCGAATTGCGAACCAATTCATTCATCAGTTAAAAATTGATGAAGATTACACGTTTGATATTAAAACGAAGAATGTTCAGCTGACGGAAGAAGGGATGTCTAAAGCTGAAAAGTTCTTCAACGTGGAGAACTTGTTTGATATATCGAACGTATCCATCAACCATCACATCAACCAGGCGTTGAAGGCGCATGTTATTATGCATCGTGATACGGACTATGTCGTCCAAGAAGGCGAGGTTGTTATCGTCGATCCGTTTACGGGTCGTTTGATGGCAGGTCGTCGTTACAGTGATGGACTTCACCAGGCGATTGAGGCGAAAGAAGGGCTTCAAATCCAGCGTGAGTCGATGACACTTGCGACAATCACGTTCCAGAACTACTTCCGTATGTACAATAAGCTTGCCGGTATGACCGGTACAGCGAAAACGGAAGAAGAAGAATTCCGTAACATTTACAACATGGATGTTATCGTCATTCCGACGAACAAACCGATTGCGCGTCTAGATAACCCGGACCACATTTACAAAACGCAAGAAGGGAAGTTCCGTGCGGTTGTGAATGATGTGGCTGAGCGTCACAAAAAAGGACAGCCGGTTCTTGTCGGTACGGTAGCGGTTGAAACGTCTGAATTGATTTCAACTTTACTGAAGAAAAAAGGCGTACCACATAACGTGTTGAACGCGAAGAACCATGGTCGTGAGGCGCAGATCATCGAAGATGCAGGTCAAAAAGGTGCGGTGACGATTGCGACGAACATGGCCGGTCGTGGTACGGACATCAAGCTTGGCGAAGGTGTGCTCGACCTTGGTGGTCTTCATATCGTCGGTACCGAGCGTCATGAGTCCCGTCGTATCGATAACCAGCTCCGTGGACGTTCCGGACGTCAAGGGGACCCAGGTTCCTCTCAATTTTATATTTCAATGGAAGACGAATTGATGCGTCGATTCGCTTCTGACAACATGCGTGCGATGATGGACCGTCTTGGTATGGAAGAAGACCAGCCGTTAGAAAGTAAAATGGTCACTAAAGCGGTTGAGACGGCGCAAAAACGAGTGGAAGGTCATAACTATGACGCTCGTAAGCAGTTGCTGCAGTACGATGATGTCATGCGTCAGCAGCGTGAGATCATTTATGCGCAACGTGCTGAGGTACTTGAGTCAGAAAACCTTCGCGACATCGTCGAGCGTATGATCAAGTCGACGGTCGAGCGCATTGTTGAAGCGCACACGCCGGAAGAAGAGGTTCAGGAAGATTGGGACCTTCAGGCGATTCTCGATTACGCAAATGCGACCTTCTTGCATGAAGGGGAAGTAACGGTTAAGGACATTAAAGGCAAAGAGCGCGAAGAGATTATCGACGTGTTCATGGCAAAAGTGAAGGAAGAGTATGACCGTAAAGAGTCTAAGCTTGAGCCAGAACAAATGCGTGAATTTGAAAAAGTTATCGTGCTTCGCTCTGTCGACCGCAAATGGATGGATCACATCGATGCGATGGATCAGCTTCGTCAAGGTATCCACTTACGTGCTTATGGTCAGAACGATCCGTTGCGTGAGTATCAATTCGAAGGTTTCCAAATGTTTGAAGCGATGGTTGAAGCAATCGAAGAGGAAGTTGCGACTTACGTCATGAAGGCGCAAGTTGAGCAGAACCTTCAGCGTGAAAAAGTCGCCGAAGGAAAAGCGGTCGATCCGAAAGCGCAAGAACAACAAAAGAAAAAGCCAGTCCGTAAGCAAAGCGATGTAGGTCGAAATGAACCATGTCCTTGCGGAAGTGGAAAGAAATATAAGCACTGTCACGGTGCGTAACGTATAGCTTCAAACCCAAAAGAAGGCTTGGCCCTGCCAAGTTTTCTTTTCTACTTTAATATGATAACTTTTAGCTCGAAGTCAATCGACGTAGATAAAAGTTTACGATTAAAGTATAAGTGCAACAACGGTTCAGCCTTCGCCATCTGGCTTGGCTTTACCTAGTTTTCTTTATGGTTTTTAGAGTGACTTTCTTCCTACGGTGCCAGGTACGCTCAAGGAAGTCAGTCATACCAACGGTTTTGAAATGGTGCCAGGCACTGAATCTCATCGCAGCTGTATCAACGGTTGCGATTCAGTGCCTGGCACTCCCTAAACAAGGAGGAGTACGATTATGGAATTAGTGGAGATTAAGCAAGAATTATCTGCGATGCAGAAGCGAATAGAAGATTTTAGGGGGTCTCTTTGACTTAGATCATAAGGAGGCTCGTATTGCTGAATTGGAACAACAGATGACGGAGCCGGATTTCTGGGACAACCAGGATACGGCGCAGACGGTCATCGGCGAAGTGAATGCTTTGAAAGAAGTCGTCAATGAATTCCGCGAGCTTCAGGAAACGTTTGAAAACCTCGAAGTTTCCTACGAACTTGTAAAAGAAGAAGAAGATGCGGACTTGCAAAGTGAGCTGGAAGGCGAATTGAAAGAACTCTCTAAACAGATGGGAGACTTCGAGCTGACGCTTCTTCTCAGTGAACCACACGATAAGAACAATGCGATTCTTGAGCTGCATCCAGGTGCGGGTGGAACGGAGTCCCAGGATTGGGCTTCTATGCTTTTACGAATGTACACGCGTTGGGCGGAGAACAAAGGATTCAAGGTCGAAACGCTTGACTACTTGCCTGGTGACGAAGCTGGCGTAAAAAGTGTGACCCTGGCTATCAAAGGCCACAACGCTTACGGCTATTTGAAAGCAGAGAAAGGTGTTCATCGTCTCGTGCGAATTTCACCGTTTGATTCATCGGGGCGTCGTCATACCTCATTCGTATCCTGTGAGATTATGCCGGAATTGAGCGATGATATCGAAATTGAGTTGAAGCCGGATGAAATCAAAGTGGACACGTATCGTGCAAGTGGTGCGGGTGGTCAGCACGTCAATACAACGGATTCGGCTGTCCGTATGACCCACGTCCCGACGAACACGATTGTTTCGTGTCAAACCGAGCGTTCTCAGATCAAAAACCGTGAACGTGCGATGAAGATGTTGAAAGCGAAGCTCTACCAGAAGAAGATTGAAGAACAGCAAGCAGAACTGAACGAAATTCGTGGTGAGCAGAAAGAAATCGGCTGGGGAAGCCAGATCCGTTCTTACGTTTTCCATCCATACAGTATGGCGAAAGATCACCGTACGAATGTGGAAATAGGAAACATCAACGCGGTCATGGATGGCGAAATCGATCCATTCATCGACGCTTACCTTCGTTCAAGAATTAAATAATCGTTTGATAGCGGGGACAGCGTACAATCGTTGTCCCCGTTGCTTTTGCCGCGGTTTTACAGTGGTAGTGCAGTGTCAATCAAACGTTTGATTGACGTTTCATGAAACATGTCGAACACCCTCCAAGCAAAATCCCTCATCCCTTGAGCTACTTGACATTATAGACGGATTAGTGCTAATAATCGGAAAATTTACTTAAACTCGAGGTAGTGATATACTTTTTGAGGTTATAATACTACCAAATTTTACTTTTACATAAAGTGAGTGGTACGACATGATGATGGCAGTTCGACGCAATAAAGTGAATCCGAAAGTCTTGACCGTACTCGATTATCTATTCGTTTTAATCGGTTCCGCTTTTGTCGCGTTAGCATTCAACTTGTTTTTAGCACCGAACAATATTGCTTCAGGCGGTGTTGTCGGAATCAGTTTGATCTTGAAAAATCTATTCGGCTGGATGCCTTCGGTAGTCCAGTGGTCTTTGAATATTCCATTGTTTATAGCAGGCGTTATCATCCTTGGTAAAAATTTCGGGGTCAAAACGCTGATCGGGACGCTGTTTTTACCATTTGTCGTCTTCTTATCGGAGGGGGCAGACCCGGTCACGAACGATCCTTTGTTAGGCGCGTTGTTCGGAGGTCTCGGAGTCGGTTTAGGACTCGGTATCGTGTTCCGTGGTAAAGCTTCCACTGGCGGAATCGACCTTGCCGCCCAAATCGTCCACAAGTATACGGGAGTCTCCCTTGGGCTATGCGTGCTTTCTATCGATGGCGCTATTGTAACGGCTTCTGCGTTCGTTTTCTCAATTGAACAAGCGCTTTACGCGATGATCGGTATGTTCTTGACGGCTAAAACAATTGATGTCGTGCAGATGGGACTCGGTTATTCGAAGATGGCGTACATCATCACGCAGCATGAGGACGAAGTGCGGGATGAAATCTTCAAGGAAATCGACCGAGGCGTAACGCGCATTAAAGCCACTGGTGGATTCACCGATCACGAGCGTCCGATGCTCATGTGTGTCGTGGAACAATTCGAAGTGACCCGATTGAAACAACATGTAAAAAAAGTGGATCCAGACGCCTTTGTCATCATCGTCAATGCTCACGAAGTTTTAGGTGAAGGATTCAGTCAATAACAATAAAGGAAAGCTCCCACTTCGGGGGCTTTTTTCGTATATTGATGCAATTCCTCTCGCTCGGAGCTCAGATTGTCGGGTGATATAATAAATGGAGAGAAAGGGGTGGCTGATATGAATGATATTCTGTTGTTTGATGGGGAGTGCAATTTGTGTAACGGCGCGGTTCAATTCATCATCAAACGGGATCCGGCTGGGCATTACAAATTCGCACCACTGCAGAGTGAAGTCGGACAAGGTTACGTACGAAAACACGATCTTCCAAACACGTTGGAGTCGTTCGTGCTCATCCGAAATGGCAAAGCTTATCTACACTCGAGCGCTGCTTTAAGGGTTTGCCGCAACTTGAAGGGACCATGGAAGTTGGCGCAGATCTTGCTCCTCATTCCAAAGCCGCTCCGAGACTCGATCTATAAATTTATTGCACGAAACCGTTACAAGTGGTTCGGAAAAAGGAAAGAGTGTATGATACCGACACCAGATATGAAAAGTCGATTTCTATAGAAGAGAGAGGACGAGTGGAGATGCCATCTTTTTACGAAAACGCGTTAGGATCGGATTTCAAAAAGCTTCATCCGAAAATTCAGGAGAAGTTCAGCATGTCAACGGAAGATCACAAGGCGATTTTCTGCAAAGGTGTGATGGAGGAAATCTCCGGACCTTCATGGGTCGTTCAACCCGTAAAGAAATTCGGTACCGACCGCCATCTGATTTTTCCGGAAAGAGGGAGAAACATTCCTCGAGGCAGGTGGACTCATCTTAAGTACTTCCAATCAGTACTTATATGTAGGAAACAAACGCTTTTCTGTTCCATCTAACCTCATGGTAAAAGGGATCGTCCATTAGGAGTACGATGACACGGCTGACCATTATGATGGGAATATTACCGTCAACAATGCTTTCCTCGGCACAGTGTTCCGGTATCGAGGGACTTTTGAGATGGACAAGGTTCCGTTCCGCCCTGAAGAAAACCCCCCATACGCTTATCCGAACAAATATGATGCCAGAGGATAAGTGTTTTCCACTGCTTTCATTTCCTACGATAACATTCCAAGAGGACTCGAACATCTTCCGTAAGAATTCCGTGTCGAAAAATCGCTGCTAAAAGAAAACAAACTCGCTTCCGATATAAAAAGTGAAACAAAAGTAGCGGTTGTCCTTTTCCAATGACATCCTACCCATACTAATCTTACCAATAGACTCAATCGTACTATAGTAAGATCTGTTTACCGTTCTTAGAAAATTTTGTACTTCTTGACTATTTCTTTGCAGGATTTAATGAAGTATTGTAGAAAGGTACAACAAAGCAAAAAGATTGTCGAATAATATTAAGTGCAAGATCTCAGTCCATCACTCGCTTCGTCATATTTTGAAACAGAAATGTAATATGATTTTGGGTTTTTTTGACGAAACGAGATGTTATAATTAATTGTGCAAATTAAAGCTAACTATTTATACTAGAATACTTTGAAATAGATAAACAGATTAGAGAGATAGAACACTACTAAGATTTGACAGCAAAAGAAACTACATAGGGTGTGATGAAGTTTGATCGAAATGATCGATGTATGGAAAACTTACCCCAATGGTGTAATGGCACTGAACGGGATAGACGTCCATATTGATAAGGGTGACTTTGTCTATGTAGTCGGTCCGAGTGGTGCGGGGAAGTCAACTTTCATTAAGTGTATGTACCGTCAGGAAAAGCCGACGAAAGGCAATATTATTATAAATGGGAAAAGTTTAACGAAAGTGAAGGAACGTCAAATTCCTTACTTGAGACGCCAGATCGGAGTCGTCTTCCAGGACTTTAAGCTTTTACCGAAGCTATCTGTATATGAAAATGTCGCGTTTGCTCTCGAGGTTATCGAGGAGTCTCCAAAAGTTGTGAGGAGACAAGTCATGGAAACGCTTGAGCTCGTAGGTCTCAAGAACAAAGCGCGGTTTCTTCCGGATGAACTGTCCGGAGGAGAGCAGCAGCGTGTTTCCATCGCGCGCTCCATCGTCAACAAGCCAGCTGTGGTGATTGCAGACGAGCCTACCGGTAACCTGGATCCGGAAACAGCTTGGGGCATTATGGAAGTTTTTGAAGAAATCTCGAATCGTGGGACCACTGTAGTTATGGCTACCCACAATAAAGAGATTGTAAACACAATTAAAAAGCGTGTAATCGCCATTGAAGGTGGACGAATCGTACGTGACGAGAAGAGAGGTGTCTACGGGTATGAGGATCATACGAACCCAATCTCGTCATATTAAAGAAGGATTCAAGAACCTTGGCCGTAACGGATGGATGTCCTTCGCATCCGTCAGTGCAGTAACGGTTACACTCTTGCTCGTCGGTGTATTCCTGGTGCTTCTTCTGAATATCAACGCGATTGCTTCACAGATTGAAGACGATGTTGAAATCAGAGTGTACCTGGACAAGACAGTAAAAGAAGATAAATACGCACAAATCGAAGAAAAGCTTGGCAGTATCGATCGCGTAAGCAATGTCCAATTCGTACCGAAGGATGAAGGGCTGAAAGATTTAATCAATAGCTTAGGTGATGAAGGAAAAGTCTTCGAATCACTGAAAAGCGAAAACCCTCTTCCGGATGCATTCTCCGTTAAAACGGAAAAACCTCAAGATACACCAGTTGTCGCTGAGAAGATTGAGGGCATGAAGAGTGTAACGAAGGTCGAATATGGAAAAGGTACTGTTGAAAAGCTCTTTAAAGTTACAGATGCTGCTCGTAATATCGGGCTCATCTTAATCGTAGGTCTCCTCTTCACGGCAATGTTTTTGATTGCTAACACAATCAAAATCACGATTGTAACAAGAGGTAAAGAGATTGAAATTATGAAACTGGTAGGAGCGACGAACTCCTTCATCCGAGGACCTTTCTTTGTGGAAGGGTTACTCCTTGGGGTATTAGGATCCCTCGTTCCGATTGGATTGTTGATTCTCGGTTACCAATTCGTGTATGAAGCGGTAAGCATGAATCTGAAGACGATTTTCATTCAGCTATTACCGGTTTATCCACTCATGTTCCAGCTTGCCGGATTGCTCGTTGTCATTGGAGCATTCATCGGTGTTTGGGGCAGCTTGACATCTGTCCGCAAGTTCCTGAAAGTTTAATAGGTAAATTGATCCATTGAGAGAAATGTCCAGCAAAGCCCGCCTTGGCTTTCTGGACCTACATATTAAAAAAGAAGAACCGAATGGGGGATGTAGGGTTGAAAAAGAAAATAATAGTTGCCGTTGCATCGCTTGCCCTTATACTCGGAAGTTTTCCAGGGGTAAGCAACGATGCATCAGCTGAATCACTAAAAGACAAAATTAATGATGTAAAAGAAAAACGCGAAGCGAATAAAGCAGAACGGGATAAAGTAAAATCAGAGCTTGAAAAGATCAAGCATGACCAAGAACTTCTGAATGCAGAAATCAAGAAACTCGACCACCAGGTTTCTGAAACAGAAAACCAGATTGACAAGAAAGTAAAAGAAATCAAAAAGACAAAAGAAGATATCGAGCGCTTGAAAGCCGAAATCGTCGTGATTGAAAAACGTATCGCTGAACGAGACAAAATGTTGAAGGACCGTGTCAAGGCTATGTATGAAAACGGTGGATCCGTCCAATACATAGAAGTGTTACTCGGATCAAGCAGCTTCGGTGATTTCTTGGATCGTGTCTTCGCACTGAACCAGATCGCTGCGCAAGATAAAGAGATCCTGGAAGCACATAAAACCGATAAGATTGCTTTGGAAGAAGCGAAAGCGAAAGTCGAAAAAGAGCTTGAAACATTGAACACACAAATGAAAGAATTGGAAAGCTTGAAAGCAAGCTTGAATCAAAAAGTAGAACGTAAAAATGCATTGCTTGGTGACTTGAAAGAAGAAGAAGAACATATGCATGCTGAACTTGCTAAGATTGAAGACGAAGGCGACCTTCTTGCAAAACAGCAAGCAGCTTTTGAAGCGGAAAAACGTCGTCAAGAAGCGGCAGCACGTGCGAAGCAAAACAATAGTGGTAGCTCAGCTTCTGCACCAGCTGTAACAGGCGGCATGTTCATCAAACCGTCCGCTGGGGCATTCACTTCTGGTTTCGGCCCACGTTGGGGAAGCATGCACGCTGGTATTGACATCGCACGTAGTGGGACAGTTCCGGTCGTAGCATCTGCTGCAGGAACGGTCATCAAGTCTTACTACTCAAGCAGCTATGGTAATGTTGTCTTTATTGCCCACTATCTCAATGGACAAACATACACAACGGTATACGCTCACCTAAGAGATCGTCACGTTGGAAATGGTGCATCAGTAGAAAAAGGACAACAAATTGGGATTATGGGGAATACAGGAAGATCAACTGGTCAGCACTTGCACTTTGAAATCCATAAAGGACAATGGAACTCAAGCAAGTCGAACGCAATCAACCCGAGACAATTCTTCTAAAATAAAGATCACAAAAACAACCTCCATTTGCGGAGGTTGTTTTTTATTGGTCTTTCCTTTGTACAAAACGGTTGTATTGTTCTTCCGTAAATGCGACCCAATGTCCTGGTGTAACTTCACGGAACTCCACTTCTTCATCATGTGGGTTCGACTTTTTCGGGTCATAGTGCGTTCGTTTCCGATCCCGTTCGTAATCCGGGTCTGGTCGAGGAATGGCGGTCAAGAGAGATTGCGTGTAAGGATGCATTGGATTACGGTATAGCTCATCACTTTCAGCAAGTTCTACAAGCCGTCCGTTGTACATGACACCGATTCGATCGCTGATGTATTTGACCATGGAAAGGTCGTGGGCGATGAACAAATAGGTGAGACCCTTTTCCTTTTGTAGCTTTCTCATTAGATTAACGACTTGCGCTTGGATCGAGACGTCCAGTGCGGAAATTGGTTCGTCCGCGATGATGAATTCCGGATCGACTGCTAAAGCACGTGCAATACCGATTCTCTGTCGCTGCCCGCCACTGAATTCATGCGGATAGCGGTTGGCATGCTCGCGGTTCAAGCCAACTGTTACGAGCAGTTCATACACTTTTTCCATCCGTTCCGACTTGTTTTTCGCGAGCTTATGGATGTCGATGCCTTCAGCGATGATGTCCGCTACCGTCATACGCGGGTTGAGGGAAGCGTACGGATCCTGGAAAATCATCTGCATCTTCCGGTTGAACTTGAGCATTTCTTTCGTATTCTTTTTCCCGTGTACGTTTTCTCCGTTAAAAATCACTTCACCGCCGGATGCTTCGTAAAGCCTGATGATTGTGCGACCGGTTGTCGATTTGCCGGATCCGGATTCACCGACGAGACCGAATGTTTCGCCTTTATAGATGTCGAAGCTGACGCTATCGACGGCTTTGACAACGTTCCCGCGGCCGGTATTGAAATGCTTGGACAGGTTTTTCACTTGAACGATCTTTTCTCTATCGGCTGCCATTCGGTTCACCTTTTCCTTGTTTCTTTTCTCGGAAGTATTGAATCCGTTTTTGGACGATTGGCGGTGGTTCTACTTTCGGTGCATCTCTATGAAGAAGCCACGTTTTTGCAAAATGGGTGTCTGATACTTGGAACATCGGCGGCTCGTATTCGAAATCGATTTTCATCGCATACGCGCTACGGAGTGCGAATGCATCTCCTTTCGGCGGATTGACGAGATCGGGAGGTGAGCCTGGAATGGCCGTCAATTCTTCCTCTTCGTTCGTAAGATCCGGCATGGAGGAGAGTAGTCCCCATGTGTAAGGATGCTTTGGATTGTAAAAGATTTCGTCCACAGTACCCGTTTCGATGATCTGTCCGGCGTACATGACAGCGACGCGATCAGCAACGTTCGCAACGACTCCGAGGTCATGGGTGATGAAGATGATCGAAGTACCGAATTCTTCTTGTAATTCATTCATTAGCTCTAGTATTTGAGCTTGAATTGTCACGTCCAGTGCGGTCGTCGGTTCGTCCGCAATTAGGAGCTTCGGTTTTGTCGCTAGCGCAATTGCAATCATTGCACGCTGGCGCATCCCGCCTGAAAATTCGTGCGGATATTGGTTCGCGCGTTTATCTGGCATCGGGATTCCAACTTTATCGAGCAGTTCGATCGCTCGTTTCTTCGCATCAGATTGAGAGATCTTTTCGTGCTTCATCAACCCTTCTACGATTTGCCGTCCTACTTTCATCGTTGGATTTAATGAGGTCATTGGATCCTGGAAGATCATCCCGATTTCTTTTCCACGGATGGATTCCATCTCGCGGTCGGATTTATGGACGAGATCTTGGCCTTCGAAGAGGATTGAGCCTCCGACAAATTTGCCGGGTGGCATCGGAATCAACTTCATGATGGACTGGGTGGTGACGCTTTTACCGGATCCAGATTCTCCTACGATGGCGAGCGTTTCTCCTTTACGGACTTCGAAGTTGACGCCACGTACAGCTTTTACCTCACCAGCATGGGTAAAAAAGGAGACTTCTAAATCTTTCACTTCTAAAACTTTGTCCACGGATTTCACTCCTTTCAGCTATTTCGAAGATGTGATGTCTAGCTCCAGTGACCAGTCTCTTGGATCACTTCAGTCCTCTTGCGGCGGCAACAGCCTCCTCATAGGACTTCCAGTGACCATCGAGACTAGCAGGCCACTTTCGCCTTTAAATTTTATTTTCGTAGTTTCGGATCGAGGGCGTCTCGTAATCCGTCACCAATGACGTTGAAGGCGAAGATCGTCAAACTGATGAACGTCGCCGGGAAGAAGAGTCTCCAAGGGAAGTAGCGCATCGCTGGGAGACCTTCGCTCGCCATCGTTCCCCAGCTGGCAAGCGGTGCGGGTACTCCGAGACCTAAGTAGCTTAAGAATGCCTCTGTGAAAATCGCATTCGGAATCGTCAGTGTCATCGTGATAAGGATCGGTCCCATCGTGTTTGGGATGAGATGTTTGTTCATGATCCGGTTCGTTTTCGCCCCTAACGTTTGGGAAGCGAGCACGAATTCCTGGTTTTTCAATTGTAAAACCTGCCCACGGACGATACGGGCCATGTTGATCCAACCAGTGATGGTCATCGCAATGATCATCGTCGTCAGTCCTGGTTCCAAGACGACCATCAGGAGGATGACGAGTAGTAAGTAAGGGACTGCCCATAGGATGTCGGCTGCCCGCATCATGATTTCATCGAGTCGACCGCCTCTGAACCCGGCGATTCCTCCCCAGATTACACCGATGAACAAGTCGATGACTGCCGCAGAGAACCCGATAAAGAGGGAAATACGAGCCCCTTCCCAAACGCGGGTGAACAAGTCACGACCGAGGTTGTCAGTCCCGAACCAATGCTCCGCACTGGGTGCTTCGTTAACAGCTTCCAGGTTGTTTTCATAGTAATTGTATGGGGTCATCATCGGTCCGAAGATGGCCATGAACAATAGAAGGATCAGCAATACGACTCCTGAAAGAGCAAGCTTGTTTTTACGGAAACGCATCCATACATCTTTCCAAAAGGAGAGGCTTGGACGGGTGATTTTCTCGGCGTCATCGGCCCTTACATCCACGAGTTCAAGAGATTCAATCGGTATATCATCTATGTTTATATGTTGTTTAGACATATAGGTTAGTCTCCTTTCTTCCCGGCGATTTGGATACGTGGGTCAATTAATCCGTATGCGATATCGACAAGGAGAATGGATACGAGTAATAAGATACTGAAAAACACGGTCACACCCATGATGGTCGTGTAGTCCCGGTTGGTGATGCTCGTGACGAAGTGCATACCGAGACCAGGTATACCGAAGATTTTCTCAATGATGAAGCTTCCGGTCAGGATGGCGGAAATGAGTGGTCCCATGTAGGAAACGACCGGGAGCAAAGCGTTCCGGATTGTATGGCGCAAGATGATGACGTTTTTGCTGAGCCCTTTTGATTTGGCTGTCCGGATGTAGTCGTTACTGAGCACTTCGAGCATGCTCGAACGGGTGAGTCGGGCGATGAATGCCATCGGTGTAGTAGCGAGCGCGAGTGCCGGTAAAACGGAATGCATGAACGAATCCCAACGTGCGACTGGGAAAAGTCCGAGCTTCATTGCGAGAAAGTATTGGAACACCGAGGCGATAATGAAGGAAGGGACCGAGATGCCGAGTACAGCGATAATCATTGCCCCGTAGTCCTGCCATTCATTATGTTTCAGTGCAGCGATCGTTCCGAGAAGAATTCCAACTGCAACCGCGACAAGTATCGCTTCCATTCCTAGATAAAAAGAGACCGGAAAACCGTTGTTGATGAGATCGTTCACGGTCTGTCCCTTATAAGTGAATGATGGACCGAAATCCCATTGGGCGATGGAGACGAGGTAGTCGAAATATTGTTTATACCATGGTTGGTCTAGCCCGTAGAACGCATTCAAGTTCGCCTGGATCGCAGGCGGCAGTTCTTTTTCACCGGTAAACGGACCACCAGGCGCTGCCCGCATCAAGCCGAACGTTGCGGTCACGATGACGAGAAGTGAAATAATCATGAAAAAAAGGCGTTTCAAAATGTAAATGAACAACGGAACCACCTCCTTAATTTTATGGAGGTGCCAGGTACCGATTCGGAACCCTTGTAGGGCAAGGGTTCCTGAACGGTACCTGGCACTATTTCTGAACCCTTGTCCAGCAAGGGGTTTAAATCAGTACCTGGCACTGCAGTTATTTGGTACTACGGTTATTTCAGCGAAGCCCATTTGAATTGGGCGTCTCCGAGTCCGGAGAGGACGACGTCTTGCAGGTTTTCGTTTTGCACCCATGTGTTCGTGTAGAAGTAGATCGGTGCGATCGGCATGTCATCCATCAGGATTTCTTCTGCTTGCTTCAACAATTTCATGCGCGCTTTTTCATCAGTTTCAGTTGCGGATTGCTCTAGCAATGAAGCGAATTCTTCATTGTGCCAGCGGGTATCGTTGTTTCCGCCTTTTTCTTTATAGAGTTCGAGGAAGTTGACGGGATCGTTATAGTCTCCAAGCCACCCCATACGTCCGATCTGATAGTTCCCGTTATGCAACTTGTCGATGTACACTTTCCACTCTGCATTACTGAGTTTTACGTCGACACCAAGGTTCTTTTTCCACATGTCCTGGATCGCTTGTGCAATCTTTGCATGGGATTCGGATGTGTTATAGGAAAGTGTAATAGGCGGTAGGTCTGTAACACTTCCATAGCCTTCTTCTTTCAAGCCTTTTTCAAGCAGTTTCTTCGCTTCGTCCACATTGTTGTCTTCAAAATAGCCTTTTTCATTTTCCTTGATCATGGTTGGAGGGACAGCAGCCATTCCTGGGATTTCCCCACCTTTCGTGATGTTGTTGACGATGGCATCACGGTTGATCGAATAAGCGAAGGCTTTACGGATGTTTACGTTGTTGAACGGCTTTTTCTCTGTATTGAACTTGTACCAGTACGTCCCTGCAATCGGTTCGATGTTCAAACGGTCTTCCTTTTTCAAAGACGGAATCGCTTCAGTCGGCAACGTTCCCATCGGAGATCCAGCCCAGTCGAGCTCACCGTTATCGAACATGCTGAGCTCTGTGTTCGGATCGTTGACCATGATCATCTCGATCTGATTAAGATTCACAGTCTCGTTATCCCAGTAGTCTGCGTTTTTCTCCAAAATAATCTTGTCGTTGTGTTCCCACGTCGTCATGACGAACGGACCATTGGACGTGTAGTTGTCACCTGCATCTGTGTACCAGTTCGGATTTTCCTTTGCGATTTTGCTGTTGACCGGGAAGTACGTGTAGAACGCGGTCAGCTCTAAGAAATATGGCGTCGGATTTTCGAGCGTCACTTCTAACGTCTTCTCATCCACCGCTTTTACACCGACTTCGTCGACAGACGCTTTACCCATATTCGCGGACTCACCATTTTTCAAATAGTACAATTGATAAGCATACTGTGCTTCGTTCTTCGGATCGAGTGCCCATTTCCATGCGTACTCGAAATCCTGAGCAGTCACTTTGTCCCCGTTAGACCATGTTGCGTCACGGATCGTGAACGTATACTTCTTCAAGTCCTCAGATTTCTCAATCTCTTCAGCCATCGCGTTTTCAGGCTCGCCATCCTTACCGATACGCGTCAAACCTTCAAATGTTTGCAGTAAAACGCCACCTGAAGTTGTGTCATTCGCTAGACCAGGATTCAATGAAAACGGTTCGGTGTTGATGTTCACACGGATTTTCTGTTCTCCACCAGCTCCTCCTCCATCACCACCGCCTGGTGCACAAGCTGCGATCAGAAGCGTGAAAGCGAGTACGAAACTAAAAGCAACGAAAATATGTTTCTTGTGATTTTTTAGGTTGTTCAGCACGTCATTACCTCCATGTTTTTCACTATCATTTCGGTTTAGTATCTCTCTCACCAGTCTGTAAATATGCATGAAAAAGCGTTTAGTTTTACTGAAGCGATTATTTTTCAATTGGATAAAAACTGGAGGAAATGAAGGGAGAATTGTTGTTTCAGCAGTCTTTCTGTAGTAAGCTAAAAGGAGAAATTATAGTGTGAATTTTCAATGGATGATCATGACTCATAAAGTAAACAAGCTGTTCATATAGTATAGTGAGTAAGCGAGCGGCACGGACTTAAGGGGGACCTTACTCATGTGAGAAGGCATCGCATCTTGTAGGTGTGATGCCTTTTCCTGCAAACACGATGAGGTGATAGAGATGGATTTGAAAGGAAAAGTGGTTGCGTTAATCGCTGCCGGTTCTTTAGCTGTCGGAGCTGGTGGTACATATGCCGGCATGACACTGTTTTCGGATAACGACCGCACGCCTTCCTTACTGGAAAAGGCAAAGGAAAACGGGACGAACTTGAATGTCGGAAGTTCAGCGACAGAAGAAGAGTTTGATAAAATCGAACAGACTTATGAACTCATTCTGGACAAATATGTAGAAGACGTGGATAAGCAAAAGCTCTTGGAGGGCGCCATCCAAGGGATGGTGAACACGCTTGACGACCCGTATTCCGTCTATATGGATGAGGAGACCGCCAAACAGTTCAACGACACACTCGAATCTTCTTTCGAGGGAATCGGTGCGGAAGTGACGATGATGGACGGTTTCGTGACGATTGTGGCGCCGTTCGAGGATTCCCCAGCGGAAAAGGCGGGCTTGAAGCCGCATGACCAGATCATCTCAATTGATGGAAAGAGTACGAAAGGTCTGGATCTTTACGAAGCAGTCTTGAAGATTCGTGGTAAAAAAGGAACGACCGTCAAGCTCGAAGTGAAACGGGCGGGCGTCACCAATCCGCTGACGGTTGAAGTGAAGCGCGATGAAATTCCGATTGAAACCGTCTACTCGGAGGTCATTGAAGAAAACGGTAAGAAAGTCGGTCACTTGAAGATTACGTCGTTCTCGGAAGATACGGCTGCAGACTTTGAAAAACAGCTGAAGGCTTTAGAGAAAAAAGGAATGGATGGACTTGTCATCGATGTCCGTGGTAACCCAGGTGGCTATCTGAATGCCGTTCAGGATATTTCCAAGCTGTTCATCACAAACGATGAGCCAATTGTCCAAATCGAGTCGAGAGCAGGCGACAAACAGCGTTTCTTCTCAGAATTGAAGAGTAAGAAGGACTATCCAATCGTGGCGTTGATCGATCGTGGAAGTGCATCGGCATCTGAAATTTTAGCGGCCGCGTTAAAAGAAGCGGGCGGATACGAGGTTGTCGGTGAGCAATCCTTCGGAAAAGGGACCGTCCAGCAAGCAGTTGAAATGGATGATGGGAGTAACATCAAGCTGACGATGTACAAATGGCTGACACCAGATGGCAACTGGATTCATAAAAAAGGCGTCAAGCCAACCGTCGAAGTTCAGCAGCCGGACTTCTATCGCGCAAATCCGATCTCGCTTGAGGATAAAGAGCTCAGTTTCGACATGAACGGGGAGCAGGTGAAGAACGTCCAGACGATCCTGAAAGGACTTGGCTTCAACCCGGGACGCGACGACGGTTACTTTGACGAAAAGACCGAAACAGCAGTCCGAGCATTCCAAAATGCGAATGGTTTACCGGCAACGGGAAAAGTGAATGAAGAAACAGCCTCCTTGATGGAGAAAAAGCTGCTTGAAAAGATTGATAGCGGCAAAAACGACCAACAGCTAAAAACAGCGGTTGAAGTGCTTTTCAATAAGTAAAAAAGCAGGATGAACCGTGCATCTGTCGAATATATCCGTAGAAGATGACCCTTCTACGGATTTTATTTTTGTATACGGAACGAATGGTTTAGGAGGAGCATTAATGAACATTGGAGATCTGTTGTATCAGCTGTTCGCTTTTATAGTATTAATCGGTACGATTGCAGGTATTGTTTTCGTGGTAAAATATATGGTCGGAAGGCAGAAACAGATGCGAGAGCTGAACAATAAGCTTGATCGTCTTTTGGAAGAAAAACAGAAAGAATAGTCTGGGGGAAGGATTATGCAGGAAATCGTTTGGGACATCTTAAAAGGAATGGGTTGGTTCTTTCTCAATCCGCTCTTTTACGTGATCTTACTGTTGATCGGATTTCATGCTGTCGTCCGGGTCAAACGTGAACGGAGTGATTTTCACATCCGTGTATACGACGCGATGGATGACTTTGTAAAAGGGATCTTCCCGGGGCTTTTGATTGGACTCATCTTTTCCTTATTGAGTGTATTTGCAGGACTGCTTTTGCCGTTCGGTGTTATTGCGGTCATGTCTGCGTTTTACATATTGTTAGGGCTTACTTTGCGGAAAAACTTATTCCATCCAGTGTTCGCTGGTTTATTGACCTTTTTGGCAGCAGCTTATTTACCGGAATTCACGACGGGTGTCGCATTGATTGATGGATGGCTTACCGATTTGCAGGGAGCTTCGCTCGGTATGATCGCGTTATTGGTGGCAGCACTTGTCGTAGCGGAAGGCATCCTTCTGATGTCCGTCGGTGCGCAAAACACCTCACCGATTCTTTTACGTGGTAAAAGAGGCAAAGGTATCGGAGCTCATGTCATCAGCCGCATTTGGCTCGTGCCGTTGTTCGTACTCGTTCCGGGTGGCGCGATTGCGACGAACAGCTGGTTTCCATTGCTGCAGCTTGGAGAAGCGAGCGTTGGACTGGCGTTGGTGCCATTCGCAATCGGTTTCCACCACGTTGTTTCCCAGTCCATGCCAGAGCCTGTCGTGAAAAACATCGGATTACGGTTCATGTGGCTCGGTGTGATCTTGCTCGCCAGCGCCATTACATTGGTATGGTTCGAGCTAGAGCAATTCGCTGTTGTAGTGGTTGCGCTCGCATTCGTTGGGCGTAATGCGCTGATCCTGTTCTATCGAAAGCTGGAGGTGGAGCGCGCTCCTTATTTCAGTGCTTTGAATGAAGGGTTGCGTGTGCTAGGGATCATCCCAGGTTCACCGGCATCTAAAATGAACGTCTCAATTGGGGAGCGGATCGTGAAGGTGAACGGCCGCAAGATGGAGCGAGTGGAGGACTTCTATGGAGCGGTCCAGAGCAATGCCCAGTTTTGTAAAATGGAAGTGCTGAATGCGAATGACGACATCCGCTTCGTGCAACGCTCCCTCTATGAAAACGAGCACCACGAACTCGGGTTGCTCTTCGCCCAACCTGAAAAAGCGAAACGCAGGAAAGTCGTTGGATAAAATTTAAGTGTTTAAAACCGTCCAGTAGGGCGGTTTTTTTCGTTATAGGGAGGTTTAAAGAAGGAGGGCTATTGATCATTCTACCTAAAGTTCAATTTATTCTGCCCAATTTCTAAATAATTCTACCCAAACTTAATTTAATTCTAACTAAAATTAAATTAATTCTACCGAAACTGATAATTATTCTAACTTTTACTAATATGGTATGTGGTATCTCCTACCTTTTGTGTTTCCGTTTGATTCATTCAGCATGGATTTCAATAAATCTCTCGCTATTTTACTAGATGAAAGCTTCAAAAACTCTCTCAACTCACGATTGGAGATTGTATCATTCATCAGGAGTTTATAGTCTTCAAAAGCTTGGATATGGGCGGTTCGGCTAATGGACCCACAATTCCTGCATACCCACCTTCCATGCGTTCTCTCCATCGTCAATGTCTTGCACTTTTCACAAAAAACACCACTCAGGAGCTCGTCTTCGGTAATACCAAATTGCTTCATCACATCTGGTTTATGAGGCGTGTGTTGTTCATTGAGAGCTGTACATAATCTTTTTACCTGGTTTTCAGTCAGATGCCGCTCTGTAAAGAACTTTGCAAGCTCTTCGATTTTAAAAAGCAGATTTGAGTTGTGAGTGAGCTTCTTAGGAATGTATTCCGATGTTTCAATAATGGTGGTGGGATTGCTGATTACAACGAGATAGTCAATTGGCACAAACGGGAAATCATTGATATACAGCCATCGGCTAAGGGAGTTTTGGTGCCATTCTCCCTGAGTGAAGGGGTCTTGAAATCCATCTTCTCTACCATCGAGTAAGCGGACCATTTGAGGGAGATTCTGATTAAAACTGATCTTGCCAGCTATGTTCTTCACACCAACTATCAGTAGGAAATACGGGGTTACTAGGAGGGTATCAATTTGGAAGTAATGGATACGATCGTGGAGCCGAACATCGTGGAATAAGTAGTAGTCTTCAGAAGGGAGGTATTCAAGATAGTAGTCTAGTGCTTGCTCACCACGAAAGCCTGCTTTCCTTTTCGCTAGCTCTTTTTCTATCGACTGTATCTGGGGATGAGACGAGGGCAGACGCCTGATCAGAGCTTCCAGCATTGGAATCTTTACAGGTTTTTTACGTTCTTTTATGATCATTGCATCAACTCCTTTTTAGAATGGAAACTAATTCTATTAAAAAACTCCAAATCCTTCTATTTAATCTACACCCAATAGAAAGTAGGGTGTAATCACAAATAGGCAGCTCATCAATGCGGGCTCGTGAGCTTATCATTGAATTGCTTCCTCTATAAGAAGTATAATGACCATACATACATAGTTTGGTAAGTGGTTGGGAGGCGTGCTTTGTCATGCTAGAAATAATCGGGGCTTTCATTTTGCCCATCGTGTTGATCCCCTTTCTTGCACGGGTGACCTATAATCGGCTCGTTGCGATCGGGCTTGCGATCATCATCATGTTCGTCATATTCAATAATTTTGAAAGCTTCTGGACAATCGTAACCGCTATAGCGGGAGTTCTAATCGGAAGTTATTTTTCACTACGAATTGGTAAAAAAGTAAACAAAAAATGGAGCTAGCGTCTATTTCATCATGAGATAGACGCTTTCTTTTTACGCTAAAAAGATTAACTAATCAGATTTTTTAGAAAAATCTGATATAAATTTCATAATGTGAAATAATCCGATTGTTCGATTTTGTCGTTCCTTATATAGTTGTATCAGATTTCACTTATTGGAGGTGACTGGATGGACATACGCGAGTTGCGTAATTGTTTCGGTAGGTTTGCAACAGGGGTAACCGTCGTGACTTGGGCGGGTGAAGATAAGGTTAAGCAAGGAATTACAGTCAATTCCTTTACTTCTGTTTCCCTGGACCCACCACTTGTGCTTGTTTCAATCGACAAAAAGGCGAAGGCTTGTGACAGGTTAAAGGATCAATCATTCATCGTCAATATTTTAGCTTCCGGTCAAGAAGCGATTGCCTGGCAATTTGCAGGTAAAGAGCAACAAGGACTGGAGATTCAATGGGAAGAGTCATTGCTCGGACCCAAAATTAAAGACACTTTAGCAACCATTGAGTGTTCTCCATGGGAAGCGTATGAAGGGGGAGACCATATCCTTTATGTAGGTAAAGTACAAGACTTCAGTTACACAGATGGAGATGGACTCGTTTTTTATCAAGGTAGATTCTCTCAAACAAAAGAACTCGAAAACTATGTGAAAAAGTAAACTTTAAAAGGAGGAGAATAGATGGGGATAAGAACAGGCGAGCAGTACATTAAGGGATTAAAAGCACGGAAACCTGAAGTTTGGTTGGGTGGTCGAAAAGTCGAGGATGTGTATTCTGAACCGATTTTCCGCCAACCGATTCATGAAATCGCAAAACTGTATGATATGCAGCACGATCCAAAATATCAGGATCGCATTACACATGTCTGTGAAGAAACGGGTGAGCGGGTTAATAACTCCTTCCTGGTTCCAAAGACGTTTGAAGATCTCAAAAAAAGAAGTGACTTGTTTGAAGTCTGGTCGAGAGCGACGTTCGGTACGATGGGACGTACGCCAGACTTTTTGAATGTTACGGTTACTTCCATGGCGAGTAATACGTGGTTTTTGAATCAGTATGATCCGCAATGGGGAGAGAACATGGTCAACTATTTTAAACATGTGCGTGATAATGACGTTTTCCTGACCCATGCCATCATTAATCCTCAAAACGATCGAAGCAAAGCATCGCATGAACAGGAAAATGAATTCACCCACCTCGGGGTAGTGGCAGAAAAAGAAGATGGATTAGTCGTAAGTGGAGCAAAAATGCTAGCTACACTAGCGCCGGTAACAGACGAGGTCATCATATATTCATTCCCAGGATTCCAGCCGGGTGATGAAAAACATGCAGTGGCTTTCGCTTTGCCAATTGATACGCCGGGACTTAAGATCATTTGCCGCGAGCCGACGCAAGACGGTAAACGCTCATTGTTCGATCATCCACTAGCTTCAAGATTCGAAGAAATGGATGCACTACTCGTATTTGAAAATGTATTCGTCCCATGGAATCGAGTGTTCATCAATCAAAATGTAGAAGCTGCCAATCTGTTATATCCGAAAACCGGTATCGGAATCCAGCCAGCACATCAATCCGGCGTCAGAGGTTGGGTAAAGCTCTCATTTGCGATGGAAGTAGCTTGTAAGATTGCAGACTCAATCGGGGTGGATGTCTATCCGAATGTAAAAACACAATTAGGAGAATTGATTCAATCCGTTGAAGTCATTCGTTCACTGTTAAGAGTTTCGGAGTATGAATATGAGACAACGCCGCAAGGGGAATTGCGTCCAGCTGCTGCTCCGCTCGAAACGATCCGAGGGATGTTGCCTAAGCTTTATCCTCGTGCGATTGAAATCATTCAGACGATTGGAGCGGGTGGATTGTTGATGTCTCCGATGGGTGCTGATTTTGAACATGAGGAACTGAAGCCGATTGTCGACAAATATTACGTAGGTCGAGAAGGCGTTTCCTCAGAAGAACGTGTTCAATTGTTCAAGCTCGCCTGGGATTTATCCGGTGAAGCATTCGGTCAAAGACTTCTCCAATATGAACGTTACTATTCTGGTGATCCACTAAGAAGATTATGCTGGTTCTATGACGGTTTCAAACGAAAGTACGATTTCCCGATGGTGAAAGATGCATTAGAAACAGCATCTGCCACACAAAAACAGTTGATTAAAAATTAAAAGTTTAAAAGGAAATACTCTCCATTTATCTAATAATCTACCGTAGCGGATTTTAAATATGTTTACAAGGAGAGTAAATATATGATTTCGTCTATCAATAAAATTACGAAAATTTTGAATTGTTTTACGAATGAGGAGCCTGCTCTAGGAAATCTGGAAATTGCACAGAAGCTGGATATGAACCCAAGTACAACGCATCACCTGGTTCGGACATTGTGTCAGGAAGGCATTCTCATTCAAGATAGTCGTAAAAAATATCGCCTCGGGTGGAAGTTATTAGAGTGGAGTAATCATGTTATGTACCAACAGGATATTTATAGTGAAGCGATCCCGATTGTAGAGAATCTCATTCGGAAATACTGCGGAACGGTTCATATTGGGATGTTTGATGCTGGTGAAGTTCGATTTGTACTGAAAGTAGCTTCAAAAGATTCCATGCCACTGCCAACGTATGTTGGTGCGAAGAAACCAGCTTATTGCACCAGTACAGGGAAAGTGCTGTTAGCATTCAATCCTTCTTTCGTGCAACCGACATTGTCAATGGGCTTGTTGCAGCGGGCACCGAATACGATTACGTGTGTTGACAAGTTGATGGACGAGTTGAAGCAAATCCGAAAACAGGGATATTCAATCTCTAATAATGAGAATGAACACGGTATGTATGCCGTAGCTGCCCCTATTCAGTCCTATACAGGCCAGACTGTAGCTGCACTTAATATGGTTGGTCCGATTGCTTATATGCAAGGTAGGGAAAGCAGGACAATCATTCAGAGTGTCGTGAAGACAGCTCAGTCGATTTCGAATGAATTGGGTTATATCAGTGTATTATGACAGCGCTTACATTTAAAAATGAGGAGGAGTATCATGTCTGTTAAATCAAACACAACAAATTTAAATAGTAGAGTCGGTAACTTGATGAAAATCATCCAGGACAATAAAGATCTTTTAAAACCACCGGTCAATAACAAAGTCCTTTGGGAGGATTCAGAGTTCATTGCGATGCTCATAGGTGGACCGAATAAAAGACGTGATTTTCACGTAGATCCTTCCGACGAATTCTTCTATCAAGTAAAGGGCAATTGTTATGTCGAATGCATTAATGATCAAGGAGAAAGGGAAATCGTGACCGTTGGTGAGGGAGACATTTTCATGCTGCCTGCAATGGTTCCTCATTCCCCACATCGTACCGCTGATTCTTACGGAATTGTCCTCGAAAGGAAAAGAGGAGAAGGGGAACTTGAACACTTTGTCTGGTTCTGTGATGAGTGTGATCACCAGATGCATAAAGTGACCGTCCAATTAACGAACATTGAGACGCAAGTTAAAGAAGCAATTGAGCAGTTCAATAGCAGTCCTGAATTAAGGAAGTGTGACAAGTGCGGCCATATGATGCCAGAAGAAGCAGATGAGTGGAAATGAGAATAGATTTTCATACGCATGTCATTCCACACGCCCTACCCGATTTCATGGAAAAGTACGGACAGGAACGTTGGCCGGTCTTGAAACAGACATGTGCATGCGGTGCCAATATCATGGTCGGGGGAAAAGTGTTCAGAGAGGTTACAGATCAAGTTTGGAGTCCTGAAAAGCGAATTCAAGATATGGATCGCGAAGGAGTAGATATTCAAGTTCTTTCACCTATTCCAGTTACATTCTCTTATTGGGCACCAACGGATGCAGCACTTGAAATGGCTCAGATCCAGAACGATTTCATTTCTGAAACGGTGAAACAAAGACCGGATCGATTCATCGGTCTCGGTACGGTTCCGATGCAGGACAGTGCAGCAGCGATCAAAGAAATGGAGCGTTGCATAAATGATCTCCATTTGTATGGAATTGAAATTGGAACGAATGTAAATGGTGAGAACTTGGATGCACCGGAATTCCAGGAATTCTTCCGTATGGCAGAAGAGTGGAATGTTCCGTTGTTCATCCATCCATGGGAAACGCTCGCCAAAGACCGTACGCCTAGGCATAACTTCATGTATACAGTCGGAATGCCGAGTGAGACTGCTCTGGCAGCAGCAAGTCTGATTTGGAGCGGAGTCATTGAGAAGTTCCCTAATTTGAAGATTTGTTTTGCTCATGGTGGAGGATCGTTTCCTTATATCCTACCGAGATTGGATCAAGGGTGGAAGGTATGGCCGCATCTACGGCTCACAACCCATCCACCGAGCCATTATGTGAAAAACTTCTATTTTGATTCTCTCAACTATGATCCTTTGAACATCCAATATTTAATCGATCGTTTCGGGTATGAGCGTGTCATGATGGGCTCGGATTATCCATTCTTGTTAAGAGAAATTCCTCCCGGCAATGTGATTGATGAAATGAAAAGTTTATCGGATGAACAGAGAAATGCCATCCTTGGCGGGAACGCTTTGAAATTCTTAAATGTAAATGAAAAGAGGCGGACAAATGGAACAGAAAGTACTGACACCGGAAGAGAAGCTGCAAAGTCTGGGACTTCAACTTAAAGCGGTCCGACCTTCTGCAGGGAATTATGTCAGTCACGTCCGGGTCGGGCAACTGATTTTCACATCCGGTCAAGGTGTAGATGAGTATCACGGTAAGCTCGGAAAACACCTCACCTTGGAGGAAGGTTATTACGCTGCCAGACAATCCATGCTCAATTTGCTTAGCGTCCTTAAATATGAATTAGGTGACCTGAGTAAAGTGAAAAGAATCGTGAAGTTGCTGGGATTTGTGAATAGTACGGAAGATTTTACGGATCAGCCGAAAGTAATGAATGGCGCATCCGATTTGCTTGTAGAGGTGTTCGGAGAACGCGGGAAGCATGCCAGATCCGCCTTAGGAATGGCCCAACTTCCAAACAATACAAGCATTGAAATCGAGATGATCGTTGAGGTTGAGGACTAAATGGTGGCCATCGTGTCACCATTTGTTTTTCAAATGACAAGAGTGAAGGAGGGCACAATCTAAATGCAAGTAAAAGAGAAAATCTTACAAGAAGTAAAGCCGATCAATTGCAGGCATTTCATAGACGGAAATTACGTTGATTCTATTAATATGAAAACCTTTGAAAATATTAATCCGGCAACAGAGGAAGTGATGGGGAGGGTAGCGGAAGGCGGAAAAGAAGAAGTTGATCTTGCTGTAGCTGCAGCAAAAAAAGCACTGAAAGGTCCATGGAAAGATTTCACCACCCAGGAGCGTTCAGCGGTTTTACGTCGAATCGGCGATCTGATTTTAGAAAGAGTGGAAGTATTGGCGGCCCTGGAAGCGATGGATACCGGTAAACCGTATCAAATGGCGCTTGAAGTCGACATTCCAAGGGCGGCATATAACTTTCATTTCTTCGCAGACTATTTGACTTCCATGGGAACCGAAGCTTACCAGCAGGATCAGACGGCTCTCCATTATTCAATTCGTAGACCTGTCGGGGTTGTAGGGATGATCAACCCGTGGAATCTTCCGATGCTGCTGTTGACTTGGAAGCTCGCTCCATGTTTAGCAGCCGGAAATACAGCTGTCATGAAACCGGCAGAATGGACGCCGATGACAGCGACTGTGCTAGCAGAAATCTGTAAGGATGCAGGTGTCCCTGATGGCGTCATCAACCTCGTCCATGGATTCGGACCAGATTCAGCTGGGGCAGCGATTACGGAACACCCTGATGTAGATGCGGTCACTTTTACAGGCGAAACAAAAACAGGTACAGCAATCATGAAAGCTGCTGCGTCTACACTGAAAAAATTGTCCTATGAACTTGGTGGAAAGAACCCGAATATCATTTTTGCTGATTCAGATTTGGATGAAGTGATCGACACGACATTGAAATCGAGTTTCATGAATCAGGGTGAAGTATGCTTATGCGGGTCGAGAATTTATGTACAACGTCCGGTTTATGAGGCGTTTTTACAAAAGTTTGTCGCTCGAACGAAAGATCTTCTAGTGGGAGATCCGTTCGTTGAAGGGACCAAAGTCGGTGCAGTCATCAGCAAAGAACATTACGACCGGGTTAACGGTTACATCGCGCTTGCGAAGGAAGAAGGCGGAACCGTATTGACCGGAGGTGACCGCCCTGAAGGTCATGAGAAAGGTTTTTACATCAATCCGACCATTATTACAGGGTTAACCCGGGATTCTCGTTGCGTCCGGGAAGAGATATTCGGACCTGTCGTAACCGTACTGCCGTTTGATACGGAAGAAGAAGTGATTGAACAAGCCAATGATACGCATTATGGTCTCGGCACGACGATTTGGACGAATGATCTACGCCGTGCGCATAGAGTTGCTCACCAGATCGAGGCAGGGATCATATGGGTGAACACCTGGTATCTGCGTGATCTCCGAACGCCATTTGGAGGCATGAAGCAAAGCGGAATCGGTAGAGAAGGTGGTATGCATAGCTTTGAATTTTATAGTGAGTTATCCAATATTACGATCAAACTGTAAGTACGTGTTCAAAAAGGAGGATAAAAAGAGCCGAGAAGTTCGAGGCACGACAGTCTCGAGGACCGGATCGTATGTGGCTAATACGTGAGGACCGGAGAGACCGAGTAACGAAGAAATTCGACAGCTATTTTCACCGGACTTTTTGAACAACCTCTTTAAGAAAAACAGGTTCAATAAAACCAGAAAGGAACGGATGATGACTGAACGTGTAATAGAGCTCTCAGAGCATTTAGTGACGGCAGAAAGAAACCGAAAAGGCGTTAAACCACTAACGGAAGTGTACCCTGATCTAGATATTCATGAAGCTTATCAAGTGCAGCTGATGAATGTAAGACGGAAGACCGAATCCGGCCAGAAGATTATCGGGAAGAAAATCGGACTCACATCAAAAGCGATGCAAGATTTGTTAGGGGTGGGAGAACCGGATTATGGGCATTTGCTTGATACGATGGCCATCGAAAATGGTGGGCAGATCACATGCGAACTTGTCCTTCAACCGAAAGTGGAAGCGGAAATTGCTTTTGTTCTGAGAAAGGACTTACATGGCCCGACAGTGACAGCTGAGGATGTATATGAAGCAACCGCTTATGTGGTACCAGCGCTGGAAATCGTGGACAGTCGTGTAGCGGATTGGAAAATCAAACTGGCCGATACGATTGCTGACAATGCTTCTTCCGGATTATATGTATTGGGCGAAAACAAGGTGCCTGTCCGCGCGGTGGATCTACCGTCAATACAGATGAATCTTTATAAAAACGGTGAAGAGGTGAACTCAGGAACAGGTGCTGCTGCACTCGATAATCCTGCTAACTGTGTGGCCTGGCTGGCGAATAAGCTATCCGATTATGGGGTGTCACTCAAAGCGGGTGAAGTCATTTTATCCGGTGCCCTTTCAGCGGCAGTTGATGCTAGTCCGGGGGATGAATTCAAGGCTACGTTCAATGCACTAGGAGAGGTAACGGTTCGGTTCACTTGATCCGAGTTTACTAGAAAGGAAGTGATCCAGTGTCAAAAGTGAAAGTCGGAATCATAGGCTCTGGAAACATAGGGACAGACCTTATGTTGAAGCTCAGACGTTCAGAAACGCTTGAACTGACAACGATGGTTGGAATCGATGCGAATTCTGATGGCCTGCGTAAGGCAAGGGAACTCGGTTATGAAGTCATCGATAACGGTATAGAAGGTTTTATGGAAAAGCCACATTTAGCAGAGATTCTGTTTGATGCTACTTCAGCGAAGGCACATCGGCATCATGCTGAATTGTTGAAATCAATTGGCAAGCAGGTGCTGGATTTGACTCCTGCAGCAATCGGACCTTTTGTCGTCCCTCCGGTCAATTTAGGAGCCCATTTGGATGAACCGAACGTGAATATGATCACTTGTGGAGGACAAGCGACGATTCCGATCGTTCATGCTGTCAATCAAGTGTTTGATGTGGAGTATGCGGAAATTGTTGCGACCATTGCAAGCAAAAGTGCTGGACCAGGAACAAGAGTAAATATCGATGAGTTCACGATTACGACGGCGAAAGGGATTGAGCAAATTGGAGGAGCAGATAAAGGGAAAGCGATCATTATCCTGAATCCAGCTGAACCTCCCATCATTATGCGGGACACCGTTTATTGCTTAGTCCGAGGTCAGTTGGATGAAGAAAAGGTTAGTTTATCCATCAAGGAAATGGTCAGACGGGTTCAAGAATATGTGCCGGGCTATAGGCTTCGCGGTGAACCGATGTTTGATGGAAATAAAGTGACGGTGTTTCTGGAAGTGGAAGGAGCGGGCGATTATCTTCCGGAGTATTCTGGGAATCTGGATATCATGACTGCGTCTGCTGTTAAAGTAGCTGAGGAATTGGCGAAAAACAAGATGGTCCAGAAGGCATGATTTTTACATGAAAGGAGTTCTGATATGAAGCAACGGGAGGTAACGATTACGGAAGTTGCACTTCGGGATGGCAGTCATGCAATCGGTCATCAATTTACGGTGGAGCAGGTGAGAGAAGTGGTGCAGAAGCTGGATGAAGCGAATGTGCCGTACATCGAAGTTTCACATGGTGATGGGATCGGTGGCTCTTCCTTGCAATATGGTTTATCAGGTACGGATGAAATGAAGTTGATTGAAGCTGCTGTTTCAGTTAGCCGGCAAGCGAAAATCGGCGTACTGCTTTTACCTGGGATTGGTACAGTCCATGAATTGAAAGAAGCCGCAAACATTGGTGCGCGAATGGCTCGGGTAGCGACACATGTCACGGAGGCAGATGTTTCTAAGCAACATATCATGTTGGCAAAAGAATTAGGGATGGAGACCGTCGGATTTCTGATGATGGCACATATGGTTCCGGTTGAAAAGCTTGTAGAGCAAGCGAGACTGATGGAGAGTTATGGAGCGGATACGGTCTATGTCGTCGACTCTGCCGGTGCGATGCTACCACATGAAGTGAGAGAACGGATCCGTACATTGAAAAATGAATTGTCCATTCAAATCGGTTTCCATGCTCATAACAACCTTTCTCTTGCGATGGGGAATTCGATTGCAGCCATTGAAGAAGGGGCGACATGGATCGATGGGAGTGTCCGTTGTTTAGGGGCAGGAGCTGGTAATACCCAGACAGAGGTACTTGTAGCAGTATTGGATCGTCTAGGGATCCATACTGGCATCGATTTATACAAAATGATGGATCTGGCTGAAGAAACGGTAGCACCAATTCTCCCTAAACCGCAGGAAATTACGAAAGGAAGCCTTGTCCTAGGTTATGCAGGTGTTTATTCCAGTTTCCTCTTACATGCCAACCGAGCTGCCGATCAATTCGGAATTGATTCACGGGACATTCTTGTAGAACTAGGGAAACAGCGGGTAGTAGGTGGACAAGAAGATATGATTTTAGATGTAGCAAGCGAATTGGCAAAGAGAAAAACACCGATTGGATAGAAAGGAGAATGGAAGTGGATTTAAAACAATTAGCGGAAAGAATCGATCAACATCAACGGACAGGAAGGGATATGGATAAAGTGACCATTGAACATCCTTCGCTGAATGTGAATGATGCTTATGATATTCAAAAAATGTGTATAGACTTTGCTCAAGAACGCGGAGACAAGATGGTCGGTTGGAAGATGGGGCTGACGAGTAAGGCGAAGCAGATCTCAGTCGGTGTCGATGAGCCGATTTATGGCAGATTGACGCAATCGATGGAGCTGTCAGAACCTGTTCTTCACATGGACCAACTGATCCATCCTCGTGTTGAACCTGAAATCGCCTTTGTATTGAACAAGGAATTAGGAGGAGAACATGTCACACCACGGGATGTTTGGATGGCGACTGAATGCATTTTCCCTGCTATTGAAGTCATTGATAGCCGTTACAAAAACTTTTCGTTCACACTCGTTGATGTGATTGCGGATAATGCATCCTCCACGAAATTCATCTTAGGAGACCAAGCCTTTTCTCCGTATCATACTGCATGGGATGAAATGGGTGTGGCGATGTACCGGAACGGAGAAATGCTCCATTCTGGAACAGGTGCAGCTGTCCTCGGTCACCCTGTCAGATCGGTTGCGATGCTCGCTAAGATGTTGAGTCGGACGGAGCAAACCATTAAGCCTGGTATGGTCGTTCTTGTCGGTGGTTTTACAGAGGCGATTGATGTGAACAGTGGGGATCATGTAGAAGTCCGTTATGAAAAATTAGGTTCATTGAACTTAGACGTCACGTGATTGGAGGATGAATAATGCCTATCGCGCAAATTCACATCCTGGAAGGTCGAAGTAAGGAACAGAAACGGACACTGATCAAAGAAGTGACAGAAGCGATCCACAGAAGTACCGGTACCGATCTTGAAAGAATCCGCGTGTTGCTATATGAAATTCCAAACGAGAATTGGGCGACGGGCGGTGTATCGAAAGAGGAAAGCAAGATGAATCATTCACGGAATTCTTAATACTCCTTAGAAATACATACAAAAGAACCATATTGGTACATGGGTTGTTTGATCTCTAATGAAAATGGAGGGGTATGAAATGAGGAAGGTCGTTAAAAGTGTTTCATTGTTGGTTATAGCGCTTATGGTCATTTTGTCCGCGGCATGTAGTAATGATGGGGGGTCTTCAGAACCAGCCAACGCAGACTCGGATAAAACGTATAATTTCAAACTCGCTCACATTACACCGCCAAGTCATATGTGGCACAAAGCAGCTGAAAAATTCGCAGAGGAATTGGACGAGCGCTCGGATGGTCGGATGCAAATGGAAATCTATCCGTCCAGTCAGCTAGGAACTGAAGCGGATATGGTGGAGCAAATTTCTGCAGGTTCAGTGGATTTCGGATTCATCACTGCAGCATATATGAGCTCTCGATCTCCATCTTTTGCAGCCTGGTTCACACCATATGCTTTCAAAGATCTTAAGGAAGCGAATGAAGCTCGGGACAGTGAAATTGCGAAGAAAATCTTAGGTACTTTAGATGAGCAAGGAATGGTCGGTCTCGATTACTTTTTCGCAGGACAACGTGTCATGCTGTCTAAAGATAAGAAAATCGAAAAGCCGGGCGATATGGATGGACTTAAACTACGTGTAACACCAAGTCCACCAATGCAGGATTTCTACACTTCAATGGGTGCATCTACCGAAGGGTTACCACTTCCAGAAGTATATTCAGCGGTACAGACCGGTGTTATTGACGGGATGGATATGGATCTGGATGCAACCATCACCAACAAATACTTTGAGGTTGTAAAGTATGGTGCAGTGACGAACCACATGGTTTGGCCTGCAGTTGCAATCGTAAATAAGAAAACGTTTGAGGGAATGCCTGAAGCAGATCAGAAAATCATTCAAGAAGCGATTGCTGCTGCTGCAGAATATGCGGTTTTGACAAGAGCAGGACAAGAGGAAGAATTCAAACAAACGCTTAAGGATGAAGGAATGGAGATTTACGAAATAGATTCTTCACTCTTTGATCCATATAAGAAGCAATTTGATGAAAAGTACGGAAAGAAAGACCCTCTCATTCAAGAATTCATCGACACCTTCCGTGACTAAGCAATCCTAAAGGGGGTTATCTTATGAAAGCTTTGAGCAATGGCATATCACTGCTCGAAAAATATATATCCATTGTTCTGATGTTTTCGATGGCTGTTATTGTGACATTAGCTGTACTGTTCAGGTATGTGTTCAATGCACCTCTATCGTGGGCGGGTGAAGTTTCAATTTTTCTGTTGATTTGGGTCAGCTTTATAGGAGGGAGTCTGGGACTGAAGTATAAGTCCCAGGCTGCTGTTTCCATTGTGATGGATTACTTGCCGTTAAAGGTAAAACAAGCGGTTACAGTCATTGGACACGTATTGATGGTCAGCTTTCTCGTGCTGATTATCTACTATAGTTTTCAATGGGTGTTATCACCAAGCGTAGCATTTCAGAAATCTACATCCTTATTACTCCCGATGTGGATTCCGTATTTAGTCGTTCCGATCGGGCTCACGTTTGCAACCATTCATCTCATCGCCAACTTGATTGAGGTCGTCAGAGGAGATGTTGCACAATGACGTTTTTGGTGATTTTAATGTTTTTCGTGTTCTTATTTATGGGAATCCCAATTTCGCTCGTTTTAGGTATGACGACGATTTTGTATTTTTTTGCGATGGGGAATACGGTGTTGTTATCTTCTACCCCGATGCGCTTGTTTTCCGGACTGGATAACTTCGGTTTACTTGCTATCCCGCTCTTTATGCTTGCAGGAGAGTTGATGAACGGGGGAGGAATCACAACACGACTAGTAAAGTTCGCCAAAGTTTTGTTTGGACACTTCCGAGGTGGATTGGCTTATGTGACGATCGTTGCCAATATGTTTTTGGCTTCTATACTGGGGTCTGCAAACGCTCAGGCTGCAATGATGAGTAAGGTAATGGTTCCTGAAATGGAGCGAGAAGGGTACAAGAAAGAATTTTCTTCAGCACTGACTTTGGCTTCTTCCATCGTAGCACCGATCATTCCACCCAGTATGATCTTCATCATCTACGGAACGTTGTCTGGAACTTCGATCGGTGGATTGTTCATGGCCGGGATTATTCCGGGAATCTTGTACGGAATCGGGTTTATTTCGTTGATCGCTTTCCTAGGTTTTAAATACAATTTTCCAAAACATGAACGGTCAAAAGGTGGCGAAATCCTCAAGAGTAGTTTGAACGTCATTCCAGCGTTGCTCGTACCGTTCATCATCATCTTTGGAATTTTAAGTGGAGCCTTCACTGCAACAGAATCTGCAGCTATTGCCTGTGTGGTTGCTTATTTGGTAGGAGCCTTCTTTTATAAGGAATTGGGTGTTCGGAAACTCCCTCAAATTCTCGTAAATACTGTAATCAGTACGGCGACTGTAACGTTTTTGATTGCTATGGCGAACATATTCGGCTGGATGATCGCATTTGAGCAAATTCCTCAAATGATACTAGATTCCATGCTGACTTTGTCCGATAGTCCGATTGTGTTTTTACTCTTAGTGAATTTGTTCTTATTGTTGCTCGGAGCGGTTTTGGATGGGATCGCTGCGCTCATCATCCTTGTTCCTGTCTTCATGCCCTTGTTGACAGCTTTCCAAATCGACCCGATCCACTTTGGCGTTATTATTTGTATTAACCTGACGATAGGATTGTTGACCCCTCCAGTAGGAACAGGTCTTTTCATCGTCTCCTCTATCGCAGAGGTGAGGTTTGAACGGCTTGTGAAGGCGACGATGCCGTTCTTGATCATGGGCATTCTCATCTTATTTGTCATCACCTATTGGGAAGATGCTGTTCTATGGATACCGAATATGTTCAATCTTTAGATGTTATCGAAAAATAGCTGAACAAGACAACGAGCTTGATTAAATCAAGCTCGTTGTTTTTTGTTTGTTTTCTTACAAAAATTCCTCGTTTACTACCCCGGTTCAACAGGGAAAAAAACGATTGAATGCAATTTTCAGCTTGGAAAGGAGAATTCATAGTGGTAACACCTTATAAGCACGAACCCTTTACTGATTTTACAATTGAAGAAAATATAAAGGCTTTTGAAGAGGCTTTACAAAAAGTGAAAGCAGAATTGGGAGAGAGACATGATCTGCTCGTCAATGGTGAAAGGATCCGTACGGAAGATGAGATCGTCTCCCGGAATCCGGCCGATACAAAGCAAGTTGTCGGGCATGTCTCTAAAGCAGATCAGAAGATCGCTGATCAAGCTGTAGAGGCAGCTTCGGAAGCTTTCAAGAGTTGGAGAAAATGGGATGAAAGAGCACGAGCTGAGCTACTTTTCCGTGCAGCAAGTATCATCCGTCGCCGCAAACATGAATTTTCCGCCTATCTGGTTTATGAAGTTGGGAAGCCGTGGAAAGAAGCAGATGCTGATACTGCTGAAGCCATCGACTTCCTTGAATATTATGGTCGCCAAATGATCCAGTTGAAGGATGGGAAACCGGTTGAAAGCCGTCCAGGTGAACAAAATCGTTACATTTATACGCCTACAGGTGTATCTGTGGTCATTCCACCTTGGAATCTGGCATTCGCCATTATGGCAGGTACGACAGTAGCGCCACTCGTAACCGGAAGTACGGTTGTGATGAAGCCTGCAAGCAACAGTCCTGTCATTGCTGCAAAGTTTGTTGAAGTGTTGGAAGAAGCGGGATTACCGAAGGGTGTATTGAACTTCGTCCCTGGAAGTGGTGGAGAAGTAGGTGATTACTTGGTCGATCATCCGAAAACATCGCTTATTTCCTTTACAGGTTCAAGGGATGTAGGCACACGGATCATAAAACGTGCTGCTGAAATCCAGGAAGGCCAGAACCACTTGAAACAGGTGATTGCTGAAATGGGTGGTAAAGACACTGTTGTCGTCGATAACCAAGCTAATTTGGAAACAGCTGCTGACGCAATCATCGTGTCCGCTTTTGGATTCTCAGGACAAAAATGTTCATCAGGTTCACGTGCTGTCGTCCATGAGGATGTGTACGATGAATTGCTCGAAATGGTGAAAAAACGGACGGAAGAATTAACGGTAGGAAATGCATCAGAAGAAAATGTCTATATGGGACCAGTCGTTGACCAAAGTGCCTTCGACAAGATAATGAGTTATTTCGAGGTCGGAAAAGAAGAAGGCCGTCTGATCACGGGTGGTAAAGGTGATAATTCAGTAGGATACTTCATCGAACCGACCGTTTTTGCGGATCTCGACCCTCATTCTCGTATGCAACAGGAAGAGATATTCGGTCCTGTCGTCTGCTTTACAAAAGCCAAAGATTTTGATGAAGCAATTGAAATTGCCAACAATACGGAATATGGTTTGACTGGCGCGGTCATTTCAGATAACCGTGAGCATCTGGAAAAAGCGAAATACGATTTCCATGTAGGGAACCTTTATTTCAACCGTAATTGTACCGGCGCAATTGTCGGTTATCAGCCTTTCGGAGGGTTCAAAATGTCCGGGACTGATTCAAAAGCCGGCGGTCCGGATTACTTGATGCTCCATATGCAGGCTAAGACCATCTCAGAAAGATACTAATATTAAAAATCCACCAGGAAGGTAAGGTTCAACTTATCCTAACTGGTGGATTTTTTTGTTTACGACACGGAAGCATTCTGTTTTCGTTGGATAAGATCAATCGTAAATTTGCCGAGTAATGTGACGACATATAATCCGAGTGCGATCATGCCTGCGATATTGAAGTTGAACAGTTCGAACAGAATTCCGACAAGAGTCGTGATGTAGAGTAGGCCGAAGTATTTTTGAATCTGATCATTGGAATAGAAGGATGTCAACTTCGCACCGACCTGGCTTCCAAATAATGCCCCTACAACTAACAAGAGTCCGATCATGTAGTTGATGTCGATGGACACAGAGTAGGAGATGAACCCAGCTGTTACAATCATCAAGACACTGACTAAGCTTGTACCCACTGCCTTTCTTGGCTGAAAGCCCATCAAGGAAATCATAAATGGCACCATGACAAAACCGCCACCTACACCGAGTGTGGCAGACATGAGCCCTCCGAAGAATCCAATGATAAGGGTCTTCAGAATTCCTGGTTTCCCCATTTGTTCTGCTTTCTTTTTGTCCTTCTTTTTCAATAACGAATAAGCAAAGTATCCGATGATGACGGCATAGATGATGGGAATGATCGTTTCGTCATATCCGTTCTGGTCGAGCCATAAGACGAAAGGCTTTGCGAACTGGGTCGCGGTTACACCACTAGCTCCGAGAATGAGTGCCGTTTTCCAAACGACGTTGTTCATCTTGAAGTGCGCCCATACACCGGACACTGACGATCCGATGGCGTACATCAGGCTTGTCGTGATTGCAACGACCGGAGCAAATCCGACCAACATGAGCACCGGCGTAAGGATGAACCCGCCTCCGATTCCAAAATAGCCGGAAAGGATACCGACTGCAAAACCAAGTATGATATATAGAATTTCCATTAAAAAGCTCCTCTGAGTTCAGGCTGTGTTTCCCTCACTTATGTTACATGATTGTGAAGAAGAGTTCCAGAAGTTCGAGGAAGGTGTGGGTGGTGCTGAATTGCGTAGTAAATAGGTACCGACTTCCACAAGTGGAAGGGAAAGTTCCCCAAGTCGACGTGAAAGTTCCACAAGTGGAATCGAAAGTTCCACAAGTCCAAAGAAAAGTTCCCCAAGTTGGAATGAAACGACTCAGAAATGACATTAAAAACTCTATTTAAATTGAAAAAAAGCGGCTCGAGGCCGCTTTTCCACGTTAAAATTTAATTTTCGTTTTGGAAGTACACTTCTTCATAAGGTTGGACGACGACGAAACCGTCACCTTCGAAGCGCATTTGGATGGATTCGCCGCTACCGCGACCGAAGAACGTTTTCAACGACACATCCGTCTGGAAGTCTGGGGATAAGGAACCTGACCAGGCAACGGTTGCATTCGGATCGGTCAACACAGGACGACCTGGTTTCACCTGGATCGTCAACGGTTCGTAATGGGAGGTGATCGCAATCATCCCGGTTCCTTGACAATGCACGTTGAACAGCCCGCCAGACATCATGCCGGTAATCCTGCGCATTAGTTTAATGTCCCAATCAATCGACGGCTCAAATGCCAACAGATCATTTCCATTTACATAGATGGAATCGTTTTGAAGCTGCAGAATCGAAATCTTTTTACCTTGGTCAGCGAGATAAAGCTTGCCGGAACCATTCGCTTTCATTAGCGATGCGCCTTCACCTGTCAGTGCTTTCTTGAACATTTTACCGATTCCGTGTTCCAGGATACCTTCACGGACAAACTTTATCTGCCCATGATACGTGACCATTGAGCCGGCTTTCGCCCAGACGGTCCCGTCTAAATTGACCTCTAGAATCCGAGGCGTTTCCAGTTCAAAAAAGCCTTCTCCTTTATCTTCCTGGGAGGTTTGTCGTACAAATTCTTCAATTGAATACTTTGACAAGAGAATCACCTACATTTCTTCTTTATACTCCTTTACGTTCACCACCCGCAGGAAGTTTCCTTTATTTTCGCTCTTCTATAATGATTACTTTTCCTGCCTCACCTTGAGCAGGGTAAGACTCCATCATGCCACCGATCGGCCAGACTTCTAATTTTTGCCCGATCTCGAATGGTTCAAGATCATCGACTTTCAACCAATACGCCTCTGGGCTGGCGGTTTCCAGCAGTTCCTGGATACTCATTTGCTCCAGCTGTTGTTTCGTGATTTTACCGATTAGAAGGATTCGAGATTCATCCTTATCAGCAATATACCCGGTTATGGACTGGTCCCAGAGCTCTTCTTCGTTGGATGTCGATCCTGTATCGCTCCCGGAACTCGCGTCATTCATTTGACTTCCGCAACCGACCAGGAATATGAACAATAGAAAGATAGCTCCAATGTACCAACTTTTCATAACAACACGCCCTTTCTTTCGCAACGTTTCTTCTTAATTTGAAACGGGAACCTTTCAAAAGAAATCAAACTTATTTCTATTTCTATAGACGTAATGAACAGGTCCAACGTTACATGAAAAATTTCCAGATTTTAAAATGCGAATGTAAGTTCGTTTTTCTTGTTATTTTTTCCTTCTCCTGTGCTATAATGTTGGATAGTGAGATTTAGGAAACGGAGGGAATTTAGGGTATGAATCAGAAGTTCGAGCTCGTGTCTAAGTACCAGCCAGAAGGGGATCAGCCGAAAGCGATCAAAGAACTAGTCGATGGGATCAATGCTGGAAAGAGGCATCAGACTTTGCTCGGTGCGACAGGTACCGGTAAGACGTTCACGATGTCCAATGTCATCCAGCAGGTCAACAAGCCTACTCTTGTGATCGCGCATAACAAGACCCTTGCAGGGCAGTTGTACAGTGAATTCAAAGAGCTCTTCCCGAACAATGCGGTCGAGTATTTCGTCAGTTACTACGATTATTATCAACCTGAGGCGTATATCCCTCAATCCGATACATTCATTGAAAAAGATGCGAGCATCAACGATGAAATCGATAAACTCCGTCACTCTGCGACATCTGCGCTTTTTGAACGGAATGATGTCATTATCGTTGCCAGTGTCTCTTGCATATACGGTTTAGGTAATCCGGAAGAATACAAGGAACTCGTCGTTTCATTACGGACCGGTATGGAAAAAGATCGGGATCAACTGCTCCGTGATCTGGTCGATGTCCAGTACGCACGAAATGATATCAATTTCACCCGTGGTACATTCAGGGTCCGTGGCGATGTCGTTGAAATTTTCCCAGCGTCCCGTGACGAGCATTGTCTCCGTGTCGAATTTTTCGGAGATGAGATTGATCGCATTACGGAAGTGGATGCCTTGACGGGTGAAATCCTCGGTGAACGGAAACACGTAGCGATTTTCCCTGCATCCCACTTCGTCACGCGTGCAGAAAAGATGAAGCTGGCGATTGAACGGATACAAGCGGAACTCGAAGAAACGTTGAAAGAAATGAAAGAGAACGGAAAACTGTTAGAAGCACAACGTCTCGAGCAACGTACCCGTTACGACATCGAGATGATGGAGGAGATGGGCTTCTGCTCAGGAATTGAGAACTATTCAAGACACTTGACGCTCCGACCTGCAGGATCCACACCTTATACGTTGATTGATTACTTCCCTGAGGACTTCTTGCTGATGGTGGACGAGTCCCACGTCACGCTTCCTCAGGTTCGAGGCATGTATAACGGGGACCAAGCGCGTAAACAAGTTCTGGTTGAGCACGGTTTCCGTTTGCCTTCTGCTAAGGACAACCGCCCCCTCAAATTTGAGGAGTTTGAGGAGAAAATCCGTCAATCGGTTTACGTATCTGCAACGCCAGGTCCATACGAGCTCGAGCATTCGCCTAAGATGACCGAGCAGATCATCCGTCCGACAGGATTGCTTGATCCGACGATTGATGTCCGGCCGATTGAAGGACAGATCGATGATTTGATGGATGAGATCTCAGAACGTGTGAAGAAGAAAGAGCGCGTCCTTGTGACCACGTTGACGAAGAAAATGTCAGAGGACTTGACCGATTACCTGCATGAAACCGGGGTAAAGGTCCGATACTTGCACTCTGAAATCAAGACGCTTGAGCGGATCGAAATCATCCGTGACTTGCGTAGAGGCGTGTTCGATGTGCTTGTCGGAATCAACCTGTTGCGAGAAGGTCTCGATATTCCGGAAGTCTCTCTCGTCGCGATATTGGATGCGGATAAAGAAGGATTCTTACGTGCTGAACGATCGTTGATTCAGACAATCGGGCGTGCTGCGCGTAATGCGAACGGGCACGTGATCATGTATGCGGATAAAATTACGAAATCCATGCAGATTGCACTCGACGAGACGGAGCGTAGACGTACGAAGCAGATTGCTTATAACGAAGAACACGGTATCACACCGACGACGATCCAGAAGTCGATTCCGGACCTCATCCGTGCAACGGTCGATGCCGAAGATGAAGCAGGTACGACGAAAGAGAAGCCTGTTGCGAAGATGACGAAGAAAGAACGCGAAAAAGTCATCGAGAAGATGGAAAAAGAAATGAAAGAAGCGGCCAAGGACCTCGACTTCGAACGAGCGGCCGAGCTTCGTGACTTAGTATTAGAGCTAAAAGCGGAAGGATGACTCCTATGCCAAACGAAAACATTACAATCAAAGGAGCGAGAGAGCATAACCTGAAGGGCATCGATGTGACGATCCCTCGGAACAAGCTGGTCGTCATGACCGGTTTGTCCGGTTCAGGGAAGTCTTCTCTTGCATTCGATACGATTTATGCGGAAGGGCAACGCCGTTACGTGGAGTCCCTCTCTGCATATGCCCGACAGTTTTTAGGTCAGATGGATAAGCCGGACGTAGATTCAATTGAAGGTCTTTCGCCTGCCATTTCGATCGACCAGAAGACGACGAGTAAGAATCCTCGTTCCACCGTCGGAACAGTGACAGAAATCTATGACTACCTGCGTCTTTTGTTCGCGCGGATCGGAAATCCAGTCTGTCCGAATCACGACATACCGATCACTTCGCAGACGGTTCAGCAAATGGTCGACAGAATCATCGAGTATCCTGAGCGGACAAAGCTTCAAATCCTTGCACCGGTCGTTTCTGGCCGTAAAGGAGAGCACGTCAAAGTGCTTGAAGATATTAAAAAAGAAGGCTACGTGCGTGTTCGTGTAGATGGCGAAATCGTCGATGTGAGTGAAGAGATCAAGCTGGAGAAGAACAAAAAGCACTCGATTGAAATCGTCGTCGACCGGATCGTCGTAAAAGAAGGCGTCGAAACACGTCTCGCCGATTCCCTTGAAACAGCGCTGAACATTGCAGATGGGAAAGTCATCGTGGACGTCATTGATGATGAAGAGCTGTTGTTCAGTCAGCATCATGCTTGCCCGTATTGCGGATTTTCCATCGGTGAACTTGAGCCACGTTTGTTCTCGTTCAACAGCCCGTTCGGGGCTTGTTCCGCGTGTGATGGACTCGGTACGAAGCTTGAAGTCGACCTGGATCTGATTATCCCGGACTGGGACCGCTCCTTGCGTGACCATGCGATTGCGCCATGGGAGCCGCAAAGCTCTCAATATTATCCGCAGCTTTTAAAAAGTGTGTGTGATCATTATGGCATCGACATGGACACGCCGGTGAAAAAGCTCCAGAAATCTCAGCTCGATAAAGTCCTATACGGCAGCGGGAAAGATAAAATCTACTTCCGATATGAAAACGACTTCGGACAAGTTCGTGAAAACAAGATCCTGTTCGAGGGTGTCGTGAACAACATCAAGCGTCGTTATCATGAGACAAGCTCTGATTATATCCGCGAGCAGATGGAAGGGTATATGGCGCAAAAAGCATGTCCGAGCTGTGATGGACACCGATTGAAGCCTGAAGCGCTTGCGGTACTCATTCGTGACCACCATATCGGTCACATTACGAAAATGTCTGTAAAGGAAGCGCAAACGTTTTTCAATGAACTTGAATTGACGGAAAAAGAACTGCAAATCGGTAGGCTTATCCTGCGTGAAATCAACGACCGTCTCGGGTTCTTAGTGAATGTCGGACTTGACTACCTGACGTTGAGCCGTTCGGCTGGAACGCTATCTGGTGGGGAAGCTCAGCGTATTCGACTGGCTACACAGGTCGGTTCTCGATTGACTGGCGTTCTCTATATTCTTGACGAGCCTTCCATAGGTCTTCACCAGCGTGATAACGACCGGTTGATTAATACGCTTGAAGAGATGCGCAGTCTTGGTAACACGTTGATTGTTGTCGAGCATGATGAAGATACGATGCTTGCTGCGGACTATCTTATCGATATCGGACCAGGCGCAGGGGCTCACGGTGGACAGATTACGTCACAAGGCTCTCCGCAAGAGATCATGGACGATGACAACTCATTGACTGGACAATATCTGTCTGGGAAACGGTTCATCCCGCTTCCGACAGAGCGTCGTAAATCAGATGGCCGTAAGCTGACGATCAAGGGTGCAACGGAAAACAACTTGCAAAATGTGAATGTGGATATTCCTCTTGGTGTGTTTACCGGAATCACTGGAGTCTCGGGATCCGGTAAAAGTACGCTCATCAACGAAATCCTGTATAAATCTCTTGCCTTGAAGCTTCACCGTGCAAAGGAAAAGCCGGGTGAACATAAGAAGATTGAAGGACTCGACCATATCGACAAAGTGATCGATATCGACCAGTCACCAATCGGTCGTACACCTCGTTCCAATCCGGCTACGTACATCGGTGTCTTCGATGATATCCGTGACGTTTTTGCTCAAACGAATGAAGCGAAGGTAAGAGGTTACAAGAAAGGTCGCTTCTCCTTCAACGTAAAAGGTGGGCGGTGTGAAGCGTGCCGTGGAGACGGAATCATCAAGATCGAAATGCACTTCTTGCCCGATGTGTATGTTCCTTGTGAAGTGTGCCACGGGAAGCGTTACAACCGTGAAACGCTCGAGGTAAAATATAAAGGCAAGAACATCGCTGATATTCTCGATATGACGGTTGAAGAAGCGGTGGAATTTTTCGCGAACATTCCTAAGATCAAACGGAAAGTGCAGACGATGATGGACGTTGGGCTCGGTTACATCAAACTCGGTCAGTCATCCACTACGATTTCCGGTGGGGAAGCGCAGCGTGTCAAGCTTGCTTCGCAGCTCCATAAACGGGCGACAGGTAAAACGCTCTATATCCTGGATGAACCGACAACTGGTCTTCATGTCCATGACATTTCACGCTTGTTGAAGGTTCTGCAGCGTCTCGTGGATAATGGCGATTCTGTTCTTGTCATCGAGCACAACCTTGATGTCATCAAGGCGGTCGACCATATCATCGATCTTGGACCAGAAGGTGGAGATAAAGGTGGCACGATCGTAGGGACAGGAACTCCTGAACAGATTGCAGAAAACAGTGCATCTTATACCGGAAAGTATTTAGCGCCGATTTTAAAGCGTGACCGTAAACGGATGGACGCAAAAATAAAGGAAACCGTAAATAAATAACGAAGGAAAGTCTTCTAAGAATTTTACTCTTAGAAGGCTTTTTATTTTTTATGTCGAAATAAAGAGAAGGATTGGACCTCCGGCTGGAGTGTCGTCATTTTCGCAAAGAGTTGTGCTTTACCATATAAAGAAAAGGGAAATAAACAACATAGCCTCACACAGGTCAGGCATAAAATGGAGGAGAGATAGGTGTCTTCAACGTGTAGAGTAATCTCATCACTAGGCTATATGAGCATTATCTTTGCACCTTTCCTAGTTCCGGTAATGATCTATTGTTTCATGAATGACCACCTAGTAAGGGAGCATGCAAAAAAAGCGATTACATTTCATTTGATTCCAATCGTCGCTTTAGCGATGTTATCAATCCTCTTTTTTGAAATGGGGATGCTTTTCAACGTGTTTTCCATCAGCTGCATCATCTTGTTCGGTGGCATCGCGTTGACCTTGGTGATATGGAATATAGTGAGAGGGATCGTTGTACTATTAGAGAAATAAACGAGGGGGAGTAGTTCGTGGAAGAACGTAGAATGATCTTAAGGATGCTGGATGAAGGGAGAATCACATCCAGTGAAGCCATCGACCTTTTAAAAGCGATCGGTGAAAACACGGACGATGTAGAACAACAAGTCAAAACAGAACCAATCAAGCAAGAGGTGAAGTCATCAGCCACTCAAAAGCAAGGGCATCAGGATCAAACCCATTCGAAAACGGAACAACAAAAGACGGAGCAGAAAACAAATCAATCCAGCTCCAGTAAAATCGAATCGACCATCAGTCGCTTTTCCAATTTGTTTGATCGGGTCGTCAACAAACTGAAAGAGTCCGATTTCGATCTCAATTTCGGACAGTCGATTGAAGTCGATCATGTGTTTCAAGAAAATGAGGTCGACATCAGTAAAATCAGGGCCCAAATCACGAATGGCGGGATTAAGCTGCATCCGTGGGAGGAGCAAAGCGTCAGAGTAGAGTGCGCTGCATCCGTGTTCCGAACCCAGAGCGTTGAAGAAGCGAAGACGTACTTCATGAAAAACGTCCATTTTACAACTGAAAATGGTCAGCTTCAACTGATGGTCGATGAGAACCGGATGAAGGTCCATGCCGATGTATATGTTCCGGCACAACAATATGAGGAAATCCACTTGCGCACATCGAATGGTGCAATTTCATTAGAAGCGTTGAAGACCAAATCGATGACGATCCGAACATCTAACGGTGCTGTCTCTCTCGATCGGGTAAAAGGCGAGTCACTCACCACTTCGACTTCAAACGGAAAGATCAAGCTTGAAAACAGCGAGTGGGAAAAAGTCGATTTAGAAACGTTGAACGGAGCCATCCGTCTCAATGGAAAATATGAGAAGGTGGAAGCAGAAACTCTCAATGGATCCATCACATTCATTTTGGATGAAGCTCTACCTGGGGAGGCTTCTTTTAAAACCGTTGCAGGTAAAATCGAGCTGCTCGTGCCCGATTCATTGCGTATCGATGGAAATCTGAAAGCGACCATCGGTAATCTGAATTGTTACCTGGATAAAGTGAAGGTGAACAAGGAAAGTAAAGATGTCGTACAAAAACGTATGGAATTCATCGCAAATGAAGAAGCTGAGAACACATACAAAATAGAAGCAGAAGCGAAAACAGGCTCGATTTCCATCGCAAAAAGATAAGGAGGAAGAGGATGAGGGGCTGGATCATATCATTAATTGTCAATACCATCGTACTTATGGTCGTTTCAGGATTTTTCAGTGAATCGTTTTATTTATCAGGAATTGGTGCAGCAATTCTTGCAAGTCTCTTGCTCTCCATCATGAATGTAATCGTCAAACCGATCCTCGTCATACTGACTTTACCGGTGACGATTATGACCTTAGGGTTGTTCCTTATTGTCATCAATGCCGTCACGCTCATGTTGACGCAATGGCTGATGGGGGATGCATTCGTCATATCCGGTTTCGGTATGGCGTTGTTGGCAGCGATCATCATTTCGGTCCTGACACTGCTGATCAATACGTTGATTGTAAAGCCTTTAAAAGATAAGTAAATATTCTTGAAAGAGCTGGTACTTTTTTCTAAAGTATCAGCTTTTTTAGTTTCATTTTAGATAGAGGATGGTATAATAATTATAATTATTCCATTGTAGGAACCATTTTAATTTTAACTGAATAGATTAAAAGACGAATTAAAACCGCTGTCAACGTAATGTTGGCAGCTCTTGTATTTTTATAAGGGTAATGAGTATAGTTTTCATTCTCAATTATGAGAGGGGTGAAAAATCCAATGGAGGAAAAACTGGTTTATTCCAAACAGGTTGAACAACAACAGAATTTCAGTTACAAAACCATAGGGAATGTATTTCGTGAGCATTGGGAAATGATTGCAGCTCTGACGAGTGGTGTTCTGATTTTAATCGGTTGGTTCCTGGCGACCATTAATATAAATGTTGCACCAGTCATCTTCTACGTTTTTGCTTATGCAATTGGTGGTTTTGCGAAAGCGAAAGAAGGCATCCTTGAGACGATCGAAGAGAAGAAGCTGAACGTGGAGCTCCTGATGGTTTTGGCAGCACTTGGTTCGGCCATCATCGGCTACTGGCTTGAGGGGGCTTTGTTGATTTTCATTTTTTCCATGAGTGGTGCGTTAGAGACCTATACACTGAATAAGAGTAAAAAGACGATCACTTCCTTGTTGAACATGAAGCCTTCGACCGCTCTTCGAATCCAGGGAGAGCAACTCGTTGAAATAAACGTTGAAGACTTGAGTGTCGATGACTTCGTACTCGTCCGTCCAGGCGAACAATTCCCGGCTGACGGAAAGGTTGAAAAAGGGCATACGACCGTTGATCAATCGGCGATCACGGGAGAATCAATTCCGGTGAATAAGGAAATCGGGGACCAGGTGTTCACTGGGACCGTGAATGATAGTGGAACGGTGACCGTACGTGTGACGCACGCCAGCAATGAAACGATGTATCAGCGAATTGTCGATATGGTCCAGACCGCTCAGAACGAAAAGTCCGAGTCCCAGCAATTCATCGAGCGATTCGAAGGGCAATATGTGAACATCGTGTTGGCAGTCGTTGGCTTGATGATGTTCGTTCCGCATTATGCGCTCGGTTGGAGTTGGACGGAAACCTTTTATCGGGCGATGATTTTGCTCGTTGTCGCATCTCCTTGTGCGGTGATGGCTTCCATTGCGCCAGCCGTGTTATCGACGCTTTCGAATGGAGCTCGAAAAGGTGTGCTCTTGAAGGGTGGAAACCATCTAACGTTGTTAGCGAAAATGGATGCAATCGCTTTTGATAAAACCGGGACGCTCACACACGGGAAAGCGGAAGTAACGGATCTCGTCGTGAGGGAGGATTTAGATGAAGCGGATGTCGTGCGGGCGGTGGCGTCCATCGAGTCTTACTCCAGCCATCCGTTAGCTGAAGCGTTCGTCCATGCAGCTGAAGAGCGGTCGATTCAGATTTCCTCTCCGGAAGCGATGGAAAGCATAACGGGCAACGGTGTAGTCGGGACTTTTTCCGGTAAAATGTGGACGATCGGTAAGCCTTCTTTCGTCGGGGAAGGGTATGATACGTTCTATCCAGAACAGACGGAAGCCTGGATGACGCAAGGCAAGACACTCGTCTATGTAAAAGATGAGCGCGGGGTCGCGGCCGTTTTTGCAATTAAAGATCAGATTCGAGAGGAAAGTAAGCGAGTCATTGCAGAGCTGAAGCAGTTGGGTGTGTCGACGATCATGGTGACGGGCGATAGCGAAACGACCGCGAAGGCTCTCGCGGAGGAAGCTGGCATTGATTCGTATATTTCGGAATGCCTTCCGGAAGATAAAGTAACTCAGATCAAGCGGCTGAAAAAGGAGTACGGCCAAGTCGGAATGGTAGGGGACGGAATCAATGACGCACCTGCGTTAGCGGCAGCAGATATCGGAATTGCGATGGGACGCGGGACAGACGTGGCGATGGAAACAGCCGATGTCGTCCTAATGAACGACCAGCTCAACAATCTGCCGGAAGTGTTGCGTCTTTCTCAAAAGATGACACGGATCATCAAGCAGAATCTCGTATTCTCTGTGATTGTCATTCTATCCTTAATCGCGTCGAACTTCATCCAGGTCATCGACTTGCCACTCGGCGTCATCGGGCACGAAGGCAGCACGATCCTGGTCATTCTGAACAGCTTGCGGTTGTTAAGATCTTAAAGTATAGATGAGGAGGCTGACTTGTGTCAGCCTCTTTCCTTATGGGAAGGTATTTGAGGCGAAAGATATAGCGGAAAAAGTTAAATGAAGGATAGATCGAGGTCGATTCTATCCTCCAAATCGGGAAAAAGCGAAAATGAGGGATAGAAAGAGGCCGATTCTATCCTCCAAATCGGGAAAAAGCGAAAATGAGGGACAGAAAGAGGCCGATTCTATCCTCCATATTTGGAAAAAGCAGAAATGAGGGATAGAAAGAGGCCGATTCTGTCCTCCATATTGGGAAAAAGCGAAAATGAGGGATAAAAGAGGTTCATTCTATCCTCCTAATACTATTTACCCCCTCCAAATCATCCCGGGTGCTTCCGGATCCCTTTCTATGAAACCGAACTTCTTGTAGAAACCAGCTTTCCCTTTTGCGCTCATCAATACGACCATCCGAATGGAGTGTTGCTCACATTTTCGCAACAACTCTTCTAATATCCGACTCCCGATTCCTTTCCCCTGGTAGTCTGGGAGGACAATCAGATCACAAATCATCGCTTGATAAACGCCATCGGCCACCACTCTTCCAAAGCCGACCAGCTCATCATCCTCATAAGCGGAAAGCACATACCAGCTGTTGGAGATCGCTTCAAATAAGGAATCTACTGTAAACTCCAAGTCCCAACCAGTCGTCTGGAACAACGCAAAGAAAGCCTCTTTATCTGGTAGTTCATTAACAATCTGCACCATTCATCTATCACCTCTACTAGAGATTCTCCTCTGGTCCACCTCTATCCTTTTTGAGCGCAATCTTAAATATTTCACCTACAAAGGACATATTTTTCAGCCTGATAATGGAAAAATAAGTGTAGTTACGGCATATTGGATGAAAGCATGATAAAATATAGTGTGGTATTAACGTTAGACTTTGGGAGTGACCATCTAGATGGCGAACATACATATAAAAGATTTAATCGAGGAGTTCGAACTCGAACTCGTCCACGGTAAAGAAGGGATACACCGTTCGATTACGACGAGTGATATTTCAAGACCCGGCCTGGAAATGGCGGGCTATTTTGCATACTACCCGGCAGAACGTCTACAGCTTTTAGGAAAAACAGAGCTGTCTTTCGTAACCGGCCTCGACCAGCGTATCCGTCGCGAACGGCTCCGTAAACTGTGTACGGAGGAAACTCCGGGGATTGTCATTTCGCGCGGCTGGGAAGTGCCGCCTGAACTGGCGGAAGCAGCGGAAGAGCAGAACATTCCGATTCTCCGTTCGCCGATGACGACAACCCGTCTCAGTAGCCGACTTACCAACTTCCTTGAAAGTAAGCTCGCGCCAACAACCGCGGTGCACGGCGTTCTCGTCGATATTTACGGAATCGGCGTGCTCATTACCGGATCAAGTGGTGTCGGTAAAAGTGAAACCGCGCTGGAGCTTGTAAAAAGAGGACATCGACTTGTCGCGGATGATTCCGTTGAAATCCGCCAGGAAGACGAGAAAACCCTCGTGGGTAGTGCACCAGATCTTATCAAGCATCTCCTCGAAATTCGAGGTCTTGGCATCATCAACGTCATGACGCTGTTCGGTGCTGGTGCGATCCGTAACTATAAAAAGATTGCACTCACGATCAACCTCGAAACGTGGGATTCGAAAAAGACGTATGATCGACTCGGGTTGGATGAAGAAACGATGACGATCATCGATTGTGAACTTCCGAGACTGACCGTTCCCGTCAGACCGGGACGAAACCTTGCGATCATCATCGAGGTGGCAGCAATGAACTTCCGTCTTAAGAAGATGGGCGTCAACGCGGCACAGCAATTTTCCGATAAATTAAACCATGTCATCGACACACCAGATTACGACGACTTTTAGGAGGAGCATAAATGCTTTCACAAATACAACCATTGGATCGGGTTGCGCTTGAACTTGGTCCATTGACCATCTACTGGTATGGGATTATTATAGGATTTGGAGCTTTACTTGGATTGTACATCGCAGTCCGAGAAACGAAACGGTTAGGGATGAACTCGGAGACGTTCGTCGACCTCGTCATGATTGCCGTACCGGTTGCGATTATATTTGCGAGAATCTATTATGTTGCGTTTGAATGGTCCTATTACAAAGACCATCTCGGCGACATTTTCAAGATTTGGGAAGGCGGTATCGCCATCCACGGTGCGCTCATCGGATCGTTTTTGACAGCTTACGTGTTTGCAAAAGTGAAAGATCTTTCGTTCTGGAAGCTCGCTGATATCGCAGCACCGAGTATCATCCTCGGACAAGCGATCGGACGCTGGGGCAACTTCATGAACCAGGAAGCGCACGGCGGCGAAGTGAGTCGATCCTTTTTAGAAGGGCTATTCATTCCGGACTGGATCATTGACCAGATGTACATCAATGGAACCTATTATCATCCGACGTTCCTCTATGAATCCATTTGGAACATCATCGGGTTTGCGATTTTGATTGGTTTGAGAAAAGTAAACTTACGACGCGGGGAATTGTTCCTCACGTACGTCATATATTATTCTGTCGGTCGGTATTTCATTGAAGGATTGCGGACAGACAGCCTGATGCTCACGGAAAGTCTTCGGATGGCGCAGGTCATCTCGATCGTCTTGATCGTGGTCAGCATCGGAATCTTGATCTACCGTAGAAAAGCAGGTCTTGCGGACAAACGGTACTTGGATCAGTAATCATCGAAAGGAGGGGTGAAGGAGATGAATACTTTGCGAAAAGGTCTGAAAGTTGGACTGAACACGACCTGGGAGCTTGGAAAGATCATTTTCCCTATCACCCTTCTCGTTACGATATTAGGTCAGACACCTGTGATGGGCTGGCTTGTCAAACTGGCTGAACCGCTTATGAAGTGGATCGGTCTCTCTGGTGAGGCGGCGTTACCACTCGTCATCGGAAACTTCTTGAATCTATATGCTGGAATCGGAGCGATTTTGAGCCTTGATTTGACGGTAAAAGAGGTGTTCATCCTCGCTGTGATGCTCTCTTTTTCTCATAACCTATTGATCGAGTCCACTGTTGCCACGAAAGCGGGCATCAAGATGTGGATCGTTCTTGTCGTACGCTTAGGGCTTGCATTCATATCCGCCTGGATGATTTCGATCTTCTGGAAAGGCGGTACAGAAAAAGCGGTGTACGGACTGATTTCCCAGTCTGAAGAGCACGTTTCAGGATTCTGGAACATCCTCTGGCTCGGGGTGGAAAAAGGGTTTATCGGAATCATCCAGCTCGCAGCCATCGTCATTCCGCTCATGATCTTCATCCAGCTCATGAAGGACTTGAACTGGTTAACGGTATTTTCACGTTGGATGTCGCCGATTACCCGCTCACTCGGCATGAAATCGAACACGTCCACAACGCTCGCTGCCGGAATCGTATTCGGACTCGCGTATGGAGCAGGCGTTATGATGCAGGCGGTAAAAGAAGACGGCGTCGAGAAGAAAGACTTGTATCTCGCATTCATCTTTCTTGTATCCTGTCACGCCGTCATCGAGGATACGTTGATCTTCATTCCACTCGGCATCCCGGTTTGGCCGTTGTTATTGATTCGGCTCGTCGTTGCGATCGTCCTGACGATGATCGTTGCTATCGTCTGGAACCGTATAGATGCAAGAAAAGCTTATAGACATCGAAAGGAAGCCAACTATGAAAGTTGATACAATTTTGTTTGATTTGGATGGAACGCTGATCAACACGAACGAACTGATCATCGCATCCTTTACCCATACATTAGAGCATTTCCAACCTGGACGATTCAGCAGGGAGGACATCATCTCATTCATCGGACAACCTCTCGTCGATAGTTTTAAAGAAGTAGATGAAACATCGGTTCCTGATATGGTAAAAATGTATAAAGAACACAATCTTGCCCATCATGAAGAATACGTACATGCCTTTGAAGGTGTGGTAGAAACGGTGAAAACCTTACATGAGAAAGGTTTCAAGCTCGGCATCGTAACGACAAAGATGCGCGATGCGGTCGAGCTCGGACTTGAAATCACCGGATTGAGCGATTACTTTACAACCATCGTTACCTTGGATGATGTGGAAAAAGCGAAGCCGGATCCAGAGCCAATCATACGGGCGCTGGCGAATTTGCAATCCGATGTGAGCTCAGCGATCATGGTCGGAGATAGCCGATATGATATCGATGCCGGTAAAAATGCCGGGACAATGACGGGCGCTGTCGCCTGGACCATCAAAGGACGCGAGACGCTCGAGCGATTGCAACCGGATTACATGTTAGAAGAAATGCCAGACCTACTAAACGTATTAGAGGTAGAGGTGACGGTATAATGCGGAACACCAAGCGCTACCCTGTCAAAGGAAGCAATGCGCTTTGGCAGATTTATAGGACGGTTCCTTTTTTCAAAGTGTTCAAGAATTTCATCGTCATCCAGCTGGCGAGGTATACACCGATCATTCCGGTGAAAAACTGGCTGTACAAGACGTTTCTCCGAATGAAGGTCGGCGATCAGACTGCTTTTGCATTGATGGTCATGGTCGATATCATGTTTCCGGAGAAGATTTCGGTCGGTCGGAACTCGATCATCGGCTACAACACGACGATTTTGACGCATGAATATTTGATAAAAGAGTATCGGCTTGGTAATGTAGTGATTGGTGATGAAGTGATGATCGGAGCCAACAGTACGATTCTGCCCGGTGTCACGATTGGTGACGGGGCAATCGTATCTGCAGGATCCCTCGTTCATCGGGATGTCGAACCCGGTTCATTCGTCGGTGGCAATCCGATGCAGGTCATCTATACGAAAGAACAGATGGACAAGCGTAAACAAATGGCGAAAAATGACGATATATAGGATAGATAAGGTGAGGTGTCATCAGAATGGAACAAAAGAAGAGAATGTCAATGATCTATATGAATGGTGAGTTCCGTATCAGCGATGCATGGATTCGTCCTGCAGCTGTCTCGAAACAGAAGAAAGACAGCGAGCAGCAAGATCGTTTCTTCTTTTTATCTGCTGTGTCCCGTTTAAGAGGAAGCGACTACATACGCGATGCTTACTGGAATGGGCAAGAAGCCGTAATCCGTTTCGAAAACAGCGACCATGTCAGTCCAGAATTCCTTGACGACTATGACGAGTACTTCGCTTCCAAGCTGACTATCGGCCGATTGCTGTTGGATAATCTCGTATACTTGTTCAAGGAGCTGCCGTACATTTCCCGTTTGAAGATCATGGTTCCTTATCAGGAGAACGAATTGGTCGTCCATATCCATCGCAGACAGTTGGAAAAATACTTGCAAACGGACTTCAGCTATTTCAAAAATGCCCATCGCTGCCAGTACCATTTCATCGTCCAAGAACGAGACGTGCGTCGTTTCGTACAAAGATACGTGAACTTGGTTTATAAATAAGGAAGCGTGTGAAGCGTGGGGACGGTTCTTCTGCTTCACTATACATGGCGAGCCTCATTCTGAGCGAATCTATAACGGATTCCTTCAGAATGGGGCTCTTTTATTTGGAGGTTATACTGGTTCTCGGAGGAATCGAACCACTTCTCAGAGGAATTGAACCACTTCTCAGAGGAATTGAACCACTTCTCAAGGGAATCGCCCCACTTCTCAACGGAAACGAACCACTTCTCGAAGGAAACGAACCACTTCTCAGAAGTTACGAACCACTTCCCCCGAGTATCGAACCACTTCTCGTATAAATCTACAATAGATGATAATTTGGAGAAACTTTCCATAAAGTTGTCCCGTATATCTTTAGAGGGAGGGGACGAAATGAAGAAAATATGGGTTGGCATTCTTGGATTGATGATTGTACTAGCAGGATGTTCGCCAAAAGAAGTAATAGTGAAATCAGAGGATGGAACACCTGAAATAACATTCCGACTAATTGACAAAGCTGGATTATCAAAAGAAGAGTTGAACAACGTATCAGAGCAAGTTAAAGAAGCGACTATCATCATAAATGGTTTAATTGAAACAGATTATGTGCCCGCAGAACAAATTGATATTGTGCTCTATGAGGAAAGTGGGATGTCATATGGTGATGTAAGTCAGATCACGCTTCGTAAGGTTAATGGAAAGTTCCCTATTTTCCATGAATTAACGCATTCGTTACTAGGGTACGGAGAAGTCATTGACGGGAAGTTTGGTGGATCATCTTCTGGTTTTTTCACTCAGGAAGGACTTGCTGAGTATGTTGAGTCTGAATATGGCTCAGGTACGATACCAGGATATGAATTGTCTCTACATAGAATGATGAGACAATGCATTGAGATTAATCGGAATCTACCACTTAGAAAACTAACGGACAATGTATTAAGTGGAACTTATTTCCGATCATACGTAGACAGTGAGGAAGAGAATGCCCTTCAATTACTTAGTTATATACATGCGGGTTCATTCGTATCGTATCTAATTGAGGAGTACGGTCTAAAGACATTTGAAAAGATTTATAACGTAGATCAATTAAATATAGCAATTAAAGAATCCTATGGAAAAGACATAGACACATTAGAAACGGAATGGTTGGATTATATTATGGAAAAAGAACAGCCTTTAAATGATAAAGAAAAAAATGACATGAAAGGATACTATGAGCTCGAAAAGACCATTTTACAAATAGATGATCGATACTATTCAAAATGATTGTGGACCAAATATGAATCAAATAATGGGGCAGTCCTATTAGTCGAAAATGGATCGACTTTGTAGGACTGCCCCTTCTGTTTTGTCCCAAATCACTCCATTATTGTATTGGTACTGTTTTTATGTGGATCTTGACTATTAAGAAGGGATAAATAGGGTAAACATAAACGACAGTACTTTAAAATTTATTGGTTGACGAGTTTTCGGAAGAGCGTTAGACTACTTATTAAGTCTTTATCTTGTTAGTTAATTAGCGAACTAAAGTATTTTCCTTTATAAATAAAAAAGAAACCGGAGAGTGAACGATGTGTCGAAACCGCTTGTATTTGAAAAACCATTGGGGATGCGGGACACGCTTCCTCATCTTTATGAAATCAAATCAATCAGTCGGACAGCGATGGAAACCATTGTTCGTCAATGGGGATACCGCTTCATGCAGACGCCGACCGTCGAGTATTACGACACAGTAGGAGAGGCCTCTGCCACACTGGATCAACAGCTTTTCAAACTACTCGACCAAGAAGGGAAAACGCTCGTCCTGCGTCCCGATATGACAGCACCGATTGCACGGGTTGCGGCATCTAGCCTGAAAGACGAGCCACTTCCGATGCGTATTGCGTATGCAGCGCATGTCTTCCGTGCTCAGGAACAGGAAGGCGGTCGTCCGGCTGAGTTTGAACAATTCGGAGTCGAGCTGATTGGCGACGGAACGACGAGTGCCGATGCAGAAGTGATCGCCTTGATGATCGAGACTCTGAAAGCTGTCGGCTTGAACAACTTCCAAGTCGCAGTCGGACACCTCGGGTATGTCGATGCACTCTTCAAGGAAATTCTCGGGACCGATCAACGGACGGAGACACTCAAGCGATTTTTATATGAGAAAAATTATGTCGGCTACCGCCAGCATGTGAAAGAACTTCCATTGTCATCGATCGATCAGAAGCGGCTCCTCGACTTCCTGCAACTGAGAGGCGGTACGGCTGGTCTGGAACAAGCGGAGGAACTGATCACATCCACACGCGCTTACGAAGCGTTGGAGGAGCTCCAGACATTACGTGATGGACTGGCAGCTTATGGTGTGAGCGATCTCGTGTCTCTGGATCTGACACTGGTCAGCCATATGACATATTACACCGGTGTCGTTTTCGAAGGATATGCACCTGAACTCGGATCTCCGATCAGTAATGGTGGTCGATACGATACACTACTCTCCAAATTTGATATGGATACGAAGGCGACCGGATTCGGGATTCATCTGGATCACCTGATTGAGGCGGTTCATCCACGTGAAGAGAAGACGTTCACGCACTGCATCGTCTATTCGGAAAAACAACGGAAGGATGCCATCGCGTTTTGTCAAAAACTAAGAGGACAGGGCGAAACCGCTGTTCTTCAGGATATTAAAGGGATTGAAAACTTGGATGGGTTCACTGAAAAGTTTTCCAATGTGACCTATTACTTAGGAAAAGAGGAGGGAGTTAGCAAATGACATCGACGAAGCTGACGATCGCCATGCCGAAAGGGCGAATCTTTGAAGAAGCGGTTCAAATGCTACGTGAAGCCGATTACGCGCTTCCTCCAGAGTTTGAAGACTCCCGCAAACTGATCATTGATATCGAAGAAGAGGATTTGCGGTTCATTTTAGCGAAGCCGATGGATGTGCCGACCTATGTGGAGCATGGTGTCGCGGATGTCGGAATCGCCGGAAAGGACGTCATGCTTGAAGAAAAGCGGAATGTGTATGAGGTGCTCGATCTCGGAATTTCGCGCTGTCACCTGGCGGTAGCAGGACTCCCGGGTACAGAACTCGATTCCGTTGCGCCAAAAATCGCATCCAAATATCCGAACGTCGCTTCGAGCTACTTTAGAAGCCAGGGCAGACAGGTCGAAATCATCAAGCTGAACGGGTCCATCGAGCTTGCCCCGATGATCGGTCTCGCAGATCGGATCGTTGATATCGTCTCAACCGGCCGAACGTTAAAAGAAAACGGATTAGTTGAAACGGAAAAAATCATGGAAATCACCTCGAGATTCATCGTGAATCCAGTCAGCTATCGAGTGAAAGCGAACCGGATTGATGAGATGGTGAATCGACTGGAAAAGGTGATTGAAGGAAAGGAGGTTGTCCGATGAAAATCCAGCAGTTAAGGGATGCAACCTTACGGAAACAGCTCGATCATGGAACGGAGGATCAAAGGGAAGCCGTCATCGGAATCCTCAATCAAGTAAAAGAAAGAGGGGACACGGCACTCGTCGAATTGACCGAAACGTTCGATGGCGTCCGATTGGAATCGTTGAAGGTGACGGATGTTGAAATTGAAAAAGCGTACGCTTCACTCGATGAAGAAGTGGTGACCATCATACGCGAAGCGGCGCAAAACATCCGTGATTACCATAAAAGACAGGTGCGAGAATCGTGGATGGTGACGAAAAAGGACGGTACAGTGCTCGGACAAAAGATTACACCCCTCGAATCGGTCGGCGTCTATGTCCCAGGTGGAACCGCCGAGTATCCATCATCTGTTTTGATGGGGACGATCCCTGCGAGTGTTGCGGGCGTCAGCCGGATCGCGATTGCGACCCCGCCTCGTGAAGACGGAACGATTCCTGCAAGCGTCCTGGTCGCAGCGAACGAAGGCGGCGTCCATGAAATTTATAAAATCGGCGGTGCACAAGCAGTCGGTGCTTTTACATTCGGAACCGAAACGGTACAACCGGTCGATAAAATCGTCGGACCTGGAAACATCTACGTCGCGCTCGCGAAACGGGAAGTGTTCGGTCTTGTCGGCATCGACATGATCGCGGGGCCGAGTGAGATTATGATTTATGCGGATGATACGGCGAATCCGGTATACTTAGCCGCAGACTTGTTGTCTCAAGCGGAGCACGATCAGATGGCGAGTGCCATTCTTGTTACAACTTCGATTGAAGTGGCGGAAGAGACGTCGAAAGAAGTGATCCGACAGTTGGAAAGCCTGCCTCGTAAATCGATCGCTGAAGCTTCAATCATCAGTAACGGCGTCATTTACGTGGCCAATACGGAAGAGGAAGCAATTGAGGCCATCAACGAGGTAGCGCCAGAACATTTGGAGCTTGTTGCACATGAGCCTTTCGAGCTACTTGGTCAGATCAAGCACGCTGGTGCGATTTTCGTAGGGAAAAACAGCTCAGAGCCTGTCGGTGACTATTTTGCCGGACCGAACCACGTTTTGCCGACAAACGGTACAGCACGATTTTCGAGCCCGCTCGGTGTTGATGATTTCATCAAGAAATCGAGCATCATCTCGTACGGAACAGATGCATTGTTCAACGATGGGCGGAAGATTAGTAAACTAGCACGACTTGAAGGCCTTGAAGCGCACGCTCGAGCCATTGATATTCGACTGGAGGAAAAGTGATTCATGTCAGAACGCACATCATCTATTACTCGTAAAACGAATGAAACGCAAATTGAACTGAGCCTCCAGATTGATGGACAAGGCCAGTCTGAAATCCATACACCGGTTCCTTTCATGAACCATATGCTCGATTTATGGACACGTCATGGGCTGTTCGACCTGCAGGTGAACGCGACAGGGGATACGGAAATTGATGACCATCATACAACCGAAGACATCGGGATCTGTCTCGGACAGACGTTCCTTGATGCGTTAGGCGATAAAAAGGGGATTCGTCGGTATGGCAACGCGATTGTGCCGATGGACGAAGCGCTTGCTCAAGTGGTTGTGGATCTAAGCAATCGACCGCACTTCGAATGGAAAGTCGGCGAGCTGCCATCTTCCAAAGTCGGTACATTTGATACGGAAAACGTCCACGAATTTTTGTGGAAATTCGCGCTTGAGGCACGCATGAACCTGCACGTCATCGTCCACCACGGATCGAACACGCATCATATCATCGAGGCGATCTTCAAAGCGCTCGGTCGTGCGTTGGATGAAGCGACTCAGCTCGATCCTCGTGTCACCGGAGTCCCGTCAACGAAAGGAATGCTCTAAAATGATTGGAATCATCGATTACGGAATGGGGAATCTCCATTCCGTTCAAAATGCGCTTCGCCGTTTAGGCGTCGAGTACTTTTTATCTGAGAAAAAAGAAGACCTCGCCGATGCTGATGCACTGCTCCTACCAGGAGTCGGTGCATTCAAGGACGCGATGCATGCATTGGAAGAAAGCGGTATGGATGCGTTTATCAAAAGTGAAGTTGCTGGCGGTAAGCCGTTGTTCGGGATTTGCCTTGGCATGCAGCTTCTTTTTGAAGAGAGTGAAGAGAATGGTCTGACGGAAGGCTTGAACCTGTTGCCTGGACGTGTTGTCCGCTTCCCAGGCAAGTCAGGTGAAGGTGTCAGCTATAAAGTCCCTCACATGGGATGGAACCGGATGGTCCTCCAGCAACCGAATTCTCCTCTTTTACAAGATTTGAGCACGGACTATGTCTATTTCGTCCATTCTTATTTTGTAAAAACGGAGGATCGAAGCGTGTTGCTTGCAACGGCGGATTATCATGAAGAAGTCCCTGCCATTGTCGGGAAAGGGCATATCTTTGGTGCACAATTCCACCCGGAAAAAAGCAGTACGGCAGGACTTGAGATATTAAAAAACTTTGCGGATTACATCGAGGGGAGGAAGTCTGATGCAACAACGAAGATTCGAACTATATCCAGCGATTGATATGCGGGGCGGCAAATGCGTCCGTCTGTTCCAGGGCGATTACGACCAGGAGACGGTTTATGGTGACTCCCCATTCGAGATGGCGAAAAAGTTTGCCGAGGAAGGGGCCGACTGGATCCATATGGTCGATCTGGATGGAGCGAAGGCCGCTGAAAAAGTGAACCACGAACACGTGCTACGCGTCGCTTCTGAACTCGATGTAAAGGTGCAAGTTGGTGGTGGCATCCGGACGGAAGAAGACGTTGCCTTTTACCTGGAACGAGGCGTTGATCGTGTCATTCTTGGAAGTGTCGCTGTGAAAAATCCCGCGTTCACGAAAGAGATGCTGAAGAAATACGGTGAACGGATTGCGGTCGGACTCGATGCGCGCGAAGGCTATGTGGCTACTGAAGGATGGCTGGACAAATCTGAAGTGAAAGCGACGGACCTCGCTAAAGAGATGGCGGAGGCTGGAGCGCGTCACTTTATTTTTACCGATATATCCAGAGATGGTACGCTCGAAGGTCCGAACATCGAGGCGATTGCCGAGCTTGCGAAAGCTTCGGATGCTGAAGTAATCGCTTCAGGAGGCGTCAGTTCATTGGAGGACCTCCGCAACCTGGCGGACAGACAATACGAGGGGATTGAAGGGGCGATCATCGGAAAAGCCCTCTACACAGAGAGGTTCACCCTATCGGAAGCCCTTGGGAAAGTAGGTCAATAAATGTTAACGAAACGAATCATTCCTTGTTTGGATGTAAAAGATGGACGAGTCGTCAAAGGCGTTCAATTCGTAAATATCATTGATGCAGGAGACCCGGTGGAACTTGCAAAATTGTACGATGAACAAGGTGCGGATGAGCTTGTCTTCCTCGATATTTCCGCTTCGAATGAAAAGCGGCATGCCATTATTGATGTCGTAAAAGAAGTCGCAGCTGAGCTTGCAATCCCTTTTACAGTCGGGGGAGGAATCAACGCTCTGGAAGACATGAAGAAGGTGTTGCGGGCAGGAGCGGATAAAGTTTCTCTGAATACAGCAGCGGTGAAAAATCCGGATCTAATTACGCTCGGGTCGCAATACTTCGGATCGCAATGCATCGTCGTTGCGATTGACGCCAGGTATGATGAGGAGCTCGGCTCGTGGCGTGTGTATACGAACGGCGGCCAGCGTCCGACTGACTGGGAAGTCATCGACTGGGCGAAGGAAGCGGTCAAAAGAGGAGCAGGAGAAATCCTGCTCACGAGCATGGACCGGGACGGCGAAAAGTCTGGATTCCATATCGAATTGACGAAAAAAGTACGCGACGCAGTGACGGTGCCAGTCATTGCATCAGGTGGAGCAGGTGCGGCTGAGCATTTTCATGACGTTTTTACAGAGGCAGATGCAGATGCGGCGCTGGCAGCGTCGATTTTCCACTATAAAGAAACGTCCATCATGGCTGTGAAGGACGAACTGAGAAAGCAAGGGGTGAACGTGCGATGAACATAAGTGACTTGAAGTTTGGTGAGAACGGGTTGATTCCGGCGATTGTCCAGGATGTGCAGAGTAAAGAAGTCCTAACACTCGCTTACATGAACGAAGAATCGCTGCAAAAATCTCTAAATACCCGTGAGACGTGGTTTTACAGTCGTTCGAGACAAGAGCTATGGCACAAAGGTGAAACGTCTGGAAATACCCAGGTGATTGAGGACATCCGATACGATTGCGACCAGGATGCGCTCGTCGTGCTCGTTCACCCGAACGGACCTGCTTGTCATAGAGGAACGTTTTCGTGCTTTGAGGATTCGTTGTTGGAAGATGGCGGTGTCGAGCGAAGTGCTTCCGACCGTTTCGCCATCCTCTCACAACTGGAAAAATTGATTGCTGAACGTGAAGCGACTCGTCCAGAAGGCTCTTATACGACGTATCTCTTCAAGGAAGGCGTCGATAAGATTTTGAAAAAGGTCGGAGAAGAAGCATCCGAGGTCATCATCGCAGCCAAGAACCGTGATAAGAACGAGCTGTCCTGGGAGACCGCTGACCTTCTGTATCACGTGCTTGTATTGCTGAAAGAACAAGATCTTCCGCTCGATGATGTGTTGAAAGTACTAAAAGAACGGCACACTAAATCCGCTGAAAATGAATAATGGAGGGGAGGCTGACAGGGGTCAGCCTCTTTTTCGTAGTACCATTTTCTTCTTTTTCCAAATGTCGTGTTTCGTATATTCGAGGGATGTCCCCGTGTGTTATACTTTCGAAAGAGAGTACAGAGAACGGGTGATTACATTACATGAAAGTCAAGCATAACCCATCTGAGGAACAAGGGAAGGTCATCCCTTTTTCACGGAGTGGGGAGTATTATTTTCAACGTGGATTAAAGGCATATCAGAAGAAGGATTTGTATAGGGCGAAGCAACTTTTCCAACGGGCTGTCGATGTCGATCCAAAAGAACCGACGTACCTTTGTCAGCTTGCTGCAACACTCGCAGAGCTCGGAGACTTCATCGAGTCGAATGATCTGTTGGAATACATCGTGAGTGAAATTGATTCAGACATCTCAGAATGCTACTACTTCATGGCAAACAATTATGCCCATCTCGGAATGTTCCGCGAGGCCGAAAATGAAGCGGTCCGCTACATGGAAAACGATCCGGATGGGGATTTTTACGAGGATTCAGAAGAATTGCTAGACCTGATACATAGCGAGTTTGGCGAGGATCTCGAAAACCGTTCATCTGAAGAACGGCTGATTGTACAACATGAAAAAGCGCGTCGCAGTCTTGAACAAGGACAATTCGCAGATGCGCGGGACCTATTGAAACAGATGATTAAAAATCATCCAGAATTCTGGGCGGCCTATAACAATTTGGCGCTTGCCCATTTTTACCTGGGAGAATATAAAGAAGCCTTCGTCGTGCTTGATGATATCTTGGACAAGAATCCAGGGAATCTTCATGCGCTTTGTAATGCTGCTCTTTTTTATAAACAGCTTCAACAAAGGAACGAGCTCGACCAATTTGTGCGCATGCTCAGAGTCATCCATCCGATTATTCCTGAACATCGGTATAAGCTCGGTAGCACATTTGCTCTTATCGAGGAGAATGAGCTTGCTTTCCTATGGCTTCATTCTGTGAAAAATCACGGATACGCATGGAACGTGACGTATTTCCACTGGTTGGCTATCGCCTCGTTAAAAACAGGGCGTACGCAGGCAGCGCAATGGGCTTGGGAAAAGCTCCTCGACCTCGATCCGGAAAGCCCAGTTGCGACGTATTATCTAGATAAATTGGAAGATTACGCACTCCAACCCGAGTATGCTGAATATCAATATACTATACCGATCAATAATTATCATGAAACGACCGAATTGACGGAGCGGATCCAACAATTGAAAGGAACGATCAACAAAAATAAGCTTGCTCATCTGTTGTTGATCCGGAAGTGGAAGGATGAAGAGGCATCTGCTGCATTGGAAGCATTGTGTGCTGAAGTGAGTGAAGCGGAAATTGTAAAAGAGCTAGCTGCCACTGTACTGTTCGAGAATGGCTATGAACAAGTGGAGATGCAAATGGAAAAGGGTATTGTTCAATTAAACGAACCTCCTGTCGAGGCCGTGGCAGGATTAGAGATCCTCGATCACCTTCTTCAGCACCGAAGTGAATTGGGTGGAGAACCAGCACTTCTGTGGTATCTATTGGTTGGAGAATCGAAAAGCGGAACGATTTCATTGAATAATACAGAGGCTTGGGCGGGTGCGATCGATTATATGTCCGACCTTTTACATGAAAAGAAGACTTCTCAAAAAGAAGTTGCTTCACGGTATGGCATTTCCATTTCGACTGTCGGAAAGTACGTAAAGAAATTGAGAGCGTTATACGATAGAGAAGCTGAAGGTGCTTTTAGCGAGTGATAGGACTGCTTTTTTAGTAAGCTAGGTTACAATGATGGGGCTCGTGAGCATTTTGTTAGACGAACGACCACTCGATTTTATACGATACTAATAAGATAAAAATAATGGTCCAAACTAAAAGTACTTTGGTTATGGATGTATGCTCTGTTCAAATCAACATGATTTGACAAAGCCTAGGAATAAAGGAGTGGAGACAATGTCTGAAGAAAAAATTTACGATGTAATCATCGCAGGCGCAGGTCCGGCTGGATTGACGGCTGCTGTATATACTTCACGTGCGAACTTGAGCACATTGATGATTGAACGCGGAATTCCGGGCGGGCAAATGGCGAACACAGAAGATGTGGAGAACTATCCAGGATATGACCATATCCTTGGACCGGATCTTTCCAACAAAATGTTTGAACACGCGAAGAAATTCGGTGCTGAATACGCTTATGGTGACGTCAAAGAGATCGTTGATGGGGAAGAATATAAGACAGTCATCGCAGGCGGCGGTAAAGAATACAAAGCTCGCTCCATTATTATTGGTACGGGTGCAGAATACAAGAAGCTAGGCATTCCTGGAGAGAAAGAATTGAGCGGACGCGGTGTATCCTACTGTGCAGTCTGTGACGGTGCATTCTTTAAAGGGAAAGAGCTTGTCGTTGTCGGTGGAGGAGACTCTGCTGTCGAGGAAGGCGTGTACTTGACTCGTTTCGCGTCTAAAGTGACGATTGTTCACCGTCGTGATCAATTGCGTGCACAAAAAATCTTGCAAAACCGTGCATTTGATAATGACAAGATCGACTTCATCTGGAACCATACGGTAAAAGAAATCAACGCTGAAAACAACAAAGTCGGAAGTGTGACGCTTGTCAGCACAGAAGACGGTGAAGAGCGCGAATTCAAAACAGACGGTGTATTCATCTACATCGGTATGATCCCATTGAATGCAGCCGTCAAAGATCTTGGTATCACAAATGAAAACGGCTATGTGGAAACGAACTCAGAAATGGAAACGAAAATCCCTGGCATCTTCGCTGCAGGAGACATTCGTGAGAAAACACTCCGTCAAATCGTGACTGCAACAGGTGACGGCAGTATCGCTGCACAAAGTGCACAACACTATGTTGAGTCGTTGATGGAGAAGTTGAGCGTTTCTTCATAAAATCTATACGAAACGTAATTCTGTTTTAATCAGATTGTAACAGCCGTGAAACATTGGTGGGGTAGTATATAATTAAGAAATTGACCCCCTTTTAATAAATTTCTTATTTTGTGCACGGGACAAACGTTCCGTGCTCTTTTTTTGCGCATTTTTTGCAGTGCCAGGTACCACTTTAGAACCCCTGTGGTAAGCGAGCTTTTTACCGGTACCTGGTACCACGAAGTCATACGAGGTGTTATCGTTACCCAAAATGAGCAAAACGGAGATTTGGGGAAGGATACAGGTTTTTGCAACAATGTCATCTCTCAAACAAACGTTTGTTTAAGATGACCCCCAGTTTACATAAACTATAAGAAATTAACGGTAAGCGTAGGAACATAGGATGTAGTATAATGATAGAAAGAGGTGAGTGAAGTGCAACGAGTCGCCAATTGTGTACTCGAGAAGGATGATCAAATCTTAGTGCTGCAAAAACCACGACGTGGATGGTGGGTAGCACCAGGCGGAAAAATGGAGTCTGAAGAGACAATTAAAGATGCGGTCATTCGCGAGTACCGTGAAGAAACAGGATTGTACTTGAAGAACCCGAAATTGAAAGGGGTCTTCAATTTCATCATAAAAGAAGGAGATCAAATCGTCCAAGAATGGATGATGTTCACCTTCTACGCAACGGATTTTGAAGGAGAAGTACTTTCGGAGTCTGAAGAAGGGAAACTCGCCTGGAAACCAAAGGAAGAAGTTTCTGATTTGCCAATGGCACCGGGAGACTATCACATATTGGATTACATGATGACTGGAAACGGCATGATTATCGGTACGTTTACGTATACCCCTGAGTTTAAGCTTCTCAGTTATCGATTGGATCCATCTTAAGCTGACTCTTTTACAATGAATAGGTCCGTTATTAAGAACGGACTGATTTCCTATACACTGAAGACGATCCTATGAAAGGCGGGATTACCCATGAAACAACAAGAACAACAGGAATTTCGAATGGTCATCATCACTGGTATGTCAGGTGCTGGTAAAACGGTCGCGATGCAAAGCTTTGAAGACTTGGGCTATTTCTGTGTCGATAATCTTCCGCCAGCTCTTTTACCGAAATTCGTAGAGTTGATGGATGGTTCAACCGGGAAGCTGAATAAAGTCGCTCTCGTCATGGATTTACGTGGTCGTGAGTTCTTCGATCAGTTGTTTGCGACGATCGATGAAATGTCCAATAACGATCGAATCAAACCACAGATTCTTTTCTTGGATGCACAAGATTCCAAACTGGTCCAACGCTATAAAGAAACACGTCGTTCCCATCCATTAGCGCCGAACGGATTGCCGCTTGAAGGAATTAAGAATGAACGTGAACTGCTGGAAGAGCTAAAAGGCAGAGCGCAAAAGATCCTCGATACGACTAATATGAAACCGAAAGAGCTGCGTGAGAATATCATTGAACGCTATTCCGTCAATGAGTCTCATCCTTTTACAGTGAATGTTCTTTCCTTCGGTTTCAAATACGGAATGCCGATCGACGCAGACCTGGTATTCGATGTGCGCTTCCTACCGAACCCGCACTACATCGAACATATGCGTCCGAAAACAGGCCTGGAAGAAGAAGTGTCTTCGTACGTCTTGAAATGGTCTGAAACCCAAAAGTTCATCGAAAAGCTGACAAGTTTACTCGATTTCATCATCCCGCACTACAAGCGAGAAGGAAAAAGCCAGCTCGTCATTGCTGTCGGTTGTACGGGTGGTAAACATCGTTCTGTCACGCTCGCAGAACATCTGAGAGAATATCTGAGCAAAGACTATCGCGTCCATAGCAGCCACCGCGATATTCAAAAAGATAAGAGTCGGAAACCGGAAATTGAATCGAAAGCCTAAGATCGTCGTCTTTGGCGGAGGAACAGGATTATCTGTACTGTTACGGGGATTGAAAAAGTTCCCGGTCGATATCACGGCCGTCGTGACTGTGGCAGATGATGGCGGAAGTTCTGGAAGACTGAGAGAAGAGCTCGATATCATTCCACCAGGGGATATCCGTAACGTTTTGGCTGCTCTTTCTGAGGTCGAACCGCTTGTTGAACAACTGTTCCAACACCGATTCACAAATGGAAATGGATTGTCCGGTCACTCGCTCGGCAATCTATTGTTGGCTGCCATGTCAGACATCACAGGTAATTTCGTAACGGGAATACGTGAGTTGTCTAAAGTTCTGAATGTTCGAGGGAAAGTACTGCCTGCATCGGATCACAGGGTCGTATTGAATGCACAGTTCAATGACGGTTCCATCGTGTCAGGTGAATCGAAAATCCCGCATACTGGTAAAAAAATCGTCCGCGTCTTCTTGACGCCGGATACAGTCAAACCGCTCGATGAGAGTCTACGTGCCATCCGGGATGCAGACATGGTCGTCATCGGTCCTGGGAGCCTTTACACAAGTATTCTACCAAGTCTGCTTGTTCCTGGAATCGCTGAAGAGATCAAGAAGTCATCGGCCAAGAAGGTCTACTTGTGCAATGTCATGACCCAACCAGGCGAGACGGATCATTTTACCGCATCCGATCATGTGAACATTCTTGTCGCTCATACCGGTCTTCAGATAATTGATACGATAATTGTCAATAATGAGAATGTACCGGCTGAATTATTGGAAAAATACGCAACTGAAGGCGGAGAACCGGTCATATATGATGAAACAAGGTTAAAATCCTTTGGGTTTGAAGTCATAAGTGATAAAATAATTCAATATAATGATTCTTTAATTCGACACGATGCAAAACGTGTTTCAGAGATCATTCTAGAATTAGTATCTCAATAAACCCCGATGCAAGAATGGGTGAGGGGGTGTGAGTAGTGTCGTTTGCATCCGATACGAAAAAAGAACTGACGAAGCTGGAGCTGAAAAGCTGTTGCTCGAAAGCAGAACTATCTGCTCTGATCAGGATGAATGGCTCCATATCGCTCGCAAATCGGGAAATCATATTGGATATACCGACTGAAAATGCAGCGATCGCGCGGCGCATCTACACATTGATCAAGCAACTATACAGCTATCCAGCAGAATTACTCGTCCGTAAAAAGATGAGATTAAAGAAAAACAACGTTTATATCGTACGTATCAAGCAAGATTCCAGAACGTTACTGCGTGAACTGGACATCATCGATGATACCTTTTCATTCAAGCGGGATGTATCCACATCCATTACGAAGAAAAGCTGTTGTAAACGATCTTATTTAAGAGGGGCTTTCCTGGCTGGGGGATCATTAAACCATCCTGAATCTGCCTACCATCTCGAAATCTTCTCTATGTATGAAGAACATTCACAATCTCTTCTGGACTTGATTAATTCTTTTGGACTAAATGCGAAAATGTTAGAGCGGAAAAAAGGATTCATCATCTACATGAAAGAAGGAGAAAAGATCTCGGAATTTTTGACGCTCATTGGTGCGCATAATGCACTCTTACAATTCGAAGATGTCCGGATCATGAAGGATATGCGGAATTCCGTCAATCGTCTCGTGAATTGTGAAACGGCGAACTTGAACAAGACCGTCGGTGCGTCCATGAGACAGGTTGAAAATATCAAGCTGATCGAACGGGAAGTTGGTCTTGAAACGTTGCCTGATAAGCTTCGGGAAATCGCCGAACTGCGTGTGAAGTACCAGGATGTTTCGTTGAAAGAATTAGGAGACCTCGTTTCAACAGGACCCATCAGCAAATCAGGGATTAATCACCGATTGCGAAAGCTCGATGAATTGGCGAACAAAATACGTCTGGGTCAAATGTAACCTCAGGCGTTTTTCTTTCAAAATCATACGAGAACGCTTACATTTTACAAATCGTTAAGAACTTCACATTAATTTCCGCTAAACGATATATATATTATAAACAGGGAACGTACAAGGAGGAATGGAACAGTGTTGGAAAAGGAATTGACGGTTGAGTTGAAAACCGGATTACAGGCTCGACCTGCAGCATTATTTGTTCAAGAAGCAAACCGCTTTTCTTCGGATGTGTTTTTGGAGAAAGACGGGAAAAAGGTGAACGCAAAAAGCATTATGGGGATCATGAGCTTAGCAGTTGCTTCTGGTTCGACTGTCACAATCGTCACAGATGGAAAAGATGAAAAAGAAGCACTCAATGCGCTGGAACACTTCGTAACAGCAGCAGAGTAATACATAAGTACTATCCAGAGATTGTGAATGGATAGTACTTTTTTGTTGTGTTAAAAAAGAACCTGTTTAAAGAGGGCGTTTGATGGGGTGAAATCGTCAAATCGAGTAAGATACCTAACCAGAGGTGCGTTCTGGTAGGGTGAAATCGCCAAATGGCGAAATATACCTAACCAGAGAGGCGTTCTGATAGGGTGAAATCGCCAAATGGCGAAATATACCTAACCAGATGTGCGTTCTGGTAGGGTGAAATCGCCAAATCGCGAAATATACCTAACCAGAGAGGAGTTCTGATAGGGTGAAATCGTCAAATCTCGAAATATACCTAACCAGATGTGAGTTCTGGTAGAGTGAAATCATCAAATGACGCAAATCACCCTACCACAGAGGACTTTCATTGGTCATCTTCTCTTCTTTCAGCATTTACAAAATGTGAACTTTTGCTATGTCCTACTCGTACAAAATTGCTCATGAGGATGTTTCGGATAGACGATTTATCCTTAATAATGTGACACCACTCTTGGATATTATTTGTCGTTATTTTCTTGTCCGGGAAGAGAAGTTGATACTCGTCCACAGCCCGTAAAACAGCTTTATGATATTCTTCTGTACCATCACATTTTTCACAATACAGGTAGGTCCTCTCTAATCTATCGTATAACGTAAAACACCCAGGACAATAGATCCCTTTCTCGAGTTGATCATATTGGTATTTTGGTATTTTTGAGTGTGGATTTTCTGTCAGATGGTGAGTTAATAATCGTCGCGCTAGTTGGGGGTGCTGACTTTTTGATTGTGGGGGAGATTTCTTCAAGTAATTGAAAAAGCGATTTAACTGAGCTGGATGAATGATTGGTAGATTTTGAGATGAATCGTAGAGATGGAATTCGGGGTTTACGAAGACTAGGTAGGGATCGATGGGTACATGATTGTAACCTGATTTATTAAGCAATCCTCTTAATACAATTTCATTTCGTTGTAGCTGATGTAAGGGGTTTTTTATTACATTTCCGGATGTTGAGTACCAATGTTCTCGTTCAATATAGTAGTCACCTTCAAAATTTTTAATTTCAATCAGATAGATTTTGGGGGATGATGAAAGGATTAATGAATCCATCTGACCTACAGTATTGTTATGCATCAGCAACATGTCATTGAGAACAATTTTTCCTACCAGGAAAGGTTCTGCTAAATCATCGAATCTTTTTTCGCCTATATAGCCCTTTTCAAGGTTGTCCTTATAATTCTTATCTTCTTGAGAGAGCTTCATTCGAACATTTAAAGACCTCATAATCCTTAATTCCTTTGACTCATAGCGAGGTTTCATATCCATCTCCTTTGCATTTTTAGTAATCATACCCGTATGGGAAAATTTATACAACCCTTTACTTACGAATTGAAAGTTGCTTTGACTATGCTATAATTATATTAGCTTGTAAAAAGTAAGTGAAAGTGAGGGATGTATATGTCATTTCATCGAGGCGCAAATCCATTTGTAGACCAAATCGAGCTCATCGTTTCGGATTTGAAACATTCTCTGACGTTTTATAAAGAAGTACTAGGCTTCAAAATTTTAACGGAAGACGGAAATTCGGTCACGTTAACAGCAGATGGTGTGAATCCACTCGTCACATTGGTCGAAAATCCAGAGGCTGGACCTAAACAAGCAAGAAGGACTGGTTTGTTCCATTTTGCCATTTTGTTGCCTTCCAGAAAGGATCTTGGAAATTTTATCATCCATATGCAAGAAAAACGATACCTTTTACAAGGAGGCTCTGACCATCTGTTCAGTGAAGCCCTGTATCTAGCCGATCCTGATGGTCATGGAATTGAAGTTTATCGCGATCTGCCACCTGAAGATTGGACCTGGCAAGGAGAAGAATTACCGCTGGTGAGTGACCCGATTGATATGGAAGGCGTCATTCAAGAAGGAGACGGACATTGGAACGGCCTGCCGTCAGATACGGTCATCGGTCATATTCATTTGCATGTTCATAATCTTGAGGAAGCAAAGCGATTTTATGTAGATGGACTCGGTTTTGATGTAACGATACCGATGAGGCACCGAGCACTCTTCGTTTCAACTGGTGGTTATCACCATCACATTGGACTGAATACATGGAATGGGACTGTCAATCCCAAACCAGATCAGGATAGTGTCCATATGCGATGGTACTCGATAACGTTTCATGATAAAGCGGAAAGGAATGAAAGGGTCGAGCAGTTGAAACAGATGGGATATCCCCTAGAAATCCACGAAGAATTAATATGGACGGAGGACCCTTCCGGTAATCGTATTTTATTGGATGTAAAATAAAATTTTTGAAGGCATCAGCACTAGAGGCTGATGCTTTTTTCGTGTTTTGGGGCATCTTTTCCGTAAAAAATGGGTTGACGTTTTGAAAAGTACTGTGTATAGTATGGATAACTTAACTTTAGCACTTAAAAGCGTCTAAGCGTCTAAGCGTTTAAGTGTGTAAATAACAATCAATTCAATATCATAGCTTTTGCAAAAGCAGTAGCAATTCGGTGGGCAGCATATAGAGACCGGGCGGGTGGTGAAAGTCCGGGCAGTCGAATTCGTGAATTACATTGCAAGTGAAGGGCTTTATGAATGAGTGGATGAACGATTCAGTTCATCAATCAGGGTGGTACCGCGGAAACTTTTCGTCCCTAATCGGATGGAAGGTTTTTTTGTTTTTTCAAAGGCTGTTTTCGCAAACTTTGTTGCTCTTGAGAGTAGTTGATTTCCGCTCCAGGATGCTCGCTTTCCTCGGGGCGTGCGGTGAGCCCACTCGTCGCTTGCGACATTGATTGGTCTCACCTGTCCCGCTGATCCCGCAGGAGTCTCGCACCTTGCTCTCCAATCAAAATGCATAAGTTGTCTTTTAAAAAAACGACCCGAAAGCAACAATTCATTAGAAAACAGCAATTCCAAAAAACAAATGCATCACCAATAAATTAATATAAAAAGGAGAATGAAAGATGAAACAAAGACCATTACCGGCGCATTTAAGAAAATTTGTTGTGGAGCAGCATCATGAGAAGTATTCACCGATCGACCACGCGGTTTGGCGTTATGTCATGCGACAGAATCATAATTTCTTGAAAGATGTGGCCCATGAAGCGTATACGGATGGCTTGGTTTCATCTGGGATCAAAATCAATTCGATTCCGAAAGTCGATGATATGAACGAGAGTTTGAAGCCATTCGGTTGGGGAGCCGTTACCATTGACGGATTCATTCCGGCTGTTATGTTCTTCGATTTCCAGGCGCATGGGTACTTGCCGATTGCAACGGACATCCGTAAACTCGAAAACATCGATTACACACCAGCTCCTGACATCATTCATGAAGCGGCAGGCCACGCACCGATTCTATCAGATCCTACCTTTGCTCAATTTGTAAAAATGTTCGGTGAGATCGGATCGAAAGCACTCGCGACCAAAGAAGAGCATGAACTGTTTGATGCCATCCGTTCATTGTCTGCGATACTTGAGGATGGCTCAGCCTCAGAAGAAGAGATCGAAGCGGCACGTGCGAATTTTAAAGAGAAGCAGGAAGCGGTCACTGAGATTTCTGAAGCTGAACAGATTTCAAGATTGTACTGGTGGACAGTCGAATTCGGCATGATTGGTACGGTAGAGAAGCCGAAACTATACGGAGCAGGTCTATTGTCTTCAATCGGTGAGAGTGTTACGAGTTTATCAGATGAAGTTACGAAACTTCCATTCGATCTGGAAACGGCGATTAACACAGGTTTCGACATTACCACCCAGCAGCCACAGCTTTTTGTCTGTGAAAGCTTTGAACAATTGATTGAAGCAGTTGAACAGTTTTCTGAGACGATGGCGTTTAAAGTTGGAGGTACGGAAAGTCTAGATAAAGCGGTCCGATCGGCGAACACGGCAACTTCCGTCTTCAGTTCAGGACTTCAAGTGACAGGTACTGTGACTGAACTGCTCAAAGACACTGATGGGAAAGCGATTTTCATGAAAACGGAAGGACCAACAGCCCTTTCTGTAAATGAGGAAGTGTTAGAAGGTCATGGAAAAGATATCCATGTAGAAGGCTTCAGTTCACCAATCGGAAATATTACTGGCTCGGAAAAACCACTAGAGGATTGGACGGATGAAGACTTTGTAGCCAACTGGCTTGAAGTTGGAGAACCACTCCGATTGGAATTTGATTCAGGTATCGTTGTCCAAGGTACGCTCGATCATGTCGTCCGCAATAACGATAAAGTCATCTTGATTGGTGTTGAAGGTGCGAAAGTGACGCACAACGGAACCGTGCTTTTTGAAACGGATGAAGGAATCTTCGACATGGCGGTCGGAAGCCGAATCACATCGGTATTTGCTGGAGCTGCTGACAGTGAGCATTTCTTTGGTGGGGATTTGAAAGATGAAGAGGTTCCAGTAGAACCGAAAGAACTTTCACCGCTTGAAGAATTGTACGGGAAGATTCGTAGTTTGAGAGAGGAAGAGAAGACACCACAAGAAGTCATTGTGACCATCGATCACGTCGTCACAGAGCTCGAAAACTTCCCGGAGGATTGGCTGTTAAGACTCGAAATTGTGGAAATCCTCACCCAGAAACCGTTATTACCGACAACGAAAAACAAGTTGATGACGGATCTTGAGGAAATGAAAAAACAACCGAAGCTCAATAAATGGATTAACAACGGGCTCCATTTGATTAAAGTACGCAGATCAGCTTGATCCGATTTGAAAGAATCGTGCAATCATAAGGAAAACCAGAGCGGCATCCTCCCCCTGCTCTGGTTTTTCCTATTGGCTTTGCCAAGTTTTCTTTACTCAACTTTCAGAGGTATTTCGAGGATATTGATTTCTGAGCCGTCTTTGGCGCTCTCTACAAAAATCTTGAGGATTAATTGATCTTTCACATTCTTTGGTACTGAAATCATCGTTTCAAAAGTACCCCATGCAGGTGCGCCTTCCGATGCCATCAGAAAATCACTTGAGATTACCGTGTCTCCATCCTTCAATTCATATTGGAAAGCCGCTTCAAATACCCTCGCTTTTCCTTTAAAAAGAAACTCGTCACTGACTGTTTCATTCGGGAGGGGACTTTCAATCTTGAACGCATCGTTTTCAACCGGATCACCGACCGTTTCGTCTTCATCCGATCCTGTATCACCATCCTCATCAGGTTCCTTTTGATCTTGATCTTTCTGCTCTTCAGATGCCGGAGGTGGACTCTCATTTTCTGCAAACCATTGGTAGGTTCCAAAGCCAAGAAGGACGATCAATATAAGGACAACAAGACGTTTCACGCGAAATCCCTCCTTTAAATCCAGTTTATGAGAGTGCTTTCACTTTTTACCCATAAAAAAAGGTCGACCATGTCGGTCAACCTTTCTCTGTTCCTTATTAAGTTGTTGCTACTGGCTTTTCGATAACGTCATCAATCAAGCCGTATTCTTTAGCTCTATGTGCACTCATGAAGTTGTCACGATCCGTGTCACGTTCTACAACCTCAACTGGTTGACCAGAACGATCTGCGATGATCTTGTTGATCTTCTCACGCATTTCGATGATACGACGAGCGTGAATTTCAATGTCAGCAGCTTGCCCTTGGGTTCCACCGAGTGGTTGGTGAATCATGACTTCACTGTTTGGAAGTGCATAACGCTTTCCAGGCTCACCTGCTGTAAGTAAGAATGCACCCATGGATGCAGCCATACCGATACAGATTGTGCTGACTTTTGGTTTGATGAATTGCATCGTATCGTAGATCGCCATTCCAGCAGTGATGGATCCGCCAGGACTGTTGATGTAAAGGGAGATATCCTTATCTGGATCTTCTGCAGCTAAGAATAGCAATTGTGCAACGATCGAGTTCGCAACATTGTCGTCAATCGCGCTCCCTAGCATGATGATACGGTCTTTTAGAAGGCGGGAGTAAATGTCATAGGCACGCTCTCCGCGGTTCGTTTGTTCAATAACTGTTGGGATTAAGTTCATTTCAGAAATCCTCCTCTTTCCATAAGTATCTTTATGGCTTTAATTTCATCTTACTCAATAGGTCAATATAGGTCAAACTTTTAGGCTTCATCGACCGTACTTTTCGTTCGACGATTTTCTTACGCCCTATATGACTGCATATCGTATGTAAAAAAGGCTTATATACATCATACCATTTTTCCCTGTCTCAGCCGATTTAAACGTTCCATTAGAGATAAAGATGAATTGAGTGCCAGGTACCAATCAATACCCGTTGTGCCCCAACGGTTCTCAATCGGTACCTGGCACTTCCAAAACAAAAAAAGATTGGAGGAAGTTCCCCCAATCTTTTCTCTATGATTCTTCGCTTTCTTCTTCTTTGTCGGTTTCAGAGTTCTCAGTGTACGTGTTTGAACCAGGTCCGAGTCCGAGGAAATCTTGCAGTGCTTGTGTGTTTTTCTCGAAATCGAGTTGCAGAATGGATCCTGCGGAATTGGATGTTTCAGTGAAGCCACCTTCTACAGGAATCTTCAATGTTTCAATATCACCTTTGTTCGTGATGATATCTTTAGCCAGTCCAACCGCAGTCAATGTTTTCATGTTCGTATCAATGTACGGTTGAATCGTTCCAATCACCTTTGGAAGCTTACTGATTCCATAGAGGCTTGTAAATTCATCTTTTACTTTGGAAACCACTTCTTGTTGTCTTTCGACACGGGCGAAATCACCTCGGGCATCATGACGGAAACGAGCATAACCTAATAGCTCTTTACCATTCAACTTTTGTACACCTGGTTCTAATGTCACTCCGATGTTCGTGGACATCCGTTTTTCAACATTCATTTCAATACCGTCAGGAGCGACTGTATCAACGATTTGTTCGAAGCCTTTGAAATCCACTAACGCATAATAATGGATATCGATATCAAAGTTTTCTTTAATCGTTTGTCTCAACAGCTCTGGACCACCGTGGAAGAAGGCAGCGTTAATCTTGTTATCTTTATAGCCCGGGATTTCAACGTAGGAGTCACGCATGATGGACACCAATTTTGCTTGATTCGTATCTGTATCATATTGAGCAATCATAATCGTGTCTGTCCGCGAACTGTTTTCCCCTTCTCGAGCGTCAACACCTAATAGAAGAACGTTATATTTTCCTTCGACTGGTTCTTCGGCGTTGAATTCATAGTCGGCTTCCATCTCTTTCGAAGGTTCTGCTTGTTGAATTCCCATATAATATTGTATAGCAGCATAGCCTGCGACAGCTATGAACAGGATGACGAGCAATAATAGCGTCCTTTTCAGGAAATTGCCTTTCTTTTTTTGCTTCTTTCGATCTATTCGTGAAGGCATAAACTCTTTCACCACCAATTAAACAATATAAAAACATGCAATGAAACACTGCATACTGACACTAAATTATATCATAATTTGTAAAGTCCTGTATAAAAGTCGGGAAAAATATTTTTTTAAGGGGGTTGTTGCATGGACATCGAGCAAGTGTACCATACTCTTCAAATTTCCCTCGCATTTGGGATGTACGTTATTATCCCCGCAATCATCGTTTATAAAATGTTTCGTCGGAAGAAACTACCGAATAATGAGTTCACCCCATATGACGACATGTTGGCCGGAAGAGATTCCTTTGACCGCCAAAAAATTTCAGAAGACAATAAACATCAAGTACGTTATGCAGAAATTGAACATGAAAATCGTGATTATAAGTGATCCAATCTGTACTTTTGAACGTTTGCGTATTAAAAGTAACTTTGTTAACTTTAAACCGTTAACAAAGGTTCGGGAGTGAAAAAAATGCGAAAAAAGCGCTACACATTTTTATTGGTCGTTTCTTTACTTATGATCATCTCCTTAGTTGGATGTGGTTCAGGTGAAAAGGAAGATACTTCGAAGTCTGATGACACCGCAACTTCTGAAGAAGATATGAAGAATAATGATCAAGCCGAGAAGAATCAAGCTGACAAGAACAGCAATAAAGAACAAGAAGCTGCTCAAAAAGGCAATACAATTGAGATTACAGCAACTGAAATGAAGTTCGAGCCATCACAAATCACCTTGAAAAAAGGGCAAGAATATGAATTTGTCATGACGAATGATGGACAAGTCTTTCACGATTTTGTGGAAGATGAAATGGATATGGAAATGACCTTCATGAGTGAAATGCCCGATCACCCAGACGAGACATCTATGCTCGATCGTTTGTTAGGTACAAAGAAAACCTATGCGCATGGTGACGAGAAACATAAAAAGACGCTACACATGAATGCAAACCCAGGTCAAACGGTCAGCATAAAATTCATCCCGAAAGAAACAGGTGAATTCGAATTTTATTGCAGTGTACCCGGCCATAAAGAAGCAGGTATGAAAGGAACCATCATTGTAGAAGAATAAATCGATTAGAGTGTCCATCTGCTGGACGCTCTTTTTATGTAAATTTTGCATAGTGATAAAGCGCATACATTTTTGATATGATGGTGTTAGGGAGGTATTGTTATGGAGTTAGGACTATATCAAACGCAATCGATGAAACTTGTCATGACAAACGAGTTACGGCAAGCAATCACGATTTTACAATACCCAACACTTGAATTAGCTCACTTTCTACGTCAACAAGCACTAGAGAATCCTATTATAGAACTGATTGAAAGAAACACACATACGGAAAAAGTCGACCAACCTACGGATTTCGATAAGGACGCATGGTTTTATGAAGACGATGAGGTCCATCCAATCTATTATGTAAAATCAGAAGACCCCTCTCTTCAGCAATATTTAGTCGGTCAATTGGCCTGGCTCGAGAATCCGGATGAAGAGAAGACCATCGTGGAGTATATGATTTATTGCCTGGATGAAAACGGCTATCTCGATTGCAGTCTCGAATGTTTGCAGGAAGAGCTTGGCATTGAGATGGACAGGATTGAGAAAGCATTAGAGGTCATCCAGCAGTTGGAGCCGGTAGGTGTCGGGGCGCGTACGCTTTCGGAATGTCTCCTTTTACAATACAAAGCGGGTGAAGAAAAATCTCCATTGGTCCAGGAAATTATCGAAAATCATCTTCAGGACCTTGCGGATAAAAAGTTCAGCCAGCTTTCCAAGAAATTGAACATTTCGTTGAAAGAATTGCAAAAGGCGGATGTCATCATTCGCTCCCTTAATCCTAGACCTTGCTCCGCATTTTCAAAACAACGCAGTGAGTGGGTCGAACCGGAATTTTTCATCGAGAATGATGAAAGCGGCGGATTCAAGATCCGTATGAATGAGGAACTGGTTCCAGAGGTGACTTTGAATGATCGGTATTTTCGCATTATGAAACGTCACTCAGATGCTCGGTCCTATTTGGAAAAACAGCTGCAGAAATATGAATGGTTGAAACGAAGCCTTGAGCAGCGTCGGGAAACCCTGCAAAACCTTGCAGATTTCCTCGTTCAGAAGCAACGTACCTTTTTTGAAAAAGGGTATGAGGCATTGAAGCCGATGACATTGAAGGAAGTCGCTCAAGCAATCGACGTCCACGAATCCACCATCAGTCGAGCGGTCAAAAACAAGACAATCCAGACGCCGAAAGGGACGATTCAGCTGAAATCGCTATTCACCTCTAAGCTGGATAAAGGAAATCATGCGGAAGAAACTTCATCAGCTCAAGTGAAAATCAAGATCCAGCGGTTGGTTGAATCGGAAAAGAAACAAAAGCCGCTTTCGGACCAAAAGATCGCCGATACATTGAAAAAAGAAGGAATCGACATCTCGAGACGAACGGTAGCCAAGTACCGCGAAGAACTACGCATTCCTTCCTCATCCAAACGAAAATCACTTATAGTATAATAAAGATGGAACGATTCCTGTTCCATCTTTTTATTAGGCTGTTTTCGCAAGCTTTGTTGCTCTTGAGAGTCGTTGATTTCCGCTCCAGGATGCTCGCTTTCCGCAGGGCGTGCGGTGAGCCCACTCGTCGCTTTGCGACATTGAATGGTCTCACCTGGCCCGCTGATTCTGCTGGAGTCTCGCACCTTGCTCTCCAAACAACTTGCACAAGGTGATTTTTAAAATTCCTTAAAAGTAACAATCTTTTAGAAAAGAGCCTTTTATTATGATGAAGTATCGTGCCCGAAAGGAGTACTTACATATGTTGACCGTACATTTTTACACGAAAGAGAACTGTCCGCTTTGCGATAAGGCGCTCTTTATCCTGGAGGACCTGCAGGAGGAACTTGGTTTTACAATAGAAGAAAGAGACATTTACACAAACGATGAATGGTTGGAGGCATATGGCTTGATGATTCCGGTCGTGCAGGTGGATGGCGAAGACCTCCAATATGGTATAATCGATCGAATTTCATTAAGAAAACGCTTACTTACATTTATTTAGTTATATTAGTTGAACACCTTTCAAAGACTTGCTATTATACTAATTGAAAGGCCAGTAAATTTTTTTACATGAATTGGGACATAATATGACTAACCGGGACGTAAATGGTCCTGCTTACTCTCACAAAGGGGAGTTGCGATGGAGCCGATCATTGAAATACAAAGAAAATTATTGCCAGATTTAATGGATGTTATGCAAAACCGTTACCGCATTTTACAAAATGTCCGATATCTCCAGCCGATCGGAAGGCGAAGCTTAGCGGCGAACCTTCAACAGACGGAAAGGGTGCTTCGGGCGGAAGTGGAGTTCCTGAGTAAACAAGGTCTCTTGAATATCGCCTCGTCAGGTATGACATTGACCGATGAAGGCAATCATATTCTCCTAGAACTTGAAAACATTATGAAAGAAGTTTCAGGACTTCATGTTTTAGAAGAGCGTTTACGGGAAAAATTAAAGTTGGCAGAAGTGATCATCGTGCCAGGTGACAGTGAACGGGATCATTGGGTGAAAAAAGAAATGGGGAAAGCTGCAATCAAACGCCTTCTCCCGCTTCTGAAAACCGAGAAGACCATCGCTGTTACTGGAGGAACGACCCTATCGGCTGTGGCAGAAATGATGAAGCCATTACCGACTAAAAGTAAACCTCTGATTGTCCCTGCGCGGGGCGGATTAGGGGAACAGGTAGAAAATCAAGCGAATACGATCTGCTCGACGATGGCGCGCAAAGCCAACGGGGAGTATCGACTCTTACATGTCCCAGATCAATTAAGCGAAGAGTCGTATCAATCGTTGATTGAAGAGCCTGGTGTAAAAGATGTACTGGACCAGATCCGATCTGCTGAAATCGTCATTCACGGAATTGGTGAAGCGAAAACGATGGCAGAGCGGAGGAAATCATCTGAAAACGTTTTTCATGAAATTGAAAAACATCAAGCCGTTGCCGAAGCATTCGGTTATTATTTCGACAAGGACGGATCCATTGTCCACAAAGTGAAAACTGTCGGATTACAGCTTGATGACTTATCGGATGAAAAAACGATATTTGCGGTGGCTGGAGGCAGTAGTAAAGCGAATGCGATTGCAGCCTATATGAACCGCGGACCGCGTCAGATTCTGATTACAGATGAAGGCGCAGCAAAAGAGTTGATTTAAGGACTGGCATATTCTGTCAGAAACTATTACTTAACATATACATTCCAAGGAGGAGTTTTAACATGGCAACAAAGATTGGTATTAACGGATTTGGACGTATTGGACGTAACGTATTCCGTGCAGCTCTAAAGAACAACGACGTTGAGGTAGTAGCAGTAAACGACCTTACAGATGCAAACATGCTTGCACACCTTCTTCAATATGACACGGTTCACGGTAAACTTGATGCAAAAGTTGAAGTAAACGGTGAAAACCTTGTTGTAGATGGTAAAGAAATCAAGGTTCTTTCTGAGCGTGACCCTGCTCAACTTGGTTGGGGAGATCTTGGTGTAGAAGTCGTAGTTGAATCTACTGGCCGTTTCACTCAACGTGATGATGCAGCGAAGCACATTGAAGCAGGCGCGAAGAAAGTTGTCATTTCTGCACCAGCGAAAGATGAAGACATCACAATCGTTCTTGGTGTAAACGAAGACAAGTACGATGCAGCTAACCACAATGTAATCTCTAACGCTTCATGTACGACAAACTGTCTTGCACCACTTGCAAAAGTATTGCATGACAAGTTCGGATTGAAGCGCGGAATGATGACAACTGTTCACTCATACACAAACGACCAACAAATCCTTGACCTACCACATAAGGATTACCGTCGTGCACGTGCAGCTGGAGAGAACATCATCCCGACAACTACTGGTGCTGCAAAAGCGGTATCCCTTGTTCTTCCTGAGCTTGAAGGCAAGTTGAACGGTATGGCTATGCGTGTTCCAACTCCAAACGTATCTCTTGTTGACCTTGTTGCAGAACTTGAGAAAGACGTTACTGTTGAAGAAGTGAACGCAGCATTGAAAGAAGCTTCTGAAACGAACTTGAAAGGTGTGCTTGGATACAGCGAAGAGCCACTCGTATCAACTGACTACAACGGAAACCCTGATTCTTCTACAGTAGATGCTCAATCTACTATGGTTATGGAAGGAAACTTGGTTAAAGCAATCTCTTGGTATGACAACGAAAGCGGCTATTCTCACCGTGTTGTTGACCTTGTTGCTTTCATCGCATCTAAAGGTTTGTAAGACAACTGTAAATGAAACTTGGTCAGAGCAGTTTTTCATAGTGAAAAACTGTACCTGAATCGCAAGTTTCTATAGAATATAGATTGTAGGGGAAGAGGGGTAGTTTTTACTCCTCTTTTCACATGTCCATATATGAAAGTTCTGATTGAAAGCGATTCTGATATGTTTATCGGACAAGTTTGTGTAGAATTCTGACATGTTTTGATTTTTTTCTGCCTAAAGTTGAAATATATCTGACCAAAATCGCTTTTTATCTGACCAATTTGAATTTTTATCGGACATTTAAATGAATTCATGTACTTAAGGAGGCTTTCCGAATGCAAAAACAATCTATTCGCGATGTCGATGTGAACGGGAAAACAGTGTTCTGCCGTGTCGACTTCAACGTGCCAATGAAGGATGGAGAAGTAACGGACGACACCCGTATCCGTGCAGCACTTCCGACGATTCAACTTCTCGTTGAAAAAGGAGCAAAAGTCATTCTCGCAAGTCACTTAGGACGTCCAAAAGGACAAGTGGTAGATGAACTACGTCTTGATCCTGTGGCAAAGCGTCTAAGCGATCTACTCAACCAGACAGTCACGAAAACAGACGAAGTGTATGGCGAAGAGGTCAACAAAGCTATTTCCGGCTTAAGCAACGGAGACGTCTTGTTGATTGAAAACGTACGATTCGAAGCTGGTGAAGAAAAGAACGACGCAGATCTTGCAAAAGCATTTGCTGACATGGCAGATGTTTACGTCAATGACGCGTTTGGCGCAGCGCACCGTGCCCATGCTTCTACTGAAGGCGTTGCTCATCACCTGCCCGGTGTGGCTGGACTTTTAATGGAGAAAGAGCTCGAGGTTCTCGGTAAAGCATTGGCTGAACCAGAACGACCATTCACAGCGATCATTGGCGGAGCGAAAGTGAAGGACAAGATCGGTGTCATCGACAATCTTTTAGATAAGGTTGATAACTTGATCATCGGTGGCGGTCTTGCTTACACGTTTGTAAAAGCGTTAGGCTATGACATCGGAAAGTCATTATTAGAAGAAGATAAGATTGACCTTGCGAAATCATTCATGGAAAAAGCGGAGCAAAAAGGCGTGAAGCTTTACATGCCGAAAGACGTTATTGTTGCGGATGATTTCTCTGGAGATGCAAACACGAAAGTCGTCTCAATCGACGAAATTCCATCTGACTGGGAAGCGCTTGATATCGGACCAGCTACTTGTGAAGAGTACCAATCCGTGATTGAAAGCTCGAAGCTTGTCATCTGGAACGGACCGATGGGTGTATTCGAAATTGATACATTCGCAAATGGTACAAAAGGTGTGGCAAAAGCTCTCGCTGATGCGAAGGACACGTACAGTGTCATCGGTGGTGGAGATTCTGCAGCAGCAGTCGAGAAATTCGGCTATGCCGACCAAATGAGCCACATCTCAACTGGTGGAGGAGCATCCCTTGAGTTTATGGAAGGTAAGGTTCTTCCAGGCGTAGCAGCACTGCAAGACAAATAAAATCGGCGGATTTCTAATTTGTCTTTAAAGAATAATTTTTAGATGTAGAAAGGTGGTCCTTAAAGGATGCGTAAACCGATTATCGCAGGAAACTGGAAAATGCATAAAACGCTCGAAGAATCGAAAAGCTTCGTTAAGGAGATCAAAGAATTGGTTCCAGACGAGGAGAAAGTAGATTCTGTCATTTGTGCACCTGCTTTATTCTTGAATGCCCTTGTAAATGAAACAGCTGAGACGAAACTTCATATTGGGGCGCAAAACATGCATTTTGAAGAAAGCGGCGCATTCACGGGTGAAATCAGCCCACATGCACTGAACGACATGAATGTTGAATATGTGATTCTCGGACACTCTGAACGACGTGAAATGTTCGGTGAGACGAATGAATCGGTCAACAAGAAAGTGCACGCTGCCTTTAAGCATGACCTTGTACCAATCGTTTGTGTAGGGGAATCCCTCGAACAGCGTGAGAACAACGAAACAAAGCCCCACGTGAAAAAGCAAGTCGAGCAAGCGCTAAGCGGTTTGTCTGGAGAACAAGTTCCTACGGTCGTCATCGCGTATGAACCAATCTGGGCGATTGGAACTGGAAAATCAGCCACTTCAGAAGATGCTAACGAAGTTTGCGCGTACATTCGTACAGTGGTTGCAGAGAAGTTTTCACAAGAGATTGCAGACCAAGTACGTATCCAATACGGTGGAAGTGTGAAACCGGAGACGATTGAAGATCTTATGAGCCAATCCGATATCGACGGTGCACTTGTCGGTGGAGCAAGCTTGAAGCCACAGTCTTTCTTACAGTTGTTGGAGGTTGTTCATAATGGCTAAAAAACCAGTCGCACTCATCATTCTTGATGGGTTTGCGTTACGGGATGAAACAGAAGGGAATGCGGTCGCCCAGGCAAACAAGCCGAACTTTGACCGTTATTGGAACGAGTTTCCGCACTCCCAGCTTCAGGCATGTGGAGAAGCGGTCGGACTTCCGCCAGGTCAAATGGGGAATTCTGAAGTAGGGCACCTCAACATTGGTGCTGGACGAATCGTTTATCAAAGTTTGACGCGTGTGAACCTTTCCATTAAAGAAGGCGAATTCTATGAGAACCAAACCTTCTTGGATGCAATGGATCACGTGAAGAAGAAGGATTCAGCCCTTCACGTTTTCGGATTGTTATCCGATGGCGGAATCCACAGTCATATCGACCATCTGTATGCGTTGTTGAAGTTGGCTGCAGAAGAGAACGTTGAAAAAGTCTATATCCACGGATTCTTGGATGGACGTGACGTTGGTCCACAAACGGCAAAAGAGTATATCTCTGCGCTACAAGAAAAAATGAATGAGTATGGTGTAGGTGAGATTGCAACACTCTCCGGACGCTACTACTCTATGGACCGAGACAAGCGTTGGGACCGTGTCGAGCGTTCATACAGAGCGATGACTTACGGTGAAGGTCCATCGTATACGGATCCGATTGAAGTCGTCGACGATTCATACAAAAATGAAATCTACGATGAGTTCGTTCTTCCTTCTGTCATCACGAAGGACGACGGATCACCGGTAGCGACGATTAAAGACGATGACGCCATCATCTTCTTCAACTTCCGTCCAGACCGTGCAATCCAGATTTCACAAGTATTTACGAACGATGACTTCCGCGGTTTCGATCGTGGAGAAGGTCGTCCGGAAAACTTGCACTTCGTTTGCTTGACGCAGTTCAGTGAAACGGTCGATGGCGAAGTGGCTTTCAAACCGACGAACCTTGATAACACACTTGGAGAAGTTCTTGCTCAGCAAGATTACAAGCAGCTTCGCATCGCGGAAACGGAAAAGTATCCGCACGTCACATTCTTCTTCAGTGGCGGACGTGAAAACGAGTTCCCAGGTGAAGAGCGTATCTTGATTGACTCGCCGAAAGTGGCAACATATGACTTGAAGCCTGAAATGAGCGCATATGAAGTGACGGATGCATTGCTCGATGAACTGAATGCGGACAAGCATGACGTGATCATCTTGAACTTTGCTAACCCGGACATGGTCGGACACTCAGGTATGCTTGAGCCGACGATCAAAGCCGTTGAAACGGTTGATGAGTGTCTTGGTAAAATTGTCGATCTCATTTTAGAAAAAGATGGAGCGGCAATCATTACAGCAGATCATGGGAACTCAGATGAAGTCATCACCAAGGAAGGTAACCCGATGACAGCTCATACGACGAACCCTGTACCTGTTATCGTGACGAAAAAAGGTGCAGAACTCCGTGAAGATGGAATTCTTGCGGACCTTTCACCGACTGTCTTAGACCTTCTCGGAGGTAAGCAGCCGAAAGAAATGACAGGTAAGACTTTAATAAAGGATGTTTAAAAATCACCAAATGATAAACGGCGAATTTCTATGTTACTTGGTTTTACCGGTCCTCACGTATTAATCTTATACGTTCCGGTCCTCAAAACCTACGTGCCTTGAACTTCTTGTTTCTAATTCGTCGATTTATAAACTTATATTACTAACAAAAATTTTATTGAAAATAAGGAGATGAATGTAATGCCATCAAGTATCATTAACATTTTTGCTCGTGAAGTATTAGATTCTCGTGGTAACCCAACGGTAGAAGTAGAAGTTTGGTTGGAATCTGGCGCTCGTGGACGCGCACTTGTACCTAGTGGAGCTTCAACTGGTGAGTACGAAGCAGTAGAACTACGTGACGGTGACAAAGACCGTTACCTCGGAAAAGGCGTATTGAACGCTGTAAACAACGTCAACGAAGTCATCGCTCCTGAGCTTGTATACTTCGACGCACTTGACCAAGTGGCGATCGACAAGCAATTGCTTGAGCTTGACGGAACAGAAAACAAAGGTAAGTTAGGCGCTAACGCAATCCTTGGTGTATCCATGGCGGTTGCTCATGCAGCAGCAGATCACCTTGGTGTACCGCTTTACAACTACTTAGGTGGATTCAACGCGAAATCTCTTCCAACACCAATGATGAACATCTTGAACGGTGGAGAGCACGCGGACAACAACGTCGACATCCAAGAATTCATGGTTATGCCTGTTGGCGCAGAATCTTTCCGTGAAGCGCTTCGTGTCGGTGCTGAAATTTTCCACACGTTGAAAAAAGTATTGAAAGAAAAAGGCTTGAACACAGCTGTTGGTGACGAAGGTGGATTCGCTCCGAACCTAGGATCCAACGAAGAGGCGATCTCTACAATTATCGAAGCGATTGAAAAAGCAGGCTACAAGCCAGACGAAGAAGTGAAGTTGGCATTGGATGTCGCTTCTTCTGAGCTTTATAAAGATGGCAAATATCATCTTTCCGGTGAAGGTGTTACGAAAACATCTGAAGAAATGGTTGCTTGGTATGAAGAGCTTACTTCCAAGTATCCGATCGTTTCCATTGAAGACGGTCTTGACGAAAACGACTGGGACGGATGGGAAAAGCTTACGGCTGCAATCGGCGACAAAGTACAGCTTGTCGGTGACGACTTGTTCGTAACGAACACAGCGAAGCTTTCTGAAGGAATCGAGCGTAAAGTCGGTAACTCCATCTTGATCAAAGTGAACCAAATCGGTACGTTGACAGAAACATTCGACGCAATCGAAATGGCAAAGCGCGCAGGATACACAGCAGTCATCTCTCACCGTTCCGGTGAAACAGAAGACAGCACAATCGCTGACATCGCGGTTGCGACAAACGCTGGACAAATCAAGACAGGTGCACCTTCTCGTACGGACCGTGTAGCGAAGTACAACCAGCTTCTACGTATCGAGGACGAGCTCGACTACGCTGGTTACTACGCTGGAAAAGACGCATTCTACAACATCAACAAGTAAGTTAAGTTACGATAGCCAAACACATTCAGGAAAGTGGAAGCACAACTACTGATCTGAATCATACAAGGCAGAACCCCGATTGGACGGCCGCCAATCGGGGTTTTCTTTTTTATGGGAGTGCCAGGTACCATTTAGAATCCGTTGCGGCGCAACGGTTCTGAAACGGTACCTGGCACTATAGGTCGAAAGACTCGTTACATGTCTTCGTTGTCGGCATGTACGTCGCTTCGTTGGGGCTCGATTCCACTGTCTGCTTGTTCAATGAGTATATCGAGCGGTTGGAAGGCATCACTTTGGACGGTGAATCCCGGGTTCAGATTCGTCGCCGTTTGCAACTCTTTATTTTTTTCGATATTCGGATCTATCTTTGTCATTGCAAAACACCTCCATATTTCTAATATGGTTTCCGTTGAAAAAATTATGTTCATCATCATTTACCATGACATTTAGGCAATACTAACCGTACCAGGAAATCGGAGGAGTTTAGATATGACACTTGTTCGTCTCGGATATGTCGCAATGGCGTTGAGCCTTCAAAATGCATCTCCATCCCAAACGATGACCATCAAAAACTTCAACAGCCTTCAGAACAGGGACGCCGCGATGTTAAAGCTTGAGCGGATTACAAGATCCAACCTTCACAACACATTGAGAATCCTGCGTCATAATGCAGCGCATGACATCCAGTTTTACCGAATGACCTCAAGACTCGTTCCATTGGCAACTTATGAGGAATTGCCGGACTGGAACTATATGGACGCCATTACGGAAGAGCTTCATGAAATCGGTGAGTTTGTAAAAGAAAAGGACATGCGGGTCGATTTCCATCCGGATCATTTCGTGTTGGTGAATACGCCGAAAAAAGATGTGTTGAAGATGACAGTGAAAACGCTCATGCTGCACAAGAGGCTATTGGAAGGCATGTCCGTAGACCCGACGCATCGATGCGTGCTACATGTTGGAGGTATGTACGGGGACAGGCAGATTGCACTCGAACGGTTCGTTGAAAACTGGATGCTCATCCCGACTGGTGTTCAAGAAATGATTATTTTGGAAAACGACGACAAGTCTTTTCATCTGGAAGACACGCTGTATTTATGTGAAAAACTCGGTGTTCCACTTGTTTTCGACTATCACCATCACCTCGCACACCATGAGAACGAACATTGGAAAGAAGAATGGGAGCGGGTCGTAAAGTCATGGTCGAATTCACCATTACCAATTAAAATGCATATCTCCAGTCCGAAAAGTGAAAAGCAATTCCGAGCGCATGCAGATTATGTAGATCCGGGGATGTTCATGGACTTCCTCAACCAAATCAAAGGCAGTGTCGACCAGATCGACTGCATGATTGAAGCGAAGAAAAAGGACGAAGCCCTCTTCAAACTCATGCGAGATCTGAAAGATCACCCCAACATTGAAATCGTAGACGGAGCGAGCTTCTATGTGAAGTAAAAAAGACCTACAGTGCCAGGCACTCTTCATGAAATACTGGTACTGTAAGCTTCCCGAAAAGTGCCTGGCACTGACCAGGAACCGTTGCTACGCTTGAGATCGAAAATGGTACCTGGCACGAACTCGAATTATGTTGAAAGTTTCGTCATTGGTGTGGTACATTTAGAGTACTGGATTTGTGTCGCTGGAGGTGGATTAACGTGGAAACATTCTTGATGGTCTTATTGATTATTAATGCGATTGGCTTAATTACGATTGTGGTACTTCAATCTGGTAAGAGTGCTGGACTTTCCGGTGCGATTACAGGTGGAGCGGAGCAATTGTTTGGGAAGCAGAAAGCGCGCGGAATCGACGCTGTCTTCCAAAAGGCAACGATCATTCTAGCTGTACTATTTTTCATTCTTACGATTCTTTTAGGTTACGTATATTAATAAACGACGAAAGAACAGCAAGTTTCCACGCTTGCTGTTTTCTTTATTTTTCAGGTTACATAGATGTGATGTCTAGCTCAGCGCCAAGTCACTCGGATCACTTCAGACCTCCTGTGGCGGCGACAGCCTCCTCGTCGGTCTTCCAGTTCCCTTCGTCTAGTAAGGCCCTTCGACTAAAAACATCACGTCCTGTGATAACGTCGAAGTCAGCACATCCATGTGCAAGTCATGGCGCTTCTGCTTTTCTTATGTACATACGTTTTAACGATTCCGACAAGGGGCAAACTATAAGAAAGAATGAAGGAGTCCGAGCGATGATCGGTTGTTTATGTCTCCACGGATTTACCGGAAGCCCTTATGAGGTGGAGCCGCTTGTCCGATATTTAAAAGAGAACACAGATTGGCTCGTCGAGTCGCCAACTTTTCCGGGACACGACACAGGTGGCCGTATGGAGCATGTCCCGTTCGAGGAATGGATCAGGACCGCTGAAATGGAGCTAAGAGCCCTTGAAAAGAAATGCGATACGATTTATCTCGTCGGATTTTCTATGGGTGGGATGATCGCGGGTTATCTGGCCGCTTCCCACAAAATCGATAAACTCGTTCTTATGAGTGCTGCTGCATATTATGTGAGTCCTCGTCAGCTTTTCGAGGATATCAAAACAATGATCCTCGATTTATTCAAAGGTAAGATCAAAGAGAACGAACTGTTCCAGCGGTATCTCCGTAAGTTTAGAACAACCCCGATGTCGATGACTTATCAATTCAAAAAGCTCATTTACAATTTGCGCCCGTATATTGACAAAATCGAGACGCCTACCCTCATCCTGCAAGGAGAATGTGATGGGGTCGTTCCGAAGAAAAGCGCGCAATACATTTATGATACGATTCAAAGCAATCAAAAACAGCTGGTGTTTTTACCACAATCCAAACACATCATTTGCCATGGAATGGAGCAAGAAGACGTCATTCAACACGTCTTTCACTTTTTAACAGATAAAGAAGCAGTAGATTTAAAAGGAGAGGAAACATCATGAAAATTGTCACACCAAAGCCATTTTTCTTCGAGGGAGGGGACCGGGCAGTCCTTCTATTGCATGGGTTCACAGGAAATTCAGCCGATGTTCGCATGCTCGGCAGATATTTACAAAAAGAAGGGTACTCTTGCCTGGCACCACATTATAAAGGACATGGCGTACCGCCTGAGGAACTCGTCCATACCGGTCCAGACGACTGGTGGAAGGACGTTATGAACGCATATAATGAGCTGAAAGACAAAGGCTATGAAGAGATTGCGGTCGCTGGCCTATCACTGGGGGGCGTATTCTCCCTCAAGCTTGGGTACACGGAACCTGTCAAAGGGATCGTACCGATGTGCGCGCCTATGTATATTAAAAGCGAAGAGGTCATGTACGAAGGGGTGCTCGAGTACGCTCGGGAATACAAGAACTACGAGGGTAAATCGGATGAGCAGATTGAAGAAGAAATGGAAGAGTTCAAAAAGACGCCGATGAAAACATTGAAGGCGCTCCAAGAGCTCATCGCCGATGTACGCTCTAACATTGATATGATTTACACACCAACATTTGTGGTACAAGCAAGACACGACAAAATGATTAATACAGACAGTGCAAATATCATTCATGACTCTATCGAATCCGATCAAAAGGATTTGAAATGGTACGAAGAATCCGGCCATGTCATTACACTCGATAAGGAAAAAGAACAGTTGCACGAGGATGTTTTGGAGTTCCTCAACTCCCTAGACTGGTCCAAATAGGTAGTTCAAAAATTCACCAAATGATAAACATCGAATTTCTGCGTTACTCGGTTTTACCGGTCCTCACGTATTAAAACTATACGCTCCGGTCCTCAAAACCTTCGTGCCTTGAACTTCTCGTTTCTGATTCGTTAAATTTTTGAACAATAATTTTAATTTTTTAGATACAGACAACATTGAAGGAGGGATTGAACCATGGATCAAGATAGAATTTTAGCATTTATGAGAGAAGAAGCCTATAAACCGTTGACCGTACAGGAACTGGAGCAAGAGCTCGGGTTAGAAGATGCGGAAGACTTCAAGGCGCTAGTCATTACATTGAATGAAATGGAAGAGAACGGTGACATCGTCCGGACGCGTAGCAACCGATATGGTGTCCCAGAGCGGATGAACCTGATTAAAGGAAAACTCCAGGGGCATGCGAAAGGATTTGCGTTTCTCATCCCAGAACAAAAAGGGGAGAAAGATGTCTTCATTTCCCCATCTGAGTTGAATGGCGCGATGAATGGAGACACGGTGCTCGTCCGAATCTCCAGTCGACCTGGTGACCAAAAGCCAGAAGGAACGGTTATCCGCATCGTCGAGCGCGGTGTGAAAGAAGTGGTCGGAACTTTTATCGATAGTAAAAGTTTCGGATTTGTTGAAGCGGATGATAAACGGATTCCGAACGACATCTTCATTCCGAAGGAAGCCACCAACAACGCGGTGGATGGACATAAGGTCCTTGTAAAAATTACAGCATATCCAGAAGGAAGATCCAGTGCAACTGGTGAAATCATTGAAATTCTCGGACACAAAAACGACCCAGGGGTAGATATTCTGTCCATCATCTATAAGCATGGATTGCCGAGAGATTTTCCTGCAGATGCAATGGAACACGCAAACTCAGTACCAGATGAAATTGACCCAGATGATCTGCATGACCGCAGAGATTTGCGCGATGAAACAATCGTCACGATTGACGGTGCAGACGCAAAAGACCTAGATGATGCGGTTAACGTCGTGAAGCTTGATAACGGCAACTATAAGCTCGGAGTCCATATTGCGGACGTTAGCCATTATGTGACAGAAGGCTCTCCGATTGATGTGGAAGCACTTGAACGCGGTACATCCGTATACTTAGTTGACCGTGTCATCCCAATGATTCCGCATCGCTTGTCTAATGGAATCTGTAGTTTGAATCCGAAGGTCGACCGATTGACGCTTTCTTGTGAAATGGAAATCAATCCGAATGGTGATGTCGTCAATCACGAGATTTTCCAAAGTGTGATCCGTACAAATGAACGAATGACCTATACCGATGTTCGAAAAATTTTACTACGTGAAGACGATGAAGTACTTGAGCGTTACGAAGATCTCGTTCCATTCTTTGACTTGATGGGTGAGCTAGCAGAGATTCTCCGGAAAAAACGTTTCGAGCGTGGCGCAATCGACTTCGATTTCAGTGAAGCTCGTGTGCTTGTGGACGAAGAATCGAAGCCGGTAGATGTCGTTTTACGTGACCGTACGGTTGCTGAAAAGCTGATCGAAGAATTCATGCTTGCGGCCAACGAAACCGTTGCAGAGCACTTCCACTGGATGAATGTTCCGTTCATGTACCGGATCCACGAAGACCCGGATGAAGAGAAGCTGACGAACTTCCTCGAGTTCATTACGAACTTCGGTTACGTCGTACGTGGATCAGCGAACTCGATCCACCCTCGTGCGCTTCAACAGATTTTAGAGGAAGTGCAAGGGGAGCCTGAGGAAGCGGTTATCAGTAAGGTTATGCTCCGTTCGATGAAACAAGCTCGCTATGAGCCGGAGAATCATGGCCACTATGGCTTGTCGACAGAATTCTATACGCACTTCACATCACCAATTCGTCGTTACCCGGACTTGATTGTACACCGTCTCATCCGAACTTATCTCATTCAGAAAAAAGTGGATGAAAAGACGAAGAACCACTGGGGAGAACGCCTTCCGGAAATTGCACAACATGCGTCTGAGCGTGAACGACGCGCAGTTGATGCAGAACGTGAAACGGATGACCTGAAAAAAGCAGAATTCATGCAAGACAAGATTGGTGAAGAGTTTGAAGGGGTCATTAGTGGCGTCACGAACTTCGGATTGTTCATCGAGCTGCCAAATACGATCGAAGGACTTGTCCACGTCAGCTACTTGACGGATGACTATTATCACTTTAACGAACAGCAGTATGCAATGATCGGAGAACGTACCGGGAATGTGTTCCGAATCGGAGACGAAATACAAATCCGGGTGCTCAATGTCAATGTAGAAGAACGAGCAATTGATTTTGAAATCGTCGGAATGAAAGCTCCAGCACAGAAACGACGCAAAGAAAGTGCACGTGTCATCAATAGCGGTGGCAAGAGTCCGACGAAGGAAAAGAAGCGAAACGATCGACGAAATGATAAAGAAGGATCATCCCGCAAGAAGAAAGGCAACAAACCTTTCTACAAGGATGTTCAGAAAAAGAAAAAAGGTAAAAAGAAAAAGCGGTAATGAACAGTCGAGAGGGCGCCCCTTCGGGCATCCTCTTCTGTCTATCTAAGCGTAGATTTCTTGACTTTTTTTGACCTTTGTTGATAAAATGTATCATGCAGTTGAAAGGGGAAACGAAGCCATGGCACGTAATGAAGGGAATGCAATCGCACAAAATAAAAAAGCTCGTCATGATTATGCAATTGAAGAAACGTTCGAAGCTGGAATGGTTTTACAAGGAACTGAAATCAAAGCCATCCGTGCAAGACGTGTTCAATTGAAAGATTCCTTTTGCCGTGTACAAAACGGTGAGGTCTTCCTTCATAACATGCACATCAGCCATTATGAACAAGGCAACCGTTACAACCATGATCCGCTCCGAACTAGAAAACTGCTGTTACACAAGAAAGAAATTAACAAATTGATTGGTGCTTCTAAAGATCCTGGATATTCGATTATCCCATTGAAAATGTATATCAAAAACGGAGTCGCAAAAGTTCTGATCGGTGTCGCAAGAGGTAAGAAGAAATACGACAAACGTGAAGATCTGAAACGTAAGACGGCAAAACGTGAGATTGAAAAAGCCTTCCGTGAACGCCAAAAAATGTAAGTATCTGTAAGGTCATTAACAAAATAGCTCCATTATGCTATAATAGATGTTGTCGCCAGTTAGGATAGTAAGATATAAAAGCAACTACCGAACACTCCTTTTATATGGGGACGTTACGGATTCGACAGGGATAGGTCGAGCTTAAGTTGCGAGCCGAGGGGGTCGGCCTCGTTAAAACGCCAACGCCTATAACTGGCAAAGAAAACAACAACTTCGCACTAGCTGCGTAACAGTAGCTTTGCGGTTCCTCCCTGCATCGCCCATGTGCTAGGGTAAGGGACTCACTTATCAGTGGGCTACGCCGGATTCCACCGCCTGAGGATGAAGGAAGAGAACAACCAGGCTAGCCACACGGACGCCTGTCAGTAGGCTGAAGTGCTGGCGAAATGCTAATATACTGACTACGCTCGTAGAAGCTTAAGTGCCGATATTTCTGGACGTGGGTTCGATTAGTAAATAGTCGCCTTTTGTGGCAACACAAAAGTGATAACCCGGCTTAATCGGTGAAACCTAAGTCGCATTAGCGATAGGGCAATGCCGAGCGGTATGTGGAGCAATCCAACAGCCGTGTATCGACTCATAGGCTACCTTAAGGGTAGTACTAGGATACGGAATTCTACTTGAAAACAAGTAAAAATTACATTTCGTATAATACGCCGGGGGACCTGATCATACAGGTTCAAGATATAGTCAGTGCCATGACGAAAGCATGGAACAACATGTCCCACCGTCTCCACCATACATAAACTATGGTGGTTTTTTATTTGTCTAAAAAAACATCTAATTAAAAAGCACTCACTTTTTCCTAAGTGAGTGCTTTTTTATGCATTGTTCTTATCTTGGTGTGTTTGCTTCAGCAAGGTATCAAGCACTTGCTTCCGCAAGTCCTCATCCAATGGTGCAAGTCCGAATATCTCTGAAAACCATAACCCGTCTGCTGCTAGCCGGAGGATTGTAGCTTGAACGGGGTCTAAACCATCGTTTGAAATATTATCTTGCCAGTTGGCGTAGGTTTGTTGCAACGGTTTAAGCAAATCAGGGTTAATGCCTTGAGCAGCTAGCATCCCTGCGCTTGTTTCAGTGTTCTTCAAACTTTGATCGTATGTCGCTTTTATGAATGCTCTCGTCCATTTTCCTTCTCGGTTTATATCTTCATATACCGCATTTTCTACGTTTGTACGGTAAATATTATTCATGTGGAGGACAAGCCCTTCTACCAATGCTTCTTTACTTCTAAAGTGATATAGAAGTCCACCCTTACTCACTTGTGCTTCTTCCGCTACAGCATCCAGAGTCAGTGCATCAATACCACGATTATGGACGATCAATGCTGCTGCTTCTAATATTTTGTGCCGTTTTGATTCTCTTGGCATGAAACTATACCTCACAGACTTTTTTCTTTCTTATATTATCATATCATTGCGTCTCATCGTTTTCAATTTGTCCATTCTGTTTTTGATGTACAAGTGTAGTAATAAGGTCTTTTTTGGCTCGACTTTAGTGCATTTTCGAGAGATAAAGTGCAGTTTTGGCTAGACTTTGGCTTGTTTTCGAGAAATGATGTGCCATTTTGGCTAAACAAATCTCAAAAATGGATAGACCCTTCATAAAAATCGTAGCAACCGGTTGAAAATAAACAGTCCAGATGGTATAGTTTCAACTGGATTTGAAATACAAAACGGAACGAACTAGAAGGAGGAAGTGAACATGAAAGGGAAAGTATTGTTAACATCAGCCGTTACGGGAGCAGGAGAAACAACACAAAAGAATCCTCATGTTCCAGTGACACCAAAAGAAATTGCAGAATCAGCGATAGAATCAGCAAAGGCAGGAGCGACCGTTGCCCATGTGCATGCTCGTGATCCGAAAACAGGCGGAATCAGTCACGATATTGAACATTACCGTGAAATCGTAGACCGAATTCGCGAATCTGAAACAGATGTCATCATCAATATCACGTCAGGTGGTGGAGGAGACTTCATCCCAAGTCTTGCAACACCAGCTGCTGGTGGAGATGGAACAGACATTCAGACACCTGAAGAGCGTCACCGACCAGTGGGTGAACTTTTACCGGAAATGTGTACGTTGGATTGCGGAAGCACGAACTTTGGCAACATGATCTACATGAGTCCGACAGATTGGTTACGTGAACAGGCAAAACTGATCCAGGAAAGCGGTGTGAAGCCAGAGCTTGAATGCTTTGATACGGGACATCTCAGATTTGCGAAGCAATTGATCAACGAAGGATTAATTGACGGGGACCCAATGTTCCAATTCTGCCTCGGGATTCCTTGGGGAGCTGAAGCAGATGCAGAAACGATTCTCTATATGAAAAATCGTCTTCCGGAAAATGCACATTGGTCCGCGTTCGGTATTGGACGGATGCAAATGCCTATTGCGGCACAATCTGCATTACTCGGTGGAAATGTCCGTGTAGGATTGGAAGACAACATATACCTCAGTAAAGGTGTTGTGGCTCGAAATGAACAGCTCGTTGATAAAGCCGTTACGATGCTGAATGGACATGGACTGGAACCGATGACGCCACAAGAGGCACGTGAGTATTTACAGCTTAGAAATCCACATGGAGGGAAATAAACATGACAGACATCAAGAAAATTGCAGTAGTTGGAACAGGTGTTATCGGCAACGGTTGGATTACGAGATTTTTAGCGCACGGATATGATGTTGTGGCAACTGATCCAGCGGAAGGTGCAGAAGAACGGATGAGAAAAGCGGTCGCACAGGCTTGGCCGTATGTGGAGGAACTGGGTCTAGCTGAAGGAGCTTCGAAAGATCGTTTAACATTTGAAAAAGACTTAAGCAAAGCGGTGGAAGATGCTGATTTTATCCAGGAAAATGTACCGGAAGTGGAAGATTTGAAAGAATCGGTCCTTCAAAACATTGACCGTTATGCAAAATCAGATGCCATCATTGCTTCTAGTACGTCAGGCATAAAACCATCGTACTTACAGCGCGGCCTAAAGTATCCAGAGCGGTTTGTCGTGGCTCATCCATTCCATCCGGTCTATATCCTGCCTCTGGTAGAGGTTGTCCCTGGTCAAGCAACGACCACTACAAACACGGAACGTGCGACAGCTTTCTTTGAAGGCATGAATATGAAGGCTCTGCTCGTCCGTAATGAAATTGAAGGGCATATTGCAGACCGTCTGATTGAAGCGATCTGGCGCGAGTCTCTTCATATTGTTAATGAAGGAATTGCAACCACTGAAGAAGTTGACCAAGCATTCATTTATGGTGCTGGTTTAAGATATGCGCAGTATGGACCGTTCTTAACGTTCCACTTAGCAGGTGGTGAAGGCGGCATGCGCCATATGCTTAAGCAATTCGGACCTGCTCTGAAGAAGCCTTGGACAAAACTGGAGGCGCCAGAACTGACGGATGAATTACATGACCGTGTGGTTGCTGGTTGCGAAGAACAGTCTGGCGCGTGCAGTTTATCTGAGTTGGATCAGAACCGGAATGAGTTTCTAGTCCGTTTACTTGATCTCGTCAAAGATTACTGGCCAGAAGCTCAGCAAGCGCAAAAGTCCAACGTGTAGGAGGAAATCTTGATGGAACGATTTCAACTTCAACAACAGGTGAAAAGTGAGTGGGTCGATTACAACGGTCATATGAATGATGCGGAATATGCAAAAGTATTCAGCATAGCCGTTGATGAATTCATGGATCATATCGGTCTTCATGAAGAAGGACGAAATACCTTCAAGTATACGATTTTTACACTCGAAACCCATGTATGTTATTTGAAAGAAGCTCATGAAGGGGAGCAGTTGACGGTCACTAGTCAGATTCTTGATCTGGATCAGAAAAGAATTCACATCTTCTTCAGTATGGAGAATGAACAAGGGGAGACCATTTCCACGAGCGAGCAGATGCTTATGGGGATGGATACAACAGAAGGACGTCCAGGTCCATTCCCTGAATCCATTTTTACAAAGTTGGAAAACATGTATGCAGCTGATCGTGAAAAATCACTTCCAAAACAAGCGGGTAGAACCATTGGAATCAAAAGAAAATGACCTTATGAAAAGCACCTATTTGTAGGTGCTTTTTTCTATGCTAAATGGATAAATGTAAATGAAGGATTCTTGTCTAAGAGTACTTGATTCTATTTTACTCTCGTAAAAAGGGAATTACCAAATTTTAGAGAAAGATACCATATAACTATTCTAGGGGGTTAACTATGGGAGAACTACATCATATTCGAGGGAAAAATATTTACGTTGAAAGGCATGGTGATCCATCATCACCAGCATTATTCTATTTACATGGAGGTCCTGGCTCTAGTTGTTATGACTTTATGAGTATTCAGGCAGATCGGTTAAGTAAATCGTTGTATGTGATTGGAATTGACCAGCGTGGAGTTCTACGTTCTGAAGGACTTCAAGAGGACGATAAATTAAGCCCGGCTGATATTGTAGAAGATGCTGAGGAACTTCGAAAGAAACTGGGAATATCCTCATGGTCTGTTTTAAGTCATTCATTTGGGGGGTATTTAGCTGTTTTATACGCTTCCAAGTATCCAAGGTCAATTGAACGTTTGATTTTTGAAAGTCCAGGGTTTGATTTTAAGTTAGTCTTAAATTCATTATTAACACAGGCTTCAGTGATTTTTGATAGAAATAATCAATCACAGGAGGCTGAAATAACGAGAAATCATGTTAATGCTAATCTTGAAACTCCTAAATTAATGGAGATTTGGCTAGAAACGGGCGGTAAATTAGGGAAAAATAGAGAAGATCTATATTTCTATGGTCCAGAAAAAGATGTATTTGAAATCATGTTTAGTAAGGCACCATCTGAAATACAAAACCGCTTACCTCAAATTCAATCACATTTTACTAAATTACATGAAGACCAAACTATGTATGAATCTGTTCTAGATGATTTATCTACTTTACCCCATCAATCTTTAGTCATAACCAGTACATATGATTTCGTTTTCTGTGAGAAACAATATAATTTTGTTAGAGATAATGTAGAGAATGCTGAAATTACAATTTTTAATAAAAGTGGCCATTTTCCTAGGATTGAAGAACCTGATGAATATACAAACGTCGTTAAAGAGTTTGTACTAAATTAAATCTAGATACATTTGGTTGTGTATAACAAATTGGGACGTTGAACCAATGTGGGGTAACGTCCCATTCGTATTTTAGGGAGCTAAGGAAAAATCAATTAAATTAAGGGGCTAGGGAATGAAACTTACTATTAGGAGAAGAACAAATGAGGACATTGATGAGTTTATTACTTGGACTTATAGTGGCATTTATTCTTTTTATGATAACAATATCCAGGATGAAAAAATCGAAGGCTTTAAACAAAGTGTTGATTTAGAGCGAGCATTTTCAGTGATTGATGAAAAAGATAATCTAGTAGGAAACTGTGAATTTTTTGATGTGAGTGATGATGGGGAAGAAATTTTAGCGGTTGGAGTCCAGATGAAGCCTTTATTGACAGGTAAGGGCTTTGGTTCAAAGTTTGTAAAAGCAATAATTAATCAAGGAAGAGAAAAATTAGGATTTAACCACTTAGAATTAGCTGTGGTTGATTTTAATAAGCGTGCTATAAAAGTGTATGAGAAAGAAGGTTTCAGGAAGAAAGGAGAGTTTCAAAACGAAATTCGAGGTACAACATATAACTTCATCATTATGGAAAAAGACTGGATATAGTAGGCCGTTAGGGAGAGATTGATCTTGCAATATTTTATCGGAATTATGCCGCCTGAGGAATATAAGACAAAGATTGTTGAATTTCAGCAGCAATGGAAAGGGCTATGGATTACAGATGTGGTCGAACCTCATATCACGATAAAAGCTCAAGGTGGGTTAACTCCAGACCAAGAGTGGTTAAGTAAAGTCCAAGAAATCTGCACAGATTTTCAAGAATTTACTATTTCAGTTGGTAAACCTATGTTTTTTGGTGAAGACATACTTTATCTAAGCGCTTCATCAAAAGAGTTATATCAACTCCATCACCGTCTAGTACATAGAATATCTCCCTCAGATGAGCTGATAAAGAAGTATTTTGAACTGGAAGACTATATACCGCATATGACATTAGGAAAGACCTATTTCGGTTTGTCCCAACAAAGACTTAAGGATATGGCAAAATTGGCAGAGGACGAACTTAGCCCCTATCCCACATTTAAAGTTGAATTCATTAGAATATATCAGGAAGTCGAACCTATGAAATATGTAAAGTATTTGGATATTCCATTAAGCAGATAATGTGTAACTAATTAATTGTTTTTTCGTCTAACTAAACTAAAAGCACAAAAGTGAAAAAAATACATAACAAAGTGTTCTACATAAAAAGGAGAATGAAACGTATGGCGACATGGATGGCGCATTTCAGAATTGCGGAGAATTTATTAAAAAGGGGCTTACGAGTATCTGAAAAAGAGTTTGTAGTTGGGAATATCGGACCTGATTGTGGTTTACCTGATGAAGATACTGGAGAGTTTTACCCTTCAACACAGGTCACTCACTTTAAAGTAGATCAGAAAATAAACCCCGATTTGTTTTTTGAACAATACCTTAAACAAGATCAGCAACATTTCACATCACCACAACTCTCATTTTATTTAGGTTATTATCTTCATTTAGTAACAGATGTTGAATGGAGTGTTCTTCATCGCGAAAAGAAAAAAGAACCTGTTTATCAGGAAATACTCGGAACTTCTGAATATACAAGAAAAGTAAAAAGCGATTGGTACGGAGGCGATTTTGTTTATCAGAATGAGAATAGAGAAAATATTTTCACCAATGTCTTTCAACATATTGAGAGTTTTCCAGATTACCTTGATATCTATCCAGAACAACAAATTACAAAACAAATCAAACGGATTACAGAATTCTATTTAAGTGATGTAGGTAATTTTGCATTGGATCCTACATATGAGTTCAAATATTTAACTCCAGAGGAAGTTTCAAAATTTGTAGAAACGACTAGTGGAAAACTAGTACATAATCTCAACACGATTTTTGATAAGGAATTACTTTGGGAAAAGCAAACCCAAAGCAAGTAAAAGGATAATCATTTTTAGTTTAGTAGTAGAGAGGAGCTAGTCATGAAAAGTATTAAGGATTGGGTTTTACCAGTTCTTTTTGTAGGCTTGTCGATTTTAACTGTACTAAAAGGACTTGAGCTACGTTTATATGGAACAGATGTGGACGGACAAGGAATAGGTGTCTATTTTTTGTTCTTTGAGATTAATGATCGAGTTCCAGAAAACGATATCCCATCCTATGCTTATGGATTCTTCATTTCAAGTTTGCTAGCGCTCTTTATTGCGGTAGGTTTGGTATTCAACAGATATTTGAAATTAAAAAATAAGTAAGATATGGAGGGCCCTTCATGGATTTTGAAATGTTCTTGTTAGCCCTGAATATTCTATTTGTTTTATATGTTCTATTCAGTCTCTCAACCATTAAACATCAATTAAAGATGATTACACAACATCTGAATATTAAAGAAATAGAAACACAGAAGGTCAGTAATGCTGAAATAGAGAAGGAATTAGAAGAAGATTTTAAGAATTGAATTACCTTGAAGTTTGGATAATGGCTAGGGTTTAGGAGTGGTATTTTGAGTTATGTAAAAGAATTAAGACAATATGTTGGGCATCGACCGCTCATTCTTCCAGGTTCGGTCGTTCTCATCATTAATGAAAACAATCAATTACTGTTACAGCATAGAACAGATGGTGGCTGGGGATTGCCTGGTGGAATCATGGAACTAGGTGAAAGCCTAGAAGATACAGCTAGAAGAGAAGTAAAGGAAGAAACGGGACTTGATGTCGGTGATTTGAATCTATTAGGGGTTTTCTCAGGCCCGGAGTATTTTTTGAAAGTATCAAATGGTGATGAATTATATGCAGTGACTGCTGTGTATGTATCAAAGGACGTAAAGGGAACTCTTGAAATTGATGAACGTGAAACGATGGAATTACAATACTTCGACCTTTATGATTTACCAGAGGGTTTAATAGATACTTATCGAAGTTATATAAGTCCGTACATAGACCAAATTTCAAATTAATAGCATGAAAGGGAGCGGATGTACTTGAACAACCATACGAAAATGAAGATACGAAAGGCTGCCAGTGAAATATATGAAGCGTTTGTCGATCCAGATAAGATCGGAAACTTCTGGTTTTCCTCAAGTTCTGAAAGATGGGCGGAAGGAAAAACGATCACTTTGAAATATGAAGAGTATAACGCTCAAGGGGATATCTACATAAAAGAACTTCAAGAGAATGAAAAAATCGTATTCGAGTGGGCGGGGGACCATACTGTAACCATTACATTCAAAGAAGAAGATCATGATCTTACAGTCGTTGAAGTGATTGAAGAAGGGTTTAAAGAGGAAGATGAAAACTTGATTGATCAACTGCTGGACAATAAAGAAGGCTGGGTTTATATGTTGTCCTGCTTGAAAGGTTATATGGAATACGGTGCGGATTTAAGAGCTTCATTACTCAAATAGAAGGGAGTGATGGTTATGTTTAACGAATTAAATGAACGTTTGATTGAAATTAAAATAGAGTTGAGAAAGAAGCGAAAATGGGAAAAGCAGCTCGATTTATACAAGGCTGAACTTATGAATATGAAAGAAAAGATCTACAACCTTAAAGAGCAATTATCCGAAGAACAAGCGGATGTGGACCAGCTGAAAGGAATAGGTGTAACGAACTTGCTCTACACCATTCTAGGTACGAAAGAGCGACGAATAGAAGAGGAAAAAAAGGAAGTCGCAGCTGTTCAACTGAAACTGAAGGAAGCAACTGAGGCAAGGGATGAAATCAATGAATCCATCATAGAGCTGCAAAAACACCTACTAGCTGTTAAAGGATTAGAACGGGAATACGAGAACATACTCGCCACAAAAGAAGAATACATAAAAGGGAGTAAATCTCCTAACTCTCAAAAATTAAACCAGTTAACGGAAAAAGAAGGCGACACCAAAGCTTACTTAACCGAACTGAATGAAGCGATCCAAGCCGGAAGAGCAGTCACTCAAACCCTCTCCTTAGCCGTTGTTTCATTAGAAAAAGCGAATGGGTGGGGTACACTCGACATGCTTGGTGGCGGCATGATTTCTAGCTTAGCTAAACATAGCCATATCGATGATGCTTCCTCTTATATTCATCAGGCACAAAGTAAAATGCGAAGTTTTCAAAAAGAGTTGTTGGATGTGAATGAAGAAGCACATTTGGAGGTCGATCTATCCTCCATGTTGAAGTTTGCAGATTTCTTTTTTGATGGATTGATTGTCGACTGGATGGTCCAAGGAAGGATCAATGATGCTCTAGAGAGAACGAACACACAAAGAAACCAGATCAGTAGCATCTTAAACGAACTCAAGAATAAAGCTGACCAACAAGAGAAGGAACTTGAGCACGTCCTGAACGAGAAGAAACAACTGATAGAAAGTGTATAAACTGCGGTTTTGGATGTTGTTGGTCGGTCCAACATTGATGATTTTCATCGGTCTTCAATGGTTGAACAGTGTGGTCATCACGTTTTTGCTTTTCTATAGTTGGCTACTGTTTGTGCCCATCTTAAGCAAACGATTTTCAATAAAAGAAGTTATCACGTTTACACCGCAATCCATTTGGTATGGAATCATCAGTGGGACAGTCTTCTTCACCTTCATTTTTGGAGGCTTATTCTGGTTGCATGCCTACTTCATCGACTTAGAAATTCTTCGACAGTTATTGGATGAATGGGGTTTCTCAGGTAATGGAGTCTTCGGTTTGATGTTCGTGTTACTGTGCGTAAATCCAATTTTAGAAGAGCTTTACTGGCGTGGGTTCGTGCATAATCGAATAAAAGCGAAGGGCACAGCTGCTCATGCAATCTGGATGACAGCTGCCTTTTACACACTCTATCATTTCCTTTCTGTCATCCCAATGTTCCAGTGGCCTTTGAACATTGTCGCAGTACTTCCGGTTTTTATTGCTGGTCTATTCTGGGGATATTTACGAGAAAAAACAGCGTCCATCACAGCTGGCATCATCAGTCACGTACTAGGTGACCTCGGAATCATGTGCGTGTATTGGTTCATAATCCGGTGAGAGGTAGAAATTACGTAAAGGTAGGGATTCTTTTGAAGACATGGGTCATCATATTAGGCGCTTTACTTATCGGAATATACATTTCATACTCCACGAAATTCTATTATCCATCTCTGCCGTTTTCATCTGTCAGTAAGAGTGAGGTCTTACAGGATTTTAAACCTCCATCCGATACAGTTGTAAAAGTTACAGAAGAAAATGGGTATGAGTGGTACATTGCTCAAGCGGATCAGGCAAAAGCCTTTAAGCTTATGAAAAAGATTGTCATCTCAAAAGGTTGGGATTATAAGACTCAGGAAGGATCGGGTTACTTTTTTGAAAAAGATGGTGAAACGCTCCTAGTAGGTTCTCAAATGTGGACGAGAGATTATGTTCTTTTTCAAGTGAAGAAAGGCTGGAGTCATCAATAAAACCACCACAGTGCCCTGTGGTGGTTTTCCATTCCTCTTATTCACTTAGGTCTTCTACGGAAACACTTTGTTTGTTGTTCGGGTCATCAAGAGAATGGATGGTTGCCATCCCTTTATCTTGATCCACATGCTCGATATACACATTTTGTCCATTGCAGTTTACTTGGATCATGTTCGGTGATGATGCAATTTCTTGTGCACGTTGGGCGTCCATTGAATTACCTCCTTCGAAATTGTAACACTCCTAATGTGTGTATCCAGAGGACGGGCTATACAAGCTTTAGAATCCTTCTTTGTAAAAGTGGTAACGATAATCATGTAAGGAAGGACGTAATTTTAAAAGGTGATGGCTCTTGGATATCAATGTGATGACCTTCAACATCCACCATGGAAAAGGAACTGATAAAAAGCTGGACTTGCGACGAATAAGTGCAAGGATACTCACATCAGGAGCAGATATTATCGGTCTGAACGAGGTGGACAAAGAATTTTCAAGCCGAAGTGAATTCATGGATCAGGCTAAACAAATCGCGGACTATTGTGAGATGGAATTTGTCTTCGGTCCTGCCATTACGATCAGCGGTAAAGGCGAAGATGAGGTCCGTCAGTATGGAAGTGCCATTTTAACTCGCTTTCCGATTGTCCATTCGGAGAATTATCCATTCGATTTTCTGCCAAGCATTGTGGAGGATCGGGCTTTGTTGGAAGTGATTCTAAATATTGAGGACCAGAAGGTAGCGGTTTACGTTACGCACTTGAGTCTTGCACCTTTCCTTCACGGCAAACAAACCGAGTTTATATTAAATCAGGTTAACCAGCAAAAAAACCCGTCCATCATTCTGGGGGACTGGAACATGAAACCTTATTCGAGCAGTTGGCGTCTCGTCACTGACCAATTAGTCGATACATGGGTGGATCATCATGAGCAATCAGACCAGGGATACACTTATCCTTCTGACAAACCTAGGATGAAGCTGGATTATATTTTTACAACCGAAGAGTTCAACGTATTAACGACCAAGGTCCTTAAAAGCAACGATGAAGCCTCGGATCATTTACCGCTCGTTGCTACACTTCAACTCTCAGATCGAATGTAAAAAAAGCCCCTGAGATCAGAGGCTTTTCATGCTTATACAGGTGCGTTCACTTCTAAATCTTCAATGACCTTTTCTTGATATTGCACATCTTTACGTGCGTTATAGCGGTCTGCTTTTTCAACAGTTGCCGTAATATTGTAATCTGGAATACCTGCATATTTTTCGTAGCGTCCTCTAGGTAAAAGGAAGTTCCCTTCTGGGAAATGAACTTCAAGATTTCCTCGCGCGATTTCTACGAATTTGGCTTTTCCTTGGAAAACGCCGAAACCGTTATAAACGACGATACCTTCGCCTTCTGCGATGCTTAGCTCGCGTGCATCTTCTGCATTCATAAGAACATCATAGCGTTCAGCTCGATTGAATGGATCGGATTCTTTATACACCATCGAGTTGAATTGTTTCCCACGACGGGATGTGACGATGAATTGTCCTTCCTTTTTACCTAAGTCTGGAATGACGACTGGAATTAAGTTTCCTTTTCCGTCCGGAGTTGGACAGATTCCACCTTCACATAACCATGCGCCGCCCCATTGGAAGACGTCACCCGACTTTTTCAAGTGTTGGACGCCTTCATAATCCCGGTTAGCAATCGCGATTTCATCTCGGATTTCTTGTCCAGACTTAAAGTCAACAAGATGTGCCGTTTCTGGTTTGACTCTTTTAGCAAGATCGATGTAAATCTTCCACTCCGCACGGGCTTCTGTGATTTCATTTTTATTTCCTTCAATTTCAGGAGAGAAGTAGACCATTCGTTCAGTGGACGTTGAAGTTCCGCCGCCTTCTTGCTCATAACGTGTTTTGGCCGGTAAAACGATGACCTCTTCTTTGGCGTCTACCAAAGTGGAAGTGTTCAGAATGATGTCTTGATGGACACGGATTTCGAGCTCAGATAAAGCTTTCTCTACGAATTCCGGGTCTGGCATTGTCTCTAAAAAGTTTCCGCCGGACAAGTAATAGAGCTTGATCTTCCGCTCGTGATCTTCAGGCAAGACGATGTTTTCTAGCGTGACCCCGACAATGTCTCCTTGCCATTTCGGAAGCTCGAAGCCCCACACTTTCTCGATTCGCTCCGTATTTTCCGGATCAAAACCACCGCCAGGAAGGACGAAAGGATCTGCGCCCATCTCTCCAGATCCTTGCACGGACGAATGTCCACGGAATGGCATTAGACCATTCTTCTCACGACCTAAAAATCCTCGTAAAAGGGCAAGGTTCGCTACCTGTGAGATATTGTCCGTTGCGAAAGAGTGCATCGTTAAACCAAGCGCCCATGCAAACACCGCATTTTTGCTTTTAGCCAATAGGTCGGCAAGTTCAATGATCCGTTCCTTCGAGATACCAGACGATTTTACAATCTCTTCCCAAGTCTCTTCTTGGACTTTTGTTTTCAGCTCTTCATATCCATTCACATGTGCTTTGACGAAGTCATGGTTAATCGCTGAACCGTGTTCTTTTTCTTCCATCTCGAACCAATGTTTCATAATCCCTTGCATGAATGCAATGTCTCCGCCAACATTCACTTGGTAAAAATCATCAGCAACCTTCGTGCCGAATAAAGCCGACTCTGCATTCGAAGGGATCCAATACTTGTCCATGGCTGGCTCTTTATACGGATTGACGACGATGATTTTTGTGCCGCGCTTTTTTGCTTCAAGCATGTATTTTGTCGAGACGGGTGAGCTGTTGGAGGCGACACTGCCCCAGAACATCAACACGTCTGTGCCAAACCAATCCTGGTAGTTAGCTGTCGATGCACCGACTCCGATGGAACGTTTCAATGCCGTTTTACTCGGTGAATGACAGATTCGTGAAGCATTATCAATATTGTTCGTACCTAAAAAGCGTGAGACTTTAGCGGCCACGTAATACGATTCATTCGTGATTCCCCTTGAAGTCAGGTAAAATGCATACTGCTTCGGATTCAACTTCTTCATCTTATTGGCGATTCTATCCATTGCATCATCCCAAGAAATCCGTGAGAACTTCCGCTCACCCTTTCGTCTGATAAGAGGGTAGGGGATACGTCCGAGCTTTCTTAACTCGGTACTGCTATATTGGCGTAGCTCATCAATATCGGCATGAAGGATATCCTCTTTAATTGCAGGCATCGTATTCAGACGAAGGACATTCAAGCGTGTTGTGCATACATGGGGACCTTTCAATGTCTGATCATAAAGCCCGGCAACTCCAAGTGCACAACCATCACAAACGCCTTTCGTCAAAATCTTCGTCGCGTAGCCAATGTTGTCTTTATTCTCCCAAGCGATTTTCATCGTATCACGAAAATGCTGCGGTTTTACCTTTCCTAAACCGAATGGAATGGGACTGACCCAATGCTCCGGGTGCAGCTTTTTGGTCGATTTAATCGGTCCTTGGTGCTTCGTTTCTCCCATTCTAATCACTCCTTACATAATTACTTATCTAGATATTTGGCGTCTTCCCAATAAAAAACCACCGAAGCAACCCTTATCTATTATCAAGATGAAGGGTACGACGGTGGTTGAGTCTTTAACAGGTTCGCTGCCAAGTGCCTAACCTTTATTTCGAAAATTTTTCTGCCAGGTTTTCATCAAATACAAAGATCGACATTCCAAAATCTCTGTCGATATCAATATCTACGAAGAGGTCGATGAAGTTGCATCCTAAAAATTCCTCCATCTCGACAGGATGGTTTTTACGATACATATCCTTCACCATTTCAGTCCGAGCTGAGCGAAGCATTTGCTTGCCATCATTTGCGCTTGCGATGAACTTTTCGACAGGTGACAGATTGCCTTCCATTTCACAAATGGCCCAGTTTTTACAGAAGGTCGTCGTAATCTTACTCGGACCCTTCCCCATATGTTTCTTCCGAAAAGAGCGGACAAGATTGCTGAATTCTGCTTCGTACTTATTCATTGCGTCCTACTTTCATGCGTGTTTTCAGATGTACCATATTGTACCACATGGCTTTATATTAGAAAAGTATTAAACGGCTGCTTGTTTATGGGATTCGAGCTCATTTTTCTCGCGTAATTTACGAATATCCTGGCGTATGACGAGAGAAATAATCAAAGCGACTACGAACAGGCCAGCGAAAAACGTTAAACTTGTAGCATAGCTTTCCGTTGTATCCTTCATCCAAGCGGCAAACATAGGACCTGCTAATCCCGCAGCCGCCCAAGCGGTCAATATATATCCGTGGATTGCCCCAAGCTGCTTCGTTCCGAACAAATCACCGATAAAGGCTGGAATGGAAGCAAAACCACCGCCATAGCAAGTATAAACAATGGCGAGCATGATCTGGAAGAAGATGACGCTTGATGTATGCGGCAATAGAGCAAACAGGATGATCTGCAATGCAAAGAATGTCGTATAAGTGTTAGGTCGACCGATGTAATCTGAAATGGATGCCCAGCCAATACGACCAAACCCATTGAACAACCCAAGTACACCGACGAGTGCCGCGGCTTCTGCTGTTGATAGACCGACACTTTCCTGAGCGAGCGGTTTAGCAGCAGATAGAATGGCGATTCCACATGTCACGTTGATGAACAGCATGAGCCATAAATAGTAGAATCGCGGCGTTTTAATCGCTTCATTTGCTGTCAATTGAGAGAGATCCTGAGCAATTCTAGTTTTACCGCTTTTAAGTTTTTCTTTAAACCCTTCTGGTGCCCATCCTTCAGGTGGTTTTTCCAAATAGAGAGAAGAAGCGACCATGATAAGGAAATAACTGATACCTAATATGTAAAACGTGTTTGCGGTTCCAACAGATTTGATCAAGGCGTCCATGACAGGACTGGCAATGGCTGCTGCAAAACCAAATCCCATGATTGCAAGACCCGTAGCTAGACCACGTCGGTCAGGGAACCATTTTACGAGAGTTGAAACAGGGGCGATATATCCGACACCTAAACCAATACCTCCTAATGCACCGTAAAATAAATATAAAAGTGGTAGTGAACCCAGGTTAACAGCTAGACCGGAACCGAAGATCCCGACACCGAAAAAGATCGCAGAGAGCAGACCGGCCTTTTTCGGGCCATGTTTTTCCACAAAATGTCCAAGGAAAGCGGCAGCCAACCCTAGGAATAAGATTGCTAGACTGAATGTGAACTGCACTTGTTTTGCTGACCATCCGAATTCATTGATTAATGGATTCGTAAAATTGCTCCAGGCATAGACGGATCCGATGGAAATGTGGATCCCGACCGCTGAAGCCGCGATCAGCCATCTGTTTTTTGTTTTCTTCACTTCATTCATCCCCTTTTTGAATACTCGGCACTTTTCGGAAGTATTTTTATAGATACGTCTCCAAAACTTTGCCGATAAAAATAAAAACTGTCCATCTACCAAATGGAGATACCTTAAAAAGGATCCGCCAAAGGGGAGATTGACAGTTAGTATTTAGCAGGTAACGCTACTATCAGACCAACAGTTAATCGCTTTCAAAAAACTGCGTAACGGTTTTCAATCCAACGACAGGATCGCTATCGCGAACTTGAAAATTGTTACATAATTATGAACTTTAATAAAATAATACATGAGCTGTAAAATGATTGCAATAGAAAAGAGAATTCTATCCATTAGAGTTTTAATCCGGTAAAATATTATTCTTTATTTGAAAAGCTTTATGTAATAGAATGGGAAAAGGTGAAAATAGGGAGGGGGAGAACGAGGTGGCATGTAACATCGACCATACTTTAGAAGATGTGCAAGCAAAGCTTGAGGGACAGCGTTCTTTTTTACCAGTAGAGGTAGCGCAGTCCAGTGAAGCGTTTCTCGCAAAAGGACCATCGCAAGAACAATTGAACGAGTTGTTCCATTTATTGAAGAAATATGATTTGGCGGATGAAGATGAGCAACAAGAGCGCAATAGACAAATCACTGCTTTAACAACTGGATAAAGTAGATTGTTTGGACAATGCTCTACGTAATCGTAGTGCATTTTTTCTATTTTTGGGAAAGTAAGTCATTCTATTCACTATTTTTTGAATATTTTCCTTACTCCCAATAGATGATTTTTTAAGACGAAGATTATTGAATCATTCCTATTTTATAGGACAAAAAGGTTGATACATCTTAGAAGGAGGACACATCATGGAAGGAACAATAAACGAAGATGCGGTGATGATGGAGAAGCAGAAACAGAAGCATCCGAAAGGCTTATTCCTGCTTTTCATTACCGAAATGTGGGAGAGGTATAGCTACTACGGTATGCGGTCTATTCTAATCCTATATTTGACCGCTGAATTGATTAGTGGAGGGCTAGGTTTCGATGAGAAAACAGCCTTGATGTTATACGGAATTTATACAGGACTCGTTTACTTCACACCACTTATTGGGGGATACTTAACGGACCGGTTGATGGGCTTAAGGACTGCCATCACAATCGGTGGGATTACGATGGCAGTCGGAGACTTCACTCTTTTTGCCGTACAGGAACAATGGGGTTTATATCTCGGACTTCTCATGTTGATCATCGGGAATGGTTTCTTTAAACCGAATATTTCAACACTTGTCGGAGAACTGTATACGAAGAATGATCCTCGTAAAGACTCTGGATTCACGATTTTCTACATGGGGATCAACTTAGGTGCATTGATTTCACCGCTTGTAGCGGGATTGATCTATGCGAACTGGTTTGCTTCGACGACACCGACTGGTATTGAAGTATTTGGATTCAAATATGCATTCCTTGCATCTTCCATCGGAATGATCATCGGACAATTGACGTTTAATCTATTATCGAAAAAGTACCTTGGTGATATCGGAACGAAGCCTGCTGCGTCTAAAATGAAGCCTTCACCAGAGGCGAGTGCAAAGCCTTTGACGAAGAAGGAAAAGCAACGTACAGCCGTCATTTTGATTCTTGCTTGTTTCACAGTCGCATTCTGGGCAGGATTTGAGCAAGCTGGTGCATCCTTTACGCTTTATACAAGGGATTTCATTGATCGAACTGTTTTCGGTTATGAAGTACCCGTCTCGTTCTTCCAGTCTCTGAATCCGTTGTTTATCTTGCTCTTTGCGCCAATCGTTTCAATGCTCTGGTTGAAACTATCTAAAACGAAGCGTGGAGATTTTGCGATTCCGACGAAAATGGCGTTTGGTCTGATCCTGCTAGGATTAGGTTTCATGGTCATGGTGCCAGCTGTCATGATGACAGGTAGTGACGCATCAAGTGCGGTTAAAGTATCGATGATGTTCATGGTCGTCACGTACTTGCTTCATACACTCGGTGAGCTTGCACTGTCCCCAATCGGTTTATCTCTTGTCAGTAAGATGGCTCCGGTCAAAATTGCGTCCTTACTGATGGGAGTTTGGTTCTTGAGTAATGCGGCAGCCAACTATTTGGCTGGTCATATTGCATCGTTAACAACCGAATTCGGTTATCTCGAAATCTTCATGTATCTTGGAGGTGCAGCACTCGTACTTGGTTTGATCCTACTTGCACTTTCCAAGCCACTTCAGAAGCTTATGCATCTGGATGAAGAAGACGACGAAATCGAAAAAGTAGCATAATATCGTTCTAAAAGGATTATTTTAACTGAAAATATATTTAAATGTTGTAAAAACAGAGCTCGACAGTCATTTAGTCGGCTCTGTTTTGTCTTTTTATGGAGGGTTTGGATTTTTCCCATTAAGATTCGGATCAAATTCAAGAAAAGTGCAAAATTATAGACCGGATTTGAAAAATATAGCTCAGATTTAGAAATTATAGCCCAAAATCGGGAATTATAGCCCAGATTCAGAAATTATAGCCCAAAATCGGGAATTATAGCCCAGATTCAGAAATTATAGCCCAAAATCAGAAATTATAGAGCTGAGCCATCGATATGTATGAAAATCAGATTCCATGCCACATTAAAGGTTAGGCATACATACAAGGAGGTTTTGGTGTGGGTTTTTATGTTCTTTGTGATTATGATGAGCCGGATCGTGAAACGTATCGGGGAATCGTCATCATAGATACGACGACCAATCAGGAATCAAACCGGTTTTATACGGGAGATTTCAATAACGATTATGAAGCGTATCAGAACTGGCTGAAGGAAACCGATCCATACTTTTATGAAGGAGAGAGTGTCCTCAACTTCCTAGAGGAAGGTCAAGAACATGACGCATCGGGTGATACAGAATTTTATACGTAATGCACAACCGCTTAGGCCGTAACAAACTCATGCCGCAAAATACGTACTAAGACTCATTTTTTGTAAAATGATGGTTTTTACAAGTACATTCACGCTTCTTATATTACACTGAGGATATCCCGGTGAAAGAAGGTGAATGGATTGAAAGATGTGAAAGTACGTATTGCAGAGTTAGCAGAACAGGACAAGTCCGAACTAAAAGGAAATGAAGTGACTGTTAGCGGCTATCTTGTTGGAAAAGCAGAAGAACCGTTGGAAGATGGCTTCAACTATCCTTTCATTGATGAGAACATGTATAGTGTTCTAGTCAAATCGAAAGAAAAGCTGGATCGGCTTGAGAGAGGGAAATGGTTTCATGTAACCGGCAAATTGGACAACCTTGAACAGCAAGAGATGCATGTAATCTCGGAAACAGATGTTGAAGAATCTGATGAACAAACCGATCCACCACAAACCCCAAGACGTTTTTCCTCTTCCGTCAAAAAAGTCGTAGACGGCGATACCATCCATCTTGAAAAGCCTGTGTTAGGGACGACAAAGGTCCGATTCGTTTCCATCGATACACCTGAAACGAATTACCAGGGAGATTCCCAGGGCTATTATGCAGAAGAAGCTACACGGCAACTCCAGAACCTTTTACCATTAAGCGAAAATGTAGAAATTGAAGTAGGCGACGAGCCATTCGATCAATATGGACGTCTATTAGCCATCGTCATAAAAGAAAATAAAAACATCAATAAGGAAATGATTGAGCTTGGTATGGCCGTTCCGTACTTCATTTATCCGAATTTGGATCACTTCAAGGATTATGGGGAAGCAGTCGTGAGAGCGAAGGAAGCGGGCAAAGGCTTATGGAACCCTGAACAACCGATTGATGAGCTCCCGTACGAATTCCGTTTCAATAAGCGTGGAGGTCCGAACAAGTTTGTCGGTCATCATGAAACGAAGACATATGTTGAACCGGACAAATGGGAGGAGATCCCGATTGAACACCGTGTCTTTTTCTTAGAGGAAAAAGATGCGATTCAAGCAGGTTATGAAAAAACAGAAAACCCGAAAGATTGTTAGATTATAAAAGGACTGCCATTAAATCGGCAGTCCTTTTAAAATTACTTAAAAAGCGCTACAGCACGATCAGGGTCAGCAGGTCCATCATGATCGAGTGCATCAAACACAAATTGGAAGGCAAGAGGGTCTTGCGCGATGTTTTGATGCTCGATCTGGTCATAAGGGTAGTAATCCTGGATCGTAATGTTCACAACCTTATTTTCGGGACCATTCAAATAGGCAGAGGTATAGGGAACTACAACTTCATCATTACGGGTCGTGACGACCGTATAAGAGGTGCTGCCTGGTGTTTCGTCTCCTTTGTTGAGGTTCGTTAAAAAGTCAGATCCTGTGAGTTGTTGATGACAGGCTGTACAAGAGGCCACGTCTGCACCGGTGGTTGTCAGTTCAGTGAAACCTGCCACACCATCAGTCCCATGGTTGGAAGGGACAAGACCGACGAGATCTTCCACTTGATCTGCTCCTCCTAAGAATTTCATGTAATAACGAGGCATCATACCGCCTTGACTATGACCAACGATTGATACCTTCTCTGCGCCGGTCAGTTCGAGTACATTATCAATGAACGTCTTCAATTCCGCTGCTGACTGTTCAATTGGACCAGATGCAGGAACACCGTTTTCGTATCCATAGTTCAGCGCAAATACACAATATCCTTTTTCTTTTAACATAGGGGAAAGATTGATGAAGTTCCTTTCCATCGTTTCAAAAGTACCTGGAACAAGAACAACCGGTTCAGGATGTTCCTCACTTGGACGGCATTCTGGGTCATTGGCACCGGGTGGCGGAGGTCCTTCTTCTTCGGTAAGGAAGTCATCCGGTGAATCATTTTCAGCCGAGACCTGTGGGTGCTCTGTCCCAAGAAGGCTTAAGAAAACCAACATCGTAATGGACAGACTTATTTGTTTGACCATTGGATCTCCTCTTTTCTATAGAATGTAAAAAAGGAGACATACATAAATCCACTTGTGAATTTATGCGCGTCTCCGTGTCTCCTAGCATAAGTGAATATGAACTTAGTCATAATTAAAACATGACATTGAAAGCGTTGTCAAAAGGAAACTTATGGTTCGAGTGGGCGACTTGGAGGGTATGGAATGGAGAGTAGATTAAATAAGTAGAGGAGAGAATCGGTCATGTCATTTGAAAATAAAGTCGTTATCGTGACTGGCGCATCGAACGGAATTGGAAGGGGAATCGCCATTGAATATGTGAAAGCGGGAGCCCGTGTGGTACTTGCGGATATAGATGATAGAGCTGGTAGAGAGCTTGAAAAAGACCTTTCGGAAAGAGAAGGGAAGGTACTCTTCATCAAAACGGATGTACGGAAAGAAGCCGATGTGGTCAACTTGATGGTACAGACGATCCAGGAGTTCGGCGGCATCGATATCCTCATCAATAATGCGGGCATAACCGTATTCAAGTCTCCATATGAACTGACGATTGAAGAATGGGATGATGTGCTGAACACCAATTTAAGAAGTGTTTTTCTATGTTCCCGTGAAGCTGCCAAAGTGATGAAAGAACAGGGCGGCTCGATTGTAAATATCGCTTCGACTCGTGCAGGGATGTCTGAGCCGAACTCAGAAGCGTATGCAGCCTCCAAAGGTGGAATCATTTCGATTACACACGCGCTCGCTCGTTCCTTTGCAGAGGATGATATTACCGTAAACGCGATTTCACCGGGTTGGATTCAAACGGAAAACTACGAACAGTTGAGAGACATCGACCATGACCAGCATCTTTCCAAAAGGGTCGGAAAACCGGAAGACATTGCCCGTGCTTGTCTCTACCTGACAGATGAACAGAACAATTTTGTGAATGGGGAGAATATCGTCATTGACGGTGGAATGACGAAGAAGATGATGTACGAACACTAATTGAATTGAGCCAGGATCCTTCAGGGGTTCTGGTTTTTTTTGATGTTGTAAAATTGCGGTCCTATTCCTTGAGTATTATCAGTTGCGTCCGTTTCGTTTATAATGTGGTAAAACGAATGGGGTGAACGGAGTGAGTGACCTTATTTTTCAAGAGGTGTATCAGACGATGATCGAGCGTGATACAAGATATGACGGGAAGTATTATGTTGGGATCCGTTCAACGGGAATCGTGTGCAGACCGTCTTGCCGATCGCGCCTGCCGAAACCGGAAAACGTGATGATCTACCCTTCAGTGGAAGAAGCACTCAACGCAGGATTTCGTCCTTGTAAAAGGTGTAAGCCGGAGACGCCGTCCTCACTTGGACCGGATGCAGAGATCGCCGAAGCTGTAATGAAATACATCAAAGAGCGGTACCGGGAACCTCTGACCCTTGAGACGATTGCTGCCGAACTTCTCATGAGTCCGTATCATTTGCAGCGGGTCGTTAAACGTGTGACTGGTTTGACGCCGACCAAACATGTACAAAAAATTCGTGTGGAACAGGCGCAAATTTTATTGAAGTCAACGCAATTGAATGTTGCGGAAATTGCTTATGCGGTTGGATTCAAAAATCCATCCCATTTCTCAGCAACTTTCAAGAAAATGATAGGCTCAACGCCGAATGAATATCGTCTAGAACCAGTTGGAGGTGGATGAAAGATGACCAACGTGTATTGGGGAACATTTCAGCATAATGTTTTTGACGGGCAAAATTTGTATGTAGCTGTGACGGATCAAGGGCTATGCCGGATCACTTGGCCGACAGAATCCTTTGAAACGTTGAAGAAATGGACCGGAAAAAAGGTGCACAATGCCAAACTTATAGAGGATGAAGAGAAAGTTTCGGATTATAAACAGCAACTCGCCGAATATCTGGATGGTAAGCGGGAGGCGTTTTCGGTTCCGATAGATTTTAAAGGGACGGTGTTCCAGACCTCTGTCTGGCGGGCATTAACTGATATTCCGTTTGGAGAAACGCGAAGTTATTCCGAGATTGCACATGCCATCGGAAATCCGAAAGCGGTAAGAGCAGTCGGCACAGCGAATGGAGCGAACCCTGTTCCGATTGTCGTTCCTTGTCATCGTGTAATCGGTAAAAGTAACGAACTCACCGGGTTCCGAGGAGGACTTAAAGCGAAAGAACGACTGCTTCACTTGGAGGGTTATCATGACTTTACACAACAAGGCTATGCAAAATTCCAATTTTAAATCGAGTGTAACGATTTTAACACCTGCGCTTTTCAATTTTGATGAAGCATTGGTGTACCTTGATCGGTCTGCATTGGAGTGCATGCATCAGGTCAAAAACGGGGCTGTCTACAAGCTTTTAGAAGTGGATGGAGAATACACGCTCATTGAGGTCAGACCTGAAAATGAGCGTGAATTACAGATCAGTTGCTTGAACAGGACACCGAGTTCCTATGAGCCCATCATATCGTATGTTAAAGACTGGCTGGATTTCCGTACGGATTTAGAACCTTTTTATCAGATGGCTCAGAATGATCCAATATTGGGTACATTGACTAAAGATTATGCAGGCTTGAGAGTGATCGGGGTACCGGATCTATTTGAAGCGCTTTGCTGGGCAGTGATTGGCCAACAAGTGAATTTACCTTTTGCTTATACCGTGAAAAAACGACTCGTGGAAACTTACGGTGATTCCTACGAATGGAATGGACAGTCTTATCGGCTGTTTCCGATGCCTGAAAAGATTGCGGAATTAAGCGTTGAGGATTTGAAGGCACTGCAGTTAACCGGTCGGAAAGCGGAATACATCCTTCATATCGCAAAGTTGATGTCTGACGGGGAGCTCACAAAAGATGTTTTAATGGAGATGGGACCTGAACGAGCAGAAGAAAAGCTCCTCAGCCTCAGGGGAATTGGTCCCTGGTCAGCCCATTATGTCATGATGCGTTGTTTACGGGATCCTTCAGCTTTTCCAATTGGTGATGCTGGGTTACATAATGCGTTGAAGCATCTTTTACGGAGAAGTAAAAAGCCCTCTTTAGATGAAATCCGTTCTATATTCGAGCCTTGGAAAGGATGGGAAGCGTACGCGGTGTTCTATTTGTGGCGGAGTTTACACGGGTAATTGTAAGCTAGCTCACATTTTGAGCATCGAGCTTTGCATCGAACAATGTCCTGTGATACATTCGCATTGTACCAACCGGTTGGTTTTGATCTGTTATTAAAAAAGTGTCCAATATCTCAAAATGTAATTGGACACAACCACATCCTAGGAGGTGGCAGCATGTCTACAAAAAAATTGGTCGTTTATTCTGATTTCATATGTCCGTTTTGCTACATCGGAAAAGTGAATGCCGAACGACTGCAACAAGAGATTCCTGGGCTGGAATTGGAGTGGAGAGAGTTTGAGCTTCATCCAGAAGGTCAACCAGATCCAACAAGCCCCTATATGAAGCAAGCGTATGAAAACGTCAAGATGCTTGCGGAACGCCATGGAATCGACATGAAGCCAGAAGTGTTGACGGAAGTGACAAGCGATTCCCGTAAAGCTTTACTTGGTTTTGAATTTGCGAAGGAACAAGGAAGTGAAGAGCAGTACCGAGACACGGTTTTCCAGGCTTATTGGGTAGAAGGCAAGGATATTGATCAAGATGACGTATTAAGAGAAATCGCTGAAAAAGTATCGCTAGACCCAGATGAGCTTATGAATGCGATCGAGAATCCGGTTTATCAAAACCGACTGATCGGTTCCATACAAGATGCACATGCACAAGGTGTTACTGGCGTTCCGACGTATCAGTATGGTGAAATGATATCCGTCGGTGCACAACCGATTTCGGTCTTGAAAAGAATGATCGAAGCTGAAAACGAGAAAGATGAAGGTGTCGGAGCACAAGGGCTCTATTGCGGACCTGATGGTTGCTGATGATTGATAGAACCTTGAATGAGGAAATTCCAGTATGTTATGTTTGAATTGTACCGACTGGTTGGTAGGAGTCGGCAATGAAAACTGAACAGGTGATATCTATGACGACTAAGAAAGAACACATCATTTTAACAACATCTGAATTGATTCATTCAAAGGGTTATGAAAATACAAAGCTCAGCGACATTCTCAACGCTGCTGACATTGGAAAGGGACAATTTTATCATTATTTCTCAACGAAGAAAGACTTAGGAATTGCAGTCGTGGATCAATTCGTCCGGACATGGGATCAAAATCTCATTGAAGCGATTCTCAAGTCGGACAAGCCTTCAGGTGAAAAGCTGAATGAAATGCTTGACTGGGCGATTGCTTATCATGAAAAATCAGCAAGCTTTCGCGGCTGTCCGTTCGGAAATCTTGCACTCGAAATGAGTGAACATGATGAAACTTTCCGTACCAAAGTCAATGTTCTATTTGAAAAATGGATCAACAGTCTTGCAGATGTTTTAAAAGACATTGTCGGAGAAGACATGGCTAGACAACATGCACAAGCGGTTGTCGCACAAATTGAAGGCGGCATCCTGTTGATGAAGAATTTTCAGGATCTCACGATTTTAAAAAATATTGTCGAGAATATAAGAGTACAATACGCAAAGCATTGAAAGGAGAATTCAACAATGATTGAAAAAATTACAGCCGTATCAAAAGGTATGAACACAACAGGTAAATCTCACGATCACACAGTCGTAATCGACGAACCAGCAAACATGGGTGGAACGGATGAAGGTGCCAACCCACTCGCGACACTACTCATTTCACTAGCAGGTTGCGAAAACGCAATTGCAAACTTCGTTGCAAAAGAGATCGACTTCGATTTGCAAGGAATCGATTTTGAAATCAATGGAGACATCGATCCAAAAGGAATGATGGGAGACAAGAGTGTACGTCCTTATTTCCAAAAGATCACGGTGAACGCGAAAGTTCAAACTAGCGAGTCTGAAGACCGTATCAAGGAATTGCAAGAAATCGTCGACAGCCGTTGCCCGATCTATACGACAATGGTTGCAGCTGACGTTGAAATGGTGCCTAACTGGGTTAAAGCTTAACTTTAAAATAGATGAAGTCCCTTCTTTTTAGGAAGGGGCTTTTTACTTTTAACGGAAAGTGGAGTAATCTAACATATATCCTACATAAAGCGGTGAAAAAATGACTGATTTTAATACACTAGGCATTACATCTACCTATATTGATAAGTTGGCTGAACAAGGCATCGTAGAACCGACTCAGATCCAAAAAGACACGATTCCCTTGTTAATGGAAGGAAAAGATGTTGTCGGTCAAGCGAAAACGGGTTCAGGTAAAACGATCGCCTTTCTGCTTCCGATGATTGAAAAGGTTTGTGTGGATGATCCTCGGATTCAATCTCTGATTTTAGCTCCTACCCGAGAACTCGCTCTGCAGATTACAACAGAGCTTGAGAAATTAACGATGGGCACCGGTATCAAGTCCCTAGCAGTGTATGGTGGACAGGACATCCACAAGCAAATGAAAGTACTCGAAGGAGCTGTACACATCGTTGTTGGAACCCCTGGTCGAGTCCTGGATCATATGAGGAGAAACACGATTGAGTTGACTCATGTATCCTTTCTTGTATTGGATGAGGCGGATCAGATGCTTCAGATCGGATTTTTACAAGAAGCAGAAGCCATTATTGATGCATTGCCAGCGGAACGGCTTACAGCACTGTTTTCTGCTACCATGCCTGTTGAAATTCTGAAGTTGACAAAACGTTATATGAACGATCCTGATCAAGTCATGGTGGCACCTGGTGATTTGGACATTCATGAAATTAAGGAGTATGTTGTTGAAACGACGGATCGTAAAAAACAACAAGCACTTATGAAAACGATTAAGACTGAGCAGCCGTTTCTTGGCATCATCTTTTGCCGGACGAAGCGGCGGGTGACGAAGCTGAACGTTGCTCTTCAAGATAAAGGATATCTGACGGATGAGCTCCATGGTGGATTGTCACAAACTAAACGCGAGGAAGTAATGGAGCGTTTCAGAAAAGGTCATATCCATTTACTTGTGGCTACTGATATTGCCGCCAGAGGACTGGACATCGAAGGTGTGACACATATTTTCAATTATGATGTTCCCTTAGATGCTGAAAGCTATATACATCGGATAGGCCGTACAGGTCGTGCAGGTTTAAGTGGGGTTGCAGTGACGTTTATTGCACCGAAGGATTTCTCTACATTCGCTTTGATTGAAAAAGGAATCGATAAAAAAATTGACCGAGAAAAGCATTAAAGAAAAAGATTGGTTAACCATTCATAAGTGTGCGAATTTCGTCACGATTTTTCCATGCAGAAAGGAGTAGAATAATGTATGGAAATTGTACCAAGGGGGTAGTTCAGAATGAAAAAAATTTTATTAAGTGTGCCACTTTTTTGGTTGGTCTTAAGTCATGAGGTTTTTGCACAGACTACAGTGAATGGAACAGATCAGACATATATTATGTATCTAATTTCAAGTATTCCAATCCTCTTTTATTTGATTTTGATCTATATTTTCAGTGACTATAAAGAACTCTTTTGGAGGAAACGAGCTTTGTCTCTAGGAGCTCAGTCATCTGGAAAAGTGGCTTCGATCAGAACGTACCGGAAATTGTCAAAAATAAAAAAGCGCCTATCCATATGATTTTCGAGTCTTATCACAGTGAAGTGATAAGACTTTTTTGTTTCAATCATTATTGTGTGAAGCTGCAGAGATTTTATGATTTCCGTTATTTTCCCTATGCACCAAGTGTTACTCAGGTTTCTTTTGTTGAATCATGCAAACATTAAGAAGGCAAAACCTTCAATAAAGGAGATCAGTGTATGAAAAAACAGATCGTAACCTTGAGTCTTACTGCAGTCTTGTCATTAGGTGCTTTGGCAGGATGTAATATGGATACAGACAATAACGAAGAAGGTATGCAACTTAGAACGGTCAATGATAATCGATACAACAATGATGACCTGCGTACACGTATGAACAACGATCGGTTCCGTCCGATTTGGTACGGTGGTCAAGGGCAATATCGATTAGAAATACCGTTTTCTGGGGAAATGAGAGGTAATGGTCAGCAGTACCGTGGGCAAAACGGTGGAGGTATGCCTGCTGATCGAGGAAATTACCGCCAAGCTGATCCGCAGCAAGGTCAGGGTCAGCAACAGACCCAACCAACTGCAGATGGTAAGACAATGAGCGAAATTGAACGAGAAGTGGTTGACCTGACCAACCAAGAAAGAGCGAAAAATGGACTACCGAACCTTAAAGCAAGTTCAAAGCTTGCAGAGGTAGCTCAAGCGAAATCCGATGACATGTTGGAAAATGGATACTTCTCTCACAACTCACCGAACTACGGATCACCATTTCAGATGATGCAAGAGTTCGGCGTATCTTACCAAACCGCAGCTGAAAACATCGCAGCTGGTCAGCAATCTGCTGAACAGGTTGTAAAAGATTGGATGAACAGCCCTGGACACCGACGTAACATCATGAATCGAGAGCTTACCCATATCGGGATCGGGCACGCGACGGGTGGAAACCAGGGATCGTACTGGACACAAATGTTCATCGAGAAATAAAAAGGAGGAGACTGGATCGTGTGCGATCCAGTCTCTTTTTTGAGGAGAATCAAATTACATTTCGTAAGTTTGGGGCGAATCTTTTGTAGTAAGAAAGTACTGAGTTCCACAAGTTGAAGGGAAAGTTCCACAAGTTGAAGGGAAAGTTCCACAAGTAAGAAGAAAAGTTCCACAAGTTTGAAGTAACTTTGTACCTGGTGCCAGGTACCTCTCCAGAACCCTTGTCAGAGAAGGAGTTCAGATCGGTACCTGGCACTTCAAAAGAGTTCTTACAGCTCAAGGACTTTCAGAAGGTACCTGGCACTGACAAGGTTTGAAAAGGTGTTAGGAAGTAAGTTGTGGAACTACATAGGGGTAACGACATATAAATGTGAATGAAATCAAGAGGGAAGAGGGGTTCAATCTTATGATCCAGTTAGAGAAAGTGGAGAAGGAACTGAATGACTACTTCAAAGTGAAAGAATTAGCCGAAGATCCTGCGTTCAGCCGTTTCATTCCAATGGTTTATGAACCGATCGGGTTTGATTGGAGATCTTTTTTCGAAAAGGATTTTGTCCAGCGGTTCAATGGTGTAATGATTCGAGGCAGTGAATCAATTCAAACTGTGTATCTGGCCGTATTTCCGACGGATGATGTGTTGGAAAACTTCATCCAACAAGCTGAGGAGGGAGATCTGCTGTTCATGCATCACCCACTGTTGATGGAGTGCGGGGATCCAAGGGGAGCTTCTGGGAGAGGTTTTGTCCCGATCGCAGAACACTACCTTCACCAGCTGAAGGAGAAGAAGCTTTCAGTATATACATGTCACGTGCCGATGGATTATCATGAGGAACTCAGTACAGGTTTGGCAATTGCAGAAGCGTTCAATGCGACGGTGACAGACCGTTTTCTCCCTTATAAAAACACTGGGTATGTAGGTTTGATCGCCTCTATTCCAAAGACCAGTACAGAAGTACTCGCTTCTGCCTTGAAAGAAATCTTCAATATTCCCTATATAGATTTTGAAGGCATCCACCACAAACACATTGAAAAAATCGCAATCGTACCCGGGTGTGGAGATTCTGTTGAAGCGATGAGAGATGCAGAGGACCGGGGTGTACAAGCCTACATAACTGGTGAAATCCACTGCCATATTGATAATGAGTATGGACAGAAGAAGTACAAAGAGATGATGGACTATGTACCCGATACCAAAATGTCCTTGATAGGTGTATCCCACTCTTCCTCAGAATACCTTGTCATGAAAACGCAAATGAAAAAATGGTTTAAGCATCACTTTCCAGATCTGAATGTCCGCTTACTCCCTCAACACAAATGGTGGTTGTAGTGGAAAAAGGAATCGATTTGGAAAATAGGAGCACGTGGCGAAATTCTGGAATTCTTCTCCCGTTTCATAGGTAAACCACCTCAGAAAATCTTGGATCTTGGATGCGGTCCTGGTGTAAGCGCGAAACGCATGAACCAGTTAGGCCATCATGTAATCGGGATCGGCCCTTCTCCAGAAATGGTTCAAAAAGCGACCGAACGTGGCGTGAAAGCCCATGTGTGTATCGACAACCAACTTCTATTCCCGGATGAAGCCTTTGAGGTTACGGGAAAGGTTTGTTCTATGTAAAAAAAGGTGCGAAACCTTTTTAGGGTTTCTGCACCTTTTCAAAAATTAATGATTCGCGATATTCGCGTCTGTTTTGTTGTAAACCGCAAGCTTGTCGACCAGCTTGTGGCTGTCGGCATTCAGCCCGATGATTTTAACAGGCACGCCGTTCTGTTTATATTTCAAGACGATCTTGTCGACAGCACCTACGGCTGAGTCATCCCAGCAATGTGCATGTGTAAAGTCGACAATGACCGAATCAACATTCTCTTTGAAGTCGAACTTGGATACGAAGTCGGTAACAGAGGCGAAGAACAATTGCCCACGCACTTGATACGTCTTCGTATTGATGTGGTCTTCCATTTTCGTATCGACATGTACCTTGGAAATCTTAGCGGCAAAGAAGATTGCGCTCAAGATGACTCCGGCAATGACACCTTTGGACAAGTCGTGGGTAAAGACAACTGTCACAACGGTTACGACCATGACAGCCGCGTCCGTTTTTGGCATCACATGCAACTTCGTCAACGAAGACCAGTCGAAAGTACCAACGGATACCATGATCATGACACCGACCAGTGCTGCCATCGGAATTTGCACGAGCACGTTTTGGAAAACGATGATCAAGAGCATCAAAACGACACCGGCAATCAAGGTAGACAGGCGTCCACGGCCTCCAGATTTTACGTTGATGACCGATTGTCCAATCATTGCACAACCTGCCATTCCGCCGAAGAATCCAGCTACGATGTTCGCTGTCCCCTGGCCTTTCGCCTCTCTGTTTTTATCACTTTCCGTATCGGTCATATCATCAACGATTTGGGCTGTAAGAAGTGACTCCAGTAGTCCCACGATCGCTAATGCGAATGAATAAGGGAAGATGATCTTCAATGTTTCAAAGTTCAAAGGTATTTCTGGCAATAGGAACATTGGTAATGCACTTGTCAATTGACCCATGTCACCAACTGTTCGTACACCTGCGCCAGTTGTGACTGCAATGATCGTCATAACGATGATCGCAATAAGTGGAGAAGGAACTGCTTTTGTGAACCTTGGTAAAATATAGATGATGGCTAATGCTCCAGCTACCATTACGTACATGACCCACGTTTCACCCACAAAGTGAGGAAGCTGTGCCATGAAAATCAGAATCGCAAGTGCATTGACGAATCCGACCATAACGGATTTAGGGATGAATTTCATCACTTTACCAAGCTTCAATACACCCATCAGCACTTGGATGACACCAGTCAAAATCGTCGCGGCTAAAAGATATTGTAAACCATGATCGGCAACGAGCGTCGTCATCAGGAGTGCCATCGCACCGGTCGCAGCAGAAATCATTCCTGGGCGACCACCTACGAAAGCAATCACGACTGCGATACAAAACGATGCGTAAAGACCTACCATCGGATCGACCCCAGCAATGATTGAAAAGGCAATGGCTTCAGGAATCAAGGCTAATGCAACGACGATACCCGCAAGGATATCCCCTCTGATGTTGCCAAACCATTCTTGTTGTAATTTTTGTACGTTCAAAAGTATTTTGCACCTCTCTCTTTCTTCTTTATAAAGTTTAAAAATGTCTAGCTTCAGCACGGGTGCTTCAGCTTCTCAGAAATGACTTTCAACTCTCATGAAAGTCGGGGCCGTTGTGAACATACGGATTATAACATCGTTTGTGAAGGAAGGATAATCGCAGGAAAGCGCGTACTTCATTCGTTTTCTCTGATTTTCGACATTATGCTCTCATATAGATGCCGACCTGATAAATTTATAATTAGGAGATAAATGGGATATTGTTGAGCAATTGTAAATTTATTAAAAAAGTGAGAAAATTAAATCAGTTAGAGAAGTGTTGGGGTTGAAGTGAGGAGGACGACGATGTTTAGACAAATACTATTAGCTTCAGATGGATCCGAACATGCCATCCGGGCAGCGGAAAAAGCGCGTGGAATTGCAGAAAAGAATGAGGATGCGAAAGTGACGGTTGTATATGTCATTGACGGTGCAACCTCGAAATCCGATGTGCTTTCAGAAGGTAGTAAAGAAGCGATTGAAGCGAAACGGAAGCTTCGTCTGCAACATACAGAAGAAATTTTACAAAACAGTCAAATTGCCTATGAAGTGAAAGTGTTGAAAGGGGAACCCGGACCTACAATCGTCCAATTCGCGAATGCAAACCCGTATGATCTAGTGGTCATCGGAAGTCGTGGGCTGAATGCATTTCAAGAAATGGTTCTAGGAAGTGTCAGCCATAAAGTGGCCAAACGTGTCCAATGCCCGGTCATGATTGTTAAATAAATTCACCCACATTTTGGAAGTTGACGTGTCCAACGGATACAATTTCAGGTGTTTGAGCGAATCGTTTTAGTTAAAAAGGGTACTTAATGTTAAAGACCAAATAAAACGATAGAGGGGAATGGCTATGCATCCCACACCTCAACATTTAACGAGTCAGGTTTATATTCAATCTGATCGGCTGATTCAGAAGCCTGAGGAGTATACACTGATTGGAAAGGGTCGAAGTGCTTTCGTATTTAAGGATGAAAGGACGAACCATGCGGTTAAAATCTTTTTCACTGAATTTGAACACCTTGCCAAACAAGAAGCGGATATCTATGCAAAGTTGAACGGTTCACCCTTTTATCCGAAGGTATATGAAGCCGGTCATAATTACATTGAAATGGAATATATCCAGGGATACACGTTCTATGAGTGCTTGGAAAAAGGCATATACATCTCAGACGAAATGATTGAGAAAGTCGATGAGGCGTTGGCATTTGCACGTTCGAAAGGGCTAAACCCGTCTGATATCCACCTGCAAAACCTGATCCTTACCTTTGATGGAGAGGTGAAGGTGATTGATGTCGTCCGATTCACACAAGAGAAAGCGTGCCGTCAATGGGATGATTTGAAGGAAGCGCATCGACGCGTCTACCAAAAGAAACTTTTCGTGAAAAGGATCCCGAAACTCTTCATTGAACTTGTGAAATTCTACTATAAAAGAGTCATCCTCCCATTGAGGATGTTACGACCAAACCGGCCATAAACAAGGACTGCCTACAAACGTTGGGCAGTCCTTCCGTACTTTATTCCTCTGTTGGCTTTTCTTCTTCTGTAAGATAAAGTTCCAAAATGACGGTGTTGATTTATTTCACTAGTAGAAATCCGAGAGTAGCTGCGGCAAACCCTAGTAGGACAGAGGTTATTACGTATGAAAAGGCCTGTCTACCTTGTTTTTCTTGTATCATTTTCAAGACATCAACGCTAAATGTGGAAAAGGTCGTGAATGCTCCGCAAAATCCGGTGCCGAACAGCATCCAGCTCCATTCAGGTATCGATTCAGCCCAGTATAAGCTTGCAAGCACACCGAGCAACAAGGATCCGACAATATTGACGACCCACGTCCCGTTCATCCAATGATTTGGATTTTTTTTATGTAAAATTTGACCGATCATATACCGGGCTGCTGCCCCTACTGAGCCTCCTAATCCAATCAAAATCATCACCGGAAATCACCCGCTTTCTTACGCGTTCCTACCCAGTATCCGGCAGTAGCGAGTGCTATGCCAGCGAGGACACTCAACAGCACATAGGTTGCCGCAAATACAAAGAGCTCCTGTTTAACAAGTTCTAGCGTTTCTACGGAAAACGTGGAGAAAGTCGTGAAGGATCCAGTTAACCCGGTTCCAATCAATAGAGGAATTTCAGGTCGTATCGATTTACGTTCATGAAAGGCTGTGAACCATCCGAGGAACAGACAACCGATTAAGTTTACACATAATGTACCGACCGGGAACCCGCCAGTCGTCGGCATCCATTCTCCGAGCAAGTACCGACAAATCGCTCCGGAAAAACCTCCAATCATCACCCACAGGACGAACATGATCCTTCACCTCCCTACATTCCTTCTAGTTTGTTTTTATTAATGTACCACATTATAAGTGGATGAAGCATTTTACACTTGAGTATATAAGTATATACTTATATAATGATGCTTGTGAGGTGAGAAAATGATTAAGGATTCTGCTTTAGAAACTGTTGAGGTTGCTCAAGCTCTGAAGTTGTTGGGAGATAAGACGCGTTTGACGATCATGGGACTTCTGAACGTGCGTGAATGTTGCGTATGTGAGTTTGTTGAGATGATTCAAATGAGTCAACCATCCGTCAGCCAACATTTGCGGAAACTTCGAGATGCACGCCTTGTAAAAGAAACGAGAAAAGGGCAGTGGATCTATTATTCCATCAATCAAGAATATGAAGGATATCCGCTGGTGAAAGATATATTGAGGTACGTAAAAGGGGCTGAAGAACAACTGGAGGCGCTTGAAAAAGCGGGTTTGAGCATCCGTTGTACGTAAAGGGAATTCTATAGGTTTTAAAGGGGGAAATACATGCTTTCAGTCATCTTAGCTTTACTTATTTTTATCGTGACGTTGGTCCTCGTCATCTGGCAGCCGAAAGGATTAGGCATCGGATGGTCTGCATGCGGTGGAGCAATACTGGCACTACTAGTAGGTGTCGTCAACTTCGGTGATGTCATTGCCGTGACGGACATTGTCTGGAATGCGACACTAGCGTTTATCGCCATCATCATTATCTCATTGATTCTGGACGAAATCGGGTTTTTCGAGTGGTCTGCACTACATATGGCCCGGATTGCAAAAGGGAATGGCGTGAAGATGTTCGTCTACGTGACGATCCTCGGTTCGATCGTTGCTGCTTTCTTCGCCAACGACGGAGCGGCCCTCATTCTGACTCCAATTGTCCTGGCGATGGTTCGTGCGCTGAACTTCAAAGAACAGATGATCTTTCCGTTCATCATGGCGAGTGGATTCATTGCGGATACCACATCTTTACCGCTGATCGTCAGTAACCTGGTGAACATCGTTTCTGCAGACGTATTCGACATCGGTTTTGTCGAGTACGCATCACGCATGATTGTGCCGAACTTGTTCTCGATTGTGGCGAGTATTATCGTGTTGTATTTGTTCTTCCGGAAGGATATTCCGAAGAGCTATGATGCAGGTCAGTTGAAAAAGCCTGCCGAAGCGATACGAGACCACAAGATGTTTCGACTTTCATGGATTGTTCTTGCAGTCTTGTTGGTTGGGTATTTTGCGAGTGAATTCTTCGGAATTCCAGTATCGATCATTGCTGGTATCGTTGCGATCTTCTTCTTATTCATGGCAAGAAAGAGTCCGGCGGTCGAAACGAAAAAAGTCGTGAAAGGTGCCCCTTGGGCGATCGTCTTTTTCTCAATCGGGATGTATGTCGTTGTTTATGGCCTTCGGAATGAAGGATTAACAGACGTATTGGCAGTGGTCATTGAGGCAGCTGCCGATCAAGGGTTGTACGCGGCAACGATTTCTATGGGATTCATTGCGGCGATTCTGTCATCGGTTATGAACAACATGCCGACTGTCATGATTGATGCTCTGGCGATCCAAGACACAGCAACAACTGGTGTTGTGAGAGAAGCGTTGATTTATGCGAACGTCATCGGATCGGATTTAGGTCCGAAGATTACACCGATCGGATCACTTGCAACATTACTCTGGCTCCACGTTTTATCGTTAAAAGGAGTGAAAATCTCCTGGGGTTATTACTTCAAGATCGGGATCATCCTGACGGTACCGACCTTGTTCATTACATTGACCGGCCTGTACATTTGGCTATTGATCATCACATAATAAAATACATCTAAAGGAGTTTTTACACATGTCTAAACCAATCATCTACTTCTTGTGCACAGGAAATTCTTGCCGCAGTCAAATGGCTGAAGGATTCGGAAAAAAATATTTAGGTGACAAGTACGACGTCTATTCTGCAGGAATTGAGGCGCACGGCCTGAATCCAAATGCTGTGAAAGCCATGAAAGAAGTAGAAATCGATATCACCGACCAAACTTCAGACATCATCGATACAGAGCTATTGAATAAAGCAGACCTGGTCGTAACACTTTGTGGAGATGCAGCAGATAAATGTCCAATGACTCCTTCTCATGTAAAAAGAGATCACTGGGGCTTTGATGATCCGGCGAAAGCGGAAGGTACAGAAGAAGAGAAGTGGGCATTTTTCCAACGTGTACGTGGTGAAATCGAAGAACGTATCCAGAAGTTCGCAAAAGAAGGTAAGTAATTTTTCACAAGGAGTGATCTTATGATTAACCGTATGCACGTTGCAGTGAATTGTAGTGACTTGGAGAAGTCCTTAGCTTTTTATAAAAGTTTCTTTGGGGCTGAGCCGACGAAAGTGAAGGAGAACTACGCGAAGTTTGAGCTCGAGCAACCAGCTTTGCATTTTTCATTGAATGTTCGTGATTTCAATAAAGAAGGTGTATTGAACCACCTAGGTTTTCAGGTGGATCATACAGAAGATGTCTTGAAAATGGGTGAGCGTTTGAGAGAATCCGGTCTACTCTTGATTGATGAGATGGATACGACTTGCTGTTATGCGGTTCAAGATAAAGTCTGGGTTTACGATCCGGACGGCAACGCGTGGGAGATCTTCTATACGAAAGAAGATTCGGAGTTTGAATCCGCTGGGGATGCACGGGATTTGTCCCTTTGCTGTGCACCGCCAAAACCTCAGCCTATTTCGATTGAAATGACTTCCCCTAAGAAATAAGTCGATTAACGTTGAGGATTCGGCTTGAATACTCTACACTAAGAGAGGCTATAACTGTAAGAGTAAGGGGGAATATCGTTGGAAATCACAGATAGCGCTAAGCAAGCCATTGAGGGAATCCTCCATCAGCATGGTGCAGAAGGCATCCGTATTTATTTTGCAGGCATGGGCTGAGGCGGTCCCAAGATGGGAATGGCTCTGGATGAGCCACAAGAAAATGATCAAGTGGAAGAACTGAATGGAATCCGCGTATCCATTGATGAACGAATCATTTCATATACGAAGGATCTGACAGTAGACTTCCAACAAACCGAACAAGGTGCAGGACTCGTCTTCCTAGGACAGGAAGACTGCTGCTAATTGAAGTCTTAATGACTAGAAAATGATAGAAAGCAGAGCCGACTACGGTATAGTCGGCTCTGCTTTTTCCTTTATTGAAGGCATTTTGTGTATTTCACATGAAAATCGGGGGTGTTTCCAATGAAACTTGAGAGATTATAGCCCAGATTCAGAAAATATAGCCCAGATTCAGAAAATATAGCTCAGATTCAGAAAATATAGCCCAGATTCAGAAAATATAGCTCAGATTCAGAAAATATAGCTCAAAACCAAAGTGCAGTACCAGGCACCGTAAGAGAAACCTTGACCAGTGCGGACTCTGAAACAGTGCCTGGCACCACAAGAGAATCCTTCACTATCAACGGTTCTAAAATGGTACCTGGCACTATAGGTAGTTGGAACTAAACCAAATAGAAGATGAAGCCGGATATGGTGGACATGGTGATTACGGAGATGACGAAGGTGATGACCAGCTCTTTTCGGAAGATGGATTTCAACAAGATGACCTCAGGTAAACTTGCCCCGGCTGAACTAATCATCATCGCCATGACGGGTCCAAGCGCCATCCCTTTAGCAATAAGGACTTGAGAAATCGGAATCATACTCGATAGTCGTATATAGAGTGGAATACCGATTATGGCCGCGACAGGAATGAGCCACCATGCATCATCACTGAACAAACCGGAGATCCATTCAGTCGGTACAGCTCCATGAATGACGGCTCCAATCCCTGCGCCAAGTATCAAGTAAGGATAAACACTTTTCATCAAATTCCATGTTTCGCGCAACGCAAACCGAAAATTGAATTTCTGATTTTCCTCATTGTAGCCAGTCATGACGACATTCTTGACCGCTCTCTCGAAACCAAGTGCCCCAAGCGTGAACCCGATTAAAATCGATAATACAGTCGTTAAAATTGTATACACGATGGTAACCTTCCAGCCAAGAAAAACGCCCATGATGGTCAAAATCGTCGGATCAAGAACAGGTGAAGCGAAAAGGAAAATCATGACGATGTTAAACGGGAGCTTTTTCTTCAGCATATTGACGACCAAGGGAATCGTGGAACAAGAACAAAACGGCGTAATGAAAGCAAAGAATACCGCAACGAATGCCGCGAATAACTTGTGCCGCCCAATCAGCATTTGTTCAATCTTCTTGTAAGGTATGTAGCCTTGCAACAAACTGATGACAAAGGAAATCACGACGAATAATAGAGTCAACTCCAAAGCGATCCATAAAAAGCTTCTAAACGTTTCCATCCACATGATATTCATCCTCTCACGTTAAATCAAATTATTTTGATTAATTAGTTCAAAAGAAAACCTCCTCTTAACAAGAAGGTCTGAATAAGCAGCAAAGTTCAGCAGATAATAGATGATTTACTTCCTCTTGATTCAATCGATAATAACTCCAGGTTCCGCGTGTTTCTCGTGTGATGATCCCCGCATCCAGTAGTATTTTCAAATGATAGGAAAGTTTCGATTGTGGCATTTCCATCATATCGACAAGATCACAAACGCAAATTTCTCCTTTTTGGGTAAGCAGATACATGACTTGAAGTCGTTTCTTATCGGCCAGTGCCTTGAATTTCGCTTCATATTGTTCAAACGTTCGTGGTAGTGATTCATCTACGAGTTCAATTTCTTTCATTATTCACACCCCAAATCAAAAAAGTTTGATTAATCATAGTATATGATGTGCTGTTATGAATTGCAATTTATTTATCAAAAAAAATTGATTTATAAGTTGTAAATCCATCCAACGAAACATATAATCATATTAATCAATAAAATTTGATTTAAGGAGATGACGAAAATGTTTGATTCTCATTTACTAGAAACGCAAATTAAATATCGGCAAGAGCAATTGAATAAGCTGGAAACGCGCCTTTACCATGAGAATAACAATAGGGAAAAGTCTCGAGCCTGGTTACGTGTACTTTATAAACTTGGCAAGAGAAGACAACCACAGACGGATTGCTGTTATGCTTAAAATTTTTTAGCCAATTAATCAAAAAAAATTAATGAATGAAAGGAGGTGATTTCATGGCTAAGAATTGTTGTGGAATTGAAATTAAAGAAGTTGAAGTGAAGCAGGATGAGTTTTGTTGTAGTGATGAAAAAAATAAGCAAACCGATTGTTGTGAACCGTCAGAAAAGGATGCCGATCAGTGTTGTTGATTCTTCGTGGTGATCTTTAAAAATGACGCTGAAGCAAAGGCAAAAACACGAAAGACATCACTTTTACATTAGTGAAGCAGTAAGCAAAATGGAGATTAGGGATACTTATACCAAAGAAGGAACCGTCTATATGGCGGTTCCTTTTCCTTTTGCACAGAAGCAACCATATAAGTACCTGGCACCGTTTGAAAAGTGTTGGTATAGAAGGGTTTTGAAACGGTGCCAGGTACAATAGAGAAAATCAGCAGAGGAAATAGCAACATAGATATAGAACATACAGGGTGGACAAGGAGGTAGTATATGGAAGTCATTCATAAGAAAGGTATGTTTGTTGCACTGATTATCATTATTTTTACCGTTTTACTGTACATGCGAGCTGAAAACAAAGTACCTGCTGTCAGTAATTGGACCGACGTAAAGGAACATTGGTACGATAACGTGCCTGGTTTGAAGCGCGCTGAAGAGTTAGGTCTTACGAGAGAATTCGACGTGAAGGTGGATATCCCAAAGACTGGTCATCAGCTTAAGATCACAGAAGTTTGGTATAACTCCGAGCAGGTTTATATTTTTTATGGTGTGAACGGAATCAAGGATCAGACGAAGTTGCCCAGGTTGGATTTTCTTCTAACGACACCAACAAATCATGAAGGAGACTCGCCCCGTAATGATACATACGGATTCCTTGGTGATTCAGGAATTATGCATGATGGTTGGATGTACAATGTCGCAGTTGCGGATCCAATCATTAAAGTTGAAATGGAGCTGGACGAAGTTAAAGAGATCGTCCTGGAAGATGTCAGCGTTCAAAAACAGAACATCATCCATCGTCTCGAGGACCCAATCCAGTTGACTGTCCATTATTCTAAAGATCAAGAACGTACCAGAACTTTAGAAGTCCAGAAAAGTGTTCCATTATTGAATGGTGAAGTGGCTTTGGAAAAGATGACATTGAGTACATCCAAGCTTCTTTTAGATTGGAAAGTCATAGGCATCAAGGATCCTGTTAAAAATCTAAAAGGAAGCATTCGTGCAGGGGAAAGTAAACTTGATTTGTGGTCTTTTGAAACGGTGTGGGATAACCAATTCCAGATGAAAACATCACCATCTGATTCAGAACCTGAGAATATTGAGGTACATATTGACAGTGTAGAGTTCATTGGAGATGATCAATTTTCTTTTACGTTAGATACGAAGGAATATACGGAGTCTACGAAAGACTTTGAGAAAGAACTCAATCGAGAAATCACGACAATCAAAGATACGATGATCGTTTTAAAAAAAATAATTCTGAGGGATGGCAGATTTCATTTGATGCTGGATTATAAACAAAAGAACAATCAATCAAACGTTTATTTGAAGGGCAATTTGCCTAACTTACGATGGCCTGGCCAAAAAGAAATAAATAGAGAATTTCCTAAAGTTCACCTAATGGAGATCATCAATGAAAACGGTGTCCACTTAACAGAACATGAGGGAGCCTTTGGTGGACCTGAAAATGAATTCGGATTAGAAGTGCCTCGAGATTTCATTAATAAATCTGATAAACTCCATATCACCGTCGAAAACTTGTTGTATGAAGTCCAACTCGATAAGACGCTTCACATAAAAGTCCCATAAAGATGCACTTCGTTTGACCTCTAACAAATAAGGGGACATTACAGATAGAGAAAAGGTTAAAAGGAGACAGTAATGGAGAGCTGGTATACGGAGTTTATTGAACAATATGGCTATTGGGGCATATTCCTCGTCATGGCATTAGAAAATCTTTTCCCGCCTATCCCATCAGAAGTTGTCCTTCCGTTCAGCGGGTTTATTACAACGAAAACGGACCTGAATGTGTTCGGTGTAATTGGGGCTTCTACGGGCGGCGCACTTTTCGGAGCAATTGTCCTATATGGAGTCGGGCTGCTCTTGGATGTAGAAAATCTTGAAAAAATCGTCGACCGTTGGGGGCATATTCTCCGAATTAAGAAAAAAGACATCTATAGAGCTGATGACTGGTTTGACCGATATGGGAAATGGACCGTATTCTTCGGCAGAATGATGCCTTTCCTACGGAGTGTCATTTCAATTCCGGCAGGAATGGCGAATATGGGCTTCGTGCTGTTCATTGTGTTTACAACACTGGGGACATTGATCTGGAACATCTTGCTTGTCAGTATCGGAGCAGCACTCGGGGAGAATTGGAAAGAACTCATTCAATACGTGAAGCTTTATTCCAACATCATCTACATCGCACTAGCTGTAGCAGTAATCCTATTCATTATTTGGTATATTCTACATCGGAAAAAGAAGAAGGCGTCTTAACTGTAAGACGTCTTTTCTATTTGGAAAACATTTTACAAATTCAAGCCGTAGTGTTACGATAATTTCAGAATATTTGCAAACGTTTGCGAAAATTGGATGTGATTCCTAATAATGAACATCTCCATTAAAGACATCGCCAGGCATTGTAATTTGAATCCGAGCACCGTTTCCCGCGCGTTGAATAACAAGTACGGTGTAAAACCAGAAACGAAAAAAAGAGTCATGGATGCAGCAAGGGAACTTGGCTATGTTCCTAGTCTCTCTGCTAGGGAACTGGTCAAACAGGAAGGGAACTTGATCGGAATCATCATCCCTGAAAGCGATGCTGAAGCTCAACCTGCCTTTTTTGCAATGCTTCCATACATAAACAAAAAGTTGAGTGCCTATGGAATGGAGACAATCATTTATGCATTCGATCCATATCGATACATAAATGGAGAATTGAACAAGCTCATTCAAAAAAGGCGACTTAGAGGTTGCATCATCATGCCAGGCTTTATGAAGGAACATAAAATTTATGAGGATATCCGTGATCTAAATACACCTTCAGTTGTCATGGAGGTGACGGTTCAAAGCGAATTGTGTTCTTCAATCCACACGGATGAAGTGTACGGTGCTTATCAGGCGACAAAACATCTGATTTCAAACGGCCACAGCAGGATAGGATTCATCAATGGTCCTGAATACATCCAAATTTGTGAAGAGAGAAGAGAAGGATTCGAAAAAGCCCTCCATGAATCGGGAATTTTGATAAAATCCCATGACATCATCTATAGCGATTTCAGTGGAAATGGCGGCGGAGCAGCCGTCCTTTCATTATTGGACCAAGCTCCTGATCTTACCGCGGTGTTCTGTGCAAACGACCTGATGGCGATGGGGGCAGTCTCGACATTAGCAGAACATGGATACTGTATCCCGAGGGACCTTTCAATCGTCGGTTTTGATGGAATGTTTATTGGGGCATATTATAATCCGCCTTTGACAACGGTTCAAAATGATGACGTAAAACTTGGTTTGCAGGCAGCAGAATCATTGATCCGCATCATCGAAGAAAAACACACCTCTCAAGAATGGATCAAACCAGAACTCATTATCCGAAAGAGTGTTCAGAACATCCTTTCTTGAACGGAGGTCTTCAGTGTGTCTTTTCAAACGTACTTTAAAAAACTGAAAACCATCTTTTTAGGTGTGGTTTTCATCAGTTTTTTACCGAGTCTATTATATGGGTTCGATCAGACAATCAATTTAAGGTCTTACACCCTTAATGGAAAAACGTATGACCTATTCCCAAGCATCTTCGATAAATATTTGTACTCCATGACGATTTTACTTGGTGCTTTACTTGTCGGTCTATTCGTGGCGATTGTATTGACCTTTCTTACATCATTGCTTCCAAACCTCTTGAAACGCTTCGTTTATGGGCTCATTACTTTATTCGAGTCATTACCCGATTTACTCATCGTCATTTCATTGCAGCTCATCATCGTCTATATTTTTCAAAAAACGGGCTGGTTGATCAGCAACGTGACTGTGGTGTATGACGATAAAGTGTATTTACTTCCCATATTGGCATTATCCGCACTTCCGACGATCCAGCTTTTTAAGATCACGTTTTTATTACTGAATGAAGAGCGCGTTAAACCGTATGTGACCGTTGTGAAAGCTATGGGTATCGGAGATTATTACATACTGATTCGACATGTGTTTCGTAACGTTTTATTCAACCTGTTTCTTTATTTTAAGACGATCTTTGTGTTCATGTTATCGAATCTTTTTATCTTGGAGTATGTGTTCAACATCCACGGACTCATGATGATCATGTTAAGCCCGAATACATTTGTCTTCTTAATCAGTACGATGTTGATTACAATTCCGTTCCTTTTCCTATTCGAAGTCGTGCAGTCATTCCTTCATAAATCGACTAGCAGTAAGGAGGTGGAAGCAGCGTGAATTGGAAACTGTTCAAACAACCTCAGCTTCTGATTGGAATGCTCATCATCCTGACGTTATTGTTTCTGAGCTTCGGATTTCAATCTTTTTTTACGATGCCAGAAGAGGTCAAGTATTTATACGATGAAGATGGTAGCATGATTGGGGTAGCACCGTTCACTCCTACTGAAGTTCCACCGTTCGGCACGGATAAGTTCGGAAGGAGTTTGTTCCACCTGATTCTAAAAGGAGCCAAATATACAATTCTCATTGCTTTTGGGATTGCGATCCTCCGGGTTGCTGCGGCAGGAATCCTCGCCGTCTTTTATCACCATTATTATAATAAACTGCGCACAGTACTGGAAGATATCATTGAATCCACACTTTTCATACCAAGTTCCATTTTGGCTTTTATTCTTCTTGCGCCATTGACTGTACACCAAGTTCAGCAAGATAGAGGTTTTACAGAGATTTTGACAATCCAGTGCATTCTTTTAGTTCTGATCGGCATCCCTCAGCTGTTATCCACTTTTACAAAAGATATGGCTAAAATTGCGGAGAAAGAGTATATCATCAGTATTCAATCACTTGGAGCAAAGCCGTTCTACGTGTATTGGAAACATATACTCCCTGAGATGGCGAGCCGTTTCGTGCTTGTCACAGCGCAACAGATCATACAAGTACTGATTCTGCTTGCACATCTAGGTGTGTTGTTGATTTTCTTAGGTGGGAGGAGCACTTTTACAGTGGGAGATATTTTCAACGAGCATGAGGTCTTCACGACAAAGACGGGTGAATGGGCAGGATTGATCGGTCACAACTTTCAGGAGATCATGTTGAAACCTCATACGCTACTTATTCCATTGGCATTCTTTTCGCTGACGATTTTTTCTTTGAATCTAGTCATCAACGGAATACAAAATCATATCCAACCAACTTCGAGAGGAGGTCGGAAGTAGATGGAGCTTCTTGATGTTCGGAATCTAAGAGTTACGTTTCAATCTGGAAAAGAAGAGATGGAAGCGGTACAGGATATCAGTTTTACTGTTAAAAAGGGAGAGACAGTCGCCTTAATCGGAGAATCCGGGTCAGGTAAGAGTGTGACATCCCTCGCGATCATGGGCCTCCTGCCGGAAAATGGACGTGTGAAAGATGGCTCGATCCTGTTCAAAGGGGGCGATCTACTACAGCGGTCGAAAAAAGAGATGCAGCAGATCCGGGGAAAGGAAATCTCAATGATTTTTCAAGATGCAATGGTGTCTCTGAATCCATCCATGAAGATCGGCAAACAGATTACGGAAGGGCTCAAGTATCACAAAATTACAGAAAGAAGGAACTTGAAGCAGGAAGCGTTGCGGTTGTTGTCAGTCGTTGGTTTCACGAATCCATCGACTGTGTATCACCAATATCCAGGTCAGCTGTCAGGGGGGATGAAGCAGCGTGCTCTCATTGCAATGGCCATCTCATGTGAACCGGAGTTGCTCATTGCAGATGAACCGACGACAGCGCTCGATGTGACGATACAAAAACAAATACTGGAATTGATGAATGAATACAAAATCAAGACGGAAACTTCAATGCTCTTGATTACACATGACTTTGGAGTCGTTTCTGAGTATGCCGATCGGGTGCTAGTCATGTTTGGTGGTAAAATCGTTGAAGCTGCGGATGTCTTTACCATCTTCAATCGACCGATTCATTCGTACACGAGAGGGCTGATGAACAGTATTCCAAGAATCGAGAGTCCACAAGACTACTTGACGACGATACGTGATAGTGCGGTAGAGAACCCTTTTTATAAAGGGAGAGCATTCGCACCAGAGACTTATTCCCTTGAACTGAAAACCTATTATTCTGAGAGTGAATTGGTCGAAGTGGAACCGGGGCATTACGTCCGATTTTTCACAGAGAAAGAAGGGGTGACACAGACGTGGCAAAACCTTTGATTGAAGTTCGTAACCTTTCAGCCTACTATTATAATGGGAAAAAGGTCGAAAAAGCGGTGGAAGGTGTTAGTTTCCAGGTTGATCAAGGTGAAACGGTCGGCATTGTCGGAGAGTCAGGGTCGGGTAAGACGACATTAGGGCGTACATTGATGCGGCTGTTAAAACCGGATTATGGAGAAATCAAGTATAGCGGGACGGAAATTACACATATGAAGGAACAACAGCTTCGCCCCTATAAGAAAGAGCTTCAGATGATCTTTCAAAACCCTTATGAATCACTTAGTCCACGTATGAAAGTCGGAGAAATCATAGAAGAGCCGCTCGTCATCCAGAAAATGTTCAGCAAGAAAGAGCGCACCGAAAAAGCGTTCGAAATGATTGAGAAAGTCGGATTGCCAAGAAGCAGTTACGGGAAAACCATTCACGAATTTTCCGGAGGGCAACGACAAAGGATAGCAATTGCACGTGCACTGATTATGAAGCCAAAGCTGATCATAGCCGATGAACCTGTTTCGGCATTGGATGTATCGGTTCAAGCTCAAATCTTGAATTTGCTGAAAGACCTGCAGAGAGAATATAGCCTGACGATGATTTTCATCTCCCATGATCTTAGTGTCGTCCATCATATGAGCGATCGTGTGGCTGTGTTGCGCCATGGACACCTATTGGAGATGGGAGAAAAAAAGGAAATCTATCAAAACCCGCTTCATCCGTATACGCGCTCTTTACTGGCTTCTATCCCTAGAACAGATCCGAACTTGCGGCACATAAAACAAGAGCCCATTGAAGTCCCACCTCAATCGCCTCATCCACCTCAATTGATTGATGTAGAGAACGGGCACTACGTGGCTGCAGATGTAATTGAAATCAAGAACTTTGAAGTGAGTGAACGAAAACGACTGGAAGTTTGAGATAAGTTGAAAAAAAGCTACCGTCATCAACGGTAGCTTTCATTATGCACGTTATTTTCGACTGTATTCATCGAGAAGACCATATAGTTTTTCAAGTGGATTACTTTGCTCGCTTCGTTGCATGTTTTTCCGGTAATCCGAGCGGCTTTCGTATGTTTTGTCGATCAGCGATCCAAGTGCTTCTTCTGTAAGATCTTCCTCTTGAATCACTTCAGCAAATCCTTGTTTTTCAAACGATTCGGCGTTCTGGATTTGATCCCCGCGGCTCTGACTGAGTGGAAGAGGAATCAAAATCATCGGAAGCTCCAAATCGAGGAATTCATAAATGGAGTTGGAGCCAGCTCTTGTTACGACAAGGTCCGTCATCGCGAGAATGTCAGGAAGTTCATCTTTTACATATTCAAACTGTTTGTATCCATGGACGTTGATGGATTCATCCACTTTCCCTTTACCACAAAGATGGACGATCTGATACTTCTTCGTCAGTGTCGGGACAAGACTTCGAATCGTCTCATTGACACGTTTCGCACCCTGGCTTCCGCCCATTACGAGAATGACTGGTTTTGATTCGGTAAAATCACATAAATGAAGACCTTTTCGTTTCGATCCTTCTCGCAATTCTTCGCGTACGATGGAGCCTAATAAGATACCCTTATCTTCCGGTAAGTGATTAAGTGTTTCGGGAAATGTCACGCACACTTTGGATGCGAACGGCATGGAAATTTTGTTTGCCAGACCCGGACTCATGTCCGATTCATGAGAAATGACTGGAGTCCCATTCAATCGAGAGGCGAGGATAACCGGAACCGATACGAAACCACCTTTTGAAAAGACGATATTCGGCTTCACTTTACGAAGAATCCGATATGCCTGCCCGACCCCTTTAATGACTCTGAACGGATCTTTAAAGTTGTTCAAGTCGAAGTATCGACGCAGCTTACCGGTAGAAATCGGATAATACTTCACATCTGCAAGCGGCTCGATCAATTCTTTTTCTATTCCATTATGAGAACCAATATAATGGATCTCCCAATTGTTTCGTTTCAAGTGTGGAATCAAAGCCAGGTTCACAGCAACGTGTCCCGTCGATCCTCCACCCGTTAGTAAAATACGCTTCATCAACATCAATCCTTTTATTAGTAAACAATACCTACGGTGCCAGGCACCGAAAATTGTTCTTACTCTCCCAATAGGTCTTCGGAAGTACCAGGCACCGCTATGGGTGCCTGACCTCTATTATATAATGAATGTTTGTGATTTTTCATCTTCTTTGAGGAGTTTTTTAAGACTATGTATATTTCGGTTTCTTAGGAGGAAAGCGACCTGAAGAGAAAGAATTTAATATATAAAAGCTTTTTTCCAGTAGCCATTTATTAATGTCAGTCATTGTACTCCAAGGAGGGACGTCTATGGAGCTAATTGAAAACAAACTGATTGAATTAAATGCAAAGTTACAACGATTAGAAGGAGAAAACCAAGCTCTAAAAGAGAGCATTACTCATTTTGAGAAGATGTTCAGCAACATCGATTGTGTTTTATTCAAGTATATCAGACGTCCGGATGGTAATTACGAATATACCTTCTTAAGCGGAAAAACCTCTCAGAACAATGGTTTGACTTCAGATCTCGTTGTTGGAAAAACACCTGATGACTTGTTCGATCCACCAACATCATCATACGTAAAGGAACAATATAAGTGTGCATATGAAGGAGAGACGGTACACTTTGAACTCAAATATGACAATAATATATACGATGTTACCCTTATTCCTTTGCAAATAAATGGTTTGACAGTTGAGGTCATGGGTACTGGGATTGATATTACTGAAAAGAAACAGATGGAATGTGAAGCTGAAACCAACCGTAATAAATATACGGCATTGTTTGAAGAAGCATTGGATGCGATCCTTTTATTCGATGATTCAGGTGTTCCGATAGAGGCGAACCCTGCTGCAAGCAGGCTGCTAGGTTTTACAGCGGAACAGCTCGAACGAGCCGAACACTTCGCTATGTTAGAACCTGAAATGAAAAGACAACTTCCCCTATTACTAGACAAGGTGAAAAAAGCAGGTATCTTATCAGGGGAGTCAAAGGTTATTCATAAAGATGGAACGATACGGAACATCGAGCATGTCACAAAAGCAAACATCCTACCCAATGTTCACCTGACAATCCTTAGGGATATCACTCAAAGGAAAAAACTAGAAGAAAGCTTAAGGAAAGCGGAAACCCTTCATGTAATCGGTGAACTCGCTGCAGGCATCGGTCACGAAATACGAAACCCAATGACTTCTATCAAAGGCTTCATTCAGCTCATGAAAGAAGATTCTTCAAACGCTGAGTATTATGATGTCATATTAAATGAGTTCAAGCGAATTGAAACAATCATCTCCGAGTTCATGGTACTATCCAAGCCCCAAGCCTTCCAAATGACGGAGGAAATTCTTCAAGAAATCATTCAGAACACGCTAGTCTTGCTCGACGTCCAGGCAAGACTCAAGAACATCCAAATCCATTTAGAAGTGGAAGAGGGTTTCCCTACTATCATATGTGAGAAAAATCAGATGCAACAAGTATTCATCCATTTTATTAAAAATGGGATTGAAGCTATGGAAAGCGGGCAAAATCTTTGGGTTCGATTAAAGAAGGGGGAAAATTCAACCGTACTGATAGAAATTAAAGATGAAGGATGTGGTATTCCAGAAGAAATGTTAGACAAACTTGGGGAACCATTTTATACCACGAAAGAAAAAGGCACAGGATTAGGGATGATGATGATTTATAAAATTATACAAAACCATAAAGGCTCCATAGAGGTCAAAAGTAAAGTGAATGTAGGTACGATATTCAAAATCACTTTGCCAATTTAAAATGAAGCGATTAAGATACAGCACCCTAAAGGTGTTGTTTTTTTATGTGTTTCTCTTTCTTTCATCGCTTTCTCTTTCCTTTTTTACCCGTTTCTTTTCATCCACAATAAAAACAAATAACGGCAATAAAATAATCCAAATAAGATAAATAGATAAAGAAAGCATAGCAAAAAAGTCCAATAAAAAATAAACCATAAGAAAATAGATGATGATAAAGGCATACGGGCTCAGCATTAGCCAGATCATTTCACAGACCTCCTTACCAAACTATCCTCCCCATTTAAAGTTTCAGATAAACCTAGGGTATACATAACGTGCTGAAAGTTAAAAATGGGAGGTATAGAATCATTTCTTAATAGTGAGAGGGTACTGAAATGAAGTCACGGCGGATGAATAGACAGAGAAAGTTAAAGGAGAAAACTGAAAAAGAAGATGCACGTGATCCGATTACAGAAACTCTATCTACATTCAAAAAGTCGAAGGATTTTGTGCAGTACCACCATACTGGACAAACGGTATGCGTCATTTCATACATTAAAACATTAGTAGAACCTAAAATTCTTTCAGAAAATATTCTCAATGATATCAAAGACAAGGCGATTAACTCATTGGAAGAAATGAAGAATCATATTACGGTCCAAAATTTATTCATCACCGATGATCAGGATATGATACAGCAAAGCTTGCTACGTGGTCATATCATGATACAGATGAATGAAGAGGATGAACAAGTCCTGTTCATTCCTGCGGATACCACTGAAACACGGAAAGTGAGTATTCCAGAAGTCGAGTTCAGTGTTGTAGGTCCGAAAGAAGCATTTGTAGAATCGGTCGATACGAACTTGAATCTTATCCGACAACGGTTGCCCATTCCTGAATTAACGGTTCACGAAGTCGTCATTGGTAAACTCACCAAATCAAGAGTATGCACATTATATATTCACGGGATTGCTGATGAAGCAAACGTTAACACTGTGATTCAACGAATTGGTGATATTGAGTTTGATGAAATCATCGACAGTGCTTATATATCCCAAATGCTTTCGGATAATTCTAATTCCCCTTTTCCGCAATTTGTTGATACTGAACGTCCTGACCGAGTAGTCGAAGCTTTGGCTGAGGGGAAAATTGTTATTCTAGTGGACGGTTCTCCTCATGCTTTGACCTGTCCGACAACGCTAATTGAATTTTTTTCTGCCTCTGACGATTACTTTACAACTTGGCACTTGGCCTCTGTGATACGTTTACTGAGGTTATTTTCCATTGCGTTTTCAATTATCGCTACACCACTATATGTAGCGATTCTTACCTATCATCATGAAATGATACCAGAGGATTTAATGGCAACGATCATTACCTCGAGAGCAGATATCCCATTTCCACCCATTTTGGAAGTCATCATTTTAGAACTTGCCATCGAGCTTTTAAGAGAAGCAGGTGCGAGACTACCGACCAAGGTTGGACAAACCATTGGTATCGTAGGAGGTATTGTTATTGGTACTGCGGCAGTTGAAGCTGGCCTTACAAGTAATGTTCTTTTGATTATCGTGGCACTTGCAGCACTAGCATCCTTTACTACGCCCATCTATCAAATTGCAAACACCGTCCGCCTCATTCGATTTCCATTTTTAATCGGAGCACAATGGTGGGGATTAATTGGTGTTTCCATGATGGTCTGTTTACTGATTGGACATCTTCTTAGACTTCAATCTTTAGGTCGTCCATTTCTGGCACCGATCTATCCAATGCGAATCAGTGATATGAAGGATGCCTTATTCCGTGTACCTTTCAATAAACAGACCGTTAGACCATTGCAGACCCGTCCTGGTGACCCAGTCCGGTTCAATGCGGAGCGTACGAATGAGAAGAGGGATATCGATGAATAAAATCAGCTTACGACAATCTGTACCTGAACACTTACAGGTACCGCCTCAAATGGCTTTTTTTCTTGTTCATACGATGATCATTGGTATAGGTGCTCTTGGGTTTGAACGTTATATCGTGAAAGATGCAGGTTACGACTCTTGGATTTCGGTCTTGATTGGTGGAATATGGGTTCAATTTTTAGTTTGGGTAATTTATCAGTTACTAAAGAACGGGCAAGGAGATATCGTCAGTATCCATCAATCTCTCTTTGGGGGGATTATTGGTCGTTTCTTGAGCTTGCTGGTCAGTTTATATTTTTTAGTGTTATGTATAACGGTTTTACGTACATTCACAGAGTTGATTCAATTATGGATTTTTCCTCAATTGAACATTTGGGTGTTTTCTTCGATATTCATACTACTGGCTTACTATTTTGTGACAGGTGGACTTCGGACAGTCACGGGGATCTGTTTCTTTAGTGTAGTTCTTGGGATCCCTTTGATGCTTCTGAAATTTTATCCTTTGCAATATTCGCATGTACAAAACGTTTATCCTATTGTGGATGCTTCAATTATGGAACTATTGAAAGCAGCGAAAACGATGTCGTTAAGTTATATAGGGTTCGAATTACTATTGATTTATTACCCATTTATAAAACGACCAAAGGAATCGATCCGATGGGCTCAATTCGGTGTTATGTTCGCTGTGTTCATTTATTTCGGAACAGCACTTACCTCGTTCATTTATTACAGTGAAGGTCAGCTCAAACAAGTTATCTGGTCTACAATTACTCTGTGGAAAATTGTTGAGTTTCCTTTTATTTCTCGGTTTGAGTATGTCGGAATCGCAATTTATGTATTTGTAATTATACCGAATATTTGCTTGAGTCTTTGGAGTTCGAGTCGCACACTTAAACGCACTTTTAACATCAAACAAACGTATGTATTGTGGGGGTATATGGTGTTGATTGTTATAACCTGCGGTCTAATAAAAGATCGAACCGCAATCGATATGTTAAATACTAATCTGGGTAATTTTGGCTTTTATTTCACATCTGTATACTTACCCTTGCTTTTAATCATACAAACGATTGTCAAGAAAGTGAGGGGGGACCATTGAGTCGTAGGTTTATCATTCACTTCCTGGGATTAATGACGATCTTTTTCATCCTCTCAGGGTGCTTACCTCGAGACAGTATTGAGGATGTATCCCTTATACAAATTGTAGGTTACGACGTTGCAGAGGATGATAAGATCAGAGGAACTGTAGTTGTTCCTCATTTCTCAAAAATGGAACAAGGTAAAGGTGTTGAAGAAGAATCGTTAACGGAAACCGCACACTCTACCAAACAAATTCATACGAGATTACAGTCCAAAGCGGCAAGACCGATTACGATCGGAACATTAAAGGTAGCTCTGTACAGTTCAGAGTTAGCAGAAAGGGGGATTGGGCCTGTAATTGATAGTATGGCGAGAGATCCACGAATTGGACGTAATATCTACATTGCCATTACAGAGGGAAATACAAAAGAGATCTTGGATGCCGGTATTTCCAAAAATGAAACAACTGGTAAGTTTATTTCAGGGCTAATTGAACAAAACTCTGCTACAAATTTTCCAAGGACAAACTTGCATGAATTTTTGTATACCCATTTTGGTGAAGGGATGGATGGCTTCCTACCTTATCTGAAGTTAAATGATCGAAATGAGCTGTCATTGGATGGAATCGCTTTTTTTAATGATGGAAAGCTCGTTTATAAATCTCCATATGAAAAAAGTTATACATTCACATTGTTAAAGGAGAATTTTAAAGAAGCAACTCAAGAAGTTGAGTTTGAAGGGAAATATATTGTAGTTGAAAGTATTGGATCAAGTGTGAAACATATTTTCAATGGGGATAAAGAAAACCCGGCTTTTACTATAAGAATCTCTATGACAGGAATTATTAATGATGCTCCTACTCTTGCTTTGGAGCTGACCCCCCCTGTAATTAAAAAAATGGAAAAGACAATAAAAAAGCACAATGAAAAAGAAGCTCAAAAGATGATTAAGGACTTTCAAGAGTACAAAATAGATCCACTGGGATTAGGAAGTATTATTAATAATCGTGTTCGAAATTTAGATTTAAAAAAATGGAAAGAAGAACAATACCCGGTCATGCCCATTAAAGTGGAAGTTCATATGAAAATTCTGGAAGTCGGAACAACCTCATAATAGAAGAACAGGCATAGAGTAGAGAGCAGGGAAATATTATGCCTGTTCTTTTTATTTTGTGAAATTTTTGAAAAAAGATGAAACTATTTACAATTTATGCCGTAATACATATTGAATATATGTTCAGTTTTTCTTCAATAAATGATGAGTAAAAATGGAGGGGATTCATGTGTTCGAGCTTTTTAAAAGAGTCAAAACGGTCGTCCATTCAGAGTTGAATAGTTTGATTGATAAGGCGGAGGACCCGATAAAAATGGTTGATCAATTTCTGCGTGAGATGGGTTCAGACATCCAGGAAGCGGAAAAGGCGACTGCCAAAATCATGGCGGAGGAAAAGCTTCTCAAGCTGAAGTGGGAAGAAGCGGAAGGTATGATTAAAAAGCGTGAAGAGCAGGCCGTACAAGCGATTCAAGATGGGAACGAAGATCTTGCAAAACGAGCTCTAGAAGATAAGCTTCGTATACAGCAAGAAGCAGAGCAGCTTCAGCATCTTTACTTAGAAGCTTCTAAAACTGCTACAGATTTAAAAGCGAAGCTGGCTGAAATGAAATCGGAATACCGAGAGATGGAAATGAAGAAAGCATCGTTAAAATCTCGTGCTCAATCTGCAAAGGCAAGAGCGAATATCAATCGTTCCATGTCGATTCATAACAGTGAAGGGTCGAAGCAAGGCTTCAAACGAATGGAAGAGAAAGTCTTGCGCTTTGAAGCGGAAGCCGAAACGAGTGAAGATCTGAATGCAGAAAGTCGTACGCTGGATGATGAACTCAAACAAATGACTCAAAAAACAAAGCTCGATGAAGAGTTGGAGCTCCTCAAGGAGAAAATCGCGAAACAAACTAACGTCACGAACGAGTAGGGGATCTTATGGAACTGTTCGGGTATACCATGGAAACGCTTTACCTCTATGGTCTCATCATCGGTGGAATTCTGACATTCGTATACATCTTAATGAGCGATCTTTTAGAAGGGATGTTCGAGGTGCTGTCGGATACGTTCTTCAATCCGACCCTCGTCCTTTCCTTCATCACTATTCTGAGTGGAATGGGACTCGTTTTAGAGAAAGTGACGGGACTCCATAGTTTATTGATTGTAGCTGGATCAATTGTGTCTGCATTACTTCTCGTCACGCTGTTAAACGTCTTTGTCCTCGTTCCTCTTTCATCCGCGGAAGAATCCAACACGTATGCATTGGAGGACCTTCAAGGACGAATTGGCAAGGTCATCATATCGATTCCTTCTGATGGATATGGAGAGGTTCTCATATCTGGAACAAGCGGCAACATTGCGAAGTCCGCTAAAAGCTTAGAGAATGTCCCGATTGCGGAAGGAACTGAAATTCTCGTCATTGATATAGAAAATGGGGTACTACACGTAACCCCTTACGAACGAGCTTCTCTTAACGTGTAAAATAAAAATTTCATATATTAGGAGGTTCTTATGAACTTGATTTTCATTGTTGGTGGGGTTGTTGGTCTTTTCATTCTTGCACTTATTGGAGTTTTCGTATCAAAATACCGGACAGCTGGTCCTGATGAAGCCCTGATTGTAACAGGAAGCTACTTAGGCTCTAAAAATGTAAATATCGATGAATCAGGAAACCGGATCAAAATTGTCCGTGGTGGCGGTACTTTTGTTCTACCTGTCTTTCAACAGGCTGAGTCGTTGAGCCTCTTATCAAGTAAAATTGATGTTCAAACACCGGAAGTCTACACAGAACAAGGCGTTCCTGTCATGGCAGACGGAACGGCAATCATCAAAATCGGGGGTTCAATCGGTGAAATTGCAACCGCAGCGGAACAATTTTTAGGAAAAACGAAACAAGATCGTGAAAACGAAGCAAGGGAAGTACTAGAAGGACATCTCAGGTCTATTTTAGGCTCCATGACAGTTGAAGAGATCTATAAAAACCGTGAAAAGTTTTCGCAAGAAGTGCAACGTGTGGCGACACAAGACTTAGCGAAAATGGGTCTTTACATCGTTTCATTTACAATTAAGGATGTTCGTGACAAAAATGGTTATTTGGAATCCCTCGGGAAGCCTCGAATTGCCCAGGTGAAAAGGGATGCAGATATTGCAACAGCTGAAGCAGAGAAGGAAACTCGAATCAAGCGGGCGGAAGCTGATAAAGACGCAAAGAAATCTGAGCTCGAACGTGCGACTGAAGTGGCTGAAGCCGAAAAATACAATCAGATGAAAATCGCAGAATACCGTCAGGAACAAGATCAGGCAAGAGCACGTGCGGACCAGTCCTATCATCTAGAAGAAGCACGCGCGATGCAAGAAGTTACAGAACAACAAATGCAGATTAAGATCATCGAGCGTCAAAAGCAGATCGAGCTCGAAGAAAAAGAAATCGCACGTCGTGAGAAGCAATACGACTCTGAGGTCAAGAAAAAGGCAGATGCAGATCGCTATGCGGTTGAACAATCTGCAGAAGCGGATAAACGTCGTGAAATCGCGGCTGCTGATGCAAACCAATACCGTATTGAGTCGATGGCACGAGCGGAAGCAGAAAAAGTCCGCATCGACGGTATCGCGAAAGCTGATGCGGAACGTGCACAAGGGGAAACGGCTGCTGATGTTATCCGCCTGAAAGGTCTTGCAGAAGCGGAAGCGAAGCAAAAGATTGCAGAAGCCTTCGAACAGTATGGTCAAGCGGCGATACTCGATATGATTGTGAACATGCTTCCGTCTTATGCGAAGGAAGTAGCGAGTCCGCTTTCGAATATTGATAAGATTACAGTTGTAGACACAGGAAGTGGAGCAGGAGGCGGTGCCAACAAAGTCACCGGTTACGCTACGAACTTGATGTCGACCCTTCAAGAATCTTTGAAAGCATCATCAGGATTAGACGTAAAAGAGTTGATCGAAAACTTCTCTGGTAAAGGCAATGTCCGAGCGAGTGTCGATGACCTGACGAGAGAAATTACGAGAACGAGGGAAGGTATACCAACGAACGAGGAAGAAAAAGAATTTGCCAAAACTGAAAAGTAATTGTTAACAAGAAAGGGGCTGGCTACGTTACCAGTCCCTTTATATTTCTCGTTCTTTCCCTTTGACACTCATCGCTCTCTTTTTTTCACGTGTCAACGTTTTGATGTAATCGATATGCCGAAATCGAATCGCTGACCAATCCTCATTGATTGCTACCTGTCTGACACCTTCAAAGCCGGCGTCGCCTAGTGGTTGCCAGCCTGTATCGCGAGTTAAATCCGATTTATATTTTTTGGATGTTTTCTTCGGATAAGCGAACCATACGATTGCTTCTTCTTCCAATTGAGGAAGCAACTCTTTCACAAATGGTTCCACATCTGTTTGTTCATAGGAAAAGACTAAAACGAAGTTGATCTTATCTCCAGCCTTTAAGTCTTCCATGATTGTCACTTCATCTGCGATTTCAGTCATGGTCGGTTCAAATTCTTCGGGTGCTTTGATGACCCAAATTTCAGGTTGTCCTTTATAGTTCATTTTTTTCAATAAAGGATGCATGAGAACCCTCCTTCAATATGTACTAAGCTTATCTTATCAAATTGTGTAACAAAATACCCTGTTCATACGTATGAATTGACGTAGTGATGGAAGTGGGGTACATTATGTTTAAGAGTTTGAACCAATTAACACAAGGAGTTCGATAACCTTGCAAAATATAGAGCAAATCTTACAATCACAAAAAGAATATTTCTTCACCGGTGAAACGAAATCCGAGTCGTTCCGACTTAACCAACTGGAAAAACTGAAAGCTGCCATCCAGCGATATGAATCTGAAATTATGGATGCGTTAAAAGCAGACCTGAACAAATCCGAGTTCGAATCCTATTCCACCGAAATCGGGATGCTTTACAAGGAAATCGGGTTCACTATGAAAAGGTTGAAGAATTGGATGAAACCTGAAAAGGTGAAGACACCATTGACGCACTTCGGGACTAAGAGCTACATCCATCCTGAACCATATGGGGTTACATTGATTATCGCGCCATGGAACTACCCATTTTCTCTTCAGATTTCACCGTTGATTGGTGCAATTGCAGCAGGAAACTGTGCGGTCATCAAGCCATCAGAACTGACGCCTGCTGTGTCGAACATCATTTCTAAAGTGATTTCAGACATCTATGAGGAGAAGTATGTGGCAGTCGTGGAAGGTGGAGTTGAAGTCAGTCAAACATTATTGGATCAAGATTTCGATAAAATCTTTTTCACGGGTAGTGTCAACGTTGGAAAAATTGTGATGGAAGCTGCATCAAAAAGATTGATCCCTGTCACATTAGAACTTGGTGGGAAAAGTCCTGCCATAGTGGATGAAACAGCTGATTTGAAATTGGCAGCAAAAAGGATTGTGTGGGGGAAGTTCACGAACTCCGGACAAACGTGTATTGCGCCGGACTATCTATATGTCCAGCATAGTGTCAAATCGGATTTAATCCGATACATGCTTGAGTATATTCGAGAGTTATATGGTGACAATCCACTTAAAAATGAAGAAATGACGCATATCGTTAATGCGAATCATTTTCAACGTCTGATTCGTTATTTAGAAAATGGAAAAATCATTACCGGTGGGAAAGTCGATGCCGAGGCACTTGCTATTGAGCCTACCTTGATCGAAGAGATCACCTGGGAGGATCCGGTGATGCAGGATGAAATTTTCGGTCCGATTCTGCCGATTTTAGAATTCGATCAAATCCGAGAAGTGGTCGAGAATGTACGCTTACATCCAAAGCCGCTTGCCCTTTACTTGTTTACTGAAAAGGACGAACACCAAAACTATATTGTCGATTCTTTATCTTTCGGTGGCGGATGTATCAATGATACGTTGATCCATGTCGCTTCTCCTTACTTGCCGTTCGGTGGAGTAGGGCAGAGCGGTACAGGTAGTTATCATGGGAAAGCGAGCTTTGACGCGTTTTCTCATGAAAAGAGTATCATTAAACAGACGAACCGTTTTGACATTGTGTTTCGTTATCCGTCCTATAAGCATAGTCTAAAGATTATGAAGAAGCTGTTGAAGTAAATACTGACTTGCACAGGAAGTGCTGACTTCGACGTTCATCACAGGACGTGGTGGCACCTAGTCGAAGATCCATTTGTGATTTTTAACCTGTAAGGTCTCGCCGGGCCCGCTGTTCCCGCAGGAGTCTCGTGAATTCTCTTGAAATCATCATTTACTCCTGCTAAGCTCAATCTGATAAAAAGAGGTTGTCCTAAAGGAGTCCACGCTGACTCTCTTAGGGCAACCTCTTTTCGAATTATAAAGAAGGATCCGATAACCAATCGACAAAGTTCTCTTTCACTTCAGGGGCATGATTATGTATTACTGAGAAAGCTTCGTGAATCTTTCTTCTCCGTACATGATCTTTTGCCATGCCAAAGACAACGTCATGCTTACTATAAAGTAGACGTATCCTTGAAACGTTCCCACGGCCTATGCCCGGAGTCCATTCAATAAAATCTTCCCTATTCAATTCTTGTATGATCTTTTTCGCATACCGAGTCGTAATTTCCCATTCATCTGCCAGCCGCTTCAACGGCACTTCAACCAATTCTTCAGTTGAGAAAAGATCGCACAATTGCAGATAGTAAGTTCCGTACTTCATCTTTACCCCAGATAAAAGGGGAACAACTCCTTTCAAAAGTTTCACTTTTTTCCATATGTTTCTTTTATTATACTTTAAAATATCGAAAAAGTCAGACAAAAAAGGGGATGTCAGATGAAAACTTACATTTTTAAGAGGATTATGTACTTATTGATCACAATGTTCGTCATAGCTTCAGCGACCTTTTTCTTAATGAAAATGATGCCAGGTTCGCCTTTGGCATTATCGGAGAAGCTTACTGCTGACCAGGAAGCGATGATCTTAGAAAAATATAATTTAGATGAACCGGTTCCTCTGCAGTTTGTCACCTACATGAGCAACCTTATACAAGGAGATTTAGGAAATTCATTTCAATTTGATGGTAGAAGCGTAACCTCGATGATTATGGACCGTGTCGGACCATCTGCTTATCTAGGAGTCCAATCAATGATTTTAGGAAGTATTGTAGGTATGCTATTGGGAATCATTGCTGCAATCCGCCAAAATTCCATGTTGGATTACTCGTCAACTTTCGTATCAGTGATAGGTATTTCCATCCCGAGTTTCGTATTTGCCGGATTGCTCCAATATTATGTTGGGGTAAAATTGGAGTGGTTGCCAGTTGCTTTTTGGGAAGGATTTGAATATACAATCATGCCGACGATTGCATTGGCGATTTTCCCGATGGCCGTTGCTGCCCGATTTATGAGAACAGAACTTCTGGAAGTGTTTGGACAAGACTATATCACTACTGCAAAAGCTAAAGGGGTCAATTCATTCAAAGTTATTTTTGGGCATGCTGTTCGAAACGCATTGATTCCATTGATTACGATGCTGGGTGTTATGCTCGTCAATATCATGACTGGAACTTTAGTTATCGAGCGTATCTTTTCTGTTCCTGGGCTAGGAGAACAATTTGTCCGTTCTATTACAACAAACGATTATCCAGTAATTATGGGTACGACCTTGTTCTATTCATTTTTATTGGTCATCATGATCCTCCTCATCGATATTGCATATGGGTTAATCGATCCGAGAATCCGTCTAAGTGGAGGGAATGGTTAAATAACCGTGTAAAGAGGATGACCACTTGGTCATCCTCTTTCTCTACCCTTGTGCTTGACGCTCGCTGTAGTCGTCATAGGGCTCAAACATGAATTCCTGTTCACGTTCTTCTTCCACTCCTGGGTGTACGGTACGTTCTTCAATTTCTCGGATTAGTGGATGTTCAATTTCGACTAAGGTTTTCTTTTGTCGTTTGTTTTCAATCATCATAATCCCACCCTCCTTACTATTATCCTTCCCCGTCTCTTCGGCAAATCCATACTAGAAAAAGGCACCAAATCTGTACAAAATATTACCTGTTATAGATTGTTCTCCTTTTGCAACACAATAGTGAAGAAGAATTCATTTAGAACGGAGAACAGACGATGATGAGATCAGCTTTGAGTACCGTTATAATCGGTATACTCATATTCAGCTTCATAACAGACGAGCTTTATGGAAAAGGGATCAAAGTCGATCAATTACCATCGATTTTCGATGATGGTACATACATTCCAGAGCGAATCGAGTGGAAGACATGGGAAGAAACGAGTGAAATCATACCGAGAGGAAGCTCGTTTGAAGTCGTAGATTATGAAACGGGACTTTACTTCCAAGTCCAAAGGAGAGCGGGTTCACGACATGCAGATGTGCAGCCTCTCACCAAAGTGGATACGTCCATTATGAAGGCGATTTATGATGGGAAATGGAGCTGGAAAAGACGAGCGATTTTCATTCGCAAAGGCACCCACCTTATACCGGCATCAATGCATGGGATGCCGCATGGAGCCGGTGCCCTCGCTAACAATTTTCCTGGACATTTTTGCATCCATCTACCGAATAGCACAACTCATCGTTCCAGTAAAGAAGATCCATCTCATCAATTGATGATCATGAAAGCCTCCAATCGACTGGATGATTACATTGAACATGCAACAAGTGATCAAATGGCGAATGTCTTCATGTTGGCTGTTAATCAAGAAGACGACTCGATCATTCAGAAAACGATCGAGCCTGCCACGGACAATGAACTATTAGAGAATTTGTTTTTCATCTTTCCCGATCGACCTTTTTCAAAAGTGGGTCACAAAGAATTTCACCTTGCGGAATTTCCTGTAGCAATCACAGTACGCACAGGCAAAGGACTTGAGAAACGTAATGCGATGCTGACAGTTGAACGGACAAGCTTGACCGGTCGATGGTACGTGAATCTGGAATCTTTATCGGAGGATGACTGAAGTTCATCAACCAGCTAATACGAAGCTTAAAGCGATGAAACCGAATGTAAAGAAGAGGACTGCCAGAATCGAACATGAAAGTGTGAGGGACCACCATGGGATCGAGCTTAAGATTTTCTCTTCGACACTGAAGAAAATCGATGCCATATGGTCTCTGAACCGTGTTTCTGATGATTCTTCCCTCAGGTGTTCCTTTTCTTTCTCGATAAGACGGAATAGGATTCCCGGACTTGCGGCGATGATGGTACCAATTAACCAAAAGCCGACTACAAATATCCAACCAAACATCCAAACACATCCTTCATTCATCGTAATGTGTTTAGTATGTACGGTTTGACATGTTTCGTTTCATGATTCCGGACAAAAGAAAATCTCCCGCCTTTATAGAACGGGAGAAAACAGACGACTAAAGGATTCTTTAGTCCTGAGGGCAATCCCTCTCTGTCGGTAAGTATCCAGGTCAACCTCAACACTGTCCTGAATGTCCTCTTCATAGTGACGAATGAGGGTATCGATCGATGGTGTCCGGAACATGAACACATTCACTTCAAAGTTCAAATGAAAGCTCCGTAAATCGACATTTGCAGTGCCTAATGTGGCATAGGTACCGTCTACGATGATCGTTTTCTGATGAGTGAAACCTCTACGATACATATACACTTTCACCCCATACTGTAGTAATTCATTGAAATAGGAACGAGTAGCATATTGGGTGAGAAACCCATCGCTTTTTTCAGGGACGATGAGCCGGACGTCAATGCCTTTGATCGCGGCAATCAACAGAGCTGTACGAATTTCTTTACTCGGAATAAAATACGGTGTCGTAATCCACACGGATTTCTTAGCGTTCGTAATCATGCTGTAGTAAAGATAGCTCATGATTCCTTGGGAAGTGTCAGGTCCGCTAGGAACGACCTGTATACCGCCACCTTCATCATGCGGCTCAACATCCAGGTACCTCTCTTGGAAAAGAGAATCGTCTTGGACGTAACTCCAATCCAGCAGGAATACACGATGGAGATCTCTCAATGCTTCTCCTTGTAAAATTAGATGAGTATCGCGCCAGTAGCCGAAGCGTTCATCCTTTCCTAAATACTCATTACCAACGTTAAGACCACCAACGAAGCCGACCTTACCATCGATGACGACAATCTTCCGGTGATTCCGGAAGTTGAACTTTTGATTGAAAAATCCTTTTCGGATCGGCAGGAAGCTATGTGCTTCAATCCCTGCCTCTTTCATTTTGGATAGGTCACTGTCGGACAATCCGATACTACCGATCCCGTCAAAGATGAACCGTACTTCTACGCCTTCTTTGGCTTTATGACAAAGAACTTCAATGATTTCCTTGCCGATATCATCTGACCGGAAAATGTAATACTGGATATGAATAAAGTCTTTTGCCTGTTTCAATTCCTCGAGCAGCCTTGGGAATTTCTTGTCACCATTCCGTAGCACTTCCGTATGGGAGAAAAAGCTGATGTTCTGCCCACTGAGGGATGTAATTAGCTTGGAAAATTCGCGCTCATCCTCGCTTAGATGAGTCCATTTGTGGGAAGGTCGGTGATCAAGCTGCATGGAAAGTGACTGTTTGAAATTGGATAGTCTCTTCTGTTTGAAAAGATGCCCTTTCACTTCCAGTTGACCAGAATAAATGAAGGTGATATATCCGATTACCGGAATGAACAGGATGACGTAGATCCATAACAAGGTTTTATAAGGTGAACGGTTTTCAAGCATCAATACATAACAGACGGATAGGACGATAGATAGATAAATGATCGCTGCGAAAGTTTTTACCTCATAGGACTGTTTGGTTGAAAGAATAATAACAAAACAAATAATCATCGTAATGCTGAAAAAGAATTGGCGTGTACGTTTCATCTAAGTTTCCTCCACAAGATAATACGATACAACTAGGTTACCCGTTATTGTGGCGATAAAAACGAACCCCACTTCGGTCCATTCTCTACAAATTTAAATAGCGGTTGGATAATTTTGCATGTATACTATAATTGAGTTTATATTGCAAGTATTTCGAAGTGGTTTATTTAGACATGGGGGGATGTCTAATTGGAAAATAATAATGATTTGCATAAGGGGACCTTTTTAGCTGCCAACATTTATTCGAAAAAAGGGATTCTGCTTTTGAAAAAAGGGACGGTGCTGACGCAAGTCCAGATCGATATGTTGGATAAGCACGATTGGTTTTATGAAGGGGAACCATTACCATCTGTGGATCGTTTATCAGTAGACATTCAACCTACCATAATCAGTGAAAACGATGATCCACCGATACAGCAAGCATACGATCAGGCAGTTACGAGTATTAAAAAGTTATTCACGAATATCCAATCCAGCCTGAAGAACAAAGTAAATGCCGTTTTTAACCAGTTTTCATCTGTCCTTGAAGAAGTGCTGGAAGATGAGGATCAAGCAATTTCTCTCATCTATGATGTAAAGCATCATGATGAAGTGACGTATCAGCATAGTATGAATGTTGGTCTTGTTGCAGGGGTGATCGGGAAGGTGCTTAAGCTTCCTGAAGATCAGATTTTTTTGTTAGGGAAAATGGGTATCCTTCACGATATCGGAAAGACGAAAATCAAAAACGACATCCTGAAGAAACCCGAGCGATTAAGTGATGAAGAGTACGAAACGATCAAGTTACATACACGATACGGCTATGAAATTCTAAGTGAAATCCCGAATTTGAATCCAATGGTGGCAATAGGTGCATTAGCCCATCATGAACGATTGGATGGCACCGGTTATCCCGATGGCAGGACAGCCGATGAAATCCCGTTTTTGGTTCAAATTTTGGCCGTTGCAGACATTTATGATGCGATCTGTACAGAAAGAGATTATCATGAAGGACGCTCTTCATTCGTTGCCATAGAGCAGCTCGTGAAAGAAGCGGAAATGGGGAGACTCAATCAAGCAGTGGTGAAAGAATTCGTCCACTATCTCATGAAACAATATGTAGGCAGGAACGTCCTGCTGAATAGCCAGAAGAATGCCGTCATCACGTTCATACCTTATGAACAACCCCATCGTCCCTTGTTGAAGATTGGTTCAGAGTTTTTGGATTTGAAAAAAGTACCTACTGTTTCCATTCAAGATTTTGCTCATTAGAAAGAGGATGACAGTCTGTCATCCTCTTTTTCAGTCATATCGTCGATTAATTGGTTTGCTTGTTTTCCCAGATAACGCTTGCGCAATATTTGATGATGTCCCGACGACGGATGATACCGATGAAATGGCCATCATCATCGGTGATCGGGATGAAGTTTTGATCCGTCGCAAGTGTAATCAAGTCTTCCATATTCGCATTAATGGAAATCGGTATGTTTTGTACCCGCCTAGGGACATCCTTCAATCTTGTCTTCTGGATGACCTCTTCGTAATCCTCATCTTTATCCATGTCATCTTTCAGTTTCCACAGCAAATCACCTTCAGTAAGCGTACCAGAATATCTTCCGTCTTCATCCACTAGAGGAACGGACGTATATTTGTGATAAGACATCTTTTCAAGTGCTTGGCGTATGGTCGATTCAGGATTTAAGTACTTCACTTCGCTTTTAGGTAATAAGTAAAAGCCAATGTTCATCTGACTCTTCCTTTCAATCAGAACTCCACTATAAGTATAGTATAAAATGACGCAAATTGATAATTCATAACAAGAAACACATTATGTAAGGTTTAGGGACTCTCTTTGTATTCTCCTTCCTAGCATAATCAAAACAGGAATTATTTACCACCATTATAAAGACTTTTCGTTCGTAACGCCTACGCCATTCTGTTATAATAAAATGGTTAAAAATAGAAAGAGGATTGATTAGGTGTGAAGTATGGAGAAACGTGATCAGTTGATTTGGGACTTGGAAAAAAGCTTTCGGAAGACCTTTAGGATGTTCCGAAAAGAAATCAATCAGCTATTTGAAGATGAATGCACTGCGACCGATTTTACGTATTTGAAATTTATTATGGAAAAAGGGCAAGTCATGACTTCGATGCTGTCCCAGGAATTCAATGTGGCGATGAGTCATATTACAGCAGTGACCGATCGTTTCGTTCAGCGGAACCTCGTACAACGGAACCGTGCTGAGAATGATCGAAGAGTCATATATCTAAGTATTACGGAGGAAGGACGTAAACAGGTCCAAGCCCTGGAATTGCGTAAACATGAGTACATGGAACGTAAGTTTAAAAACCTTGAAGACGAAGATATTAAAGAATTGTTGCGGCTTTTTTCTAAAATATATGATTAAAGCTTCATTTTTTGAAAAATACTTCATGAAGTGAACTATTCATCTTGTGAAGGATAGGAGAACGATTGTATGGAACATTTACCACTACGAAAAAAAATCACAATCATGGTAGCTGTATTGGCATCCATGTTGTTTGCCGCATTGAACCAGACAATCATCGGAACAGCGATGCCGAAAATCGTATCCGATCTCGGAGGCATGCCTTATTTCAGTTGGATCTTTACGATTTACATGCTCGCTTCAAGTGTCACAGCGATTCTGGTAGGGAAGCTGTCTGACATGTATGGACGGAAACCATTCATTTTGTTGGGGCTAGGAATGTTCATCATTGCGACCTTCCTGTGCGGAACAGCGACCAGCATCTTCATGTTGATTCTGTATCGAGGATTTCAAGGTCTTGCAGGTGGAATGATCTTCTCAACAGCTTTTGCATCAATTGGAGATCTCTTCTCTCCACGTGAAAGAGGTAGATGGCAAGGGTTGATGGGCGCTGTCTTCGGATTGGCGAGTGTATTCGGCCCGACACTGGGTGGATATATCGTAGACCATTTTGCATGGAAGTGGATTTTCTGGATCTTCCTACCTGTCGGATTCGTTGCATTCATTTTAATCATGCGGTTGTTCCCTAGTGTCCCTCGCCAGGCGCATGGAAAAATCGATTACTTTGGCTCGGTGTTCCTGGCTGCAACGATTATTCCGCTGTTGCTTGCGTTCTCCTGGGCAGGGAATCAATTTGCGTGGGGCTCTGTGCAAGTGCTTGGGCTTTTTGCCTTATCGGTTATTTCGTTGATCGCGTTTTTGGTTGCCGAACAAAAGGTGGAGAACCCTGTCCTGCCGCTCCATTTATTTAAAAACAGCGTTTTCACCATCTCCAACGTCATCGGATTGTTAATTGGTATGGCGATGTTCGGTGCGATCATGTATATGCCGTTTTTCATACAAGGTGTAATCGGTACTTCTGCTACAACAACCGGCTTCATCATGATGTCGATGATGCTCAGTATGGTCGCATCCAGTACGATTGTTGGGCAACTCATCACAAGGACGGGAAAATATAAAAAGCTCGCAATACTCGGTCTGACGACGATGGGGTTTGGCATTTTCTCTCTGACGACCTTGACGAGTGCCAGCACGAATATGGATGCGATTCTAAGATTGATCATCATCGGTCTTGGATTAGGGTGCAGTTTCCCAATCTTTACGATTACGATACAAAATGCAGTCCCATACAAGCACTTGGGAGTTGCGACTTCCTCTGTGCAGCTGTTCCGTCAGTTGGGCGGGACGATTGGGGTATCGATTATGGGGGCAATCATGAACATCATTATGAGCTCGAACATGAAGTCTTCTGCACAAGCTGTTTCCGGTGGTGCAACCGGTGGTTCAGTGGAAAAGTTAAGCGATCCTAAGCTGTTGATGGATCCTGAACAACTTCAAGCGATCAAATCTCAATTTCCTCAAGATCAGCTTGAGCTGTTTGTGAAAGTGGTGGAGATGATGCGTACCGCTTTAAGCGATGCGCTGAGTGGGGCATTCATGTTCGGAGCCATCATGATGGTGGTTGCCGTCGGACTGGTGTTATTCCTGAAAGAAGTTCGATTGAAGACATCCAATCAGGAAGATGATGAAGAGGAAGAGACGCCGATGCCGATGGAGAAACATGTACATGCTACTAAATGATGACACGACTAAGAAAGAGTGACAGGCAGTTCGCTTGTCACTCTTTTTTCATTTAACAACGCGTATTTCTTTATTCTTTCTCCAAAAACAAAGGAAAGTGGAGGATAACAGCATGATTGCTGGAATCGAGTAGAAGAAACTCACACTGAGCAAACCCCAGATGGAACATATTGCAATGCAGATTGCGAATTTCCTTGTTTGGTAATCCACAAGATTCAGACACAGATAAGCTACGAGTGATGCAATCGCTCCTGATAAACTGGAGATGATGGCGTGTGTCATGTCATTCATGGATTCATACATAAACTCGAAGAACACAAAGTACATGAAAGAGAGGAAGAATCCGATCAAACTCCCGACAAAGACCAGTTTGTGCTCCAATTCCCTTGTTGGCTTAGTAAGAATGATTGTTCTCTGCTTCCGCCCGAACCTCATTGATAGACCACCCCGTATATTTTTCTGTGATATTGTTATTTCAATAAAGGAAATAAAAATCCCTTCTTGAATTCATAAAAAATGGTATACATGATTCATATACGAACTAGAGGCTATGTTCGTTCCATGGTAAAATAGGGAATCTAAAAAATAATAGACGAAAAGAATTTAAATATAAAGTCGTGTCAAGAAAGGGATGATGCATGGTATGGGAAAAATAGAAACCACTTTAAACGATAAAGTGTTACAGAAAATCAGTATTCGATTGATCTTTGGTATTCTTGTCGTTTTAGGATTGCTCGGAGTATTTGCCAAATTTGCGGACAGTCTTCTGGAAAATGAATTAGGTGATTTCGACGGTGTGCTTTCTGGTCTGGTCCATGGATTGCAGGTCCCGTGGCTGACGGAAATAATGATTACGGTCACTCATGTCGGTAATACAAGCACCTATCTGGTCGTCGTCCCGATCTTTTTAGCCATTCTCCTTTTTAAAAAGTTAAAGGCGGAATCGTTTATCTTGCTGACGACGATTTTAGGTGCATGGGGCTTGAACGGAGCATTGAAGTTCTCATTCCAACGCGCAAGACCGGATATCGAGCACTTGATTGAAGTCGGAGGATACAGTTTTCCGAGCGGACATGCAATGGTGTCTATGGCAGCATATGGAATCATGGGGTATCTGATTATCCAGTATATGAAGAGACAAGGGCGATCTCCATGGCTTGTCGGGGTACTTGTCGGTCTGCTGATTTTTCTGATCGGAATTTCCAGGGTCTACCTGCACGTCCATTATCCAAGTGATATCATTGCTGGTTTTTCAGCTGGTGCTGTATGGCTGATTATGAACATTTATGCATTGAATTTGTTGCAAAGAAGAGGCAAACGTACGAAGAAGGTCATGGAAAGAAACGAATCGATATGATATAAGGATATGCACCCTTCACCGGGATTTATGAGTACTCGATATGGTAGAAATAAAGATTTTGGTTACTTATCATAACCCGGAAAAAATACGCTTCCAACAATGAAGAACCCCAAATGATCCGCTCATTTGGGGTTCTTTTATTGATCTTGCACCAGTTCTGCTGATACGACGAGGCGTTCTTCTCGTTCTGTTGTATTTGGATCGTACTCACCCGTGCAGGTGATTAAATTCAGCATGCTTCGATATGAAAATCCGAATATGTTCTCAATCGGTGCCTCTTGTCGAGGGTAAACATCCGACTGAACGACTTTAAAAGTAAGCTTTTCCCCAGATTCACCTTCGACGATAATTTCGTCTCCGCTTTTCAGTTTATGAAGATGATAGAATACTGCTGGACTCGTCAAATCATCTACGTGTCCTGCAATGACGGAGTTCCCTTGCGCACCTGGCATAGTTCCGGGTTTATACCAGCCGACGTTATCCGCATCTTTCGGAACATCCATCCGACCGTCATCGAGTGTCCCGACATGTTCGACTTTCGATTTTACATTAATAGCGGGAATTTCAATCGTAACGGGGACAATCCCTTTCCGTTCATCTTTAATGATTTCAACATCACTCGAGGATTGATCCGCACTCGAGTCAGATGATTCCATTTGATTCCGGGTTTGGTGCTCTGAAGATTCCGTAGCTCCAGCCTTCATTTCCTGTCCATTTGAACCACTATCCGCTTCGTTCATACATCCAGCTAAAGCCAGAATGAAAATGACTATACTGATCAACAATGTCATTCTTTTCATCATCAAAATCATCCTTTTTTAAGAAGGAAGAGAGAAGGGAACCTTCTCTCTATAAATTGTTTTATTTTGTTTGTCCACCGAGTCTTCTAACTGCCAGCATGGCAATTGCGATTGAAGCTGCAAATCCTGCAAGTAAAATGGACGTTAATGACATCCCCTGATCAGCTGTTCCACCTAGACCTGTTTTCGGCATATCGGTTGGCATTTCACCTGCAAACTTGTCAGGGAATTGATCGACAAATGCTCCGGATAAACCTGCTGCTGGTTTCAGCATATGTGCATATGCTTCACGAAGTTTTGTGTAAGTCGTATCGTAGTCTTCTGCTACATAGCTATCAAACGTACCGACGAGCTGATCAACATGCATTTGCAATCCTTCAGAGAGAGCGTCTGCTTTTAAACGTCCATCAGTTGCAGTCTCCAGGAATTGAGAGAAGTTGGCTTTATAAGCTGCAAGGGCGTCGAGAGCTGCTTGTTTCTTTTCTTCATCGTTAGCGCCTGTTGCTTTTACATAATCGACAAAGTTACCGATATGACCGGACCACATTTCCTTGAATTTCATACCTGCTTCCTCACCATAGACAGAGGAGATTGCTGCGGTTAGATCTTCTGTATTGTTCGCTAGTGCTTGAGCAGATGCTTCAAAGTCTTCTGAGCCGTCAATGCCGTTCTGCATCGCCATCATCGCTAGACCAGCGTGCTCTGTGAGCAAGTGGTTCAAGTTGGAACGTAAGTCATTTGCTGGGGTTACAGCTTTCGTATTTTCGAATTTATCTGGGAACTGTTGGACGATTGCAGAGGATAGCCCCTTACTGACCATGTACATATGGTTGATCGCTTCACGTTCATATTCATAAGCTTTTTCATAGTTTCCAGCGACATAAGCGTCAAATGCACCAATCAATTGGTTCACGTGCATTTGAAGTCCTTCAGCAAGTGCGCCGGCTTCAAGACGTTCTTCAGTAGCCGTTTCTAGGAACTTAGAAAATTCTTGTTTATAGTTTGCTAGGTTATCTAGTGCTTCTTGTTTCTTAGCTTCGTCGTTTGCGCTTGTCGCTTTTACATAATCAACGAAAAATCCGATATGACCTTTCCACATTTCGTCGAATTGCTTTCCAGCTTCATCACCATAAACTGAGGCGATCGCTGCACTCAAGTCGTCTGCATTTGCCATCAATGCGCCGGATGCTTGTTCGAAGTCTCCCGCTCCTTCTGCGCCTTTACGCATCGTTTCAACCGCTAAGTATGCGTGCTCACTAAGGAGATGATCGAGTGATGTACGTAATTCTGATGCTGGTGTTGTTACAGTCGGCTTCGCATGATCATCAGCAAATGCTGTTGTTGCGACTCCCCCTAGAAGTAATGATGTGCTTAATGGAATTGCGACAAGTCCTTTTTTCATGTTCATGTGTGAATCTCTCCTTTTTACTTATTTGTAAGGCTAACGAGAGAGATCAGGGAACGGATCACTTTTTTCTGAAAGAAGTTTTTATTTTTGTTGAACCATGGATATAGAGGGCGAAAAAAAGAACATCCCGGAGGATGTTCTTACATGATTTAAAGCTTGGAAGCGAGGATGATCTGCCCTTTCGGCTGCTCACTGTCCGGAGTTGGCTCCAGGGTGACGGCGATTGTATCCCACTCATGATCACCCTCAATTTTTACAGGGTAGATGACACCGCCTTGACCGTTCTCGTTCGGCAGGAAAGTACCAGCTCGGAACTTTTCACCATTTGCATCAATCAACCAGACTTGATAGGCCTCAGTCCCCGATACTGCCTGAAGATTATTCGCCTGCATGACGAGTGACATTCCGTCTTCTTTCTCAATCATTGCCGCTTGTGCACTTGCATCAAATCCTTCAGTTGCCGCCAGTTCCACATTTTTCAGAACTTGATTGACACTATCGTCCGGAAGAACAACGGGCGTCTGTTGATCATTCATATAAAAATAGACATTCGCTGTCAGAGATAGAAGTAAAGAGGCAGCAAGTAACGGTTGAATCCATCGTTTCTGTGTTTTAGCCGACTTATTAGATGTTGTCCGTTCAGTTGGACGAATGGTTTCGACATTGGAAATGGCTTCGTTATTCTCACCATTGGATTCCTCTGTTTCAATCGGCTGTTCAAATACGTTGGAGAGGATCCGCTCTTTCATACCTTCATTAGGTTCTACTGGTTCGGAGGCATATGGAAGGTCAGCCGTCAGCTCTTCTAACTCTTGTAATTCTTCTTGGCACTCTTTACATTCGGATAGATGTGCCTCAAAGATTTTCTTTTCATCTGCATCAAGACATTGATTGAAATAATCGAGTAGCATTTCACAACGATCTTGATTTGTCATAGGTGATCCCTCCCTTGCCCAGTAGATTCCAAGTGTTTGCGTAAATGTTTCAGTGCCAATCTTAACCGACCTTTCACAGTGCCGAGTGGAATTTGGATCTTATCTGCAATTTTACTTTGCGATAATCCTTTGAAGTAGAAGAGGTCGACAATTTCCCGTTGTTCGTCCGCTAAGATTTTCATAGCCTTCCTTAAACGTCTTCCATCTTCTTTCCATTCCACTTGTTCTTCAATGGTTGGTTCGTCTTTTTGTAATGCGTCTCTATCTTCTATTTCGTATGTGTTTTCATTTTTTCTTCTCAAATGATCGATGCTTGTGTTCCTTGTGACAGTGAGGAGCCAGGAAGAAAATTTCCCTTTGGATCGATCATAGATTCCAGGTTTCGTCCATAGTTTGATGAAAACCTCCTGGACGATCTCTTCGGACAGTTCTCTTCGTTTCGTCATGCGGTATGCAAATGAGAAAAGCAGCTTTTCGTAGCGTTCGTATAGGAGCTCTAGGGCTTTTCTATCTTGTTTCAAAACCCGTTCATAGAGCTCGAAATCCATCTCACTCATTCAATTCTCCTTTTGACAATGTTTTCTCTAAGCATATACTAGTTTACACTTGTTTCAAAGAGAACTCATTCAGTATACGTTTATACAAGGGTTTCGGATCACTAAAAAGGGGAAATTCACTCAATAAGACCATAGGTATATGGAAAGGAGTGAGACATTGGGTAGCTGGAGAGGTAAGATCATAAGTACCGATCGGGGAGATTTTGAGATTTTTACGAAGGGTCAAGGAAAGCCCGTATGTGTAACGCATTTATATTCAGAATTCAATGAGACGGGTGACCACTTCGCAGACACGTTTACGCAAAGATATGAGACGATTCTAGTCAATTTAAGAGGAGCGGGAAAATCGTCGCGCTATCAAACTGAAGATGAACTATCTATGGGAGAGACCGTCAAGGATCTTGAATCTATCAGAAAAGCGATGGAGTATGAGAAATGGGCGTTCGCAGGACACTCCACAGGTGGAATGCTAGGCTTACATTATGCGGCCGATGTTCCTGAAGGCCTTAGTCAATTGATTGTCGTGGGCAGTGCAGCAGATGGTAAATACGCCGATACGAAGGATAGTATCTACCACCAAGATCATCCACAGTTTCAGGTCATGCAAGACTTAATCGAAAAATTGAAGTCGAAAAACTTACATCCGGATGAACGTAAATTGCTCGCAAGGGAACGGACCAAGCTCTCGTTGAACGAACCTGAAAAATATGAAATGTATTTCTCCGCGGATATTTTCAAAAAGATTGCTGCGGATCGTTTGAATTATTTCGGTGAACATGAATTCCAGCATTTTGATTTGAAAGACCGGTTGAAGTCTGTTAAAACACCGACGCTCATCGTGTGTGGAGAGAATGACGTACAATGCCCTATCCGCTGTTCAGAGGAAATGTACGAACTAATGGAAGACTCCATATTCTTAAGATTCCAGTACAGCAACCACTATCCGTTTCTGGAAGAAAAGGATCGTTTCCAGTTAGCCATCCGCTCTTTTCTTTCGTAAAAATAGTTTGATGAGTTATGAGCGTTACGTCCTCGAAAATGAGATAAATGCAAAATGAGGGACGTAAGGAAGGACGGAGCCTGACTCCATCATAAAAAAGAACGATGTGTGAACAAAGTAGAATTACCATGAGTTAGGTGATAAGATGGATTCGAAAGTTTTGAGAAAGGAACGGATCCATCATGCACAAGAAAATGTTCTGCGCACTTACCATTTTATTAACAATGTTCATGGTACCAATTCAAACGTTCGCACACGCGAATTTACAAGGCACTACTCCAAGTGATGGAGAGGTTGTTCAATATGCTTTGGATGTCATTACCTTTGAATTCAGTACAGATATCAAGGAAGGCAGTCAATTCACAGTGACCGACGAAGCAGGTCAAACCATTGAGGTAGAAGCTGTACAAATCGATGGGAATGTCATGCTCGGACAAACGGTAAAACCACTCGATTCAGGTTCTTATACTGTCACCTATGAAATCATTTCAGAAGATAGCCACGTTGTTGACGGGGATTTCTCGTTCCAAGTTGAGAGTGAAGAAGAGACAAAAAACGATTCGGAAACAGCCCCACCAGATAATGAAGAAAGCGAAGAAAAAGCATCTGAAGATGATGCAAACCAGTCCACTAATCAAATGAATCCGACAGATCAGCGAGTAGTAGAAGACGGAGTGTCTCCGACTGTCTTCATCATAGCTGGTCTATTCATTTTTGCTGGAATCGGCTTTCTTATATGGGTGATCAGGAAGAAGGGCAAAGCATGATCATCTTCTTTAAAGGCGTCCTCTATCTGGTATTTGCACTACTGTTCGGAGGGTTGCTTCTTGCATCCGTACCAGAAAACAAAAAGCCGAATGTAAAGGTACCGAAAGAACTAATGTTGTGGCTCATCGTCCTTGTTCCGATCATTATGTTCATATCCCTCTTGCAGATCATCGGGTTTTTATCCGAAAGCGTCGGCTATTGGGAGACATTTAAGACCGTATTGATTCAGTTCGATGTCGGGAAGGCATGGTTGGCCAGCATATTAATATCTATCGTACTATTTTTACTCGTTTATAAAAATGATCTTCAGAGTACGACTTTTTATGCCCGGTTAGGCGCATTCCTGACGGTAATCTTAATGAGCACTTATTCCTTTGCGAGCCATTCAGCATCTCTCTATCCTGTCATCGGATTCATCGCCCATTTCTCCCACGTAATCGCTGTTACTGGATGGGTAGGCGTATTGCTTTATGTCGCATGGAGTTCGAAGGAAGACTCCAATTGGATTCCGTTCTTAAATTGGTACACGCCATTTTCAATCGGAGCTGTACTGATTTTGACAGGTGGCGGCTTGTTGATCAATGAAATCGTCGCTCCTCAGTATGTAGACTCATGGGTTTTGAACTACGGACAAGCCTTATTGATTAAACATCTCCTATTGATTCCATTGTTCCTGTATGCCCTGTTACACGGTGTGTATTTGAAGAAAGCGATCCAAACAAAAGGGAATCGATATGTCCTTCGTTCCTTGAGGGGCGAAACGATCTTAATCTTATTCGTGTTCGGCGTCACAGCATTTCTGTCTCAACAGGTCCCGCCGCATGAAGTGTGGCGCACGATATTACAGGAGGATCCTTCACCGTTATTCATGACGCAGTTTGATGGAACGATCGATCCACAATCCGTTCTGACTTTTGCGTGGACGAAGAGTGTCTTCCTTTGGGGCTTAGGTTCGATTGTTGTGCTTTCGCTTACCGCGATCACCATTGTAAAAAGATGGCCGATCCTCATCAGCATTCCGTTAGCTGTCCTAGGCTCTGGGCTTGCTTATATAGCGGTGATGGCAGGCGTTCTTTAACATCTACAACAATAGTCGTAGACAACTTCATCCATAATTCCGATGTTCATCCACTCAGGAAAACATATAATAATACTATAACTTGTTGTAAAAGGCGTGATGTTTTTTATGAAAATTTTAGTGTTGAATGGAAGCCCGATGGAGAAATCGAGAACACGGGGTATTACGAAATTGATGAAGGAATTGCTTGAAGAGAAAGGAGCTACGGTCGAATACATTGATCTTGGCCTTGAAAAATTACCCCTATTCCCAGGTGACGGCGGGAATGAAAATAATATGAGGCTGAAGAAACTGTACAAAGAGGCAGAGAAAGCAGACGGATTTTTCATTGCATCTCCTGAATACCACAATGGTATGAGTGGGGCATTGAAGAACGCATTGGATTTTCTGGGTGGATCGCATTTCAAGCATAAACCTGCTGCAATTGCGGCAGCATCTGGTGGAAGCAAAGGCGGTATTAATGCGCTGAACAATATGCGAACGGTGTTGAGAGGATTATACGCAATGGTGTTGCCAGACCAGTTCGTATCCGATCCATATTGCTATGACGAAGAGTACAACCTTGTCGACCGAGAAGCAGTTGAGCGTCTGGAACTGATGGCAAATCTTCTCTTTGAAATGACTGAGAAACTTGCCAAAACCCAAACTGGACAACTTCGATAAGAGGAAATCAAATCCGTCATTTTATGATATTCTTGATGTACATCATAAAAATGGCGGATTTTTACTATTCTATTTTGAAATACATACGGATTTTAGCAAGGGAGGGGGAGTACGGTGTCGAGAGTCCATACGTTGAAAGTGATTGCAGAAACGTTGAACCAATCCAATAATGTACGGGAGATGCTTCAATCGGTTATGGAAAAACTGTTGGAAGTGACCGGTTTGTCGACAGGGTGGATCTTTTTGACCGATGAAGAACCAATCTATGCGTTCGTTGCGGATGTCAATCTGCCACCAGCATTGGCCTGGGGTGATAAGAAACCGATGTGCCAGGGAAGCTGCTGGTGTTTGGATAAGGTTTGGGACGGACGTCTGCAAAAGGCAGTAAACATCATCAATTGTAAGCGTATTGAAGATGCAATTGAATATGATTGGGGCGATACGAAAGGGATCACCCATCATGCGACTGTTCCATTGATTGCAGGCGGGGAAAAATTCGGTCTTCTCAATGTAGCAGAGCCAGGGAAAAATGAGTTCACAGAGGATGAATTGGACTTATTGCAGTCGATTTCGTTCCAAATTGGGACAGCGATCAAACGAACGAAACTGTACGAAGCCCAGCAAACAAAAGCAGATCAGTACACGAAGCTGGATGAAATCAGCCGCTCCATCTGGAAGATGAATGACATCCATCACCTTCCGCAGAATACGGTGGATGTAATCGGTAAGCTGTTCAGCCTTGAAACCCTCGCATTTTTCATTAAAGAAGATGATGTACTGACGTTACGCTCTATTTTCAGTCCGGGAGGTTCAAAGAAAACACACAAGCGGTATCCAATTGAACATAGTGGGGACCTGCAAAAAACGCTTGAGCAACAAATGGTGAAATCAGACCTGCAACAAGCAGGTTTGGATATAGAGCGATCATTTGTCGTACCTTTATTGATTGGAGAAGAGTGGATCGGCTGTCTAGTCGGGGTTCAGGAAAAGAATTCGTCTGCAATTGAACGGGAAGTGTTGAAGGCTTTAGGTGATCATGTTTCTCTTGTCCTGGAAAAAGCGCGATTGTTTGAACGGTCAAGAGAGCTTGCCCTCATCGAGGAACGAAACCGGTTAGCACGCGATCTGCATGATTCTGTAAATCAAAAATTGTTTTCCCTCAGTCTGACTGCACGTGGATTACGAGAGTATGTGAAACAGTTACAAGACAGCGAAACGATCCTTGAATCATTGACGGAAATGCAGAGTCTTTCACAAGAAGTGGTCGGTGAGATGCGTTCGATGATTTGGCAATTAAGACCGGTGGGATTGGAAGAAGGCGTCATTGTAACACTCAAAAAGTATGGGCAATCGCTTGGGTTGGATGTCACGGAATATATTGAAGGGGTAGGAAATATCCCAAGGCTGGTTGAAGAAACGATGTGGCGCATCGGGCAAGAAGCGCTTAACAATGTCCATAAGCATGCACGTGTAAATGAAGTACGCCTCTATTTATACCGTAAAACGGATGAAGTGATCATGAAGGTTGTCGATGATGGCATCGGTTTCCCGGTTCTTGAGAACGGAGAGCACAACTGGTCATTCGGTTTGTCGAGTATGAGAGAGCGTGCTGAAATTATGGGTGGCAAAATGGATATTCACAGTCAGCCTGGAAAAGGCACGACAATAGAAGTGAAATTCAAGATAGAGAAGGAAAGAGGGAGTTGAAAATGGGGATCAAGGTACTCTTAGTCGATGATCATTTGATGGTGTTGAAGGGGCTGCGCTTTTTCTTAGGAACACAACCTGATATTGAAATGGTTGGAGAGGCCGCCAATGGTCAAGAAGCAATCGAACTTGTCGAGCAATTGAAGCCGGATGTTATCCTGATGGATTTGACGATGCCGGTCATGGACGGGATCGAGGCGACGAAACGGATCAAAAATGAACATGCGGACGTTAAGATCATCGTTTTGACGAGTTTTTCAGATCAAGACCATGTCGTACCTGCTTTACAAGCGGGAGCAGACGGCTATCAATTGAAAGATATTGAACCAGATGATCTCGTCAAATCGATCAAGGCTGTTTATTCAGGAGAAACGCATCTCCATCCTACGGCAACTTCTCAGCTTTTGAACCATGTGAATACAGGCACGAAAACGAATGAAGCAGAAAAGAGCTTCAATCAATTGACGGCTAGAGAAAAGGATGTACTCCGCGAAATTACCCTTGGACGGAACAATAAAGAGATTTCATCTGAACTGTTCATCACTGAAAAGACAGTGAAAACGCATGTAAGCAACATTCTGAGTAAGCTTGGACTGCATGATCGGACACAAGCGGCCATTTTGGCAATGAAAAACAAATGGTTTGAGGCTTGAGGGGTCTTTTTACGAATGGATGTACCTATGATAGAATGTGATGAAACGGAGAAGGTTGGTGACATCTATGGATCAAACATTGAGGGAACAGTTTGATGGATTGATGACCAAGTACACGGAATTGTTAACGGGCGAAACTGATGAAGAGTCCAAAGAGAAAGTGAAGATGTGGGCTCTATATACGTACATGTCTAAATCGATGCCACCTCTAGTGAAGCATTGGAATGAGAAATATCCAGATGCAAAGGATGGCATGAAAGAATTGATCCAGGAAGTACGCGAGCTCAATGAAAAATATCGGGAAGAACAAAAATAGACAGCAATAGGAAATTGGGCGACCGCTTAGGTCCGCCCAATTTTTTTTAATTGAAATGTGGTTGCATAGATGGAATGTCTAGCTCAGCGCCAAGCTTCTCGGGTCACTTCAGCCCTCCTGCGGCGGCAACAGCCTCCTTGTTGGACTTCCAGTGCCCTTCGAGTCTACCCGAGGCGCTTGCGCTTTTCTTATTGGATCGTGCCGCCATTCGGGAGTTGTTGCTTGTAACCGGAAAACTTTTGATACGCCTGCTGTAAGGCTTGGGGCTGAGCTTGATCGAAGGAGTACCAGCCTTTCTGGAACATCACATTGTACAAGTTACGCTGACAGTCCTGAGTTTCCTTTGCCATGGCAGAAATATCCTGGTACAAATCTTGGTGACTCGCTTCGTTTAATGCTGTGGAATATGCGTCTGTCATGTATTTTTCAGTTGCTAACGTATCGTTGATGAAATCACGATCATTCATGTCCGGGGTTTGTGGAATGTTGGTTTGTGGATTCTGTATTTTCATCTGAGATCCCCCTTATTGAGTCATATTTTGGTTTTGTGGTTGATCGCCCAAGTGGCTTTGTAAATGCTGAAGCAGCTGATCGTAATGGCGCGTGTGCATGCTTGCAGCCTGTTGAATCGCCGACTTCACTTCTTGATCCTGACATTGTTTTGCGTAAAAGTTGCATTTCTTTGCCGCTAACAAGTTCCAGCTCATCATATCGGTTATGTAGAGCTGATCCTTGACCGTCATGACTCGTGGAGGTTGAGGCATGAAACCTTGCTGATCCTGTGGGGTCTGTTGCTGTGGCACGAGTTGACTCCTCCTTCAATGATAAAATTCCATTTCGAGGATTAGGGTGCCACATCCGTACGAAGTTATTCCGAAACGCCCATTATGATTGAGCGAGCTCACTTAAACGTTCATTTGCTTCCGCCTCATCAAATGAGCTATACCACCGGTGGTTGTCTTCATCTAGGATACGGAAGTGTTGGCTGATGACATTCTGCTGGAGACGATAGCCTTTTTCACACTTCACATCCCGCCACCAGACTTTCCCTCCAAGCGTTTGTTCCTTCGGACGATCGATTTCTTCATGGGCAAGGATCTCGACAATTTCAACGGGATCGCCACCTAGAGCTGAACGGAGGATTTCACTGTTTCTGAATAGCGCAGAAACGGCAGCGACTGTCGTCCAATTCGCTTTGGTCCTTTGTTTTTCAATCTGAACAAGGGTCTTTTTGGAAAGACCTAATATCATCGCCATTTTATCTTGTGTATAACCGCGTTCGATGCGGATCAGTTTCATTTTTGAAGAGACAATTTCAATCATTTGATCAATGTTCATGGTTACGTACCTCACTCGGAAAGATTTGGTGTAATTTTACACCTTACACACCTTCATTACAACTCATATACTATAGAAAAAAGGAAAAAATTAAATTTTGAAAAAAGTAAAAATGTTGTCGAAAAGATGATAAAATACGATAAGAAGTTTAACTTAATTCCTTAACGTTCATATATATAGTACCTATTTTTTGTATCCGTTTTCAGTATAGGGGGATTCTTGTCATGGAACAAATTTTAAAAAATTTCTTCTTATTCATGGGTAAAAATAAAGTCGCTACCAAAATGGCGAAAAAGTATGGGCTTCGTTTCGGTGCAGGCCGTTTTGTAGCAGGTGCTTCTCTAGAAAGTTCTCTAGAGACGATTCGCAAGCTGAACGAGGAAAACCTCGAGGTTACAATCGACCATCTCGGTGAGTTCGTAGACAATGAAGAAGAAGCGAATGAGATGACGAATCATTGTATAGAAGCTATTAAATCCATTGCGAATCAAGGGCTCAATTCCCAACTGTCATTGAAATTGACATCTATGGGACTCGATATCAGTCGCGAGCTGGTTCTTCGTAACATGAAACGTATCATGGAAGTGGCAGATGAATATGATGTCTTCGTTACCATCGATATGGAAGATGAAGCTCGTTGTCAGGCAACGATTGATATTTTCAAAGAATTGAAGTCTCAATACGATAATATCGGTACAGTTCTGCAATCTTATCTGTATCGTACCGTTGAAGATATTCAAGACTTAGATTCTTTGAATCCGAATCTTCGTTTGGTAAAAGGAGCCTATAAGGAATCTCCAAGCGTTGCGTTCCCGGATAAAAAAGACGTTGATGAGAACTTCAAGAAAATCATCAAGATGCATTTGTTGAATGGTAACTATACAGCAATTGCAACTCATGATGATGCGATGATCGCTTACACGAAAGAAATCGTGAAAGAGCATAACATCCCGCTTGATCAATTCGAATTCCAAATGCTATATGGTATTCGAATCGATGCTCAGCGCAAATTGCGTGACGAAGGTTACACGATGAGAGTCTATGTACCATACGGCAAAGACTGGTATGGATACTTCATGCGTCGACTGGCAGAACGTCCAGCGAACGTCGCCTTCGTTTTGAAAGGCATCTTCGGAAAGTAAATATCGATCATTTGATAGAGTGCAATCTATACGATTGGCACTCTATTTTTATTATATATGGAGTGCGCCAGTGGGCTTTCGGTGCAAAAGAGGCTGATTGTGCACTCATAAGAGCGTTCATGAGGTAACGAAATCGCTCAAAACCCGTTTTCATGCACTCATGGAGCCTTGTCATTCATCACTTCTTGACCTCGAGCATAAGATATTGTAACCATTTTGAAGGAGAATGGAACGGGCCCTGTCGAATATGGAGTGAGTAGGATTTTTTTAGAGGAGGAATGCTGATGTCTGTATTAGAGTCAGGAAGACAGGAACTGTTCGATGTCGTTAATGAAATTCCGGAAGAGTTAAGCCACGCTCAAGTTTCCCCAGACACTTGGACCATTTTAGAGGTGCTTGAACATCTTGTGTTGATTGAGCGCGTGATTGCCAATCAATTTGAAAATCAACTGAGTGAAGGGAAAGATCGAGAAATCGAGGAACATCCTGTTTATCGTTCAGCCAAAAGATTCCCTGCAGTAGAAGCACCGGAGTATGTTCGCCCTACTGGACAATACAAGACACTAGCGGAAGCTAAAGTCGCTTTGGAGAAGTCTAGAGGATACCTGTTTCATGTGTTGGAAAAGGTGGAGGACCCGACAATTCTTGAGAAACGTTCTTTCAAACATCCGATATTCGGTTACATGCAGTTGAAGCAGTGGCTCGATTTCATCGGCTATCATGAACGTCGCCACTTGGAACAAATCAAAGAAATTTTGGAGAAAAATCGAGCGGAAAGCCCATATAGCAAGGAATTCTGAATAAATTAGACAAAATCATATAAATTTTCAGAAATTTGTATTGCGAAATCGCTTTTGTTTTTTTATAGTAGTTAGTGAGACCACTTATTTTAGTAAGTTCTATTTTTTGCAGAAAAAATGAATGAGTATTCATTCATATAAAGGAGGTACAACATGTCTTATCAGATTCGTAAGGTAGCAGTAATCGGTTCAGGCGTGATGGGATCAGGGATTGCAGCACATCTAGCCAATGTTGGAATTCCAAGTATCCTGTTGGATATTGTCCCAAGAGAACTGGACGAAAAAGAAAAGGCGAAAGGGCTCACGCTGGAACAACCAGCAGTCCGTAACAAACTCGCTGAAACAGCGAAGCAAAAGTTGTTGAAGCAGAAGCCCGCTCCACTCAGTTCCAAGGAGCATATCCAGATGATTGAAACAGGTAACCTCGAGGATGATTTAGAGAAGCTTGGTGAAGTGGACTGGATCATCGAGGTTGTCGTAGAGAATCTAGATATCAAAAAGAAGGTTTACGAACAGGTTGAACAGTATAGAAAGCCGGGAACCATCGTCAGTTCGAACACGTCAGGTATCTCGATTAATGCGATGGCAGAAGGAAGAAGTGAAGATTTCAAAGCCCACTTCCTAGGAACGCACTTCTTCAACCCGCCTCGTTATTTGAAGCTTTTGGAAGTGATTCCGACGAGTGACACGAAACCGGAAGTCCTCCAATTCATAAACCAGTTTGGTGAGGATGTACTTGGTAAAGGGGTTGTCGTAGCGAAAGACACACCGAACTTCATCGCCAACCGAATCGGAACGTATGGGTTACTCGTAACGGTTCAAGAAATGGTGAAGAACGGTTACTCGGTCGGTGAGGTGGATTCGGTCACGGGTCCTGCGATTGGACGCCCAAAGAGTGCGACATTCCGTACCCTCGATGTTGTCGGCCTAGACACGTTCATCCACGTGGCGGGTAATGTGTATGACCAGGTGGAAGGTGAAGAGAAAGCCGTTTTCGATGTTCCTGAGTTCATGAAGAAGATGAATGAAAAAGGATGGATTGGAAGTAAGAGCGGCCAAGGCTTCTATTTAAAACAGAAGTCCAAAGGGAAAAGTGAAATCTTAGAGCTTGACCCTGAAACGCTTGAATACGGACCACGGAAGAAACTGAAAACCGCATCGGTGGAAATGAGCAAACAGGCGAAGACGATGCCGGATAAATTGAAAGCGCTTGTATATGCGGATGACCGCGCAGGACAGCTCGTTTGGTCAATCTTAAAACCAGTCCTTCTCTATTCAGCGGAAAAAGCGTACGAAATTGCGGATGACATCAAAGCAATCGATGACGCGATGAAATGGGGATTCGGCTGGGAACTTGGTCCATTTGAAACATGGGATGCAATCGGTCTTGAGAAATCAGTAGAACGGATGAAAAAGGAAGGCGAAACGATTCCAGGATGGATTACCGAAATGCTCGATGCTGGAGAAAAGTCCTTCTATAAGCAGTCCGGTACAGATATCGAGTTTTACCATAAAGGTGAACACACGAAAGCGAATGAAAATGAAAAGGTCATTCGATTGCACCGATTGAAAAATGAAGACCGTGTCATCAAGAAAAATACGGGTGCGAGTCTTATCGATATCGGAGATGGTGTTGCTTTACTCGAATTCCATTCTCAAAACAATGCAATCGGTCCGGATATCATTCAAATGATCCATTACGCGATCGATGAAGTCGAGCAGAATTACAAAGGGCTCGTCATCGGAAACCAGGGGAAAAACTTCTGTGTCGGTGCGAACTTGATGCTGATCATGATGGAAGCGCAGGACGATAACTTCTTCGAGCTCGACTACATGGTCCGTCAGTTCCAACAAACGATGGCAAGAGTCCGTTACAGTGCCAAACCGGTCGTGGTAGCTCCGTTTAATATGACACTCGGTGGAGGTACGGAAGTATCCTTACCGGCAGCGGGCTTACAAGCTTCTTTTGAAACGTACATGGGTCTTGTCGAAGTCGGTGTCGGGATCATTCCTGGCGGCGGTGGAAACAAAGAACTTTACACACGCTTGCTTGAACAAGTACCGAAAGATGTGAAGCCGGACTTGCAGAAACTCGCGATTCAGACATTTGAATCGATTGCGATGGCGAAGGTTTCTACATCTGCTCACGAAGCTAGGGAAGCTGGGTTTTTACGACCACAAGATGGAATCAGCGTGAATGGGGACCACCTCATTTATGACGCAAAACAACAAGTCTTGTCACTCTACAACAGAGGGTACCGTCCGCCACAGCGTAAATTGATTCCGGTAGCAGGTGAAGCGGGATATGCAACGATGTATCTCGGTGCACAGACGATGAAATTCGGAAACATGATATCCGATCATGATTTGAAAATCGCGAAAAAATTAGCGTACGTTATTGCAGGCGGAAATGTGCCTGAAGGAACGCTCGTTGATGAACAGTATCTACTCGACCTTGAACGGGAAGCATTCTTGAGTTTGGCTGGAGAACCGCTAACTCAACAACGGATGCAACATATGCTTGTCAAAGGTAAGCCATTACGCAACTAAGGAGGGGTGAAGATGCAAGAAGCAGTGATTGTGGCAGGTGCAAGAACACCTGTCGGAAAAGCGAAGAAAGGGACGCTCGCGAATGTGCGTCCGGATGACCTCGGAGCTCTTACGGTAAAAGAAACCCTTAAAAGAGCAGGAGGATATGATGGACCTATCGATGATTTGATTATGGGCTGTTCCATTCCAGAAGCGGAACAAGGGATGAACATGGCTCGCTTGATCGGTGGATTGGCTGGTCTTCCAGACAATGTGCCGGCGATTACGATCAACCGTTATTGTTCCTCTGGTTTGCAAAGTATCGCATACGGAGCGGAGCGAATTATGATTGGCCATGCGAATTCGATCATCGCTGGAGGAGCAGAGTCAATGAGTCTCGTCCCAGTTCCGGGTCACGTCGTGAAACCGAACGTGAAACTGCTGGATTCCCGACCGGAATATTACATGGGAATGGGCTACACGGCAGAAGAAGTCGCAAATCGATTTGAAATCTCACGCGAGGAGCAAGATCAGTTTGCATTACGAAGCCACCAACGAGCTGCCAAAGCGATTTCAGAAGGTAAGTTTGATGATGAGGTTGTACCGGTTGAAGTAGCGAAACGATGGGTGGATGAAAACAATAAATTGCAAGAAAAAATGATGACGTTTTCAAAGGATGAAGGTGTCCGGGCGGATACATCCCTCGAGGTGCTAGGGAAATTACGCCCTGCATTCTCGCCGAGAGGAAGTGTTACGGCTGGGAACTCATCTCAAATGAGTGACGGGGCAGCCTCCGTACTCGTTATGAACCGTGAAAAAGCAGAAGCGGAAGGATTGAAGCCGATCCTGAAGTTCCGTTCGTTTGCAGTAGCAGGTGTAGCACCAGAAATCATGGGTGTCGGACCGATTGAAGCGATACCGAAAGCCTTGAAGCTCGCTGGTTTGGAACAATCGGATATCGGATTGTTCGAACTGAATGAAGCCTTCGCTTCTCAATCAATCCAAGTCATCCGACATCTCGGATTGGATGAGGAGAAGGTGAACGTCAATGGTGGAGCAATCGCGTTAGGTCACCCGCTTGGTTGCAGTGGCGCGAAGCTAACGTTGACCTTGATGCATGAAATGATCCGCAGAAATGAACAGTTTGGTGTCGTTACGATGTGTATCGGCGGCGGAATGGGTGCCGCAGGCGTATTTGAATTAATTCAATAAAGGGAGGTAAAACCTATGTCGAGCAGTGTTGAAAAAGCAGCAAAAGGCGGAAGTTTTCTAGTGGAGGAAGTGGAGGCGCAGAACGTCTACACGCCTGAAGATTTTACCGATGAACAAATCATGATGGGGAAAACGACAGAGGATTTTGTCGTAAAGGAAGTCGTACCTCAACTTGAGAAGATTGAGAATCACGAGTTTGATATTTCCCGCAACTTGTTGACGAAAGCAGGAGAACTTGGCCTTCTTGGAGCGGATGTTCCAGAAGAGTACGGCGGATTGGCACTGGATAAAATCAGTTCCTCTCTTATCACAGAGAAGTTCTCGAGAGCACGTTCGTTCTCACTCAGTTACGGAGCACATGTTGGGATCGGCTCTTTACCGATTGTCTTATTCGGAAACGAAGAGCAGAAGCAAAAGTATTTGCCGGATCTTTCCAGTGGTAAGCGGATTGCGGCATATGCACTGACTGAGCCTGGCTCAGGATCAGATGCACTCGGTGCAAAGACCGTTGCCAAGTTGAACGACGCCGGAACGCATTACATTTTGAACGGTGAAAAGCAGTGGATCACGAACTCTGCGTTTGCAGATGTGTTCGTCGTATACGCTAAAATCGATGGCGACAAATTCTCCGCTTTCATCGTAGAGCGTGAGTTCGAAGGCGTTTCAACAGGACCGGAAGAAAAGAAGATGGGAATCAAAGGTTCATCTACTCGTACGTTGATTTTAGAAGATGCGTACGTACCAAAAGAAAACTTGTTAGGTGAAGCAGGACGCGGACACGTCATCGCATTCAACATTTTGAACATAGGACGTTACAAGCTTGCCGTTGGCTGTGTAGGGGCAGCAAAACGTGCACTTGAAGTCTCCATCAAGTATGCGAATGAGCGTCAACAGTTCAAGCAACCGATCTCTCGTTTCACATTGATTCAAGAGAAATTAGCGACAATGGCTGCGAAATCTTATGCGGCAGAAAGCTCTGTCTATCGTACAGTCGGCATGTACGAAGATCGATTGGGCGTCCTGTCAGCGGAAGAGCAGAAGGATGGCTCATTGTTAGCGAAGGGGATTGCGGAGTACGCGATTGAATGTTCATTGAACAAGGTCTTCGCTTCCGAAGTGTTGGACTATGTGGTTGATGAAGCGGTTCAAATTCACGGTGGATATGGCTTCATGTCCGAGTATGAAGTGGAGAACATGTACCGTGACTCTCGTATCAACCGAATTTTCGAAGGTACGAATGAAATCAACCGTCTATTGGTACCAGGTACGCTGTTGAGAAAAGCAATGAAAGGTGAATTGCCACTCCTTCAAAAAGCGACAGAGCTTCAGAACGAGCTGATGATGCTCATGCCAGAAGAGTTGGATAACGAGCCGCTCGCACAAGAAAAACAATTCATTAAGAACGCGAAGAAAATTTTCTTGATGATCGCTGGACTCGGTGTTCAGAAATATGGAGAAAAACTGGAGCATGAACAAGAAGTGCTTTCGAATGTAGCTGACATCGTAAGTGAAGCGTATGCAATCGAGTCGGTCGTATTGCGTACGGAAAAAGCGATACAAAAAGTCGGCGCTGAAAAAGCGAAGCAAAAGATCTTGTTAACGGAAGTCTATTGTCAGGAAGCATTTGAGCGTATTGAAGCGCATGCGAAAGAATCCATCGTCGCGATTGAAGATGGCGATCAGCTACGTATGATGCTTTCCGCATTGAAGAAGTTGACGCGTTACACGCCAGTCAATGTCGTCAAGAAGAAGCGTGAAATTGCTGAAGTGTTGTTGGAAGAAGAAAGATACGTCGTTTAATAACTTTAAAAACTCTCTCTTTTCCTATTTGGAAAACAAACTCTCTCGGAAGAAGGTCCTCCCACGAACGGAGGGCCTTTTTTCATTGGAGTTTTAGTAGTAAGAAGGAACTAAATTCCCCAAGCTGACCCAAAAGTTACCCAAGTCGACGTGAAAGTTACCCAAGCTGACCCAAAAGTTCCACAAGCCAACGCGAAAGTTCCCCAAGCCAACGCGAAAGTTCCACAAGTTGTAGCAAATGTTCGCATCAACCTAGTGCCGAAACTAGCTCGCATACCCCGATCCAACCGAACTTGATACCAAAACCGATCAACACAAAGCTCGCAACGATGTTTACGCCTTTCATAATGCGGGGGTTCATCAGCAGTCGTCCAAAATGAACCGTGAACGCCAGATTCAAGTTCCACAAACCAATTCCGATGAAAACGAGACTACTCACCAAAAAAGCGTGGAGGTGGTTACTCTCTTGAAGGACATCGCTTAACACCGATCCATAAATCCCAAGCCAGAAAAGCAAGTTCATCGGGTTTGATGCAGCAATTGTCATGCCAGACAAATAAGAACGCGCATTCACTTGTCCGTTCCGCTGCTCAGGTTTATGGGCGTTTTCCATCCATGCGGTCATTTTCAAATTGTTCAAGCCGGATTGTATCAATATGAAACATCCGAGCAAGGTCAATGCAATTTTTACCCAAACGAAGGTCATGATATGAGAGAGCCCGAAGAACATTAGCGCCATAAGGATAAGGTCAGAGGAAATGCCGCCAACACCAACCAGTAATGCGGCCCAGAATCCATATAATAAACCTCTTTTGATTATTTCAATGTTGATCGGTCCGATCGGAGCTGCAATGGAAAGCCCTAGAATGATGTAGCTGGATATAGTTGCAAGCATGAGCACTCTCCTTTACGTAGCTTGTCTCTATTAATAAATGTAGAAAAAAGCTTCAATAGAACCGTCAATATGGAATGCAAAATGTAGATATAGGATAAAATGAACCAGCCTGAGCTTGAATGCGTATTCTGCAGAGGTTTATGATAGAATGGAAATGAGTTCTTTTAGAAAATACAGAATTTAGTGTTAGGAGTGTCGAACGTGGCGTTAACGGTCTATGAGTACCCAAATTGTTCAACTTGTAAAAAAGCGAAGAAATGGTTGGATGATCAAGGGATTTCTTATGAAAATGTACATATTGTTGAAAGCCCTCCTTCTAAAGAAGAACTTGCATCATTGCACGAAAAGAGTGGATTGGAGCTTAAGAAGTTCTTCAATACGAGCGGAAAAAAATATCGTGAGCTCGATATGAAGGAAAGAATGAAAACCGCATCTGAGGATGAGTTGCTAGAACTGCTTGCCTCAGAAGGCATGTTGATCAAGCGACCAATCGTTACGGATGGGCAAAACGTTACCGTCGGGTTTAAAGAGGACACATTCGACCAAACCTGGAAGTAGAACAGATTGCGAATGTGGACTGTTTTATAATAGTATTACTGTAGAAGGACTTCATGAAATGGACCTTTTAAGAAGCTGATGAAACTAATGGAGGGATAAGAATGGAATTTCCAAAGGAACTGCGTTATTCAGAAGAACACGAATGGGTAAAAGTTGAAGGAAACAAAGCACATATCGGAATTACGGCATTCGCTCAAGATGAGCTTGGCGACATCGTTTTTGTTGAGCTTCCAGAAGTGGGCGACGAAATTGAAGTGGACGAGCCATTCGGAAGTGTAGAATCCGTTAAGACGGTATCAGAATTGTATGCACCAATTAGCGGAAAAGTCGTTGAGATCAACGAAGACCTTGAAGATAGTCCTGAATTCGTAAACGAATCTCCATATGAAAAAGCTTGGATGATCGTGGTCGAAATGTCTGATGAATCTGAACTCGAAAAATTGATGGATTCAGAAGGATATCAGAAGATGGTCAGCGAAGAATAATATACAGCGATTTTACAGAACATAAGAAAGATTCATAAACATCACAGCTGGGTAATATTTCAATATTATACTAGTGGAAGGGTGTGGCAGTATGGACCAGAACATTCGTCGAACTGATGTTACGAATAAGGTCTACGGTAAAATGGATCAAGGTTCTATGTCTCTGTACCTGAACAAAGATATAATAGGAAAAATCCGGTTTACCAATCAGGGGAATTTGTATGAGATGGGAGAAGGGTTTGAATTTGAAGGGGACAAGATCTACCGTCAAGATTCAAATTCAGCTCCTGAGGCTCGAAGTCAGCAGCAACTTGTTGATGATTGCGAATTCGGTTGGTGTTAAAGCAGCGATCCAAGCGATCGTTGCTTTTTCTTTTATGAAGATTATCGATATGTTGCTATAAATTAATGGATTAGAGCTTTTAGAGATATTAAATAAACGACATGGTGGGTTCGATATGGATGAGATAGAGACGAAAGTATTAATCGTTGAGGGGAAAACGGACCGTGAAAAGGTAAAGAAATTGATCAGTGAACCTGTCGAAATCATCTGTACACACGGAACGATCAGTTTTACTAAATTGGAAGAATTAATTGATTTGATCGAACACAGGGAGATCTACATCCTTGTGGATGAAGATGATGCGGGACATAAACTGAGAAAAACGTTGAAAAGAGAATTACCGAACGCTACGCATCTTTATACACAAAGTGTTTATAAAGAAGTCGCTGAAACGCCTTTAATGTATCTTGCAAAAATCTTAATGAATGCCAATTTCCGAATTGATCAGCGTTATTTATTCAACGGAGGTGCAACATGAGGTATCTCTTGTGTGCCATGATAATGATCGTGTTGGTTGGATGTTCGGATCAAGAGCAGAAGTCATCTGAAGAAAATAACAACGCATCTGAAAATACAGCACAAAAAGTGAACGGTGTAGACCGTGAAGACGCTGAAATTTTAGCAACGAAACTCAAAGTTCCATGGCAGATCAATATCATTAATGACACGGTCTATTATTTATCTGGACGTTCTGGCGAAATCATGAGTATTAAGGAAGACTCCGTTCAAAAACAATCGGTGAACTTGAACGAACCTGTAGTCGCAAAAACGGAAGGTGGTCTGCTCGGATTTGTGGTAATCGGCAATCAGTCTGATCCTCAAGAAGCAATCCTCTACCATACATACGAAGAGGATGGACGGCTTCTGAATCGAGTCGTCAAGGTACGAAAACAAAACAGTGAGTGGCAAGAGAGCGGTGTTCTGATTGAAGGAATTCCCGGAGGTCCTATCCATAACGGTGGACGCCTAGAGATCGGTCCGGATGATAAGCTCTACATCACTACAGGAGATGCGGGGGACAAAGATCAAGCTCAGGACTTGAACACTTTAGGTGGAAAAATCCTCAGACTTAACATTGATGGTTCCATTCCTTCCGACAATCCTTTTGGCGACTCTCCGATTTATTCATATGGACATCGTAATCCCCAAGGACTTGGATGGACATCGGAAGGGAAGATGTATAGTTCAGAGCATGGATCACGTGCACATGATGAAATCAATGAAATCGTACCAGGCGGAAATTACGGTTGGCCAATCATTCAGGGGGATGAAGAGCAGACAGGGATGATCAGACCGCTTTTCCACTCAGGTGAAACCACCTGGGCACCGTCCGGTTTGGCTATTTCAGGAGAAAAGATCTATGTAGCGTTACTCGCTGGTAAACAAATTAGGGTATTTGATTTGACGAAGGGTACGGATGAGAAGTGGAAAGATGGATTTGGCAGGATGCGTGATGTTAAGATTGTAGATGGATCCCTTTATGCTGTCACGAATAATACAGATGGAAGGGGAAATCCGAGCGAAGAAGACGATCAACTGATTAGGTTTTCTTTAGAGGAATAAGTCACTCAGGAGGCAGGGCACCTATTAATGATACGCGAGGCAACATATGAACAGATCATGCAGCAACGATTCAAACGCTCATCTACAATCCTTTATTTCTATACCCCCTTGTGCGGGACGTGTAAATTGGCAAGACAAATGTTAGAGGTTGTGCTGGCTACACTGGATGATCCAGAGCGTCAAGAACAGGAGGTATTGGCCTGCAACTTGAACCAAATGCCTTCTGTCGCAAAGGAATGGGAGATCACAAGTGTCCCCTGTTTGACCTTTTTGCATGATGGGAAAATCGTAGAAAAGCTGTATTCGTTTCAATCTGTCGACAATATCTATCATAAAATCCTAAATTTCAACCAGAATACTCAAAAAAGTAGTGGATAAATCTTCCTGATTTATGTCAAAAAACAACCTTTCTCAACAATCATTTTGAGTTAATGGTTGTTTTTTAATTGTATAAAAGTAAGCGTTTTCCTATTGTGTTAAATAGTTTTTGAGCAAATGCAGGGACTATTTTTATAAAATTCACCCTAATCAGTCTTAATAAAACTATGTTACAATTGTTAAAGGGCTTGTAACATTGTTATCAAATTGTATCCTCCAAACGGCGAAAATAATGATATAAATGAATTATGGATTCTTTAATCCCAAATACAAAATATCGTTTTATATCATATAAATTCGTTTAGGATTATCCTCAATCAAAAAAGTTAAATAACTTGTCCGTAGCGAGGTGGATACAAACAATGACATCAATGAATATGAACTTATTAATTAAACCGAACTTCAATAAAGCAGTAAAGAAAAATGTTACGATAGAAGATAAAGTAAAGAGAATTGCCCGAGGAGACGAAGAGCTCCGCAACGAATTACTAGAGGATTATCAACCATTCATCAAAAAAGTAACTTCCAAAGTATGCAATCAATATATCGATCAATCGAGAGATGAATATAGTATCGGATTAACAGCTTTCAATGAAGCAATCAATCAATACCAAGAAGGACAGGGAAGCCGATTCCTTACTTTTGCCGACATGGTCATCCGTCGTCGTGTCATTGACTTCATTCGTAAAGAAGCGCGTCAGAACCGATATGTCTTCCTGGAACCTGAGGAAACGGATGAAGAAGGTCGTCTAGAAGACAGTTATGCAGAACAACAAGCTGCGATTCATCATTATGATCAACAGCTACAGGTCGAAAATCGCGTTTATGAGATCGAAGAATACCAGGAAATGCTCAAAGATTATAGCATTACCTTCAAAGTACTAAGTAAAAATTGTCCGAAGCATATCGATGCTCGCGAAAATGCTAAAAAGATTGCTCAGCTCTTGGCTGAAGATGAGAAGTTAGCGTCTTATCTAGTTGAGAAAAAACAACTGCCAATAAAAGATTTATTAAATATGGTCTCTTGCAGTCGTAAAACGATCGAACGGAATCGAAAATATATAATAGCAATAGCATTGATTTACATTGGAGGGTATACATCGCTTAGATCTTACATTGAGCCCTCCTGATAGATCAATTGAAGGGAGGGACCAATGAGTGAAACGCGGCCTTATCATGAAAGTTTCAAAGCGCAAAGCTGTAATTATGACGAAAGATGGCAGTTTTGAACAGGTGCGGCTGAAAAGAGGTGAGCAACCAGAAGTAGGTCAGGAATACATCTGTCCTATGGATGGTGCAGGCATTTCCTTTCGCCCGAACCGTATGCTATTACCTTCATTCTCACTTGCGTTAGTTGCCCTTATTGTATTCGTTTTAGTAGCAGGTGGGATGCCTTTCGGTCATCAGAAGGCTTCTGCTGCAGCTTATGTTAGCTTTGATATCAACCCAAGTATCGAAGTCGCGGTTGATAAGGAAATGAATATTATCAAAGTCCGTGCGTTGAATGAAGACGCGAAAAGTCTATTAGAGGGCTCTGATGGGTACAAAGATTCGTCATTGTTGTATTTTTCCGAGTCTTTATTTGAGATGCTCGAAGAATATGGCTATTTCGATACGTATGACGATCTCTTGATCACTTCTTCATTCGAACAGGGTGAGGTATCATCTGAATTACGTAAACGTTTAGATGATGCGATCAAGCAAATCCGTTCTGATAAAAACATCGAGGACACAAGTATCGTCGTATCTGTTATGGAAGCCTCTTCGGATACACGTAATAAAGCGAATGAACTTGGATTATCAATGGGGAAATTCTTGGTGTATCAAGATGCGCTGGAACAAGATGAATCACTTGAAGTCAATCAACTCCGCGCACTATCTTATTCTGAACTGAGAAATTTAGTAGCTACTGTCTATGAGGAAGAGGCTAAGGATTCTACAGAGGCGGCTTTACCAAAAGCACCAAAACTGGATGATTCAGTAGAACAGATAAGTCATAAAGATGACAGCACTAAACCAATTACTACGAACCCACCTCAAGAAAAAAAAGATACGATTGAACAAAAAGTGCAAAAACCCGATGTATCAACTGAGCCTACCGAAATAGAACAGCCAAAGACTTCCGCTCCTGCTGCAGTCCAAAAACCGAAGTCGGATGATGACGAGGACGAAGACGAGGATAAGAGAAAAGAATCCCAAGAAGATGCGGAACGAGATGACCAAGGCGAAGACGAAGACAACGATCCCAAAGACGGTGAACGCGAAGAGGAAGACGAGGATGGTGACAAGAATGTCAGCCGAAAAGATTCTAAGCCATCCCACTCTTCAAACTCTTTTGATGATAAAGACGAAGAGCGATTGAAGCTGAAGATCAAGATCCATATGAGTGATCGGCATGAAAAACCTTCAGAACATCTAAAGAAATTGGATCTATTGAAAATCCAATTTATTAACAATAAAGCGAGTTAATTAAAATCATGGCACCAAGTCATGATATTTTGTAATGCTTAATTACATAAAGCGTCCCCCTAAACTGTGCGTTTAGGGGGACGTTTTTATGAGTGCACGAAACGGAGGATTATGGGATTTGGTGCCCTCATGGAATAAAAATATCTCGAATTTTGCTTGAGAAAGTGTCGAACGTTTCATAGAGGATATACGGATTTCCCCATCGAAAAGTATTGGAGAAAGTGAGGGGAAATCATGGGGATTGATCAAGTGGTTGAGGCGTTCAAGCAAAGGTTTGAAAAACAGAATCATTTATCGCCATTTTTCCGTTTGCAGGATTACGTCATCGCTCTATCTACTCAAGAAGAAAGTATATCCGTCCATATACGAAAACGTTCCTGTAAGGTCATCACCCAAAATGACCAAACGCAAAGTGTGGTCGAAATAACAGGGTCCACGGAAGCGGTTAAATCATTCATCGAGGGTAGAGTGAAGCTTTCAGAGTTGATCAACCGCAAAGAAATTCATTTGGATGCTTCCTATAGAATCATTTTAAAATTGGAATCCATTTTCTACTTATCTGGACAACAAACGAGTGATGCCGTATAAAATATCCTGAAACTTATCCTTATCGGTATATACATCCTGGATGTGATGTTCTGCATCGAGCAAGACTGTCGTCGGTACAGAAGTGCAGTTGAACAGATCATAAACTTCTGTTCCATTATCCTCTAATACCGGTACAGTCAATTGATTCTTTTCTATAAAAGCATCACGTTGTTCTTTGGTGCCTTCTCTTCCGGTAACATTCACCGTTAAAACGATGAGTTCATCATTGTTCATGGATTTATAAAATTGCTCCAAAAATGGAACTTCCCGCATGCAATCCGGACACCAGGAAACCCAAAATTGCAATATCACGGGTTTACCCGAATGGTCGGACAAAGATAAAACTTCATTGGATTGAAGATCTTTAAGGCTGAAAGCTGCTTTTTCAGTCATTTTTTATGCCTCCTACGCGATCAAATGTACTTTTTTAGCATAACCGAAAACGCCTATAATGAAATTAACATATGTGTTTGAAAAATCGCAGTAAAAATGATTGACACCAAAAAATATCACATGCTACAATGCATTCATGCTTAATTAAACTAAAGTGATAAAGTTTAAACGAATTAAATAAAATCTTATCAAGAGCGGCGGAGGGACTGGCCCGATGAAGCCCGGCAACCATCAAACCATTATTGGATTGAAAGGTGCCAAATCCTGCAGAGTGAGAGACTCTGGAAGATGAGATGGAGAGATCCTATAAACCTTTCTGCTCATTTTCGAGTGGGAAGGTTTTTTTGTTTTACATTTACAGAGACAACATTGCGGATGATAAGGGTAGGAAGGAGATGAACGGGCTTGATCACTTTAAAGGATATTAAAAAAGTTTTCTATACAAAGGACGGTACCGTGAATGCGGTGGACCGAGTGAACCTCAACATTGAAAAAGGGGAGATCTTCGGGGTCATCGGATACAGTGGTGCAGGTAAGAGTACGTTGATTCGGATGTTAAATATGTTGGAGCGACCGACTGAGGGCTCAGTCGACATCAACGGCCAACCGCTCACCAGCTTGAGCAGCAAGCAACTCCGGGTTGCACGCCAAAACATCGGGATGATTTTTCAGCACTTCAACTTGCTTTGGAGTCGTACCGTCAGAGAGAACATTTCATTCCCGCTGGAGATTTCAGGCGTCAGTAAAGAAGAGCGCGAAAAACGTGTGGAGGATTTGATTGAACTTGTCGGGCTGAAAGGACGTGGGGATTCATATCCGTCTCAGTTGAGTGGAGGTCAGAAACAACGTGTCGGAATAGCAAGGGCACTGGCCAACAATCCGGATGTCTTATTGTGTGACGAAGCAACTTCGGCACTTGATCCGAAAACGACAGATTCCATTTTGAATCTGCTTGTTGACATCAACCAGAAACTTGGTTTGACGATTGTCCTAATTACACACGAAATGCACGTCATCCGGAAGATATGTAATCGGGTCGCTGTAATGGAAGAGGGGCGAGTGGTCGAACAAGGACCTGTCCTGGAAGTGTTCCGTTCACCTGAACAGCCGATTACGAGAGACTTCGTCAAGCAAGTCACAGAGCCAGAAGAAACCGATGAAACAATCCAACATCTCATTGAAAAAGGTGAGAACCACAAGGTTGTGAAACTGACGTTTGTCGGAGGAACAGCTGAACGGCCACTCATGAGTGATCTGATTCGTCAATTCCAGATTAACGCAAACATTTTACAAGGGAAGATATCACAAACGAGAGACGGTGCATACGGAACACTGTTCATCCAACTCGAAGGTGAACCTGGTGAATTGGAAAAGGCAATCAGCTATATCAGACAACAAGAAGTAGAAGTTGAGGTGATTACACATGCTGACAAACCTGTTTCCTAATGTTGACTGGGAGGATATGTGGGAAGCGACGCTTGAGACCTTATACATGACGGTTATTTCAGTCAGCGCCACTTTCGTACTGGGAATCATTTTAGGATTGCTCCTCTTCCTGACTGAAAGAGGGGGATTATGGCAGAACAAGCCGGTACAAACGGTCGTTGCTGCATTCGTTAACATATTCCGGTCTATTCCATTCATTATTTTGATTATTTTGCTCGTACCTTTCACAACCTGGTTGGTTGGGTCCATGCTTGGAGCTGAAGCGGCACTTCCAGCATTGATCATTGGTGCAGCACCTTTTTACGCAAGAATGGTTGAAATTGCGCTTCGAGAAATTGATAAGGGTGTGATTGAAGCGGCAAAATCGATGGGAGCAACCGACTGGCAGATCATCTATAAAGTTCTACTGCCAGAATCCTTACCGGCCTTGATTTCTGGTATTACAGTTACCGCGATTGCATTGATTTCATACACAGCTATGGCAGGAGTCGTCGGTGCCGGAGGACTTGGAACGCTGGCATTCTTGGACGGTTTCCAACGAAACCAAAACGACGTGACGTTAGTTGCAACAGTGATTATCTTGGTGATTGTATTCCTCATCCAATGGATGGGCGATATTTTGACACAAAATACAGATAAACGATAATTTGGAGGGAAGCAACATGAAAAAGTTTTTATCCATTATAAGTTTTGCATTGGTCATTACGGTCTTAGCAGCATGCGGTGGGGCTAGTGGCAGCGGCGGAGAAGAGTTAGTCGTCGGTGCATCCAACGTTCCTCATGCAGAGATTTTAGAAGAAGCAAAACCGCTTCTCGAAGAAAAAGGTATTGAGCTTGAAATTGAAACGTTCCAGGATTATGTTGTTCCAAACAAAGCGCTAGATAACAAAGAATTGGATGCGAACTACTTCCAACACATTCCTTATTTGAAGTCGCAAATGAAAGAACATGGATATGAGTTTGAAAATGCGGGTGGAATCCACATTGAGCCAATCGGTGTTTATTCGAAAAAACACGATAGCTTAGAAGACCTTCCAAAGGGTGCGACAATCATCATGAGTAACTCCGTTGCTGATCACGGTCGTATTCTAGCGATGCTGGAAAGCAAAGGATTGCTCACATTGAAGGAAGGCGTTGAGAAGTCAGAAGCAACTGTAAAAGATATCGCTGATAATCCGAAAGAACTGAACTTCCAAGCAGATGTTGAAGCAGGTCTTCTTCCGAAGATTTTCAACAATGGTGAAGGGGATGCAGTCGTCATCAACACGAACTATGCCATTGATGCTGGATTGAGTCCAAAGGATGATGCGATTGCGCTTGAAGGATCAGACTCTCCTTATGTCAACATCATCGCGGTAAACAAAGGCGATGAAGACAACAAAAACATCCAAGCGCTCGTCGAAGTGCTTCGTTCGAAAGAAATCCAAGATTTCATCAACAAAGAATACGGTGGAGCAGTCGTTCCAGTTAGTGAATAACTTACACACAAGAGTGTCGATTCGTCGGCACTCTTTTTTCACGTAAAAAATTCATTCCTTTCGGCGGATACAATTCTCAGGAAGATTCATACTAACTATGAGAAATATTTGAGTATGTAAGGAGTGAATCGTATGAAGCAGAAGGAAACTCATCAGGAACCTGGAACACCGACTGAGGCTGCATTGATGGATTATAAACATGGACTTGGTGTATTTACCGAAAAAATGCCAGACATCTCACGTAAGTATAATGCTTTTACTGAGTCTTGTTTCAAAGCCGGGAAATTAACGAAGAAAGAAAAGCAACTGATTGCCTTAGGAATCAGTATTTATTCTCAGGATGAATATTGTATCATCTACCACACGAAAGGATGCCTCGACCAGGGATGTACTGAAGAAGAAATCCTTGAGTCAGTGGGTGTTTGTGCTGCCTTTGGTGGAGGGGCAGCAATGAGTCAGTCTGTTACGCTTGTCCAAGAAGCGATTGCAGATCTGAGCCAGATGAAACATTAATCAGAATTATGAGAATACGGGATGTATTCAGGGCAAATGTATCGATGAGTCCCGTAAAACTTCACCAATGGTTGTGAAGAAGTCACAGCGCGAATAATCCACTCATATGGAATTTGGGGTTTTAATATATTACTGGTAGGGTATTACCTGTAGTGAAAATTATTGAAAAAACCCGAAAGGATTGATTCATTATCCATCAGATTGACACAAACCATACAGGTGAAATGGAAAAGGCCATGCACCAAAATCACGGAATAGGTTATGCGCAATACGAACGTAGCCTAGAGAAGCGTATGGAGATTGAACGTAAACGTGAGCAGGAGTATAAGCGAAGTCAAGAAATGCTCAGCGAATTTACGGGGAAAGTCAATAAGTCATAAGCTACCCAGAGAACTACACAAGAATTGAGCTCATATATTTTGGACCTTATCGCACACTAGATAAGGTCCTTTTATATTTAATATTCAGAACCTGCAAGAGGCTCTTTCGCACCGCGAAAACGAGAAAACTCAGATGTCGCCCCCCGTAACGCCGAATTTGTGGTTTGGGATCTCCTCATCCTGGGTTTATGAAAGCTTGATTATGCCGAATATAGACCTGGGGTATCCTGTGCATACCCTGACATAAGAAACATACAGGGGTGTTAATTTCAATAAGCATTAGTCATTCTCAATTAGATTCTAAAAACAAGGCATTTTTAAATACTTCTGTTGAGAATAATTTTAATTTGTTTTAAAATTAGAATGATGATAAAGTAAACTTGGTGAAGACGAACCGCTAGGTGAAGTTTGAACCTTAGTTGCACTTATGCTGGAAGCGCAAAGTAAACTTGGTGAAGACGAACCGACAGTGAAGTCAAAGTAACCGTTATACTTATTTGAAGAAAGTCAGCTGGCTTTCATCATACAAAAAGAATAAATCAGGAATATTTCATTTTTCATTTGTTTTTCGTTACAATGTTAAATGGAGTAAAAATGATTGAAATACGAAATTGGAGGGTTAAGTCATGACTGCACCACACATTAAGATTGAAAATCTACATGTTTCCATTGAAGGAAAAGAAATCATCAAAGGTCTTGACCTTGAAATAAACGGTGGAGAAATCCATGCGGTAATGGGTCCAAACGGAACAGGTAAATCTACACTTGCTTCTGCATTAATGGGTCACCCAAAATATGAAATCACAGAAGGAAAAGTGACTTTCGACGGCGAGGATCTACTTGAGATGGAAGTAGACGAACGTGCGAAAGCGGGTCTTTTCCTTGCGATGCAATATCCAAGTGAAATCAGCGGTGTAACGAACGCAGACTTCCTACGTTCTTCAATCAATGCACGCCGTGAAGAAGGAAAAGAAATTTCTCTAATGAAATTTATCCGTAAGATGGACAGCAAGATGGAGCTTCTAGATATGGATGAGTCTTTCTCTCAACGTTATCTAAACGAAGGATTCTCTGGCGGTGAGAAGAAACGTAACGAAATTCTTCAATTGCTCATGCTTGAGCCGAAAATCGCAATCCTTGACGAAATTGACTCTGGTCTTGATATCGACGCATTGAAAGTCGTTTCCAAAGGTGTCAACGACATGCGCAGCCCGGACTTCGGTTGCTTGATTATCACGCACTATCAACGTCTATTGAACTACATCACACCTGACAAAGTACACGTTATGATGCAAGGACGTATCGTGAAATCTGGTGGACCTGAACTTGCTCAACGCCTTGAAGAAGAAGGTTATGACTGGATTAAAGATGAACTTGGAATTGAAGACGAAACGGTAGAACAAGCATAGGCTTTGAAGGAGGATTTATATGTCAGTGGAAACGAACGAAACGAAGATTGCCTTCGATCAATCATATGTAAGTGACTTTTCGAAACAAAGAAATGAACCAGAATGGCTAACGGAACTTCGTCTTCGTGGATTGGAACTGGCTGAAAGCCTACCGATGCCGAAGCCGGAAAAAACGAAGATCGACAACTGGAATTTCACACAATTTCAACATGTTGTAGAAGCATCACAAGTTGAAAAAGTAGATGACCTTCCTGAATATATCTTGAACTTGATCGGGACAGAGGACCGTACAGATAACTTCATCGTACAACGTAACTCGACGCCTGCTTTCAAACAGGTTTCACAAGAATTGAAAGACAAGGGTGTTATTTTTACAGATATCGCGACAGCTGTTCAAGAGCATAGCGACCTTGTAAAAAAATACTTCATGAATCAAGCTGTGAAAATTGATGAGCACCGTTTAACTGCTCTACACGCTGCACTATTGAACGGCGGAGTTTTCGTATATGTACCAAAAAACGTTGAAGTTGATGTCCCACTTCAATCTGTTTTCGTACAGGAAGATGGAGAAGCATCTCTGTTCAACCACGTATTGGTTGTAGCTGAGGACAACAGTTCTGTTACGTATGTTGAAAACTACCTTTCTCATAGCGACGATCAAGCTTCAGTTGCAAACATCGTTGCTGAAGTTTATGCTGGCCCGAATGCACGCGTACAATTCGGAGCTGTTGATAACTTCGCAAAAGGAATTACAACTTACGTAAACCGACGTGGACATGTCGAGCGTGACGGAAAGATTGAATGGGCGCTCGGTCAGATGAACGACGGAAACACAATTTCAGATAATACGACGAACCTTGTTGGCGACGGATCGTATGCAGATACGAAGACCGTTTCTGTTGGACGGGGTGAGCAAAAGCAAAACTTCGTCATCCGAGTGAACCAATGGGGGAAAGAATCCGACGCTCAACTTCTCGCACACGCGGTTATGAAGGACAGTGCAAGCTCCATTTTCAATGGAATTGCGAAAATCGAGCACGGTGCTACGAAAGCGAACAGTGAACAGACAGAACGCGTTCTTATGCTGAGCGACAAAGCACGTGGAGATGCGAATCCGATTCTACTAATTGATGAGGACGATGTAACAGCAGGACACGCAGCTTCTGTCGGACGCATGGATCCGATCCAAATGTTCTACCTGATGAGTAGAGGGATCTCCAAGCAAGAAGCAGAACGTCTAGTCATTCACGGATTCCTTGCACCAGTCGTTAAAGAACTACCAATCGAGGGCGTTAAAAAGATGTTAGTGGAAGTTATCGAAGGGAAAGTAACGAAATGATTGCGAACGACATTCGCAAACAATTCCCGATTCTTGACCAAGAAGTAAATGGGAAACCACTTGTCTATCTGGACAGTGCCGCAACATCTCAAAAGCCGATTTCGGTCATTGAAACCCTCGATCACTATTATAAAAATGACAACTCTAACGTTCACCGTGGTGTGCATACATTAGGAACACGTGCAACTGACAGTTATGAAGGCGCACGTGAGAAAGTCCGTCGCTTCATCAACGCTTCCTCTACGGAAGAAGTCATTTTCGTAAGAGGAACGACGACAGGGCTGAATACGATTGCAGGAAGTTATGGTCGTGCAAACGTTGGTGAAGGAGACGAAATTGTTATCACACCGATGGAGCACCACAGTAACATCATTCCGTGGCAACAGCTTGCGAAACAAACAGGCGCAACGCTCAAATACATTCCTCTTCAAGAGGATGGAACAATCGATTTGAACGATGTAGAAAATACAATTACAGAACATACTAAAATTGTATCGATCATGCACGTATCGAATGTTCTAGGAACAATCAACCCGATCAAAGAAATTACTGAAGTCGCTCACCGTAAAGGTGCCGTCATGGTCGTGGATGGTGCACAAGCAGCACCTCACATGCCTGTTGACGTACGTGATCTTGATTGCGACTTCTATGTTTTCTCTGCTCATAAAATGTGCGGGCCTACCGGTATAGGTGCACTTTATGGCAAGAAGAAACTGCTTGAGAAAATGGAGCCCGTCGAATTCGGCGGTGAAATGATCGACTTCGTCGGATTGTATGAATCTACATGGAAGGACCTGCCTTGGAAGTTCGAAGGCGGTACCCCGATTATTGCAGGTGCAATCGGCATGGGCGCAGCGATTGACTTCTTGGAACAGGTTGGACGTTCTGAAATCGAGAAGATTGAACATGAACTCGTCACTTATGCGATGGACCGTATGTCTTCAATCGAAGGCTTGAAAATTTACGGACCGAAAAACAGAGCAGGGCTTGTTACATTTAATATCGATGATGTTCATCCACACGACGTTGCAACCGTTCTGGATGCAGAAGGGATTGCCGTTCGTGCCGGACATCACTGTGCACAACCATTGATGAAATGGCTGGATGTTACTGCAACTGCTAGAGCAAGCTTTTACCTCTATAACACGAAAGAAGATGTAGATGCTCTGATCGATGGACTAAAGACAACAAAGGAGTATTTTGGTCATGTCTTCTAATTTAGATCAGCTATACCGTCAGGTCATCATGGACCATTATAAAAATCCTCGTAACCGCGGGGAGCTGGAAGATGATGGCGCGCTGACGTTCAACTTAAATAACCCGACTTGTGGAGACCGGATTCAAGTATCCATGCAAGTGGAAGATGGGAAAATCAAGGATGCAAAGTTCGAAGGGGAAGGCTGTTCCATCAGCCTCGCTTCCGCTTCCATGATGACAGAAACCATCAAAGGACTACCGGTTGACGAAGCACTAGAAATATCAAAAATCTTCTCTGAGATGATGCTTGGAAACGATTACGACGAAGGCGATCTTGATCTAGGTGATTTGGAAGCACTTCAAGGTGTATCGAAATTCCCTGCGCGTATCAAATGTGCAACCCTCGCATGGAAAGCACTGGAGAAGAGTGTTGAACAGAAAGAGAACGAAGAGGAATAAAGCCAGCCCGGTTGTCTTTTGTACCTATGCCCCTTACAATGGAAGTATAGATACTACGTACTCAACTGGCTCTGGATGTATGTATCCTTTAAGGAGGGATTGAACGATGGCTAAGAAAATGCCAGAGATCGGCGAATATAAATATGGTTTTAAAGACAAAGACGTCTCGATCTTTAGATCCAAGCGCGGATTGACTGAAGAAATCGTTCGTGAAATTTCACGTATGAAAGATGAGCCGCAATGGATGCTCGATTTCCGTTTGAAATCACTTGAACAATTCTATAAAATGCCTATGCCTCAATGGGGCGGGAACTTGAAAGAATTGAACTTCGACGACATTACGTACTATGTAAAACCGTCTGAGAAGTCTGAGCGCTCTTGGGATGAGGTACCAGAAGAAATCAAGCGTACGTTTGATAAGCTCGGTATCCCTGAAGCAGAGCAAAAATATCTTGCTGGTGTATCCGCTCAGTATGAATCTGAGGTTGTATACCACAACATGCAAGAAGACCTTGAAAACATGGGAATTGTCTTTAAAGATACCGATACTGCTCTTAAAGAGAATGAAGATTTGTTTAGAGAGCACTTTGGAAAAACAATTCCTCCGTCTGATAACAAATTCTCAGCATTGAACTCTGCAGTATGGTCTGGTGGATCCTTCATCTATGTTCCAAAAGGCGTGAAGTGTGAAACACCACTTCAAGCGTACTTCCGAATCAACTCAGAAAACATGGGTCAATTCGAGCGTACATTGATCATCGCAGACGAAGATTCTTCTGTACACTACGTAGAAGGTTGTACGGCACCAGTTTATACAACGAACTCCCTTCACAGTGCAGTCGTTGAAATCATCGTCAAAAAGAACGCATATTGCCGTTACACGACGATCCAGAACTGGGCAAACAACGTCTTCAACCTTGTTACGAAGCGTGCAGTAGCTGAAGAAAACGCAACGATGGAATGGATTGACGGAAACATCGGTTCCAAGCTGACGATGAAGTACCCAGCAGTCATCTTGAAAGGTGAAGGTGCACGTGGTATGACATTGTCCATCGCATTAGCTGGTAAAGGTCAACACCAGGACGCGGGTGCGAAAATGATCCACTTGGCTCCGAACACGTCATCTACGATCGTATCGAAGTCCATCTCTAAAGGTGGCGGTAAAGTAACTTACCGTGGTATCGTACACTTCGGACGTAAAGCACAAGGTGCTCGTGCGAACGTTGAGTGTGATACGCTCATCATGGATAACGAGTCCACTTCTGACACGATTCCATACAATGAGATCCTAAACGAAAACATTTCCCTCGAGCACGAGGCGAAAGTTTCGAAGGTATCTGAAGAGCAACTCTTCTATCTCATGAGCCGTGGAATCTCTGAAGAAGAAGCGACAGAAATGATCGTAATGGGCTTCATCGAGCCATTCACAAAAGAACTTCCAATGGAATACGCAGTCGAAATGAACCGACTGATCAAATTCGAAATGGAAGGCTCAATCGGATAATGATGTTGATAAACCCTGGCATAAATTATGCCAGGTTTTTTTATGTGTGTCCTGTGGTTATTGCGGTCTTAACGTCCTCCGAATCCGAGGAAAGCATAACATGGGGGACGTTAGAGGGGCTTTATCGTCCCCGAAAACGCTGAAAATGCAGGATGAGGACGCATAAATTTTTGTGGAATTTTACTTAGATCATTCACGCATATCGACTTCTGTTCATAATATAAATGTACTACTGAAACAAGCTAGTTCAACGATATAATTTTACGAGTAAAAATCCTTTACAACGTTATCGAAACGTAGTAAGATTCTAATTAAATCAAATTTAAATGAATAATGAAAACTTCTTATCCAGAGAGGCGGAGGGACTGGCCCTTTGATGCCCGGCAACCATCGAATCAATCTTATGATTGAGGAGAACGGTGCCAATTCCTGTAGGATAGTCAAATATCCTAGAAGATGAGAGGATCGTTTAGTATAATAACGAACCCTTTTCTTACTGGATAAGAAAAGGGTTTTTATATTGGGTGTAATGTCTAGCTACAGCACCTTGTCACTTGGATCACTTCGATCCTCTTGAGGCGGTGACAACCTCCTCTTCGGATCTCCAGTGACCTTCGTGACTTGACGAAATGCTTATGCTTTTCTACCAATAAGCTCTCGAAGGAAGTTTCGTTATTTTTGAAAGGACAGATGAGTAATGGCAACAACTACAGCTACAGCAATTTTTGGTGCAGGATGCTTCTGGGGAGTGGAAGCGTTCTTTGAGCAAATTGACGGAGTCGTTTCAACTCGAGTTGGATATTCTGGAGGGCTTTTAGAAAATCCTACTTATGAGCAAGTGAAAGCAGGAAATACAGGACACGCCGAAGTCATAAAAATTGAATTTGATCCTACTGTCGTTTCGTATATTGAGTTGCTCAACAAACTTTTTGAGATTCATGATCCTACTGCCGTTAATCGACAAGGCATTGATATCGGACATCAATATCGATCCGCCATCTTTTACACGGATGAAAATCAGAAGATCGAGGCTGAAGGAAAAATTACTGCTCTGACAGAACAAGCGGTCTATAAGCTTCCAATCGTAACAGAAGTAAGACCGGCTTCCATTTTCTATGAGGCAGAAGAATATCATCAAAAGTACTTCCAAAAGAATGGTTCTGCAGCTTGTGGCATATAAAGCTTCTTATAGCCCTACGAACAATAATCGTTAAAACAAGTCGAATAGTTTCTCTGTAAAGACTTAAACATGAAGGGCTAGAAATGATATGCTACGTATTCAATATTTCATACTTGCGACAGGGATCGTTATTTTGATATCTCTGAGCATAGCTGCTTTTGGAAACTTATAATTACCGGTGGAGCTCTTAAAACGATAAGAGCTCTTTTTTATTTTGCTATTACTTGCACTTTTCACGTGTAGAACTCAAAATATAAGTACGAATATATGAAAATGAGAGGTTACGTATGTATGATTGAGATTGGAGTGACGGGTTGGGGAGATCATGACTCACTGTACCCGCCAGATATCAAATCAACAGATAAGTTGAAAACCTATAGCAGCTTCTTTCCGACTGTGGAAGTGGATTCGTCTTTTTACGCTGTTCAACCCATCAAAAATTATCAAAAATGGGTGAGGGACACTCCCGAGCGCTTTTCGTTCGTGGTGAAAGCGTATCAGGGCATGACGGGACATACGAGGGGGGACATCCCTTTTGAAAGTACCGAAGAGATGTTCCGTTTATTCCGAGAGTCCGTCAAACCTCTGCAGGAGGCAAACAAGCTGAAGATGGTGCTGTTCCAATATCCACCGTGGTTTGATTGTAACCGGGACAATGTGGAACAGTTGCGACAAGCGAAGGAAAAAATGGGCGATGTCCCTGTTGCCCTGGAGTTCCGCCATCAATCCTGGTTCCATCCATCTTTTCAAGAACGGACGCTGGATTTCATGAAAGAAGAAGGCTGGATCCACAGTATTTGTGATGAGCCACAAGCTGGTGCCGGCTCTGTACCTACAGTACTTGAACCAACTCATCCGGAACAAACGCTGATTCGGTTTCATGGTCGGAATGTTCATGGTTGGCAAAAGAAAGGCAAGAGCAACCAAGATTGGCGGGATGTCCGATATCTTTATCGTTATTCTGAGGATGAGCTCATAGAATGGAAAGAGAAGCTTCTCGAGCTCCATAAACCAGGGCACGATTTGACGGTTCTTTTTAACAACAACTCAGGTGGGGACGCTGCAGATAATGCCAAGCAGATGATTGACCTACTTGGTATCGATTATGAAGGACTTGCACCGAGACAGCTCGATCTGTTCTAATTATTTTAATAGAATCATCAAAGGAGATGGTACAATGAGCCGCATGAAGCTCCATCTGTATCATACGAATGACTTACATAGCCATCTTGAACAGTGGCCGAAAATCATGGGCTTTCTTAAGCAACAGCAACGGATTCATGACCAGAACGGTGAGCATGTGATTCGGTTCGACATCGGCGATCATGCCGACCGGGTGCATCCAGTGACCGAAGGTACGGACGGTCAAGGGAATGTGCAGCTCATGAATGAAGCTGGTTTCTTAAACGCGACGATCGGAAACAACGAAGGCATCACGTTTTCGAAGGAACAACTTGATGCTCTATATAAGGATGCGAACTTCCAAGTCGTTCTTGGGAATTTGAAAAACAAAAATGGGGAACAGCCACACTGGGCAAAGCCATATGACATTCACACGTTGCCGAATGGGTTGAAGATCGGTGTCATTGCTGCTACGGCACCATTCAAAGCGTATTATGAATTGTTGGATTGGGATGTACTGGATCCTTACGACACGATCAAACAATTTGCTGAAGAGGTGAGAGGAGAGGTTGATCTTCTCATTCTCCTTTCCCATCTCGGTTTGGAAGCGGACAAACAATTGGCTGAGGAAGTCGAGGAATTGGACATCATCCTCGGGTCCCACACCCATCATGTTCTACCTGAGGGCATACGCTCAACGAAAGGTGTAACAATCGGTCAGGCAGGTAAATTCGGTCTCTATGTTGGTCATATGGAAATCAATTGGAATGAAGAAGAACGGAAAATCGATCATATAAAAGCGGAAGTATTCGACGTTCGAAACCAAGCACGAGATGAAGAAAGTGAGCAGCTTCTCGACCGGCTAAAGGAATCAGCAAGAGAAAACCTTCATGAGGTGGTCGCTATTCTTGATGAGCCGCTAGAACTGGAATGGTTCAAAAAATCCCCTTTCTCAAAGTTGCTTGCCGAAACGATCCGTGAATGGTGTGATGCTGAAATTGGGATGATTAATGCCGGACTTCTACTAGAACCTTTGGGGAAAGGTCCAGTTACGAAGGGGGATCTCCACAGGGTATGTCCTCATCCGATCAACCCGTGCAAGCTCCTTTTAAAAGGAGAGTACTTGAAAGAAATGATCCATCAAGCTATGACGAAAGAGCTGGTCAATCTTGAAATCAAAGGATTAGGATTCCGTGGAAAAGTGATCGGGCAGATGATTTTTGACGGTGTAGAAACGGAAGGACAGATGATGGAAGACGGCGAATATCACGTTCGGAGGATCCTGATTAATGGGGAGCCGCTTGATCAAGAGAGAATATATACGATTGGGACGGTAGACATGTTTACGTTCGGGCGATTATTGCCTTCTGTTGCATATGCGGAGCAAAAATCGTACTACCTGCCCGAAATGCTTCGAGACGTGATCGCCTGGAAATTAAAAACCCTTGAAAGATAGGCAAAGCGCCAACACGCTTTTTTCTACTATGACATATTCATAGTAAGGAAAAGGAGCGTGAGGAAGATGATTACCGTCACCCCGATTGAAATTGAGGGGCATATGTTTACTGGAGTAACCATAGCATTACCGAAAACGAATTTCATGTCCATCAGTAACGACAAAGGCTATATCATGTGCGGTGCACTTGATGTTGGCCTACTCAACGAAAAATTAGCAGAGCGCAAAATCATTGCTGGTCGAGCGGTAGGCGTTCGAACGCTGGATCAATTGCTGGATGCTCCATTAGAGTCAGTCACACTCGAAGCAGAAGCGATGGGCATCACGGTTGGTACCACAGGTCGAGAAGCCTTGCTTAAAATGGCTCAATGATGATGTTCCCTTTGAAAATAATAGCGATACAACCCCCGTTCATTGCATACATATAGCAATAGATAGGGGGTATTTTTATGTGGCGGATTCGAAGGCGGGCTCGTGCAAGAGGTCCATTGCCTTTTCAATATGTCTTCATCATTTCGTTTATCATCTTCATCTTGTTGACCGCCCAGGCCTTATGGCTCGTCGATCGGGGCATTCAACCTGCGCTCATGAAAATAGCCGAAACTGAAACGGAGGATATCGCGCAATTGGCGATACAGAGTGCTGTAAAAAACCGGATCGTAGACTCTGGAAAACTAGATAACTTAATCGTGAACATCCAAGATAACGATGGAAATTTAGTAGGTGTGACCACAAATCCACAGGTAGTCAATGAAATTCAAGCCCTTGCGACTGCCAATGTACAAATGCTTTTAGAACAAATTGAACAAGGCAAGAAACCAGATTTTTACCGATTTGCTGATGTCGATGTGGAACGTGAAAATGAACAGCAGGCAGGTATTGTCACCGAGATTCCGCTCGGTCGAGCCACAAACAACTCTTTACTAGCCAACTTGGGGCCGAGTATTCCGGTCCGCTTCCGTGTGATCGGAAGTGTGCAAACAGATTGGGTTGAAGAGACTGAAACATCAGGAATCAATAATACGAAACTAAGAGGATGGATCCATGTGGTCGTCAAGGTGCAAGTCGTCGTCCCATTCCAGACAGAAGAAAAGGAAATCAAGACGAACATCATGCTACTGTCCCACTTCATACCTGGCGAAGTACCGTATTATTATGGACCAGGTGGACATTTACTACCTTCAATGCCAATTAAAGAAAGCATCAAATCTAATGAAGGGGAAAAAAAGCCAGAATAAACGACTTAAAGGAGAAGCCCTTGTATTATTATAGGAATTCTATTATAATATTACATGGCGCAAAAATAATATCATAAACCTTATCATCCGATGAGGTAGTGGAGCAAGGAACAAGAGTAGCCTGATGGGAGTATGACATCAATGATCATCAGCGAAAGGGTTCATTGCCGAAACCAGTTACGATTGTCAATGAATGACTGGTTGGGGTTGCACCGAACAGGTGTAGCACTGTCACTATTCGGGAAAGATGGAATAGTGGAGAACTACGTGATCGATGGGGGATAACCGTTACAAAGGTAACGATAGGTTATTTTCTATCTATCGTTACCTTTTTTATTTTACTTAAAAAATGAAACCGGTTGTTACATCGATTCTGACTTATTTATATATAAACTAAGGAGGAACATCGAACCAATGGAAAATACAATATACTCACTTATACCACCATTGTTGGCACTCTTAATGGTTGCGTTGACTAGACGGGTGCTGTTGTCACTTGGGACAGGCATTGTCGTTGGTGCACTTATGTTGAACAATTTTGATATTGTCGCTAGTGGTATGAAAATCTTTGAAATCCTGAGAAGTCTGTTCGTCGTCCAGAACGATGCAGGTGCCTGGGAAGTGAACACTTGGAATGTCTTCATCTTATTGTTCTTACTCTTATTAGGCATCATGACATCACTGATTGCGATAGCAGGTGGAAGCCGTGCATTCGGAGAATGGGCGATCAAGAGAGTGAAGACACGCGTAGGAGCTCAAATTCTGACGATCGTGCTCGGCATCATCATCTTTATTGATGACTACTTCAACTCACTTGCGGTCGGAAACGTCAGTCGTCCATTGACGGATCGGCATCGCATCTCACGCGCCAAGCTTGCATACTATATTGATTCCACAGCTGCGCCAGTCTGTGTCATCTCTCCTGTATCAAGCTGGGGAGCGTACATCATCGGGTTGATCGGGAGTATTCTTGCTACACATGAAGTTGCGGATTATGGAGCATTAGAGGCATTCATCAGAATGATACCGATGAATATTTATGCGCTCGCTGCGTTGCTTCTCGTATTTGCGACTGCTCTTTTCAACATCAACCTCTTCTCAATGAAGACGCATGAAGAACGAGCGATTAATGAAGGGCAAGTGTTAGATCCTGATAACAAGGCTGTTCCTGGAGAGCAGACTGGACTGCCTGAAAGTGATCGAGGAAAAGTCGGTGACTTGATCTGGCCAATCATCGCCCTCATCGTCGGGACGGTTGCAGCAATGCTGTACACAGGTGCCCAAGCGACTGATGGAGATGTAACATTGCTTTCCATGTTTGAAAACACAGACGTGGCGAAGTCCCTTGTATATGGCGGATTGTTCGGTTTGGCCGTAACCGTCGTCCTGTTCTTGATGAAACAACTGCCTGGTAAGCATTTCGGTATCGGAATCTGGAAAGGTATCCAGTCCATGCTTCCGGCTATCTATATTTTGATTTTTGCATGGGTGATTGTTGCAATCATCGATGAGATCGGCACAGGTAAATATCTTGCTGGTATCGTTGATGGCAATATCAACCTGGCATTCTTACCTGTCCTATTGTTCTTGATTGCTGGAATCATGGCATTCGCGACTGGAACGTCATGGGGCACGTTCGGTGTCATGCTCCCAATTGCTGGTGAGATTGCTGCAGCGACAGATATTACGTACCTACTTCCAGTACTTGCGGCAGTTCTAGCTGGATCCGTGTTCGGTGACCACTGTTCACCGATTTCCGATACAACCATTTTGTCATCCACAGGTGCAGGGAGTAATCACATCGACCACGTGATGACGCAACTGCCATATGCTATTCTGGCAGCGATCATCAGTTCAATCGGCTTCTTAATTTTAGGATTCACACAAAGCATTGCTCTATCCCTGGTGATCTCAATCGCCTTGATGGTAGGAGTTGCTCTTATCCTTCGAAATATGAGCGCCGTTAAAGTGGATGCTCCAATGGAAAAATAGTGGAGATCATAAGGAAAACCTGAGTCGTTTTAAGCAACGGCTCAGGTTTTTTTCACGTTTACGAGTTCTGTTTTTGTGGGGCTTCAAGTGAGTTCAATCGATTAACGAGCCCATAGCCGAAGGTTGGCTGACTGTTTGCAGGACCGAACGATTCTCCTTTTGTATCGTAAGCGGTTGAACCATGTTCACTAAAGTCGAGTCCCTGAATCTCTTCTTCTGCAGTAACACGGATTCCAGCGGGGAGTGCAATCAATTTTAACGCCATGAAAGAAATAACGAAAGTCCAAAGGATGACAGCTGCCACACCAGTGAATTGGATGGCCAGTAACGAGAGCCCGCCGCCGTAAAACAAGCCACCTTCCAATGCGAAGAGGCCGACTGCGATCGTCCCCCAAATACCGCAAATGCCATGGACGGCAATGGCGCCGACAGGATCGTCGAGCTTCAGTTTTTGATCAATGAATGGCACCGCCTCAATCAAGAGGATCCCGGCGACAAATCCGATGAAAAGTGCACCGAAGAGGGATACATTCGCTGTACCTGCCGTGATTCCGACAAGGCCTCCTAAAGCTCCATTCAACGTCAGTGTTGCGTCCATTTGCTTAAACTTCATATAAGAATAGATCGCACTTGATATGACACCTGCAGAAGCGGAAAGGAGAGTGGTTGAGACGACCATTGGTACCAGTTCTGAATCAGCTGAGAGGCTACTACCAGCGTTGAAACCGAACCATCCGAACCATAAAATGAAGACTCCGAGAGCTCCTAGAGGGATGTTGTGGCCAGGGATGACGTTGACTCGACCGTCTCCATATTTTCCGAGGCGTCCCCCTAACAGTAAGACTGCGACAATTGCCCCAGTCGCGCCGGTCAAGTGAACGACTGTAGAACCTGCAAAGTCAATGAACCCAAGCTCCGCAAGCCATCCGCCTCCCCAAACCCAATGTCCGACGATTGGATAAATGAAAGCAACCATGCTCACTGTAAGGAGTAAATAAGAGCTTAACTTCATCCGTTCGGCTACTGCACCAGATATAATCGTCGCACACGTTGCGGCAAATACAGCCTGGAAGACGAAGAAACCGATATCACTCTCCGCATTTAATAAGAAGAAATGCGAGCTTCCAATAATACCGCTTATAGAATCTCCGAACATGATGCCATATCCGATTGCGAAGTACAGCACGGCTCCAAGTGCCATTGTGAGGAAATTCTTCATTAAAATATTGAGTGCGTTTTTAGACCTTGTAAAACCGGTCTCTACCATAGCAAATCCTGCATGCATGAAGAAGACGAGGAAAGTTGCGACCATGACCCACATCATGTCGATGGATTGGATGATGCTTGGAATGGACTCTGTTTCAGCGGCAAAGGTAACAGTTGGCAAACTACTGAACAAGAAAGCTGACAATACGATTTTTTTCTTCAAGATTCATTCAATCCTCTCTAAATTAAATAATCGCTTGTGTTCCATTTTCTCCAGTGCGAATCCGGTAGACGTCCTCTACGTCTGAAACGAAAATTTTTCCGTCCCCGACCTGGCCTGTAGAGCATGCCTCAATAATGACTTGGATGGTTTGTTCATATAACGATTTTCGGATCACCATTTCCACTTTCACTTTCGGTTCAAGTTGCAATTCGAAAGGATTCCCCCGAAAAACACCTTGCTTTTTCCGTTGCTTTCCACATCCTGCAGCTTCGTATACGGTCAAACCGTCAATACCAATTTCTAGAAGCTTGATGCGCAGTTGTTGGAATTGCTCTGGACGAATGATCGCTTCAATTTTTTTCATGTGACGCTCCCTTCATGTTAGGAAACCTAACATTAAATTTAATTTATACTCAATAATATAGCAAATTTTCAGAAAATCAAGTGTAAAATTTCTGTTCATGTAAGAAAACCTCACATCAAGTTCTGGATTAGAGTGAAAAAAAGTAAACTTGTGTAGTATTTTCATACTAAAATTTGGTTCTTTTAATGTAGATAGATATCACTAATTTTTTTGAAAATTCTTTGACATGCCATATATGAATCGCTATACTTATAGACGAAATAGTCAGAAAAAACTAAAGTTTTATACTAATAACTTTAGTCTAAAAAAACAGGGAGAATGGGGGAGCATTCATGGAGAACAGAGCACAATGGGGAACAAGAGCAGGCTTTATTCTGGCTGCCGTCGGATCTGCAATTGGTCTCGGAAACATCTGGCGTTTCCCGTACATTGCCTATGCAGATGGTGGTGGGGCATTTTTCCTACCGTATTTGATTGCCTTGCTTACTGCAGGTATTCCGATCTTAATTCTTGAATTCACAATGGGACACAAGTACCGTGGTTCATCACCGTTGACATTTGCGCGTATTAATAAGAAAGCGGAATGGTTAGGTTGGTGGCAAGTCCTTATTTCATTCGTTATTTCTACGTATTATGCGGTAATCATCGGTTGGGCGTTAGCCTATGCATTCTTCTCTTTCAAGTTATCTTGGGGAGACGATACAGGTGGATTCTTGATGGGTGACTATCTAGGAGCTGCAGATACAGAAATTGGTACACTCGGCGGAATTGTACCGAATGTCTTTATTCCATTAATTATTGTCTGGGTCATTACTCTTGGCGTATTATTCAAAGGTGTCAAGAAGGGGATTGAAGCTGCGAATAGAATTTTCATTCCGGCACTTGTCGTTTTATTCATGATCATCGTCATCCGTGCTCTGACATTGGATGGAGCAGCAATCGGTCTGAACGCGTTGTTTAAGCCGGATTGGAGCAGAATCGGTGATTCGAAAGTCTGGATTGACGCCTACGGGCAGATTTTCTTTAGTCTTTCCATTGCATTCGCTATCATGATTACGTACTCCAGTTACCTTCCGAAGAAATCGGATTTGACGAACAACGCATTTATCACTGGTTTCAGTAACTCCAGTTTCGAGTTGCTTGCCGGGATTGGGGTATTCAGTGCCCTTGGATTCATGGCAAAAGCATCAGGTGTCGACATCAGTGAGGTTGCAGCAGATGGTGTTGGACTAGCATTCGCTGTCTTCCCAGCCATTATCAATGAAATGCCAGCATTTAATGAATTGTTTGGATTCTTATTCTTTACATCACTTGTTCTTGCTGGGCTGTCATCACTCGTTTCCATCAGTGAAACGTATATCGCTGGTTTCCAGGATAAGTTCAATATTTCTCGTACGAAAGCTGTTGCAATTGGTGGAGGGCTTTCTGCATTGATTTCCATCTTGTATGCAACAAAAGGCGGACTTTACCTATTGGATGTTGTCGACCACTTCGTATTATCGATGGGTGTCGGCTTATCCGGACTCGTAGAGGTCATCTTGATTGCATGGGCATTCCGTAAGGTCAAGACTCTACAAGGTCATGCAAACGAATTATCGGATATCCGTTTAGGCAGCTGGTGGGTAATCTGTTTGACGGTCATCACGCCACTACTACTTGGATTCATGATGATCAAGAACGTGTACACGGATATTATTGAACCATATGGAGGTTATCCGATTTCATTCCTAGTTACGTATGGATGGGTAGCACTAGGGTTGACCCTTGTCGCTGGATTCTTATTTGCAGCACGTCGCTGGAATACAGATATTCATGCTGAAAATAAGGAGGTAAGCTAATATGGAAGGATCAGCAATTGTCATGTTCATCATTGGCGCCGTCATTATTTGGGGTGGACTTGCTCTTAGTATTGGCAACGCCGTTAAAGTTGCAAAACAAAACAAGAAATAAAGGAAAGGATGAGCTGGATTGTCAGCTCATCCTTTTTTACTTTTGATACGGTCTTGTCTTTCCCATGCTTTCAAATACGGATATGGATCGAAAGACCATTCGTTATATCCATTATCCCGGTACATTCCATAATGAAGGTGAGGGGGGAATTTCCCTTGGGTTCCAGGTGGTCCATAACCGGAACTTCCGACATATCCGATAATTTGGCCAGGTTTTACAACTGATCCTTTCCCAATCCCTTTCTCGAATCCATTCAGATGGGCGAAATAATGATATACATTGTTCAGATCACGTATGCCGATTCGCCACCCGCCAAATCGATTCCAGCCTTTCATTTCAACAATTCCATAGGTCGTCGCCTGGACAGGAACACCATAGTTCGCAAAGATGTCCGTCCCTTCATGAATCCGCAGACCACCAAAACCACGTCGATCGCCCCATGTATTCCTGTAGCTGTAATTGGAGCGAATAGGCACTGGAAAAGCTCGATCATTGAGACTGAGCGTTTGGAATTCTTTATAGACTTTTGAGATTCCCATAATGATGTCGACAGTTTTATCCCTGTGATAATAATCCCATAGACCGATTTTGATGTTTTCCTCGTCAAATCCATACGACTGCAGGTAATTTGCAAATGTGTATAATAAATCTTCATCATTGTTACGATCTGCAACCCCATCATTGTTTCCATCCAATCCGATACCTCCGAACAGAGATATGGTGGATGCGTTTATATCATCCAAATTAGGATTCAATGGTCCTGCCCACTGTATAGGGGAGTAGTAAATGCCGATTAATCCTTCTTCTTCAGGAAGGTCCCTTTGAGCTCGTCGGATTGATCGCTCATATTGATCGACAGACGCTAGGTAATACCAGGGGATGGATGTTAACGCCTCCATTTTATGATAAAGGGCGTATCTGGCTACATCTTCTTTTTGATATGTGGTCTTTGCATGGGTTTCTTCAATACATATTCCGAATCCTATAATGAAAATAATGGTGAGTACGAGTCTTTTCATACAGGGAATTCAGTCCTTTCCTGTATCTTTTGCACGTTTTTCTTTATCATAATGTTAGTTTGTATTGAATGAGGCAAATGATGATTCTCAAATGTTGGAAAAGTTGCTTGTCGGCGCAGATGATGGAACTTGTTTGCGCAATATGATACAGTAATAAAGAATTGGATTATCGCATGGGAGTAGTAGGAACTTCATGCCGGTAATACGAATCCAACGATGGAGTGAGTAAGATGGCAAAAAAGGAAGAACACATTCGTAAGCCTGAGTGGCTGAAGATCAAATTAAATACAAACGATAACTATACAGGTCTCAAGAAGATGATGCGCGAGAACAATCTACATACAGTATGTGAAGAGGCGCGTTGTCCGAACATCCATGAATGCTGGGCAGAACGCAAGACTGCTACATTCATGATTCTTGGAGATGTATGTACTCGTGCTTGTCGTTTCTGTGCAGTCAAGACAGGATTGCCGAACGAACTAGACCTTAAAGAACCTGAACGTGTAGCAGATTCAGTGCGATTAATGGGACTTAAGCACGCTGTTATCACTGCAGTTGCCCGTGACGACTTGAAAGACGGTGGATCTGGAGTCTATGCAGAGACAGTCCGTGCCGTTCGACGTGCAAATCCATTCTGTACAGTAGAAGTATTGCCTTCTGACATGATGGGGAAATATGAGAACTTGAAAACATTGATGGATGCTCGTCCAGACATTTTGAACCATAATATTGAAACGGTTGAACGTCTGACGCCAAGAGTCCGTGCTCGTGCAAAATACGACCGTTCATTGGAATTCCTACGTCGAGCAAAAGAAATGCAGCCTGACATCCCGACCAAATCAAGTATTATGGTTGGTCTTGGGGAAACGAAAGAAGAAATCATTCAAACGATGGACGACCTGCGCGCGAACCATGTTGATATCATGACGATCGGTCAATACCTGCAACCTACGAAAAAGCACTTGAAAGTACAGAAGTACTACCATCCAGATGAATTTGAAGAATTGAGAGAGATCGCAATGTCCAAAGGATTCAGCCACTGTGAAGCTGGACCATTGGTACGTTCTTCTTATCACGCAGACGAACAAGTAAATGCAGCATCCAAGCAACGACAACAAGGTGCTCAATAATTAAGTGAAAGGTTGAACCGGATTAGACGGTTCAACCTTTTTTTGGTTCATCCCAAATGAAATCAACAATTACTTCATTTTCCCTTTTTGGTTACGTATCCCCATATCCGTGTCATCTTGTCCTTCTTCGCCTTCATATCCACTCATTTTTTCACCTTGAGGGGATTTTTTCATTTCCATGACAAGGCTGTCTATGCTGTTTTTCACATGTAGAGTCGTTTCATCCAAATTCTTGTAACGTTCAATGTATTCAAAAAGAGTGGTATCATCTGAAACATAGACCTTGAACCAACGTGGTACAACAGAAAGGGCATTCTTCTTGACCATGTCCGCTGTTTTATTCCGATCGTCCGTTTTGGCCTCATAGACAATAAGTACTTTATCACTCGTAACGAGTGTTGCTGTATCATTGATTTGCGGGGATTGCATGATCAAACTGGAAATGATATCGGATAGCTGCTTCTTATCGATTTGAGGTGCTTGTGCCAATGGACGTCTCTCGTCACTTGGGCTTTGGATACGGGTATATCCGAAATCATTCATCGCATCTGCAGGTGTTTTTCCTGGAGTACCAGCTCTATCTCGAGCGTCCATTGTCGCATTCAGCCCATTCCCGTTTGCTCCGTCATAATCCCCTTTATCCATCCCGCATGCAGGTAGGATGAGAAGGGTACATGTCAATCCAGCTATGATGAAATTTTTCAAGTTCATTCACCTCCTATGTATAGAATCTGCTGGATAAGGAGTGGTTATGCAGAGAGAACGTAGGCAATGGAACCGAAAACATGGTAAAATAGGAAGTGTGAAATGGAGTGATGAAATTGGTTTGCGTAAATGGGAACCATTATGAAGTCCTAGAGAATTTTCGGGATGGTTGGAATGAGGAAGAATTTACATCTCGATACAGTGAAATCTTACATAAATATGATTACATTGTAGGTGATTGGGGATACAATCAATTGCGCCTCCGAGGTTTTTTTGAAGATCATCATGATAAAGCCAATCACGAAACGAAGATCAGTGCAGCTCCGGAATACTTATTGGAATTCTGTAATTTCGGCTGTGCTTATTTCATCGTGAAAAAAGTGAAGAGCAAAGGCCAGAATAAAGACTCGAACTCATCTTCTAAAAAGCAAAAAGAAAAAGTTGCTCATAAATCGGAAAAAGGGAGCTGACTAAAAAAGTCAGTCCCTTTTTATTTCGATAAGGAGTGCTTCGTGATCACCGCTTAACTTAGACCGTATGGCGGCTCTTCGTTGCGGTTTGGATCATCATGAGTTGGATGGGCACCAGGAAATTGCCGTGGAATATCTTGATGAAGATTTTTGAACTCATAGTTGAAGGCACTATAGTATCGTTGATCTTCATCAAACGGCGTCGATTTACCAAGAGAACGGTTTTCTGGAGAGCCATAAGGTCCCTCTGGTAAGTCCTCTGGTAAAACGTACCGGTGCATCGTCTCGACATTCGAGAAATCCGTATACTGCTCGGCTTCTTTTCGATACCCATTATAACCTCTTGCCAAAGGACACCACTCCTTCTCGGCATTTGGGATAGGTTTTTCCTATCCATTTTTAGATTGCCCAGAACAAGTGGTGCTTACAGTAGCAAAAGCTTACCATTATGTTGACAGATATAGGGAGATTTACGACGAAACGACCTGATTGGAGTGATGGTCCTCGGATAAAAATTCTTAGTGTCCTCCAAATCGGTAAAATCACAAAATGGAGGACAGTAAAGGGCTCTTAGTGTCCTTCAAATCGGTGAAAAAACAAAATGAGGGACAGAAAGCTGCTCTTAGTGTCCTTCAAATCGAGGGAGACGCAAAATGGGGGACACAAAAAGGCTCCTAACGTCCTCGAAATCTGGAAAATGACAAAATGAAGGACTCATGGTCAACATGAGTCCTTTCAATATTAGGATAGCACTTCTTCTGCTAAAAACTCGCGTAGTTCTTGTGCATCTTCTTCATTCAAGCTGAAGGCGTGCTCGATATAGCCTTCTTCTTCCAAATCGTCAGGCCCGATGATGGCGAATTTACCACCTTGAATATCGAGAACAAGTGGTTTTCCGTAATGGCGATCAGTCTTCGTAATCGCAAGGTCAAAGCGTTGATTTTCGCCCATAAAGCTGACGAAGCGCGTTTTGGTCTCTTCTGTATCATCATATAGATAAAAACGTTCAGTCATATCGTTTCCTCCTATTCCATCACTAGGTTTGGTTTATGATCCAAATGGTGTTGTGCTTTAATGGAGCGAATCGTTTTCGTTTTCGCTCTCATGACGATCGAATCCGTCTCAACCTGGTCACCGGATAAGAATCTTACACCTTCCAGAAGCTCACCGCTGCTTACGCCTGTTGCTGCAAAGATCGCGTCATCTCCACGGACAAGGTCATCCAAGAATAGAAGCTGTGAAGGATCTTCTAACCCCATTCGGATGCAGCGTTCACGTTCCGCATCATTATCAGGTACGAGCCTCGCTTGCATGTCACCACCGAGACATTTGATGGCTGCTGCTGAAATGACACCTTCAGGAGCCCCACCTTTTCCGACAAATAAATCAATACCAGTGTTCGGCATAGCAGCTGCAATCGCGGCTCCGACATCACCATCTCCAAATAGTTTAACACGCGCGCCTTTTTCTCGAATACGTCTAACAAGCTCGTCGTGTCTCAGACGTTCCTGGATGATTACTGTCAGGTCATGCATTCGTTTGTTGTTCGCTTCTGCAACGATATCCATCGTTTTTTCAATCGGATCGAGGAGGCTCACTTTTCCGGCAGCAGCTTTACCGACAACAAGCTTATCCATGTACATGTCCGGTGCGTGCAGTAGGCTGCCGCGGTCAGCGATGGCGATGACTGCCATTGCATTCGGATGTCCTTTCGCCACAATATTCGTTCCTTCTAACGGATCGACGGCGATATCCACATCGGGACCATGGCCTGTCCCGAGCTCTTCACCGATATAAAGCATCGGTGCTTCATCCAGTTCACCTTCCCCGATTACGACAGTACCTTTCATATTGACGGAATCGAACATGGCTCTCATGGCAGTTGTTGCAGCATGATCAGCCTCATTTTTCAAACCTCTTCCCATCCATTGAGCCGATGCAAGCGCTGCAGATTCTGTCACCCTAACAATTTCTAAAGCTAATTCACGATCCATCCTCTTCCCCCTTAGTGTAAAATATCCTGGAATGTTCTATACTAAATCAGCTGAAAGAACGATTTGTATGACATTAAGCTCCCTTTATGATAACAGGAAATGTCGAATATAAAAATATTTCTGTGATAGTGGGAATTTTCAAATATATCTATGGTACAATAGTAGCACATTGGTGTCACTTCGAGGTGATTATTGAGTGAACGATCAACTGAAAGACTTGCTTCTGTTATGTAAGCACCTTTTTTCGACAAATCATAGCCTTCGATTCTTTCCTCCGCATTTCTGGGTGAGAAACCCAGTCAAACCGATTTTGAGCGAAGCGTATCGACGAAATAAGACAACAGCTGTTATTGTCTTTGATGTGCAAACCTATAAACATCAGATTGAACAATTTGGTCGTGTTTATGTGGAACAGTTTGAAAAGGATATTCGACATCACTTCAAAAAAGCGGTTTGTGAAATCGTCGAAGACAAAGAAATTCTCTTTTTACAGCAGTATTGGGGAGATGACATCGTACTTTGTCTTTCGATAGACAAAGAACAAAATGCTATTAGTCAAATCGAATACTACATAGATGAAATAAAGAAAAACATCAATACCCATTTCTTTGCCTATAACGAAGAAGACCAGGATAGCTTTTTGACAGGTTACATGGTGATGGACTCCCAATCGGATAGCCCGTTCCATTCTTTTTTGAGTGCCTATCAGAAAGCACTCGTCATGGCGAAAAAAGGCCTGGGTGGGAAGTACAATTTGATGGTCCACGAAATCAAGGATATCATCAAGCGCGAGAACATCACCCTATATTCACAACCGATTTTGGATATCGATGTGATGGAAGTTTCCGCTTGGGAAGTGCTGACTCGCGGTCCGGAAGGCACGATTTATGAAAATCCGTTGCAGCTATTTACGATGGCCCGCCAAACGAACATGTTATATCCATTGGAGCTTCTCGTTGTAAAAAAAGCACTCCGCCAGATGAGAGGGCAAGAGACGCTTTTCATCAATGTCACTCCGATGACGATTGCACACGAACATTTCGTTGAGGACGTGAATGCGATTTTGGAAGAGTATCCTGAAATCGATCCTTCTAGAATTGTTTTTGAGATCACAGAGAGGGAATCCATTGATCGCTATCCACACATCCTTAACACTGTTGAAGGATTAAGGCAGAGGGAAATTCGCATTGCTCTTGATGATACAGGAGCAGGGTACGCAAGTTTGAATTCGATTTCTTTCCTCCATCCTGATATTATAAAAGTGGACCGTTCATTGATTGAAAATATCAATGGAAACAAACTGAAGGAATCGATGCTGCAAGGGCTCTTGCATATAGCGAAGGAAGCAAATGCGCTTGTCGTGGCAGAAGGGATTGAAACGGCAGAAGAAGCGTCCGTTATTAAACGGAACGGTGTGCATATGGTGCAGGGCTTCTTCTATGCTCGACCTAGACTGATTCCGACTCCATCTTTATAACGTTGTAAAAAAGTCAGGTGAAAGTGATGTACTTTGTAGATCGAAAGAAAATTGAAGAATTGCTTACATTTTTGGAAGAATGCATGGAAACACTCGAGAAAGAGGCGTTCAAAGACACGAAAAAAGACAACTTCGCTTTAGAGCGGATTGCCCATATGACGGTAGAATCCATTTTGGATGTCGGGAACAAGATGATTGACGGATTTATCATGAGAGATCCGGGAAGCTACGAAGATATTATCGATATTTTGGATGATGAAAAAGTCGTGACCCCGGATGATGCGGTCCAACTGAAGAAAGTAATCGGTTTGCGAAAGCAATTGGTACAATCGTATACCAAAGTTAATCATGGTGAACTCCTGGATGTACTACAGACGAACCTGTCCTCTCTTCAAGCGTTTCCTCAACAGATCCGTACTTATTTGACAGATGAACTTGGACCGGTGTCTGCCTTTCTTCCGGATGATAATTAAGATTGTTTTACACGTAAAGCTGCCTGTAACAGGTGGCTTTTTCCTTTGCGTTAATAGGGCATGACTTGTGGTATCCTACGAATAGATGAAAACAGGAGGAAGAGACAACCATGAAATATGAAGGTTATCTGATTGATTTAGATGGAACGATGTACCGGGGGAAGGAGCAGATCCATGAAGCGGTTGAATTCGTAAAAGGACTCAAAAACGCTGGTATTCCTTATCTGTTCGTCACGAATAACTCCGCAAATACACCTGAACAGGTGACTGAACGGCTGCAAAAGTTTGGAGTGCCCGCATCACCGGAACACGTATTCACTTCTTCAATGGCGACAGCTGCCTATATAAAAAGGAAGCGAAATTCAGCCAGAGTCTTTATGGTCGGTGAGCTTGGATTGAAACATGCACTTAAGAGCAGTGGCTTTGAAGTGGTGGATGTTGAAGACGTCGATTATGTCGTAATGGGAATCGATCGAGGGCTGACGTATCAAAAGCTCGAAACAGCTTGTCTTGCGGTTCGGAAAGGAGCGACCTTATTGTCGACGAATAAAGATGTGGCATTTCCAACAGACAGAGGCTTCGTTCCCGGGAACGGAGCAATCACTTCAGTGGTGGCTGTATCTACCGGTGTTGAGCCGATTTTTATCGGAAAACCTGAGTCAATCATCATGGAACTTGCCATGAAGAAGCTGAACTTACCAAAGGAAAAAGTGTTGATGATCGGTGACAATTATCAAACAGACATCATGGCAGGGATGAATGCAGGAATCGATACTTTGTTGGTTTATACGGGTGTGACAAGGAGTGTAGAGGATATCAAGCCGGAAGAAAGACCAACTCATACAATTGACTCGTTGCACTTATGGGATATTAAGCAATGAAGTAGAGTTGATAAGTGATCAACTCTACTCCGAATTGTTAGCTCTATGGGCTAGACGACTTGAGGCTGCCGCTGCAATTGCACCGACGATGTCATCTAAGAACGTGTGACATTGACCAGTCGATTTATCATTCAACATTCTTAATATGCCTGGTTTTTGTTTATCAATAAAACCATAGTTTGTAAAACCGATCGACCCGTAAATGTTCACGATGGATAAGGCGATGACCTCATCTACGCCGTAGAGGCCTTCATCTTTTTTCAAAATTTGGAGTAGAGGTTCTTCGAGCTTATTTTGCTCAGCGAGAATGTCCAGCTGAACACCCGTCAGAATGGCATTCTGTACTTCACGTTTCGCTAGGACACGGTCGACATTGATTTTGCATGTTTCAAGTTCGAGGTTTTCGTGATATTGACTTTGAAGGTAGTGGACCAATTCAGCGAGATGGTCTTCTGTGACGCCGCGGTCGTGCAATAACTGGCGAGCTTTCTTCTCCACTTCACTTTGTGGTTCTGGTGTATTGTGTTCAGACATAAATGAGTCCCCAATCTTTGTTAGTGGATTTGGTGAGATTTGCGTTTTCTTAGTATATGGTGTTTAAGTTATGTTATGAACAAAATCAAAAATTGCGAGTAAATGATAAACACTCCACCCATTTCTTTCATAAACTACTTATAAAATGGGAGGGGAGTGTAACCATTGTTAGAACGAGAGATATATCACCATTACAATCTTTATGTAGATCGGCAGACTCGTATTGGGGGATACGAAGGGTTCAGTGCCCAGGGCCGTTACTATATCATCGTTCCGATCCTGGATGCGCATCAACAAAAAATCGAGGATATGCAGACAATCATCCGCTTTTTAATGGAAAAAGGTGAAAAAGACATGCCGCTCTGGGTAGCAAACCAAAGAGGGAGATGGGTTTCCCGGGTTGAGGGGCGGGATGTTCTTCTATTCGAACTGCCACAAATGGAGCGAAAAGAACGAGGATCCATAGGGAAACAACTTGCAGAATTCCATCAATCAGGTGAACAATTTCCGTATGTAAGTGAGGAGTTGTTACGGTATAACCAATGGGTGGAATTCTGGACGACCCGGTTGGACAGTCTGCAAGAACGGTACAGGGATATTAGTGTGAATGGTCCGAGGGGTGAGTTCGATTATCTTTTTTACGACTCGTTCCCGTATTATGAGGGACTGACGGAGAATGCGATCCAGTACATCGTTGATTATGAATATGATCGAAATGGGCAAGAAGAAGGAAGTTATACGATTACCCATGACCGGTTTTATGCTGGTTCTTGGATTCCAATTAAGCAGGAGCACCATGTTTATTTGAAGTTACCAACGAACCTGGTCATTGATCATCCAGTCAGGGATGTGGCAGAATATATCCGATACCTGGTTACGGAAAAAGCGAGAGCGAATGACATTTCAACGTTCCTCGACGACTACACACGTTCAAAACCGCTCACACGCGGGGGATGGCGATTGTTATACGGAAGGCTTCTGTTCCCGGCTACGTATTTTGATGTTGTAGAGACGTACTACAAAACGTCCCGTTCAAGTGAGCAAACAATGCTTTTGAGCAACTTAAAATATGTCTTATCGGTGGAAGAGAATCATGAATCATTCATGAAGAACTTTTTCAAGATTAGTGCTCTTCCAAGAGAAGTCGTCAATATCGAGCCAGTCGGCTGGTTAACAAAGTCATAAGCAGGGAAGGGTGACCTTTAGAGAAGGTCTTTTAGCGCACGAGAGGTGGGCTGAAATTCCGGTCGCCCTCTTGCTGTACATAGGTTACTTATCAATAAGGAGAGTGTGAAAGATGGACAACCCATACGTTTTTATTACGAGGAAAGTTCCAGAAGAAACGATTGAACCGATTCGCCAAGTAGCTGATGTGAAAATGTGGGATTATGAAGACGAACCGGTTCCGCGAGAGATTTTACTAGAAGAAGCGGCTCAAGCGACCGCACTTTATACGATGTTATCCGATCAGATCGACCGTGAATTGCTGTCAAAAGCTCCTCACTTGAAAGTCGTCGGAAATCTTGCCGTTGGATACGATAACATTGATGTTGAAGCAGCAACTGAATATTGTGTGACCATTTGTAACACACCAGATGTTTTGACAGACACCACAGCAGATTTGACCTTTGCTTTGCTGATGGCAACAGCGAGGCGTTTAACAGAAGCAGAAAGGTACATCGAGAAAGGATATTGGGTGAATTGGAGTCCTCTTCTCATGGCGGGACATGATATCCACCACAAGACGATCGGTATCGTAGGAATGGGAAGAATCGGTGAAACGCTTGCCAAACGTTCGACTGGATTTGAAATGAACATCCAGTACCATAACCGTTCACGCAATGAAAAAGCAGAGCAAGAACTTGGGGCAAAGTATGTTTCCTTTGATGAGCTCATAGAAACGTCTGATTTCGTGGTGAATCTGACACCACTAACGTCCGAAACGGAAGGGATGTTCAATGCGGAAGTGTTCAGTAAGATGAAAGAGTCTTCGATATTTGTGAATGCAGGTCGTGGAGGTTCTGTCGTAGAAGAGGATCTCGTCCAGGCGATTGAGGAGAAACAGATTGCAGGAGCTGGACTCGACGTTTTTGAACAAGAACCGATTCCAGACAATCATCCGTTTTTGAAATTTCCGAATGTCGTTTGCCTCCCGCATATCGGAAGTGCAAGCATTGAAACACGTATGGAAATGTGCCGTCTGACAGCTCGGAACATCCGAGCTGTGTTACAAGGAGACAAGCCAGAAGCAGCTGTAAACGGAAAATAGGGTACAAAAAAAGAGCGGATAATTGTTCCGCTCTTTTCTAATATCATTTATATCGTTTTAGAATACTTGTTCTAATTCCGTTACGCCTGGCACTTCTTCAAGTAGTGCACGCTCGATTCCTGCTTTAAGCGTAATCGTTGAACTAGGGCAGCTTCCGCATGCTCCCATTAAACGAACTTTTACGATTCCGTCTTCAATGTCAACCAACTCAACGTCTCCACCGTCACGAAGAAGGAAAGGTCGTAATTTATCTAAAACCTCTTCGACTTGTTCACGCATTCTTATCTACCCCTTTCTATCCTTTATTATAATCATTTTTAATAAAAATTGCTATTGTTAATAGCTGATAATTCTTTGTTTTTATCGTAGCACAATCCAAATTCCTTCGAAAGAGCCATTTTTCATGATAAGAAAGCGAGTACAGCCTGCTTGATCAGCATGCCGAATCCATTCTCAATTAGAGATAGCTAAATAATAATAGAAAAAGCATTCCATTCGCTGGAATGCTTTCCATTTGTTCAATTCGAGTGGTATTTGTACATCCATAGGATTCCTGATTTCAATAAGCGTGGCACGCGTCCGGTCAATGCAGTTCCTTTCATCATTCCGAAACCGTGTTTTTTACCAAGGGAGCCAAGAACACCTTTCAGCTTGATCTTTGGTAGATCCCCTAGCGGCTCATCTTTCCAAAGTTTTAGCAAGACTTCAACGATCTGATCGCCTTGACCTTCTGCAAGCTGTGCACTTGGTGCATGAGGGAGGCTCGCGCAATCTCCGACAACAAAGACATGCTTGTCATTCGGAAGGTGGTGATGAGGTGATAAGACGATGCGTCCGGAATCATCTTTTTCCACTTCCATATTACGGACAATACGGTTTGGCTGAATGCCTGCCGTCCAAACGATCGCATCGCACTCAACCGGCTCATCTTTATTGTAGAGAATATTTGGCTCCACTTTAGTGATGTTGGAGTGGTTGACGACTTCTACACCATGGTCGATGAACCATTTCTGAACGTAGTTGCTTAAGCGTTTCGGGAACGTAGAAAGGATCGTTTCCCCGCGATCAAATAATTTGATGGTCAGATCCGGACGGCTTTCCCGAAGCTCACTTGCGAGTTCAACCCCGCTCAATCCGCCACCGACAACACCGACAACCGCTTTTGGTGGCAGGTTGTTCAAATGTTGGTAGGTTTCACGGGACTTATCGATCGTCTGGATGCTGAGTGTGTTTTCAGGAGCACCTGGTACACCGTGATATTTATCTTCACAGCCTAATCCGATGATCAGATCGTCGTAATCAATCGACTCTTCTTTTTCAAAATGGATGGCTTTGTTTTCTAAATCGATTTCTGAGACTTCTCCATATTTAACGATGACACGTGAATCTTCTGGGAACTGTACACGAATATGGTGATCCGATACGGTTCCAGCTGCCAGTGCATAATACTCTGTCTTCAAGCAATGGTATGGAAGTCGATCCACAAGGGTGATTTGAATATCTTCAGGAAGGTCAGATGAATCTAACAATCCATGTAAAATCTTCATTCCACCGTATCCAGCACCTAAGATGACCAGCTTTTTCATTCCAGCATTTCCCCTTTTTTCTTGAAGTCCTTGTATGCTTAATTCCATTAATGTCATGACACGTCGTATGAGCGATTCCTTGGTGTCGGTCTTGGATGAAGTCGATAAGACATAATGGAAATGACTGTTGCAAATATGTGCACACGTATTCAAATCCAACTGTGCACGTATTTCTCCTCTAATGCTCGCTCTTTCTAAGATCAGCATCCAACATTCGATTAAAGGGCTTTCATCACGGATGACTGTTCCCCATAAGTCCTTTGTGAAGTCGGAATCAAGATCATAATAAGTCAACAGATGACCGATCATCACTTCCATTTGTTTATGGAAAGGCTGGGATAATATATACCCTTTCCCGAGAAAAATACTCAGTGTATGTAGCCTTTCTTTTGCAAAATGTTGCATGAGGTCTTCTTTAGTAGGGAAATAATTAAAAAACGTCCCTTTCGCGATGTTGGCTCGCTCTGTGATTTCTTTGACACTTGTATGGGCATATCCTTTTTCGTAAAAGAGATCGAGTGCTGCTTTTATGATGCTTTCTTCTGTTAAATTGCGTTTCTTACTACGGGTCATTGTTGCAGCAACTCCTTTTATGACCGTGGTCATTTTTAGTATATCGAAATTGTGACAATTCTACAACATTCTTTCTGATTCAGCAGGAAAACAAGTAAGTTGACGGGTATGTTCTTAAGGTTGTAGGATAAGTATGGAAAGAAAGGGTGGTTGAAAATGAGGCCAATCATCGAATTTTGCGTAAGCAACTTGGCAAATGGATCTCAGAGAGCACGTGAAGTCCTTGAACGCGATCCAAATCTAGATGTGATTGAATATGGTTGTCTCGGGAATTGCGGTCAGTGCTTCCGATCACCTTATGCATTAGTGAATGGGGAGTACGTCCCAGGCGAAACACCTGATGAACTCGTCGACAACATTTATCAATATTTAGAAGAAAACCCGATGTTCTAATCTCATATAGATGGAATTGAAAATCCCCGCCGTTATGGTGGGGATTTTTTCTGTGTTTCATCCAATATTGACTTTTGGTTACGGATCCCGAAATCGCAGAAATGGCGAGATCGCACCCTGAATGAGGTCTATTTGCACCTCAAAATCTGGTTTCAAACCCGTATGAGGTGGTATAGAAGAATGGGTGAACCTGCCTGGCAACTGACTTAATAAATTCTTTGGATATCTATAAGGAATAAGGGAAATCTAACGGTAACTACAGACTATGAAAACGCTTTAGGAAGAATTTGGACCTATTGAAACAATTCTGAAAATAATTAAAGCACTTGTTTTTTTGTCGAATTCTGTTACATTATTTATGTTGAATGTTAGATGTCAGACAACATACCTCGGCGCAAAAAGAAAGCGTTCACAATACATTAGGGGAGTGAAGGATTTATGCAACAATACATTTGGGGGATTGGCGGAATTCTTGCGATCTTGCTGATTGCCTTTCTTGTATCGAACAACAAGAGAAAAATTAGTTTAAGAACTGTTTTAGGTGGTTTGGCGATCCAACTTGGATTCGCATTGATCGTTCTGAAATGGGAAGCTGGTAAAGCGGCATTGAAACAAGCATCGATGATCGTACAAAACATCGTCAACTATGCGAACGAAGGGATCAAGTTCCTATTCGGTGGATTGGTAGCTGAGGATAGCGGAATCGGATTTATTTTCGCATTCCAAGTACTGACGATCATTATCTTCTTCTCATCTTTAATCGCAGTATTGTACTATCTTGGAATTATGCAATGGGTTATCCGTTTGATTGGTGGAGCGATCTCTAAGCTTCTTGGTACAAGTAAAGCTGAGTCACTTTCCGCTACAGCAAATATTTTCGTAGGACAAACAGAAGCACCACTTGTAATCCGTCCTTACCTTGCAAAAATGACTCAATCCGAGCTTTTCGCAGTAATGGTCGGGGGACTAGCTTCCGTTGCAGGTTCCGTATTGATTGGGTACAGCTTGCTTGGTGTACCGCTTGAGTATCTATTAGCAGCAAGTTTCATGGCTGCACCTGCCGGACTTGTTATGGCGAAAATCATCTTGCCTGAAACAGAAGTATCTGAAACAACAGACGAAATCAAAATGGAAAAAGATGCAGACACAGTCAACGTGATCGATGCTGCTGCTCGCGGAGCATCAGATGGTTTGAAGCTTGCATTGAACGTTGGTGCAATGTTGCTTGCCTTCATCGCCTTGATTGCTATGTTGAACGGTCTTCTTGGATGGATCGGTGGATGGTTCGGATATGATGCACTTTCTCTAGAACTGATCCTTGGTTATATCTTCGCACCACTTGCATTCATCGTCGGTGTACCTTGGGATGAAGCAGTGCGCGCAGGTAACTTTATCGGACAAAAACTTGTCTTGAACGAATTCGTTGCGTATTCTACATTCGCACCAGAAATTCCTGAACTGAAAGACAAAACAGTTGCAGTTGTCAGTTTCGCACTATGTGGTTTCGCAAACTTATCTTCACTTGCAATCCTTCTTGGAGGACTTGGTGGAATTGCCCCAAGCCGTCGTAACGACATTGCAAAGCTAGGTGTAAAAGCGATCATCGCTGGATCACTTGCAAACCTACTAAGTGCAGCAATCGCAGGTATGTTGATCTAATAATTGAGCTTGATAATGTAAAAACTCCCCGTTCTGAACGGGGAGTTTTTTTAGTGACGTTTTTATTACAGGCTGTCCGAATTCATTGTCAGAAATCGTAAAGCTGATTATACTATACAAATAACAGACAAAGAGCAGGGGGAAAATGGCATGTCTTCTTTCCGAAATACATGGCCGTATGAGCGGATGATGAAAGATATTTATATACAAACATGTCCATATTGCAGTAAGGAAAACATATTGACGAACATGAAGGAAGAAGATCTCCAACATGCGATGGAAGGCTTCCGAACATATTTGATCATGCCATGCTGCAACTCGAAAATGACGATCTTGAAAGCGGACGATGATTATTTTTGGACGACAGAACAATTGCGCTAATTGGAGGAGCACCGTATGAACCAATTCAATTTTACGAAAATGCATGGATTAGGCAACAACTACATTTATGTGGATACATTTAAAGAAAACCTACCGGAAGAAGAGCTGTCTTCACTTGCGATCGCAGTTTCGAATCAACATACCGGAATTGGGTCTGATGGCCTTATCCTGATCGGAAAGTCGGAAAAGGCACATGTCTTAATGAGGATTTTTAATAATGATGGTTCCGAAGCGAAAAATTGCGGGAATGGTTTAAGGTGTGTAGCCAAATACGTTTATGAAAATGACATCGTGAACCAGGAGCATTTTACAATTGAAACCTTGGGTGGTGTTGTACAGGCTCAAGTTCACCCGGTAGATGGTGAAGTTACACAAGTGACGATCAATATGGGTGAACCACGATTAAAACGATCGGATCTTCCTATGGTCGGAAAAGGTCATCCTGATGACGAAGTTTTAGAAGAAACAGTAGAAGTCGAAGGTCAGACCTTTAACATGACTGGTGTATCGATGGGAAATCCACATGCCGTCTTTTTTATTGATGATATTGAAAAAGCACCTGTTACGACTATGGGTCCTATTTTGGAAAAACACGAAAATTTTCCAGAAGGTGTTAATGTCGAATTCGTCGAAGTGGTAAATAACAAGGAAATGCATTTTCGAGTCTGGGAACGCGGTTCTGGTGTAACGCAAGCCTGTGGAACAGGTGCATGCGCAGCGGTAGTTGCAGCTGTATTGACAGGCAAAGCAGCGCGTGGAGAAGAAATGGTCGTTCACCTATCAGGTGGAGATCTACACATCACTTGGTCGTCGGACGGTGAGGTGCTCATGACTGGTCCAGTCGTCACCATTTGTGATGGGACCTACTATTATAAAGGTAAAGACTTGAAAAATCAGGGAAACTTTACGATATAACGAGAAAGCACTTCGTTTTTGAAATGGGGTGTATTATAGGAGTGGTGAGTCGCATGATCAAGACATCCAAAAAGACCCTGTTTGAAAAATATAACGAACAAATCGAATGCCTGAGAGCTGAAATGATTCGGACAGCACGTGTGCTAGGGCTGAATCACCCGAAGGTCCTCTATTATAGTCAGGAAATCGATCGCCGTCATAACGATCTGCTTCGCCTGAAAGAGGATATGTAACGATAAGACAGTCCATGAAGGTTGAGGTTCAATCTATACCCCTGTATACTATATATAGAGGTATGAAAGGAGTGATTCCATTGATCACAATCACAGAATCTGCTGCAAATCAAATCAAGCAAATGATGGCTGCTGAAGAAGAAGAGAATCTTTATCTTCGAGTTGGAGTTCAAGGTGGAGGCTGCAGCGGTCTTTCATATGGCATGGGCTTTGATACAGAAGTAAAAGAGAACGATACAAGTTACGACCAGCACGGAATTGGTGTTATCGTTGACCCAGACAGTGTGAAAATCCTACAGGGTGTCACGATCGATTATAAAGAGAACATGATGGGCGGAGGCTTCACAATCGACAATCCGAACGCCATCGCATCATGCGGTTGCGGCTCATCATTCAAGACAGCGACGAACGCTGGTACGCCTGAAGAGTGCTAATACTGAACACAAAGAGTTGACCTTGCAAGATGGGTTCAACTCTTTATTTATTTTCGCGGGAATTGGTCATACTAACTGTAAAAAGGAGATGACTGCACTATGGACGACAAGTCTGCCCGCGACCGTAAGATCATGAACGCCAACTACCTCGTATACGGCCTCATTTTAGCCATTCCTTTTATCGGATTACTCGCCTTTTTGTTGTACTACAATTTGTAAAAGCAGAAGCCTTCATTCTCTGGTGGAATGGAGGTTTTTTATTGCTGAAAAAACCTCTTACAGGGTGAGATCTCTGGGTTTTCGCATAATCGGGGTGCGAAAGAGGGTCTTGCGGGGTGCGATCTCTGGGTTTTCGCATAATCGGGGTGCGAAAGAGGGTCTTGCGGGGTGCGATCTTAGGATTTTTGCAGACTCGGGGTGCGTAAGAGGCTCTAACTGGTATAACGGGGTAAGAAAAAAGGTTCCGACCATGTTCGGAACCTTCTTAATTCATCCATTTTAAAACAAGCTTGTACTATGCATTGGTTGTACTTTTGCTTTCGGGTCGATGTATGCTTTCGCATTATTGATCGCCGTTGGTGCTTCACCAAATCCAGTCGCAATCAATTTCACTTTCCCTTCATATGTACAAACGTCTCCAGCTGCATAAATGCCCGGGATGTTTGTTTCCATACGTGAGTTGACGACAATGGAGTTCTTCTGGATGTCCAGACCCCATTCTTTTATCGGGCCAAGAGATGAAATGAAGCCGTAGTTGACGATTAAGGAGTCACATTCAATGACTTCTTCTTTCTCCCCTTTGGACTCCTGTAAGACGACCTTCTTCACACCATTTTCATCTCCAATGATTTCCTTCACTTGGAAAGGTGTCTTGATGGAGACCTTAGAGTTCATCAATTGCTCTACGCTGTGTTCGTGTGCACGGAACTTATCACGACGGTGTGTCAATGTGACTTCCTTCGCGAGTGGCTCCAACATGTTTGCCCAGTCGACAGCGGAATCTCCGCCTCCACAGACAACGACCTTTTGACCTGCAAAAGCACTCAGGTCTTCTACGAAATAGTGAAGGTTCTTTCCTTCAAATTCTTTCGCATTTTCGTGTTCGAGACGTCTCGGCTGGAATGCTCCGACACCAGCGGTAATAATTACCGTTTTAGAATAATGGGTTTCTTTATCGGTTGTAAGCTTGAACGTCTTATCGTCCATTCGCTCCACTTTTTGTACAGATTGCTCTAGAGCGACCGATGGGTTGAACTGAAAAGCCTGCTCTTTCAAATTGTCAACGAGATCTTGTGCGAGTACTTTCGGAAATCCTGCTACATCATATATGTATTTCTCAGGATAAAGCGCCGCTAATTGTCCTCCTAACTGAGGCATACTCTCGATGATCTTTACCTTCAGCTGTCTCATGCCTCCGTAAAATGCGGTGAATAACCCTGTCGGCCCTCCACCTATGATCGTTACATCATAGACATCATGTTGCTCGGTCATATCATTCTACACCCCCAGTTATCTGTTGTTGTAATCATTATAAGCTTAATAAAGGATGAAGAAAAGGGAAAAACTGTGTAATAGGATGGTCGACAAAAAAGTTGCTCGCTATGGGTTGAAAAAAATGAATAAAAGCACTAAACTTTACAATGGGACAATTACGGAGATTTTATGACATTTTGCGCTAAAGTACGTGAAATACGTAACAAACTTTATGGTTTATTTTAGATGCTGCACGCATTTGTCCAACGTTATATAAAAAAGAAAAGGGTGGATGAGAGATATGAGTAGACCAAAGATCGTCATTCTCGGTGCCGGATACGGCGGGATTATGACAGCAACTCGTCTCACAAAAGAACTAGGAATGAACGAAGCGGAAATCACGCTCGTCAACAAGCACAATTATCACTACCAAACAACTTGGCTTCACGAGCCAGCTGCAGGTACGTTGCACCACGATCGTACACGCATGGCGATCAATGATGTCATTGACACGAACCGCATCAACTTCGTACAAGACACAGTCGTTTCCATCGATGATGCAAACAAGACTGTCAAATTAGAAAATGGTGAACTAACATACGATTACCTCGTCATTGGACTTGGTTTCGAATCTGAAACATTTGGAATTCCAGGTGTTAAAGACTACGCATTCAATATCCGTAGTATAGATACTGTACGTAAAATCAAAGAACATATTGAGTACTTATTCGCAAGTTACAATAATGAAGAGAACCCTTCTGAAGGTATGTTGAACATTGTTGTAGCAGGTGCTGGATTCACAGGTATCGAGTTTATCGGTGAGATGGCAGATCGTATTCCTGAGCTCTGTGCTGAGTTTGACGTACCTCGTGAAAGAGTTCGTTTAATCTGTGCTGAAGCAGCTCCAACAGTACTTCCTGGATTTGACGAAGAACTAGTTGAGTATGCTGTAAACCTTCTTGAAAGTAAAGGTGTCGAGTTCATGCTTGGTACACCGATCAAGGAAGTAACGGAAGACAGTGTCATCCTTGAAGAGGAAGAAATCAAAGCAGATACAATCGTTTGGACAACAGGTATCCGCGGTAACTCTATCGTTGAAAACTCTGGATTCGAAACAATGCGTGGACGTATCAAGGTTGAAGGTGACCTTCGCGCTCCTGGTAAAGATCACGTCTTTATCGTTGGAGACTGTGCATTGATCATCAACGAAGAAATCAACCGTCCATACCCACCGACTGCTCAAATCGCGATCCAACAAGCATTTACGGTTGCTCGCAACTTGAAAGCATTGATCAACGGTGGCAAGATGGAAACATTCGTACCAGACATCAAAGGTACAGTGGCTTCTCTTGGAAAAGGTGAAGCAATCGGTAAAGTTGGTAACAGAAAGCTTTATGGAGCTACTGCAGCAGCGATGAAGAAGATCATCGACAACCGTTACCTCTATCTACTAGGTGGAATTCCACTCGTCATCAAAAAAGGTAAGCTTAAATTATTCTAATTGAATTTTGATACAATAAAGAGTGAAGTCGTGAACAACGGCTTTGCTCTTTTTTACATAACTGAAAAAGACCGTTTGGGCTATAATTTCTGAATCTGGGCTATAATTCCGGATTTTGGGCTATATTTTCCAATTCTGAGCTATAATTTCTAAATTTGAGCTATAAATCCTGAATTTGGTCTATATTTTCATATTAGAGACTGTTTGTAGGTAGGGAGGAACCAAAATGAGCAGAAAACGTGAAAAAGTTTGGCTTTCCGTTGCAGGAATCATTGAACATGACAATCAATGGCTTGTCGTGAAAAAGAAATACGGTGGACTCAAAGGCAAGTGGTCCTTTCCTGCTGGCTTTGTCGATGAAGGGGAAACGATTGATGAAGCGGTAAAGCGTGAAGTACGGGAAGAGACTGGCATTATTGCGGAAATCACTGGTGTAATCGGAATCCGTTCTGGCGTCATAAATGAAGCAATCAGTGATAACATGGTCATCTTTTCAATGGATGCGATTGGTGGCGAATTGAAGGCACAGCAGAGCGAAATATCGGAGGTCGGATTTTTTTCTAAGACAAAATTATTAAACGACCCATCATCTTCACTTATGATTCACTTTTTTCTTGGTCAAGACCCCTCCAAAAACGGCTTTTCGACACACGATTTGAACCCTGGAACGCAGTTTGGGTACACGAATTATAAGATTTTCAATATCCGTTAAAAACGTTTGAAAACGCAACATTACGGAAGAAAAAAGCTCTTGTATACGTTTACATGAACCAATATGGACTAATATCAGATTTTTCAAAAAACTCTAGAGTTGGTATATTATCAGAAAATTTAAATAAAGAGGTGTCTATCATGAACAAAGAGCAAAAGCATCGCAGTCCTCAAACCGTAACTTGTCAGTATTGTAAAGGAGTAGGTTATTTCCAGCTGTTACTTGGCGGATCTGAAACATGTGATCATTGTGGTGGCAGTGGCCGGAAGCATATCTGAAACTTATGACAGGTTTATGAACAACTAAGAATAACGCACTGGATCCCCTTTCGCTAGCATTGACTATGTAACTGAAAATGCAGTAAACTAGTCAATGGATATAAAGGGGTGACCAGTATGCCGTTAACCATTCCGACTTTGATCATCTCCATGCTGTTGTTCATGGTTTTGTTCTTTGGAATAGGCTTTCTTTTGAACATGTTGTTAAGAATGACTTGGGTTATGGCTGTTCTTTATCCCGTTGTTGTAATCATGATCATTGACGATGTTCCGTTTTTTGATTACTTTGCAGCACCAGGAACAACCTTCCAAGAATTGATAAATAAAATAATTCTATTGCACTTTTCTGATATTCTAATTCTTTTATTCGGCTTACTCGGAGCGATTTTATCGGGCATAACGATCAAGATGCTCAGAGTCCGAGGATACCAGATGTTCTAATTGAAAAACGTATATCATACGAGCTTTAAGAAGACTGTCGAAACCATTCGACAGTCTTTTTTATGTTTACTTTTATATACAACGGGAACAAACCATAACTGTCGGCTGTGTCGACTGTAAATCAATGCCAATCCGAACTGGTCAGTACCAGGTACGCTCAGAGAACCCATGTGCTTGCTGGCGTTCTAAACAGTACCAGGTACCATCTAAGAAGTGTTGATACATAAGGATTTCTGAAGAGTACCTGGCACTGTTTTAAAAGGGTTGATACAAGAGGGTTTTGAACGGGTACCTGGCACTGACATCACCATTATGGAAGAATATTCAAACAGTCAGTATTTTTAGTTTTTGGACGGGCTGCATGAATACTTTCTTCTGTTTTTGGAAAGGATTAGGCGTGAGAGGAGTGAAAAGATGCAGTTTACCAAAACCATTCTGAAACGCTCTCTTATGACTTGTTTATTTGTAATTGCATTATTCACGACTATAGGGAAAGTTTCAGGAGTCGAAGCTTCGGGACTTGTGAGTTTCGCAAATTCGAAGGAATTCACAATCAACACCAAAGCTTTTGAGCATGTGAAAAAGACAAGCAGCTTCATGATGAAACAGCTGTTAAGCGTCAAAAACAAATCGCTTCAGCTCTCATCGAGCGCAATGGCAAAAGGAAAGACGTTAGAAGATACCATAGATACCAATCGATATCCGAAGGTGAAAGTCGTTGCGACCGGGTACACGGCGGGTGTTGAATCGACCGGTAAGACGAAAGAACATCCTGCCTATGGAATTACGAAATCCGGTGTTAAGGTCCGGCGAGATCTCTACTCAACGATCGCTGCGGATACGAGGGTTTTTCCAATCGGAAGTATCCTTTGGATTCCTGGATACGGTTACGGTGTTGTAGCGGACACAGGCTCAGCCATCAAACAGAAAAAAATCGACCTCTATTACGAGACGGTAGAGGACGTGTATAAAAAATGGGGGAAGAAAACCCTTGAGGTCTATGTCATCCATCGTGGTGAAGGAAAACTGACCGAAGAGACGCTGACCGACCTCAATGAACAGGAATCGATGCAGGTGTTCCGAGAACAGATGTTTAATCCGGAAGATACTTAATCGAATAGGTAAAAAAGGACTGGCTTTTTATTAAGCCAGTCCTTTGCTCATTCTCAAAAGAGGATCTTCCTCATCCTCGTAAGCCGGGTATTGATCCGGATGGATAATCGCAGCGATCTTTTGCAATCCGATCAACAATCGGGGTGATGGTCTGCAAAAGTAAGGTTCCTCCAACACATGCACATTGTTCCTCTGCATCGCCTTCATTTGATCCCAATCCGGTCGTTTATCGAGAATCTTCGGATTGACCTTCTGCTTTCTCACACCAACCCAGACGAGACATATATTATCCGGCTCGCGTTTCCGAATCGTTTCCCAATCCGTCTGGACACTTGCAACGTCTTCATCAGCAAAACAATTCCGTGCACCTGCCAGCTCACTGATCTCTGTCAGCCAATTCCCGCCACCTGGTGTAAATGCAGGCTTCGGCCACCATTCCCAATATAGAGAAGGTTTTTCGACCACAGTCCTCGAAATCTCTTTATACTCTTCAATTACATTTCGAAAATGGGCAACAATCTTTGCTACTCGGTCTTCATAGCCAGTCAGTTTTCCAAGCTTCAAGAGATCCTCCGCTATTTCATCAAGAGAGTTCGGGTTGAAAACATGGTAACGGATGCCTCTTTCTTCAAGACGTTCAATGTTTTTTTCCATACCAGGAACACTGAGAGAAGCTAATACAAGGTCAGGTTCTAACGCTTGCAATTGATCCATATCGATATTCAAATCTGGACCTAACCTTGGCAGATCTTCAATCTCTTGCGGCCAGTCCGAAAAATCATCCACCCCGACAAGGGAGGAGGTCAAGCCTAGATAGGCCACCAGTTCGGTATTACTCGGACAGATCGATATGATTCGAATTTGAAACCCCTCCTATTGGACAAAACCGTAAAATATCGCAAAGCTTAAACCGATTCCAAGCAGGCCGCCAAAAAACACCTCGCTCGGACGATGTCCTAATAGTTCTTTCAGTTCTCTTCTCTTTTCTTCTTCGTTCTTTTTCGGCCAATTCTTGATCTCTGTCGTCAAGTGCTGGAAATCACGGACCAACTGGTTCAACACGACCGCTTGCTCACCAGCTTGCCAGCGTACCCCTTTCGCATCATACATGACAATCATGCTAAAAACCGCTGTAATCGCAAAAAGCGGGGATCCGACGCCTTCGACCAAGCCGATGGATGTCGTCAACGATGTAACACCACTCGAGTGAGAGCTTGGCATTCCGCCTGTACTGAAAAATAATCCCCATTCCAGTTTCCGTGTAGAAATATACATGATCGGAATTTTGATCGCTTGAGCGAACAGTATGGAGAATATTGCACACCATAATGGAAAATTCGTTAATAAGTCCTCCAAGAAAGCAACTTCCTTTCATCTAAAACTAATTTTAGTTTACCATATCGTTTATTCATTCATTACCCCGATTTAGAAATAGATATGCAAGTGATAACATATAGTGGCAGGGGGAGATCGGATGCGTTCAGATTATCCAATGGAATACTATGAATTTTTCATCAGTTTTAACGAAGGGGACTATTACACCTGCCATGACCTGATTGAAGAAATTTGGATGACAGATAAGCAAAACCTTTTTCTAAAAGGTCTATTGCAGATGTCTGTCGCGATTTATCACTATGAATATGGTAATGTAAAAGGAGCAAGAAAAATGTTCCGGCGAGCACAAGAGTGTTTTGAGCCCTATCCCGACGTGTTTTGGGGACTAGACACGAATGAATTGCGTACTTTTGTAAAAAATTGCTTGCACATTCTGCCGGAAATCGATGCAGTGCCATATGAAAAATCAAAAGAACTACCGGTTTTACCGGATATTTATTTGTATTTACAAGATGATGTTTAGGTAATCGAAATATTTCGATATAATAAGGAAAAGAGATTAGAGGGGGAATTGGATGTTTACAGTCAAAAAAGGTTTAGATGTAAGGCAAGATATACATACGTTGGTCGTCGGGATCTATGGGGACGACAAGAAACCGACGGGAATCGCGAGTGAAATAGATAGCGCTTTAAATGGCCATATCAGTGAACTGTTCAAAAGCGACGACCTATCGGCGAAACTGAAGAAAGTGACACGCATTCACACGCTAGGAGCACTTGGTGTAAAAACCATCTATTTCGTTGGATTAGGATTACGCAAAGACCTCAACTACCGTAAAGTGAGAGATGCTTTCGGTAAGGTCGCAAAAGAATTGAAGCAATACAAACAAGAAGAGATCGCCATTGCGTTGGATTCATTCCATTCCGAAGCGGTTGAATTCAAGCAAACGGTTCATGCGCTTTCTGAAGCATTTACCCTTGCGACGTATCAATTTGAAGATTACAAGGAAAAGAAAAATGAAAGAAAGTATGAATTGAAAACGATTGAACTCTACTCAGAAGAAGACGAAGCAACAATCGATCAAGCGTTGAAGAGTGGAGAAGCATATGCTGCAGGAACGAACGTAGCTCGTGATCTCGTCAATACGCCAGGGAACCTGCTTACACCTACTGACCTTGCTGCTCAAGCTGTAAGTATCGCTAAAAAGCATGGTTTCGAGTACGATGTGCTAGAAGAGTCAGACATGAAAGAACTCGGCATGGGTGCTTTGCTTGGAGTGAGTCAAGGTTCGGATCAAGACGCGAAATTAATCGTTGTCAAATATAAGGCAAAAGAGAAGTGGGAAGACGTCCTCACGTTCGTAGGGAAAGGACTCACGTTCGATGCAGGTGGTTATTCCTTGAAGCCAGCCCTAAACATGCATGAAATGAAATCTGATATGGGTGGAAGTGCTGCGGTTCTCGGAGCGATGGAAGCTGTCGGTCGTATTAAGCCTGACGTGAACGTCATGTTCGTCATCCCATCCAGTGAAAATCTGATCAACGGTTCTGCAATGAAACCGGGAGACGTTCTCACTTCTATGAGCGGTAAAACGATCGAGATCACGAACACGGATGCAGAAGGACGCTTGATTTTAGCAGACGCGATCACGTATGCAAAAGAGCAAGGTGCATCGTACCTGGTGGATCTCGCTACACTTACTGGTGGTGTTGTCGTCGCATTCGGTGACATTGCATCAGGTGTAATGAGTAATGACGAAGAGTTCTTCCAAACGTTTGAGCAATGTGCAGATGAAGCAGGAGAGTACGTATGGCGACTACCAATGTTCGGACCGTACAAGAAGATTCTTCGCATTAGTAATGTAGCGGATTTCGTCAACTCTGCAGGTAAGAATGCACATCCTGTTCAAGGTGGTGTCTTCCTATCCGAATTCGTGGAAGATACACCATGGCTTCACCTTGATATTGCCGGTACAGCATATAGTAATAAAGCGAGCGATCTTGGACCAAAAGGTGCTACTGGCGTCATGACCCGCTCTATCGTTAAGCTCGTTGAAAAATTTGCAACGAAATAAGATGATAATTTTGCAGCCCTCCGGCTTTCTGGCCGGGGGGCTTTTCATATGTGGATACCAAGATTTGGTGAAGGGCAATCATAGGACAATACGATTGACACTTTAGCGTAATCATGTTAAATTGATTTTCGTGTTTTAGTACATTAGTGATTTATCGAGATAAAGTATTTGGAGGTCATTTTCATGAACGCTGTTGTCATTGCTGTACTTGTCATGCTGCTCTTAAGCTTGTTGCGTGTACAAGTTGTTTTAGCCCTTGCAATTGGTGCGCTGACTGGGGGATTGGTCGGTGGACTGGGACTGAACGAAACGATTACCGGTTTTACAGAAGGATTAGGAAATAATGCAACGATTGCTCTGAGCTATGCGTTGCTCGGTGCATTCGCACTAGGCTTATCAAAAACAGGTCTACCTGAATTGCTCGTGTCAGGTGCCTTGAAGATTACGAAAAAGCAGGGAGATACAAAAAGACAAGCTTTTTCAAAAGCTTTGTTGCTATTTATCCTTGTGACGATCTCGATCTTTTCGCAAAACCTGATTCCGATTCATATCGCATTCATACCGATCTTGATTCCGCCGTTGTTGTTGATTTTTAACGAACTGAAAATGGACCGAAGAGCGTTGGCGTCATCGATCACATTCGGATTGACGGCACCTTACATCTTGCTTCCGGTCGGATTCGGACTCATCTTCCATCAAATCATCCAAAAGGAGATGGAAAAGAGTGGATTGACCATCGATATGGCAATGATTCCAAAAGCGATGGCGTTACCTGTCGTCGGTATGGTCATCGGTTTGTTGATTGCGCTTTTCATGTCTTACCGGAAACCGCGCACGTATGAAAATAGAGATATTGCGAGTGAGAGTGAAGCCATCCAATCTACCTTCACTACTCGTTCCATTACGTTTTCTGTCATCGCCATCATCGTGACAGTCGTTGTACAGGTCTTGACGGAATCCATGATTCTCGGGGCATTATCCGGAATTATCGTTCTGTTTTTGACAGGTTCTTTCTCTATAAAAGAATCCGATCTTATTTTCACAGACGGAATGAAAATGATGGCGTTCATCGGTTTCGTCATGATTACAGCAGCTGGATTTGCTGAAGTGATGAGACAAACAGGGGATATAGAAGTCCTTGTGAAGCAAACGTCTGGACTGTTTGAAGGAAACCAAGTGTTAGCAGCACTGATGATGTTGATTGTTGGGTTGCTTGTCACGATGGGAATCGGTTCCTCGTTCGCGACAATTCCGATCATCGCGACGATTTTCGTACCACTAGCCCAGGAGCTTGGATTCAGTCCGCTCGCGATCGTCGCCCTTGTCGGTACAGCTGGCGCGCTTGGTGACGCTGGATCCCCTGCTTCAGATAGTACGCTCGGACCAACTGCCGGGTTGAACGCCGATGGGCAGCACAATCACATCTGGGATACGTGTGTGCCGACGTTCTTACACTACAACATCCCACTTATTCTCTTCGGTTGGATTGCAACGATCCTCTTGTAAAGTCCGATAGGTATTGTAAGACCTCTTTCGCCTGCGAAAGAGGTCTTTTTTCATATTTAAAATAAGGGTAGACTGAAAAGAAAGAATCGAAAAACATTCGATGAAAAGAGGCGAATCCCTCATGTATTTTGGAAAAGAATCCTCCGAAAAAAAGTCTGATCGGGTACCACCGAACCAGATTGTCACGAAAAAATGGCCCGTGCTTCATTACGGCAATGTACCGTATTATGAAGACATGAACGAATGGGATCTGAGGTTGTTCGGTCATGTGGAGGAGGATGTGCGCTTAACTTATGAAGAGATCATGGACCTGCCTCAAACCGAAAGGAAGAACGATATCCATTGTGTCACAGGCTGGTCGAAACTCGATAACCGTTGGGAGGGCATTGCAACACAGGAGTTTGTAAAGAAGGTGAACGTACTCCCTGAAGCGAATTATGTCATTATTCACGCTGAAGAAGGTTGGACGACCAATTTGCCGATGGAGGATTTCCTGAAGGAAACGAGTATGCTTGCCCATAGCCATGATGGAAAGACTCTTACACCTGAGCATGGATATCCACTCAGGGCAGTCGTGCCGCATCTCTATTTTTGGAAAAGTGCCAAATGGGTGCGGGGAATAGAATTCTTAGCGGATAACAAGCCTGGATTTTGGGAGCGGAATGGCTATCATATGCTCGGTCGTCCCTGGAAGGAAGAACGATTCAGCTGGGATTAAAGGAGGGATAGGATGAATTCGAAAGAGTTACATACGTTTCACCGAAAGAATGCGGTAGACTTGTTCAATCACGTTTGGGATCTGATGGAGAAAGAGGACCGGACTGAAGAAGAAATGCTCGAAATGATTCATGCAGCGCATGCATCGAGATACCACTGGGGAATCGTCGGAAATGAGCTGAACTTCGCAAGGGGAGAATGGCAGATTTCGCGTGTATATGCGATTGTTGGCAGCTCAGAGAGAGCCTTGTATCATGCCGAGAAATCTCTTAAATACTGTTTGGACAACGATATCGTGGATTTTGATCTCGCATTCGCGTATGAAGCGATGGCGCGCGGTTATTCACTTACTCAGGACAGGAAACAGTTCGAAGAAAACTTGGAAAAAGCAGTTGCTGCAGGGGAGACGATTGCGAAAGATGGAGACAAGAAGGTTTTCATGGAAAGCCTTGAAGACCTCAGACAACTTCCGACCACATGACTCGTTCATGTGGTTTTTTTTACGAAAGTTGACCAGTCATCCGATTTAATGTTACGATTTAGTCACATAAAAAGTGGGAGGTGTTGATCATCGCTGAAATGGTTGATGATTTATCCACTACGTTCAAAGCATTGAGTCACCCGATCAGAAGGCAGATATTGGACGCACTAATCAACGGTCCAATGTCAACGGGCAACCTGAATGAAAAGTTTCCAGAAGTGACCCGCTATGCGGTTATGAAACACCTCGGAATGCTCGAGAGTGCCAACTTGATCACAATTCGTAGAGTCGGACGTGTCCGCTTGAATTATTTGAACGCGGTGCCACTGCGAGAAATGTATAACCGATGGGTGAATAAATACGAGGATCAAGATGCACACTCTCTTTTATCGTTAAAAGAAAAAGCTGAACAATCCATAGGGAGGAATGAAGAAATGCAGACCGGATTGAAACAAGATTCTTTTCAAATCGAACAAGGAATCGTGATCAACGCATCACGCGATAAAGTGTTCAAAGCGCTTACGGAAGATATCAATGACTGGTGGGCGTATCGACTGAATGGAGATCAAGGCTCTACACTTTCCTTCGAGCCTAAAGTCGGTGGTCGATTTTTAGAGTCATGGGGAGATGGTGAAGGTGCCCTATGGGGTGTCGTCACGTATATTAAAGCGCCAGAAGAAATTCGGATGAATGGACTTCTCGGGATGAGAGGAGCAGTGAACAGCGCCTACACATATACCTTGGAGGAAAAAGGAGGTCAGACCGTGCTGAAGCTATCTCACCATGCCTATGGATTACTTGATCCTGAATGGCGTGATGCTCATGATGGCGGTTGGCAAGAATTGCTCGGACAGTTCCTGAAAGAATACGTGGAGACGGGCAAGCGTCCAGAGAAAGGATAAAGTAAAAAGGAGATGCCACATAGAGGGCGTCTCCTTTTACTGTTCGGGTGTTTCGATGAATTCCAGCTCTGGTATCCAGCGGGACATATGTTGTTTCGTTTCTTCGTATTCCTTCTGCTTGTCCTTTAACTGATACATCGGATGGACGATGTAATTGCGGTCAACATATGTCGGTAGGAAGGCAGGTTTCTCAATCGTGATCGTCTCTTCTTCCCCTTTAACGACTTTGGTAACACCGATCTCAACTATACCGCCGATGTCCTTATAATCCCATTTCTGTCCTGATAAAAAGTTTCCAAGGGAGTAGATGACGAAGGTTCTCTTTCCATCGGGTCTTTCAATCCATTCAGGAGGCTGCAGGACATGTGGATGGTGTCCGATGATAATGTCCGCCCCTGCTGAAGCTGCTTCATGGGCTAAGTATTTTTGTTGTTCATTTGGCAACCGTTCATATTCTGTTCCGAAGTGAAGGCTTAATACGACGACATCGGATTGTTGTTTCGCTTTTTCCACTTCAGTCTTAATCAAATCGGCATCGATCAGGTTGACGAGGTAAGGTTTTGATTCAGGGACTGGAATGCCGTTTGTCCCATAGGTGTAGCATAGGAATGAAAACTCGATACCATTTTTTTCGAGAATCCTGATTTCAGAGCGATCTTCTTCTGACCGATAGGAGCCTGTGTATGCCATATTGATTGCATCCCAGTGGTCGAGCGCATTCATGATCGCTTTTTCACCACGATCGAGTGTGTGGTTGTTGGCAATGGTAACGAGATCCACTCCAGCTTCTTTCAATGCTGTTCCGATTTCGACCGGACTGTTGAATTGCGGATAAGTGGACAACCCGATCTCTGTTCCACCAATCATAGTTTCCTGATTAGCAATCGTAATGTCAGCTCCGTCTAGAAAGGGTTTTACATTTTCAAGCATCGGTGTAAAGTCATATTGTTGAGGTCCAGTTAATGCTTTATTATAGACACGGGCATGAATTAAGATATCACCAACCGCTCGCAAGGTAGCACTTGTGGTCACCGTTTCCGGTTCTGCGGGTGGGTTTGGTTTGGTAGCTTCGATCTTTGTATTTTCAACTTTCGGGGATTCTTTTGGATCTACTACGGTTTGATTTTCAGGAGAAAACGTATAGGTCAGCAAAAATACAAAAACAAAACTGAGTAAAACTACAAATAGTGAAATAAGTGTGACTTTCTTCATAAACAACCCCCTTAACACTATAATAGTCCCCTTTTGTCGCTGATTCCATATCTAGTTTTAGCGAATTAAGTCAGACTTTCGAACCTGGTGTCGAAATTAAGTCATATGGAGTATGTGAAATGATTCAATATGGATTAGGAGAATATTCACATTAAAAAAAGTGTTTGTCACCTGTTTCAAAAGGCGGACAAACACTTTTTAATTCATATCGAGAAAGGAACAGATTTCTTCGCTGACTTCCATTGGGATTTCTTCTGGAAGCAGATGGCCAGCTTTATCGTGTACTTTCAACTTAGCGTTAGGCAAATCCTTGACCATGCGTTCTCCAACGGTAGGAGGGATGACTCGATCATGTCTACCCCAAAGGAGCAAGACAGGTGATTGAACTTCCTTCATTTCATCTGGTAACATATCTCCTTCTCGATGTCGTAATACGCGAATGAGTGAGTGGAAGATGTTGTGGTCCGTAAATGGTTGTGCATAACCTTTGATCAGCTCGTCATCAATCAACTCAGGATTGTGAACGACTGTCAGAAGATTATCTCGAACGCCTTTTTTTCCTACCCATCGCCGTATGACATGGACGAAGAAAGGTAGATAGGAACAGCGGACAATGAAAGAACTTGGTCTTTTTAAATAACCGGAACTCCCGAGGAGGATCAGTTTCTTGATCTTGTCGGGTGCGATTCGTGCAGCGTGCATCGCCACTTGCCCACCCATGGAATGTCCGATTACATATGTGTTGACCAGTTGTAAATGCTGAATGAATTCGACGATGAGTTGACCGTAATTTTTCAGCGAGTAATGAAATGTTCTCGACTTTTCACTTTTTCCGAAGCCAGGTAAGTCTACAGCGTATATATGAAATCGATTTTTCAGCTCAGGGATGAGCTTTCTGAAGCTGAAACATGAACTCAAAAACCCATGAATCATAATTATGACAGGAGCATTAGGATTAGGATGTGGGTAATGTTCGTAGTAGAGTTTCGTATTCTGCAGTATCAATTCTTTTGCAGGACTCATTTCTTGAATCATGGTTGTTGTCATCGCCATCGATCCATCACTCCCCTTTTTCTGATTTTGAACGGACTATATCTACGCTTGCTTGTCCATGGTCTTCGTTATTAGGATTTCCCACTGTGAATTATGGCATGTAGTAAATTAATGACAAAAAAGGGCGCATTTCCGCTAATACCCCTCTTCCGTTTTTGGATGTTGGTACATATTTTATTATGAAGAATGATAAGGAGGTTTAGGGGAATGCCTCAGTACTACGATAACGAAGAGTTTGATTTCGAAGCGAACGCCGATTTTTCTGATGGCGACAGGCCAGGCTGCTATCCAAAACCATACCCGCCTTGTCCACCTGCTCAAGCACCTTCACAAGTGGCAGGTGCCCAAACCCAGCAGCAACCACAAGCGAACTTGCTTTATTGCATGCCTGTTGGTCAAGTAGCTGGAGCTCAAGCACAAGCGCCATCACTGGTTGCGGGTGCACAAAGTCCATATAATGCATCGCCTTATGGTGGATATGGTGGATTCGGAGGATATCCGTATCCTTTCTATGGAGGATATGGATATGGATGGATCTGGGCTATAGTTGTCATCATCTTTATCCTGTTGATCATCGGAGGATTCTGGTGGTGGTCCTGTTACTGGCGTTAGACGATTTGACTTTAAAGAAAGGGCTTGGCTTACTTCAAGCTCTTTTCTTTAGGTCATACGAAAATCGTACAAGCGGGCGTTCGCCTGAAGGTTAAGTATGAGAAATTGAGTGCCCGAATACTGTTTTTTGTAAAATTTGGGTAAACTGTTACATATTCCGAATACTATTGGAGGTAAACTATGCATTCTCGTCAAACTGTCATATACATTTGTGAAGAATATCCAAGCGGCAACAGGTATTACTATAAGAAGGAATTGATTACGCATGATTCCTGGATGAATCCGAAATCCCTCGAGTGGTCTGCTCCTAGACCCATTTCTGAGAAGACGTTCATCGAAAGGGCACGAGCAGGATATCGTACCGAATACAGAAAGATCAACAAACCGAAGGCGAAAGTCTATCCATTTCCACCACCAGAACATCGCTGTTACCCATACTATCCGAACATGCGATGGCGATAAGATGTATAGGATGTAAAGGTGCCTGGCACCGATTAAGAAGCCCTGTCCCTGCAGGTTTCTTAATCGGTACCAGGCACTTTCTGAAATTGCAGGAGTATCAAGGGTTGAAAAATGGTACCTGGTACTGGAAGAAATATGGGTTTTAATTTGCATAATTGTGGAACATAAGATTGTAGCGACATTAACAGGGATGGGAGGAATATCAGACGTGGAAAATTATCGAATTGCAAAAGATACATTAGGAGAAGTTAAAGTACCAGCAGACGCCTATTACGGAGCCCAAACCCAACGAGCGGTTGAAAATTTCCCGATCAGCGGTCAACGATTGCCTCGAGCTTTCATACGAGCTCAAGCAATCATTAAACGTTGTGCTGCGGTTGCGAATCGTGATACGGGACAACTGGAAGAGAAAAAAGCGAATGCCATCATACAAGCGGCTGAAGAAGTGATGGAAGGGAAACTCGATGAGGAGTTTGTCGTGGACGCTTACCAGGCAGGTGCCGGTACGTCTCAAAACATGAACGCCAATGAGGTCATCGCATCTCGAGCAAGTGAACTTTTAGGTGGAGAAAGAGGAGACTGGACGAAGGTTCATCCGAATGATGATGTGAATATGGCACAATCTACGAACGATACGATTCATGTCGCCATCAACATCTCAGTTGCGGAAGAATTGAACCGACACCTCTATCCAGCGCTCGAAAAAACGATTGAAGCACTTGAAAACAAAGCACAAGAATTCCAGCCCTACATCAAATCGGGGCGAACCCATATGCAGGACGCTGTGCCGATGCGGCTAGGACAATCGTTTGAAGGCTATGCCCAGAGTCTCAGGAATGCGTATGACGCTGTAAAGATGGCTGAACCGTTTCTTTATGAAATCGGTTTAGGTGGAAACGCCGTCGGAACAGGCATCAACTCACACCCTGAATATAGCGACAGGGCGATTCAAGCGATTGCTGACACGACTGGATTGGATTTTAAACAGCCGAAAAACCGGTTCAGCTTTATGCAAAATACAGGAGCAGCTATTCGTGTCAGTCATGCGTTAAAAGAAGTAGCGATTCATCTAATCAAAATTTCAAGTGATTTCCGGTTGCTCAGCTCAGGGCCACGAACCGGCATTGCAGAGCTCACTCTACCCGCAGTTCAACCCGGCTCCTCCATCATGCCAGGTAAAGTGAACCCGGTCATACCGGAAAACCTTTATATGATATGTTCTCAGGTCATCGGAAATGATACTTGTGTTTCGACTGCAGGAGTCGGTAGTCAATTGGAAATCAATCCGATGATGCCGATCATAGGGTACAACGTACTACAATCCATTACCATTCTCTCAAACGGAATGGACACGTTCACCGAACGATGCATCAACGGAATCGAGCCGAATGAAGAACGTATGAGTGAATTGATGGAAAAGAGTCTTGCGTTGGCTACAGCACTCAATCCGAAAATCGGATATGAAAAAGCAGCTGAAGTTGCGAAAGAAAGCTTTCGATCAGGTAAAACTGTTCGAGAAGTGATTCTCGAACAAGGCATTCTGACGGAAGAAGAAGCAGAAGACCTGTTAGACCCTGAAAATCTAGTGTAAGAAAACAACAACACAAAGGGCAGAACAATGCGTCTGTCCTTCTTTTGGTGTCAGGTACCAATTTCAATCCATTGAGCCTCAAGGAGTCTCATTCGGTACCTGGTACTCTTTAAAAAACATTTTAAAACTTTTTAAACGTTTGAGAGGTATTACATATAGGAAGTTTTTTGGTTAAAAATGCGGATAGTAAGAAATAACTAAAGGGAATATATGGAATGATAAAAAAAGGAAGACTTTTTTGAAACAATGTCTAAAGTCACTCGTCTAATACTATTGCAAGCATATATAATGAGGTAATAGAGGTTGTTCCATATTTCACCTTGAGATACGAATAACTTCGAAAAAGGAGGCAGTCACATGTGCGGATTTGTCGGCTACGTCTCAGATGAGAACTACGAGCCAGAAGTTACAGAACAGAATCAATTGAAAAAAATGACGGGTTTAATCACTCATAGAGGACCGGATGATGAGGGGTTCTTTTATGATGAACATATACGTTTCGGTTTCCGCCGTTTAAGTATCATTGACCTTGAAAGCGGACACCAGCCGTTATCTTATGAAAATGATCGTTATTGGATTATCTTCAACGGCGAAGTTTACAATTATGTCGAACTGCGGAATGAGTTGATTGAAGAAGGATATGAATTCAATACAACTTCCGACACAGAGGTTATATTAGCGAATTATGCCCGAAAAGGTGTCGAATCCATAAAAGATCTCCGAGGCATGTTCAGTTTCCTCATTTGGGATAAGGAAAAGAAGAAACTCTTTGGAGGTCGGGATCCGTTCGGTATCAAGCCATTTTTCTATCTGGAAGAAAATGGTCACCTTTATTGTGCATCTGAGAAAAAATCAATCCTGGCACTAAGGGGCGAAAATGAAGTTGATCCTGAATCACTTCATCATTACCTGACATATCAATTCGTCCCAGAACCTGCTACCATGTCCGTGGGCGTGCAAAAATTGTCGCCTGGACACTACTTTACAAAAGAACCAGGCGGAAAAATGTCGATTCATGCCTATTGGTTACCGACATTCCATCCGAAAGCTGCACCTATAGATCGAACGATTGAAGAGATTCGCAATGTGATGAGAGACTCTGTCAAAGTACATATGCGAAGTGATGTACCTGTTGGTAGTTTCCTATCAGGCGGAATTGACTCAAGCGCGATTGTTGCTCTTGCCCGTGAAATCAACCCGAATATCAAAACATTCACTGTCGGCTTTGAGCGAGAAGGGTACAGCGAAATTGATGTCGCCATTTCGACAGCAGCTGAATTGAATGTCGAGAACATTCATTATATCGTCAAGCCTGAAGAATTTATTAGCGAATTACCCAAAATCATCTGGTACATGGACGATCCTGTAGCAGATCCCGCCGCTATCCCATTATACTTCGTTGCTCGTGAAGCGAGAAAACACGTAAAAGTCGTCTTGTCAGGCGAAGGAGCGGATGAATTGTTCGGTGGATATACCATTTACAACGAACCGAATTCATTAAGAAGCTATCAAACGTTGCCTCTCGGACTCCGAAAATGGTTAAAAAAACTTACAGATGTCCTTCCGGAAGGTACGAAAGGAAAAAGCTTTATTGAACGGGGCAGCATGTCAATGGAAGAAAGGTATATTGGGAACGCGAAAATGTTCACAGAAAATGAGAAAAAGCAGCTTCTTAACAAATATAACGAGGATTGGCATTATCGCAAAGTGACACAGCCGATCTATGATAACGCTCGGACCTATCAAGATATCCACAAAATGCAGTATGTCGACATGCATACTTGGTTACGTGGAGATATTCTTGTAAAAGCAGACCGAATGACAATGGCGAATTCACTTGAACTACGAGTTCCTTTCCTTGATAAGGAAGTCTTCAGAGTGGCATCACAGATAGCTCCATCTGATTCGGTTACAAATGGAACGACCAAGTACGCCCTCCGTGAAGCAATGAAAGGAATTGTACCCGATTCTGTTTTGTACAGAAGGAAGCTTGGGTTCCCGGTCCCGATCCGTCACTGGTTGAAAAATGAAATGTATGAATGGGCGAAAAACCTTATTCAAAAAAGCCAGACAGACCAATACATCGATAAGAAAATTGTACTTGAGATGCTCGAATCTCATCGAACTGGAAAGCTGGATTACAGCCGAAAGATCTGGACGGTGCTCATCTTCATGATCTGGCACCAGATTTATGTGGAAAAGTTATATGACTTTTCGAGCTTCCGTAGTTTAAGCGACTACGAAGAAATGATTGAAGAATATGATATCGCAACGAGTTGAAACACTCCAGATGATTGATAAACCGCCGTCACAACGGTGGTTTTTTCTTTTTGCAAGTCTTGTCGCATTTTTGTATAATTAACCTTTCTGTGTTATACTGTTAAAGTTAAAAAATATGTAGGAGTTGTTACTTTTATGAAATACGAAGTTGGAAGCACAGTAGAGGGGAAAGTCACTGGGATCAAACCGTTCGGTGCGTTTGTTGCCCTAGATGATCAACACCAAGGATTAGTACACATTTCTGAGGTTTCTCACGATTACGTGAAAGATATAAATGATCACCTTTCTGTTGGGGATACAGTAGAGGTAAAAGTTATGAACGTAGAAGAGGACAGCGGAAAGATTTCCCTCTCTATCCGTAAAACACAAGCTGCTCCAGAACCAAAACAGCAGCAGCGCCCTCGTCGTAAGCGCCCAGCTCAAAACGACAACAATACTCAAGGATTCAACACGCTTGAAGATAAGTTGAAGAGCTGGTTGAAAGAGTCTAACGACCGCCAAGCTCAATTGAACAAGCGTCTTAAGAAATAAATAGAGTATAATGTAAAAGCAGCCACAGGGCTGCTTTTTTCTATATGGAGAGCTCTACCTTGCCCCAAAAATGAGCTGAGGTCCAATTAGGGTAACGATAAGAGCTCTATCCTGCCCCAAAATGAGCTGAGGTCCAATTTGGGTAACGATAAGGGCTCTATCCTGCCCCAAAATGAGCAGAAATCCCATTTTGGGGCAGGATAGAAAAAACCGAACCGCATACCGGTTCGGGTTTCTCATTTCTCATCAAAACGACAAGTTATGTCAATTCGCTGCGGTCTTCCGTACTGAATTCTTCAGACGGTTTGAACAACAGTGTCAGACAGTACAATCCACTAAGTCCAACCAATCCGTACACGATTCTTGCCAAAGCAGCATCTTGTCCACCAAAAATCGCTGCAACTAGATCGAATTGGAAAAAGCCGATAAGTCCCCAGTTGATTGCACCGATAATGACTAACACTAAAGCTGTACGTTGAATAGCACTCATGTTGTTTCCTCCTTTAATGAAGTGGAAGATTTTACTTCTACATTATTTTGGAATATGACGGTTCATTTTATACATAAATGGTCAAATCAAATTACTTTACTCAAATCCATGGTTTTCGAGATAATAACATCATCTGATTCATAGAGGAGGATATACATGGATTCTTTTCAATTTCGAAATCCAACAAAACTGATATTCGGTAAAGGACAATTACAAACATTAGATACAGAAATTCCTCAATACGGTAAAAACGTGCTGGTCGTATATGGCGGTGGCAGCATTAAGAAGAACGGTCTGTACGACCAGGTAATGGAGCGGTTGTCAGCAATCGGTGCCAATGTAACAGAACTGGCTGGCGTTGAACCGAACCCTCGATTGACTACCGTACGAAAAGGTGTTGAGCTTGTACGTGAAAACAATGTGGATTTCCTTTTTGCAGTAGGGGGAGGAAGTGTCATCGACTGTACGAAAGCGATCGCGGCAGGTGCAAAATACGATGGAGATGTATGGGATCTCATTACGAAAAAAGAGGAAGTGAAGGCTACGCTCCCATTCGGGACGGTTCTTACACTTGCGGCAACCGGTTCGGAAATGAACTCGGGCTCGGTTATCACAAACTGGGAAACGAATGAGAAGTATGGATGGGGAAGCCCGTTGAACTTCCCGAAATTCTCCATTCTTGACCCTGAAAATACATTCACCGTGCCTAAGGATCAAACGGTATACGGGATTGTCGACATGATGTCTCATGTGCTGGAATCTTATTTCCATTCAGCGACAAACACGAAATTGCAGGAACGCATGGCAGAAGCGATCCTTCTCACTGTAATGGATACAGCTCCTCAATTGCTTGAAAATCTAGAGAGCTATGAACATCGAGAAACAATCCTTTACAGCGGTACGATGGCATTGAACGGAATCTTACAAATGGGAGCTCGCGGTGACTGGGCTACGCACAATATCGAGCACGCCGTTTCTGCCGTATATGACATTCCACATGCAGGTGGACTCGCCATTCTGTTCCCGAATTGGATGCGTCACAACATCGAAGCGACAGAGCCGAAGTTGAAACAGCTTGCGGTTCGAGTGTTTGGCATTGATCCAGAAGGTAAATCCGATCGTGAACTAGCCTTAACGGCAGTTGACAAAATCTCTGAATTCTGGACTTCACTCGGTGCACCAACCCGTCTAGCCGATTATGACATCGACGATTCCCAATTGGAACTGATGGCAGATCGCGCCATGAAACGCGGTCCTTTCGGAAACTTCCAAACACAAGAGAAAGAAGATGTGATGAACATCCTCCAAATGTCCTTGTAAAATAAGAATACTGCACGCTGCTTAAAAGGCGGTGTGCAGTTTTTTATCCTTCCGATATAAATGCAACTCAAATAATTTGCAGTGTAATCGTTTACATTAACACTGGAGCTTGCGTTTGAATTTTCATTCCGATAAAGTGATTATGAATAGTGAATAGAAGATGGAGGGTTAACATGTCTACAATCCAATTTGATTATAAAAAAGCATTGTCTTTCATCGGTCAGCACGAAATCGACCATTTTGCTGACCAGGTGAAAACAGCCCATGAAGCATTACATAACGGAACTGGTGCCGGAAACGATTTTATCGGCTGGGTAGACCTGCCGGAGAATTATGATCGTGAAGAATTCGCTCGTATCCAAAAAGCGGCACAAAAGATCAAATCTGATTCAGACGTGTTGCTTGTAATCGGAATCGGTGGTTCTTATCTCGGCGCTCGTGCAGCGATTGAGATGCTCAACCATTCATTCTACAACATGCTCGGAAAAGAAGACCGTGAAACGCCACAAGTCATTTTCGTTGGTCATCACATTAGTTCTACGTACGTCCAGGATCTATTTGATGTGTTGAAAGATAAAGATGTATCCATTAACGTTATTTCCAAATCTGGTACGACGACAGAACCGGCAATTGCGTTTCGATTGTTCCGCAGCTTCTTAGAAGAGAAGTACGGTAAAGATGAAGCGCGTAAACGGATCTATGCCACAACGGATCGTGAGAAAGGTGCGTTAAAAACGTTAGCAAATGAAGAGGGTTACGAAACATTCGTCATTCCGGATGACGTTGGAGGCCGTTACTCCGTACTCACTGCTGTCGGATTGCTTCCGATTGCTGCAACTGGCATCAACATTGAAGAAATGATGCAAGGTGCGAGAGATGCGCGTGAAGCGTATGCGAATCCGAACTTGGCAGAAAACGAAGCATACCAATATGCTGCCGTTCGTAACGCACTTTACAATAAGGGAAAAACCATCGAATTAATGGTTAACTACGAACCAGGACTTCATTATGTTGCTGAATGGTGGAAGCAGCTATACGGAGAGAGTGACGGGAAAGACTTGAAAGGGATCTTCCCTGCAGCAGCTGACTTCTCTACAGATCTTCACTCCCTTGGACAATATGTCCAAGAAGGTCGCCGTGACTTGTTCGAAACGATTTTGAGTGTAGAAAAACCGCGTAAAGAAGTGGAAATTAAAGAGGACGAAGGCAACCTTGATAATCTGAACTTTTTAGCTGGTAAAACGATGGACTTCGTCAACCAGAAGGCATATGAAGGTACATTGCTTGCACATACTGATGGCGGTGTCCCAAACCTCGTGTTGAACATTCCTGAGCTGAATGCCTACCACTTCGGTTATCTCGTCTATTTCTTCGAAAAAGCATGCGCCATCAGCGGATACTTGCTTGGTGTGAATCCATTCAACCAGCCCGGAGTTGAAGCGTATAAGAAGAACATGTTCGCCTTGCTCGGAAAACCAGGATTCGAAGATCTGAAAGAAGAATTGGAAGGCCGTTTAAAGTAAAATCAACTTCAACCAAAAGATGACCTGTCATCGATTTCTCAATCGATGCTTCAGGTCATCTTTTTTCGTTAAATGGACACGCTAAAGATAACGATTGTCTGAAGGGAGAAACAAGCATGCTTGAAATTCGCTCGAAACTAGAAGGAGAGAAATACGAACTGAATGAGTTGGAATATACGCTGAAGCCACTCGGCTATGATATCGGTGGCGGTTGGGAGTATGATCATGGTGCGTTCGATTACAAGTTGGACGATGAGAACGGTTATATGTTCCTCCGTATTCCATTCAATGCAGTTAAAGGGCAACTTGATAAGGACAACTGTGTCGTCGAACTGGGAACACCATACTTACTCCATCACGTATACCAGCGTGGATTGGATGACAACGTTTCTGTCTGGAACAAAACCGCTTCATTGAACCAGTTCTCAGAACCACAAGACCCGGATGGATCCATTGATGAAAAGTGGATCGGCATCGGAGAAAAAATGGTCAAAGACCTCGAGGATCAACTCCTCGATTAGTCCATCTTTTCCAAGAGTGCGGTGCTTACAATTGTGGACGTATGAATGATTTCCTCTGCTCCAGCCCGTTTTGCATTTTCATATTGTGCCGAAGTAAGAATTTCAACAACCGTTCGAGCAACTGGACTCATTCCAGCGACGGCCAGCAGTGTCAAAATCGAATCCATATCGGACTGTTCTTCACTTACTTGATTGTTCGCTGTGATGAGGACCATTTGAGCAAACCGGACGTTCGCTTTCTGAAGCGTTTCATCTTCGTACGCTTTTCCGTGGATATAATGGACGTTGCTATTATGAAAAGGATTCGATTTTATCGTCCGGTCAATCAACACGATTTCTTTATTAGGATCCTCTTTATAAATTCGTTCGATGAGTGCTTTGGAGCGTTCATTCCAGCCTACGACGACAATATGACCACTCTTGCCGTATGCCATATCGCCTTTCAACAGGGCATTCTGTCGACTGACTGTATAAGTTGCCATTTGCGAGAAAAAATAAGTGAGAAATGTTGCTCCTGAAAAAACCAACAGGATTGTCATCCACTTACCAAAAACGGTCTTCGGAACAAAATCACCGAAGCCGACTGTGGAAGCCGTGACTACAGCCCAATAAATCCCATCAAAGATCGACTGGAAATTGTCAGGTTCTAATGCATGCATCATTGTACCGAAAAGGAACAACACGGCGAAAACAATGATGATTAAGCGTAATAAGGTTGGCAGTCGGAGATAGTGATTGGCAAGAGTCTTCATCAAAGTCACCTTTATCTAATAAAGTCAATAGTAGCAGTATAACCATATGTAAGAAGTTGAAAACGCGATTGAAAGGAGGAAGAACGTATGCGAAAAAGACCTTTTCTGATCTATTTAGTCAACTTGTTCATGGGAATCATTGAAGCACTCATCCTATTGCGCATTATCTTAAAGCTGTTTGGAGCGAATCCATACACCCCTTTTGTCCAATGGATTTATAATCTCACGATGCCATTGCTTTCCCCATTTCGGAATATCTTCCCGTCTCCCATGATCCAGGGAAGATATGAATTGGAGCTGACGAGTATTTTCGCTTTAATTGTCTATGCGATTCTATCCTATTTCCTTGTTCAGTTCATCTTAATGCTGAATTCCGGGGACGGTGACAATCGCAGGAGATAAACAGATTGCTTGGGAAGAGGAATCGACTATGCGTATAATAAAAGCAACAATAAACGGATGGAGCGATTTCTTTGATCAAGTTACTCGTGAACGCCGATGACTTCGGCTACTCAAGAGGTGTCAATCACGGAATCATCGATGCCTATCGTTTCGGCATCGTCAACTCGACGACGATGATTGTAAATATGCCGGGCACGGAGCACTCAATTGAATTGGCAAAAGAAAATCCGGATCTGAAGGTCGGGGTTCATTTGACGTTGACTTGTGGAAGAGCGCTAGCTTCAGATGTACCATCGCTCGTTGAGGATGACGGACGATTCCGTATGACCAAGAAGTTTGAGGACATAGACAAGGTGCAGTTGGATGAAGTTGAAAAAGAGTGGGAAGCTCAGATCGAGTATATGATTCAAGCCGGTTTGAAGCCCAGTCATTTTGATAGCCATCACCACATTCATGCTCAACCAAGGTTGCTCCCAGTTGTACAGCGGTTGTCTGAAAAGTACGATTTACCGGTACGGAATGCATTCGGGGATCAAGTAACCGGAGTGAAGCTTTTAACGGACATTTTCTTCGACGACTTTTTTGGAGAGGAAGTAAGTGCCAACTATTTTGAGCAATTGAAAATGAAGGAGAGAGATGGACAAAGCGTTGAAGTGATGTGCCACCCAGCATATGTCGATGAAGCATTATTATCCGGTTCTTCATATCATATAAAAAGGGCAAAAGAACTGGACATTTTAATGAACACGCAGTTGGATCAACAGTTCCAGTTGCTTTGATGGAAGATATTGCTCATTTCGAGTAGGTTGTGCTATACTCTTCTTGTCGCAAAATTTGAATGACGGGGCATTAGCTCAGCTGGGAGAGCGTTTGGCTGGCAGCCAAAAGGTCAGCGGTTCGATCCCGCTATGCTCCACCATACATAATGTTGAGACCACCTTCTTGAAAGAAGGTGGTTTTTTTATTGCGATTTATCCCAGGTACTCGGGGGGCTACATTGGTTTTTTCAGGGGATTCCCTGAGGTACAAATGATGAAGCTTCGTTTATACTTCATGGATAGAAATCATTCTTACATAAAAGGGGTTATCTTGAGTGAATATCCTGAAATTTCGACCGAAGCAACCAGAAGATGTAAGCTTTTTTGAATGTACAGATCATTTAGCTGTAAGATTAGACATTCCTCAGAACTCGGATCTGGGAGAACAGATTAAGATCATCCGATTGACAATAGAGGATTTGAGGATCGTCCGAGCGCTGAAGCCACTTGTAGAAGAGAATATCGAAAGCATTACAACACAATTTTATAAAAGTATTACTAAACAACCCAACCTACTGGAAATCATTGAAACCTATAGCAGCGTCCCAAGATTAAAAAAGACGTTGGAAATACATATCCAGGAACTTTTCAATGGAGTTATTGATCAGGAGTTTATTGAAAAACGACTAAGAATCGCACATGCTCATGTGAAAATCGGGCTACAGACAAAATGGTACATATCAGCTTTCCAGGAGCTGTTAAACTCTCTTATTCAGCTCCTAAAAGAAAATATTGATAAGCCAGTGGACATGGTGAAAGCAATAAGTACCATTAGTAAGCTTTTAAATTTGGAGCAGCAGATTGTTTTGGAAGCCTATGAGAATGAGAATGAACGAATCAGAAAAGAACAACAAGAAATAAAAGAAGAATTGGAAAAGAAAGTAAGTTATACCGCAGAAGAATTGGCAGCCATTTCTGAAGAAACGAGTGCTTCATTAAAAGAATTGGTCGGACAATCGGATAGCATCGTTCGTCTTTCAAAACATGGATCAGAATTGGCAAACCATTCCGAAGCATTATCAACTGTTGGTAAGGACCAATTGGAACTTCAAAATGGTAGCATGTTGACTATTAAGGAGCGTATGAACGAAATTTCTCAGGATTCCAAAGAGCTCCAAACGATTGCTAAGAAAATAACAGAAGTCATTGATATTGTAACGAGTATCGCTAACCAAACAAGTATTCTCGCATTGAATGCAACCATTGAGTCTGCAAGAGCAGGGGAACATGGAAAAGGATTTGCAGTGGTGGCAGGTGAAATCAGGAAGCTTTCTCAACAGACAAAAGATGCCACAATTACGATAGGTGATTTCATCAAAAAAACAGATCTACAAATTAATAATGTAACATCATCTGTACAAGAGGTTTTCCAACTCGTTGGAGCAGGAACGGACAGTATGACAAAAGCGACCCAATCTTTTGAAGAAATTCTTCAAGCGATGCACGAAACGAAGGAACAAAATCAAAAGATAGAAACAGAATCCAGGTCTTTATCTGAAGTCATTGAACAAATTGAGGAAGCTTCCAGTGAAGTCGCCTCAGCTGCAGACCGGCTTACCCATTTTACAGATCAACTGTAATAAGGAACGGACTGAACAATGAATCAAAGTAATTGTGCTAAGAGGTACTTTCGATCCGTGAAAACGGAAAAAATGAGAGATGACGGTACGAAAGAGCTCCATTAGGCATTTTACGTCCATAAAATGATCAAAAAGACAGCCATCCAATTGGTGGCTGTCCTTATACATGTTATTACAATACTGCAACTTGGTTTTGTTGATGTTCCTTTGTCTTTTGTTTTTTGAATAAGAATACTGCATATGACAATCCGGCAAATACGATCAGGTAAGTAAGAAGGATCGACATGTTCCACATCATACCGCTGATTGAATCCAGGGTAATCACGGATTTGAAACCGGCAATCGAGTACGTAAATGGAAGGTACTCACTGAGTGCCCTCAAATTATCCGGGAGCATTTCAATTGGCAGATTCGCACCTGTAATTGAAAGCTGTAAAATGACAAATCCGATTGCGATGAATCGACCGATGTTCCCGCCAAAAGAGGCAAGGAACAATACAATCGCTGAGAAAACGATACTGACGACGATTGCAAAGAAAATAAGACCGAATGGATTCGTTACATTCACTTTCAAAATGAACAATACGACCATCATTAGTAAAATCGCTTGAACGACTGCTAGAGAAGCGAGCTTCAAAAATTTCGTGATGAACCAGCTCAAGCTTGAAATATGTGCTGGGCGCGTAAAGTTGATGAACATCGACATGATCAGGATTCCGACAAACAGACCGAGCGTCAGTATATATGGAGCAGTCGAATCCCGGTAATGTTCATACTGATTCAGTTCTTTCCCTTTCAACTGCACAGGGGAGGAGAACATGCCGACATTTTCGTCGCCTGTTTCAATTCCGCTGGTTTTCTCTGCACCTTCTTTTAATCCAGAAGCGAGTTGCTCACTTCCATCATTGACTTTTACTGCGCCATCGTTGAGTTTTTCAGCCCCGGTGGCAAGCTTTTGCCAACCTTCATCCACAGCGGAATTCCCGTCTGCAATTTTTCCTGCACCTATATCGAGTTTCGAAACTCCGTCAATTAAGTCGTTCCAACCTTTTTCGACTTTAGCATTGCCATCTTCAATTTGTTGAGCACCATCTTCAAGCTTCCCAGCACCTTGATCGACTTTTTGTTGACCGGCTACGAGCTTGTTCAGACCGTCATGAAGAGCAGCGGTACCTGGTACAACTTTTTCGTCGATGCCACTACTGACTTTTACTGCACCATCACTGAGCTTAACTGATTTAGATGCTAGACTATCTAGTCCTTTTGACAACCTTTTCGCACCTTCAACAATCTGATTATAAGAATCTGCATAAGGTGGTAGTTTAGTTGACGGGTTCGCATCACCAAATTTTTCTAACCCAGCAACTAATTCCTTAGCTCCAGCGGCCAGTTCTGCTGATCCACCCTTTAACCGAACTGTCCCATCAGCGACTGCTCGTGCACCTGGAGCCAGATTCGAAGCAACGCCATTTTTCAATTCTTCACTACCGGACTCGGCTTTTTGTAACCCGGCTAAAATTTGTGAAGTTCCGTCTTTCAGTCGAACCGTCCCATCATGGAGTTCTGCTGAACCATCAGCGAGTTTCGAGATGTCTCCGGACTTGCCCTCGAGTTTTTCCAGAAGTAGGGCGGTACCGTCTTTTAATTGTTGTGATCCATTCGCGAGTTTAGTAATGTCGGATTGTTTGGATGTAACGGAGTTCAATAGTTTCTCGGTTCCGTCGTTCAGCTGGCTCGTCCCATCTGACAATCGTGCAGATCCATCTGCTGCTTTCTCAAATCCTTCTGAAACATCTCCTAAGCTTGTAAAGACTTTGGATGTATAGTTTTCTGTAATCGTGTTCGCGAGTTTTTCACGAATACGTTCTGTCGCTGTTTTCGTAATGGAGGATGCAAGAAAATTGAGCCCTTCATTCTGTATGTATTCCAATTCAAGCTTTTGTGGGTTGGGCTCCATGACGGTTGTGACACGCTGAGAAAAGTCTTCCGGGATGATGATTGCCATGTAATAATCATTCTGTTCAAGTCCTCGCATGGCATCCGTAGAACTAACGAACTTCCAGCCTAAATCATTCCCTTCTTTCAAATTCGAAACGAGTTGATCCCCGACATTGATTGCTTCTTCTCCAGAAATCGCGCCTTCATCTTCATTAACGACGGCAACTGGAAGATTCGATAGGTTGTCGTAGGGTCCCCATGTAGCCGAAAGTAAGATGCCACCATAAAGGACTGGCACTAATAAGGCTGCAATGACTGAAAAAAGAATCGCTTTATTGCTTGCAAGCTTCGAAAACTCAATCGAAAGCAATTTGAAAAGATGCATCACGATACCTCCAAATAGAGTAGTAGACGCCCCCTTAAAATGAATGAAGAACCATTCATTTTTTCTAATTCTCATAATATTCTAATAAAATGTAAGAAGCTAGCGTTTATGGACCATTTACACATATGGAACTAATCACTTTACCCTATTAGTAGTATATTGAGATATTTTTGTGCGTGATAGATTTACTATTTTTCGTATGACAATAGAAAAACTAGCCCGAATACCGAGCTAGTCGTTTAATCTATTTTTCCACAATATAAAACTCTTTCAGCATTTCACTCAGTCGGACCCCATGTCCTTCAGAGGCCTCGAGGAAATATTTTTGATGGAAGATGTATGAGCCTCCATTTTCGTCTGATATGACATAAAAGCGATTGACCGGACTGTTCCATTCGTGACCCTCTATCGTACGGGCGGTTTGCGCGTCGATGGGGTAGTCGGTAGATTCAAATGTCAGGTCATATTCAGCTTCCAAATTGCGGATCGTCTCTTCGACGGACTGATCTTTTTCATGAATGATTCTCATAGACACTTCAGGATATTGTTCGGGTAGAGGTTCTTTCGTTGTGATAAGATCATACTCCTCATGCTCTTCCAGCTTATAGTGTTCCTCATCCACATAGATGACGTATCCTTTCTCCGACTGATCATTCAAGGTGGCGGTTTCTTGTTCTTCAGACCCTTCCATCGGAATCTTCATTTGCTTTTCAGGTTCAAACCATTTTTTTACGGTGTCGACGAGAGCGTGACCAGGTGTGGTAAACAGAAGTCCTGAAGCTAGAATCAATATGGCAGCAGCTGTCGAGACAAGTCCAATCCAATGAGGTTTCTTCTTTTTCTCTTTCTCAAACGATAGCTGTCCCTCAAGTTCTTGCCACATTTTTTCTTTTTGAAGTTCGTCCACTTTGTATTCTTCTTCTTTCAAGGTTTTCTCTATATATCGTTCAAACTTGTTGTTGTCCATGGATATCACCTCTTAATTCTTCTTTCAACATTTTCCGTGCCTGGAACAGTCTTGATTTTACTGCGCTTATGCTTATGTCGAGCACAGTAGACATTTCCTTCTCACTCAGCCCTTCCAAATATTTCAGAACAATGGCTTCACGATGATTCTCTTTCAATCTCATCATCGCTTCATCGAGGGTTGCATGATCAGTCTCAGGAGGTTGAACTTGAGCGATTTCGCTATGAGGAACCTGATCATAATCCTGCTCAGGTTTGCGCTTTTTGATGAGCCTCCGTACCTCATTGGTCAATATCCGATAAAACCATGGTTTGAACAATTTGGATTCGTCAAATGAATGAATGCCTTTGTAAACTCGAATGAATGTCTCCTGAACAGCATCAGATGCATCCGAGTCATTTTTAAGCATGGATACCGCAGTTCTCATTGCGGATTGGTAGTATTCATCGTATAAAGTCCGGAAGGCTTTTTTATCACCTTTTTTGATTCTCTTGATTGTCTTTTTATCCAACTGGGATCGCCCCTTTTACCTTTCTCATATGTAATACCTCAATAAAGCCTCAAAAGTTTTTCATAAATATAAATTCGTACCTGGCACTTCATGGACTTCGTACATTTCCATCTTGTGATACACTTGAGATTATCTAACATTAATTTGAGGCTGTATAGGGGATGGTGAAAGTATGGTCGGTTCGATAGTCAACATTGGTGATGAATGGGAGAAATTCTTGTCTCACTTCGATTGGGTAGATACACTCATCTTCTTCGGTTTCGTTCTTTTCATGTTCATTGTGCGTTCAGTCATCATTTATGCATTACATAAAGCAGAAGAGAAGAGCGAGCGATTTCGGAATCGGCTCGGTCCTGCATTAAAATCAATTACGAACTGGGTGACGACCTACGGTATCATTGTATTCTTGCTCGTATATTTTGCGGATGCGGGGTGGATGTTCGGCAGTATCTTTTCAATCGGAAAGGTAGACGTTTCGTTCTTCTTGATTCTTCTCGCCGTGTTGATCATTTCATTTGCGAATCGGACGTCTAAAGTGATTACCCAATTCTTGTTACCGAACGTTTATGACCGGTATCAGCTTGACCGTGGTCTTCGGTTTACGTTCAACCGTATTTTCCACTATATCATCATGGTCTTTGCAATTTTGATCAGTTTCACAACCGTCGGGATTGATATGAGTGCGTTAACTGTTTTTGCCGGTGTGCTTGGTGTAGGGATTGGTTTTGGAATGCAGAACATCGCCTCCAACTTCATCTCTGGATTGATCATTTTGTTCGAACGTCCAATCAAGGTTGGAGATCGGGTCATCATTAACGATGTGATCGGTGATATTGAGAAAATCAACATGCGAGCGACGATCATCCGGACGCTCGATAATGAACGGATCATCATGCCGAATTCTTATTTCCTTGAAGAAGAGGTCGTCAACCGATCATATGGGGACCCGAGGCTGCGACTTGTCATTCCGATTGGAGTCGCATATGGTTCAGATGTAGAGCAGGTGCGGGAAGTCTTGTTAGAAGCTGCTCAGGAGGAATATGAAGCATCGGAAACGGTATTGATGCAGCCGCCTCCTTATGTGAACTTCACCGGCTTTGGCAATTCATCACTCGATTTTGAATTATTCATCTGGATCTCCAATCCAGAGTATGTGATCCAGATCAAAAGTAATCTTAACTTCAGAATCTATCATCTTTTGAACGAAAACAACATCGAGATTCCTTTTCCACAAAGAGATCTGCATGTGCGTAGTATCGACCAGAAACTCATATCGAGCTATCTCGATCATAAGAACGACTGAACGAAAAAACGGACCTTGGCAGGTCCGTTTTTTCACTTCCTATTATTCGTGTTCTGTTGAAATCTGCCAGGTCAGGCCGTATTTGTCTTCGACCCTGCCGAACATGGCTCCCCAGAACATCTTTTCAAATGGCATTAATACTTTACCGCCTTCCGAAAGCTTTTGAAAAACAACATGTGCTTCCTGCTCGGTTTTATATTCGAGGACCAGATTGATCTGCGTCCCTAGACGAACAGGCTCTTGAACTGAATCTGCCATGAAGAAAATCTGATCGGCAGCACTCAAGGTCAAGTGCATGACTTTATCTTTGATGGACTCATCGGCATTAGGAGCTTGTTCAAATGTTTGAACACTTACGACTTCACCGTTCAATGCATAGGCATAAAATTCGGCTTGTTTACGAGCATCCTCACTGAATATGTATGGATATAGATTTGCCACTTACAACACTCCTTTACTTTTTAAACAAAGTATATCAGACAACCTCCATCTCTAAGGTTAAATCTTTATGAAGACTTATTTGTGAAAAGACTCCGTATTGTAACAATGACGAGCGGAACGAATGCTAAAAAGAACGCCAGAATCGTCTCCATAATTGAACCGCTTTCGCCGAGTTCCACTTCGTTTTCATACATCGTCAAGGAAAATAAGAAGACAAGGAGAGCGTTCGGAAAGACGAATGCCCGCTTGTCAGACAGATTGAACAGCTGTGTCATTACCTCATTGATGATGAAGAGCATCATGGTGATCTTCATGTAAGAACCTATAATTAAAGCCATCCCAAAAACCGATTCAACCCGCTGGATGATCTCCCCGATTTCAATGATTCTTGCAGCTTGATAGATCGGAAACTTCTCGCTCATGGCAATCGGACCAAGAATCATGAGAGAGGCTACAATTGTAAACGCCAGAATCAATCCATTGAATAACAGACCTGCATACATCCAGCGTTTGAACGGCTTATCTTTTTCTCTTTTTAAGAAAGGCAAGATCATCGCAAAATACATGATGTCCATATAAGGGAATCCGAACCCGACATAAGCACCGTGCAGGATCGGCTTCCAACCATTCGGAACGACTGGAAATAGGAATTTAGGATGGTAATGTGTGATGTTCAAGAGAAAAATCAAGAGAATGATGAAGAGGACGAAGAAAAGAAGACCGTTGAACATCCGAGCCATCACCTCGACACCAGATCGGACCGTCAATCCAGCGACCATCAATATGAGGAAATGAAACACATACAATGGCGTTTCTTTCATCATCGAAGTCGTGAAGAACTGCCCCATACCATAGGTGATGTTCGCGTTGAAGTGAAACAAGAGCAATAAGAGTGGAACGCCAAGAATCAACGCCAGTGGTTTACCTAATAGTTTTTTTGAGTACTGGATATAGGATTCATCAGGGTATCGTTCATGGAGACGTAAGATCAGGGCCAGGATAAAAAACGAAAAAGCGTTGATGATCAGGATGGAGATCCATGCCCCATTTTGAGCAATACCAATCAAAGGCCCCTGTATATTGAGTATAGAGGACCCGGTAATGAATGCTTGGAATAAAATGATCATCTGCCAATTGCCGACAGCTTCAACTTTACGCATGATATACCACCCTTAATTTTTTAAGAGGTGAAAAATTTCAAGATTCCCCTTGCGGGCATTTCAAATGGCCAGTCCAAAAGGTCGTTTAGGTTAAACCCATCGGTACCTGTAATGAACAGAAAGCTTAAATAGAAGGAGAGGAGCAGGGCACCTATATAAATGACGTTTTCTCTTCGTTGATGCTTGGTACGATCCAATAACCTGCAATATCCCAGGAACAGATAAACGATCACGATGACGATAATAGGTTCAGTCATGGATAACACCTCTTATTCTTTAAAAAATGGCTTGCCAATGTCTGCCCCAGAGTTTAAGATGTTCATGCTCACTTTGACATCAAAATCCACTTTACTGAATAATTGAGGCCATTCTTTTTTGACCTTCATCCATTGTTTCGGATCCTTTCGATAGAGTTCATTCCCTAGGCCAATCAGGTCGATTTGATCCTCTTGCATCTTTTTCAGTGTACTTTCCACATTGTCTAAAACGACTTTCTCCACTTTTTTGTTGTACTGGTCGACTTTTTCACTCTTATCAATCGAGGTACATTTCAATTCACCAATACTTCCTTCAAGGGTAATGGCAATTTGAACGGAAGTCTCCGGCCTTTTAAATTTAGTGTTCATTTTAGTCTTTGCACTGGCTACTTCAACGGTTTCCTTTAATGCAGAATTATCCTTACAAGGTATTTCAACGATTCCGGATCCATATTCGTTCAATAACATGAGCAATGCCTCCGTTTGGAGTGGGGCGATTTGCCCTATCATTTTTCCCTTTTGAAAGGTTGCAAGTCCTGATACATAAGGCTCACCTTCCTCCGAACGTTTATAATAGGGCATTTTGCTCGTTTGTAATTCACTATTCAGCTGCCTCCCTAGAGATAAAAGGTTCACTTCCATCGTTTTGGAGCTGAATTTATGAGCGGCTTTACCCACTTCTTTCAATTGTTGACTCATCGTGTTTTCGATAAACGGTTTGCCGTCTAAATACTCTTGCGCTTTCCCTTCCGTTACCCCAACATTAATCAACATGCGAGGCTCATGATCCCGATAGAAAAATTCTAGCATTTCTCCGATATGCCTTGATTCAGCCAATTCCTCACTTATTAAGATGATTCTTGTATGGCTCCATTGGGCTTTACGACCTAATCGAGTTGTAATATCCCGGATGGCTTCAAAAGCACTGTCCCCACTGGTTTCAATGTTAACGAATGCTTTGTCACCACCTCCGCCTGCACTTCCGATCTTAGGAGCAGGCTTGATGAATTGAGTGGTCAATTCAAGCATGTTCTCATCTTCCTCTGAAAGATCGAGGGCAATCGCTTGTACAAAACCATAGATCGGTAATTCACTATGATCCCAGCATCCGCTTAATATAAAGGTGGAGCTGAACAGTAAACAGATGGAAATCCACTTTTTACAACACATAAGTCACACCTTATTTCGATTTAGAATTCGGGCTTAAATCGTCACGTTGATGGCGTCTTAATTGAATAGATAATGGTGAGCGAAAAAGAAATTCATATAGCACACCTCTTCGGATAGGACCAAGTGGTGCAAAATACGGCTGCCCCAATGAACGTAGCCCTGCTAAATGTAAGTAGATGAGAAGAAAACCGATCATCAATCCGAATCCGCCTAATACAGCGGCAGCAAACATCAATGGTATTCGGAGAATACGCGCGGACGTCCCAAAGTCGTATTGTGGGATGGAGAATGAAGCAATCCCTGTCAATGCGACCACAACGACCATCATAGGAGATGCAATACCAGCATTGATGGCTGCGTCTCCGATTACTAACGCGCCAACTATACTGACTGCGGAACCGATTGGTCTTGGCAACCGCAATCCAGCTTCCTGGAGCAATTCGAAAAAGAAGATCATGATTAGTGCTTCCACTAAGGCGGGAAAAGGCATGCCTTCTCGTGTATCCAGAATCGCCATCAACAAAACTGTCGGAATCAATTCAGAATGGAAAGTGGATAAAGCGATATAAATACTCGGTAACGTTAGACTGATTATGAAACCAATAATCCTTAGGGAACGGATGAGTGATGAAAAAATCGTTCTTTGATAATAATCAGAAGGGGATTGGAAGAACTCTGTGAATAATCCCGGACAAATCAAGATTGTCGGTGTTCCGTCCAATAAGGCGATGATTTTTCCCTCGAGCAAAGCTGAGACGGCAACATCCGGTCGTTCCGTCGTCCTATATTGCGGAAAAGGAGAAAACGTCGAGTCTTCAAATAGCTCAGCAAAATAAGAGGTCTCCAGGATTTCCTCTTCATTGACTTTTTCGAATTTTTTTTTGAATTCTTTTAACGTATCTTCAGGTACGGAGCCTTCCAAGTATGCATAGGCTGCTTTTGCTTTTGTGTTGTTGCCTAGATTTTTTATCGTAAATTTCAATTTTTCAGTTTTCAACCTTGAACGGATTAGACCGATGTTTTTGGTCAGGTTTTCAATCGTACCTTCACGCGGTCCGATAATCGACACTTCGTTCTGTGGCTCGCCTACCGGTCTCTTTTCGACTGAGAAAACATCGAATGCTAATGCTTTGTTCCAATTATGGAAAAGGATGACGATATGACCTTCAAGTATTTTATCTCGGACTTCTTCTTGCGTTTCAACTAATTCAAACGCACGAGAACTTACACCATGTTTGATGAAGAACCGTTTGACATCAAATAGATCTATTTCAGTTGCTGGACCGACTTCATGGGTCACAAGATCTTGCATGACCTCTTTCAAAAGGTTCGCCTTTTCATTCTGTACAATCGTTTCGCAGAAAACGACAAGAGCCTGTTCTTTAAACTCTTTACTGAATTGATACGTGTGATAGACGATATCCTGGCAATCTACAAATATATCCTTCAAAGCCGTCTCATTTTTTTTTAGGTCCGTTGAGAGATCGGTTTTTTCCTTATTAGCGTTTGAGTTGTTGGAATCTTTCTGGTTTTGTTGTACTTGCTTTTGCCAATGTCGTCGCAGTCTCATTAGAAAAGCTCCTTTATCATACATAACGTTACAGATTATCCTTCCAAATTTTTGAAACGAGTATGCATTTCGAGTACCTGAAACGGAAAATCAACTACTCTCAAGAGCAATAAAGTTTGTGAAAACAGCCAATAAAAAAGGAGCCTTCAAGCTTAGGGCTCCCTTTGTATATGTATTATTTTTTTGTAATGAGGAAGAGTGCAGCAAGTAATAAGGCAAAACCTAAGATTCGTTGCCCATCAATCGGTATCTGTTTAACACCTAGAAGTCCGAAATGATCGATTAAAGAACTTGCGATAAGTTGAGCGGCGATCACAGTGACCAGAACAGCAGCCACACCGATTCTAGGTACTGATAAGACCATCGTGTATACATAGAAAGCGCCAAGGATTCCTCCGGTTAGCTGCCACTTCGGGACATTGCTTGCTTGGAGGACATTTCCTTTTCCGAATATAAGCATGATGATTAGCAATGAAACTGTCCCGATCAAAAACGACAGGAATGCCCCTTCAATCACACCGATTTGTTTTCCTAGTCCACCGTTTATACTCGCTTGGACAGCAACTGCCACACCGCCCATAAAGACGGTTATGATAATGATCCAGTTCATTGCACGAACATCTCCTATCCCCTCTAGAAATGGTACAATTTTTCTTCTAACTTTAACACAAAGTTAAAAAGAGAGAGCGCATTTCATCAAAAATGAATGAAACGACAAAAAAACAGTTTATCTCGGAAAAATTTCTACAATCTTCTCAGAATAGGTATGATATGTTTTGCTTTACAGAGCCTGTTTCAACATCTTTACAGACCGAACCACTCCACACATCACCACTGAAAATCGTCATCAATTAGCACAGAACCCCCCATTTTTATCCATAGACTTTTACAGAATGAACAACAAGCTAAAATCATTTTTTGACACTATGTCAAATGTAAACTTCCTTTCGACATCGTAAAATAAACTTAAGATTCAAATAATTCTGTCAAAATAATCAAGTTTTCAATGAAACACTACATATCAATTCAGATTCTAAAGGAGGAATTGTGAATGTCAGATTTAGTGAAGATTGGCTTGATTCAGGCAAAACATGACGTGGATGGGAATGAGCCGGTATCTGTCCATAAGGAAAAATCCATTGAAAAGCACGTTAAACTGGTTCGGGAAGCTGCCGAGAAGGGTGCCCAGATCATCTGCTTGCAGGAGATCTTCTATGGTCCTTATTTTTGTGCAGAGCAAAATTCAAAATGGTATGACTCTGCAGAAGAAATTCCAAACGGACCGACTACCGCGCAATTCATGTCACTTGCTCGGGAGTTGGGCGTCGTTATCGTCCTTCCGATCTATGAACGAGAAGGAATCGCAACTTATTACAATACAGCCGCAGTCATCGATGCAGATGGATCCTACCTCGGAAAATACAGGAAACAGCATATCCCTCACGTGAAAGTTGGGGAAGAAGGTTGTGGATTCTGGGAGAAGTATTATTTCAAGCCAGGGAACATGGGCTATCCTGTTTTTGATACCGCTTTCGCGAAAGTAGGGGTTTATATTTGTTATGACCGTCATTTTCCTGAAGGAGCACGACTTCTTGGACTTAAAGGGGCTGAGGTGGTCTTCAATCCATCAGCAACAGTCGCAGGATTGTCTGAATACCTTTGGAAGCTTGAGCAGCCAGCACACGCTGTTGCCAACGGATATTACCTTGGCGCGATCAATCGTGTTGGCACAGAAGGACCCTGGAATATGGGAGAATTTTATGGACAATCTTACCTTGTTGACCCACGTGGAAGTTTTGTAGCGATGGGTAGCCGTGATCAGGATGAAGTGATCATCGGTGAAATGAATAAAAAAATGATACGTGAAGTACGGGATTTATGGCAATTTTATCGTGACCGTCGACCAGAAACATACGGAGAAATGACGGCGTTACTACCATAAGTAAATCGTAAGCTGACTTTTTCTAAGCAGAGACTTCCTTCACACCATGACATTACGTCAGTTTTTTACAGGTGTGTAATGGTTTACTCAAGATCAAGTCAGCTTCTTTTCATTTATATGACGGAAGAATGGATAAACGAGACTACTCCTGAAGGGGGCCTTGGAATTGCCGAATACGGATAAATTTCATATTTCATTAACTGATTTGTCCAGTAATTTTCATGAAGTAGAGCCAGCTTTGACGAACAGGGAAGCGGTAGAAGAAGCGAATCGCTGCCTTTATTGCTATGATGCGCCTTGCATCACAGCGTGTCCTACGGGAATCGATATTCCGAAGTTCATTAAAAAAATCGCCTCAGGGAACATGAAAGGATCTGCGACGACCATTATGGATTCCAATCCGGTCGGAGCGAGTTGTGCGAGGGTATGTCCGACTGATGAGCTTTGTGAAGGAGCTTGCGTTCTGAACCATTCTACGAAACCGATCATGATTGGTAACCTTCAACGACATGCCACTGATTGGGCGATTCAGAATGACCAGATTCTTTTTCAAAAAGGTGAGAGCAATGGAAAAACAGTAGCGGTCATTGGAGGGGGACCTGCAGGGCTATCTGCAGCTCGTGAATTGGCTCGTCTTGGATACGATGTGACGATCTACGAAGCTTCAGAGAAAGCGGGAGGGCTGAATACGTACGGAATCGTATCATTCCGTCTACCACAAAAAATCTCATATTGGGAAATCGATCAAGTTAAAAGTCTGGATGTCAAAATCAAGACGAATACAGCAGTCGGGAAGGATATCTCGGCTGAAGAGATCCTCTCCAACTATGACCGAGTGGTTATGGCTGTCGGAATGTCCTCTGTACCGAATCTAGGTATTGAAGGAGAAGAACTTGAGGGTGTCTATGATGCGATAGAATTTGTGAAAGATACGAAAACCAAACCTCTAACCGATCAATTTGTCGGAAAAAAGGTTGTAGTCATTGGCGCAGGAAATACCGCGATTGACGGTGCAACCTGTTCCGTTCGATTGGGTGCTGAAAATGTCAAAATCCTCTATCGGAGGACGCAAGAAGAAATGACCGCTTATGATTTCGAATATGAATTTGCAAAGCAGGATGGTGTGGAGTTCAGGTGGCTGACACAACCTGTCAAGATTCATGGAGATGCTGGCGGGAATGTCCGGGCGATCGAGTGTTTGAGGATGGAGCTGGGTCAGCCTGGAGCAGATGGAAGAAGACGGCCAAAGCCAATTGAAGGCTCCAATTTCATGATTCCAGTCGATGCGGTCATCAAAGCTATTGGTCAAACGAGGCACCTCAGTCTGATTGAGCAATTCGAATTAGAGCATGCCGATGGTGTCGTCCAAGTATCTGAAACATATCGCACGTCGAATCCAAAAGTGTTTGCTTGCGGGGACTTGGTCTTCGGTAAAGGAAAAGGTGAAGCGATGGTCGTAACGGCAGCTCAGCAGGGAAAGAATGCGGCGTACGCCATCCATGAGCAATTTACACAAGAATCGTTAACCGTATAGACCTGGAAGATAGAAGAAAGGGGCGTATATGAATGGCAGATTTACGAACAAGCTTAGCTGGCATTGAATCTCCAAACCCATTTTGGCTCGCATCGGCACCACCGACGAACTCCGGTTATCAAGTCCAACGCGCATTTGAAGCGGGATGGGGCGGTGCAGTCTGGAAAACGCTTGGAGAACCGATTTTGAATGTTACATCCCGATTTGCCGCGGTCAGTTTCAATGGTCAGCGAGTAGCGGGCTTCAATAACATCGAGTTGATTACAGACCGTCCATTGGAAGTCAATCTGAAGGAAATCTATGAAACGAAGAAAAGGTTTCCGAACCATGCGGTTGTAGCTTCTTTAATGGTAGAGCCGAAGCAAGAGAAATGGCATGAAATCGTCAAAAAAGTAGAGGAAGTCGGGGTTGATGGACTCGAACTGAATTTCGGATGTCCGCACGGGATGGCCGAGAGAGGAATGGGATCTGCTTCCGGTCAGGTACCTGAACTAGTGGAAAAGCAGACGTATTGGGCAAAGGAAGCTGCGCAAACACCGGTCATTGTAAAATTGACGCCGAATATCACCGACATTACTTCAACGGCTGAAGCCGCAGTTCGCGGAGGGGCAGACGCGGTCAGCATGATCAATACGATCAACAGTCTGGCTGGAGTCGATCTCGACTCGTGGAATACGATTCCGCATGTAGGTGGTAAAGGTGCGCATGGTGGATATTGTGGTCCAGCAGTAAAACCGATTGCCTTGAACATGGTCGGAGAATGTGCACGTCATCCACGCATCAACGTACCGATTTCCGGTATGGGTGGAGTGTCCAATTGGCAAAATGCAGTGGAGTTCATGCTCATGGGAGCTTCAAACGTTCAGGTTTGTACAGCTGCGATGCATCATGGATTCCGGATTGTCGAGGATATGATCGATGGTATGAACAACTACCTTGATGAGAAAGGAATCGCTTCAGTACGGGATCTTGTCGGACAATCTGTACCGAAATATTCCGATTGGGGAAATCTGGACTTGAACTACAAGATCGTTGCGCGAATCAATAATGATGTTTGCATTAACTGTAATAAATGCCACATCGCCTGTGAGGATACATCTCATCAATGTATCGACATGCTGCAGGATGGACATGGGAATGCGTATTTGGAAGTTAGAGAAGAGGACTGTGTCGGTTGTAACCTTTGTTCGATCGTCTGTCCAGTTGATGGTGCGATCGATATGGTTGAGATCGAAAGTGAACACCCACCAATGACCTGGAACGAACGTCAAGCAATCCTTAGTGGCGTTCAGGATGGAAAAGCGAACACCGTCAAATAACCTCATTCATTTTTGAAAGGAGCCTGAAAAAATGAGAAAAATCATTCGAAATGGAACAATTGTGACTGCTTCCGATACGTATGCAGCAGATATTTTAATTGAAAACGAACGCATTGTATCGATTGGTGAAAATCTGGATACCCAAGGTGCGGAGATCATAGATGCGAAGGGATGCTATGTGTTCCCTGGTGGGATTGACCCACATACCCATCTGGAAATGCCATTCGGAGGGACCGTTTCAAAGGACGATTTTGAAACAGGAACGATTGCGGCAGCTTTTGGTGGGACGACGACTGTGATTGATTTCTGTCTGACCAATAAAGGAGAACCCCTCCAAAATGCCATTGATGTTTGGCATAAAAAATCAAAGGACAAAGCGGTCATCGACTACAGCTTCCATCTGATGATCTCTGAATTGAATCAAGACGTTTTGAATCAGCTTCCTACAATCATGGATAAAGAAGGTATCACTTCCTTCAAAGTTTTCATGGCGTATAAAAATGTATTCCAGGCCGATGATGAAACCTTGTACCGGACGCTTGTCATGGCAAAAGAACAAGGCGGTCTCGTCATGGTACATGCTGAAAATGGGGATGTCATCGATTACCTGATCAAGGAAGCATTGGATAAAGGCAATACGGATCCAATCTATCATGCACTTACCCGACCTCCTGAGGTAGAAGGTGAAGCAACGGGAAGAGCAGCTCAATTGACGGGACTTGCCAACTCCCAGCTTTATGTCGTCCATGTCTCTTGTGCAGAAGCCGTGTACAAAATTTCAGAAGCACGAAACAAAGGATACGACGTGTGGGGAGAAACGTGTCCTCAGTACTTAGTGTTGGATCAAACTTATCTTGAGAAGCCGAATTTTGAAGGTGCGAAGTATGTCTGGTCTCCTCCGCTCAGAGAAAAGTGGAATCAGGATGTCCTTTGGAATGCGTTGAAGAACGGACAACTACAAACACTCGGATCCGACCAATGTTCGTTTGACTTCAACGGACAGAAAGATCTCGGAAAAGGAGATTTCTCGAAGATTCCGAACGGTGGACCGATGATTGAGGATCGCGTATCCATCCTCTTCTCTGAAGGCGTCAAAAAAGGAAGAATTACGCTGAATCAGTTCGTAGACATCATGTCTACCCGGAATGCTAAGCTGTTCGGCATGTTCCCGAAGAAAGGTACGATTACCGTCGGCGCAGATGCGGATCTCGTCATTTTCGATCCGAACGTGGAGCGGACGATTTCAGCAAAGACCCATCATATGGCGGTCGATTACAACGCATTCGAAGGGAAGAAAGTGATGGGAGAGCCGGTTTCCGTCCTATCTCGAGGTGAATTTGTCATCAAGGATAAGAAGTTTGTCGGAAAACCTGGGAAAGGCAACTATTTGAAGCGTGCACGCTATAATCAACTGCTGAATCCGGTTGATGAGAAGCTAACGATTTGATACATGTCCCAAGCGTTTAAAAATTTAGTAGAAAGGAGGGGAAGTGACCCTGAAAGTCCTAGTCATGTGCTTCGCTTTTGGGGTCACTACTGTGCACGCCGATTGCTGTTGAGAAAGGGTATAAGGAGTGATTGTATTGAGTAAACGAGAAAGTTATTTGAAATCTCCTGATCTATTACCGATTGGTCAGGACGGAAGAAAGATTACAACACTTGGCTTTTCCTTTATGTGGGTCGGTATGGTTGTGGTTCTTGCGACATTTGCAATCGGTGGAGCAGGCGTTATTTCGCTTCCTTTGCCACTTGTCATTTTAGGGACCATTATCGGATCGGTTGCGATTGGATTGTTCATTGCTTTGATTGCGGATATCGGCATCGAGCACGGGCTCTCCTTTCCGGTCTATATGCGCGCGCCTTTCGGGACAATGGGTACGCACATTCCGTCCATTGTTCGTGGGGTAGCTGCCTCCATGTGGTTCGGAATTAACACGTATTTTGGTGCAACTGCTATGAACGGTATTTTAGGCATGTTATTCGAGTTCAATAACTGGCTTGCCTGTTTCTTCATTTTTGCATTCGTTCAGTTGTTGAATACTGCACTTGGGATTAAAGCAGTAGAACGCTTTGCAGACATGGCAGCTCCGACAATCATTTTGATTTCCATTTGGATGTTCTTGGAGCTTTCAGGTACTGCAGCAGCAGAAGGTCGAAATGTATGGACGTGGACAGAGAACCCGGTGACAGGAGCTGAAGCGTTTACGGCATTCTTAGTAGTCATCTTCAGTAATATGGGCTTCTGGGCAACGTTGTCAGCAGATATCCCTTCTATTTCCCGGTTCATCAAAGCGCCAAGTTTTGAACGGAATTGGTTTAAACGCAACAAAGGTGCCATCATTGGTAGTTTAATAGCTTTGCCTCTGACACAAACATTTATGATCATTATCGGTGCGGTAGCGTATATCGCCGTGCAAAATTATGACCCGGTCATCGCCCTCCAAGAGACCGCGACGGGTATCGTTCTCGGCGTATTGCTGCTTATGATTGTCCTTGCTCAATGGTCGACGAACATTTCGGCGAATATTGTACCAGCCGCTACGATTTTCTCAAATGTTGGTGGTCCTAAATTCCCGTTTTGGGCAGGGGTCTTCGCAGCTGGAGTCGTTGGTACGGTCGTCCAGCCATGGAGTTTGTTCGGCATCATCATCCCTGTCTTGCTGATTGTTGGTGGAATCCTATCAGCCATTGTCGGTATCCTATTCGCAGACTATTACTTATTGAGAAAGCGTAGAGTGAATGTCTACGATCTCTATAAATCTGAAGGTCAGTTCAAATATGCAGGTGGAGTGAACATCGCCGGTTTTATTTCCTGGATAGTAGGAGCGGTCGTTTCTTACTTCTATCCAAGCTACTCTTTCCTCATCGGATTCATCTTAGGAGGCGCATGCTACTACGTCCTTTGTAAGTATTGGTATTTCAACAAATATAAGCAAGCCGAAATTGAAGATCCGAGTGACGAACGATTCCTCGGTATTACGGTAGGACGTAATTGGAATTTGGATGATGAAAAGATTCCGGTAGAGCTGAAGGACGCAAAGTAACGAACTACGAAACATGGAAACTCTCTTATGTGCAGCTTCTATATGAAGAGGATGTATTCGCCTTTTCGGGCTAGGAGCTGCAAATGAGAGGTTGAAAGAGGAGGGACTGAAGTGACCGAGTATGCAGAGTATGTCTTGGAAAAGGAACAGATCGATTTGATGCTTGAAAAAGGGTACGCGATTAAAGAAGTGAAGGAGAATTTGAGCGGTGCTTTCGTCACATTTGAAAAAGGAAAAGACGACAGTGACATCCTCCATATCAAAACAGCCGATGGAAGAAAGTACTTCTCGAATCTGCTTTTCCACCAAAAATAATTTCGTGAATTCCGGTGCACACGAAAAGGTTGAAAACGAAAAGGAGGAACTTCAATGGAGTTTTCCTTGAAGTGCAAAGAAAGCGTTTTTCCGTGTGAAGTGGTCATTGATGAGGATAACGGTCGTTACATGTTGAGGAAGGCAGACTCTAGTGGTGAATTCTTCAATACACCCCAGGAATTGGCGACGTGGATTTTCAGGAATTGGCATTCTGACGATTTCCATGAGCAGGATTCTTTCCATCAGATGCTGAATATCTTGGAAAAGTATTTACCAATGAACAGTTCCTGAAAAACATAAGTGATCTTCCGAAATAACCTAAAACTCTCGCTTTTAAAAGATCGGAGTGTTCCTATCGTGCAGCACCAATCGAGTTTAGCAGTGAAGGATATATTGAACCGTAAACACTTTGAAAAGACAAAGGTTATTGCTGGATTTGAAGGACTTACTCGACAGGTGAAGTGGGTTCATGTCGTCGAAGTACCGAACATTAAAAAGCTTTTGAATGGGAACGAACTGATTTTATCGACGGGAATCGTTTGGAAAGAAAACGATGGTTTACTATTGGATTTCTTACAACAATTGATTGATTGCGGAGCGGCGGGTTTGTGCATTGAAATCGGAACGTATACCTCAACGATACCGGAAAGTGTCATAGAGCTCGCTGACCGCAATCGATTTCCGATCATCCTGTTCATGGAGGAAGTCCAATTCGTCAATATTACCCAGGATATCCATGCACAGTTGATTAACCAGCACTATCAGACGATACAGGACCTTGAACAATATTCTCTTAAACTGAATCAGAAGCTGTTAACGATTGAGAACAGTCAAGAAATGCTGAAGCTGATGCACGAATATACGGGTTTGCAAGTTATCATGAAAACGTCTGATGAAAAGGATCTCTATGTGCCCGAAATGAATGAGGAAAGGAAAAGTCAGGAAGCTCTTCAACAGCTGCCATATGACTCTCCATTTGTCGCCAAACGGCCTGTGAATGTGATGGAACGTCACTTCGGTGAACTATTTCTGTTCTCAACGGAAAGAGAGATCAACGAATTTGATCTGCTCATATTGGATCGGACGACAACTGCACTTGCTCAACTATTCCTAAGAGAATTGTATGTAGAAGAAAAAAGAAGAACAGAAAAAAACGAATGGATTACGAGATGGGTAGACGGTGAGTACAGCGAGCAGGAATCATTAGTCAACCTCGTCTATTACGAAGGGAAAATGAAGGTATATGGTGCAACAGTAGCGATTTGTAAGTTGCCATCAAGCACCTCCAACTCGGATAGAACGTACTTGAACCTCTTTATCCGTTCCATTTTTGAACAGCAAGGATTTCATCTCATTTCGACCGACCGCCATGGATATGCGGTTTATATTCTATTGAATTTACGAGGTGACGGAGCGTGGAAAACACGTTTAAGCCAAGGAATGGAACGTGTATTCAACACCGATCTTCTGAAAAAACATGCTTTCCAAATCAAGCGAATCGCCGTCGGACAATATACTGAGCATCTGAACAAAGTTGGAACCGCCTATCAAACTGCTTCAGAAACACTTAAACTCCAAAAAAAGATTCACCCGGATCGGTTATGTATGTTTTATGAAGACTTACATATGCATCGTGTCATCAGTCTATTTAAAACACAGAATGAATTCCAGGATATGATTTCAGAATACTTGCGACCAGTTATTGAATACGACCGAAAATACAACGGTAAGCTGCTACAAACGTTGAAGGTGTATCTTTCTTGTAACGGATCGAAGAAAGAAACAGCCAAACAACTTTATGTCGTTCGTCAAACGCTCTATTACCGGATTGAAAAATTGGAAAAATTGCTCGGAGAAGACTTTATGTCCAATTCTGAAAAACGTCTTGCTATTGAATTGATGCTATTCGCCCATGAGTACCTGAACGGATCTGGGAATGTGCAAAATGTCAAAACAGATGATCAGGTGATGAGTTAAGGATTAGGCAGTATGTGATGCGCTAAGGCGTGTTGATTTTACACTTTGTCTAATGTAACCGGATGCCAAATTTTAGATAATGAAAGAAAGTCTTTCGATTTATAAAGGAGGCGTAAGTGATATGACGGTAACAAAAAGCGATACGAAAGAGTTGAAAAACTATATCAATGGACAATGGGTGGCCTCATCAGGATCTGACACATTAGAAGTACCGAATCCTGCAACGGGTGAACTATTGGCCCGAGTGCCCATCTCGAATAAAAAAGATCTGGATGGAGCGGTGAAGGCGGCAAATACAGCTTTCCAAACTTGGAAGAACGTCCCGGTTCCAAAGCGCGCACGTGTCATGTACAAATTTCATTACCTTCTCAATGAGAATCATGAAGATCTTGCTCGCTTGATTGTACAGGAAAACGGAAAAGCATTCAAAGAAGCATATGGTGAAATCCAACGTGGCATCGAATGCGTAGAATTTGCTGCTGGTGCGCCTACTCACTTGATGGGAGAAACGTTATCCAATATCGCAGAAGAAATTGATTCTGAAATGTTCCGTTATCCACTCGGTGTTGTCGGTGGAATCACGCCTTTCAACTTCCCGATGATGGTCCCACTATGGATGTTCCCGCTCGCAATTGTTTGTGGAAATACATTCGTCTTGAAGCCTTCTGAACGTACACCGATTTTGGCGAATCGTCTAGGAGAACTATTGACGGAAGCTGGTGTCCCAGATGGTGTATTCAACATCGTCCATGGCGCGCATGACGTTGTGAATGGTCTCCTCGAACATCCTGACATCAAAGCTATTTCATTTGTCGGCTCGCAGCCTGTTGCCAAATATGTGTACGAACAGGCGGCGAAAGAAGGGAAGAGGGTCCAGGCCCTTTCAGGTGCGAAAAATCATCACGTCGTCATGCCTGATGCAGATATGGAAAAAGCCGTGCAAAATATTATCAGCTCAACGTTTGGAAGTGCCGGACAGCGCTGTATGGCATGTAGCGCAGTTGTTGTCGTAGGTGATAACGATAAGTTCGTAGAGGCTCTTCATAAAAAAGCCGATGAGTTGACCATCGGTAATGGACTGGATGAGGAGGTTCTGCTCACTCCAGTCATCCGAGAAGCTCATCGACAAAAAGTACTCGGTTATATTGAGAAAGGCGTAGAAGAAGGTGCCGATCTCATCCGCGATGGTCGAAGAGAAATGGTGGACATGAAAGATGGAAACTTCCTTGGACCAACGATCTTCGACCATGTCACGCCGGACATGACGATTGCAAAAGAAGAAATTTTTGCTCCCGTATTAAGTTTGCTGCGCGCTGAGGACTTGGATGGAGGACTCGAGTATATCCGAAAGTCACGATTTGGAAACGGAGCGACTCTTTATACGAAAGATGCCGCTGCTGTACGGAAATTCCGCGAAGAAGCGGATGCGGGCATGCTAGGTATCAATATCGGAGTTCCAGCGACGATGGCTTTCTTCCCATTCTCCGGATGGAAGGACTCGTTTTACGGGGATCTCCACGTCAACGGTAAAGATGGAATCAACTTCTACACACGCAAGAAAATGATCACATCTCGATTCGAGTATTAAAAAAGGAGGGCGTACCATGGTTCATCAAGTCGATCAAACGCAAGATGTTTTGAAAAAAGATGAGCAGTATGTCTGGCATTCCATGAAGCCTCACAACCCGAACACGACGATGGTGGTCTCCAGTTCCAAAGGTGCCTGGGTGACCGACATCAACGGTGACCGTTATTTGGATGCCATGGCAGGATTATGGTGTGTCAATGTCGGTTATGGTAGGACTGAACTAGCGGAAGCGGCCTATGAGCAATTGAAAGAAATGGCCTATTTTCCGCTGACCCACAGTCATGTTCCGGCAGTCAAACTTGCAGAGAAATTGAATGAAATGCTCGGTGGAGATTACGTCATCTTCTTTTCCAATAGCGGTTCAGAAGCAAACGAAACAGCGTTCAAAATCGCACGACAATACCATCAACAACGCGGCGAGCACGGCCGTTACAAATTCATATCGCGATACCGTGCGTATCACGGCAACTCGATGGGATCCCTGGCAGCCACAGGGCAAGCTCAACGAAAGTATAAATATGAACCACTCGCAACTGGATTCTTGCATGTTTCCCCTCCCGATACGTATCGCATGCCGGATGCGGATTTAGAGAACGCACAGGATATGGCGTGTGTCCAGGAAGTTGACAGGACGATGACGTGGGAGCTTAGTGAAACCGTCGCGGCGATGATTATGGAACCGATCATTACTGGAGGAGGCATCCTCGTTCCACCAGATGGGTATATGAAGGCAGTAAAAGAGATTTGCGAGAAGCACGGAGCTTTATTGATTGTCGATGAAGTCATCTGTGGTTTCGGACGTACCGGAAAGCCATTCGGATTTCAGAATTACGGAGTTCAGCCGGATATCGTTACGATGGCGAAAGGAATTACCTCCGCCTATCTACCGTTATCGGCTACTGCAGTGAAAAAGGAAATTTATGAAGAATTCAAAGGAACGGAAGAATATGATTATTTCCGTCACATCAATACGTTTGGAGGCAACCCGGCTGCATGTGCATTAGCTTTGAAAAACATCGAAATCATGGAAAATGAAAAGCTGTTTGCCCGTTCTCAACAGTTGGGTGATCGTCTGAAAAATGATTTAGAGACGAAGCTTCAAAACCATCCGTATGTCGGTGATGTAAGAGGTAAAGGATTACTGATCGGAATTGAAATGGTGGCGGATAAAGCAATGAAACAGCCTCTTGATGTAAGCAAACTGAATGAAGTGATTGCGACTTGTAAGAAGAACAAGCTGATCATTGGGAAGAACGGTGTGACGGTCGACGGATACAGCAACGTATTGACCTTGTCACCGCCATTGAATATTGAAGAGGAAGATTTAGATTTCATTGTTCAAACAGTGACGAACGCCTTGAACGACCTATCGAAATAAGATCAAGAGACTGTGCTTGCAAACTGAGCACAGTCTTTTTTTGTTTAGAAAACTTTTATTTTACACAATTTAACGATAACCTTAAGTATAGAAAACATAAAGGTGGGAGTATTATGGAGGATCATGTATATGATTTATTAGGAGTCGGAATAGGACCATTCAATCTAAGTCTTGCGGCATTGATTGATGATCGAACTGAAATCGACTCACTTTTTTTCGAACAAAAGCCTGAATTCGATTGGCATCCAGGCATGTTGATTGTAGGGACAAGACTACAAGTACCGTTCATGGCTGACCTCGTCACCCTTGCGGACCCGACGAGCCGATATAGCTTTTTGAACTATTTAGCGAAAGAAAACCGCTTGTATCCTTTCTATTTCTTACAACGGCTGGACATTCCACGCCGCGAATACAACGATTATTGCCAATGGGTTGCCAAAGAGTTGAACAACTGCAGTTTTGGAAAGAGAGTCATCGAACTGGATTATGATGAGCAAAATGAAATCTACTTAGTTACGGTACTGGACGTACATACCGAAGAAACATCTGTTTATAAGAGTAAAAATCTCGTTCTGGGTACAGGGGGAACTCCTTCGATTCCAAAAACGTTCCGAGGTTTTTCAAATCAGGATGTTTTCCATACCGCAGAATACTTGAACCGACAAGATCGATGCAAGGAAGCAAATTCGATTACAGTCATCGGTTCCGGACAGAGTGCAGCAGAAGTATTCCGTGAGCTTCTAAAAGACCATATGGAGCACGAGTACACGCTGAACTGGATTACGCGCTCCCAGAGCTTCTTGACGATGGAAGAATCTAAATTGAGCGTTGAGCAGTTTTCTCCGGATTATGTGAATTATTTCTATGAGTTTCCTCAGAAACAGAAGGACGAAATCTTTGCGACACAGGATCTTTTGTATAAAGGAATCAGTTCACATACCGTTACGGATATCTACAATCTCCTCTATGAGAACACCGTTTCTCGAAGAAAAATGAAGGTTCGTTTGCAAGCGATGACAGAAGTGACTAACATTGAAGAGAAGAACGGAGCTTACGAGCTGCAATGCCATCAATGGCAGCAAGAGCAAGATTTTAAAATCGATAGTGAGGTCGTCATCATCGGAACGGGCTATCACCCGAATGTGCCTTCGTTCGTTAATGGTCTTAAAGATTATATCTCATGGGATGATAAAGGCAGATATGAAGTGGAATCCGATTATCGATTACGGATGGATATCCCGAATCCAGTCTATGTCCATAGCGGCATTTCACACTCTCATGGTGTCGGTTCGACTAACCTGGGATTAGCTGTCCATCGGAACAAAGTCATCATCAATCACCTTACAGGTGAAGAAGTATTCCCAATGTACGACCAACACGTATTCCAGAACTTCGATGCAAAAACATTCCACAGATACTAAGGTTGAAAAAGCAGGCAATAAAATTTGCCTGCTTTTTTTCGTGGGATTCGATTTACAAATGATGATTGTTTATACTCCTTGTTTTTGAAATAATTAGAATGAAGAAGGCTTTTAAATAAATGATGGGGGCTATGAACGATGAATCAAGTTATATCCGCGATTTACATTTCCACTTCTCTTATCCTTTTTTTTGCGGTAAGAGTACTTGTCATGTATGGAGAAATAAGAACTCCAGAGAAACCTCTTGCATTTATGAAAATGTCTGTCTATTATTTCCCTGTTATTCCGTTAATCATTGGTCTCGTCTATTTAGTTGTTCATCTGAATTCCATTTACAAAAAAAGTGAAACCGACCGAAAAAGGCATCCGTAAATAACGATACACAACAGTAATAGATTCCTACTCGAAATGTACGTTCACACTCTACATCATACAAGTTGACGAGGAGAGGAAGTGTCACATTCAATGCTTTATATATGGCATATTGAAAAGATCATAAATGAAACATTACTCGAACTCAGGCTTAACATCAATTGTGATTTTGACAACAAATTGAGTGTACCTATGAGTTATAACATGTCAACAAATACAATAAAATTCAACTACCTTCAGGTAAATGGCTATAAAAGTCAAATTAAAGTGAATGAGACAGAAGAAAACTTTGTTAAGATTCTTGTCTACCGAATGGCAGGGTATTATTTTGAAGCAAAGAAAGTGAATTTAAGGAAGCTCATGTATGGAGGGGAGGAAGAAAAAGAGAAGTTACAGATGGAAATTGAAGAAAATGCCTGGGAGAGAGGAAGGAAGTTGGTTCCAGAACGTTTAATTGATACGTATGACCGTGTACGTGACCTAGATAAACAGCTCCTTAAAAACGGATAGTGTTGTAACAAAAGAGAGCTTGGAATTCCAAGCTCTTCGTTATTGTTCATATTTTCTTTCAAACGCTCTCTCCATCTCCTGATATTCACTTTCCCTGTCAGTTACGGTCGAGAGTTGAGATAGTTCAGAAAGCAGATACTTCCGATCCAAGTAATAGATTTCATGTTCTTCAATGCCTTTTACCGTTTGGACCGCAAAGTTCCATAAGTCCTTGTGAAAAATATGATTCATCGATTTGGCCATTGATTTTAACGAGGATAGGATTTCTGTGATGATGATCCAGTTCCGATCCGCATAGTGGCGAATGTGAGCAAAGCCCCTGTATAAGTAATATTCAAAATCCTCCTCTTTCAGGATGACTCGGATATTTTCATCTTCATCGATAAGAAAAGGTGAAAAATGTGTGTATTTAGCGATGATGGTCAACAGATCCGACATTTGATGGATTGTGTTCACTGCAGTCTTCGGATCATTATTCCCTAGTCCCTTAATGGCGATCTCAGATAGTTTATTTACACCGAATTCCAAGTCTTGAATTTCTGTTTGCTTATGTCCCAGTTCAATAGTATTTAAGTACTCAAGCTCATTGATTGCGGTCTCTTTTTCTTTCCAGTAGGTGAGGATTGGAGCTCCTTCCAAAACATATTCTCCAACACCATATTCGAATCGAACGACCAGATTATCCCTTTTGGCAATCTCGATCAATTTGACGTAGTTGACCAACTGGATATAACCCGACTCTTTGGAATCAATCGGATGACCATCTTTCGGATATTCTTTGTTATCCAACTTCATATCTTGAGTACTTCGGTACGGTTCGACTTCTTTTAAAATCGATAAGTTGATGATTCGCTTCGAGATTTCTTTCATATTGTCCACTATGTTATGAACTTGCATCCAGGTAGTAGCGTGATTAATGAAATAAATGAATGTCACGGCTGTCAAGAATGCGAGAAAGACGGTTATGATCGGGATGGCAAGATAACGTTCATCATCAGTGTTGCTTATGAAAAGGAAAACGGTTAATACGTAAATGAAACTACCATTGAAGATTCCAAGAACGTGTTGGGTTTTCTTGTCAGATACGAAATTCAGCAACATCCTAGGTGAAAATTGACCACTGAACGTTGTCAGTACGACAAGCAAGGAGTTGAAGGTGAAGGCGCTTAACGTTAATATTCCGCCAATCAGTGTACTAACTAGAATACGCGTTAGACGGGCTTCAGATGTCAGTTTCACATTGACGTACTGACTAAGGTCCACTTTCAAATCGAGCACTAAGGTAAAGACAGCTAATAATATGGATAGGAAAATATAAATGCCCGGTGTGAACCATAAGGTTGCGTTGATCTCTTCCCAGCGCTGTCTTTTGGACATCTTAAAATATTTTCTCATAGATTTCGGCATTTTGACTTCGATAGGGAACACCTGCTTTGTTAATGAATACTTCTTAATTGTCTACCCGTCTTTTTTCCAAACTATGCAATAGAATCTATGAAAAACAAAAAGAAGATGACGATTAGCAAGTCATCTTCAAAATTATTGGTATAAGCCTCTCACATACATGGTTGAAAGGTTGTGGACTATGGTTTCAATAGAGTCAGGGTTGTACCGTACAATCTCCCATAAATACATCTCATTGGAATAGAACCAGCCTCTGCTGACCATTTCTGCATCCACGTCTTTATAAGCGATTCCGCTTTGTTGAGAGAAACGGATGTCTTCTGCAATCCTATGGATAAACCTTTCCCGGATTTCGCTCCATTTATGATGAACGGCATCAGATTGTCCAATTGCTTCTTCAACGACAGATAACATCCGATGTTCTTTCTTCGCCATCTCCAGAAACATCCGAACTTGTTTTTGAATCATTTGTAAAGCTTCATCTGTACTGGATGGACGGAAGGGTAGTTCGGCTATTTCATAGAATTTGTTCATGACATCTTCCATTAACGCGATGAGAATGTCATCCTTATTCTTGAAGTGAACATACGCCGTTCCATATCCGGTATCGGCCTGTTTAATGATCTGTGTAATGGTTGTTTTCTGAAAACCTTGTTCAACAAAAATGCGGCTTGCTGCATCTAACAAATTCTCACGTGTTTGCAGGGATTTCAGTTGTCTTTTTGTCAACGTTTCGTTTTTCTCGGTCATTCTTTTTCCACCCTTTTAAATAGGTGATTTCATTTTATATAGGCAGGAATGGAATGTCAATGACATGATGTCATTGACACTTTGTCAATTTCAACTGTATAGTGAAATTAATTACATACCAAAAAAGGAGTCGATCCAATGGGGACGCAATCATTCGATGCATCCAAAGAATATGCGAAGCAGCTTGATCAACAAGATGAATTGGCATCCTTCCGTGATGAATTTTATGTAAAAGAAGATTCGATCTATCTGATCGGGAATTCACTAGGATTGCTGTCGAAACGGGCAGAGAAGTCTCTAGAAGACCTGAAGGAATCCTGGAAAGAATATGGGATTGATGGCTGGACGGAAGGCAATGATCCATGGTTTTATATGTCGGAAAAATTAGGTGAGATGTCTGCACCGCTTGTTGGAGCAAAGCCTGAAGAGGTCATCGCAACCGGTTCAACCACAGTTGATCTGCACCAGTTAGTGGCGACATTTTACAAACCTGAAGGTAAAAAGACGAAGATATTAGCAGATGAACTGACTTTTCCGTCTGACATTTTCGCTTTGCAAAGCCAGTTGAAGTTGAAAGGGTATGACCCGACAGAACACCTCGTTCAGGTAAAAAGCCCGGACGGTAGAATTGTAGAAGAAGACGATATCATTGACGCGATGACAGAAGAGATAGCCTTGATCATGTTGCCAAGTGTCATGTACCGAAGCGGCCAAGTGTTGGACATGAAACGACTGACAGAGGAAGCGCACAAGCGTGGAATCACGATCGGATTTGATCTCTGTCACTCAATTGGGGCATTGCCGCATGCATTGAGTGAATGGGGTGCCGATTTTGCGTTTTGGTGTAACTATAAATATGTGAATGCAGGACCGGGTTCTGTAGCAGGAATCTATGTCAACGAGAAGCATTTAGGACAAGCACCAGGTCTCGCAGGTTGGTTCAGCTCGGATAAAAATAAACAGTTTGATATGGATCATCAATTGACCCCAGCTTCAACAGCAGGAGCCTTCCAGATTGGAACGCCGCATATGTTAAGCCTGGCACCACTGAAAGGGTCTCTCGAAATCTTTGCAGAAGCAGGTATCAATCGTTTACGGAAGAAATCGCTTCGTCTGACCCAATACATGATGGATCTCGTTGAACATGAACTAATAGATCATGGTTTTGAAATTGGGAATCCTAGAGAAGATCATCGTAGAGGTGGACATGTTTACTTGGAGCATCCAGAAGCCGCACGGATCTGTAAAGCGCTTAAAGCGAATAAGGTGATTCCGGATTTCCGTAATCCGAATGGAATCCGTTTGACACCTACAGCACTTTACAACACTTTTGAAGATGTCTGGAATGCCATTCACATCTTGAAACAGATCATGGACGAAGAGCAGTATAAGCAATATGAAAATAAGCGTGGCGTAGTGGCATAATTGTTATCGTAAAAAGAAAGTGAGTGAGACGATGGGAAACAAACATGAAGAAGGAAAAGAGAAGTATGTAACAGAAAAAGGGATTCATACTGATTTTTCAAAAAACATGACGTACGGTGAATATTTACAGCTGGATCGTTTGCTTTCCAGTCAATCCAGATTGTCTGGTCATCATGATGAGATGTTGTTCATCGTCATCCATCAAGTAAGTGAACTATGGATGAAGATGATTCTGCATGAGTTGAATGCAGCGATTGATTGCATCCGGAACAGTGAGATGCAGCCAGCATTCAAAATGTTAGCGCGTGTGTCGAAGGTCCAGTCCCAAATCATTCAAGCTTGGGATGTGCTTTCCACATTGACCCCTTCAGAGTATCTAGAGTTCAGAGACAGTCTTGGTCAAGCTTCTGGATTTCAATCGTATCAGTATCGGATGATCGAGTTTGCTCTCGGTTATAAGACGCCGCATGTTTTGGAGATCTATAAGAAAGACCCGGAATTGCATGCCAAATTGAAAGAGGCTTTTGAAGCGCCGAGCATTTATGATGCAGCCATACAAGAGCTTTCCAATGCCGGTTTTGAAATCAATCCGAAATTATTGCGTCGCGATTTTTCCGTCACGTATGAAGGGGATCCGACAGTTAAAGCAGCGTGGGTCGAAGTGTACCGAAACGTAGATCAATATTGGAACCTGTATCAATTAGCGGAAAAATTGGTGGACATTGAAGATTGGCTTCAACAGTGGCGATTCCGTCATATGAAGACTGTCGAGAGAATCATCGGTCATAAGATGGGGACAGGCGGCTCTTCTGGGGTATCTTATTTGAAGCGAGTCCTCGACCACCGCTTTTTCCCAGAACTATGGGACATTCGCACAGAACTATAAAATTGTAATAGGAGAGCACGTGCAGACGCACGTGCTTTTTCTGTTGTAATTGATAGTAAAAAATTACTAAATTCCACAAGTTTGTATGAAAGTTCCCCAAGTCAGAGTGAAAGTTCCCCAAGTCACCGTGAAACTTCCACAAGCTGACCGGAAAGTTCCCCAAGTTCCTCTGCAAATGCCTCTCCAGCTTCAAAATAAAATATTTCCTCCAAGCATATAGTGAATCAAAAGAGGGAGGGTGATCTCCTATGCCGCTTTGGATTGATGTAGCGTTGAAAAAACATCAGCTCAAATTATTTGATCATACCAGGCTTCTGAAAACGTATCCCATAGCAGTAGGAAAAATGCTGACCCCGACTCCAACCGGAGAATATACAATCATCAACAAACAACCTGATCCTGGTGGACCTTATGGGACGATGTGGATGGGCCTTTCAAGACCGCACTATGGCATCCATGGGACAAACGATCCCTCCTCAATCGGCAAAAATGTATCAAAAGGATGCATTCGGATGTACAACAAGGATGTGAACGAACTCGCTACCCTGGTTCCGATTGGGACGAATGTCTGGATCCATAATTGATACAAAAAAGAGACCGAAGGTTATTCCGGTCTCTTCGTTATATTTAGGGGGGAGGTCATTATTATGAAGCTTTACCCAGCAATAACTTGGTCAATGATCTTGGATGGTTCCATCCGACTAGGGTTTTTACCTGTTTTCTTCGTTTCCTTGATAGGGAGATGACGTTCAAATTCGTTCAGATAACCTTTCTCTCCCATTAGATAGGTTTCTTTCCATTTGTTCTTCTTCGCCTTTTTGGTGATCTTAGAACTCAAGTCTTTTAACCAACGTTTTTGATTTTCTTCAAAACGTTCCTGAAATTCATCCTTTTTGTTCGTGTCGGCTGCGGATATGGAAGCAGCCATTGGACCTTGATGTTCACGCCAGTCGTCAATGTCAGGGTCGAATGAATAATGGTATTCATTCACAAGCACACCCATCTCTGTTTCAAGAACAGTGGCGTCCTCTTTATGGATGACAATGATTCCGCTGTAAGGATAATTGGATTGCAATTCCTTCAATTGATCCAGAACAGGCTTGTCTTCCCAATGGAAGGACGTTTCAATCGGTACTTGCAAATCTTCCATGATCCAAATGCTTTCATCAGGTGTCGCAAATAGTACAACACTTCGCTTGAGCTCGCGTTCTCTTCCTGTAATTTTGTTATACACTTTGTCTTTCAACTCTCGATAACCTTTCAGTTCGTCATGGTCACCCATTTCTTCAATGTATTCCTCGAACTTGTTTAAACCGTTTTTTAGCTTGATTTTCCACTCGCCACCTTGTTGATCAGGGCGGCTACGGTCTGTATTTAAGTATACTGATAAAATTTTCTGAGAGCCCTCAGCTTTCTGTTTTTCTAGGTTTTGCAGCTTTTCGGAGAATCTCATATTATTTGCCTCCTTATATTGAAAAATGAATCTACTAATCCATTACCGATTAAAAATATTTTTAAACGTGAAACACGGAACCAAAAGAAGGGATCATCGTAAATTCTACTGAATGGAGGTTTTTTACCTTGAAAAGATTTGCCCTGATCCTAGGCTGGATTTTAGTTGTATACATCGTTTGGAAACTACGAACGATAGATTTTTTTAATTATCACTTGTTCTCTGAAAGATATGCTCAAGGCTTAGAGATTCAAAAATATTTTGCTATACATATCGGCATACCTTTTGTAGGGATTTTCTTAATCATAGTGTTGTTATTCATGACCATTTTGAACATTAAGAAACGTTAAAAAGACACCCCTCAAGGTGTCTTTTGCTTCATTTGCTCCCATTCTTCTCGTAGAATGCCCATTTTAATAGAATCATAATATTTTCCATCTACTATTCTTGCTTTCCGGATGCGTCCTTCTTCGATCATGCCGATTTTCTCAGCAAGTTTCATCATTCTCACATTACCGGACCAGGTCGAAATTCCAACCCTTACGACATCCATACTTTCAAAAATGTAATCCGTCCATAGTTGGAAGGCTTCTGTACCATACCCTCCAGACCAATAGCGTGAATCAAAGATCACAATGCCATTACTGAGCCAATTTGTCACTTCATCCTCCCAGTACCAATTGACTGTTCCAATAAGTCTCCCATCTACCTCAATAATGAGAATCTTCCTCGGTTGATCCAATTCAATATTCGTAAAATCTGCTTTGAACTTTTCTTTGAACTCTTGTCTACCAAGAGAAGGTCTTTTATAGTACGGACCATTCCATTTCAGATGTTCACGATCGGAAGCTTCATAATTCCAATAAAATAAATCATCAAGGTCAACGACAGACAGGTCCCTCAGGATCACCTTGTTTCCTTTCATATGTACAACCGCCATCAAACCACTCCTCACGCTAAAAGTATAGCATTTCATTTGAATAAAAAAACTCTGCCGACTGAAATTCGGCAGAGTTTTTATGTTTTACATATTTAAATTCCGGAAATGGTTTTAGAGGATCAGCTTGCTTTTTTCGCTTCTTTCTTTTCCTTTTCTGCCATGATTAGATCATGATCCGCTGCCTTGACGAAGGAAGCGGCGAGCATTGTCATAATGATGAGTAATGGGAATGCTCCTAATATACTTGCCGTTTGCAAGCTTGATAGTCCACCGATATACATCAAAATCAGTGGTAGTAACGATAATGCAAATGCCCAGAAAAGGCGGTTCCATTTTACAGGTTCATCTTCTACATAGTTCTGAACGACTGCTGCTAGAATATAGGATCCAGAGTCAAATGTCGTTGAAAGGAAGATGACTGCTAAGATGATGAATACCGGGATGACAATCCAATCTAAAGGAAGCTGTTCAAGCGTACCCATGATGGCTGCTGGTGCACCTTGGTTATTCAATACATCTACTACAGAGAATTGTCCGCTTAGTTCTAGGTATAGACCATAGTTTCCAAGGAGACCGAAGTATAAGACACAGCCAAGTGTACCGTACAGGATCGTACCCAGTACAATTTGTTTTACCGTACGTCCTCTTGAAATCTTAGCAATAAACAACCCGATAAACGGCGCATAAACAAGCCACCATGCCCAGTAGAACACTGTCCAGTACTCTGGAAAACTTGTTTTTTCAAACGGACCAAAATTATTAAACGGTTCTGTCCAAGTTGCCATGTGGAAGAAGTTATCTGCAATCAAACCAAGACTGTTTACAGTCGTTTCTGTCAAGAAAACAGTCGGTCCAACGACAAAGACAAATCCAAGTAATAAGAATGAAAGCCATAAGTTGATATCACTTAAGACTTTGATTCCTTTCTTAAGTCCGGAGTATGCACTGATTGCAAAGATCACTGTACAAATGACAAGGATATATGTTTTCAAGGAAAGTGTTTCTTCCCATCCGAACATGTTGTTGAAACCAGCGGCAATCAACGGCGTACCAAGTGCAAGTGTTGTTCCTGCTCCTCCTAACAGACCGAAAATGAACAGGACATCAATTACTTTACCCAAAGGACCATCCGCTAGTCGACCGATTAATGGACGACAAGCTTCACTGATTTTTAGAACAGGTTTCTTTCGCACATAGTAAAAATAAGAAATCGGTAACGCCGGTAGGCAATAAATTGCCCATGCGACCGGACCCCAATGAAAGATTCCATAAGATGATGCCCATTGAATCGCTTCAGTGGAATTCGGCTCTACTCCTAGTGGTGGGCTTGTATAATAATACGCCCATTCAATCGTTCCCCAATATAAGACACTTGATCCAATACCTGCACAGAATAGCATTGCTGCCCATGAGAAGTTGGAGAACTCCGGCTTGATATCTTTTCCCATCTGAATCTTTCCAAATCGACTGAATGCGATGTAAAGAAGGAAAATAAGTACAGCTAATCCAAAAACTAAATATAAAACTCCAAAATTTCCTGTTATAAATGAGTTCATGGCCAACACAACAGCTTCCCCTTGTTCAGGGAAAACAATCAGAGGTACTGTTACGGCTAACAATAAGACAAAAGCACCTATGAAAGTAGGCCAATCCATAATTTTGCTTTTCCTATCCACCTAATCACTCCATAAATTATTTTTTTCACGGTTTATTATTTTACACGAATCCTGTCGAATGTAAAATTAACATTTTATTTATTAGAAAGTTCCAAAAAATAAAAGCGCTTACATAATGGATGGTTATGGTACTAATATACTGTATATATACTGTAAAAATATTTCAAATAGTTATAAATGGAATTTTGATAGTAAAATAGTTATTAATTAGGTAAGGTATAAAAGTCTTATTTAAATTTGAGGTATTGTCAAGAGCTCAAACCGCTTATTTATCCATCCAACGATGTGATAAACAGTTGAATGTAATAGTATTGAACTTTATCAGGATTCATCTTACTACAATAGTTGACTATCAATAGTAAAAAGGTGCAAAATAGGCAGTTTCCGTAACTGAGTCCAAAGGAATATTGGGAAAAGTGCTATTGAAACTACACTAAACTTGCAGATTGCACACGCCAGCTTTCCCAACTTCATAAAGAAGGAAATTCCCCTACAAAGAGACAATTCCTATTAGTATAGCGCGCGCAATTGTTTAATAATTTGGGGAGGTATTTTTTTGAAGTTGTCCAAAGGAATTTTGTCCATGTCGTTAGCATTGTCTGTAGCACTTGTCCCAGGATTGGCAGATGCAAAGGGAGCACCAACAACTGAAGCACCGAAGGTTGAAGTACTGCCAAAAGCAAATGACAATACGAATGAGCGAAGCATGAAGCCTGCAAAAGTTGAATCAAGTTCCAATGCAAAAATTCTGAATGCACAAGGGAAAGAAGTTGGGAAACGAACATTCAAAAGCAATACCTTGAACGACAAATCGATGGTGCAAGCAGCAGCTGCAACCAGGGTCGTAACAGTATTGGCGGTTGCAGATGAGGAATATAGAGCGCAATACAGCGATTGGCAAACGCGTATCCAGAACGCTGTTGAGAGTGCTGACAACGCTTTCTATCGTGACCATGACATTGATTTCCAAGTGCATGCTTTAGGAAATTGGTACTCACAAGGTAGCAATGCTTCTCAAATCCTATCTGACCTTAGCAACGACTGGAGCGGATACAGCTATGATTTTGTTGTAGGATTTACTCGTGATGCAAACTTCGATGCTGGAGGGATCGCCTACGTTTACTCATCTGCTCCAAGTGGAAGTGCATTCAGTGTTAATCTGGATCAGGGTACCACGAATACATGGCATGCAGCTCAACACGAGTTCTCTCATAACTTTGGACTTGGTCATGATCCACAAGGAAGTGGAATTCGTTGTATCATGAACTATGATTATTCGTATAGTGTCGATTATTGGGATCAAGACCATGATAATCAGATTGAGCAAAATGAATATTGGTACGGAAGCTAAATGAGCTAAGACACTCATCATATTGATGAGTGTCGTTTTTTAGATAAGACTTTACAATCGAACGCATGTTCGGTATAATAGAACCATGATCTTCTAATCGATCTGTTCAAACACACCTTTTGCTGCGTACATCATGGTACGTAGCTCTTTTTTTAGTGAGTGATGTAAAAAATTACTAGATAACGAAAGTCTGTCCTTTATAATAGAGTTAATAGATTTGTAAGGAGGCTAAACGTGTGGAAAAGATGCAAAAACATTCTTTGAATGAAATTGGTCAGGTCAATCTCAACGTAAAGAATGTAGAAGAAGCGATTTGTTTTTATCGTGACACCCTGGGACTAACATTATTATTTTCAGTGGAGAATATGGCATTTTTTGATTGTAATGGGATAAGATTGATGCTCTCCAAACCTGAGAAAGAATTATTTGATCATCCTGGATCTGTCATCTATTTCAAGGCGGAGGATCTCCTAGGTACATATGAACAATTTAGAAAAGACGGGGTTACTTTTACGAGTAAACCTCATATGGTTACAGACATGGGGCAATACGAACTCTGGATGGCATTTTTCAAGGATGTAGATGGCAATGTGCTGGCTCTTATGAGTGAGATTTCAAAATGATTACATAATTAAGCGGAAGGGGTGTTATTGTGAATTTTTTTCATGAAGATCAGAATCTTCAATTTGTCTTAAACCAATACTTAGAGGACCCATTGAGAGATTGGGCATTTGCTGAGCTGAACCGATTTGGAGAAAGATGTGCGACAGAAATTGATGAACGAGCCGCTCATACGGATCGGGAAGGGCAACCTAGATTAATCAAGTATGACCGATTTGGGAATGACATTTCACATGTCTGGATGAATGAGGGTTATAAAAGCACAGTAGAGGAAACTTACAACACTGGCATTGTTGGATATATTCATAAAGACATACCTGAACTGAACCAGAAAGGAAATTACATCTATTCTTATGCACAAGGTTATCTTCTTTCCCAGACGGAAGCTGGTTTCTACTGCCCTGTGACATTGACGATGGCAACTGCCTATTTGGTGGACCATTATGCAGATGAGACATTGAAAGAGAAATTCCTGCCACATGTAATCTCTACTGGAGAAACAGAACTTTTTGAAGGTGCTACGTTCCTTACTGAACGTCAAGGTGGCTCGGATGTAGGAGCAAATGAAACCGTAGCTGTCAAAGATGGTGACCATTATCGTCTTACTGGTGAAAAATACTTTGCCAGTAATGCAGGAGCTTGTGGTATAGCAACGGTTTTAGCCCGTATGGATGGAGCACCTGAAGGAACGAAAGGTTTGAGTCTATTCCTCGTCCCTTGGAGGAACAAAGACGGATCGTTGAACAATATTAAGATAAGGCGATTGAAAGATAAATTAGGTGTTCGGGCTGTTCCTTCTGCTGAGGTTGAATTTGATGGGGCTATAGCTCATTTAATTGGTGACCCGACAAAAGGTTTCTATTACATGATGGAAGCGTTGAATCTATCGAGAGTGTGTAATGCTGTAGCCTCTGTCGGAATCATGAGAAGAGGGATCCATGAAGCAAAACGATATGCAGATCAAAGGGAAGCATTTGGAAATAAATTATCCAACTATCCGATGATTCAAGAAACCTTGGTGAATCTGACAAGTAGACAAGAAGTGCAGCTTGGAGCATTGTTCCGTCTTATATCACTTTTTGATCGAGTCATGAAAAAGGATCAAGGTCATGTAACAGAAGAAGAAAAAATACTTAACCGACTATTAATTGCACTAGTTAAAATGAGAACTGCTGAGGAAGCAGTTACCTTTTCACATGAAGCGATTGAAATGCACGGAGGGAATGGATATATTGAGGATTTTGTAACACCTCGCCTATTACGTGATGCACAAGTGCTGACCGTATGGGAGGGAACTGCCAATATTCTTGGCTTGGAGGTCTTGAGGTTAATCAACAAATACAATGGTGCTCATATTTTCGAAACTTATATTAAAAAGCTTCTGAAAGAGCTTCCTGATAATATGAGGCCTTATCTATCACCTATACAAACTGGTTTAGAACGATTAGATGATTACATTCAACAAGTCCAAAAGCTCGATTCTAAGGTCCAAACGTATCACGCAAAGAAGATTGCGAATCTTTTGACGGATCTATTTTTGAGTGCATCTGCTTTTACTGAAGCAATTGATGGAGGCGAACGAAAGCTTCTCATTGCACGACAGTTCTGCAAGCAAGTGTGGGATGAACATGCTGTGGATGTGGATGCGTTGCCACTTCAATTTTTTGATGTATTCATGAATCCTTCTGCACAGCCAATAGACGGTAAGCGTATAAACCAAACATAAGTGTTCACAAAAAAATAGACAGCCCTTTTTATTCAGGTCTGTCTATTTTCCACTTAACATGGCATCGTCGTTTCTTTTTCTTTACGCAGTTCATTGAGGCGATCCCAAACCTCTAAAAACCATTCTTTGTCTTTGGTTAATAGAGCTACATCAATGAGGTTTTCAAGGAACACTTCTTGATCATCAATTGATTCTGTTAAAGGTTGGATCCTGTGGATGAACGTTTCAATTGTTTTCGCCACAATCTTCCTATTATCGGATTGTGTGACAACAATTTTAACGGTACCATTTGCAGGATGAATCGAATGAATATATCCTTGAATGATCTCATCATTGATCGTTTTCCCCTTAACCCAATCTCCATTGTAGAAAACCGGTAGCTTTAGGCTACTCATATCGAATTCCTCCTATCCATTTGGTGTTTGTATGGTTTTAGTTCATAGTCCAAAAGTTCGTCGTATTTCTTGATTTTTTGTCATTGTAGTGTGATTTGTTTACTAAGGTATTACCCCGTTTATTCGACAATTAACCCTATTCATATTAAATTTCTACAATTTCACCTCTTTATTTCTTCAATAGTACGAAAATTCAAAAATTAGTAGGATTTAGCTCTATGTATCAAGAATTAATTATATAGATTTTAAGATAAGGAGGATTCCTAGACAATTAGCATCAGTGCTCGAGGTGAAAATACAAATTCTCGATGATAAAGAGGAGGAACAAGTATGTATGTAACGATTGGTAAGATGTTTAATCAAACCGTACAAAAGTTTCCGACAAAAGAAGCACTAGTGGATGCAGGGACGAATCAACGTTGGACCTATCAACAATGGAATGAAAAGGTCAATCAGCTTTCAAATGCTTTAATGGAGTCAGGTGTACGAAAAGGAGACCGAGTTTCTACTTATTTATTTAACAATATGGAATTCGCTACGACGTTTTTTGCATGTGCCAAAATTGGAGCTGTTCTGAACCCTATCAATTTCAGATTGAAGGCTCAGGAAGTCGCTTATATTTTAGAGGATGCAAAGCCGACAGTATTTCTCTTTGAAGCAATGTTGGAACCTCATGTGGCTGCAATTCAAGAAAAATTCGAAGGAACGTCTTTCTGGTGCATTAGTGAAAAGTGTCCTTCTTATGCCATCAATTATCATGAACGAATCAATGCTTGTTCCGACAAGGAACCGAATGTTGAGGTAAATGAAAACGATTTATACGCCATCATGTATACAAGCGGTACAACAGGGCGACCAAAAGGTGTGATGCATCGTCATAGGAACATGATGGAACAGAGTTTGGCATGTATCGCCATGATTGACATATCAGAACACGATCGAGGCTTGGTCGGTGCACCAATGTTCCATTGTGCAGAACTTCATTGTTGCTTCTTACCACGAGTTCATGTTGGGGCGACAAACGTAATCATCCATCACTTTGATCCACAACAAGTGTTGGAAGTTGTCGACCGAGAGAAAATATCCGTATTCTTCGGAGCTCCTACGATGTGGAACATGATGTTGCAGCAAGACCTCACTTCCTTTGATAGAAGCAGCTTGAAGTATGGGTTATACGGTGCTGCACCAATGGCGCCAGCACTTGTAAGAGCATGCAAAGAAAAACTGGGTGTAGATCTCATCCAAGCGTATGGAATGACGGAAATGGGACCAGCAATCACTTTCCTATCTAAGGATGAACAGTTGACTAAAGCCGGATCAGCAGGAAAGGCTTTCTTAAACCATGAAGTACGGGTTGTCAGACCGAATGAACATGGTCCATCTGAACCTGAAGATGTTCTTCCACCAGGTGAAATCGGGGAGATTATCGTACAAGGTCCAAGTATGATGGTCGGTTATTATAACCGGGAAGATGCATCAAAAGCAGCTATGCACAAAGGTTGGTACCATACAGGAGACCTCGGATATATGGACGAGGGTGGGTATCTCTATGTCTCTGATCGTGTAGATGACATGATCATATCCGGAGGAGAAAATGTGTACCCACGTGAAGTGGAAGATCTACTATATGAGCATGAAGGTGTACTGGATGTAGCCGTGCTTGGAACACCAGATGAAAAATGGGGCGAAAAGGTTACAGCCATCGTTGTAAAAAAGGACCAAGAACTCAACGAACAGACGTTGGATGAATTTTGCAAAGCAAGTTCCTCTTTAGCGGACTATAAACGCCCAAGGAACTACATCTTTGTGAATGAATTGCCACGTAACGCGAGCGGAAAAATCCAAAAGTTTTTACTGAAAAAACAATACAAACGTGATCGAGAAACTCAAACGCCATAATAGTTAGAGAAGAGGGGTTCGTATGACAACGAGATACCTACAGGAAGAGCATCAAATCTTTAGAGAAGCTTTCCGTAAGTTTTTACAAAAAGAAGCCTATCCCCATTATGAACAATGGGAGAAAGATCGTCTGATTCCGCGTGAGTTTTGGAAGAAGATGGGGGATAACGGTTTCCTATGTCCATGGGTCGATGAAAAATACGGAGGTCTTCATGCAGATTTCGCTTATTCTACCGTCTTGCTCGAAGAGTTGGAGCGGGTTGGATCCAGTATGGTCGGAATCGGTCTGCACAACGATATAGTTGTACCGTATATCGCCGAGTATGGTTCAGAGGAGCAAAAAGAGCGATGGTTATCAAGTTGCATAAGTGGAGATATCATTACCGCCATTGCGATGACAGAACCTGGGGCTGGATCAGATTTGGCGGGTATCCGGATGACTGCGACAAGAGAAGGGGATCACTACATTCTAAATGGTGAAAAGACCTTCATTACTAATGGGATTCACGCCGATTTAGTCATTGTCGTTTGTAAAACGGATACGAAAGCCGTGCCGGCTCACAAAGGCATCAGTCTAATCGTAGTGGAACGAGATACACCTGGTTTTTCACGTGGTAAAAAGCTCGACAAAGTTGGTCTTCACAGTCAGGATACAGCCGAGCTCATATTTGAAGATGCGAAAGTGCCAGTTTCCAACCTGCTTGGAGAAGAAGGGAAGGGATTCTATTGCTTGATGCAGCAGCTTCAGCAGGAAAGACTCGTGGTTGCGATTGCTGCAGTCACAGCGGCAGAAGAAATGCTGAAGATGACGATTGAGTACGTCAAGAATCGTCAGGCATTCGGCCGCAAGATCAGCGACTTCCAGACAGTCCAGTTCCGTATCGCTGAAATGGCAACAGAAGTGGAAATCGGTCGAACCTTTTTGGATGACTTGATTGAAAGGCATATTGCAAAAGAAAACGTCGTCAAGAAGGTATCCATGGCGAAATATTGGACGACGGAGATGGCCCGGAAAGTCGCTACCGAATGCATGCAGCTGCATGGTGGTTATGGATATATGGAAGAATACGAGATTGCAAGACGCTACAGAGACATTCCGGTAGCCTCCATATACGCAGGAACGAATGAAATTATGAAAACGATCATTGTAAAAGAGATGGGGTTATAAAGAATCGAGTTGAAAGGAGGAATCCCACATTTTAAAAGGATTGATCGTGCTTGATTTCTCAAGGTATATACCTGGTCCTTATGCGAGTTCATTGCTGGCCGAAAACGGAGCTGAGATCATCCAAGTCGAATTGGATTCCTCCAGTATGAAAAAGAGTTTGCAAACTGCACATTTAGAAGATTTGGAAAGTGTGGATAAAGTTTTAAACCGGGGAAAGAAGCGAGTTTCATTGGATTTGAGATCCGAAGAAGGAATTAGAGAAGCTATAGAACTTGCTGAAAAATCTGATGTGATAATTGAGAGCTTCCGCCCAGGTGTGATGGCTCATTTCGGTCTTGATTATGAATCCATCAGAAAGATTAATGAACAGGTCGTCTATTGCTCTCTTTCAGGTTATGGACAAAACGGAGAATATGCACGATTTGGCAGTCATGATTTGAATTATATGGCGTTAAGTGGAGTGCTTTCCCAAATGAAGATCTCCGACAAAGTACCTGTTTTACCGAGTGTTACGATTGCGGATTATTTTGGAGGAAGTTATGCGTCAGTCCAAATCCTGGCGGCACTGGTTGAAAGGAGTCGGACCGGACAGGGAAAGTACTTGGATATCGCTCTTCTAGATGGCGTTCATTCCATAATGGGAATTCATGAGCATATCGCATCTCAACAAGGAAAGCATGATGGCATATCCCTTCTGAATGGGAATGTGATCTCTTATCAAATCTATGAAACGAAAGACGGAAGACATGTTGCTTTAGCTGCAATTGAAGAAAAGTTTTGGAGGAATTTTTGCGAAGGAATTGGCAAGATCGATCTGATTAACTCCCATATGACCGCCGCTAATGAGGAGAATGAGGCGTACATAGAAATGATTGCACTTTTTAAAAACAGAGAGATGACACAATGGGCAGAATTCGGAAGAAAAGTGGATTGTTGTCTCACTCCCATTCTCTATCCAGGCGAACAGTTTTGAAAACGCTCTCAATTAAAAGAAAATGGAGGAATGCTCGATGATGAATATTTCGTTGACAGTACCATCGATGTTGGAGCATGCAGAGAAATATTTTTCCAAAAAAGAGGTTATTTCAAGAACAGCATCCGGAATAACACGATTCACATATGCAGATATCGCAAAACGAACGAGGAGATTGGCAAGTGCTTTGACGAAATTAGGTGTAAAACGTGGTGAAAGGGTTGGTACGTTTGCCTGGAATCATCACCGACACCTGGAAGCTTATTTTGGAATTCCAGGAATGGGTGGCGTCCTTCATACCATTAATATCCGACTTTCAGGTGAACATATTTCTTATATCATTAACCATGCCGACGATCGAGTATTACTTATTGACGCCGAGTTGGTCCCATTGATCGAGCCATTACAGGAGCAGCTGAAATCAATCAAGGCATACGTCATCATGACCGATGACGACAAGCTACCGGACACTACCCTGCCAAATGTCTATCATTACGAGGATTTGTTGAACGAAGCAGATGAGAACTTTGAATTTGTAGCTGATATCGATGAGAATGATCCAGCTGGAATGTGTTTTACCTCCGCAACAACTGGAAATCCGAAAGGAGTCGTCTATTCTCACCGAGGCATCGTCCTTCACAGCATGGCGCTTGGACTTACGGATAGCGCAGCGGTTTCAGAGTCGGACGTAACAATGCCTGTGGTTCCGATGTTTCATGCCAATGCATGGGGACTTCCCTTCGCAGCGCTATGGTTCGGTGCGAATCAAGTGCTTCCGGGTCCTATGGTCACACCGAAGCTGCTCGCTGAATTGATTGAGAATGAAGGTGTTACATTAACTGCTGGAGTACCGACGATTTGGCTTGCATTGATGAAAGAGCTTGAATCAGGAAGCTATGATACAAGCAGTTTGAGAGCGATCTTGTGCGGTGGATCTGCAGCACCGAAAGCGATGATCCGAACGTTCGAGACGAAATTCAAGATCCCGTTCATTCATGCCTATGGAATGACGGAAACGAGCCCGCTTGTCACCCTTTCAAGGTTGAAAAGCTATCAAACGGAACTTCCTGAAGAAGACCGATTGGAAGTCAGGAGTACTCAAGGATATGTCGTCCCTGGTGTTGAAATGAAAGTAATCGGAAAAGACGGGGAAGTGAAATGGGACGGGCATGAAATGGGCGAGCTTTTACTCCGTGGGAACTGGGTCGCAGATGAATATTTCATGGATGAACGCACGAATGAAGCATTCCGTGACGGTTGGCTCCATACGGGGGACGTTGTAACCGTAAACGAAGAAGGAATCATCAAAATCATAGACCGGACCAAAGATTTAATCAAGAGTGGTGGAGAATGGATTTCATCTGTCGATCTTGAAAATGCACTTATGGCGCATGAAGATGTGTTTGAAGCATCTGTCGTAGCGGTTCCGCACGATGAATGGCAAGAACGCCCAGTTGCATGTGTTGTAGTGAAGGAAGAAGCGAAAGATCGTATTAATAAAGAAGACTTGATGGAATTTTTACAGCCACAATTCGTCAAATGGTGGCTTCCTGACGATATAGTCTTCATGGATGAAATTCCTAAGACATCTGTCGGTAAATTTTTGAAGCGTTCGTTGCGTGATCAATTGAAAGATCATTTAAAGACGACAATTTAGGAGGGGATTGGATTGAATCTTGGCTTATCGCTTTCAAGGAACGCAACTCGTCATCCTGACAAAATGGCGATTGAATGTGAAGGAAGACAATACTCCTACGACATGTTAAACAGGCATGTGAACCGACTCGCGAATGGCCTGATCGCCAGAGGAATTAACAAAGGCGATAAAGTAGCAATGATGATGAAGAACTCAGATCACTTCGTCATCGTGTTCTACGCATTAATGAAAGCTGGCGCTGTTGCAGTACCGATGAATTTCAGACTGACTGCTTCTGAAATTGAATATTTGGTGAATGATTCCGATGCGAAAATGGTATTTTTCGATCATGAGTTTATGCAGGTAATTCATGAAGCTTGCGAGCATTCTCCTAAAATAGAAGCCCAAGTCTGTATCGGAGAGGCAGGATTAGAAAATCAGCTGCCTTTTGCAGAAATTTTATCCAGTAATGAAAATAACCCGAACGTGACGGTCCTTGAAGAAGATGATTGTGAGATTCTTTATACATCTGGAACGACCGGTAAGCCGAAGGGGGCATTGCTGGATCATCATAGAGTTTTCCATGTAGGCATTAATTTCACTGCGATGATTGGTCTGACTGTTGAAGACAGGATGATCCATATCGCACCACTGTTCCATTGTGCACAGTTGAATCTGTTCATGGTACTTGGAACGTTCCTTGGCTGTTCACAAGTCATTCAACGAGATTTTGATCCCGTTCAAACTTTGAAAGCGTTAGAGGAACATAGGATCTCCGTCTTTTTCGGAGTGCCGACCATGTATAACTACCTTTTACAAGTACCCGATGGAAAGAATTATGACCTTTCCTCCGTGAAAAAGTGTGCTTATGGAGCAGCGCCAATGCCGCTTTCCTTACTGGAAAGAAGCATGGAACTATTTGGCCACAAACAATTTTATAATTTGTGCGGTCTTACTGAAGGTGGACCTGGTGGTATTTGTCTTACACCGAGTCGCCATCTGGATAAGATCGGTGCAGGTGGTACGCCGATACCGAACACGGAAGCAAAGGTGGTGGATGAATCTGGTGAAGAAGTCGGACCAGGAAAAGTCGGAGAGTTCATCATCCGCGGTGAGACCATCATGAAAGAATATTATAAAAAGCCAGAAGAAACGAGTAAGGCGATTCGCAACGGTTGGCTTTATACAGGTGACCTTGCAACAATTGATGAGGAAGGATACATCACGCTCGTCGATCGGAAAAAAGACATGATCATTTCAGGTGGAGAAAATATTTACTCAACAGAGGTGGAGCAAGCGATCTATGCACATCCAGATGTCTTGGAGGCTGCAGTCATAGGTGTCCCTCATGAAGTATGGGGTGAAACTGTTGCTGCGATTGTAGTCATGAAAAAAGATGTAGAACTCAACGAAGAGGAAATGACAGGTTTTTGCCGGAAGTCTTTAGCGGGGTATAAGCTCCCGCGTATTTTCTATCAGGTCGATCAACTTCCACGGAATGCCTCTGGCAAAGTGTTGAAATATCAATTAAGAAAACAATTCTTGGACCAACTAGAGAAGGAGAATGTTCAAACATGATAAAACGGATTGGCGTCATCGGCGCTGGCTTGATGGGGAATGGAATTGCTCAAGCCATGGCGATGAAAGGAAAACAAGTCATTTTACAAGATATAACAGATGAAGCACTATCGAAAGCACGACAAAAAATCGAAAAAAGCCTTGGGCGTCTTGAAAAGGCTGGCCACATAACAAATGATGCCGTACAAGAAACATTAAACAACATTACGACCACTCTCAGTTTGGAAGGTGCTTGTCAGGAGAGCGATTTGATTATTGAAGCGGTACCTGAAAATCTACAGTTGAAGAAAACGATATTTGAGCAGCTGGATCAATACGCTCCTGAAGGTGTCATCTTAGCAACGAATACTTCCGAGTTGAGTGTCACTTCGATTGCAGCAGCGACAAAGCGACCTGATAAAGTGATCGGTATGCATTGGTTCAACCCTGCTCCAATCATGAAATTGATTGAAATCGTGAAAGGCATAGATACATCGGATGAAACGGTGAAGGCGATTGAACATGTTTCAGAAGAAATTGGTAAAGAAACTGTATTAGTCAAAGACACCCAAGGTTTTGTAACGACACGAGCTTTATCTGCGCATATGATCGAGTGCATGCGCATTTATGAAGAGGGGGTAGCATCGCTTGAGGATGTGGATAAAGCGATCCGTCTCGGATTGAACTATCCGATGGGTCCGTTGCAACTTGCGGATTACGTCGGACTCGATACAATGCTATTTGCCAGTGAAGGATTGGTTGAAGCGTATGGAGATCGTTTCCGTCCACCTCAAATCTTAAGGAAGCTCGTCGAGGCAGGCCATTTTGGGGTGAAGACTGGTAAAGGTTTTTATACGTATGAGTAAGTGCAAAGACATCGGGAGGGAATCGGAATGAATCGAGAAGTAGTCATTGTAGAAGCTGTAAGAACAGCAATTGGGAAACGAAAGGGTGTGTTCCGGAACACCCATCCTGTACATTTAGCTGGAAAAGTTTTGCATGAGGTGACGAATAGGGCCAACGTTGAAAAATCGTTGATTGAGGATATCGTAATGGGTTGCGTCACACCACACTCAGAACAGGGATTTAACATTGGTCGTCTAGGTGCGCTCGATTCTGGTTTTCCTGTAGAGGTTCCTTCTGTTCAGATTAATCGTATGTGCGGCTCTGGACAGCAAGCCTTACACTTCGCTGCTCAAGAAATATTGGCAGGGGATATGGAAATCACCATTGCTGCTGGTGTGGAGAACATGACAATGGTGCCAATTTTAAGTGATGGTAATGAAAATACGATTCCGCCTTCTTTAAAGGAAAAGTACAATTTTGTCCATCAAGGTGTATCAGCTGAACTGATAGCAGACCAATACGACTTATCAAGAGAAGAACTCGATGAATATGCGTTTGAGAGCCATCAGCGTGCTTTACGGGCTCAATCAGAAGGGAAATTTAAACGCGAGATCGTTCCGATGATGGGTGTAGATTCAGATGGAAATCCACTTGAGATAACTGATGATGAAGGTCCAAGGAAAGATACCTCCCTAGAAGCGCTGGCAAATTTAAAGCCTGTGTTCAAGCCTGATGGTGTCATTACAGCGGGGAATGCCAGTCAAATGAGTGATGGGGCTGCAGCCGTTTTACTGATGAGTTCAGGAAAAGCTGCATCATTAGGAATGAAACCACGCGCGAGAATTGTAGCAAGAGCTGTTGTAGGCTCTGATCCGACGATGATGCTGGATGGTGTAATCCCTGCAACTAGAAAAGTATTGGATAAAGCGGGAATGTCAATTCAAGATATTGATCTTGTGGAAATCAATGAAGCTTTTGCACCGGTAGTACTTTCCTGGAATAAAGCAATCGGTTATACACTTGATCGAGTCAATGTGAATGGCGGTGCCATTGCGCTGGGTCATCCGCTCGGAGCAACAGGGACGAAGTTGATGACGACCTTATTGCACGAATTGGAGCGTACAGGTGGCAGGTATGGACTGCTCACCATTTGTATTGGACATGGAATGGCAACTGCCACCATTATTGAACGATTTTAGAAGGAGGAGTTTTATGAATATAGCTATGGAACCCGTTCGTATGACCGTCAAAGATCACATCGTACACCTTGAATTGAATCGACCTGAACGTCTGAACGCTATGAATGTAGAAATGGTAGAGAGTATCATTGATCGCTTAGAGGAGATTGCTGAGAGTGAGCAAAAAATAGTGATCATTTCTGGAGCGGGTGCAGGCTTTTCATCAGGTGGGGATATTCAATCGATGAGTGCAGGTATTTCAGATCCGTTATTCGTGGAAATTATGGGTAAGGTTAAAGAAATGATCCTCAAAGTGTATACGTTACCCAAAGTAGTCATTTCAGCCGTACATGGACCTGCCGCAGGACTCGGATTCAGCCTTGCACTGGCATCGGATTATATTGTCGCATCCCATCAAGCGAGTTTTGGATTGAACTTTATTAAAGTCGGTCTTGTTCCTGACGGAGGATGCCACTTTTTATTGAAGAAAAGAATTGGGTATCAAAAGGCTAAACACGCTATTTGGAGTGGTAAAACATTTAGTGCAACAGAGGCAAAGGATGGCGGAATTGTCGATCAACTTGTGGAGGAAGCGCCTTTAGAAGCTGCTTATGCTCTTGCAGAAACAATTACACAACAGCCTCATCAATCTCAAATAGAATCTAAGCTCATTCTGAACGCAACAGAAGTCTTAGAATTAACAAAAATATTAGATTTAGAAAGTGAAGCTCAAGGAAAGATGCGAAAAACCGTAGAACATCAACAACGGATCCAAGCCTTTTTGAATCGAACGAAATAACACTGTAAAACAGCCAGGAAAACGATCGGTCGAGATGGTTTTTCTGGTTTTTTCATTATACTAAAATAATTGGAAGTTTATCTCAATTTGGATTGTGGAAAAGGATATTGAGCATACATAACCCGTATTACCAGGAATCCCCAATGACAAACCGTTTAATGATGTAATACAATAAAGCGTGGTATGCTTAATACTAGTTTATTGAGGTGAATTATTGTGTCGTGGTTAGAAACAATCGTCGGATGGGGAAATAACTTCTTATGGACTTATGTGTTAATTGCACTTTTATTAATTTTAGGTGTTTATTTCACTATCCGAACGAATTTCGTACAATTTCGAATGCTTAAGGAAATGGTCGTGCTTCTTGGAGAAGGAGCGACTGTTTCGAAAGACAAGAAAAGACGTGGGGTTTCATCGTTCCAGGCTTTCAGTATCAGTACAGCTTCTCGAGTGGGAACAGGAAACCTGGCAGGTGTTGCACTGGCGATTTCACTAGGTGGACCCGGAGCGGTCTTCTGGATGTGGATCATTGCATTGATTGGTGCAGCTACAGCATTTGTTGAAAGTACGCTTGCGCAAATCTACAAAGTAAAAGATGACTTCGGTTTTCGTGGCGGACCTGCCTATTACATGGAAAAAGGTTTGAACAAACGTTGGATGGGAATTTTGTTCTCAATCTTGATTACCTTTACATTTGGACTGGTTTTCAACGCGGTACAAGCTAATACGATTTCATTAGCTTTTGAACAATCATTTGGTCTGAATCGTTTCTTTTTTGCAATCGTTCTTAGTGCGATTGTCGCAATTATTATTTTCGGTGGAATTAAACGGATTGCTAGAGTGGCAGAAACGATTGTTCCATTCATGGCTGTTATATATCTATTGATAGCATTATATATCCTAGTTGTGAATATTACTGAGCTTCCAGCTGTTATTGCCTTGATTGTAAAAAGTGCATTCGGTCTGGAAGAAGCCGTTGGTGGAGGAATTGGTGCTGCATTAATGAATGGAATTAAACGTGGATTATTCTCCAACGAAGCTGGTATGGGTAGTGCGCCGAACGCAGCTGCTACGGCGAACGTGTCCCACCCTGCAAAACAAGGTCTGATCCAGACGTTGAGTGTATTTACAGATACAATCTTGATCTGTTCAGCTACAGCATTCATGATCATTCTATCTGGTGTATATACGGGTTCAGATAACGGGATTCAGTTGACGCAACAAGCGATGAATTCACATCTTGGAGATTGGGCAGGCGTTACAATCGCTGTCTTCATCTTCCTATTTGCATTCAGTTCAGTTGTTGGAAACTACTATTATGGGGAGTCGAATATCGGGTTCTTGCGGTCTGGTAATAAGAGCTGGATGTTTATTTATCGTCTAGCGGTAATTGGAATGGTCTTCTTCGGTTCTGTTGCTAAAATTGCGATCGTATGGAGTTTGGCAGACTTATTCATGGCATTAATGGCTCTAGTCAACTTGATTGCCATCTTCATGCTCGGAAAAATCGCATTTGCCACATTGAAAGATTATCTAGCACAGAAACGTGAAGGTAAAGATCCATTATTTGATCCTCGAACAATCGGTCTTCACAATACAGAAGTGTGGGACGAAGAAAGAGAATACAGACAAAGAGCTTCTAAAGAATAGTTTTCACTTTAAATTGGAAAAGCTGGTCATTCTTGGCCAGCTTATTTTTATGAAAATTTACTTAAAAGTGATTTACACCCTATCAAATGCGGGTATTGCATAAATGAATGGGGAGGCTGGTCATATGAATTCACAGAGTGAAAGAATAAACAACTACATACAAACGTTTAATGTGAAGCAAAACTATGTGGAGTGTCATCACATTAGTCGAGAGATGTTACTAGACGGTGATGACCGCTCGATTGCGAAGGCACTTGCTACATTGTCTGCATTGATGGAACAAGCCCAAAATAAAAAATGGGCAGGGTATAAAAAACTGCATAAAAAATTTTTGGAACAGCTGGATGAAATAGAAAGCTTTCCATTTGAAGAAGAGGATTTGAGGTTGCAATTACAACTGTTAGATGAACAAGTCGAGAATCAGCCTGAAAATCCAATCTTTCCGATACAATTGCGAAAGTAAAAACGTCCTATACCGCTTTATGTAAAAAAGTGGTATGCTGAATGCCATATGACAGACGAAAGAAGGAACACATATGGCAGTCGAAACGATGAAGGCTTCTACTCAAAAACCAGCAATGACAATGTATTCAATTCTTTTTGCAATCAGCTTTGTCCATCTCCTGAATGATTCGATGCAAGCTGTCATTCCTGCTATATTTCCAATATTAGAGCGCTCAATGGGACTGAGTTTTACACAATTAGGCTGGATTGCTTTTACGTTGAACATTACGTCATCAGTTATGCAGCCTATTGTAGGTTGGTATACCGACCGCTCGACGTCACCATATTTATTACCTTTAGGTATGTTTGCGAGTTTACTCGGAATGCTAGGTATTGCATTTGCGGCATCATTTCCTTATATTATCCTTTCCGTCATCGGAATCGGACTCGGTTCAGCTGTCTTCCATCCAGAGGGCTCACGTGTTGCCTATATGGCAGCTGGAAACAGGAGAGGACTAGCTCAATCCATTTATCAAGTTGGTGGGAATACCGGATCCTCACTTGCACCGATTATGACAGCACTTGTATTCGTGCCGTTGGGACAATTCGGAGCGATATGGTTCACTTCCTTTGCAGCAATTGCCATCTTTGTATTACTCTATGTATCTGGTTGGTACAGCAGGCAGCTCATTCATTTTCCGAGAGTAGGGAAAATAAAATCGAAAGCGAAAAAGGGTGTAGCAATCAAACGGAAAAAGCAAGTGGTCTTTGCTCTAATTGTATTGATTTTTCTCGTGTTTGCCCGCTCATGGTATTTTTCTGGCATAGGAAATTACTATCAGTTTTACTTGATTGACGACTATGGACTGACGATTCGCCAGGCACAGATTTATTTGTTCATCTTCATGGCTGCTGGTGTGATTGGCACCTTTTTTGGTGGGCCGTTAGCGGACCGGCTAGGCAAGCGGAATATGATCTTCTGGTCTTTAGCAGGGACAGCACCACTCGCATTAGTGCTGCCTCACGTCGAATTATGGGTTGTCATTCCACTGTTTTTCTTGATCGGATTCATTCTGAATACGAGCTTTGCGGTAACCGTCGTCTATGCTCAAGAACTCTTACCCGGTAGGATCGGAATGGTATCCGGTTTGATTGTTGGTTTGGCATTTGGATTAGGTGCAATAGGATCCGTTCTTCTTGGAAAAATGGCAGACGCTACTAGCATTTCTTTTACAATGTTTGCCGTCAGCTTCCTACCGTTGCTGGGACTATTGACCATTTTACTTCCGAAGGATGCAACATTAGATCGATGGGCAAAGGAATCATGATAGGCATAAGATGAAAGAGCTTGGAATAAGATCCAAGCTCTTTTTTTACGTCTGTTCTAACGTCCCCGATAATGCGAAAATCTGAGAATGGAGGACGTTAAAAGGCAGCCCTAAGCTTTTAGGGCTGCCCTCATTTCTTTTATTATTGGCTGATGAACATTTGTGTCCAGTAGTGTCCGTAGTTCCCTCCATTAGCATATCCTACGCCGATTTCTTTGTAGTTGCTGGACAGGATGTTTTTACGATGCCCTTCACTGTTCATCCAAGCTTTCACGACCTCTTCAGCTGTGCGTTGACCTGCAGCTATATTTTCACCTGCAGCACGATAGTCAATGCCGAAATCTCGAATCATCTTAAACGGACTTCCGTAAGTTGGGGACGTATGACTAAAGTAATTGTTTTCAATCATATCCTTCGATTTATACCGGGCAACTCTTGAAAGCTCCCAATTCTCTTTTAGCGGTTGAAGACCATACTTCGCACGTTCTTCGTTCACCAGTTGAACGACTTGCTTTTCAATGGACCGCACTCCGCTGTTATCAGGGATGTTCAATTTTTGCCCAGGATAAATACGATCTGGATTTTCAACTTGTGGATTCGCATTGATGATTTCGGACGTTCCAATCTGATAATAGGATGCAATTTTCCACATCGTATCTCCAGATTTGACTGTATGAGTAGAAGCAGCAGATGCTTCATTATGAATACCCGTGACTAAAGTGACAGACAACAATAGTGTGAGTAGTGTTGTAAGTGTTTTCATACTAAAAGTATTGCATAGTTCTATGAAACTATGAAACCGGTAATTGTTTCCTATGCCGCAGAAAAAGAATATTTTACCAAAAGAGATGAATACTAATTGAAGTAAATGCGGTCGAATTCAACGAATAACGAGAGGAGAAAAGTCATGCTAAACAAGAGAGTAATTGGATTTCTGACCGTATGGATGCTCGTGTCACCATTAAGGACTGAGCACTCTGTCTCAGCCGAGGGAACGCCTTATTATGAAAAGGAATACTCCCAACCTGATCAAGTCTTAAAACTATATCCTACTCCAGAGGTTGAATTTGATACGCCTGCTTTCAAAAAGGAAGGGAAAGCGTTCACTACTCAGGAAGAAATGCTCGAGTTTATCCGGGAGCTAGATGAGAAAAGTGATTCCTTGAAAGTGAAAAACATCGGGGAATCACTGGAGGGACGAGACATCCCTGCCCTATTTTACATGAAAGAGGATGGCTACGAACATCGTAAACCGACTGTATGGCTTCAAGGACAAATCCATGGCGATGAACCTGCGGGTGGTGAAAGTGTCCTCGTCATGGCGAAAAAACTGACTGAAGAATTCGGTGATGAAGTACTCAATCATGTGAATGTCATCATCGTGCCAAGAATTAATCCTGATGGCTCTTATGCTTTTGAGCGTAGAATGGCAAATGATCTGGATGGCAATCGGGATCACGTGAAGTTTGATCTACCGGAAATCAAGGCTGTCCATGATCTGTTTAACCGTTATAACCCTGAAGTGACGATTGATACGCATGAATACAGTGTTGGGAATGAAGTGTTCAGCGATTTAGGAGAAGAAGGCTACTTGAAATACCATGATTTGCTCATATTGTCGGGTAAAAATCTGAATATACCTGAGAAGATCCGTGAAACATCAGACTCCTTATTTGTAAAAAATGCGCAAGCACAACTGACAGAATCCGGTTTTTCCAACAGCCATTATTATGTAACAGATCGTGATGGGGACAAGGTCGTCATTAAAGAAGGAGGAACGGATGCAAGAATCGGAAGAAATGCATATGCTCTCACGCCATCATTCTCTTTCCTAGTTGAAACACGGGGAATCGGTATTGGCAGAGAAAATTTCAAGCGTCGTGTCCAAGCGCAAGTTGAAACCCATACAGAACTGATCCGTACGACTGCTGAAAATGCATGGGATATCAAAAAGCTCGTGTGGACCGAGAGAGCAAAACTTGTGAAAAAGGGACTCAAGATGAACGATGATGATTTGATTGTCATTGAAGATGATCGTGTTGAAGTGCCAAATCAGATGCTGGAAGTCGTTGACATAAAAGAAGGGAACATCAAAGAGATCCCCGTCCAATACTTCAGTTCTTCAGATGCAAAAGCCACTCTAACGAGGGAACGACCGACAGCTTACTTGCTCCCTCCAAACCAGAGGGAAGTGGTGGAGAAATTGAGACATAGCGGTGTAAAGGTATTCCAATTACCTCGGGATGTGCGTTTACCTGTCGAAGCATTTACAGTTACGGAGAAAGAGGATGGTGGAACATACGAAGGACATAAGTTGACGAACGTAACAACTAAGGTGACTGACAAGGAAGTCCAATTTGAAAGAGGAACCTTTATTGTATTGACATCCCAGCCTTCAGCAAACCTGGCATCGGTCGCTTTAGAACCAGAATCGGATGACAGCTATGTGACGTTCAACTTCATTGAATCTGAGGTGGGAGAAGAGCTTCCGATCTACCGATTCGTCAGAGGTATCGATTCACGGAAACAAATCCAATCCATCATGGATTCCGGAAAATAGATATCAATGCTTGCGCAACCTTTCAAAAGGGCTGCGCATTTTTATAGTACAATAGAGTTGAAAGAAGCCTTGAAAAAAGCGAGACGATATTTATGAACATAAAAGGTTCAATTGTATATGTACTGTTGTTGGGAGTTCTGCTACTTACGAGCTGTGCTCCTGATGAGGCGGATGTTCTTCATGACAAAGCGATGTGGGCATGGCATCCCAGCAAAGAAATCCACACAGAGGAATCTCGACATGATTTAATCGATTTTGCAATTCATAAAGGAATCGGTGCAATTTATCTATACGTTGGTGGAACCGAGGACTCTACCTATTTGACTCGCAATCCTGATCATTACCGCTCCTTCATCAGACTTGCCCATGAGAAGAAAATAGAAGTCTATGCGTTGGATGGTGAACCTACATGGAGTCATGAGCATAAAGAACCTATTCAACGAATTGAACAAATCCTGGATTTTAATGCAAACTCTACTTCAGACGAACGATTTGATGGCATCCAATTCGATATTGAGCCATATCTTCTGGATGACTGGGATACTGCCGATTCAGAGCGAATAATCCAGCAATACCTGGATGGAATAAAGACTTATGTAACGAAAATACATACATATGAAAAGGATAGACATCTGTCGTTCATGGTCGCTATACCGTTCTGGTTTGATAGTGAGAAGTATTACACCACATATAATGGGGATGATAAAGCCTTATCCGACCATGTGATGGATATGGTGAATCATGTCGTCATCATGGCGTATCGTGATCGAGCGGAAGGAATCGATTCAATCCTACATCACACTGAACATGAAATGTCTTATGCAAATAGCAATGGAACGAAGCTCATCATAGGGGTTGAAACGAAGGATGTCGAGCCTGAAAAGGTCACCTTCCACGAGGAAGGGGAAGCGTATATGGAGGAGCAACTTCAGTTAGTTGAGAAGCAATACGAAACTGCAACTGCTTATGGTGGATTGGCAATCCACCACTACCACAGTTATAAAAAAATGAAGCCTTGAGTATTGAACTCAGGCTTCTTATTCTGGCAAGTCAGAAATAGCAGTTTGTATATTGGCGAATGCTTTCATGTTAAGCAGATTATTATGCTCTTTACCGAGATTGTAAGCCATATCTGGACTGATACCTGACAAAACAAGCTCTACTCCAAGAAGCTGAAGCCAATCTTTCAAGTGGGACAAATGATGTGAAATTTGTCCATCGAAGGAGGCTAACCCGGATAGATCAATAATGAGGAAATCTAAATCGTCCAAAGCCTTGTTTTTCGAGAGCACAGAAATCAGTACATCAAATCGAGTATCGGTCAAAACCCCAATAAGCGGGATGACGGATACTCCGTTTTTTACAGGGACGAGTGGAGTGGACAACAATTCCACTTCCTTCAAAGCTAGTTTCAATTTCCTCTGATATTGGACTTCATTCGTAATCTCTTTCTGTACCCCGACAAAATAGTATTTCTGTTCATCCTCGATGTAGACAGGGTCAATCGTCAGCTGATTGATGAATTCCTCACCATTTTTTCGATAATTGACTAGATTCACAGAGATGGAATGATATTCTTCAATCGCTTTTCGGATACGGAGTACATGATCTGGATCTGTATTTGACCCTTGAAGAAACCGACAGTTTCGCCCAAGAGTTTCCTCAGGTTCATAGCCCGTGGTATATGTAAAACCTTGATTGACATAGATGATTGGATTGTCGTCCTGGTCTGGATCGGTAATCACTATCCCAGTCTGGGAGGAGTCTAGTGCTTTATTTAGTAGTTCAATATTATTGAATCGTCTATTGCCCCAATCATACATTTGAAAAAAACTCCTAACCGAATCTTTTAGCTAATTTAACCTTACCACACCTAATTAGAAAAACAAAAATTGATCTAACATGGAAGTATGACATTTATCTCATTTTATCCAAATCACTGCACCGTCAATTCGCTTGTACCCTCGTATGGTTGAAAGTTCTTCTACAATTTTCAGTGAGGCTTTGTCTTTCATCTTGGCCTCAATCATGATATCTGCGTCTTCCCCGTATTTCACCAGGCTCTTAATGAAAGGGAGGGAAAATTCCATATCTACGTACCCGGCATGTGCGCGATATTCTTTTTCAGACTTTGGTGATGACAGATGGAATTTAGGTGGATAATCGATTTGATTCCACGTCGAGTAGATCTCAGGTAAAAGATTTACCAGATCATCTTCATCTCCAGGATTGGCCCAATAATGGTGATAATCAAATACGAAAGGCAACGAATGAGCACGGCAAACCTCGAGTGTTTCCCTGGAAGTGTATGTTTTATCATCATTCTCAAGTGTGACCTGGGATTTGATTTTTCGATCTAACTGTTCTATATTCTGATGAAATCGTTCGATTGCGGTTTCTTTGTCACCGTATACACCACCGACATGAATGTTCATGTTCGCCTGCTTTTGTACCCCCATCATTTTGAGCATCTCATAATGGTACTCCATATCCTTTACTGCATTGGTTGTTACTCGATCATTCGGACTCGTGAAGACTGTATATTGGTTTGGGTGAAAACTGACACGCATTGAGTATTTTTGAATCAGCTCTCCGATTTCTTTGAACTGATCCTGGAAAGGCGTGATATAATCCCATAAAACCTCCGGATGAGTGGCAAGAGGAACGATGGATGACGATAGCCGGTACACATGGATACCTTGAGCGATATTGTAATAGATGGCTCGCTTCGTGTTTTCGATGTTTTGTCCCGTTACTCTTTTCAGTTTATCTTCCCGTTCATCTTTCGAAAGCTTTTTCCAATTCGTAAAGGTGAGTGTGTGTGCGGGGGTAGATTCCCACAAATGAAGCGCAGTCGATACATACCCAAACCGAAGGATCATATTAAGAACTCCTTACGCCAAACAAGATAACGTTATTATTTGCTTCTTCCCTCTCTATATGTGAACGAATACAGAAAAAAACTGAGATTGTCATACTGGAAAAATTTTTTATTGTTTCTTTTTCCGGTTTTTGATAGAATACAAGCAATTAAATTTTCAGGCCACACTTCATGATGAAGTGATGGTAGAGGCGCGGAAACCAATAGTACGTTGCATGAAGAGGTTGAGCTCTTGTGAATGCAATGGAAAGGGGAATTCGCCGAAGCTGGTTCGTCGACTCAACCTTCATCCAGCTGGACCTGCATTGAAAAAATGCAGGGCTGTCATACGACACATCTCCCTGATGTCGTATGGAGGACTATCTCACGCAAGGGAATAAGTGTGGCAGACGTTGAGGATTGACTCTCAAGTCTGACGATATTTTTTCAATTCGACTACAACTCTTATCAAGAGGAACGTGGTTCTTTGAAAAGTCCGTCACACTTTGGTTGAGTCAATCCTTTTTATATTTTTAGATGAACAATACATCAACCGTATTCTCTAGCGTAGTAAATTTTGTTATGTGAAAGGAATGGAAGCATGGCTCTAATCGTACAAAAATACGGAGGTACCTCCGTTGGTTCCGTTGAAAGAATTCAGAATGTAGCAGAACGCGTCATAGAAACGTATCAACAAGGGAATGAAGTCGTCGTTGTCGTTTCAGCTATGGGTAAGAGCACAGACCATTTATTTGAACTCGCGAACAGCATTTCGGACAGCCCATCAAAAAGGGAGCTTGATATGTTGGTGTCTACAGGAGAACAAGTGTCAATGTCCCTCCTCGCGATGGCGTTACAGCAAAAAGGGTATGATGCGGTGTCGCTTACAGGTTGGCAAGCGGGAATTAAAACAGAGGCTGTATATGGAAATGCCCGTATCTTGGATATCGATCCAAGGCGAATCAATGCACAATTAGCGACTGGGAAAATTGTCATTGTAGCTGGATTCCAGGGGATAACAGAAGATGAGGAAATTGCAACGCTTGGACGAGGTGGATCCGATACAACAGCAGTTGCTTTGGCAGCTTCATTAAAAGCTGCAAAATGTGAAATATACACAGATGTGACAGGGGTATTCACAACAGATCCTAGAGTTGTAAAGGGTGCTCGAAAACTTGAAGCGATCTCTTACGATGAAATGCTTGAGTTAGCGAATCTAGGAGCAGGGGTATTGCATCCGAGGTCTGTAGAATTCGCGAAAAATTACGATGTGCCATTAGAAGTGCGATCAAGTATAGAAAAAGAAACGGGTACAAGGATAGAGGAGGAAGTAGAAATGGAAGGGAACTTGATGGTAAGAGGGATTGCGTTCGAGGACTATGTGACGAAGGTGACTGTGCATGGGTTACCAGATGGAATGGCGACCTTATCAACACTATTTACAACGTTATCCAATCATCATATCAACGTTGATATCATCATCCAGAACACAAACGGAAATCAATCAACGGATATCTCTTTCTCAGTCGATTCAGTGGCATTACAAGAGACACTTGAGGTATTAAGTCAGCATCAGAGCCAGTTGAATTTCGAACAAGTATCGTATGAAGGAGACCTTGCCAAAGTCTCCATCGTAGGCTCTGGTATGATTTCAAATCCTGGGGTTGCTGCAAAAATGTTCGATGTACTTGCGAGAGAGCAGATCAAAGTGAAAATGGTCAGCACGTCCGAAATCAAAGTCTCAACGATTGTCGATAGTACATCGATGATTGCTGCGATTGAATGTTTGCATGATGCATTTGAGTTAGAAGCACGTCAACCGGTTAATAGTCTTTAACAGACACGTGTTGTAAAAGCCGTCAATAGAGACGGCTTTTCTTTATGACTTTTTTTGGTGGTATACTTAAATCGTCCACTGATAAAAGATGAAGGGATGCACGTTTCATGGTGAGAATATTAATTACAGATGATGATCCAAATATTTTGGAATTGATTTCATTATATATTCGAAATGAAGGGTATCAGGTCGTGAAAGCGAAGGATGGACAAGAAGCCATTGAACATTTGGAAAAAGAACAGATTGATTTGGCCATCATTGATCTTATGATGCCGAGAGTAGATGGTTATGAGCTATGTCAGGAAATCAGACAATACTATAAAATCCCGGTCTTGATGGTCACCGCCAAAGGTGAAACAAAGGATAAAGTGAAAGGATTCCAATTAGGAACCGATGATTACGTTGTCAAACCTTTTGATCCGTTGGAAATCGTCATGCGGGTTAAAGCTTTATTAAGAAGGTATCAGGTGGAAGCTTCTCATGAGTTGAACGTAGGGAATGTGACGATGAACACCTCAAAAAAAGAAATACAGGTGGAGGGCGGAAAACTGACTATGCCCCTTAAAGAATTCGATTTGTTGTATACCATGGCAAGCTATCCAGAACAAATTTTCACAAGGAATCAATTGATTGAACGTATATGGGGGATGGATTATGAGGGCGATGATCGTACGATTGACGTACATATCAAACGGATTCGAGATAAATTATCCAGGTCTAACGCTACCGTCTCAATCAAGACAGTTAGAGGATTAGGCTATAAAATTGAGGTCTTCGAATGATGAAAACCCTATATGTACAAATTGTCCTCACGTTCCTAGGTGCTATTCTCATCAGTTTGATCATCACGTTTCTCATTTCAGGTCGAATCCACATGTATCAGGTAGGAGATCGCCTCGAAACCCGGATGGAGGAAGTTGGAAAAGACATCATCCAATTGTATAAAGGAACCCCAGAGATGGATGAAACGTTGTACTTTGATTCCATGTCATCGGTCAGCTTTGACTTATTGTTGATGAAAGAACAATCAGACACACCCGTGTATGGTAAAAACCTCGATCAATGGGGCTTACAAGATGATGAGCTTCAAAAAGTTCTCGCAGGTGGGGTTTATAGAGGTCATGACCTGCCACCGAGAAAAGTGGTGGGACTTCCTTTTCAAAAAGGCGAGGAATCCTATGCCTTGTTTTTAAGGCCGAATTTCAAATTTTTCTTTCAGGACTTTGAAAAGCTTATGTTGATTCTGTTTAGTACGATACTTGTCATAGGAAGTGTCATTTTCCTGATTTCGACTAGATGGATCATCAGTCCAATCAAAGAAATGACTCAGTCAACAAAAGAGCTGGCCCGAGGCAATTTCAATGTTTTCATTAAGAACAAAAGGAAAGACGAGCTCGGAAACCTTACGAACAGTTTCAACCAAATGACGAGGGGGTTAGGTGAATTAGATGAGATGAGACATCAGTTCGTAACGAACGTTTCACATGAAATCCAAACACCATTGACCTCGATACAGGGATTTGCAAAAGCTTTGAAAGATGGCGTTGTGAAGGATGCTAGTCAGCAAAAGGAGTATCTGTCCATCATCGAGCAAGAAAGTAAGAGATTGTCGGTTTTAAGTCAAAATCTATTAAAGCTTGCCCGATTGGATACGGATCAGGATCCAATTCAACCGGTCCCTTATCAGTTAGATGAACAGTTGAGAAGGGTGATCACCTTTCTTGAACCTCAATGGACCGCCAAAGAGAACGACATTCAATTAGATGTAAAACCATTGAAAATTGAAGGAGACAAAGATCAACTGGAACAAGTTTGGATCAACTTGTTGACGAATGCAATCCGTTACAATCCAGTCGGAGGTATCATAAAGGTTACGGCTAAAGCTTCGTTTGATCATGTGGAGATCGCGATTAGCGACCATGGTGAAGGGATTGCTGAAGAAGAACAGCATCGTATTTTTGATCGATTTTATAAAGTCGATCCGTCCCGATCGAAGCAAAACAATGGGAATGGGTTAGGACTCTCAATTGCTCAGAAAATTACCCAATTGCATGGTGGGAAAATTGAAGTAGAAAGCGATGTCGGAGTGGGCACTACTTTTTACGTCACTCTTCCACTCAAAGCTCACTACTAAAGATGGAGGATCATCCTCCATCTTTTTTTCATGAGTTCATATTCAGTTCATATTTCATGAGTATCCTCAAACTAGATCATTGAAAGGAGTCATGACAAATATGAGTTGGATGACAAAGTTTAGCTTGAAGAACATGGTTGCCATTCTGATCCTGACCGCTCTCGTTGTGGTCAGTGGGATTGTAGCAACCAATCAAATAAAGGTAGAGACGTTTCCGGATGTGACGTTCCCAGTTATGACCGTACAAACCGTCTATCCGAATGCTTCTACAGAAGAAGTGGAAGAGAGCGTGACGAAACCGATAGAAGATGTGTTATTGAACATGGAGGGATACGAGTCTATTTCGAGTACTTCCAGAGAAAATCTGTCGTTGATTACCATCATGTACCCGTTCGGTGAAGATATCGATGAACTTCAATCGGAAGTTCAGAATAAAATCAATGGATTGACGTTACCGGATGATGCCGAGGCGAAAGTTTTAGCCGTCTCTTCAAGTTCCATACCGATTTATCAGGCTGCGATATCGGATGCGGATCTTGGTGCACTTCAAGAAGATGTCGAGTCCACAATCGTACCGTATCTAGAGAACCTGGAGGGTGTCTCAAGTGTTCAGGTCACAGGTAAAACAGAAACCAAGGTTTTTGTGGAAGTAGATGAGGAGAAAGCTTCTTCGTATGGATTGACCTTGTCTGATATAAAAGAAGCCATTCAACAGGCAGATTATAAGCTTCCGTTCGGAACCCTCGATGAGTCTGGATCATCTATACCGGTTGAGCTGAAAGGAAGTATCGAGAGTTTTAAGGGAATCGAAGAGATCGAGATTCCTGTTCAGACACAAAATGGGAATGGTCAAGGAGCAGATACAAACAGTCAACCACCATCACAGGGTCAAACAGCTCCAATGCAGAATCAACCTACTCCGACTCAGACAAAAGTTGCCTTATCTGAAATTGCTGAGGTCAAGCAGAACAGGGAGCGTACTGAAATCTCCCGCTTTAACGGGGAGGACAGTATTTTATTGGAGGTCATCAAAACCCAGGATGCAAACACGGCTGAGGTAGCGGAGGCTGTTCAATCCTATCTAGAAGAGAAGACAGAGGACAAAGGATATGAACTCTATACCATCATGGACCAGGGAGAAGAGGTCAATAAATCCATTTCTGCTCTGTTGAAAGAAGGTGGGTTCGGTGCGTTATTCACCGTCCTGGTGATTCTCCTATTCTTACGTAATATCCGGGCGACAATCATTGCCATTATTTCCTTGCCTCTTTCCATACTTGGTTCGATAGCGTTACTTGAGCAATTTGGTTACACGCTTAACATCATGACCTTAGGTGGTATGGCGGTCGCGGTTGGTCGGATTGTCGATGATAGTATCGTCGTCATTGAAAACATTTACCGATGGAAGCAACTGCATCCTGAAATGGAACAGAAAGAGCTGATTTATAAAGCGACGAAAGAAGTGTTAGGGCCGGTTGCTTCTTCAACTGTCGCGACATTGATTGTGTTCTTACCACTTGGATTCGTAAGCGGGATCCTGGGCGAATTTTTCCGTCCATTCAGTTTATCAGTTATTTTCTCTGTAACGATCTCATTAATTGTAGCGATTGTGCTTATCCCTGTCTTAGGAAAATACTTCTTCAAAAATGTGAGTCATAAATCTAAGAAGGGCAAGCTCATTGGTCGCTACGAAAAATTCTTACAAGGTGCATTGAATCGTAAATGGATTGTATTTACTCTATCCATCGTTCTTTTAGTAGGCTCGTTCTCAATGGTACCAGCATTAGGGGTCTCTTTTCTTCCATCAGAAGGAAGTGATTCGTTTGAAGTCGAGGTCACCTTACCAGAAGATACGACCCTGGAAGAGTCCAGTACACTTGCACAACAAATCGAAGCGCTTCTTGCGGAAGAAGAAGCCATCGATTACAGTCAAGTGTCGATTGGATTTTCCAGTCAACAACAAATGCCAGGGGTGACGGCTACGACTACGGAAAATGTGGCTCGCTTTTTCGTTAAGTTGAAGGAAGGTGCTTCAATTGATCAAATCATGCCTCAATATGAGGTGGAGATATTAGAAGCGGCGCAAAAAGAGTACCCTTCAACCACTGTGAAAGCAATGGAAATCCAACAAGAGGGACCTCCTACAGGTAATACGATTGATGTGAAATTGTACAGCGATGATTTGGACCAATTATCAGAAGCATCCACTCAGGTTGCTAACCTTTTAGAGCAAGATGATCGATTAAAGAATGTGAAGAATGATCTAAAAGATACGCAAACGAAGTATCAACTTCAACTGACCGAAACGGGAGAGGAGTTGAATGTAAGCCCATATCAATTGATGCAACCGATCCGGGAAAGGTTGAACAACATCAATGGTGGAACGATCAAGATCGACAACGAAGAATGGGATATGGAACTTTCGTTTGATGAAACCTTCGACTCTAAAGAGGATCTAGAACAATTCACCGTTCAAACAGTAGAGGGGCCGAAACCTTTGAATGAAGTGGCTGACATTGAAGAGCTCCAGGTGCCGTCTTCGATCAAGCACCAGGATGGAGAGACCGCTAATACCGTCTCGGCTACCATCAAGGGAGATGATACAACAGAAGTCTCCCGTATGGTCGAGAGCGATCTTCAATCTTTAAGTCTTCCGGGAGATGTTGAACTAGAGGTAACAGGCGGTATTGAGATGATTTCGGAAGGATTCGCTGATCTTGGATTAGCGATGGGAGCCGCAGTCGGGTTGGTCTTCCTCGTATTAAGTATCACTTTTGGCGGGATCATCACGCCACTTGTCATCTTATCTTCCTTGATTTTTATACCGATTGGCTCCTTGGCTGGATTGCTCATTTCAGGTCAAACGTTATCTATGAGTGCCATGATTGGAATGTTGATGCTGATCGGAATTGTCGTTACGAATGCTGTCGTTCTCTTGGATCGTGTAGAAACGAACCGGAAAGAAGGCATAGGATTGACAGAATCAATTATAGAGGCTTCATCGACCCGTTTACGTCCGATTCTAATGACAGCTCTTGCGACAATCTTTGCATTGGTACCTTTAGCTTTATCTAATTCAGCTTCAGGATTGATTTCGAAAGGATTGGCGATAACGGTCATCGGGGGACTGACGACCTCAACGTTACTGACACTCGTTTTTGTCCCAGTATTGTATAATGCCATCGGCAGATATCGAAAATTTGATTAAACGTAAAAGCCGAACTTCCATGAGGAGGTTCGGCTTTCGACTTTTTTAACCACCGACTTTAATTTCAAGCCGGTCTGTATTTTTCAGTTCGTTTACTGCTGCCACACCAATTCCGAACATGGCGATTTTACATTCAAGTTCGATTTGCTCTAACACCTCTGATAAAAGTTCTTCAGATTCTACCGCGGAGTGGAGGACCGAGCGACCAAAGCCGACGACATCAGCACCCAGGGCAAGGGCTTTAGCAGCATCGAGACCATTTCGTAAACCGCCACTGCCGATTAAAGGACATTCTGGTACACGCGCACTGATTTCACGGATGCAACGACTTGTCGGAATACCCCATTCACGGAAAGTTTCAGCAGCCCGTCGCTTCATGGAATCGGTTTTGTTCCTGTATTTTTCGACTTGACTCCATGTCGTACCACCTGCGCCAGCAACGTCTACAAAGGAAACGCCTATATCATACAGCTCTTTGGCAAGTTCACTGCTGATTCCCCAGCCGACTTCTTTGATCCCCACAGGAACATCAAGCTCTTTACAAACCTGTTCAATCTTCGGTAACAAACTTCTGAAGTTCGTGTCGCCTTCTGGTTGAAAAATTTCCTGCAAACTGTTCAGATGCAACACAAGAGCATCAGCCTCTGCTAATTCTACGGCTTTTTTACATTGATCGATCCCGTAACCATAGTTGAACTGGACAGCTCCAAGATTCGCGATGATCGGAATGTTTGGTGCGTATTTACGGACATTGAAGGTGTATGCCGTGTCTTCATTTTCGATTGCAGACCGAATGGAACCAGTACCCATGGCCCAGCCTCTTTCCTCTGCCACAGCGGCAAGGGTACGGTTGATCTTCCAGGCAACCTCTGTTCCTCCTGTCATTGAACTGATCAGGAATGGTGTTTTCATCGGTATACTCAAAAATTCCGTTTCCAAACCAATCTCTGAAAAATCAATTTCAGGAAGGGCAAGGTGCCGGAATTGAAAATCGTCAAAACCCGTGGTGACGGATTTGGCTGTTACTTCTTCGTTCAGTACGATGTCAATATGTTCGGATTTTCTTTTAGATGTTCGATTCTCTGTTGTCATCAGTACACTCCTTTCACCTGATGAGATCCGTCCTCTTCGATGATCTTTTCAGCGACGAGTCTTCCACATAATGTTACGATGGGCGTTCCACCACCTGGATGGGTTGTACCGCCTGCAAACCATAATCCTTCTATATCTTTTGCTCGATTGGAAGGACGGAAGAAAGTTTGCTGAAATCCGTTAGAGGAGATTCCGTAAATTGCGCCTCGGTGGGCATACGTATCTTTTTGTAAATCTTCAGGTGTGTATGTAGAAAGGACCTCTGCCTTTTCTTTGATTCCATCCAACCCGACTTGTTCGAGTTTGTCTAAGATCCGATCTCGATATATGGCAGTCGTTTCTTCATTCCAATCCCAGGACGAAGATAGATATGAGGCATTTGCCAAAATAAATGGGTTAGATGAACCCTTATCGGCGACATCAAAATCAGAATGACTGGAATTGCAGATATAGAGAGTGGGATCTTTGGGTGGAATCTTTTTATGGAAAATATCATCAAATTCCTTCTCATATTGTTCCGGGAAGAAGACGTTATGATGCACAAGACCAGGGTATTTTCTCGGAATCCCTACTAACGTCACAAACCCGGATAAAGATGGTTCATATGATTCGATTTTTCGTTGTGAAAAAGATGGTCGGTCTGATTCATCAATTAAATTGTTATATACAGTCAAAACATCACCATTGGCGACAACAGTGTCAGCCTTAAAGTCTCCATCCGTCGTTTCAACACCAACGACTTTTTTACCCTGGACCACAATACGTGTCGCTTCCGTATTTTTATGAATGGTGACCCCTAATTCATTTGCCAGTTGTTCAAAAGCACGAACGATTGTATATGTCCCACCTTTCACACCTAGGATCGTTCCTTCTTTTTCTAAGTGAGCCAGCATGGAAAAGATGGCAGGGGACTTGGAAGGATCAGAACCTACATAGGTTGCGTAACGCCCGAACATCGCCAATGTATTCGGGTGTTGAAAATGTTTCTTCAACAAGGACTGTAACGATGTGAATGGTCGAATGTTCGCAAAGCCTCTCATCAATGCCGGGTCCATCTTATCCTTCCAGGTTAGCAACAGACGGTTCAAAAATTGTTCTTGAGCTGTCTCATACATTTTACCAGCTTGTTGCATAAATGACTTGTATGCTTTTGCATCTTCAGGACTGTACTGAGCGATTTGGTCTTCCATTTGTGCATCGTCAGGCACAAGATCGACGATGGATCCGTCTGAGAAAGTGTTCCTTGTGAGCGGCGTAATCGGATAAAAAGTGAGATAGTCTTCGATGTGCCGCCCAGCTGCTCGGAAAACATCCCCAAAAGAAGAAGGCATCGTGATCGTACTTGGACCCAAGTCGAAGGTATAACCTTTCTCAGTGTAGCATTGTAGTTTCCCACCTAAGGAAGGTTGTTTTTCAATTAATGTGACTTCGTAACCCGCACTGGCAAGGCGGATTGCCGAAGACAATCCACCGAGCCCGCCTCCTAGTACGATGACTTTCTTCATTGGTAGGTCCTTCCTTTCCATTCGTAGCCTTGTTGAAATTGAGAAGCACGCCAAGAATCAATTCCGATCAGATTAACGAACAAAATACTGAAAGGGAGGAAGAAGGCTAGATAAAGTGGTTGTCCGTTCTTCCAATCAATGACGAGCTTGATGATGACACCGAGTGAATAGGCGATCAGAGATGGCCAAAACCAGCTTGGGATTAAGATGGATCCAATCAAGGTGAGAAGGGGGAGTAGATAAGCACAAGTATAGAAGGTCAACACCCCTGCAAACAACCATGGATTGTAGCCCATCCCCGGGTATAAGTTCTTTTTGTAGCCTTTCCACACCTGGGAGGCTCTATCGTACATACGCATCGTCAGATCATTGTGTACATCAGCGAGCATGACTGGATCACCTGCTTTTTTCACAGCACGTCCCATACTCATATCATCGACCAGATCCTTCTTGAATGCAGCATGTCCACCAATCTTCTGGTACGTATTCTTATGTATGAAAAGAAACGCGCCGTGAGCGGCCACAAATTTCGGGTCTTTCGTATGTTGGACGAAACGGATCGGCAGATGACAAGCGATAGTGAACATCATCATTGGCACGACCAATTTCTCAAGCCACGTGTTCACTTCCTGGAACGGAAAGCCGGTAATCAGTCCTTTCCGTTGATACATCGCTGTTGCGATCGCTTTTCCGAGTGTGCCTCGTTTCAATCGGAGATCGGCATCCAAAAATAAGAGCCATTCCCCGTTGGCTTGTTGAGCGAGCTGATGACATGCATAAGACTTGCCCATCCAACCTTCTTCTAGTTCAACGCCGTGAATGAGGCGAACTCGCTGGTCACCTTCTGCTATCTCTTTTACGATTTCTCCTGTGCGGTCATCGGAACGGTCGTCCAACACACATACTTCGATCGGGTACGCTTGTTCTTGTAATATGGAGTCCAAACATGCTTTGATGTTACTTTCCTCATTTCGTGCTGGAATCAAAATTGAAATGAGGGGAAGGTCAGTCTCCAGATGGTTGTTGGGAAGTGGATGACCGAGTGAAGGAAGCTGGGAAACATTCCACATGACAAATAACAGCTGTAAAAATAACAAAACAATTATGATTGTGAGAAACGTAGCCATCTTTTCACTTCCTTCTGGAATGAATCAAAACGATCACTCGTCGATCGCCCGGGTTGAATCAATCCTTTCGTATTTTCATCATGCCAACGTCCAGAAACGACGAGATCTTTATGCTCGTTGAGCTGCGACTCTAATTTTTTCTGGAGCTCATGGGAGATTGTTTTCTTCGGATACTGATCCCAATCCAATCGGATGTGTTCCCCATATAACATGGTAACATCCGGTTTCTGATGGATACCGAAGCTATAGTACAGAGTTACAGGGATAACAATCGTACTCGGCATCTTTTTCAAAAGATAACCGATGCCGGATTGAAAGCCTAGTGGTCTCATCTCTAAATGATAGATGTCGCCTTGCGGGAAGATCCAAACACACTTTTTACGATCCAGTAGTTCTGTACTGTACCGTAAGGACTGAAGGATGCCTCGTTTATTCGTTTTATCGATGGAGTAGGCACCGATTTTACGGAAGAATCGGTAATCTTTCATCTGCTTTTCATCCATCATCATGTAATGATCTTGTTCAGATAAAGTCTTGATCGTATGATAGACAATTAGCCCGTCCCACCAAGAACTGTGATTCATCATGTAGATGATCGGGGTGTCATGGAGTTGGTCGGGCGTACCTTTGACAGAAATCGTGTAAAAGTGGCGTTTCAGTAGATAATCACGGTTGTATTTATGAAAAACGATTTGAAATAAATCGCTTTTGTCGGCTTTGATCAAGTAGAACCCTCCCCTCCGCAACAAGTACGAGGACAACGGATAGGAAGAAAACGCCTGTCATACCTTCCTTTAGACCGAGAAATCCAAACATGAGCAGCATCGCTTGGAATAGGATTGTGCCCTTTCTACGTAGACCTTCCGACATCGGATTTAACGGAAAAACGAGTGACAATATTGCGGCAATCAAGAACCAACTGATGAAATTTTCAACAGGAATGCCGAAATAAGCGCTTGTCGATTCCCATGACCAGAAGCCCCGAGCATAGGCGACAGGGTCCAAAACAAGGTCGAACAGAACGACCCAGATGCCAACTTCGATCGCACGGCTCCATTTAGAGTGGGTATTGGAGATCAAGAGGGCATTAATCAGCACTCCGACCCAAGCACAAGCGATCGCGAATGGGACACCGAAAACGCCAATCCCCAGGACGGAACTATAGGCATATTGACCGAAAGGGATTCCGGTCCATACCCCGACTGCTTCAATGGTGAACGTGATTGTACCAACGACAAGAGCGAGCGGTATCAACTTCTTATATTGTCCGGTATGTTCCTTTTCCAATTTCAAGGCATAGATAGCGAAAAACAAAAGGAAGAGCCCGTTTGAGAAATTTAATGCGTCCGGTACGTGATAGAAGAGCATAAGAACAAGTCCGATGGAATACCAGATCCAGAAGATGACGCTGATCATCAAGACACCACGTTGCTCACTTCAGGATTGTTCAATTGATACCGTTGATTCAATTGAAAGAAAATCTCCAGTTTCCGTTCATCCGATACGATCGCTCGCTCGGTGAATACCTGATACCGGTTTCGCTCTACTACATCCAAGATTTCTCCATAAGCTACCGATGCCAATTCAATACAGAATGCACTCCTTGATGGATAGTCATTCAGGTAGGCGAGTCCTTTCTTGAACCAGTCGAAAGCGGTTTGACGTAATTCTTCAACTAGTGCGATGAAATTCTCATTAATTTCATGCTTTTGAAGCTGTGATTCTTCATATCGATGCTTTTGCATCAGATCGAGGGGCAAGTATCGTTTGCCTAGCCTCAAATCCTCGCCGACATCCCGGATGATGTTCACGATTTGCATCGCTTTACCTAAATAGATGCCGGATGTACGGATTTTCTCGTCCGGATTATCATGTAGAACGGGTAACAGCATCTCACCTACTGTTCCTGCTACATCGTAGCAGTACGCCTCGAATTCATAAAACGTCTCAATGCTCGTCCTCACGTTGTCGTAGGCTTGTCCATCCATCTGATTATAAAAGGGTTGCTTCGTAATCGGGAATTCAGAGAACAACCAGCGAAGAGCTGGCCAAATGAAATGTCCTGAAGCATTCTCGAGGTGGTCGAACGAATGTCTCAATTCCTCCAATGTAAAAGGGGCTTCTTCAGGTTCATCCACCGAGTCATCGATCAATCTGCAAAAAGCATAGATGACAAAGACAGCTTCTCGCCTGGGGCTTTCAAGAAAATTGAAAGCATTGTAAAAAGTAGAGGAACCCTTCCTAATCATTTCTTCACATTCTCTGCTAAACTCTTCCATCATCTACTCAGCTCCTTTAAAAGATAGTTTGCAAGAAGTCGGGCGCCTTGCATGACAATAGGGATGCCGCCGCCTGGATGGACGGACGCTCCAACGGCATAAAGATTTTCAACCGGATAGGGAATCATCTGAGGTCGATACACACCAGATTGTTTTAAAATCGGGGCAAGCCCGAAACTCCCACCTTCATACAAACCGTCTTGCTTTGATTCATGGGGTGTTCTGACTTTCTTCCAAGTAATAGAGTCTCGTAATCCTGTAAACTTGAGACTTTCAGCTTTCTCAATTACCTGATCGACTAATTTTTGCGTTTCATGCTCCCAATTGATGGCTCCAGCGGAGGGGACGGGAATGAGAAAATAGAACACACTGTCACCAGGTGGAGCGGCCCCTTCATCCAATTGAGTCGGCGAGAAGACATAGAAAGAGGGGTCTGCAGGGATTTTGTTATGCTCGAAAATGTCGGTCATGTTCGAGTGGAAATCCTCTGAGAGGAAAAATTGGTGAGCTGATGTTCCATTCCATCGTTTATTCGTACCTAAGTAGACAGTCACACAACCTGATGAAGAAATATACTGTTTTGATTTCTTTTGGACTGGCGGTTCAGTTTGCATCATGCTCTCCAAATGAGGAATTTCCCCGTTGAAGATGATCACGTCATGCATTGCCGTTTCCTTATTTGTACGAACACCCTTACAAATTCCATCATCAATAATGAGTTTTTCAACACTCGTATTCTTGTGGATGGTCACACCCCGTTCTAGCAATTCTTTTTCCAGAATAGGAACAAGGGAGGCGTATCCTCCTTTCAAATACCAGATTCCAAAGGCATGTTCGGCAAAAGGAATCAGTGAATAGATGCCTGGAGATTGGTGTGGTGCACCCCCGATATATAAGGTTTGCAATGAGAATGCGTGTTGCAATCGTTCATCTTTGAAGTATTTTCTGGTCAAGCTTTTAACGCTCTTGAAAGCACTCAGTCTACTTAATGTGAACAGATTCTTCATCGTAAAAAAGTCTCGTTTACGGATGAAAGACTTTTCTAAAAAAGCGGGTTTTCCTAAGTCATATGCGACTTGCATTTTCTTCATATACTTTGGAAAATTCTCTTCTTCACCTGGGAAAACTCTACGGATCTCTTCGTACTGTTTATAAACGTCCTGCCATTTTCTGAAGGTGGTTCCATCGTTGTAATGAATATCGTACATCGGTGAACAGGGTAGGAGCTCAATTATAGAGCGGTCAATGCCAGCTTCCTCTAACACATCGAGGAGCATATCCGGTAACAAAACGATGGTAGGTCCACGATCGATTTTGTGTCTTGCGCCTTCTTCAAAGGCGAGTCGTCCCCCAAGACGATCTTCTTTTTCATAAATGGTGATGTCAAAACCTTTTTTAGATAATAGCAGCGCTGTCGTCATAGCTCCGATTCCCCCACCGACTATACCGACATTCATAAGGTCGAGTGCTCCTTAATATTCTCTGCTGCTGTTCTCATGGTCATCTGGGTATAGCTGTGTTGTTTCATCAATAGTGCAGATGTAATTTTAGCTGACTCCAATATGGTAGGTAGACCACTGCCAGGATGGGTCCCTCCGCCGACAAGCCAACAGTTCTTCACTTCTTCAAATTGATTGTGAGGTCGGAACATCATCATCTGGTCGAGGGAGTGAGCAAGATTGAAGGTGGCGCCTTTATATACATACATATCATCCTGCCAATCTTGTGGCGTAAGGATCTGTTCCACTTCAATATGCGCTTCGATGTCTGCCATTTCAGGTTCTTGCTTCAGACGAGCAAGAATCTGATTTCGTACCTCTTTTTTCACTTCGTTCCATTGGATATCTGCAGATAAATTTGGGGCCGGCATCAATATGTATAGCGCCGTCTTCCCCTCCGGCGCCAGTGTTGGATCGGTCTTCCCCGGGTTGTGCACATAAATGGATGGGTCCTCTGAAAGGACCTTCTGCTTCGTCATTTCATCCACATTTCTACGGTAGTCTTTCGCGAAAAGAATGCTGTGATGCGGCATGTCGACTTTTCGATCTAAGCCTACGTACATCATAAAAGCGGAACACGAGAACTTTTTCTTCTCGACCTTCGCTTTTGCATATTTCTTCAAAGTTCCTTCTGGGAAGAGTGTGGATGCTGCAAAAGCAAAATCAGCATTGATGACGACTTCATCAGAAGAAACGGTTGTACCATCCTGGAGGACGACACCTTTTGCTCGTTGCTTTTCGATGAGGATCTGCTCGACGCCTGTATTCGTATAAATCTTACCGCCGTTTTCTCGTATGACTTCTGCCATCGCTTCGCATACTTGATGCACTCCACCAATCGGATGCCATAATCCATAACGGTGTTCAAGATAAGATAGAATCGTAAATGTTCCTGGGCATTCCCAAGGAGACATGCCGAGATACTTGGATTGGAACGAGAAAGCCCATTTCAGCTTTTCATCCGAAAAGTATCGTCCCAATCTACCTGCTACGGTATCTGCTGCATGAATCTTTGGAAGCGCAGCGAACACATCCTTAGATAAAAGATCCGTCCATTTAGACAGAGGGCGTTGCAGGAGCTTAATGACATGCTCGAACTTCTCACCCTCTTTTTCCATAAACCGGATATATCCGTCACCGTTACCTGGGAAGAGTTTTTCGATCTCTTGCTTCGTACGTAACTGATCAGTCGACGGTGAAAACGTCTTTCCATCAAACCGGAGCTCGTATAAAGGATCGAGTCTTTCTAGGGTGACATAATCATGAAAATTCCTTTGTACGGATTCAAACAACTCTTCCCATAAATGAGGCATCATCAGGAAAGTTGCCCCTCTATCAAACTGGTAATCTCCCAGTGAAAGACGTGAAGTGCGACCTCCGATGAACGGTTGCTTTTCATAGATGGTCACGTCATATCCCTTACTCGACAGAATCATGCCTGCAGCCAATCCTCCAGGTCCTGCTCCTATAATCTGAATCTTATTTTGTTTGATGGTCCTCACCGCCTTTTTGTCATTGCTATTTAATAGCATTATAATCTTTGTATAAGGTTTGTACAACTATTTGCTCTTTTAAATTGAGGTTTGTTTAATGTTTGTATAATATATGGTTAAATAATGTATAGAATCTATTTAAGCTATGAATGGAACCTATTATACAAATCCTTATAAAAAGAAATGAGCGTGTGCTTATGTATAGTATTAAGGTCGCTTCCAGGAAAACAGGAATAGAACCTGTTACAATTCGCGCATGGGAAAGGCGTTACGGTGTGATAGAACCTAAAAGGACGGATGCAGGATTCCGTCTTTATACAGATGAGGATGTCGCCGATTTGAAATGGTTGAAACACCAGGTTGAGGAAGAAGGTTTGTCGATCAGTCAAGCAGCGAAACAACTGAAACAACGTAAACAAGAACAGTTTCCTGCGTTTAAACAGAATAATGGTATAAGAACTGTCAATAACAATGACAGCATTCCTCCCTTGAGCGAGTTAGCTGAAAAGTTGCATGACGCAATTGATTCCTTTGATGTGGAGAGGGCTGATCAACTTCTTGAAACGGGTTTCTCCATGTATCCTTTTGACGAATTATTCCATCATGTCCTTACTCCATTGATGCATCGAATCGGAGATGAATGGGAGGAAGGAACGATCAGTGTCGCTCAAGAACATTTCGCCAGTCATTTGTTCCGGCAACGGCTATATCAATTTTTCAAAGTCTTTTCGATGAATCCGAATCTACCCAATGCACTGGCCCTATGCCCACCAGGAGAAAACCATGAGATCGGTTTGTTATTATTCTCCTTATTCTTAAAAAGAAAAGGTGTCGGTGTCATTTACCTCGGGGCTAACACACCGACACATGGTTTAGAGAAGATCATTGTCGAAAATGATATCCGTATTGTCTTCTTTTCAATGACACGCTCTGAAAATGCTGAAGCGTTAAGAGAACTGATCCTTCTTTTAAAAGAGCAGTTTCCGGGCTTGAAAATCGTCCTTGGTGGTCAAGGTGTACCTTCAGATGACGAAGTTTTGCAACATTTTTATCTGAAGGATCAGCCTGCCGATTGGGAAACGTGGTTTGGTCAATTAAGCGTCCTCAAGAATTAGATCAGCTGTCAATTGACCAGACAGCGTCACCATAGGAACACCTCCGCCAGGGTGTGTACTTCCTCCGACGAAATAGAGGTTTTTGAGCATGTTGCTTCGTGCCGGTACCTTGAATCCACCGTTCATTTTGCGGTCCGTTACTACACCATAAATCGAACCTCCATTTGAACCATACAACCTCTCCAAGTCATCAGGGATGAATTCATATTGGAACTCAATATGGTTTTCGATATCTTCCAGTCCCATTCTCTCAAGCTTTCGTAATACGGTTTGACGATAAGTGTCACGGAAGGTTTCCCAACTCTCTCCTTCTTTTAAAGGTGGAACGTGGGTCAGGATGAATAAGTTATCCTTGCCTTCTGGTGCTTGGCTGGTATCAGATTTGGATGATACACCGATGTAGATTGTCGGATCATCTGCCGGTACTTTCTCATCGAAGATTTGTCTGAACTCCTTTTCAGGATTTTTAGAAAAGAAGAAATTATGGTGCAACAGCTGATCGTATTGTTTATCGATTCCAAGGAGCATGACCAGACCAGAAACGGTCGGTTCGTACTTGTTGAGTTCCTTCAATTCTTTGTTCGATTTCTTGTGGTGGGAAAGAAGTGAACGATGCGCTGGAATCGCTTCTAGATTGGAGACGACGATGTCTGCCGGGATTTCCTCTCCGTTTTCGAGACGGATACCGGTTGCTTTCTTACGCTTATATGTGATGTCGGCAATCTTCGAATTCGTATGGATCGGAACTTCCAATTCATCCAACAGCCTTACCATCGCATTTGCAATTTGGTACATACCGCCTTCTACATAATAGATGCCTAATCCGAGTTGGACATGGACGAGTTGAGAGAGAACTGCAGGCGCATGATAAGGGGAAGAACCGATATACATGATGAAAAAGTCGAGCAACTGCTGTAAGTGGGGATCTTTTATGTATGACCGAGTTTTCTCATGCATGGACTTCATAGGATCCATCTGTAATAAATCTTTGAAACTATGGAGCTTTCTAAGATCACTCAAACCGGATAGGCTTTTCCCGTAGAAGCTTTTCATGCTGAGCTCGTACATTTTCGTACAATATTGAAGGTATTCCAAGAAATCGGAGGCTTCTGTGTTCGTTTTTTGTTTGATTTCAGCAAGCCAGGATGATAAGTCTGCAGATACATCAATGGTCACACCATCTTCAAAAAACGTCCGCCATTGTGGATCGAGCTTCTTCAATTTCACATAATCGCTCAGGTTTCGACCTGCACTTTCAAACAATTGTTCAAGCACCCATGGCATCGTCAAGATCGAAGGGCCTGTGTCAAAGGTGAACCCGTTACCAGCTCGTTGATTCAGCTTACCTCCGACACGTTCATTCTTCTCAAATACTTCGACGTCATATCCATCTGCCTTTAAACGAATCGCTGCTGACAAACCGCCAAGACCTCCACCAATAATTACTGCTTTTTTTGCCAAATCCAGTCCTCCTTTGTTAGGTACGGTTGATTGGGACAATTGGAAACATTGAAAACCCCCGTACTCACCTATACCCTAATTCATGGTAAGCCACTCATTTTAAGGAAATTGTATACTTGATGTATAATAATTGTAAAGTTAAGACAATTCAGACGAAGAAGGGGTTGCTGGTCATCGACAACATCGACAAGATTTTTCAGAAAGCGAGAGAAGCTCAAAAGCCATGGGCAGCCTTTTCTGTGCAAGACCGATTGGTACATATCAAAGCATTAAGAAAACGGATCACCTCAGAATTGGATGAATGGGTCCGACTGGTTTGGGAAGAAACAGGGAAGAGCGAAACCGATACATTAGCAAGTGAGTTATATGTAACGCTGGATGCAATGAAATATTACGAGAAAAGAGCAGGGAATCTGTTGAAAAAGCGGCGGGTGAAAACACCGCTCACGTTCTGGGGAGAGAAGTCGTATGTATGTTACGAACCAATGGGTGTCGTGGCAGTGTATTCACCCTGGAATTTTCCGATTCAGTTATCTCTACTTCCCGTCATTAGTGCCTTGATTGCAGGGAACACAGTCCTATTGAAACCGTCTGAGAATGTACCAGCAATCAATGAAAAAATAGCCTCCTCATTCCAAGCAGCAGGATTTCCTCAGGGGGTTGTACAAGTCGTTCAAGGAGAAGCGGATGTGGGAGAAGCGATCGTTAAAGCGGGACCTGACAAGATCTTTTTCACAGGAGGATTGAAGACGGGGAAGATTGTGAACCGGATGGCCTCAGAATCGATGATCCCTTGCGACTTAGAACTGAGTGGAAAAGACCCGATGATTGTGTGTGAAGATGCAGAGCTGGACCGGGCAGCCCGTGCGGCTGTATGGGGAGCGTTCTTCCATAGTGGACAAGTTTGCGTCAGTATCGAAAGGGTATACGTCCACAAAGATGTGTACGACCTTTTCCTTGAAAAAGTCATATCGCTCACGGAAGAACTGACGACGAAGGATTATGGTCGTTTGACAACGGAAGATGGATGGCAGGAAGTGAAAAGGCAAGTGGATGAAGCCGTCCAGCAGGGTGCCAAACTTGCACTCGGAGAGACGAGTGAAGAGAGTCATTATCCGCATTATCCACCGACCATCTTGACGAATGTGACACACGAAATGGACATCTTGCATACCGAGGTGTTCGGACCAGTCATGACTGTGATGCCATTTGAAAATGACGAGGAGGCGATTGAACTGTCCAATGACTCAGAATTCGGGTTGAATGCTAGCGTGTTTACACAGAATCTCGATCGTGGACAGCAAATTCTCGAGCGTCTCGAGACAGGAAACGGATATGTGAATGGCGTAGTAAGAAACATCAGCAATATGAACCTTCCTTTTGGTGGGGTGAAAAAGAGTGGTCGTGGCAGGTACCATGCTGAGCACGGATTGCACACATTTTGTGAAACGAAATCAATCATGGTGAACAAAGGAAAGAAGAAAAACGACATCGCCTGGTTTCCATATAAAGAGCGGAATGCAAAGTTCTTAAGGAAATTCATCAAAAAGTTGTACGGGTGATGCGGAAGAAAGGGACAGGAGCGAATGGTCGAACTATTGATATTCACATTACTCTGGCCGATTGGATTCCTACTGTTCCGTCGGCTGCCATTTCTCCATCATTCAACTCATTCAGAAATCCATGGGATCTCCGTTTCTATCATTATTCCAGCACGGAATGAGGAGAGAAACATCACCACGTTACTTGAATCTCTGAAGGAACAGGATTTAAAGAACGTTGAAGTCATAGTGGTGGATGATGATTCAGATGACCGGACTTCTGAGGTGGCAAGAGACGCAGGCGCAAAAGTGGTCCGTGCACCGAAGTTGCCAGCAGGTTGGTTCGGCAAACCATGGGCGTGTTGGAATGGTGCGAATATGGCAAGCAGCGATGTATTTGTGTTCCTTGATGCAGATATAAGTGTGTCCAAGAATGGGTTGAAGAAGATTTTACATACGTATCGTGAAAATGGTGGATGTATGACGATTCAACCTTATCATGTAGTCAATAAACCTTATGAACAGCTGTCAGCCTTGTTCAACCTGGTTGTCGTAGCTGCGTTCAGTTTGACGAAAGAGGAGAGCGCATATGGTCCCTGTCTCGTTTGTGAAAGAGATGACTATTTCCGGGTAGGCGGACATGAATCGATCCGTTCGGAAGTGCTCGAGAACTTTTCATTGGCACGTCGGTTCGGCTCAATGGGCATGAACGTACGAGGATTGATTGGTAAAGATGTGATATCTGTCAGAATGTATCCGGAAGGTTTTACACAGATGATCGGTGGCTGGAGTAAGCATTTTGCAAGAGGAGCTGGATCGACGCCACTCACTTCATTATTAGCCGTCATAGCCTGGGTAGCTGGCGGTTTCTCCTTGTTTATGAATGCTTCGTTATTATGGAGTACAGAAGAGATAGGGATCCCATTATGGTTTAGCATGCTTTATCTTGCTTACGTTGTTCAAATTGGTTGGATGCTGCGTCAGGTAGGCTCATTCCGATGGTACACCGCTCTCTTTTATCCCATCCCATTTATCTTCTTTTTCATCGTTTTCATCCGTTCTCTTTTCTTCACATTCATGAAAAAGAGTGTGACCTGGAAAGGGAGGGACCTTCCAACGGATAAGTAAGGTGAAATAAGCATATGAAAAACATCAATTAGTAGGAGGCTCAATCATGCATGTCACTTTGAATGTTTTTGAAGAACTGAAGCGAATCTTGAAAGATGAACAGCTGACGATGAACGAAACCATTTTGCAACAGCATAGCAAGGACGAATCGTATCACACTCCCCACACACCCGATATCGTCGTATATCCTGATAGTACCGAGGAAGTCAGTGAAATTGTAAAAGTAGCGGACAAACATGGTGTGCCGATTGTTCCTTTCGGAGTTGGTTCCAGTCTAGAAGGACATGTCATTCCATACGACAAAGGCATTACAATCGATTTTACACATATGAACAAAGTCATCGAGGTGCGGGAAAAAGACTTTCTTGTTAAAGTTCAGCCTGGAGTCACGCGTATGCAGCTGAACAAAGAGTTGAAAAAGTACGGCCTATTTTTCTCTGTGGATCCGGGAGCGGACGCGACGTTAGGCGGCATGGCGGCAACGAATGCAAGCGGGACAACGTCTGTTCGTTATGGTGTTATGCGGGATCAGGTTAGGGATTTGGAAGTCGTTCTACCAGATGGTGAAATCATACATACGGGCAATATGGCGCAAAAGTCTTCTTCCGGATACAACTTGAACAGCCTGTTTGTCGGATCGGAAGGGACACTTGGATGTATTACGGAACTGACATTAAAAGTGTATGGGATCCCTGAGCATATCGTAGCCGGGCGTGCATCTTTCCCGACCGTCGATGATGCGGTTGCAGCTGTCGTTTCCACTTTACAGGCAGGGGTTCCAATTGCACGAGTCGAGTTGGTGGATGAAATCTCGATCCGTCAGACCAATTTGTACAATGAAACGACCTACGAGGAACGACCGACGCTATTTTTAGAATTTCATGGAAATGAGCCAGGTCTGAAGCATGATGTGGAGTTTACAAAGGAAATCGTCGCCGATCATGGCTGTAGGGAAATTGCTTTTGAAGAGGATAACGCAGCACGGAATAAGTTGTGGGAAGCCCGTCATTCATTGGCTTATGCGTTTATTCATGGACATCCTGGAAGGAAACAGATGGTCACAGACGTGTGTGTTCCGATTACAGAGCTTGCAGGTGCCATAAAACATGCGAGGAATACGATAGACGAGTTTGGGCTGAACGGTGGTCTGCTCGGTCATGTGGGCGATGGCAATTACCATGCAATCGTCATGATTGATTTGAATGATGAAGAAGAATTGCGGAAGGCGGACCGGCTGAATGAAGAAATTGTTGAGTATGCCTTAGCGCGAGGTGGGACGTGTACCGGAGAACATGGCGTCGGAATTGGTAAAATGAAGTATCAGGAGCGGGAGCATGGGAAAGCAATGCAAGTAATGGAGAAGATCAAGCTTGCTCTTGATCCTAAGGAAATCATGAACCCGCATAAATTGATCCATTTGAAAAAGTAGATTGCGAAGGACGACGTAGTGTCGTCCTTTTCCTATTTGCAGATATAAACTCGGGACATGTTTGTTTAAGCAGAAGCGGTCGTGTAAAATACCAAATTAGAAGCGATTTTATTGAAAAAGGTGTTCATTATGGAAAAATACATTGTCGTTGGAGCTGGAATATTGGGAGCTTCGACTGCCTACCATTTATCGAAAGCAGGGGCAGATGTGACGCTCATTGACCGGAATGACCGGGGACAGGCAACGGAAGCTGCAGCAGGTATCGTGTGCCCGTGGCTATCGCAGCGTCGGAACAAAGCCTGGTACCGTCTAGTAAAAGGTGGGGCGAAATACTATCCCGAACTCATCCGACAGCTTGAAGAGGATGGAGAGACGGAAACCGGTTATCGCAGAGTCGGAGCAATCAGCCTCCATACCGATGAAAAGAAGCTGGACAAGATGATTGAACGTGCCATGAAGCGCAGGGAGGATGCTCCTGAAATCGGGGACATTACGAAATTGACGCCCGAGGAAACGAAAGCACTCTTTCCGCCTTTGTCGGAAGAATACGCCTCGGTTTACGTGAGCGGGGCTGCGCGGGTTAATGGTAAGGCGGTAAGAGATGCTTTGATTCGTTCAGCTCAAAAGAATGGAGCGAAATTGCTTCATGGGGAAGCGGTCCTTTTACATGAAGGAGGACAAGTAACCGGAGTGGAGGTTGACGGTGAAAAGCACTACGGGGACAAGGTGATGCTTACAACGGGAGCCTGGTCGAAGGAACTTCTCGAATCGGTCGGTTACACGTACCATCTCTCCTCTCAACGTGCGCAGATCGTCCACTTGGAAATTCGCGATGAAGACACGAGTGAGTGGCCCGTCGTGATGCCACCGACCAACAAGTACTTACTCAGCTTCGGTAATGGCAGGATTGTCGTTGGTGCGACACATGAGGACGACGTCGGGTTTGACCATCGAGTAACAGCTGGTGGTATTCAAGAGATTTTGAATCAAGCACTGGACATCGCACCTGGACTGAAGGAAAGCACACTTCTTGAAACGAGAGTCGGATTCCGGCCGTTCACACCTGGGTTCCTTCCAATCATCGGTCCTGTACCTGAAGTGGAAGGTTTACTGATTGCGAATGGTCTCGGAGCATCTGGATTAACGAGCGGACCTTACCTCGGAGCTCAGCTTGCCAAACTGGCAAAAGGAGAAGAAATGGAACTTGAGATTTCCGACTATGATGTAAATGGCGCGATTGAAAAGAATTAATCATGAGCTAGAAGCCTTCTCGATTGAGGAGGCTTTTTTATTTATACATCTATGGTCGTAGAAGAGTCTTAGAAAATTTGTACATCTATTTCCGTATAGAAAGTTCAATCCTCGTTCCGACGAAAAACAGATCCAATCCCCATAAACTAAGAGTAAGCAAACTTAGTAAAAATAAGGAGTTGTTTTCATATGAACAAAAAACAAGTAGTCATGATTTCCGGAGCTTCAAAAGGATTAGGTCGAGCGGTTGCGAGGGCTTTCGCCCAGCAAGGTGCGAACTTGGCGATCTGTGCAAGAGGCGAAGTGAAACTGCAAGAAGTGGCGAAAGAATTGGATGCTCTTGGAGCTGAAGTCCTGGTGGTAACCGCAGATACAAGTGATGCACGAGACATTGAGCGGTTCGTCTCTTTAACAGAAACGACGTTTGGAAAAATCGACGTGCTTATCAATAACGCCTCCAAGCTAGGTCCAAGCCCGATGCCATACCTAGCAGACTATCCGAGTAATGAGTTCCTCGACGTTCTACGCGTCAATGCAGCAGGTCCATTCATGCTGACAAAGAGAGTACTCCCAGGCATGTTGCAAAGAGATCGTGGGTCCATCATCAATGTTACCTCAGAAGCAGGAAATGTCGGCTATGCTGGATGGGGCGCATATGGTGTATCCAAATTTGCTTTGGAAGGGGTAACAGGCATATGGGCTGATGAAGTTTCCGAAACCGGAGTACGGATCAATATGGTTGACCCTGGTGAAATGAACACGGAGATGCACGACTTGGCTGTACCAGACTGTGACTATGAATTGGCAGAACCGGAAGATTTGACGGACGTATTTCTGTACCTAGCCTCTCCGGAATCAAAAGAAAACGGACAAAGGCTTGAAGCACAGAGCTTTGTTCTGGAAAAGAGGTGATTCGGATGGCACTTGCAGCAAAAAATCCGATTGAGTTTGAACTACCAAACGATCTCAATGCCGTCGGACCACCAGAAGCGAGAGGATTGAGAAGGGACCATGTGAAACTGATGGTGCTCGACCCCAAAACCGGAGCGACTGAGCATGACGTTTTTCCAAATCTCGAAAAACATCTGAAACCTGGGGATCTTCTCGTCATGAATCTCAGTCGGACGTTGCCGGCCTCTTTTAAAGTGGATGTGAAGAGATGTGGCGAAACAATCGCTGAAAATATAGAAATTCGCCTTGGGCAAAGGAAGAGCAATTCCGTTTGGCGCGTCCTGTTTGTGGATACGAAAGTCCGACAAGGAGATGAGGTCGTCTTTTCACCGAATTTGAAGGCTTATGTACGTTCCATGAAATCGAACCAACCTCTTGTGACGATCTGTTTTTCGTTGAAAGGGAACGCTCTTTACAACGAGCTATACACGTTAGGAGAGCCAATCCGGTATGAGTACATCCATGAAAATTGGGGGCTGGACCTGTATCAGACGGTCTATGGAACTGTGCCAGGCTCGGTGGAGATGGTGTCCGCTGGAAGAGCTTTAAGCTGGGAGATGCTGTTAAGGTTGAAAAAGCGAGGGATTCAACTGGCGGACATCACGCTTCACACTGGTCTCAGCTACTTCGGGAATGATCAATGGCATGTCGGCCCGTCTGACAGTTTAGAAGAATATGAAGTTCCTACGGAAACAATCGAGAATATTAGACGGACGAAACAAGCTGGAGGTAAGGTGATTGCCATCGGGACGACGGTCGTCCGTGCACTTGAATCGGCAGTCGATGTTGAAGGAACTCCGGTTGCGAAACGTGGATGGACGAATCTCCATATCCATGAAGATTTCTCCTTACAAGTGGTCGATGGATTGTTGACGGGATTTCATGAGCCGAAAGCGAGTCATCTTGATATGCTGTCCGCCTTTGTAGCACCTGTGCGTTTGAAAAAGGCGTATGGAGAGGCGATCGGAAAACGATATCTTTGGCATGAATTCGGGGATATGAATCTGATTTTGGCGAGGGATGAAGATGAATTTGCATCACGTGGGCATTGAAACGCAAAGGTTGGATGAGTCGATTGAATTTTACAAGAAACTTGGCTTTGAAGTGGAGTGGATTATGGAATTGCTCGGTGAAAAACTGGTCTTCCTGAAGTTAGGTGTGCTTCAGCTCGAATTGGTATTAGTTGAAAAGAGCCTGAAACTCTCTAACAATAAACATATCGCTTTTGAAGTGGAGGACTTGGATGTCTTTTTAGAAGAGCATTCTGAATTGAATGTGAGTGAAGGACCTTACCAGTTAGACAATGGATGGAAGAATGTTTTCATTATTGGTCCGAGTGGAGAAAGCGTCGAATTGCTTCAAACGAATTGAAATGGACGTCGTCGTCGTGGCGTCCATTTTTTTGAGTTGACGAGCCTTTACATATATAATTATCGGAATATTCGATATAATGAAGTTAATTTTACATATTCAAGGGGGGCGGTTTCAATCATGTCATCACAAGCTCAGATTGTAAAAGAGAAATTAGATTCAGCGATTAAGCTGATGGATCGGGAGAAAATCGATACATGGCTCATTTTAACGAGAATGGGGTATGATCCGAGTCTGCCATTTGTCACCGATATGGAAACGGAGCATCTAACAGCCTATTTCATACATAAGAGCGGGGAGCATGTCGCAATTGTATCAGAAGAAGAATGTGATTCCTTCAAAGGATCGGAAGTCTACTCGAACATCAAAACCTATTCGAGCCATATGGATGATGTGTTTGTTGAAGTGTTCAACTCTTATGAGCCGAAAAAATTGGCCCTCAACATGTCGCTGTATGATCACCTTTACGATGGGCTTTCATTAGGCTTATATCAGTGGATTGAAAAGTTGATTGGTGCTGAAGAACTGAATGGGATTGAAGTTTCAAGCGAACCAATCGTCCAACCTTTACGATGTGTCAAATCGCCAGCGGAAATCGAAGCCGTCCAAACGGCAGTCAACCATACAACCGATATTTTCGAGGCTGCATTCGAACAAATGAATGTTGGTATGACTGAAAAGGAGATCGGGCACCTGTTTGTCGAGGAGATGAAGAAAAGGGGCGTAACGAATGGATTAGGTGAACCATATGATTTGCCGCTCGTATGTATCGTTCGTTGTGGACTCGCTCACCGAAAACCGGCGGACCATATTGTAAAACCTGGAGATATCGTTATCATCGACTTCAGTTTGCGCGCAGAGAGTGGTTACGTCTCCGATATTGCACGGACTTGTTATTTCTTGAAAGAAGATGAAGAGTCACCACCAAAAGATGTGGAAAACGCCTTTAATGCGGCAGTAGAAGCGATATCGGCATCAATCGATGCTTTATATCCTGGTAAAAAAGGGCATGAGGTCGATGCGGTAGGGCGGTCCGTAATTGAGTCACACGGTTATCCGACGATTCGTCATTCGGTTGGGCATCAAGTCGGACGTGCCACTCATGATGGTGGAACAATCCTAGGACCAAGAAAAATGCCCCCGCGCCCTCAAGTGGAAGGGGTCATTCAGGCTGGTGAAATCTATGCAATTGAGCCGACTGTCATTCAAGACGACGGTCTTCCGTGCATTTTGGTTGAAGAAAATGTGCTTGTAACGGAAAACGAACCAATTGTGTTGAGTAAACGTCAGCTTGAGCTGGTGACAACCCCTTATGCGGTGGTGAAGCAGAAATGAATGACGTGGATTTGAAAAACAACCTACAAAAAGCATCGGAACTCTTACAGAACGAACAGATCGATCTTTGGCTTATTTTCACAAGTGAAGGGAGCGATCCTTGCTTGCCTTATTTGACGGGTGTAGAGACAGTCGGCCCGGGTGCGTTTCTGTTCACTGCAGATGGTAGAAGGCTCGCGATTTGCAGCACAATCGATGCTCAAGACATCCGTGAGTGCAGCTTATTTGATGAAGTGCGCACGTATCAAGTTGATTTGGAAGAGGTGTTGAAGGAAACTGTGAAAGAACTGGGACCTTCGAAAATTGGACTCAACTTTTCTGAAAACCATGCAATCGCAGACGGTTTGACGGTCGGCCGTTTCAGGTGGCTCAAGGAAATGCTGCCGTTCGTGCCTGCAGAGGCGTTTGTATCCTCCGAAAATGTGTTGTTGCGGATTGTTGAAAAGGAGACGAGTCGATGAAAGCGGAAACGATCATCGTTGGTGCTGGCATCATCGGTTGTTCCATCGCTTACCATCTTGCGAAAAATGGGATGAAAGATGTCATCGTCATCGATAAGGGCGGAATTGCTTCAGGAATTACAGGCATATGTCCAGGCGGAGTGAGGCAGCAGTGGGGCACTAGAATCAATTGCGAGATGGCAAAAGCTTCGGTATCGTTTTACCAAAATATCAATGAGGAACTCTTCCCGGAATATGAAATCAAATACAGGGAAGTCGGTTACCTGTACACCTTTCATAGTGAAGAAGCATTCAAAAGGTATGAAGCGCAACAACAGATCCAGCTGGAATGCGGGATTCCGACCCAGCTTCTGACACCTGTTGAAGCGAAAGCGATCGTACCTGGTTTGAACACCGATTCTGTAGTAGGGGCATCTTTTTGTCCTACGGATGGATTTGTGGATGATGCTTACCATGTGACGAACAGTTTTGCTGATGCTGCCAAACGCGTTGGCGTCCGTTTTATGAATGACGAAGTAACCGATGTTCATATACAAAGCGGTCGAATTACTGGCGTTGAAACGGTAAAAAGAGGAAGAATGGACTGTGAGTATCTCGTCAATGCCGCGGGATTGGGAGCAAAACAGATTGCTAGTCTCATTGGAATAGAACTACCGATCGTCGAAGAAACGAGAAGGATCATTTATACGAACCGTGTGGAAGAACGAGTGCTCGAACCATTGCTCGTTTCCTTTGAAAAAGGATTCGCCGCTAAGCAGCTGACTGACGGGACCATTTATTTGAGTTACCTTGGACCGGACCAGCAGTACCCCTATGATTCTTTTTTGTTTCAGTTAAGGGCAGCGGAAGTAGGAATTGAGCTGTTCCCGAAATTGGAAGAATTAGAGTTTCGGAGTCATGTCGATGGACGCTATGATTCCACACCGGATCATCAAGCGATACTGGGTGATGTTGATGGGTTCGAAGGGTACTGGCAAGCGGTCGGCATGAGCGGACACGGCTTCATGATGGCACCAGCGATCGGAAGAGCATTGGCTGAATCGATGTTGGATGTGTCACCAACCATTGATGTGTCCCCATTGCACTTCCGTAGATTTGCAAACAATCAACTTGTAAAAGAACCGAGCGTTGTTTAAGGAGGAATGGATTTGCGAACATTTATCATGGAATTTCCGAATGACAATATAGAAATCAGAGCGACTTTATTGGATGATAAAGCACCAAACACGTGTAAAGCCTTCTGGGATGTAATCGAGACTCCCCTCGAAACCTCTGGCAAGCATGCGATGTATACCGGAAAAGAGATTTCCGTACAGTTCCCTGCAGCATTATGTGAAAAGACTGATCTGCATGAAGTGAGACCAGAGAATCAAACGTGCTTTCCACAGCCGGGGGAACTGCTTTTTACATATGTAGGAGCGTATGCCTGGGGAGGCATGCCGAAAGCGATTTATGATGTTGGCTGCTTCTATGGACCGGATGCCCGGACGTTTTTCCCGATGGGGTGGCTTCCCGGGAACCGATTTGCGAAAGTTTGGGAGGAAGACCTGGAAAAATTCGCAGAAATGGGTGCGAAAACAGGAAACGAAGGCATTCAAGCGATGAATTTTAGGAGAGGGTGACTCATGAGACCCAAAGGAGGGTCCGTGGATTGAACTTTTTCGGGTGGTCTAGCCAAAACCGCCCTTTGTTTAGTAGCTTCCAAGAAGCTGCCTTGAAAGTCTCTGACTTTTAAGGCAGCTTATATAATTTGTTAAAACTTTTTCGATCACATCTGTGTCATATTAGAAAGAGAGTCAAATACAGGGGGAGAAGTATGGATGACCGTATCATAAAACTGGCGAGAAAAGGCGATGAAGAAGCTTTTTCGCAGTTCATCAAGTTCTATAAAAAGGACTTGTATGTTGTTGCTTATCGTTTTTACCATAATGAGCATGATGCTTTAGAAGCCATTCAGGAAACGACGTATCGAGCATACAAGTCTATCCGTCAATTACGGGAGGCCTCATCAGCCAAAGCATGGTTAACCCGCATCCTTGCAAACTATTGCTTAAACGAAATCCGGAAAAACAAAAAGCTCGTACAAGAGGAATGGCACTTTGACCAAGAAGAGAAAGCACCTCTCGATTGGGTGGACCGGCACACTGTGAAAGAACATATTTTCAAATTAAAGAAAAATACCCAGAAAGTGATTATTTTAAAATACTTTCAAGATTATACGATCAAGGAAATCTCTAACATACTAAACAAACCTGAAAGTACGATTAAGACGTGGCTGTATAAAGGTCTGAACCAAATGCGGGCAAACATGGAAAAGGAAGGTGTAACAGATGGAAGATAAACATTTGCAAACACCTCAAAATATTGATGACTATATTGAGAGTGGAATTCAGAAAGGAAAATGCTACAAAAAAAGAAAACAGAGATCCATCATTAGTTTGTTGAGCAGTATTGCCGTCATTTTTCTGTTTGTCACGTCTATCAAGGTATCTCCCGCTTTCGCAAATACAGTCAAATCTATCCCTGGCATGGAGGCAATCGTAAAAATGATTGAAGGAGATCAAGGTCTTGAGGATGCAATAAAGAATGAGTTTATCCATGAAGTGGACGTGAAGAGTAAACACGATGACGTCGTTTTCACAGTAGAGCGCATGATAGTTGATCAAGCTCGTATTCTTTTGTTCTATTCTATTGAGGCTTCCAATCGGTACAATTTCCCGCATTTAAAAGATGTGATGTTTCATGATGAGAACGGTGAAGACTTAGAGGTGAGTTTTAGTTACTCAGATCCGAATGAATCGGTGGATTTCCAGAAAGAAGAGAAAATGAATGGGAAAATTTCTATTAATCTTCACGATGAAAACGTTCCATCTACCCTATTAGTAAGCGCAAAAATTGTGAACACAGAGGAGCATTTTGATACTCCAGACAAAGGCGAAGTTCTTGCCGGGACCTGGAACCTCGAAATTCCTATACAAAAGGAATGGTACGAGAATACACGAGAAATCATTCAACTCGATAAGAAAGTAAGTATGAAAGAACAAACCATTCATTTAAATAAAGTGGTTATTGATCCGACCTTGATAGGCCTTGATGTTCAATTTGATAAAAACAATTCAAACCAACTGTTTGCATTTGAAGATTTGAGAATAGTGAACGAGAATGGAGAAATTTGGGATCGGATTCAGAATGGAATTGTTAGCACCGGGTCAGAAAATCACTTTACGCTTTTCTTCCAGAGTAATTACTTCACGAAACCAGAAGAATTGTACCTGGTAGGAAGCATGATTCGTTCATTAAATAAAGAAGAAAGAGAAGTCGTAGTCGATGTAAAAGAAGAAAAATTGCTACAAGCACCAGATGATGGTCGACTACAGCTGAAAGAAATCAACAAGGAACAAAACAATATCCAGCTTGTATTCCATGTGGAAAAAGCGGAACCGGATCAAATGATATCGGAATTATTTGATCACATACCTACAAATATGGATGAAGATACCGAGGTTTCAATCGGGTTTTCTTCCTTAGATGGTACTAAGAATTTTGAGTACTTGTACACGATCCATAATCCCAAAATAAGAGATAAGATTGTACTAAAAATCACCGACTATCCCAACCGAATTAAAGACCCGTTCAAAATCCGAATCAAATAAAGAAAGTCAGGCTCTAGTGGCCTGACTTTTCATTCATATTTTTGACCAAGGTGTAACCTATGGATTCTAGGGCTTGATTGAGGTCGGCTTTGACCATCAGCTGTTCGAAATCACTGTTCCCTCTGACAGCCATCATGGCAATGTCGGGACGTATACCTGTCAATATGGTCTTTACGCCTAACAATCTTAAGGACTTTCCGATTTTCAGCAGGTTTATGGTGCTGTTGGAATCGATGCTGATGAGTCCTGAAAGATCCAGAATGAGATATTCCAGAGTATGATGGACGCTTTCTTCCAAGCTAATTTCCATAATCTGATTGGTTCGTTCTTCATCTACATCACCGATTATCGGCAAAATCGCAACTTCATCGGATATCGGGACAAAAGGAACGGCCAGTGTTTGAATCTTGGAATCCGCTCTTTCTAAATCCAACACTTTGCCAAGCAGATTAGCCATCGCTTCGAATAATTCAATATGATCTTCTGTAAAATGATGCGGACGAAGATCCATACCGCATAGTGTTCCAAAGTTCTCGCCGTTACTATAATAGATTGGCATGCCAATCAGAGAACCGCCGCCCAAACTTTTAGTGACAGTCATATCTCTAGTAGAGTCATGTTCAAGCAGGTTTTCAATAATAAGGGGTTCACGACCACCTTCTACAATGAATTGTCAGTAGGAATCACGGTAAAGTGTTTCAAAACCTGCTTCAAGAATTACTTCATCACGATTGTAAGATTGGATGATATCCACATCATGCTTATCGTTTTTCGCCACGAAAAAGGTATTCACGTCAACAAAGCGGCTGATCAGTTCGAGTACGTCTTTCGATGCTTCTTCTATATTGGAGTAGGACGGAGACTTCGTTAATGCCATATTATCACCCTTAATAACGAATAATGGTGTCGATTTCGTTCGAAATATACAAAAACATCTGTAAATACCTAGTACAATGGTAACTCATTTCTGAACATTTGGATACAGACAATAGGATATTGTATGTGTAAAAAGAAATGGAGAACGATAAATGTTCTCCATTTTTAACCGCCAATATGCGACATTTCTACTTTTGAATCTCGTTTTGTATGATGGGTTCGTTCTTCTGAATAACGATCATTACGGTGGGACCAAATATTTCCGATCAAGTCCATCATTTCTTCATCGCTATAACCGTTTCTTAATGGACCCCGTAAATCATGTCCCTTTACTGAAAATAAGCAAGTGTACAGTTTCCCTTCAGCAGATAGCCTAGATCGGTTGCAAGCGGAACAAAACGCATCCGTTACAGAAGAGATGATTCCGATTTCATCATCTGAGTCTACGTAACGGTATCGAGTTGCGACTTCTCCCGTATAATTCGGTTCGATCGGTTCAATCGGCATAACGTCGTTGATCCGTTCTATGATCTCTTTCTTCGAAAACACATCATCCATCTTCCAACCATTGGAGTTGCCGACATCCATGTACTCGATAAACCGAAGGATATGACCTTGTTGTCTGAAATACTTCGCCATAGGGATAATATCTTTATCGTTGACCCCTTTTTGGACGACCATATTCATTTTTATGGACAGTCCTGCGGCTTTTGCAGCTTCTATACCTTTCAAAACGGTCTCAACCGATACATCACGACCGTTTATTTTCTTAAAACGTTCGTCATCGAGTGTATCGAGACTGATTGTCACTCTGTCCAATCCTGCACTTTTCAGCTGTTCAGCAAATTTAGGTAAGAGGGAACCGTTCGTCGTCATGGCGATGTCTTCGATACCTTCAATGGAAGAGAGCTGAGAAATCAGTACAGGAAGATCTCGCCTCATTAATGGTTCACCGCCAGTAATCCGCAATTTTTTAATTCCGGCTCGTTTGCGGAACAATTTTGCTAATCTCGAAATCTCTTCAAAGCTGAGCAGCATGTTCTTCTTCAAAAACTCGTAATCCGGTCCGAACACTTCTGCTGGCATACAATAATGACACCGAAAGTTACAACGATCGGTTACGGATATTCGTAAATCCCGCAGAGGACGTTTATGTTGGTCCAAGATGCTCATCCGTTGAATGCACCTCCTTTATGTAATGCAGGTTATAAGACGATCCGTTCTGGATGTGTATATACGTTAACCCGATTTCCCCTGATAAAACCGGCTGTAGTAATGTTCAAATCTTCTGCTGCTTGTAGTGCTAGTTCAGTCGGAGCAGACTTGGACAATAGAATTCCAACTCCAATTTTGGCTGCTTTCAACAAAATCTCAGATGAAATTCTGCCACTGAATACTAAAATTTTATCCTGGACGCGTATATCGTTCATCAAACAATGACCATAAAGCTTATCAAGTGCGTTGTGTCTACCAATGTCTGTTCTGGAGACGATCATTCCTTCGGGGGAACAAATCGCTGCATTGTGAACACCGCCTGTAGCCTGGAACGTGCTGCTTGATGATTGAAGTTGCGTCATGAGATCGATGCACTGCTCGTAGGTGATTGTTCTTTTTGTCATGGAAGACTTTGCGGTTTTCACGTCATTTTGAAAATAGAACGACTGTCTGCTTTTACCACAGCATGAACCGATAAACCGTTTTGTATGTTCTTGTATTGTCGGCTCAATCTTTGTTGTCGTCTCTACATAGGCAAAACCTTTGTCTTCGTCAATCGTAATGGACGCGATATCACGTTTGTATAAACGAATAACACCTTCCGAAGCTAAAAAGCCGATGACCATATCTTTCAGGAACGTTGGTGTACATACCATTGTAGCAAACTCATGGCCGTTCAGTACAATCGTCAATGGAAACTCTGTCACTACGGTGTCAAATTTTTCAAAGACATCACCATCTATATAAGTATGGATTTTACGAGTCGTTGTCATTTGGTCTTTCATCGTCTCACTCAATTCTTTTGAATAAGTTCCTATATTTCTAGTATAACGTATGGAAGAGTTTTTTGTCGTATGAGGATGGTCAGGGACATTCTAGGATCGACCTGAGTTGGGAAAATTCTAGAATGAATGGGAGGAATATCACCATGTACTATCAGGTATTTTCCCAATAAACAAGCGTGGAAAGCCATGCTATACTGAAGTAGACAATCCCCTTAAGACTCTGACACTGCCCATACCTTTTTTTAGCGTGAGCCTCCCCCGGCTTGCGCGTTTTTTTTGAAAAGGTTTTGGATAGGGCGCATTCATACACCAAAGCGACTAGTTGCAAGGGGGTCTGTATACTCTTTTCTGGGGGTTGGATCGGAAACTCAGAGTTGGGAAAATCGCGCTTCAAAAAATAAGGTTTTAGTACGTTAATTCAGGTGATTTTCCCAATAAACAAGTATGAAAAGCCATGCTATACTGAAGTAGACAATCCCCTTAAAACTCTGACACCGCCCATACCTTATTGACGTGCAAGCCGCAATGGCTTGCACATTTTTTTGTTTTTTAAAAATGATTCAATAGAATGCCAGACTCATTTCTTTAAATGAATGCAGATGATTAATTTTGATGAAGTGTTGATTTGTAAACGTTTATTAAAATAGGATGAACAATTTTAAAAAATTTTGCACCTATGCGGTTTATATCCAGAGACTGGAGGGTAAATTGATATTGTTTACTAAGTACCAGCGTGAAGTACTTATGGATTGAGGGATTAACTCTCTATAGAGTTAGTCCCATTTTCTAAAAATGAAATTGATCTCAGTTTTTATGCAAAGGAGTTTGGGCGATGAGTGTTTTCTCGGTTGATGCGCTTGAAAACCGTCATATTCTCATTACAGGTGCTAGCGGTGGAATCGGAAGTGAGACAGCTAAGGCCGTTGTAAAAATGGGTGGAAAAGTTACATTGACCGCAAGGGATTCAAAGAAATTAGATCTCCTCAGACAAGAACTATTGGAGTTCACCCCTACTGAGAATATCCACTTATATACGGCAGATTTGACGAGTGAATCGGCGCAAATAGGGCTGGTCGAAAATGCTGAGGCAGAACTTGGTCCCATCTACGGCCTGGTCAATTGTGCAGGAATTGCCGGGGGAGGAATTGTTGAAGATACCTCCAAAGAAGAACTTGAATATATTATGGAATTGAACTTTACGGCCGCAGTCATGTTGACGAAGCTCGTTTACCAACATATGAAGCAGCATCAAAAAGGTGTTGTCATCAACGTATCCTCTTTATCTGGATTAAGAGGAACTTATGGTAACACAGCTTATTCCGGATCAAAATTCGCTTTAATCGGATTTACGCATTCATTCGCGCTTGAAGCAATCAAGAATGGTGTCCGTGTGAACGCAGTATGTCCAGGTTACGTCAACACACAAATGGGGATTCGTGCGCTTGAAATACGAGCCAAACGAAACGGGATCTCGTTTGAAGAACAACTACAAAAGGTTAGGGATGAATATCCTTCAGGAGAGTTGGTACAACCGGAAGAGGTAGCAAATACAATTTCATACCTCATAACGGATGCCGCTCCAAATATCATTGGTGAATCAGTGAAAATTTCAGGAGGGACGGTTTTAAGATGAAAGGAAAAAGGGTTGACCGATAACGGCCACCCTTTTTTTCATCAGTTCCTCTAGTTAAGCTTTGACAGCTTCTTTCAGTTGCTTTCCAGGCTTGAATGCAGGAGTACGTGTCGCTTCGATCTGAATCACTTCTCCTGTTTGAGGATTTCTTCCTTTTCTTGCTTGGCGTTGGCGGACTTCAAAACTACCAAAGCCGATTAATTGTACGTTTTCGCCATCTGTAAGTTTTTGCGTAATCGCATCGATTACTGCATTGACAGCTGTAGTTGAATGCTTTTTAGATAAGCCTGTTTGTTCAGCGACATGTTGGATTAAATCACGTTTGTTCATTTTTATTCCTCCTTGGAATTTGTTCATTAGAACATTATGTATCTACCATTCTTACCGCTTTAATTGAAAATATACATTTGTTAGTCATTTTTCAGAAAATAACCGCTTAAGGTATTAATGGAGGAATAGGAAGAATGCAAAAAAGAGTGTCCCTTTGGGCCACTCCGATGTGTTTTGCGTTCCGTTATGATAACTCAGGCAATATCCGCGTTTCCAACGCCATTTCAGATTGACATAGTGGACAAGCTGGTTTTGCTTCAAAAGACAATCCGTCTCTCATCCATCCAGAACAATCCTGGTTCGTACAACTCCATACTTTCGTTTCGACTTCAGGAATTGGCTCTTGCTGATTCTTTGAGAAAAATGCCATATGCTTCCACCCACTTTATCTTAATATCTCTATTATACCCCACTTTGCCATGAAATATAGATACAACGATTTTCCAATGGAGGGATGATGTAATGGAAATAGCGAGAAGAATACAATTACCCGTAGAAAATTCTTGGAGTTTATTTACTCAATATGTGGAAGATAACCGACGCTATTTCAATATGTACCGAGTAAGAGCGTTGATTTGGAGCTTCTTCACTCCGTTGATCATGTCTATTCCTGCGTATCTTTTTGTCGTGACTTTCGACCGTTTCGACTTCGCATCTATCATTCAATTTTTATTAGCAATTTTGTTGTTTGTCACCTGGACGGTCTTTCCTGGAATATTTCTTTATGCTCTTTCGGACCAAACCAAAGCATCCACAATCTGGTTCTGGACATGGTTAGGACTCGTACCGATCTCCTTGATCGTATGGATGGTTCTCTTTAGTTAAAGCGTGTTTATCAAAGTTTTACCGAGGGTATGGATGCATGTAAGGAGGAGAAGATATGGCACTTACACAAGAACAAATCACACAATTCAAAGCACAATTAGAATCAATGAAACACGATGTTTATAATCGATACCAAAAACGTGAACAAAACGTGGATACAGAAGAAATCAGAAGTAATGAAAACCATATGGGTGATTCTGCAACAGTAGAATTTGAGCATGAGAAAGAATTGACTTTAAAAGAAAGCGACGAAGAGTTATTAGAAGAAATCGATCAAGCACTGGAACGTATCGAAAAAGGGACTTTCGGTATTTGCATGGATACAGGTGAAGAGATATCAAAGGAAAGGTTGGAAGCCGTTCCCTATGCAAAACGAACGATAGAAGCCCAAAGAGCTTACGATAAAAGAAAGACCATACCCGATGAGCACACAGACGAACGCCGTCAGGACACCTCAAATACGATCGAACAGATCGAAGAAGAACAAAATGCCTCAGGAAGATAATCAGCAATTGCTGATTATCTTTTTTTTTTGTAATAAGCACTAATCGACAGTTTCTAAATAGGGCTGGTACATCATAATGGCATAATTTTCTGTTATGAATTCATCGTCTATTTGCTTCTTTTGTCCGTTAAAAACTTTTCGACGAATGATATTGTTTCGTATGTAACTTCCCCAATAAGTCATCTGTATTCTATGATTACTTTCGTAAACTTTATAACTATGTAGCTGTGGATTCGTACATCTCCATTCACCAACTAAGTGAGTATCCGTTACCTTTAAACATAGCTGGTACGTGTTTTGTGTATTGTTCTCGATTTGTAGATCCATATAATTATAGGAACAAGTTGCCCCGCTTCCGAAAGGTTGAGTGCGGTTACTATCTGGGAACACATCAAAACTATGACGATGTCTTTCCGTTATGGTAAGGGGTGTATGAATAGTCATCCAAAATATAAGATTTGATAACTGACACGAGTGTATTTTTCTTTATTCTTCATCCATATTAATCTACGTTTCATAGTAAAATAAACTTTCCCACACGTTATTCGTAATTTGGAACGTTTTATAGGTTTAACATCCTCTAAATTCATTAAGTCACCCCTTTAGCTTTACGTACTACTTATGAATGAACAACCAACTTTATATAGAAATTTTAACATAAAATGTAAAACGCTAAAGTGAGTAACTTTCTACCGATGAAACGGTTTATCAAAATATCAGTCTCGGGACGGAGAAGGAAACGTACCAGGGTTCGTTCTGCATTTGTTGAGTGGGAGGTATTCTATAAATAGAAATCAAACAAAAAGAAGGGATATCGCTTATTTTGTCAAAATGTAACAAGCGGACCTTCTTAAAGATATAAATAAAAGGTGTGTGGTCATATGAAACTACGTTCTGGCGGTCAATTTATCGTAGCCCTGATTTTTATACTAGGTGGTGCAGTGTTACTTCTTGTCAATTTAGGTCTTATTTCCATGGAAATAGACGAAGCGATTCATTTCTTGTATCCTTTTGTCCTATTATTACTAGGTCTTAAGTGGCTGTTTGAGGCTTGGTTGAGTAAAAGGCGTTCTGGGAGCTGGTTCTTTGGATTGCTATTTACTGTTGTTGGAGGTTTACTTTCTGCGGATCGATTAGGCTTTATTGAATTCTCACTTGATCAGATCATCAACCTCTGGCCCCTTCTTTTCGTCTATATAGGAGTAAAGATACTCTGGGGAAGAGGACCTAAAGTTTCCGTCAATATGGATAAAAAGTCCAAGCATGCAAAAAGTGGATTTGTCACAGATGTATCCATGAAAGATGAGAATTGGCAAGTGGAAGATCTTGATGAGCGCAATGGTATAGCGGATTATGATTTTGATTACACACGGGCTTTTATTCCGGATAAGGAAACAACTATCCGCTTAGCGGGATGGGTTGGTGATATAAAGATCCTAATACCGGAGGATGTGGATTTCTCGGTAACAGCTTCATCAAAAGTTGGGGACATCAAGATCGGTAATTACAAAAGAGATGGCCTGATGAAGGATGCGAGTTATAAAACAGAAGGTTATGATGAAGCGACTCGTAAACTGACATTTGACTTTCAATTTCAAGTGTTAGATCTCAGAATTGATCGGGTATGATGGGAGTGGATCGAATGAGTCAAAATCAAAGTGGTGTTCGAGGCATTCTTTATCGTACCCATCTCTTAACTGCGGTTTATACAACTATTCTCGTCTTTTTTATCTTCCAGATCCTTTATTATTTCTCTCCGGAAGCCAATCCAATAATAGGGAGTTTCATAATCTCGTTAGCTGTTTTTCTTTTGACGTTCATTTTGGGGATCTTTTTCAGTTTCAAAAGAGGGCAACAGCTGATTCATAGGTTGAATGAAATTTCGGTAGCCATCGCCAAGCTCTCCAGAGGACATTATGACTACCGGATCAAAGATCATGAAAGCGACGAAATTGGGACGATCTGTTCCGAACTCAATGAATTGACAACAAAAGTTCAAAAACAAGTTCAGTCCTTGCAAAAGCTTGCAAATGAGAAAGCGGAATTCGCAGAAAAGGCTCATACAGCAGCTACGATTGAGGAAAGACAACGTTTAGCACGAGACTTGCATGATGCTGTCAGCCAACAACTCTTTGCTTTGAACATGATGTCCTCTGCCGCTATGAAACTATTTGATCAGCATCCGATGCGAGCGAAAGCTCAACTGAAAGAAGTGGTAGAGATGGCGAATAAAGCACAAGGTGAAATGAGAGCACTGCTACTTCACTTGCGACCGATTGAACTGTCAGGTGAGAATTTACATAGTGGAATCAAAGGTCTCGTTGAGGAGCTGAGACAGAAATCAGGTATTGCGATCGATTCCGAGATACATGAAATTCCGGAGTTGCCAAGAGGAATTGAAGATCATCTCTTTAGAATGATTCAGGAAGGATTGGCAAATGCCCTCCGACATTCACAAGCAGACCGTCTCACCGTTGTCTTAAGCCATACCGACCAACATATACGCATACATTTAAGGGACAATGGGGTTGGATTTGATCTGAACGAAAAGAAGAAAACGTCCTATGGTTTAAAAACGATGAAAGAACGTTGTGAAGAAATCGGGGGAAGTTTTTCGATTACTTCCGCAAAAGGAAAAGGAACAGCAATTGACGTTCGGGTACCGATTGAAAAAGGGGGTATATCTAATGACGGAACCGATTAAATTATTTTTAGTGGATGATCATGAAATGGTAAGAAGAGGACTAAGCTCTTATTTAATGACAGATCCATCGTTTGAGATTCTCGGCGAAGCCTCGAGTGGCAATGAAGCTGTGAAGGCACTGAAAGAACTTGATCCTGATGTCATCTTAATGGATTTGATTATGGAAAACGGAAACGGCATTGAAGCGACGAAAGAAATCATACAAATCCATCCGGATTGCAAAATCATCATTTTGACCAGTTTTTATGATGATGAACAGGTGTTTCCTGCCATAGAGGCAGGTGCTTTCAGTTATGTCTTGAAAACTGCTTCGGCTGATGAAATCTCAGATACGATCAAAAAAGCATATGCGGGTGAGTCAGTCATTGAATCAAAAGTGGCACAGAAAATGATGAACCGTTTTCGTGGCAATGAATCACTCCCTCACCACGAATTGACAAGACGCGAACTAGAGGTATTGGTCCTAATCGGAGAAGGGAAGACGAACCAGGAAATCGGTGAAGAGTTGTTCATCGGTATCAAGACGGTCAAAACACATGTCAGTAACATCCTAAGTAAGCTTCAGGTCTCTGACCGGACACAGGCTGCCATTTATGCAAACCGTAATAAGTTATCCTCATGAAAGAAGGGGTACCCGGTGTTCCGGGTACCCCTTTTCTTTATACTTCATCTAGTAAGGTTACATTGACGGTCATTTCGTTTTCAGGTTCATTTTTCGAATAGATACGTGCCGTGTTGCCTGTTTCATCGACTTGTTGGATCCAAATCGGATTCCCTCGATAGTGGACCTCAATTTCTTTTGGAGATTCTAATATTTGTTTCGCTCTTCCAGCATTCATGTACATTCTCCTTCCTCTTCTTTTTTCATAGTTTTTATTTTTTACAGCGTTTTATACACTTTCCAATACTTTTTAGTTCCAACTATAACATCATAATAAATCCTGTTGGGAAAAAAGACGGTAAATATATACAAATATTCACTGTATTTTAGACCTATTTTCCCAATACAACAGGCGTATACATTATGATACGATTAATAATGCAAAATTCAGAAAAAACCGACAATATATTCGGTGCCGGGAGGTGAGTGGATTCCGCAGTCTATGATTTTAACTTAAAACTATAAAGTTAAAATGTAGGCTTGCTGCAGCACGTACATACATCGAGACTCTTTGTTCTACATCAATGGAAATTGATGAATTTAATTAGAGGAGAGATTGATAGGATGAAACGATTTTTGTCTATTGCTTTAACAGCGATCATGATGGTTTCAATTTTTGCAACAGGTGTATTTGCAGCAGGAGAAACGCCGGATCAAACGAAAAACGAAAAGTTACGTGTGTTGATTTCATCGTCTAGTGATCAAGCATTAATGAATGCGAGCGCAAACTACGGAAAACGTTGGGACTTCCGAGAAAAAGGGTTCACAACAGACGTAACTGCAAAACAATTTGAAGCACTTCAGAAGAACAAAAACTTGAAAGTATCCTTGGTTGAAAAGGTTTCTATAAATAAGGTGTCCCAAAATGCGACACGTACAGCTACACCTTCTGACCAAACGCCATGGGGAATGGAGGCGATGTACAACGATGCTAACCTTACTGCAACAAGCGGAGGTAATGGAGTCCGTGTAGCGGTTCTTGATACTGGAACTTACATCGAACACGTTGACTTGGCTGCCAATGTGGAACAATGTAAAGACTTCAGTCAAAAACGAGCTCCGATTTTAGATGATCAGTGTACAGATAAAAATGGACACGGAACACACGTTGCAGGTACAGTACTTGCAAACGGTGGAGCTGACGGACAGGGTGTTTATGGTGTAGCACCTGAATCGAAACTATGGGCTTACAAAGTATTAGGAAACAGTGGTTTCGGATATTCTGATGACATTGCTGGTGCAATTCGTCACGCAGCCGATCAAGGTAATGCACTTGGTGTAAATGTCGTCATTTCCATGTCACTCGGTTCTAGCTCAAAAGATTCTATGATTGCAGATGCAGTCACATATGCAATGAATAATGGTGCACTTGTCATTGCGGCAGCTGGAAATGACGGTCCAGGAGCGGACACGATTGGATACCCTGGTGCATTGGTCGATGCAGTTGCGGTTGCAGCTCTTGAAAATGTTCAAGAAAACGGCACTTATCGAGTAGCGGACTTCTCTTCTCGTGGAAATCCGAATACGGATGGGGATTATTCAATCCAAGAGCGTGATGTAGAAGTTTCAGCACCTGGTCGCGCAATCGAGTCTACTTGGAAAGATGGCGCGTATAACACAATCAGTGGTACTTCCATGGCAACTCCGCACGTTTCTGGACTAGCGGCTAAAATCTGGGCAGCGAACCCTACGATGTCCAATACTGCACTTCGCACAGAGCTTCAAAACCGTGCGAAAGCAAATGACATTCTGGGTGGATCGGGAGCAGCATCTGGTGATGACTATGCTTCAGGATTCGGTTTCCCTACTGTTCAATAACATAACTTTTAAACCCTTCGATTCAATCGGAGGGTTTTTTATTTTTCCCGTGAACTTTTTTCCGATTTGGACGTCTTTATGTGTATATGAACCGAAGGAGGCCAACAAAATGATTGAAGTTAAGAATTTGAGTCATCAATTCGAAATCGGTAAAAAGGGTAGAGAATCTGTCGTTCCGGTATTAAACAATATTCATCTCTATATAGAAGAGGGCGAGATCGTAACGATTGTTGGAAGGAGCGGATCAGGAAAGTCCACGCTATTGAACTTGATCAGTGGATACATGAGTCCAACCGAAGGGGAAATATTTATCACCGGGGAAAAAGTGACCGATTTTAACGAAAGCAAGTGGGCCGACTTTCGGTTGAATCGTCTCGGATTCATATTCCAGAGCTTTCAATTGATTACGAGCATGACAGCTTTTGAAAATGTGGAGCTTGCCTTGACGTTAAAAGGCGTGAATGAAAGAGAAAGAAGGAAACAAACCGAAGCGATTTTGAAAAAAGTAGGACTTGAAAAGTTCATGGAGCATTATCCGAGTGAACTTTCAGGTGGACAGCAGCAGCGGGTGAGCATTGCGAGAGCACTCGTATTGAATCCGCCGATTATCCTGGCCGATGAACCGACGGGTAGTCTCGACAGTGAAACAGAAGAGGAGTTGCTAGACTTCATCCAACAACTGAACAGAGAATTAGGCATCACTTTCCTGATCATCACCCATGATGAAAAAGTTGCGCGAATCGGAAATCGGATCATCGAAATTACAGACGGAAAGTTGAATAAGGAGGTCTATGCATCATGAGATTCAATGATCAATTCAAGTTTGTACGCTCGAATATGAAGAAGAACAAAAGCCGGATCTTCATGACGGTCTTAGCGACTGCGATGGGTTGTGCTTTTTTGATTGTGTTGGCTTCGGTCGCTTTCGGAATACAGAAGTCGGTTGTCGATGATGTGACATCCGGTCAGCTGATGACAGAAATTCAAGTACATGGCAAAGAAAATCAAGAGGGAGTGACGATGAATGATGTAGAATATTTCGAGTCCCTCGAAAAAGTCGATGCAGTCACTCGCAGAAATTATTTACGTCAGGAAGCCGTCTATCAACTCAATGAGTACCGGCACATTGGCGGTTCATATGTTGTCCACTATCCTTCCGAGACAAAAACAGGGTTCGAGCTTTCAGAAGGCCGTATGCCGAAATCGGACCATGAAATCGTTGTCGGTCATGATTTCGCCCAAAGCCTGGCCGACTGGGATGGTGAAGGTGACCTGCCCTACGGTGAAGATGGTGTTGTAAAAGAAGAGCTCAGTTATGACGGGAACGTCCTCAATCAAACGATTACGATGGATGTAAAAAAGATCAATGATGCTAAAGAGGAAGAAATAAAGCAAATCGAACTGAGCATCGTCGGTATTGGGAAAAAGCCGTCTCGTGAGTGGATGCGTGATCCAAACATTTATCTTTCTGAAGGAATTTTAGAAGAAGTAGAAGCATTTACTGGAACGAAAAACGGAGAGATGGTCGACTCGAATGCTTCGAAAAGTGGGGGAGATGAAGGATCCGGAGTTGCTGGGGAAAGAACGTTTGATGAAGTGAAGATTTATGCCAATCATGCAGAGTCTGTAAAAGGGATTTCTGAAAAACTGAAGGAAAAAAATTATTATACATACTCGGTCATTAATGAGATGGAGCAAATGAACCTGTTTTTCCTGATTGCAAAAAGCGGATTGATTTTCATTGGAACCATCGCCATCATCATCGCGTCGATCGGTATTTACAATACGATGACAATGGCAGTGACAGAACGAGCGCCTGATATCGGCATCATGAAGGCGATTGGCGCAAATCCGAGTGTAATCAAGCGGATCTTCTTGATTGAAAGTAGTTATATCGGTTTACTGGGAGCACTATTCGGTACGATTGTGGCCTATGGTATCAGTTACCTGGTGAACTTATTCCTTCCGATGATTCTCGGGAGCGCTTTCGGAGAGCAGCCACCTGAAGATTTCCTGTTCTCGGATATTCCTTTGAGTCTTCCGCTCATCTGTATTTCCATTTGTTTGATCGTGACGATCATTTCGGGATTGCGTCCAGCCCGTCGAGCAACCAAAGTGGATGTGTTGAAAGCGATGCGACGAGAAGTTTAATGATAAGGAGAGCTTTCCTTGGTTAAAGGAAAGCTTTCTTTTTAATGACTGTGGGAGCCCTTTCTATCCTCAAAAACGGTGAAATCGAAAAATGAAGGACAGAAAGAGGACCTTTCTATCCTCAAAAACGGTGAAATCGAAAAATGAAGGACAGAAAGGGGCGTTTTCTATCCTCAAAAACGGTGAAATCGAAAAATGAAGGACAGAAAAAGGATCTTTCAATCCTCGAAAATGGTAAAATCCAAAAATCACAGTAAAAATGGAAACTAAAAAGAGCTGACCGCTTTTGGTCAGCTCTCATCCACTCTATTCTTTCGTCTTTTTTTCAATCATTCCGGTTGTACAGCGTGATATACAGATTAGTGCATCTTGTTCATCGGTGATTTTGATTTCCCATACCATCGTCGTTCTTCCTTTATGAAGGGGAAGAGCGGTGGCGGTCACGATTCCGTCTCTTTTGCTTTTCAAATGATTGGCATTGATTTCGATGCCGAACACGTTATGCGTAATCAGATCAACGTTTAGAGCAGTGCCGATGCTTGCAGCGGATTCAGCAAGTGCAATCGAGGCTCCGCCATGTAAGAAACCCATCGGTTGTTTCGTCCGTTCGTCAACCGGCATCGTCATCCTCACCACATCTGCCTTCGCTTCTACAACTTCCATTCCTAGCGCGTGAATCAACGTATTGGATAAGTCCATATGTGCAGCTCCTTTAAACAAATATTAAAACTGTAAGATATAACTGATCAGCAGACCTACAGTCACAGCGATACCGAAAACGGTGTGCATTTGTGCAGTTGCTTTCATTGCAGGCATCATCGTAGCTGGAGTCCGTTCACCATGGAACAATTTTACCGCTTGCACGGCTTTCGGAATACTCAACAGAACGAGGATCAACCAGATGGACGCTTTTCCTACAAAAATCATCGTCAAAATCCAGGCGATGGAGAAAGCGAACATACCGCCAAGAAATTGGACGGCTTTTTTGTGTCCGAGTAAGATGGCGAGTGTCTTACGCCCGCGCTCTTGGTCCCCTTCAAGGTCCCGTATGTTGTTGGCCATCAGTATAGCGCCAATCAGAATGGAAATCGGGATAGAGATGAGCATACTGTTTACAGTGACAAAACCTGTCTGGATGTAAAAGGATAACAATATAATGACAAATCCCATGAAAAAGCCTGCGACGATCTCACCGAAAGGCGTGTATGCAATCGGGTAAGGTCCACCTGTGTAGTAATATCCGGCTGCCATACAAAGACTTCCGATGACTGCGATCCACCAGGTCGTCGTAGCACTGATATAGGCCCCTAATAATATCGCTGCTAAGAAAAAGACGAGCCCGACAGTCAAAACGGTCCGTGGTGAAATGCCGTCCCGGACGATTCCGCCACCGATTCCGATGGATTCTTCGGTATCGAGGCCTCGTTTGAAGTCATAGTACTCATTGAAAAGGTTCGTAGCGGCTTGGATGAGCATCGAAGCGACAAGCATCGCAATCAATAAGCCCCAATGAAGCTCGGTATAGAATAGGGCAAGTGCAGTCCCGATAAACACAGGAATGAAGGATGCCGTCAACGTGTGCGGCCGCAACTGGCGATACCAGACCTTCATTTTCGACTCTTTCTTCATGCCGGTACCGCTTGCGTTAGAGTTGTTTACAATATTTTGTTCCATTATCGTTCACCTTTATCGTAAGAATGCCTGAAAACTACGTCATTCTGTCATATTTTAATCCATTCTAAGTGTATGCAATGGGGGTATAGGTGTCAACTTATGGATTTGGTAATAGATGTGAATGGTGGACAATGGAAAAACAGATATTTTTCCTTTATAATAGTATCGATAACAAGGATTATATGACTTAACATATAGAGAGTTTATATAGAGAGAATAGACGTCGGAGGATGTTGGAGGGGAATACTTTGGCAGCTGTAACACAACATGATTTATTAGAGCGGTTGGAAAGTGCAAAGTTGAAAGCACAGATCACTCAACAAGCTATACTGGTTAGTCACAGAGTCCAGGTGGATACGGTTGATCCACTTGTCGTTTTTTCAAATGGCAATCGGCTATATGAAGGGCAACGGTCCTATTGGTCGGATGCATCGAACGAGATGACGCTTGTTGGAATGGGTGAAGCTAAGAAATTCGATATAGATGGAGAAGAACGTTTTTCTACAATAAAAAACGAATGGGAATCCATTGTAGCCGAACAATTGGAGGATTACGAAACGCCTTACGTATTTGGCACAGGCCCGATGATGCTAGGTGGTTTCTCATTTGATACGAAAAAAGATAAAACGCCACTATGGACGAACTATTCAGATGCGAGCTTTGTGTTGCCTGTCCACCTTTATTCCTGTTTCCAGAACAAGGCTTATATGACAACGAATTTGTTCGTCCAACCCGATTCAGATGTCGTGCAAGTATTTGAAGAAAGTATGAAAGAAAAAGCACTCTTACTGAAACGGTCAGCGATTGATGAATCTGAAGATCGGCACTATACGTTAACAGAAATTGAGCCGGAGCAGTGGAAAGATACCGTCGCTGAAACGACATCTATGATCAAAGAAGGCAAAATTGAGAAAGTTGTCCTTGCAAGGGAAGTGATAGCAGAAACGGATGAGAAGATTTCAGTGACTTCAACACTTCAGCGCCTTGAATTGGAACAACCGAACAGCTTTATTTTCGCTTTTGAACGAGGTCACAAATGTTTTCTTGGCGCATCGCCTGAACGACTAGTGCAAAAGCAGGATAGCGAAGTGCTTTCCACATGTTTGGCTGGTTCGATCAAGAGAGGGACCTTCCTAGAGGAAGATGAACACTTAGGTGCACAGCTTCTTTCTGATGATAAAAACAGGGAAGAGCATGCGTTTGTCGTAGAAATGATACGAGATGCTTTGGAAGAAGTAGCAGGTTCGGTGGACGTACCAGACGGTCCTACCCTTTACAAAGGACGTGACATCCAGCACCTGTATACCCCGGTCGTTGTCAAACAGGCGAAAGATGTTCCATTAATGGATGTGGTGCAACGTCTCCACCCGACACCAGCATTAGGTGGTTTCCCGCAAAAGGAATCGGTTGAAATCATTCGTGAACATGAAAAACTGGATCGCGGCTGGTATTCTTCTCCAGTCGGTTGGATCGACGCTAATGATCAAGGAGAGTTTGCAGTGGCGATTCGCTCTGGTCTCATCAACGAAAATCACGTCTCTCTTTTTGCAGGATGTGGGATTGTTGCAGACTCTGATCCGGAGAGTGAATATGAAGAAACGCAAATCAAGTTGAAACCGATGCTTTCCGCACTAGGAGGATCCTTTGCATGACACTAGATCCACTTACAGCTTATGTTGGAGCTTTCATAGATGAATTAAGTGAATCGGATGTTCGGGACGTCGTCATCAGCCCAGGCTCAAGATCGACGCCGCTTGCGATGATGTTCGCTCAGCATCCGGATATAAAAGTTTGGCTGAGCGTTGATGAACGGTCGGCAGCTTTTTTTGCCCTTGGTATGGCGAAAATGGAAGAGAGACCAGTGGCGCTTGTTTGTACATCCGGAACAGCTGCTGCGAACTATTATCCAGCGATCATCGAGGCTTCCATTTCACATGTCCCTTTGCTTGTCTTGACGGCCGATCGTCCGCACGAATTACGGGATGTCGGTGCACCACAAGCGATCGACCAGATCGGCATGTACGGAAATTATGTGAAGTGGTTCCATGAGATGGCGCTGCCTGAAAATGAAGTAGGTATGATCCGGTATGTGCGGTCTAACGCCGCAAGAGCTTGCGCAGTTGCCACACATGGGAAAAAGGGACCAGTACATCTGAATTTACCGTTCAGAGAACCTCTTGTTCCGGATTACAAAGCTCCAAACGCCTTCGATTATGGTAAAGGCGAGAACGGAGCTTATCGCACGTTTACATCAGGTGCACGCCATCTGTCTGAAGCAGAATATACGGATATGGCGAACAGGTTAACTGGAGTGAAAAGAGGATTGATTGTATGCGGTCCAGGTCAATATCGACACGCCGCTCAGGCGATTACGGAAATGGCTGCAGTTTTCGGTTTTCCGATTTTAGCCGATCCTCTTTCACCTTTAAGAACGGGAGAGCACTCCAAACGGCTCATCATCGAGCATTATGATGCCGTTATGAAGAGTGACGTCGTGAAAGAATGGAAACCTGAACTAGTCATCCGTTTCGGAGCGATGCCGATCTCCAAGGCATTTCTTAAATACGTCCAACAGCATAATACAGACGTCTGGATCATAGACGAAGGTGAAGATTGGCGTGATCCTGTCCACTCAGGTGGACGGATGATTTATGCCGATTCGGAACAATTCGCCTCATCTGTTGCCCGCTCTGTCGAGAGAGAAGAACAAACCTCTGATTGGACGGAAAGTTGGATTGAAGCCAACGCGGTCGCTCAACAAGAAAAACAAGCATTCGTTGAAACCGACGTCTTTTTTGAAGGTAAGATTTTTTCGCGTCTGGAGGAATTGATGCCGGAAAACGCAGCTTTGTTCGTCGGGAATAGCATGCCAATCCGTGATTTGGATTCCTTTTTCGGTAAGAATGAAAAGGACATTCATTTGGTTGCGAACAGAGGAGCGAATGGTATCGACGGTGTCATCTCATCAGCTTTTGGTGTTGCAGCAACTGGCAAAAAGACGGTGCTCGTCATTGGGGATCTTTCTTTTTACCATGATATGAATGGATTGTTGGCATCCAAAATGCATGAGCTCGACTTGACGATTGTCCTTGTCAACAACAGCGGTGGAGGTATTTTCTCCTTTTTACCACAGTACAAGCATCCAGATCATTTCGAAGAACTATTCGGTACACCGATTGGAATTTCATTTGAACAGTCAACTGAACTTTATGGAGGAACGTATCATTTGATGAAATCCTGGTACGATTTTGATGATGCTTTTACAAAGAGTGTGAATGGAAAAGGATTGCACGTGCTCGAAGTTCAAACAAACCGAGACGAAAACGTCCAGTTACACCGCGAATACTGGAGCAGAGTAAACAATGCGTTGGAAAAAAGGTTGGGAACGACCGATGCTGATTGAAGTGAATGACGTCCAATATCACGTCAAAGTGGTAGGAGAAGGTGAACCGTTGCTCCTTCTCCACGGTTTTACAGGGTCTGGAGAAGATTGGACACCTTTCCTAGAGGATTGGAAAAATAACCATCAATTGCTCATCGTCGACTTACCGGGGCATGGGCAGACGCAGTGTCCTGATGACTTGGAAAATTACTCGATGGAAGCGACCGTTTATGCACTGGATCAAATTCTCAATGAGCTCAAGATTGAAAGCGCGTTCGTTTTGGGGTATTCTCTAGGTGGAAGAGTTGCATTATCTTTTGCGATGACTTATCCTTCGCGGGTTAAGGAATTGATTCTGGAAAGCAGTTCTCCGGGTTTGGCGACAGAAGAAGAACGTCTTGACCGTCAACAACGAGACAATCGTCTGGCGGATCGGATTCTTGAAGAAGGCATCCAAGCTTTTGTCGATTACTGGGAGGCGATTCCGTTGTTCCAGACACATTTGACGTACCTGTCTTCTGAACAGCGAGCTCGTTTACATGTGAGTCGTCTCAACAATTCGGAGTTAGGTTTAGCGAACAGTCTGAGAGGGATTGGGACAGGCGTACAGCCTTCCTGGTGGGAGAACTTGAACCAGTTTGAAGTGACGACTACGTTAATTGTCGGACAACTCGATGCGAAGTTTGTTAAAATAGCAGAAGAAATGTTCCGTTTACTTCCGGATGGCGAGCTTGTGGTCATAGAAGATGCGGGTCATACCGTACACCTCGAGCAGCCGGAGGAATTCTCACAAACGGTTCAAAACATATTACATAATAGAAAGGATGATTGAAATGGCATCATTTGAATGGATTGCTGAAAGAAAGTATGATGATATTTTGTACGAAACATATAACGGAATCGCGAAAATCACGATCAACCGACCTGAGGTTCGTAATTCGTTCCGTCCTAAGACGGTCCACGAACTGATCGACGCATTCGCTTACGCACGTGACGATTCCAACATCGGGGTCATCGTGTTGGCAGGTGCTGGAGACGATGCATTCTGTGCTGGTGGAGACCAGAAGGTACGCGGACATGGTGGATATGTAGGAGACGATCAAATTCCACGATTGAACGTATTGGATCTTCAACGCTTGATCCGTGTCATACCGAAACCGGTCGTTGCGATGGTTTCCGGTTATGCAATCGGCGGCGGTCACGTCCTTCACGTCGTATGTGACTTGACGATTGCAGCAGACAACGCAATCTTCGGTCAAACTGGACCGAAAGTCGGAAGCTTTGACGCTGGTTACGGTGCAGGCTATCTTGCACGTATCGTCGGACATAAGAAAGCGCGTGAAATCTGGTACCTTTGCCGTCAATACAATGCTGAAGAAGCGAAAGAAATGGGACTTGTCAATACAGTCGTTCCACTTGAAAAGCTCGAAGAAGAAACGGTGCAATGGTGTTCTGAAATGCTTGAGAAATCACCGACTGCAATTCGTTTCTTGAAAGCTTCCTTCAACGCAGATACAGATGGACTTGCTGGATTGCAGCAAATGGGCGGAGACGCTACATTGCTTTATTACACTACAGACGAAGCGAAGGAAGGCCGCGACGCGTTCAAAGAGAAACGTAAGCCGGACTTTAAGCAATTCCCTCGTTTCCCTTAAGCCGAATAATTCTGCGGAGATTTGTAAGTAGCCACTACTTATGAATCTCCTTTTTTAACTAGAATCGTGGAGTGGTACATATGGCAGGACAAGTTATGAAGAATTGGCTCCAGCAGAGGGCGTACTTGACCCCGAATCGAGTTGCGCTCATTTTTGAAAATCAAGAATGGACATATGAAGAACTGGATGCTGACGTGAGAAGTCTTGCACGGAAGTTAGGCACCAATGGTGTACGAGAAGGACAACATATCGCTTTTCTGATGGACAATCATCCAAAGACAGTTATGCTGGTCCATGCTCTCCATTATTTAAACGTAGTGATGGTGCCGCTCAACAAACGGCTTTCTCCAGCAGAATTGGACTATCAGCTGCAGGATGCTGATGTAGATGTGGTAATTGTCGACCGGCGACATCAATCAGTATCGGAAGAGCTTCAGTTTGAGAATATCCTCCCGTTAGACGAAATTTTACAATCGGAAGAAAATAATTCGGAGCTGATCGAGTCCATCGATCTGGATCAACTCCATTCCATTATCTTCACTTCCGGTACGACGGGCCATCCGAAAGGGGTCATGCTGACGTATGGCAACCATTGGTGGAGTGCTACCGGTTCGGCACTGAATCTAGGCATTCATGACAATGACCGCTGGTTATGCATGGTCCCTCTTTTTCATGTGAGTGGATTGTCGATCGTGATGCGGAGTGTCATCTATGGAATCACGATGGTATTGCACACCGGTTTTGAGCCAAAAGAATTCATCCGGTCCGTCCATGAGAACAGGGTGACCATTGCGTCTGTTGTCAGCGTGATGCTCTCGAATGTCTTAGATTCAGAAATGTTCAAGCCATTTCCTGATGCATTTCGATGTATGCTCTTAGGCGGCGGTCCTGCTCCCCTTCCTCTTTTAAAAAGATGCGAAGCAGAAAGGATCCCCGTTTTTCAGACGTATGGATTGAGTGAATCTGCATCGCAAATTGTCACGCTTGCACCTGAAGACAGCTTCCGTAAGCTCGGTTCAGCGGGTAAACCACTCTTCCCTTCTCAAGTGAAAATCGTTCCGACAAATGATGGCGATCGTGAAGTTGGAGAAATCCACGTGAAAGGACCAAACGTCACGAGAGGCTATTATAAAAAAGAATCTGTTAACGCGGAAAAGATCAAAGATGGTTGGCTCGCGACAGGGGACATCGGCTATTTGGATGAAGAAGGCTTCCTTTATGTGTTGGACCGGCGTAAAGACATGTTTGTTTCAGGTGGAGAAAATGTGTATCCAGCAGAAATCGAAGCTTGTTTATCTGGGCACGAAGCGGTGGCAGAAGTTGGTGTAATCGGCGCACCAGATGAAAAGTGGGGGAGAGTACCTGCTGCATTTGTCGTTGTTCGAAAGCAAGGAGAAGTCAGCAAACAATCCCTCATCGACTACTGCGCTGCCCGTCTTGCGAAATACAAGGTCCCGAACATCATCCAGTTCATTGATGAAATTCCGAGGAACGCTTCCAACAAGATCTTGAGGAAGGATCTACATCCATTTTTGAAAAAGGACGATGATTATGAAGGTTGAACGTGTCACAGTTCATAAAATCAGGCTGCCTTTAAAACAGCCTTTCATTACAGCGTTGAACACGGTCGATGAACGGATATTGCTGATTACAGAAGTGACCTTCCAGGATGGGAAGATCGGCTGGGGGGAATGCTCAGCGTTCGATACGCCATGGTATACGGAGGAAACGATCGACACTTGTTTGCATGTCCTTTCCAAGTACCTCATCCCAGCATTATATGAGCTGGGGGAGTTCGAACATCCAAAAGCAATCCATGCTTTGTTTAAACGTTATCGTGGTCATCATATGGCAAAGTCGGCAATCGAAACGGCTGTGTGGGACGGATATGCGAAAAGCTTGGAGCGGCCGTTGTTCCAAGTGCTTGGAGGAAAGTCGGGCGATATTGAGGTCGGTACAGCAATCGGAATGCAGTCTGATGAGGAAGCACTTCTGCAAAGGATTCAAGAAGCAGTGGACATCGGCTATCGTCGGATCAAGCTGAAAGTGAAGCCCGGAGAGGATTTGGAGGTTTTAGAAACCGTTCGTTCTCACCTTCCTGATGTGCCTTTGATTGTCGATGCCAACTCGAGCTATACGTTGGCGGACTCGGATCTCTTGAAGCAAATGGATCGCTACAACCTTCTGATGATTGAGCAGCCTTTAGGTTCAAGAGATTTTGTGGAGCATGCAGAATTGCAAAAAGTCCTGGACACACCTATCTGTCTCGATGAGAGCATCACTTCGTTTGAGGCCGCTCAAACAGCCATCGCGTTGAAGAGCGCACAGATTTTAGCGGTAAAGTTAAGTCGTGTAGGGGGTCTGGCAGAAGCCATTCGGATCCATGATCTATGTAAAAGAAACGGAATCGAGGTTTGGGCAGGTGGGATGATCGAGTCCGGTGTGGGTAAAGCGCATAATATGGCGTTAGCGACATTGGATGGATTCGCATACCCTGGAGACATTGCAGCCTCTTCAAAGTACTGGGAGAAAGATATCATAACGCCTGAAATCGGGGTGCAGGGTGGTAAAATCGTTCTTCCGGATCAACCAGGTATCGGGTACGAGATCGATATGGAAGCATTGAAGGCTTATTCGGAAGAGACGCTGGAGTATTGAGAATGACCAGCACTTAGATGCTTTCACCGTATCATTCAAGCCGATCAGGTTACATTAAAAACGAGTAACGATTGCGTTGCTCAAATAAACGTGTGGAGTGATTGACTTGCCAAGAAACAAACTCTTAGTACCTGGTGCAAAGAATTCATTGGAACAGATGAAGGAAGAAACCGCCACTGAAATGGGGGTTCAACTAGGTGGCAATACGTCCTCACGCGCGAATGGATCTGTTGGAGGTCAAATGACCAAGAAACTCGTTGCCCAAGCTGAACAGCAATTGAGTAACAACCAACAGCAATAAAGGAAAGTGGCTGGTCCAGAAGGTCTGGATCAGCCACTTTTTTTCATATAGGTTCGAACAGTGAACATCCGGGTACTTAAGTTTGACGGTACGAACGACACCAAATAGCTGCTAAGTCTTCACCCCTTACTTAATTACTCCACATGCAATCCTTGCTCCAGCGTCTCCTGCTGGGTTCGTCTTATAGTCATCAGCTTTTTCATGGATGACAAGGGCACTGCCGTCTTTATCCAGCAATGAATTAGGCTTCCCTTTTTCCAGCGTGACATGTTTCGTAACCGTCGTCATGGACACCATGCCATCTTCATCAACCTTCAAATTCGGCAGATCACCTGCATGATAGCCTTTTGGATTCTCAAAACCGTGTTCTTTAGTGACTGGATTGAAATGCTCGCCTGCAGTCTTGAAATCTGGTGCTTCACATTTTCCGGTTTCATGGATATGGTAGCCGTGCACGCCAGGAGGAATATTTGAAACCTTTAACTGAATCATGACGCCTTTCGGGGTTTGGGCTAATCGAGCATGCCCGATTTTCTCTTTATCTGGATTGAAGAACTCGACATCTTTGTAGCTATGGGTATTTTGATTGGCCTGGTTCGAAACGATGACAGGCACAGATTCATTTTCCTCTGCTTGTTGTTGATCTTGATAGGCGCAGGCAGCAAGCCCGGAAATGATCAGGAATGCGGCAACAGTACTGAGCAGCCATTTGTTCATCTTCTATCTTCTCCTTCGCGATTTTATCCATATTATTTTTTACAAAACTAGGATAAATATGTAAAATGTTCTACAACAACCGATATAGAATATAACAGTAGATATTGAGTAGAAAATAGGGGACCTGGGGCATGTTTAATCGAATTCAAGAGGAGCATTTGCGCGCAATTTTCAATGGGTTTAAAGATATGGTGTTTCTGATGGCAGTGGACGAGGGACCATCTTTCCGGTATGTGACTGCCAATGATTCTGCACTCCAGTATTCCGGAGTGGACGAATCCTCTTTCGGTAAGAAGATGGAAGACGTCTTGAAAGAGAATGTATTCGAGGAGCTGCAGCGATTCTATGAAATCGCCTATCAAACGAAAGAACCTTATCATTACGAGATTGAAACAGAAGTGAACGGATCTTCAATGGTCGGAGAGACGATTTTGACGCCAATACTGAACGATCAAGGGAAATGTACGCACGTTCTTGCTGCGGTTCGAAATATAACGAATAAAAAGATGATTGAAAACGAGCTACAATCCAGTAAAGAGCGGTACAGGTACTTGTATGAGAATACACCTGCGATGTATTTCACCTTGAACCAGGAAGGGACGCTGCTTTCCTTTAATGAAACAGGCTCTTCGAGGTTGGGATTCACGAACCAAGACCTCATCGGACAACCGTTTTCCAATTTCATAGACCCTCGGGACAAGGAACGCTTCAACCATTTTATTCAACACATACAACCGGAAGTGGATCAGAGTATTGAAGTTCGACTTTTACATAAAAACAACCAATCGTTCTGGGTGTCCCAGCGCATGAACGTCGTATCGCCAAGACATGGGGAAATGGAAATTGTATGTGTCAGTTATGAGGTACAGGAACAAAAGGAGGCGGAAGCACAGTTAAAGGGTCAGAAGCGGATCTTCGAACTGATTGCGACTGACATCCTGCTTGAAGAAGTGATGGAAGTGACGGCCAAAACGTTAGAAAGCCATATTGATGATACGTTCTGTACGATCCATCTATATTCGGCGGAAAAAGAAGTGCTTCAACTGGCCGCTGCGCCTTCCATTTGCGAAAAGCATTCGTTACAACTTGCTGAAATGACAGTCGGGGAGGATGTGAGCGGATGTGGCCGGGCAGCCTCGTTAAAAAGGCCAGTTATCGTTCCTGATATTGAGGATGATCCGTTGAGTCTGCATCTCCATCACTTTTTCTATGAGCATTCGATTCGGTCGTATTGGGTGATGCCGATTCTATCGAGCAACAATGAGCTCCTCGGAATCGTAACGATATACAGCTTGAAAAACCGACTTCCGAGCAAGCATGATGAGCGGTTGATTAAGATGTACACCGATATTACGGTCATTGCAATTGAACAAAAGCAGACGAAGCAGGCGTTGAAAGAAAGTGAAACACGGCTGAACATCATGATGGAGAATATGTCCGACTTGATCGTCCTGTTTGACCGGAAAGGCCACATCAATTACGTTTCACCAGCTTATAAGAAAATTTTCGGAAGAGCTCCGATGTTACAGAACAAATTCATCGACCATGTCCATGTTGAGGATCAAGAGGCTGTACTTGTTAGCTTCGGACGGCTTTTTCAAACGAGTGAGCGGCAAGACGTAGAATGCCGATATCGAAATGCCGAAGGAGAGTATGTTGTCATAGAGGCACGTGCGATGCCTGTATTAGATGAGAACGATCAAGTGAAACAGGTCGTCGTTGTGGCACGCGACATCACAAAACGGAAGAAGACGGAAGAAACGATCAAACATATGGCGTATCATGATTCGTTGACGGACCTTCCAAACCGGAGGAAGTTTCAGGAAGATCTGGATAAACTCATTCATCGAAGTAAAAACAAAAATTTGATTGCAGGTGTTTTGTTCCTGGATATGGATCGTTTCAAGGTCATCAATGACTCGCTCGGTCACGCATTCGGCGACCGCGTCCTTTCTGTCGTCGCCACAAGGCTCAAAAGCTTGATTGCTGAGAAAGGTCAAGTGTACCGTATGAGCGGAGACGAGTTCACCATCCTGATCCCACACGTTATTCATATTTCGGATTTAAACAACATTACCAAGCTTGTATCTCAGTCCTTCACACAACCGATCGTCATCGAAGAACATGAATTCCATATTTCATTCAGTATTGGAGTAGCGTTATATCCAGACGATGGGGAGGATGTTGAATCATTGCTGGCGCATTCCGATATGGCAATGTACCGTGCGAAAGAAAAAGGCCGAAACTCGTATGAATTCTACCGGCCATCAATGAACATCAACAATTACGAGCGACTCGTTTTGGAAAATGATTTACATAAAGCGATCGAGAACGAAGAACTTCTGCTACATTATCAACCTCGTATAGATGTGGCGACCAATGAAATCATCGGTGTCGAAGCACTCGTCAGATGGAAGCACCCTCAATGGGGACTCATCTCTCCAGGGGAATTCATACCACTAGCAGAAGAAACCGGATTGATTGTCCAGATCGATAACTGGGTTCTGAAGGAAGCGTGTAAACAAAATAAACGTTGGCAGGACCAGGGGATATCACCGATCCGAATGGCGGTCAATTTTTCCGCGCGCCAATTCCTGCAACGGAATCTTGCCTCTTCGATCAGGAAAGTATTGAAAGAGGTTGGCATGGATGGCAAATGGTTGGAAATTGAAATTACTGAAAGTACGTTGATGAAGTATGAAGAGAGTATCGTCCAGAGCCTTGAGGATCTGGAACGTATGGGAGTGAGAATCGCGATCGACGATTTCGGAACCGGATATTCCTCCTTAAGCTATTTGAAAAAGTTCCATGTCCATGCTCTGAAGATCGATCAGTCCTTCATCAAGGGAATCGAGAAAAGTCCAGACGAGGCTGTAATTGCAAGAGCGGTTATTACGCTGGGGCATAGCATGAAGATGCGCGTCGTAGCAGAAGGCGTTGAAACGGAAGAGCAGTTTGCATTCTTGAAAGAACAGAACTGCAACGAAGTACAAGGCTTCCATTTTTACAGACCGATGGATGTTGGCAGTATCGATAAGCTCCTGAAAGAGAATACAGTGACACCTCTCTTATGAGTGGATAGCAGAAGTACGTCCTTCAGTTCTAGCACCTGAACCTGATTAATAAAATGGTAGTAAATGATCAGGGGAGGAGTGGGATCGAATGGCATATTTTTTGCTATCATTCATGGCTTTTACGTTCTGTACACTAGGGGTATGTGGTCTTCTTCATCGCTTTATCAGGATTGACACGACGGATTATGATGTCTATCATTTATGGGAAGAGTTTGATTTGAAAAAAGAGGATTATAACCTCTAACGAATTTTTTATGAGAAATTGAGGTACAGCATGTGTGGAACAGACTTTTGAGATATACATTGGGAGTGCTCCTGATTGTCGCTCTCATTATAGGAATTAACTTCATAGATGACCATTTCACTGTGGAGGTTCCCGATCCATCTGAAGCAGTTCGAGTCGTTGCGATCGGAGATTCGTTGACTTTCGGTAGCGGAGATCCTGAGCGGACCGGTTATATTGGACGAGTCCAACAAGGCATGACGACTGCCATAGGTCAGCAGGTGATCGTGAATCGTTACGGCATTAGAGGATATCGTAGTGACCAAATTATGGTCCACATCCAAGACGTTGAGGCGAAGCAAAAGATCTCTCAAGCGAATTACATTTTCTTGTTCATCGGTACGAACGACTTCATCCAGGCTGCTAGACGGGATTTGAATTCAATCAATCCGAATGAAATGGAAGAGAAGAGAGTCTTGTTTCAGGAAAACCTAACGCAGCTCATCGCTCAAATCCGTCAGGACAACCAATTTGCACCGCTCGTGCTGATCGGGATGTATGATCCTTACACGGATTTTGTGAACCACGACCAGCTGAACGAGATTCTGGGTAAGTGGAACCAGGTGACCAAAGGGATGGTCAATGAATTTCCGAAAACGTATTATGTATCGACAATCGACTTATTCTTAGATAAAGAAAAAAAGCGCTATTTCAAGGATGTCATCCATCCGAACCCGGCGGGATATCAGATAATCGCCAATCGCGTGATGAATGAACTACGACGAAATGCGTTAGTAAATTAAATAATGTGGAAGACTCATCGATTGATGAGTCTTTTCTGTTTGGAAGTTATTGAAACTTAGGTAAATGAAATCTTGTCTCAAAACACAAGATGATTGAATTTGAGGTAAAGGTGAGGGGGTTATCCTACCCTGAAAGTGAAGCCAAGTCTTCAATGAGGGAAAGATAAGGGCTATAATTTACCCTCAAGGAGGAGAATGACTGATATCAGGGGAAGGATAGAGGCTCTATGAGTGGTTCATTATTCAGATACGAAGCTTTCATCACCTCATACAGATTATATGAATAGCCCATTCTCCAATATCCCCTTTTTTTACATACTCATAGACTCTCCAAATCTCCACCAAAGAAAAAAGCTGGCCCGACATCCAAACAGTTGGATCTCCAGACCAGCTTTTCATACATAAATTGCTTTTTATTTCATTGCCATTTCGTTTTCTAGCTTGCCGTTCATGTCGATCATGAACCCGATTTCTCTTCCAAGAAGTTGAGAAAGCTCCTTCGCTTTTTTCTCACTTTCGGATTTGATTTGTTCTATGGTGAGTTCCCCTTTGAGTTTTGAAGAACCTACGATAATCATTAATTCCCCTTTTTCAAAAAACACGATCTTCATATATGTCTAACCTCCAAAATAGAACTAGATTCTAACTATACTTTTCGCTGCTGTGGTGGGAAGATAGGGGGTAATGGACGATTCGATTGAGAGGAAAATTTTCAGTATTTATGTAAATGATTGTCATGTTCCCTCGGAAAAAATGATATGATGAAGCTAACAGGAAAACAGGAGGCAATACTTGTGGAAAAAGTGACAGATCTCATCTTGCTCGTGGCAACGTTGTTCGTGACAAAGCTGAAAACACTTGTTATGGCGATTTGGGCCTATTTAGATTTCTTCTTAGAAAATTTTTGGGTACAATTCGCGCTTGTCACTATCCTACTCTATGCTGTCCTTCGAACGGCAGAAAAGCTCTACTTGTGGTATATGTATCACAATTATATGCATCGAAAAATTGAGAACAGTCTTTCGAGTTTCATAGATTTCGAATTGTTCTTCAAACATCTGACGGATAAAAAGCGCTCAAACGGAATCGTGCCTGATTTGAAGTTTACGAAAAACCGTCTGCATCAATACAATCAGACCGAATTGAGGCTGTTATCGTCCTTCATACAGACGCTACATAGAGGCTATCGGGATTTAAGACCTGGTGTGTGGGTGGCAGCGTTCCTATTAGGTGTTGCAGCAGCCTATATCTTGAATGTCATCGACTTTGAGAACTTGACGTTCAACTTCGAAACCGTCCTAAAAACAGCAACGATCATTGCATTCTGGTATTTGATTACGCTTTTCCGTTATACGAATCGAAAAAAGAAAGTGGCGCAAATGCTCGGACTCATCTCGACGAGCTCGAAAGAGAAGAGCTTACAATCGGAAAATGAACTGGAATTAAAAGAACTGAATCCATCGCATTAAAAACAGAACGGGGCTCCGTGCCCCGTTCTTTTCTATGTGTACATTAAATAGCTGTTATATCTTGAATCAGATTTGCGAGAGGGATATTGCCTCGATCCAGCACTAAATCAAGCTCAAACAAGTAATGGCCTTGGGCTTTGAACGTGATGTACAAAAGTGCACACGTGTTCAAAATCGGTTCTTCATAGACGAAGACACCATTTTCATCAAACTCGACTGGAACCAATGTACCTCCATCAGAAATGAATAAGTCAAAATCATGTCGATCTTCAGGGTTTCCGAGCGTTACGATTACCTTTGAAGGCTTATCGTCAGGATTTCCTGTTGTAAACGCACAAACCTGAAATGCTTGTTGTTCATGTACTCGTACTGTTCGTGATAAATTACTCGTCAAACTTTCTTGTGGGAGATCATTTCCATTTTGGGAATTGGCTCGCCTGTTTTGGCGGTTGTTTCTTCCATTGTTCCTTACAGGGGACACCTGATCCCTAAAAGGTTGGAACCATGAATCGTACATTCTATCAATCCTTTCATCGATATAAAGAGTAAAAAGCGTGTGGACATATACTCTTTTTATCTTATGATTCATTGGTAGGATTGATATGGACAAGTTCCCCTTTATTTCGAAACATAGGGATTATCTTTGATAGAAAAGCGGTAAGGCAATCCGATGTGTTCCTCTGCATAATCAATATTGATGCGCGGTCCGACGTGGATTTCTGAATCCGATATCTGCTCATAATCTCTCAGAGTGATTTCAGAACCGATTAAAGATAGACCATAATGGCTCATATTGAAGCCCATTGCCCGACATAGTTTGCCAGGACCATTTGAAAGATTACGAATTTGCGTGTTCGTATACCGCTCCTTCCTCCCATATCGATTGTTCAACATGCGATCGGCACCTTCCATCGGCTCCAAACCGCGGATCAAAATTGCTTCCGGCTTACCGACGGGTCCTGTGACGATATTAAAGCAGTGGTGCATCCCATAAATGAGAAACATATACACATGCCCGGGTGGTCCATACATCACTTCGGTGCGTGTCGTCCGTCGTCCGCCATAAGAATGGGCTGCTTTATCCTCGGGTCCTTTGTAAGCCTCGACTTCAACGATTTTCCCGGAGAGGACGCCTTCCTGGGTGTGGTGGATCAATTCCATTCCTAAGAGCTTACGAGTCAGCGTAAGTGTATCCTGTGTAAAGAAATCCTTTGTCGCAATCATCTGTATCACCACCTCTAAAACGGTTAACCGAAAATATTTTTAAGTTGACACAATTCCCTACATCTTTCATAATAGTCTTGGACATAACTATTGAATTCAACAAGAATGGGGAAGTGAAGAAGAATGAAGAAAACGTATACACTCGTTTATGCAGCCATGTTTGCTGCGGTTGTTGCTGCACTAGGTCTTGTGCCACCGATTCCGGTTCCGGGATCACCTGTCCCTATTACAGCACAAACGTTAGGCGTAATGCTAGCTGGAGGTTTACTAGGTGCACGTCTTGGCGGACTCAGCTTGCTCGTATTCATAGGACTGATCATTGCTGGAGCACCGGTACTTTCTGGAATGCGCGGTGGAATTGATGAACTGGTTGGACCGAGTGCAGGTTATATTCTGAGCTGGCCGGTTGCGGCGTTCGTCATCGGTTACCTCGTAGAGAAATCATGGAACAAACTGAAGTACTGGAAGGTGTTGCTGTTCAATATTCTCGGAGGAATTATCCTTGTCTATGCAGCTGGTATTCCGGTTACCGCATTCGTTCTTGATCTACCTCTAGAAACAGCAGCATTATCAGCGATCGCCTACATTCCTGGAGATATTATCAAATCAGTTATCGCAGCGTTTGTTGTCGTGAAAATGAAGGGTAGAAACCCAGTCATCCAAAAGCAAAACCAAAGTAAAAATGTTGCTGCATAATGTGCATATGATACGCTTAAGAAAGAGGTTTCGTCGATCCTGACAAGCCTCTTTCTTTTTACACATAAAAGAGGCAGGGTGAACCCATCATGATTTTCGATCGGATTAAACAACAAGCACAACTGTATCCAAAGGCTGTTGCCGTCCAGACAGAAGAAGGTGATTGGACGTACGAGCAGCTGGTTCTTGAAGCTGAAAGAGTGGCGAACCACATATACTCTCGAGCACCCATTGTATCCGGGAGGCTTGCGCTCTATTTTTCAAAAAACTGTCCTGATTACCTTACATACTTTTTAGCAGCAGTCTCGCTCGGGTGGACCGCTGTCCCAATCGACCCGAAACTTCCTGATGAGAAAGTGCAGGATATTTTAAAAGATAGTGAACCTCAAGTACTCGTAACAGACATCTTTCAGGAAAAAGTGAAGGAAATGTGGGAAGGTGAAATCATTACTCCTCATGCACGAACCACTTCTTATGAAAAAAGGGAGCTACCGGTTGCGTCCCCTGAATCCCTCTTTTATCTCGGCTATACGTCAGGGACATCCGGAAAGCCTAAGGGATTCTTAAGGACACAGCACTCTTGGACAGAAAGCTTTGATCATACTGATCATGAATATGTTGTAGGCGTAGGAGACGAAGTCATCATTACCGGTTCACTCGTCCATTCGTTGTTTTTGTATGGAACGGTTCATTCGCTTGTGAGTGGTGCGACCGTTTCCATCTTAGAAAGCTATTCAGCAGCAGGCGTCGCAAGTCGGATTCATCCATCGGTAAAAACGTTCGTATATGTCGTACCGACGATGCTCGAGTCCTTGCTGAGCGAATCTTATGAAGCATGGAAGTGGGTGGACTGCATCATCTCATCCGGCTCCAAATGGAACGGGAAGCGAAGGAACAAAGTTGAAGAAACATTCTCTAACGCAGAATGCATCGAGTTTTACGGTGCATCCGAGCTGAGTTTCGTCTCGATCCTTCACCATACAGACGCGGTGAAAAAGCCTGACTCAGTCGGCAGACCTTTTACAGGAGTGTCGGTTTCAATCCGGAATGAACATTTCGAGGAAGTCCAACGAGGAGAAGTTGGCATGCTTTATGTGAAAAGTGACATGATTTTCAAGGAGTATTTGAATTTACCGGATAAAACGTCAGAGGTCCGGAACGGAGACTGGGCGACAGTCGGTGACATGGCACAGATGGACGAAGAGGGTTTTATCTATCTTGTCGGTCGATCGAATCAAATGATCATCACCGGAGGGCTGAATGTTTTTCCTGAAGAAGTTGAACGGGTGATTTTAACGAGCCCTGCTGTTCAAGAAGTGGTGGTCGTCGGCATTCCAGACACGTATTGGGGTGAAAAGATCGTCGCTTTCGTTCAATGGCGATGCGGTTACGAAGGAAATGATGACGAGGTAAAAAAGATCTGTAGAGAGCTCTTACCAAAGTACAAATGCCCAAAGGAATATGTCACTGTAAAAGAGTTTCCTTATACGGTGAGTCAAAAAATCGCAAGGAATCAGTTGGTTGAGCAATTCATGCAAGGGGGATCAAACGATGAATGAGGTTTTCATAGTAGAAGCCAAGCGTACACCAATTGGAAAAATCGGTGGGGTTTTACGAAATGTACGTCCTGAGAAAATGGCGGCGACACTCATCCGCACCATTGTTCAAACGTGTGAGATCCCTCCTCATAAAATCGATGAAGTGATTCTCGGCAATGTCGTTGGACCAGGTGGGAATTTGGCGCGGCTTTCCAGTTTGACAGCGGGATTGCCTGTGGAAGTACCTGGGGTCACGATTGATCGGCAATGTGGATCAGGTCAGGAAGCGATCAATATCGGGGCCAGACTCATCCAATCGGGTGGAGCGGACCTCGTTTTAGCAGGAGGAGTAGAGAGTACAAGTCTTGCTCCATGGAAGATGGAAAAGCCAAGGAACCTCCATGATCCCACCGGACCGAAACCGTTTGGACGGGCTCGCTTTTCACCTGATGAAATTGGTGACCCGGACATGGGAGTCGCAGCGGAAAACGTCGCAGAACATTATGAAGTAACTCGTGATGATCAAGATCGTTTTGCCTTGCATAGTCACGAAAAAGCGGTCTCCTCTCAAAGGTCAGGGCGATTCCGTCAAGAAATCGTACCGATTGGCGATATTGACATGGATGAGTGCCCGAGAGAGGATACGTCACTTGAAAAATTAAGCCGGTTAAAGCCTGTGTTTAGAGAAGACGGTAGTGTCACAGCAGGCAATGCGTGTCCGGTGAACGACGGAGCAGCAATCGTTCTTCTTGCATCTAAAAAAGCATGCGAAGATCTTGGACTCCAACCCGCAGTCCGTTTTATAGATGCGTGTTCGGCAGGAGTGGATCCGAATCTGCTCGGTATTGGTCCGATACCAGCCGTTGGTAAACTGCTTGATAGGCAGAAACTCTCGATTGAAGATATTGATTTAGTAGAGTTCAATGAAGCGTTCGCTTCACAAGTGCTTGCTTCGATCCGTGTGTTAGGGATCCGCGAAGAAATCATGAATGTTGGAGGAGGAGCGCTTGCTCTTGGCCATCCATACGGTGCGTCAGGTGCGATTCTCATGACGCGTATGTTCCATGAAATGAAGTTTGGAGAGGCGCAACGAGGGTTGATCACGCTCGGAATTGGAGGCGGATTAGGATTAGCAACACTCGTTGAAAAAACGGAGGGATAAGATGAATCGAATCGATCAGTTGGACGTCGGCCTGAAAACGGATCCATTTAAAATCATTGTTACACGGGAAGAAGCGGAACACTTCGCTAAGATCGTAGGAGAGCTGCCGTTAGTCGAGTCTGGCGGACATCAAATTGTACCCGTAACGTATCCAATCATCTATTGGCAAAGGGTGGACATGCCCTGGTTGGAAGGAATCGGACCACTCGTACATGGCGAACAATCCTTCCACTATGACAATCCGCTTTTAACGGAAAAAGAATATATCGGACAGATCGAACTTGTGAAGGTCGAAGAAAAGAATGGCAAACTGGGAACGGTCATTTGGGTTGAGCATGATCTGACAGGATATGAAAAGGAAAATACTGAAGAGGTGATTTTCACCTGTAAAACGAAGGCGATGTTCAAGGTAGAAGTGGAGGGGCAACGATGAGAACGACTTCGCATGAACTGCATATTACTGAACAAGACATTTTAGATTATGCAGAAGTCAGTGGTGATCACAACCCCATTCATACTTCGTTAACGGAAGCGAAAAAGATGGGTTTTGCCTCCTGTCCTGTACACGGGATGCTGGTTATGGCACGTGTCGGGGGATATTGCAGAACGTATGTAGCACAAGGCAGTTTCATCTATGACATCTCTGTACGGTTCCATGCGCCGGTTTATACCGGTGAAACCTATATGCTGGAATTTGAAACATCTGATCATGAGAATTTGCAATTCACTCTAACATTAAAAGGTGGTCACATCGTTATGAAAGGGACCGCCGCCATGACATCACGATAGGGGGAAAAGCTATGATTATAGAAAATCAAGTGGTCGTCATTACCGGATCGACCAAAGGAATCGGAAGAAGTATGGCTGAATTATTGGCCCGAAAAGGGGCTACGGTTGTCATTAATGGACGGGACGAAGAACGGGTGGCCAAAACGGTTACGGAACTGAAAAAGATTCACGACCGGATTCATGGGATATGTGGATCTGTTTCAGACGAAGAAAGCTGTCAGAGAATTATTGACGAAACGATGGATAAGTTTGGACGGATCGATGTCCTCGTCAATAATGCGGGCGTAGTTAAGGATCGGATTTCTTACAAGATGACTGAACTAGAGTGGAACGAGGTCATAGAAACCCACCTGCGCGGGACATACGCGTGTACAAAACATGCTGTACTTGCGATGAGAGAGAAGGGTGAAGGCGGAACAATCGTCAATATGACTTCAAAATCCGGGATGGAAGGATTACCTGGGCAACTGAACTACAGTGCAGCGAAATCAGGCATCAATGGCATGACCTATACGTTAGCGAAAGAATTGGAACGGTTCGGGATTTCGGTCTATGCTATCGCCCCAGTTGCGGAAACTGAGATGACGAAGCCTGTCATCGAAATGCTTCAAAAAAAAGCGAATGAAAAAGGAGTACCTTTGCCGGATGAATGGAAAATGGGGACGCCTGAAGATGTAGCGAAATTGCTTTCTGTGATACTTGAGCAACAACCGGAAACCGGGACAATATACTCCGTCAATGGTCATAAAATCGGGAGATGGCTGCCACCTAAGCATGAGGTCATCACGGACGAATCAGACAATTTGACAGATCAGGCCATTTTTCGTGCTTTTTCTAAGTGAAATGAATGAAAAACTTAGTAAATACTGACAGATTTAGTCGACTATAGTATCATTGAACTAGAATCAGAAATCTGATCGTGTCTTGTAAATCGTTAGATAATGGCAAACTTACTGAAAAGTGAGGACGCAAAGCTTTAGGGACTAAGTTGTGTGTTAAGACAATAAGTCAGCCAGCTACCGGAAACGATGAACACCTTCGATTTATGGGATAGGGTCGATAAAGGTGTGGCCAATAGAATGACCTTTTATCAGCTCCTTGTACCTATGTCTTCTTTTATCATCGGATACTCGATCGTCCTGTTTTTCGTGCGTTTTTTATTTAGAGGGGTTTCCGATCGTTTGATGAATGTCCTTTTCAACATTGGCATTCTTTTCAGCACGATCCTTTGGGTATACTTAATGTCTATTCACCATAAGATTTGACACATAGAACGTTTCATGAGCTTACCGGTTTGGTAAGCTTTTTTTGTATTGAAAACAAAGGTATTTTTGCGACTTTTGTCGGTTTATGTTTTTGGAAAATAATGTTTGTTTCGAGTGTCGGAAGTAATTCGCAAAAATTCTGATAATGGAAAATGTGTTTGTTCCTTATGTAGCAAAGGTTTTATTCGTTTCCAATATTTAGAGTCTCGAAGAATTTCGGAAAACCCCTTCCTACATGTTTTCTATACAGTTATAATATCTTTAAGGACTTTTAAAGGGGGATGGTTATGGAGACATTAACCAAAGTAAAATTGACAGAGGAAGATAAGGAATTATTACTGGATGTCGTTTTGAAGCAAAGATATGCATCTGAATTAGTGAGCTGTGAGCTTACCGATATTGAAACAGGACAAAAGAACTGTGAAGAAAACCGCATTCGACAATTGAATCATTTGTTACTACGATTACATAAAGCTGGAGTATAATCATTATACAAAGGGATGTCTCAAAATATGGAGACATCCCTTTTTTATGTCGTGTAGTTCAGTTGTCGAGTAATCCTTTTCTCCGAGCTTCCATACGCCATTCCGCCTCTTTAATATAACGTTTGGAAGCCGTATTACGTGTACGTAAATACGACCAGTAATTGGTGTAATGCGGTGGACGGAACTCTGTCGGGACTCTTCTCGCATACCCCCACCAATTCAATTTCTGATTTTCCAAGAGGATTAAGTAATGATCGTATTCCTTCTTCATGTTTACACTCCTATAACTAATTTTCTCTTTTAAACTCATTCTTTCAAATATGGACAAGAAGTATTCATGTCTCTTTTGGGATTTGGGCTATAATTTCTGATTTTGGGCTATAATTTGCGAATCTGGGCTATAAATTCCGATTTTGGATTATAATTTCTGAATTTGGATTATAATTTCCCGAAACGGGTCTATAATTTTTGATTTTTATGGAAAACTCTCATCACCTATTCAATAAATGACTTACAGAGTGAAAATCGATCCCCCATGAAAACATTTTTGCTATTTCTTATTCATAAAGTAAGAGGAAATGAACCTTTTAAATGAAACTGCATCAAACAGCCTATTTAACCAAGTTTTAGAGGCTTTATGGGAGCGGGTATGGAATTATTATGGAGATGACAATTGATTAGGGGGAATGAATATGATGGAACAAGTGTTGATGTTTGCGTCTGTTATGACTCCTCTTGTCACCGGCTTGACGGAAGTGGCGAAACGGACATTTCTGATTCCGAAAAGATTCATCAACATTGTCAGTTTGATGATCGGGCTGATCGTCGGATTGATGGCTTTTCCGCTCACCGACCTCGATTGGACTTTACGAACATGGGCAGGGACGATGGCTGGTTTAGCTGCTACGGGGCTTTATGAGGTAGGTAAATACCGAGTAGGAACGAAACATAGGTGACTATTTCAAGAAAAATGGGTGCAAGAATAGTGAAAAATAGAGTTCGTTTCTCTCAACTTTCATATAATAGAGTAGGGAAGTACAAGCTGGAGGTAATTGAACATGGAATGGACATTCTTTATCGTGTCCATGGTCGTCAGCGTACTGACTACTTTCGCAGCTGTGTATTTGCGGCAAAAGTTGAAAGTCAAACTAGAGGCACGAGAAAACCAACTCAAAGCCAAGGAACTCGCGAAAACTGCACTGCTTCAGGAATTGCAGGAGAATATGAAATTATATTTACGAAAAGATACGAAAAACGGTGGAAGCCTTCAGGATTTTTTAGAACTAGGTACACTTGAGATACAGGGTGATGAGAAGATTTGGAAAGAGACATACCTCTTTCAACTCGAGGAATGGGATAATGTGAAATACGAGATAGCAAAGCTGGATTCTACTTTAACTGATCAATTGATAGAGGTTTATAGCCAATATGAAAGACTCGATACACATGCAAAGGTCGAATCACCAATCTTCCGAGTGGATCGTCTAGGTTTTGAAGATTTTACACAGAAATGTGAAAACATCATAAGAGAACTGAAGAGTGGATAAGGATCATTACCTTGAGTGAAAGGTGATGATTTTTATTTTTCGCCAAAACTGAACATTATTCTTCTAAAACGATCCTTGTTCTACAAGACGGGTGATTAGGTGAAAAATTTGACGAACGAATTCTATAGTCCATTTGGCATAAAAAGGAAATTAGAGAAGGGTTGAAATCTCACATATGGAATTAATAAAGGAGAACCATATTGAATCATGTTTTAACCTAGACCGAAACAGGTATACCTATACTAAAACTAGTTCAGAATAATAATAGGTAGACATATACTTAATCAAGCAAAGGGGAGTTCGGGTAATGAAAAAAGGTTTAATTCCACTCATCATAGGGGTCGTTGTTGCATTCAGTCTCTTTTGGGTCGGCGGACAAACACAATCCAATCATTATACAAGCACGGATCTTCCTAAGAAATCATTTTCAAAAGCGCCTATTGTACTAGACAATAAAGAAGTGCTTGCCAGTACACTGAACCCAACTGCAGTTGATCGACAAGAGCAGGTGAAAACAGTAACCGCTTCGAAAGAAACAGATCCCGCAAATCCTGACAAAGGAGATTTCGTTCAGCTTGCAGATACGTTCATGCAAGAAGCTGTTCAACCGACGAACGAAGATTATAAAGTGACAGAGTTTGATTCTAAAGCGCAATTGGTAGATCATCTAAGTCAATATGCCTCCAAAGAGATTGCAACATATTATGTGGATGGCTTGTACGAGGAAAAAGCAGATGGATTATACATCATCCCGACGGAATTACCTCCTTGGGTTATGAAAGGAGAACCTACTCAGTTGATTAAGCTTGACGAGCAAAACTATCAACTGAACCAGGAGAATCAGACGGATCTATATGGCACTTATGTGATACAACTGTCTTTCACGAAACCAAATGATCAATGGATCATCCAGTCTGTGGACGTTAAATGATATATTTGTTCATAGGATAAACGAAATCATGACCGTATGGCTTTTTCTGTTTAGCATATGTTGCTACATGACGTTAAGTGTGGTACAAAATGTTAAATGGGAAGAGTCTTTCGTTTTGTTTGAGAGAGTTACTCTTTCGAAATTTACGTCCTTTTAGCAATAAAAAAGTTTAACAATCATCAGTGGACTTCAAATGTATTTTTCATGAAGTTCATGTAGAATAAAGCATAAGGATTTTGAACGAGGACAGAGATAAAATTGGAGTTTTGACGATGAGCTATTATACGTTCGAAGATTTTTATAAAAACACAGTTGAATTATCGTTCACCGATCATCCATATTCTCCTCTACCAAAGCACGTATGGATCATATGCCGTTTCAAAGGACAATGGCTTTTAACGGAACATCCGAGAAGAGGCATCGAATTCCCTGGTGGTAAAGTGGAAGAAGGAGAAACAGCGGAGGTTGCAGCTGTACGCGAAGTATATGAAGAAACGGGTGCAACGGTCGATGAATTGGTCTACTTAGGCCAGTATCGCGTAAATGGTAAAGGCGGAACAATTATCAAGAATATCTATTTCGCGACCATTGAGAAATTGAAGTTAAAGGCCCATTACTTTGAAACGAATGGACCTTTATTATTGAATGAATTACCGGCTTCCATTAGAGATGACAAACGTTTCAGCTTCATGATGAAAGACCAGGTATTGGAGCGCAGTTTGGAATATATTCTGAGGAACGACATTACGACGTTTTAACGCTTACGCCAACGGTTTTCAAGCATTCCGACACCGGTATACATGAATGTAGCCAGGATTGCAATAATGAATAGACTGAGCAGTACAAGCGTGAAATTGAACACTTGAAATCCGTAAATGATCATATATCCAAGGCCTTTTTTCGAGACGAGGAATTCCCCTACGATCACTCCGACCCAGGACAAACCGACATTGACTTTCAAGGTTGAGATGATTGTAGGGATTGCTGCAGGTAAAGTGACCTCTTGAAACACTTGCTTTTTATCCCCGCCGAACGTTTCAATGACTTTAATGTAGTTCTGATCGGTTTCGTGAAAAGCGGCATAAACGACCAGCGTTGTGATGACGAAGGAAATGAGTACGCCCATCGCTATGATGGAAATGTACCCTGGTCCGAGCGCGACAATGAGAATTGGACCTAGAGCCACCTTCGGCATAGCGTTCAAGACAACAAGATAAGGATCCGAAACTTTTGACACGAAGGGTGCCCACCAGAGGATTGCCGCGCATGCTGTTCCAAAAATCGTTGCAATTACGAAACTGGCCAACGTTTCCCCTGTCGTAGCTGCTATATGGACGAGCAGTGTTCCATCCCCGATTTTATTGATGAAAAGTTCCGATATCCGGCTCGGTGAACTGAACAACAACGGGTTGATCCAGTTCTGAGTCGAAGCCAATTCCCACACCCCGACAAATAGGACGAATAATAGAAATTGAGTGAATAGGACGTTTCTTTTCGTTCGTCTTTCTTGATGGATGTATTGCTCGTATGCAATGTCAATTTTCGACTTCAAGTTCGTTCAACTCCTCCCAGATCGTCTGGAAGATGTGTTTGTAATCCTCATGATTCCTTACTTCGAAAGGTTCCATCTTCTGTAGTTCGCTCGGAATCGTATGAATCGATTTGATTTTACCGGGATTTGCAGAGAATACGATGACCCGATCGGACATCGCAATCGCTTCCCCGATATCATGGGTTACGAGCAGGGCGGTCTTTTGGTGTTCTTTTAAGGTGTTGAATACGAGATTCTCCAGTTTCAACTTTGTTTGATAATCAAGTGCAGAGAACGGTTCATCTAACAATAATAAAACCGGCTGGGTCGCTAACGTACGGACTAGCGCGATCCGTTGCCGCATACCTCCGGATAGCTCATGAGGATATTTCGTTCGCGTATGCTCCAGGTTCAATTGTTCGAGAAGATCGAGTGCGAATGTTTTACTCATCTTATCCAGTTTGTGCTGAATTTTTAATCCGATGAAGATGTTCTCTTCAATCGTCCGCCACGGAAAAAGGTAATCTTGTTGAAACATATAGCCGATCTGATTGTGGGCTTTTTGGACATTTTCATTCTGGATCTTAACTGTACCGATCGTCGGGGGCATCAAACCTGCAATCAAAGAGAGCAATGTTGTCTTTCCGCACCCACTTGGGCCGAGAAAGGAGACGAATTCCCCTTCCTCGACTTGAAGCGAGATGTTTTCCAGTGCCGTCGTGACAGATTGAGTAGAGAAGTAGGCGTGCGTCAGTTGATTGACTGTTAAGAATGCCAACCGAATCTCCTCCTATTACTTAGCCACTCGCTCTGCAATATCCGTATTCACGAGTATGTCATGGGCGACTTGTTTCGGAAGCTCACCGGCTTCATCCATAATCGTCTGCAAGTTGTTCCATTCTTCTACATCGAGAATCGGATTCGTTGCATAACTGTGTTGTTCTTTGTATCGTTGAGTTACAGTTTCAATCAAGTCGATCGGGGTATCATCGAAATAAGGTTCTATGACTTCAGCGATTTCTTTAGCAGAATGGCTATCGACCCATTGCTGCGCTTTATATAAAGCACGCGTGAACCGTTCGATGACGTCTTCATTTTCGTTCAAGTAGCTTTGTTTGGACATGTATGTTGTATAAGGGATCTTCCCGGACTCTTTTCCGAAAGATGCGACGATGTGACCGATGCCTTGCTGCTCGAACAAGCTCGCAGTCGGTTCGAACAATTGTACATAATCACCTGTTCCGGAGGCGAAGGAATTGGCGATGTTCGCGAATTCGATGTTTTGAATCAGATTCAGGTCTTTATGAGGATCGATTCCATGCTTCTTCAACCCGAATTCACCCGCCATTTGTGGCATACCGCCTTTTCGCTGACCAAGGAAAGTGCTGCCCTTCAATTGATCCCACGAGAAAGTGTCTGGTTTTTCACGGGCGACGAGGAACGTTCCATCGGTTTGGGTCAGTTGTGCGAAGTTGATGACAGGATCGTTCGTCCCTTGTGCATAGACATAGATGGTCGTTTCTGATCCTACGAGGGCAATGTCCGCTCCATCCGACAACAAGGCTGTCATCGTCTTATCTCCGCCCCACGTCGTTGTCAGCTCAAGTTCAATGCCTTCCTCTTCAAAAAAACCCTTTTCAATGGCAACATATTGAGGAGCATAGAAGATCGAGCGTGTCACTTCAGCGACTCGCACTTTGTCGTTTGTAGAACTATCCGAGCATCCAGCTACTAGTAGGGTGAATGCCAGTATGACAGAAGCTGCTCCTGCGATATGACGTCTTATTTTTTTAAACATTCGTATCCCTCCACAAACTATAGATGAAATAGTCTATGAGGGGACCAGTTAATGTGTGTTCGCCCAATTTCAGCAAGAGGTGTGTCAATGTATTCTTCTGATTTAGTGGAAAAAATGCAGCGATATCCATCGCCGCATCCTGATATAAAATTGTATGTTGTTACATATCGGAGTCAGGGACTTCGTGTGAAAGGATTGCTTGCAGTACCGGATTCTGAGGGTTTGTTACCTGGACTCTTATACTTGAGAGGCGGCATCAAGCAGGTCGGAAAGGTTCGGGTTGCAAGGATCATTCAGTTTGCCTCGCAAGGCTTTGTGGTGTTTGCACCGCACTATCGCGGGAATGAAGGCGGCGAGGGACAGGAAGATTTTTGTGGGGAAGACCGGCATGATGCGTTTTCAGCACTACAGGTCTTGAGTGATCTGCCAACAGTGGATGAAACGTCATTGCATGTGTTCGGATTTTCCCGTGGAGGAGCGATGGCACTGTTCACAGCGGGCTATTGCACGGACCTGGTTCGTTCTGTCGTCACGTGGGGCGGCGTTTCCGACATGAAGCTCACGTATGAGGAACGGAAGGGCTTGCGGAGGATGTTAAAGCGAGTGGTCGGCGGTTCCGTTTACAAGTATCCGGAACGATATGAGTGGCGCACCCCGCTTCATATGGTGGGAAGGTTCGTAGCGCCGGTGTTGATCATCCACGGCGTTTACGATCAGAATGTTACGATTGAGCATGCTTACTTGTTGGAAAAAGAGTTGGCTGAGCATGGTAAGCGGTTTGAGACTTGGTACATCGAGGACGATCATCATTTCACCCCCGCTAAAAAGCTTCAAGTAACACGGGACTTGTGTACTTGGATGAAAAATCAAAGATAAAGTCGTGAAAACTCATCTGCGGATGAGTTTTTTCTTTATTAGGCAGTGGGTCTGTTTTACTATTTTCCACAAGTTAAGGTAAAAGTTCCCCAAGTGAACGCAAAAGTTCCACAAGTGAGGACAAAAGTTCCACAAGTGAGAACAAAAGTTCCACAAGTATGAGGGAAAGTTCCACAAGATTAAACAAAAGTTCCACAAGAACAGCTAAGTACTTCCCGAAAAAACTGAAAAAGCGCATAAAAAAGAAGCGACCCTTCGCCGGGTCGCTCCTCATCGTTTTTTTTTAGACCAGTGGTCCTGCATTTTTGATTTCTTCTGTTACGTTCGGGAACTTGTTGAAGTTTTCTTTGAACTTCAGTGCAAGTTCACGTGCTTTTTTGTCATATGCTTCTTGATCTTCCCAAGTTTTCTTCGGTTGAAGTACTTCTCCAGGAACACCTGGGCAGCGCGTCGGGATATGCAAGCCGAAGATTGGATCTTTTACCGTTTCAGTGGAGCGCAATTCGCCTTCAAGAGCGGCTTGAACCATCGCACGTGTGTATGGAAGGTTCATACGCTTACCAACTCCGTATTCGCCACCAGACCAGCCCGTGTTCACAAGGTATACATCAACATCATGCTGCTCGATCTTCTCACCAAGCATCTTCGCATAACGTTCTGCATGCAATGGCAAGAACGGTGAACCGAAGCATGTAGAGAATGTCGCCTGTGGAGATGTAACGCCACGCTCTGTTCCGGCAAGCTTACTTGTGTAACCGGATAAGAAGTGGTACATCGCTTGTTCTTTCGTCAACTTACTGATTGGAGGCAATACGCCGAATGCATCCGCAGTTAAGAAAATGATCGTGTTCGGGTTACCCGCAACACTCGGTGTAATGACGTTCGGGATTGCATCAATCGGGTATGCTGCACGCGTATTTTCTGTCAATGTCGTGTTGTCGTAATCCACAATTCGAGAGCACTCATCTGAAACGACGTTTTCAAGGACCGTTCCGAATTTGATTGCATTCCAGATTTGCGGTTCTTTTTCCTGAGAGAGGTTGATACACTTCGCGTAGCAACCGCCTTCGATATTGAAGATGCCGTTGTTTGCCCAGCCATGCTCATCGTCCCCGATCAAGCGGCGGTTCGGATCAGCAGATAGGGTTGTTTTACCTGTACCACTGAGACCGAAGAATAATGCTACATCGCCTTCTTGACCGACGTTTGCTGAACAGTGCATAGACAAAATGTCTTTCTCCGGAAGGATGTAGTTCATGACAGAGAAGATGGATTTTTTAATCTCACCAGCGTATTCAGTTCCTCCGATGAGAACGATACGCTTTTCAAATGAGATGATGATGAACGTTTCAGAGTTTGTTCCGTCCACAACAGGATCCGCCTGAAATCCAGGTGCTGAAATCACCTGGAACTCCGGTGTGAAGCCATTTAAATCGCTTTCATTTGGGCGAATGAAAAGCTGGCGTGCGAAAAGGTTATGCCACGCATATTCGTTGATGACTTGAAGCGGCAACTGATACGCCTTATCAGCGCCTGCGAAACCTTCAAAAACAAACGTTTCATCTTTGTTCATTAAGTATTCGATTACTTTTTTATATAAGTTATTGAACTTTTCTTCTTCGATCGGTTGGTTCACAGAACCCCAATCGATCTTGTCCTTAACAGAAGGTTCCATTACGATATATTTATCTTTAGGTGAGCGACCAGTGTATTTTCCAGTTTCAACTTGAAGAGCGCCAGTAGAAGTGAGGGTCCCTTCTTTACGAGTTAGTGCTTTTTCAACTAATAATGGAGTAGATAAGTTCTTATTCGTAGTAGATTTACCGATAAGTTCGTCAGTTAAAGAAGTAAATTGTGCCGTATTCATGTAAACCCATCCTTTTCAACATAATTATTTAACTCTGTCCTATGTTCGAGTTGATACGTAGCAAAACCCACTGCGATAAGGTTTCAGAGGCTTGAGTTTTGCCTGTTTCATTATACATCCTATTCGTCTGAATTAGTATAACATATTTATTTTAATAATGTATACTATATTTCCGAATTTGTGACAGTTGAAACATTCTCCTCTAATGAAATAGGCATTTTCATGACAAATGCGCTATAAATGCCGCTTCCCAGCTTTTACATATTCAATTTCGTTGACATCCCTATAGTACTGCGGTATGATATTGCGAGAACGGCTACTCTTATTCCGAGTAGGTGGAGGGACAGGCCCAATGAAACCCAGCAACCGACACTACAGGTGAGAAGGTGCTAACCTGATAAATAAGAGGGTGAAAGGTTTACAACGAACCACCTTTCCTCTATAAGAAGGAAAGGTTTTTTTTCGTTAACAGGGAGAATCCTTTCTTAAGAATGAATATAAGTGCAAACAAATTTGTCAGCTACATAACAGGTGTTAGAAACGTACGCTTACAAATAATTTAAAGATTGATGGCACTTTTTCGTACGGAATGAGTACCGTATCAATTATCAGCGATATTTTTTGGGGTATCGCCGAGGAGGTTCCGTAATGTCAAAAAGCAGACGTCTATTCACATCTGAGTCCGTTACAGAAGGACATCCGGATAAAATTTGTGACCAGATCTCAGACGCAATTCTAGACGAAATTCTATCGAGTGACCCGAATGCCCGGGTTGCGTGTGAAACATCTGTCAACACAGGTCTTGTACTTGTGGCAGGTGAAATCACGACTTCTACTTATGTAGATATTCCGAAAATCGTACGTGAAACGGTAAAAGGCATTGGCTATACACGTGCAAAATACGGATTTGACTATGAGACTTGTGCAGTTCTGACTTCAATTGATGAACAGTCTGCGGACATCGCTGCCGGTGTCAACCAGGCTCTTGAAGCAAGAGAAGGTACAATGTCAGATGAAGAGATTGAAGCAATCGGTGCAGGTGACCAGGGATTGATGTTCGGCTATGCAACGAAAGAAACGCCAGAATTGATGCCGTTGCCGATCTCTTTGTCTCATAAATTGAGCCGCCGTCTTACAGAAGTCCGTAAAAACGAGGTTGTTCCTTACCTTCGTCCGGACGGAAAGACACAGGTAACCGTAGAATATGATGAAGACGGTCAGCCTGTGCGCGTTGATACGGTTGTTATCTCAACTCAACACCACCCAGAAGTCACACTTGAGCAAATCAAGCGCGACTTGAAAGAGCATGTCATCAATCCGGTCGTACCAAGTGAGTTGATTGATGAGGATACGAAATATTTCATTAACCCGACTGGTCGTTTCGTTATCGGAGGACCACAAGGGGATGCAGGTCTGACTGGACGTAAGATCATCGTTGACACGTACGGTGGGTATGCGCGCCACGGCGGTGGAGCATTCTCCGGTAAGGATCCGACGAAAGTGGACCGTTCTGCAGCTTATGCAGCTCGTTATGTGGCGAAAAACATCGTTGCTGCAGACCTTGCTGATAAATGTGAAGTTCAATTGGCGTATGCAATCGGAGTTGCACAGCCTGTATCTATTTCAATTGATACGTTCGATACTGGAAAAGTTTCAGAAGAGAAGCTGGTTGAGCTAGTCCGTGAAAACTTCGACCTTCGTCCGGCTGGCATCATTAAGATGCTTGACCTTCGTCGTCCGATTTATAAGCAGACAGCTGCTTACGGACACTTTGGACGTACAGATATCGAATTGCCATGGGAGCAAACAGACAAAGCTGAAATTTTGAAAAACAACGCATAAACATATAAGAATGGCTGTCACGAAGACGTGGCAGCCATTTTTTCATTTAATATGGAGATATGTCTACATCTATATAAATGGGGAGTAAAAAGCAAATTCGAATATAATTAAAAAAGCTCAGCTATTTGCTGAGCTTTTATTTAGTCCCATCTTAAAAATTGTTTGCGCTCTTCATCAGAGAGGTCATTTGGATGTTTTCCATGCTTTTCACAATAGTTGAAAAGTGCGCGAAGAGCTACCTTAGGCTGACCTTCTTCTCTAGGTATTGCATAAACGCCATCGGGAAATCCTTCTTCAAAACGTTCCATTTCTTCACGCTTCATTGTATCACTCACCTTATGAACAGTTATGCCCTTTTTCGTGGGGACTAATACATCAGAGCCTTCTCTCTTGAGTGTTATCACCATGGAACACCTCCCGGTAAGTAAGTTTTTGCAATACGTTTTCCGGTCTCACTATTAAACATCATCTGCTGACCGAATAAATGTACAGCACCTAACTTTTCATACAATTCATACTTAGAAGATTTCGACGTTAGAAGGACAAACCCTTCTAAATTACAATCAATGCTATATTGACATGCAAAGGCAATGAGGTTAATTCCAACACCACTGTATCTTCTGTGTTTGTTTAAAACACCAGGTGGATACTCTTTTTTATTGTGGTTGGCGGATTCAATGATGTCAAGATCCACACATAGAAAATCTGAGTCGTGATTCTCACTTAGGGCAATTAAACCTTGATATGCATCTGGTTCTTCTACTGTAACAAGAGCGAATACCTGGTTACCTTTTGTATATGAATGATAAAAAGGCATAATCCACTCTCTGCTGTCATGAATTTTCTTAACATCTTCTTTTGCTAATTCACGTATACGTATATTTACCTTTTCCCCATTTTGAACATCGATAATCATACGCTTCTCCCAAGAATCCAACGTTTCCTTATTATACCATAACTCAAAAGAATACACTTAGGATGCGGTGTTAATATTTTTCTGTGCTGCAATCTCCATGTAATCATTCGTCAGGTTACCGAAGATCATTTCCCATGATTGGGTCAGTGCATATTCCCTTGCTTTATGCGAGAACTGCTTCAATAGGTTTGGGTGCATCAGCAAGAAGAGGATGCGGTCGATAAAGGATTTTGCATCACCTGGTGTCACTAAGTATCCGTTCGAGCCATCCTTGATGATGGTTCTTACACCACCTGAGTTGGCTCCAATCGTTGGCGTGCCGGAAGCCATGGATTCGAGCACGACATTGCCGAATGTTTCAGTTGGCGATGGGAAGATAAACAAGTCCGAAGTGCTATAAGCTTGGGACAGTTCCTCTCCTCTTAAATAACCTGTAAAACGAACGTTGGGATATGACCGTAAAGATTGTTTCAGCTCTTCTTCACTAGGTCCTTCACCGACGATCATCCAGCAAACTTTGTCATGCCATTCTGCCGGAAATCCTTTTATGATGTTTAACAGGGTCTCCACATCCTTTTCAGGAGCAAGTCTTCCTACATAGCTTAATAGAATACAATCTTGTGGGATGTTGTGTTTTCTTTTAAAATCGGCAGAATGTTGATTAGGATGGTAGAGGGCTGTATCCACACCGCGACCCCAGATGGAAAGACGGTTGAAACCTTTCGATGTCAGATGTTCAAGCGTGTCTTGAGAAGGGACATACGTACGATCGAAAAACGAATGGAACCAAAGCATGTATTTCCACAAGAAACTTGTAGCCCATTGAAGATTATAGTAGGAGAGATAATGGTCAAAGTTCGTATGATAGGAAGCGACCATCGGTATGCCGTACTTACGGGCATGATTCATGCCGAACAACCCGGAAGAGAAAGGGGTAGCGACATGGATCAGGTCTGGTTCATAGGCTAATAGTTCTTGAGTAACGAAACGATTGAACGGAAGAGCGACACGGCATTCTTTATATAGAAGAAAACGCATGCTCGGTAGCGAATGCGTGTGGGTTTCGTAAACATTGTTAGAACCTGTTTTCGGTGCGATGACTTTACATTCGATACCCTTCTGTTCCCAGTAGCGGACTAGACGGTAAAGTGTGTTCGCCACCCCATTGACCTGTGGATAGTAAGTATCAGAGAAAAGCGCAATTTTCATTTTTTACAACCCCCTAAACCTGATTTACAACACCGATACGGAACTCATCAGGATGCCGCTTCCAACCCCTAGAAGCATCCCTGCTAATACGTCTGAAGGATAATGTAAGCCAAGGTACATTCTTGATATGGCAACGGATATGCCTAAAGGTACCAACAGGAGTGTAACCATCGGCGCCCATATGATTAAAGGCGTAATGACTGAGAAGATGGCGGTCGTGTGGCCTGAAGGGAACGAATGATCCTTCAACAACTTCGAAATGGTCACTGTGTTAGGAAGGACTTGATACGGTCGTTTTCGGGGATACAATTTCTTGCTGATCTGCACCGGAATGTGACTGATCGCAAGAGCGAGCAGGCTTTGGATTGCAGCCAACCGAAGGCTACCTGTCGCGAGTAAGATCAAGAATAGACAGCTGGTGATCGCCCCTGTGGCACCCCCTAAATGCGTAACGGTCACGAAATACTTGCTGTGAAATGAGTCCTGACATTTATTGTTCACCCACTGAAAGACCGTACATTCCCTTTCATGAAGCCACCCAATTACCCTGGACAATGTAGCTCCCCCTTTGTTAATGATTTACCAAAAGAATAACGTCCTAATATTAGGGAATTGTCAAACGAATGTAAAATCTTTGTGGAGATTCATTTACATGAGACAAGAGAAAAGAGACCAGTTGGCATCATTACCATAATGAGATGCAGGATGATAAAATGGTGAAAGTGGGTATAAAAGAGTAGTAGAGAAGGAGGGATGAAAGATGTATAAGCAAATCCATCACGTTTCGTTAGAAGTGAAGAAACTGAAGCGGGCAAGGGCTTTTTATGAAAAAGTATTGAAATTCGAGGTTTGCCCGGATCGGCCGGACTTTGATTTTGAAGGGATTTGGTATACTTTAGGGAATACGCAGCTTCATCTGATCGTCAATCCATCCTTCTCTCCTGAGGACCAACCGACATTGAACAGCAGAAGCGCTCATTTCGCTGTAAGGGTGGAATCGATCGATGAGCTGATCAGCATGCTGGAGAAAGCAGGTTGCACATACTTGGATAAACCAGCCAGTAAAACGGGCTGGCATCAAGTATTCGTTCAAGATCCGGATGGAAACATCATCGAGTTCAACGCTTAAGAGACTTGTAATACTGCCCGCGTTCCACATATTCTGTACGAATGCGTTCCATTTCTTGAAGGTCATGCTCGTTCAGTTCCCGTACAACTTTTGCCGGACGGCCAAAAGCGAGCGAATTCGGCGGGATCTTTTTACCAGGAGGAACAAGGCTTCCCGCACCGATGAAGGCACCTTCTCCTATTTCGGCACCATCCAGAATCAACGAGCCCATCCCGATCAAAGCGTTCTTACGAAGGGTACAGCTATGTAAAGTGACTTGGTGACCGACCGTTACATCGTCTTCAATGATCAATGGTGTATTCGGACTTTGGTGAAGCATGGACAGATCCTGGATGTTGACGCGTTTACCGATATGGGTTGGAGCGACATCGCCACGGATAACGGTATTGAACCAGACGGAAGACTTCTCTTCAATCGTGACGTCCCCTGAAATCATGACGCCATCTGCAATGAATACGGTAGAATCAATGTTGGGTTGTGAACCTTTATAAGGATAAATCATAAGTATCATCCTCTTTCCTATAGGAATACATATGTTGTATGAAATCATAAGCAGTTTAGCAAATTATAGAGTAGAAGAAAAGGGGGGATCCATTATGTGGATTTGGGAAGCAGAAAATGCAAAAGCGGTTGTCGTCATGGTCCATGGCGCAGGTGAGCACCACGGTCGGTATGAATGGCTCTGTTCACAATGGGTCTCGAAAGGTTACCATGTAGTCATGGGGGATCTCCCAGGACAAGGCCTGACACGCCGGAATCGTGGTCACATCGATTCGTTTGAAGAATATATTGAGGCGATTTCTTCCTGGGTAGAAGAAGCCACACGCTTTGACCTTCCGATTTACTTATTCGGTCACAGTATGGGAGGGCTCGCTGTCATACGAACTGTTACGGAAAAAAATCTGCCACTCTCAGCTGTCTTGCTGTCATCCCCAGCACTTGGAATCGTGGAAAAACCACCGAAAGTTCTGGATGCAGCTTCTAAAGTGATCAATAAAGTATATCCGAGTTTGCGTCTGCGCTCAAGTCGGGGCGGCGGTCCACCGAAAGGGACGCGTTCCGAAGAAGTGTTACAGCGTGACCGAGAAGATTTTTTACTTGTGAAAAAAGTATCGATCAGATGGTATCGTGAGTTGATGAGGGCGATGAAGGACGCGTTCCAATCGATTCACCGGTTCCCAGAGATCCCGTTACTCGTCGTGCAAGGCGGTAACGATTTGATTGTAGATAAACAGCGTGTCAGAGATTGGTTCGACAGCTTAAACTTGATGGAGAAGGCGTACAAAGAATGGCAATCGCTCTATCATGAAGTGTTGAATGATCCTGAGCGGGAGCTCGTTTTCCAATACATCCATCAGTACGTCGAACTGAATCTAATCGTACGAGAAAATAGCTTTAAGGAGTGATGGCATGAACGTACCGTCACAGCCATGGTCGTTGATGAACAAAATTTATAGACAAGTCCTTCCCTATGTCCATGAAGAATTGAACTTCTGGAAAGAGCGAGCGGAACATATTCCGAATGATGAACTGAGGACCCAGGCGTTGGAAAGCATCGGTTCGAAAACGTTCCATTGTGAGGGAGGCGGCATTTATTCGTTGCTTTCAGCGGATGGTACTTGGAAAGGAGAAGTCATCCGTTTCATTGTTGCGTACCAGACGATTAGCGATTATCTGGATAATCTGTGTGACCGTAGCACTTCTCTCGATCCGGAGGATTTTGCTCTGTTGCACCGTTCCATGGAGCATGCTTTGACCCCGGGTGCGGAGCTTGAAAATTACTACGCGTTACGGGAAGATCAGAACGACGGCGGGTACTTGCATGACCTCGTCCAGACGTGCCAGAAGGTTTTAGCTGCTTTACCGAGTTTTGATGCGATTGCAGATGCCTTGATTGAGCTGGAGGTGCATTACAGCAATCTGCAAATACATAAGCACGTCGTGCATGAGGAGCGGGTGCCTCGCTTGCAGCAATGGCATCAGGACAATGAGGGACAGCTGCCACCGATGAGCTGGTACGAATTTTCTGCCTGTGCCGGGTCGACCATCGGGATTTTTTGTCTTGTTTCTTATGCGACGAATGAAAACATTTCGAGCGATTTGGTTGTAAAAATTAAAGAAGGCTATTTCCCGTGGATTCAAGGACTCCATATCATGATGGACTATCTCATTGATCAGGAGGAGGATAAAGCGGGAGGCGATCTCAATTTCTGCTTCTATTATGAGTCCAAGGAAGAAATGATGGATCGACTGCTCCACTTTTTCAATAAAGCGGATGAAGCGGCGCGGCAACTACCGCACTCGAAGTTCCACTCGTTAATTACGCGCGGCTTGCTCGGCATCTATTCCACTGATACGAAGGTAAGGAACCAACCTGAAGTCCAGTCTGTCTTTAAAAAGTTGATGCGCGCAGGCGGTCTCCCCGCATACTACTTCTACTGGAACAGCTTCGTGTACCGGAAAGTGAAAACATCCTCTTGAATAAGGAAAGGGCTGATCGTTATAGATCAGCCCTCTTTTTATGGATTTTCCTGATATTCATAATTCGCCACTTTTTCACGAAAATATTCTGGTAATGAGGCTGAAATGTTCTCATTGGTACCGTGTTTGCTCAAGAATGTGTTCCATTCCTGTTCTATTTCACGTATGGTTTTCCCGTATGTCTGCTTTACCTGTGCTTCCAATCCCACCACATTATAGATCTCCATGAATTTTTCCATGCCGTACGCCTCAATGAGATAGGTGGAAAAGGAATCGGATTGTATGTAAAATAACCAGCGGTCAATACCCTCGTTTCGATAGTCGTTTAGTTTAAGCGCGTTTTTCAGGATGGACGACAGCTTCCAAAGGAATAACAGCACCATTTTCTTTTAAGTAGTTCATCACCTCATGACTGGAATGACCGAAATAATTTGGAGGTAGATGACCGGTAATCTGTCGATCCAAGTACATCGCTAAACCGTCTAAAGTAAAATAACCTGCATTTTGATAATCGTACCCCAATAACGCATGGACTAATTCGTGAACGAGAAATTCATTCTGCTCTCCAATGTTGTGAAGCTTAATGCTGCCATGCATATACATGGAAATTCCACGACCTTCTTCTAGTTGAATAAGAATCTCTTTTTCCTCTTCTATCTCATGTCCGGTTAATGCTAGGATTTCCTCATAAGCTGCTAGAGTTTGTTTGTGAATTCTTGAAAGGATATCCTCTTTGAAGGAACCATTATTCACAAGGGAGAACTGGACTTTTCCGTCCTCACTCGTAAACTGTGAATAGCTACTCTCCTTGATCTCAGATTTTACAACTTCCTCTTTAACCTCTTCATGACCGGAAAACGAACAACCAGTCAAAATAGAGGTGGACATGATAATACTCAATATCCTTCTATATTTGTTCATTCTATTAACCTCCTCATTCATCTTGTCCTACGAACTGAATATGGAAAAAGTTTCAATGAAAAAGACGATTGGTTGTCCAATCGTCTCAATATGAAAATTATGCTCTTTTTTCGACGGCTACCAAAAACGGTGGGTTGTTTTTCTGGTTCAGGAATTGGTACTGGAGGACGTGCGCTCTCTTTTGATCAAGTTCAGTCAAGTACTGCATCAAGCGCTCTTTCTCTTCAATGCCGCCTTCATGTCCGTAATAGACGACAAGGATGATTAATCCGCCAGGCTTCAAAATCTCAAGCAGAGCTTCAATTGCTTGCAGCGTCGAATCCGGCTTCGTGATGATTTCTTTGTCACTACCAGGTAAGTAACCGAGGTTGAAAATCGCCGCTTCAACTTTTCCATGGTACTCTGCTGGCAACACTTCTTTCACTTCCGCATGGCTCTTCAACATGATTTGCGCTCTTTCTGCCAATCCATTGTCCTTCAAGCGTTCAAGCGTGTTCTCCACCGCCTGCTTCTGGATATCGAATCCGTACACTTGGCCTTCTTCCCCGACCAGTTCCGCTAAAAAGACCGTGTCATGCCCGTTGCCGACCGTCGTATCGACGACCACTCCGCCTGGCTCCACGACTTTCTCCAAAAGTTCTTTTGTAAAAGGTAAAATTCGGCTCAAATTCATGGAGTGGACACCTCGGCTGGCTCATAATATTTCCCTTGATAGCTATCGCGTCGCTCTAATTCTGCCTCGATCGAATTGAGCACTTTCCACTTGTTCATGCTCCACATCGGTCCGATCATCAGTTCAGCAGGGCCGTCACCGGTCAATCGGTGTATCATCATGTCCGGAGGGATGATTTCAAGCTGATCACACACAAGCTTGACGTACGTATCAAAGTCAAGAAACTCCACTAAGCCTTTCTCATACTGCTTCACCATCGGCGTCTTTTTTAACAGGTGTAAAAGATGAATCTTAATACCTTGCACGTCAAGCTTTGCTACTTCCCGTGCGGTTTTCATCATCATCTCGGGGGTCTCCTGCGGTAGCCCGTTAATGATGTGAGAGCAAACGCGGATACCGTGTTTCCGCAGCTTGTTAACGCCTTCTACGTAACAGGCGTAATCATGCGCACGGTTGATGAGCTGAGCCGTTTCCTCGTGGACGGTCTGCAACCCTAGTTCAATCCAAAGATACGTGCGCTCATTCAACTCTGCCAGGTATTCAACAACATCATCCGGAAGACAATCTGGACGCGTTGCAATCGCCAATCCGACGAAGCCTTCCTGCTCGAGAATCACTTCAAACTTCTCGCGCAGTTCTTCAACAGGGGCATGGGTATTCGTGAACGCCTGGAAGTACCCGATGTACTTTCCGTTTTTCCATTTCCGGTGCATCTGGTCCTTGATCGTGTGGAATTGCTGAACGAGATCGTCTCGGCGGTCTCCGGCAAAATCACCAGATCCACTTTGTGAACAGAACGTGCATCCACCTGACGCGACGGTTCCATCCCGGTTCGGACAGTCGAATCCACCGTCAATCGGCACTTTGATGATTTTTTCTCCAAAATGTTCTTTCAAGTGCTTGTTCCATGTATAGTAACGTTTATCTCCAAAATGAGAAGGTATCGACATAAGCTTTCCTTTCTGATCCCCAAGTTCTTAAGATAGCCCTATTTTAGCACGGTCACAGGACCCTCGCCAAACCGGTCTGGAGGCAGAAAAAAACAATTGCGCTCCACTTCAAAAAGGAATACAATTTCTATGGTTCGATTACATAAATTTTTACATTGAACCGATTGAACGGAGGTCGTTGAAGGTGCCGAAGCATCTTTGGTTATTAATCATCGGGATGATCATCAATGTCACGGGTTCCTCATTTCTGTGGCCATTGAATACAGTCTATATACATGATCACCTCGGAAAGTCGTTGACTCTTGCCGGTCTTGTGCTGATGGGGAATGCAGGAGCAGGTGTCATCGGGAACTTGATCGGCGGTGCACTGTTCGACCGGGTGGGGGGATATCGCTCGATTTTGATTGGGATTGCCATCACCTTTGGCAGTTCTATAGGACTCATTTTTTTCCATAGTTTCTATCCATATATGATTTTCTTGATCACGCTCGGATTTGGTGGCGGAATGGTGTTTCCGTCTATGTATGCATATGCCGGGACCGTCTGGAAAGAAGGTGGACGGAAAGCGTACAACGCCATTTATGTGGCGCAAAACGTCGGTGTCGCTGTCGGTGCTGCAGCTGGAGGTTTGCTCGCATCGTTAAGTTTCCAGTGGATATTCATCGGAAATGCAATCATGTACGTCGCTTTCTTCCTGTTGGCGTTTTTCGGGTATCGTAGCCTTGCGCATCGGTCGGTTGAACCTGTTATCAAAAATGTGCTGGATGATCGATTCGTCATTAAGAGCCGCACGCGTTTCCGAGCACTTATCTGGCTTTGTGCTGCGTATTTCATCTGCTGGCTCGCTTACGTGCAGTGGCAGTCGACCATTGCTTCTTACACGCAGGACATCGGCATTTCTTTGAGCCACTATAGTTTGTTGTGGACGGTGAACGGCGCGATCATCGTGTTAGGACAGCCGCTCCTTGCTTTTATCGTGAAAAATTGGTTGCGTGTGACGAAGACGCAGATCATTGTAGGGATCAGCATTTTCATGATTTCTTTCCTGGTCGCTTCTCAAGCGAATATCTTTATGGGTCTCATGACTGCGATGATCATTTTGACAATCGGAGAGATGCTCGTTTGGCCAGCGGTTCCGACGATTGCGGGTGATCTTGCGCCTAAGGGACGCGAAGGTTTTTACCAGGGTGTCGTGAATAGTACCGCGACAGGTGGGCGGATGTTCGGACCGATCGTCGGCGGGTTGATTGTCGACTTTAACGGGATCCAGTCCATGTTCTACGTCGTGTTCTTTTTGCTCATTGTCAGTCTTATCATCACGTTTATTTATGATCGTAAAATCGTTCCTGAAGCAAGTTCTCAAGTCGCATAACAAAACCGTCCTCGGACGGTTTTTTCTATAGAAAAATATTTTTCCGGGATTGAAATAGACTATTAGGGAAGGGGTGGGACAATGGGAAGTTGGCTAAAGCTTTTATTAGGCGGGTCTGTTTTACTTATCATTTTTCTTTTTTTCGGGGTGTATCATACAACGTTGACCAGCTTCGATTTCGTTGTCATGCACGGTGTCTGGAAAATGCGTTCAGATTGGCTGACAGAAGCAATGCTGTTTGTGACAGACCTCGGATCGAAGCACGTATCTTTTCCATTGATGTACATACTGATTGTGTTTTTCCTTTTGGTAAAAAATCCGAAGCTATCACTAATCGTCGTGTTCAATCTAATCGGGGTTCGTGAAGTGAACAAGTGGCTGAAGTCGGTGTACCATCGGACGAGACCGGATGAGTGGCCGCTCATCCATGAAACGGGCTTAAGTTTTCCGAGCGGACATGCGATGAATTCCGCTGCGTTCTTCGGTTTCCTCGGTTACTTGCTTTGGAAATACTTGCGCAATAAAGGGATACAGGCGGGTTATGTCCTCGTGCTGACGTGGATGTTCATCGGGTTAATCGGCTTCAGCAGGGTTTACCTAGGGGTACATTTTCCGACTGATGTGCTCGGTGGTTTTACAGCAGGTGCGATTTGGCTTATTCTGACATTGATGCTGATGAAACTGACGAATACGAGCATTGTTGGAGGGGGATGGATATGGAAAAAGTAGAGCGCGCTGAAGCGTTGGCGAAGAAAGTACACGAAGGACAAATTCGGAAACTGTCCGGCGAACCTTACGTCGTCCATCCAATTTCGGTGGCTCATACGTTGAAGGAAGCCGGTCTATCAGACGATGTGGTCATTGCCGGCTATCTGCATGATGCCGTTGAAGATACAGAGTTAGAGTTCGACGACATCGTGCGTGATTTCGGTGTGCGTGTCGCGGAAATCGTCCGCGGCAATACCGAGGATAAAAGTAAAACGTGGATAGAGCGGAAGCAGCATACAGTGGATTACATAAAGGATGCGCCGTTCGAGGTGAAAGCTCTGATTGTCGCTGATAAGCTCGACAACCTCCGGAGTGTGATGGAGTCCTTTGATGCGGATGGCGACGCGATTTGGGAAAAGTTCAAAGGGGATAAGGCGAAGCAGACCTGGTATTACCGAAGTGTCGCACAGAATGCGTTCGTAGGACTGGACGACGTAGAGGTACCAGCGTTCTTTTACACGTATAAAAAGATGGTAGAAGATTTCTTCGAAGATGTATAAAAACGGGTCAAAACGCCCATCATGATAGATGTCCATTTTCAGAAAAAACCTTGACAATTTCTGAGAATCTGCATACAATACAAATTACATTCTTCACAAATTCAAGGCGAAGAAGAGGATTAGTAAAATAGTCAACGGTCTTAGAGAGTTGGCGGCTGCTGAAAAGCCAACCCGAACGCTATTTGAACTCGCCTCCGAGCCATAAACGTGAACATCCGAAGTAGCGTTTATCGTTTCTCCGCGATAAGGAGCTTGAGTGAGTGCACGCTTTTTGTGTACTAATTGCGGGTGGTACCGCGGGAGTATTGTTTATTCAACCTCTCGTCCCTGATGTTTAGATCAGTGGCGGGAGGTTTTATTATTTTCTGAGGAAAGATGAGCTTCTGATCTCTGCGTTGTCTTGTTCCTCCAGTCCTCATTTAGGTCAAACTAAACTCCGGTCCTCGGAACTGCGACGCCTTGACCTCATCGCTCCTCTTTCCTCAGAGGGAAGTTGATAAGCTTCTGGTTCTTGGGGCGGGGCGTAGTAAGAAGGTCATGATTTAAAAAACGGCCCCTTATTTTTACAAAACATGAGGTAATTTTTGCAAGACGAAGGGTGATATTTCTAAAACCTCACCCCTTTTTTGCAAAACCAACGTCCAATTTTCTAAAACCGTACTTACTTAAGCGGCAAATGGGTGCTCTTCATCCCCCAATTTTTCATAAATCACGAGAAATCATACTTAAACACATAAAAATGAATGGGAGTGGCTTGAAAATGGCTTTCGATCATCAAAAAATCGAGCGTAAGTGGCAATCGTATTGGGAAGAAAACAAAACGTTTAAAACAGAATTCGAACCAGGCAAGAAAAAGTTCTACGCGTTGGATATGTTCCCGTATCCGTCTGGTGCTGGTCTTCACGTAGGGCATCCGGAAGGATACACGGCGACTGACATTGTCGCACGAATGAAGCGGATGCAAGGGTACAACGTTCTTCATCCGATCGGTTGGGACGCATTCGGACTTCCAGCGGAGCAATATGCGTTGGATACAGGGAATGACCCGGCTGATTTTACCGAACAGAACATCAACACGTTCCGCCGTCAGATCAAGGAATTAGGTTTTTCCTATGACTGGGATCGTGAAGTGAATACGACGGACCCGAACTACTACAAGTGGACGCAGTGGATCTTTTTACAATTATATAAAAAAGGCTTGGCGTACATCGACGAAGTTCCGGTCAACTGGTGCCCGGCATTGGGGACGGTGCTTGCGAACGAGGAAGTGATAGATGGGAAAAGTGAGCGCGGTGGACATCCGGTCATCCGAAAGCCGATGAAGCAGTGGATGTTGAAGATTACGGCGTACGCGGATCGTTTGTTGGAAGACCTTGAAGAGTTGGACTGGCCGGAAAGCTTAAAGGAAATGCAGCGTAACTGGATTGGCCGTTCAGAAGGGGCGGAAATCACGTTCGATATCGCGAACTCCGACAAAGCGGTGACTGTTTTCACAACCCGTCCTGACACGTTGTTCGGTGCAACGTACATGGTATTGGCGCCTGAACACGCATATGTGGACGAAATTACGTCACCTGAGCATAAAGAAGCGGTCCAAGCGTACAAAAAAGAAATCAGCACGAAGAGTGATTTGGAGCGTACCGAGCTTGCGAAAGAAAAGACCGGAGTATTCACAGGTGCTTACGCAATCAATCCTGCGAATGGAGAGCAAATCCCGGTTTGGATCGCGGATTACGTATTAGTGAGCTACGGAACGGGTGCCATCATGGCGGTTCCAGGACACGATGAGCGCGATTACGAATTCGCTACGAAATTCGAGCTTCCAATCGTTGAAGTTGTAAAAGGTGGCGATATTTCGAAAGAGGCGTATACGGAAGATGGCGAAATCGTCAACTCCGATTTCTTGAACGGAATGAACAAGGAACAGGCGATTGCGAAAATGATCGCGTGGTTGGAAGAGAACAACAAAGGTGAGAAGAAGATCACGTATCGTCTTCGTGACTGGTTGTTCAGCCGTCAGCGCTATTGGGGAGAGCCAATTCCGATTATCCATTGGGAAGATGGCACGATGAGCGCGGTGCCTGATGAGGAACTGCCGTTGACACTTCCGAAAACGAGCAACATCAAGCCTTCCGGAACAGGTGAATCACCGCTTGCAAACATTGAAGAGTGGGTGAACGTCGTCGATCCGGAAACGGGTAAAAAAGGTCGTCGTGAAACGAACACGATGCCGCAATGGGCTGGAAGCTGCTGGTACTACTTGCGTTACATCGATCCAGACAATAACAATCAGTTAGCGTCTGAAGAGAAGTTGAAGCACTGGCTTCCGGTTGACTTGTACATCGGTGGCGCGGAGCACGCGGTCCTTCACTTATTGTACGCGCGCTTCTGGCATAAAGTTTTATATGATGTAGGTGTTGTTCCGACGAAGGAACCGTTCCAACGCTTGTACAACCAGGGCATGATCCTTGGCGAAAACAACGAGAAGATGAGTAAGTCGAAAGGGAACGTCGTGAATCCGGACGACATCGTGAAATCCCATGGTGGGGACACATTGCGTTTGTACGAAATGTTCATGGGACCATTGGATGCCAGCATCGCGTGGTCTGAGAGCGGATTGGACGGATCCCGCCGATTCTTAGATCGTGTATGGCGTTTGTTCGTCGAAGAAAATGGCTCGATTTCTGGTAAAATCCAGGACGTTCAGGCTTCCGAAGACTTCGAGCGCGTATACCACCAAACGGTGAAAAAAGTAAGCGAAGACTTCGAAGAGTTGCGCTTCAACGTCGGAATCTCACAAATGATGGTTTTCATCAACGAAGCGTATAAGCAAGATGTGTTGCCGAAACCATTGATGGAAGGATTCGTTCAATTGTTGTCTCCGGTTGCTCCTCATATTACCGAAGAGCTTTGGGAGAAGTTAGGACACAGCGGATCGATTGCATACGCCGAGTGGCCAACATTCGACGAGTCGAAGTTGACGGAGAACGAAGTGGAAATCGTCGTTCAAATCAACGGAAAAGTACGCGCGAAGTTGTTGGTACCGACCGATGCAGATAGAGGACAAATGGAAGAAATCGCACTTTCCGACGACAAAGTGAAAGAAAACATCGAAGGAAAGACTGTCCGCAAAGTCATCGCCGTACCAGGCAAGTTGGTCAACATCGTCGCAAATTAATCACAATGACGAAAGGATTGCTCCAGACGGAGCAATCCTTTTTTTGAACGGTGCCAGGTACCGCAAAAGAACCCTTGCGGGGCAAGGGCTTTTGATTGGTACCTGGCACTTTTATGATATGATAGAGGGGTGTAAACATAATACTCTGCTTTATGGTGAGGGTGACGATCTGTCGCTCCTCTTAAAAGGGAAGCCGGTGCGAGTCCGGCGCGGTCCCGCCACTGTGAGGTTGAAATCCTTTACGATTGACCACTGTTCTGTATTCAGCAGAATGGGAAGGTGTAGAGGGTTGATGACACCAAGCCAGGAGACCTGCCATAAGGAAGAACACATTGATCCTACGGGAGATAGGAGGGTGTTTCGTGAATAGACGATGTAACTTTGGATCCGATCCTCTTCGACTATAGACGGCATCTTCTTTTTTAGAGAAGATGCTTTTTATTTTTGAAGAGGAGGAATCAACATGGCTTTATCTTATCCAGTTCAACGATCAAGGACGATTCAGACGAAATTGGTTTTACCACCAGACACGAACCATTTACAAACGATTTTTGGTGGAAAAGTGCTGTCTTACATTGATGAGATCGCTGCATTATCTGCAATGAAACATTCGAATAGTGTAGTGGTGACAGCCTCGATCGACTCTGTCGATTTTCTCTCTTCCGCTAAGGTGGGGGATGCACTGAGTTTAGAGGCATTTGTCACATCCACTGGTCGGTCATCAATGGAAGTGTACGTCAAGGTCTACTCCGACAATCTGTTGACGAACGAGAAAACGTTGACGACCGAATCGTTTTTGACGATGGTGGCAGTGGACCCGAATGGAAAACCGATCGCCGTACCAGGTGTCCTGCCTGAAACCGAGGAGGAGAAGCGGTTGTATGAAACCGCACCAGCCCGAAAAGAGAACAGGCGGAATCGTGCGATGATCCGGTAGCGAAAATTAATCATTATAAGGATAGGATTGCTCCAGAGCGGAGCAATCCTTTTTGAACGGTGTCAGGTACCACAAAAGAACCCTTGTGGGGCAAGGACTTTCGGATGGTGCCGGGTACACATTTGGATGCTCCCTGGAACAGGGAGCTTCATTTTTTGTGGGTCTATTTTACCGAATTCAAAAACCGACGCCGTTTTTTCTAAAACCAACACTGTTTTTTCAAAAACCTCACCCCGAATTTCTAAAACCACACCCAAAATTTCTAAAACCACCCTCTATTTTTCTAAAACCCCTCCACACAAAATCAATCTCTTTACTTTTTTTAGTGAAGTTCGTAAAATAAGTGACGGATAAACAAACAATAAACCAATAAAGCGAATATAGATGGAAGGAATGATTTCAAAATGGAGGACTACACAGTTCGAACAATCACACCTGAAGAAGTTGACAAGCTATTGAAAGAAGGAAAAGACATCTCCATCATAGATGTTCGGGAAGATGAAGAAGTTGCAGCCGGTAAAATACCTGCCGCAAAGCATATCCGTCTTTCTGAAATCCCGGATCGTATGGAAGAAATCGAAAAAGACAAAGAGCATATCATGGTTTGCCGTTCCGGCCGACGCAGTGAAAATGCAAGTCTCTTCTTACAAGAGCAAGGCTACAAAGTGATGAACATGACTGGTGGCATGCTTGAGTGGGAAGGCGACACCAAGTAAAAGGACAGAGAAAGGGGAAGTGAACCAAATGATATGGGAAATGATTTTGCTGGTTGCAACAGCATACGTCCTTTATTCCTATATACTTCCTTATATGAAGCTCAGAACGTTAGAGCAAGATGCGCTCGATGAATATTGCATGATCGACATCCGGGATTACCAATTGTCTCACCGAAATCCGTTTCACGTGGGCACAAAGAACATCCCGTTATCCTACCTTCCACGAACGTCGAAGGAAGGGGAAATTTGCGATCGTGACATTGTCGTCATCGCTGAATCGAAAATAGCGGCAGCAATGGCAGCGCGCATCCTGAAAAAGAAAACGAAGAAATTCATATATTACGTTAAGGTATCCTGACAAAAGTAGAAGGCTTTCGTCAAAGGACTTTGAACACTCTCGGGTGAATTTTTACTATTAAAAGTGGAATTCCCTGGGGGTGTTTTTATGTTGCAGGTGAAAATTTTCGAAGCGGAACATGAAGAGGACCTTGAGGAAGCTGTGAACGGATTTCTGGCCGAATTACAGCAATCGAAATTCGTTGAAATCCAGTATCAGGTCTCAATCGCAGCCGATGAAGAGACGGAAGACTTCGAATCTCTTTACAGTTTTTCGGCTATGATCTTGTACAAAAAATGACCTTGTAAAAATAGGGGGCAGTGGTAGACTGGTAAAAAACCTGTCTGGAAGTGAGTAGATGATCCCCTATTGTATTTGTTTTATCTTAAAAGGCTCAGAAGTCCTTATGTTGAACCGTGTGAAAGCACCTACCAAAGGGTTATGGAACGGCGTGGGAGGGAAACTCGAGCCCGAAGAAACACCCGAACAAAGCGTGATCCGTGAAGTGATGGAAGAAACAGGGATCCAAATTCAATATCCTAAATATACGGGCATCGTTTCCTGGAACGTGGATGGCATCAACAAAGGTGGAATGCACGTGTTCATCACACATCTGGATCCACAAATCGATTATCACACCCCTCTTAAAATGGACGAGGGGATCCTCGATTGGAAAGAAATCGACTGGGTTTTAGAGGAAGATAACTATGGCGTAGTGAGCAATATCCGTCATTTCCTCCCTGACATGATAAAGAGCTGCGAACCACTTGAATTCAAGTGCTACTACCGTAACGGACAGCTGGATGATGTGAAAGAATTAGGGCTGACGCGATAAGTCAGCCCTCCTGGTATACGTCCTCAGCTTTCCGGCGAATGCCCATCAAGCCTTGATCCTCGTTGTCATAAATCTCAAATCCGTACTGCTCATACAAGCCTTGCGCATCTTTCGTCACGAGCATCAAACGACGTAATCGCTTCAAATCGGGATATGCCATGATTTCTTCCATCATCCACTTGGACAGCCCTTTACCTCGGTTGCTTTCTGTAACAAACACATCTGCCAGGTATCCGAACGTCGCATAGTCGGTAATTACACGTGCGAATCCGACTTGTTTTCCCAACGCATCGTTTTCTCCATCCATAGTGAAAATCCCGAAACAGAGCGAATTCTGGACGGATTTCTCTACCGTCCCGTAATCGATCCCGCCTGCCCAATAGGAATCTTCATGTAAAAACCGATGGACGAACGCGACGTCCATTGCAGCTCGATCCGTCGTTAACGCATAATCGCCTCTCCGATTGAGCATGTCACTTTTCCCCCTATGAGCGGTCTGCTGCGGCATTCGTTCCAGCAAGATGACCGGTAACGAAGGCGCAGGTAATGTTATAGCCTCCTGTGTAGCCATGGATATCCAGAATTTCACCACAGAAATACAAGTTCGGTACGAATTTCGAACGCATCGTTTTCGGCTCCACTTCTTTCGTTGACACTCCACCGCCGGTTACGAACGCTTTTTCAATCGGCAACGTTCCATTGACCTTGAATGTAAAGCCGTTCGCGAGTCCCGCAAAGTCCCGTAAAGCCGAATGCGACAGCTGTGAATAGACTGTTTCAAGCGGAATCCCCGCCCGGTCCAGTAAAAAGTGAAGGTAACGCTCAGGAATCCAACCCTTCAATGCATTCTTGATTGCCTTCTTCGGCTCATCCTTCAGCATCTTCATCAGTTCCTGGAAGATCTGCTCTTCATTTTTGGCCGGGAAAAGATCGATCTGCATTGTCACATAGCCGTCCTTGCTCTTCTTGAGCGCTTTTACGACGTATTGACTGCACCGCAACACGGCTGGACCTGAAATGCCGAGATGTGTGAAAATCATATCCATCCGGTGGGTGATGATCGGTTTACCGTTCGGCTTCAACACGCTAAGCGCAACATCTCGCAAGGACAATCCTTGCAACGTTTTGTCCTTGATGAACGGTTCATTGGAAGTAAGCGGCACCTCTGTCGGATAGAGCTCTGTAATCGTATGACCGGCGTCTTCTGCCCATGCGTAGCCATCCCCAGTGGAACCGGTATGTGGAACTGACTTCCCGCCAACGGCGATGATGACCGCATCGCTCTGAATCTTCTCACCATCCTTTAAGAGGATTCCTTTCGCGGCACCATCCTCATAAATCACTTTCTCGACCTGTGTATTCGTGCGGATTTTCACACTAAGCTCGTGAATCTTATTGAGCATTGCATCGACAACCGACTGCGCCTTATCGTTGACAGGGAACATCCGGCCGTGATCTTCCTCTTTCAACTGGATGCCGAGCCCTTCAAAGAACGCAATGATATCTTCGTTGTTGAAAATGTTGAACGCACTGTATAAAAACTTTCCGTTACCCGGAATATGCTTGATGATTTCGTCAATCGGCAAGCGGTTCGTGACGTTACATCGTCCGCCGCCAGAAATTGCAAGCTTCCGACCGAGTTTACTTCCTTTATCGACTAGTAAAACGGAGGCACCGTTCGAAGCACTTGCAACAGCTGACATGAGCCCTGACGGACCGCCTCCGATAATGAGGACATCGTATTTCATAATTGCACCTACTTTTCGTTCGTTCCATTGTAAGATACCATGTTTAATAGGAAAAGAAAATGAACACGAATGAAGGCTCAACCGTTAAGATAGGAAAAGCTTTCGCGAAAGCTATCATACTATGGTAAAATACATAAGATTACATGTGAATGGCATTGGGAGTTGGAAGTATATATGTCAAAACTGATCCGTGGTACGCTGATTCTAACAGCGGCTACCTTCTTTTCTAAATTTCTAGGGTTGATTTTCGTCATCCCGTTTGAGTGGTTAGTAGAGAGAGGCGGACCCTCAGGCGGAGCTTTATACAGCTATGCCTATGTACCTTACACCGTCTTCTTGAGTATATCGACACTAGGTATACCCTTAGCTGTCTCCAAATTCGTTTCAAAATATAATGCGATGGGCGATTATGTAACCGGCAGGAGACTGTTACGATCCGGTCTTCTGTTCATGTCCATCAGCGGAATTATCACGTTCCTGACGTTATTCTCGTTGTCCGGCTGGATTGCCGAATTCCTTGTTAACAGAAATGGAGCCAAAGGAAATACGGTTGAAGACGTGCAAATGGTCATCCAGCTTGTATCTACTGCGTTGATTATCGTTCCGGTCATGAGCTTGATCCGAGGGTATTTCCAGGGGTTCCAATCGATGGGACCGACAGGACTTTCCCAGGTGGTTGAGCAGATCGTCCGTGTCAGCTTCATTCTGATCAGTGCGTTTTTGGTCATTATCATTTTCAAAGGTGAAGTGAGTACAGCGGTCGGATTCGCGACCTTCGCGGCAACGATCGGTGCGATGTCCTCATTACTCGTCCTGCTTTGGTACTGGAAGAGGCGTCGCCCTCACTTGAACAAGATGATGAGAAACAGTGTGGATCACAAAATTCCACTGCCGAAAATCTATAAAGAACTGATTACGTATGCCGTTCCTTTCGTGGCAGTAGGACTTGCAATCCCGCTTTATCAATTGATCGATATGTTCACCATTACAAACGCGTTGCAACAAGGATTAGGCTTTGATCAAGGGAAAGCGGAAAACTTCTACGCCGTCATGCAGACGTATACACAAAAGCTGATCATGATTCCGGTTTCTTTATCAACGGGTGTGGCACTTACGGTCATCCCATTGATAACGACCTTATATACGAAAAAAGATTTTCCTGTACTGCACAATCAGATTACGAAAATCTTTGAAATCATCCTATTTTTGACAGTGCCAGCTGGAATCGGCTTAGCAATTCTCGGTCTGCCAGCTTACTCGTTCCTTTTTAACAACAATATTGAAATCGGAGGGTTTGTCCTTTCCTGGTATGCACCAACGGCGATCTTATTTGCACTCTTCACGGTGACAGCCGCGATTTTACAAGGGATCAACAAACAACGATTCGCTGTCTACAGCCTACTGACAGGAATCTTCGTAAAGTTGAGCTTGAACTATGTATTGATTGCGAACTTCGGTATTCTCGGTGCTGTTATAGGTACGAACCTGGGGTACGCCTTATCGATCACGATCAACTTGATCATCATCAAACGTGCAGCAAACTATTCATTCCGTCCTGTTTTCAAACGGTCTATTCTGATCGGGATATTCATCGGATTGATGGTATTGGCGGTCGTTGTTACGAAGTGGGCGATGGAAGCACTCGTGGGGACCGATTACGAAAGTACATTCACTTCATTCGTAGTATTGATAGTAAGTGTGTTTGCAGGAGCGGGAGTATATTTATATATGAGTCATTTCTCTGGGCTCCTACAACATATCTTCGGTGATAAAATCAATCGATTCTTCAAACGTCGAAGAACACGAGCAAACTAAAAGGCCTTTAACCGGGCCTTCTTTTTTTACACTTAAAGAGAGAATAAGAGGAACAAAGGCTTGACCTTCGCCCAGGTCTCTTTACCTGGCAAGCTGCTCATCGAGCCAGGCGAGTTGCTGACCAATTCCAAGGCCTTTCATCGGGATCTTATATTCATAGCCCTTCTGTTCAAGCTGGGGTTCAAGATGGTCTCGGTACACTTTCCCACCATGCAGATAAACAACAATGTCATCAGGAGATTCATATTTACGGAAAGTATCAATGACATTCCGAGCCCAAACCTTCTTTTCCATGATGGAGAAAGTCTTAATGGAAAGGTCATAGGGTTCTAGTGCTTGATCGGGTAATAGTAGTCCATCTTTGGCATTATAAAAATAAAAAGCATCATAATGCTCTTTTGCATACTGTACAGATTTCTGAAACAATGGACTTGTATAAAAATCCAGCACCGGTGCGGGATGTCCTAGTTTTTTTCGTCCTGTAGCAAGTAGTCCGATTGCGCGTTTCAATGGTACCCCTCCTTTTGAACTATTTTTACTTATTATACACTCATCGTTGAAAATTAAGCTACTATTTTACAATTGTTGGGAGGAACTCTTTTGAGAATCGATAAATTGTTAGCCAATATGAACTTCGGAAGCCGTAAAGAAGTGAAGAAGCTGTTGAAAAACGGTCTTGTGAACGTAAATGGTGAACCTCTGAAAAACGGAAAAACCCATGTCGATCCAGATAAAGATGTCGTCACCGTCGCCGGAGAAGTCGTCGAGTATGTAAAACATATTTACCTGATGATGAATAAACCGGATGGGGTCATTTCTGCTACCGAAGATCACGTCCATAAGACCGTGATTGATTTACTGGATGTCGAGGATGCTGGTTTTGAACCTTTCCCGGTAGGGCGGCTGGATAAAGATACGGAAGGATTGCTTTTGCTGACTAACGACGGACAACTTGCGCATGAACTGCTATCACCTAAAAAACACGTTCCGAAGATGTATTACGCAAGGATTGACGGCGAAGTCACGCAAGACGATCAGATCGCTTTCCGCAAAGGTGTCACGCTCGATGACGGGTATGAGACGAAGCCTGCCGACTTGAACATTTTGAAGAGTGGCAAGCAATCTGAAATCGAGCTCGTCATTACGGAAGGGAAGTTCCATCAAGTGAAACGGATGTTTGAAGCCGTTGGGAAAAAAGTGACTTACTTGAAACGGATGGAAATGGGTGCATTGAAACTGGATCCATCCCTTGTCCCTGGTGAATACAGACCACTTACAGAGGATGAACTGGAACAGCTAAAAGATACAATTAGATCATGAAAGATAAAAAAGTATAAGTTCAACTATGGCTCAGCCTGCGCCAAGGCTTGGGTTTGCCAATTTTCCATTATCATCCTTTCTGCTTGGTTGTTTTATTCCCGAAAATGTCGGGTATTAATCAAAACATCCAACGAAAGGAGAATCCAATATGCTAATATTCGGAAAAGACATCTTGAACAAAAAGATTGTCAGCAGTGAATATGATGAGGCTCCTCAACACAAGGTGGAGGACATACTCCTGAACAAAAAAACATTTGATTTAGAATACCTAATATATTTGGAGAAACGACCTGATGAAGATCGGGTGGATAACCGAATGGAAACGTCGATGGATAATGTGGTGAACAGTACGGGTGGACAAGCAGCAATGAACACGCCACCTGTAACAGATGAAGATACATTTGAGAAGAATTTTACAACCGAAACGCTTTATATTTCCTTTAAGGGTGTATTGGAACTGAGTGAAGATAAGGTAAGGATCTCCGGGATCGATCAACAATACCATGATCCAATCGACTCACTCGCAACAGAATCCATTATCCATAAGAAAGTGAAGACGGAAAGCGGAGATACGATTGGTAAGGTGCAGGATGTCGTCATTGACTGGGACACTCGAAGAGTCGTCGGTCTTTCACTGTCGGAAGGTTTCTGGGCGAACTTGATGTCGGACGCGAACCGATACATGAGACTAGAAGACAACATGGAGCTCTCGTCAGAACACATCATCGTACCGGACCATGTGAAAGACCATCTCGTGGAAGACTTGCGAGAAGTCCAACCGAGATAAAAGGTCTTAAATCAATAAAAGAGCTGGCCATCAACGGTCAGCTCCTTTTCCATTTGTTTATGATGTTATTGTGCAATCTTTACTCTTTTGGATGTCGTTTCCCATTTTCCTCTTGTGGGGCTTTCTACCAGGTTGTTATACGTTAGTACGTTCAAATCTCGCTGAATCGTTCTCTTTGTCGTTCCGAATTCGTCGACAATTTCCTGCGTTGTTACCGGACCACTTTCATTAATAAACATATAAATAGCCTTTACACGGTTCAACATACGTTCAGTCGAATGACTCAAACAACCACTCCTTACCTTATTTAACGACTTCATGGTTAGTGTACCCAATAATTGTTAAGTGGATGTTAAGCAATTATTGAATTATTTGAATAAATAGGTACATTAGCATAAATCGTTATCAATCGGCGGAAACTGATGATTAAAGATATATGATGAGACTGTCCGTCATATGACATGTTGCTTCCACTCCATCCCCTATTTTAGAGTGGATAATGTGACTTCAACCCCACCTCCTGATTAGAAATATTGTATAATAATTCTGTAAATAATTCAAAACAGAAATTCAGTGTAGATGGAACATTGAGGAGGAAGGAGGAGGATTCCGTGCAATTTTTTAAATGGTTAAGAGTCAAGGTCATCGAGCTCAGTAACTGGGTACTTTTCGTCATGAGTTTAGTCATGGTTGTAATGAGTACCTTAGTCATGGTCTTGATTGAGCCCGAAACATTCACCACCTTGTTCGATTCGCTATGGTGGGTCATGACGACCGTTACAACCGTTGGGTATGGGGACATATCACCGGTATCTGTCGGTGGCCGTGTTTATGCGATGATTTTATACATAGTCGGTATTGGCTTGATTGGAGTCGTCATTGGTAAAGTAGTTGATGGTTTTGGTGCATTTAGACGTAGGAAGGAGGAAGGTTTGTTGACCTATAAAGGAAAGAATCACATCGTCATTATCGGATGGTCTCAGAAAGCGAAGTTTGCGATCCAAGAGATTTTACATACGGACAAGTTCCGGGAAATCGTCATCATCGATCAGTTAAAAAAATCGCCATATTTACATGAGCATGTCCATTATGTAAAAGGAGATGCGGCAGACCAGGATACGTTGATGCAAGCGAACCTGCCAGAAGCCGCTGGCGTACTGTTGTTTGCCGATGACACCATTCAGGATCCATTATTAACAGATGGAAAAACGTTGTTGATCGTCACGACGATTGAGCGCATTTCACCTGAAATACATAGTACGGTTGAAATTTTAAACGAAGAGCATATCAAGAATTTCCGCCACGTGGAAGTGGACGAGTTCATTTTATCCAACGAAACGATTTCGAGATTGGCCGTCCGTTCTGCAATTACGAACGGGATTTCCAAGCTCTTCAGTCAGCTGATGAGTCATGGAATTGGAGACAACATCTACGAAATTCCGGCACGCTCGGAATGGAAGACTTACCGGGACGCGTTTACCTCATTATTACAGGAAGGTGCGACACTTATTGCAGACGGAAATAAGATGGACATCAATCGCCGGTTGAACGAGACAATCCCAGGAAATGCTCGGCTATTCGTCATTTGTGACAAGGAAACGTATGATAAAATTCGCAGTGAATCGTAAAAAGAACGGAGGGGTCAACACATGATTGATTGGAAGCAGGAAGTGGAGAATCGCCGGGACGATCTGATTCGTGATCTTCAAGAGCTGTTGCAGATTGAAAGTGTCCTCGATCCAGAGAGTGCAAGGGAAGGAGCGCCTTTTGGGGAAGGGATCGACCGTGCTCTCACGCACTTTTTGGAAAAAGGGGAAGCGGACGGTTTTTCGAGTAAAAATGTTGATGGATACGCGGGTCACCTGGAATTCGGTGAAGGAGAAGAGCTCGTTGGAGTGCTGTGTCATCTGGATGTTGTGCCTGCTGGTGATGGATGGAGTTCAGATCCGTTCGCAGCTGAAATCCGTGACGGGCGCATTTACGCGCGTGGTGCAATCGACGACAAAGGACCTACGATGGCGGCCTACTATGCTATGAAAATCGTCAAGGAATTAGGACTTGATGTGAGCAAGCGCGTTCGCATGATTTTCGGGACTGACGAAGAGAGCAACTGGCGCTGTGTGAAGCACTACTTCAAGCATGAAGAAATGCCGACGATTGGTTTCGCACCAGACGCCGATTTTCCGATCATTTACGCGGAAAAAGGAATCTTTGATTGCGAGTGGAAGCAGTCGAGTGTTGATGAGGCCGGTGACGGTGAAGGTGCACGATTGGTGTCGTTCGATTCTGGTAGAAGGCTGAACATGGTTCCGGACTATGCCGAAGCAGTGGCTGCGGGTTTACCGAGTGATGTGGAAGCTTCGTTTAACTCGTTCTTAGCGGATATCGGTTTGACGGGTGAAGTGGTTGAGTCAGATGGACGATTTACGTTTAAGCTAGAAGGCATCTCGGTGCACGGCAGTAAACCTGAGACTGGTAAAAACGCAGGCCTGTTCTTGGCCGAGTTTTTATCCGCATATTCCTTTGAAGGAGACGGCGGTTCTTTCATCCGCTTTGTCAGTGAGTACCTTACTTCTGATACAGAAGGGGCAAAGTTGGAGATTGCTGATTCCGATGAAGTGAGCGGACCATTGACGCTGAACGCCGGAATCATGCGTTACACAGTTGAAGAAGGCGGCATGATCGGGATGAACCTCCGTTACCCGGTATCGCACAATTTCGAGCGAACACGCGGAGTCCTGGAGGAAGCAGGAGCTCGCTTCGGATACGAACTGAAAGAGATTGAGCATTTGGGACCGCACCACGTCCCGGAAGATCACCCATTGATTAAGACGCTGATGTCCGTTTATGAAGAGCAGACAGGAGAAGACGGCTACCTGATTTCAATCGGTGGTGGTACGTATGCCCGCTCACTCGATGCAGGAGTCGCTTTCGGCGCACTGTTCCCAGGCGAAGATGAATTGGCTCACCAGAAGGACGAGTACATCGACATCGAAAACCTGATGAAAGCAACCGCGATCTACGCGCAAGCCATCTACGAACTGGCAAAATAAAATGATCAAATCGGAGAACCGAGTACGGATGTACTCGGTTTTTCATTATTGAGGGATTTGGACCTCCGATACTGCAGAATATCATGATGATGGATGGAAAGAGTTCAAATAAGGGATAGAAAGAGGTCCTTTCTATCCTCCATATTGGGAAAGAGTTCAAATGAGGGATAGAAAGCGGTTCTTTCTATCCTCCATATTGGGAAAGAGTTCAAATGAGGGATAGAAAGCGGTTCTTTCTATCCTCCATTTTAGGAAAGAGCTCAAATGAAGGATAGAAAGCAGTCCTTTCTATCCTCCATTTTAGGAAAGAGATTAAATGAGGGATAGAAAGCAGTCTTTTCTATCCTCCATTTTAGGAAAAAGTTCAAATGAAGGATAGAAAGCGGTTCTTTCTATCCTCCATATTGGGAAATAGCTCAAATGAGGGATAGAAAGAGGTCCTTTCTATCCTCCATATTGGGAAAGAGTTCAAATGAAGGATAGAAATAATGATCAATCTGTGGAATTACTGATTTCCCCCTCAAAGTATGATGATTTGCCTTTGTTGATCAGTCTGTAGTTCCTTGTAAGAACGTTACGTATGGTTAGTCTTTTCTTCACGATCCCACACCAATCATGAATTGCATTCGTTGTAACCTTCCTTTCTGGAAAGAGCAACTTAAACTCGTCGACTGTTCGTAGAAGAGCTGGCTCAAAGCCTTCAGTCCTACCGCAGTTTTTACATACTAAGGTGGTTTTGAGAAGCTCTCCATACATCCCACCACATGCGAAGCACTGGATTCCTTTTTTCAGTAGGGAATAGTCGTATTTGGGTAATCGAAAAGAGGGAGCATCGGTCAACTCGAGGGATAATAGCTGCTTCCCGATATCGTAATGGTGGTTCTTCAAAAACGATCGTTCTTTTTGCATATTCGTAAAATATCGATTCAACTGGGGGTGAAAAATGATTGGAAGATTCGTAGGAGCTTGATAAAGGTAGAACTCGGGGTTCACAAATACAAGATAGGATTCGATCGGGAGTGAAATGCCCAATCCTTTTAACAGATTACGGAGAAGGATGGTACTTCGTTGCAATTGATGCAGAGGGTTCGTGATCTCTTTACCGGTAGATAAAAACCAGCAATCTCGTTCCAAATAATAATCACCTTCGAGGTTTTTCACTTCGAACAAAATAATCTTCAATGAGCTCATGAGCAACGAATCTAGCTGAAAAACGGTGTTCTTATGCTCGAGCAGAAGGTCATTGAGTAGGATTCGTCCATCCAAATACGGGGCGATCAATCCATCAAACTTGCACTCGCCCTCATAACCTTTTTCCAAACTGACAAGGTAATTCCGATCAGGTTCGCTTAGATCCATCCGCGAACCTAATGATCTCATAACCTTTAATTCTTTTGATTCATTTCGGTACCTCTTCATTACAATACACATTCCTCCTTCAATTATTTTCCATAATCATACATTTAACTGGTAAAATAAACAACCATTACACGCTTGCATTTTTCCAAGGGTGCGTTACAATCGACAGAGTAATTACATACGGTTTTAGACAGGAGAGGGCTTATGAAATCAATAGAACGCACACCATTGAATATCAGTCTCTTTTACTTTTTCATCTTCTTCGGTTTCGGGACGCTTTTTCCATTATTAAGTGTTTATCTTAAACAGGATGTCGGGCTCACAGGAACGCAAATCGGAGCGATCATGTCCGTCAGTCCGGTCGTTATGATTATCGCGCAGCCGATTTGGGGCATCATATGTGACTATACGAGGCGGCCGAGAGCGGTCCTCATTTTTACACTAACGATGAGTGGGTTCGTTGCAATCCCGTTCGCGGTCATGGACTCCTACATCAGTCTCATACTCATTTCAATTCTGCTCGCGACGTTCCAGAGTGCGATTGTGCCGGTTTCGGACAGCATTACGCTCAACTACGTTATGGCGACAAAAAAGGATTACGGTAACTTCAGATTGTGGGGAGCGGTCGGGTTCGCGGTGTCTGTCTTTGTGATGGGCTCATTAGCTGAAACCCTGGGACTCAAACTGATCTTTTTCAGCTTTACTGCGGCACTGCTCATCTGTACGATCTTTGTCCTTTCCATGCCAAAAGAAAGCAACTCCTTGCAGGTAGACTTGCGCTCAGGATTCATCCGGCTCATCAAAATGCCGAAGTTCATACTGTTCCTGTTTACGACGTTTTCGGTATTTGGACCGATTCACTCAAACAACTTCTATTTCGGTCTCTACATTCAAGAGCTTGGCGGAACCCTCGCTGGTGTCGGCATCGCTTTCTTGCTAGCGGCGGGGAGTGAAGCACCTTTCATGAAACTGTCCGGAGGGTGGATCCGGAGACTCGGATACGAAAAAATCCTTATAGCAGCGACGCTCATTTCGTCCATCCGCTGGTTCTATTATTTTACAGAACCGACATTGGTCGGCGTCTACGCAACAACGATCGCACAAGGATTCTCAATCGGTCTCTTCATTCCGGCTGCGCTCCAATACGTGAGGGAAATCGCACCGGACGATGTGAAAGCGACTGCGGTTGCGCTCTATAGCTCGATGGGGAACGGACTCGGAAGCTGGTTCTGTACGTTCATCGGCGGAATCATATACGATGCACACTCGTTATTCGGCCTTTATTTCTTTTTCGGTACGATGACGACAATCGGCCTCATTCTGCTCTTCATCAATTTGAAAGTGCTGCCGGAAGGCGCGGCTCGTCCAAGTCCATCCTCTTAATATGTAAAAAACCCCCGGAAATCGGGGGTTTTCTTGTTAGAGATGACTGACGATTCAAATGCCACTTGAAGGTATCTATTACTCTTCACCGAAGTCAAACAGGTCGCTCGACAAGTAGCGTTCACCAGAGTCGCATGTCATACAAATGACAACATCGTCGCTGCTCAACTTCTTCGCAGCTTGTAGTGCGGCAAAGACGGAAGCGCCAGATGACGGTCCAACTAAAATGCCTTCCTCACTTGCGAGCTTACGAGTCGTTTCAATCGCTTCTTCGTCCTTGATTCGAATAATCTCGTCGTAAATGTTCTGATTCAAGATGTCCGGAATGAATCCCGGGCTCGTTCCGACAAGCTTATGCTTACCAGGTTTACCGCCGGACAATACCGGAGAGCCTTCAGGTTCGACAACTTTGATTTCGAGATTCGGCAAGTGCTCCTTCAGTGTTTCACCAGTTCCTGTAATTGTTCCGCCTGTCCCGGCAGGTGCGACGAAAGTTTTGAAGTTTTTACCGATTTCCTTAGCGGCTTCCAAAATTTCAATAGCAGTCGTGTTTCGATGGGCATCCGGGTTAGCAGGGTTTTCGAACTGCATCGGCATGAAGCTGTTCGGGATCTGATCCGCCAGTTCCTTTGCTTTCGCAATTGCACCAGGCATCTTATCGTCACCAGGTGTCAGAACCACTTCGGAACCATATGCCTTCAAAAGATTGATACGCTCCTTCGTCATCGTATCCGGCATGACGATGATCGCTTTGTAACCTTTCGCTGCAGCATTCATCGCGAGACCGATCCCTGTATTTCCGGAAGTCGGTTCGATGATTGTGGATCCCGCTTTCAGAAGTCCTTTGTCTTCCGCTACCGCCAACATGTTATAGGCTGCACGGTCTTTAATGCTGCCGCTTGGGTTGAAATACTCTAATTTTACATAAACGTCTGCACCGTTCGGATCAGTGAGACGGTTTAATTTTACAAAAGGTGTATCTCCGATCAATTCAGCTATACTATTAACAACACGCATGTTCAACACGTCCTTTGCTTACGATACTTCATTCCTTAGTATATCAAATCCAAGTAAACGGCTCTAATTAAACGGTCTTGAAAAAGGCACTTTACATTCAAGTCATTCCCTATTTCTGATAGACTTATGAATAGATTTAATGGAGGTTTTGTACAATGGATCGACATATGTTTCTGGCTGTACCGGTTCCAGAAAAGCTACAATCGAACATCCAGCGTTATGCGGAAAAAGTAATACCGATCCTTCCACTGAAAAAATGGACGAGTGAGGGCGATTTTCATATTACGTTGAATTTCCTTGGGGCGACGACCGATGAAACTGCGCGCGTTCTAGCGGACAAGCTGGACGGAAACCTGATTGACTTCCAACCGTTCGAGTTGGAGCTATCTTCCGTCGGAGTGTTCGGAAATCCGAAAACCCCTCGTGTCTGCTGGGTTGGTATCGAACCGTCCGACCAACTCGACCAACTTTACAAGCGCACCTCTGAGAGCTGTGCATCAGTCGGTTTTGAAACGTCGAGTCGTCCGTATCGACCCCACATCACGATTGGAAAAAGATGGGGTGGACAGCACGAGAAGGTCACTGAACCGCTACCGGAACCAGATGAACTCAACGGTCTCACCTGGCAAGTAGATGAAGTCATCTTATATGAAATCCATCCGCAAAGAAAACAGAAGTACGTTGCATATGAGCGTTTCAAACTCGGGGAGGACCAATAAAAATATGTCAAAGATTATAATCGGTACTCTACAGGTCTTCCTCCTGTACGGCCTGTACCTTGTCGGGACCTTCATTCAGAATACATTCGACCTTCCGATACCGGGGAGTATTCTCGGCATGCTGCTCTTGTTCATTTTACTGACGACAAAAATTTTTCCGTTGAAATGGGTACAGGAGGGGTGCAACTTCCTCCTTTCCCATCTTCCGCTCTTTTTCATACCGGTTACGGTCGGGGTCATGGAATATGGATTTGTATTCCAGGGGAAAGGTCTCCTGCTCATCCCCGCGGTGCTCGGCAGTACAATCCTAGTAATGGTGCTGTCTGCCAAAGTATTGGAATGGATGATGCCAAATGATGTAAAGAAGGATTCATATGATTGATAGTTTACTAGCACTACTCTTCACAGCACTGACGATTGGCTTATATTTACTCGGCATCCAACTGTATAAAAAGAAACGGCATCCATTCACGACACCAATCATCACAGCTACAACGCTCATCATCGTATTCCTGCTAGTAGCTGATATTCCATATGAGACATATATGGAAGGTGCACAATGGATTGACCACCTGCTTGGGCCCGCCGTAGTGGCGCTCGCTTATCCGCTTTATATATACCGGGGCATCATCCTTCGTTATATGCTTCCGCTGATGCTCAGTATTTTTACAGGTGTATTGGTCGGAATCTTATCTGGGCTCGTATTTGCGAAGTGGGTCGGACCGCCGGACAACGTCATCTATTCGTTGTTGCCGAAGTCTGTCACGACACCGGTTGCGATGGAAATTTCAAAAGTCACTGGTGGCACTCCATCCATTGCTGTTGTTTTTGTCATGGTGGCTGGAATTGGCGGCGTATTAATCGCCCCATATGTGTTCAAATGGTTTAAAATAGAAGGAGAAATGGCGAGGGGAATTGGATTAGGATCTGCTTCTCACGCTATCGGAACAGCTAAGTCATTGGAGTATGGTCATCAGGCAGCGGCCATCAGTTCGGTCGCAATGACGATTTCAGCGTTACTCGCATCATTTTTGATACCGATTATTTCTTCATGGATGTAAAGAGGTGGTACACGAATGGCACAGCTTTTGAAAATCGAGGATTGTGTCTCTCGTTATGAAAAAGATGTATACCGATACACCGGTCAATATATCAGATTGAAAAGCGATCGCTGGAAACGGGTGAAAGCGAACTGGGAAAACGAGAAGCTCTCGGATCCGGGTGATCAAGAACCATCACCTGAACCAGAACCGAAAAAGTGGTGGCAGCGAAAGTCGGAAACGCCTGAAACAATTGAAGAGGAACCGTACACTTCACCAAGAACACCAATTACCCTATCGGCTTTGAAAAAGAACTTCCGAGAGGAACTGTTCGACTTCCAATTGAAATGGGCAAGCTCGACAATTCGTGAAAGGTCAAGAATTGGGAGAGAGATGTTGCGAGAGGATTTCCTCCGCATGTTATTGATGGACCTTCCTGATAATTATCTGGTGCTTTACCGACCGATTATCCGCTTGAAAAAGGCAGAAGCCCAAATGGATGTCATCTTGATCGGACCTGATACCATTCATGCGCTCGTTTTGATGGATACACAAAAAGGAGATGTCATACGGCCTTCACAAGGACGTTTTTGGGAAGTCGAGAGGCGGGGTGAGGTCGTGAAAACCGTCAGCCCGATAGCTGCTGTGCAACGGATGAACTACTTTATCGAATCAGTTATCGACACACATGAGACAGAGATGAAGATTTCTTATACGGTCCTTTGTAAAAATGGATTCATCAATCGAAGCGGGATTCCTCCATACATCCAGGTCATCGATCAGACCAATTACGAGCAGTGGTGGCAAGCTCTGAAGAGGCAGCCAAGTCCCATAAAAGCGAAACAATTGAAGGCAGCCAAGAGTCTCATGGATCACTGTGTAACAACAGCCTATCTCCGACCTGAATGGGAGACGGAACAGGAGTTATGGAGTCGGGTGGATCCTGAAGAAACTTGATTGTAGAAAGTGTTCAACAATTGTAGAGAATATGTCGATAAAAAATAAGACACGATTGATTCAACAAAATATTCTCCTACCTATATAAATCGGTTCTTTGAAAGGTCTTTTAGACTGTATGATTATAGTTCTATTGTCCTTATCATCGACATTAATTTGCCAATTTTTATAAAAAAATAGAGGATTTTCGATTATTTTGTTGAAAAAGGAGAGAAGATGAATAACTTGTCGATCGCGGATTCTCCGACATCGGATCAAGTTTTGCACTTTTGGTAGGAAAGTGTCATCTGAAAGAAAGAGGCTTCTATGGAAAAGTTCTTAATCTTCATCATTAATCCAAAAGCAGGAAATGGCAAAGGCGAAAAGGTATGGAAGAAAGTCAAAAAGCAACTCCAGAAGCGTAACATACCTTACCGAAGCTTCTTTACCCAACGACCTGGTCATGCAAAGGATCTAGCCCAGCAGATGACGCATATGCATCATGAAAATATGAAGGGAATTGTTGCAGTTGGTGGTGACGGAACAATTCATGAAGTCATTAACGGGATGGGGCAGTACATACATATTCCGGTCGGTTTCATATCGGCTGGTTCAGGAAATGATTTTGCACGTGGATTTCGTTTGCCGCGATCCACTACCCAAGCATTGAATCATATTTTATCTTCTAAATTCCAGCGCAACAAACGTTACGATTTAGGGGAGTTTCGTATTGGAACACGCAAGCATAAAGCGAACCATTTTTCCAGCTCCATAGGCATTGGTTTTGATGGTGAAGTCGCAAAGCAAACCAATGAGTCGAAATATAAAGGAATACTGAATACATTCGGACTTGGGTCATTGTCATACATTTTTACGTTGTTGAAACTGAGTTTAAAATATGAACCTTTCGCACTGACGTTAAGAGTGGATGGCAAGCTATATACATTTGAAGATGTGTGGCTCGTCGCAACGACGAATATCAAATATTATGGCGGGGGCATGAAAATATGTCCTGAAGCTCGCCCGGACGACGGTGTTCTGAACCTTTGTGTCGTCCATAATTTGTCCAGAAAGAAACTTTTCTTTCTCTTCGGTACCGTATTTTTAGGTTTACATACAAGGCTGAAAGAGGTAACGATGTTAAGAGGAAGCGAAATACAAGTTGAATCGGATCGCTCGGTTACGATGCATGCCGATGGGGAAGTCATCGGCTCAAGTCCTGCTACAATCAAGGTATTGCCAAAGCGTTTTACGGTAATCTAATGGGAACATATCGATTTTGACCCGTTTCTGTGTTAAAATATTATATCTGTACAGAACTGTCCGATTTTAACGGAATTAGCCGATCATAATGATAGACTGATGAAATCGAAGGTGAAAGCATTGAAACACATATTAGGAAGCGGTTGGCAGGTGAAGCCTGCAGGTGGTGCAACCGGTGAAGCCTACATCGCACAATATGGGGAAGAGAAAATCTTCTTAAAACGAAATTCGTCGCCGTTCCTTGCTGTTTTATCAGCAGAAGGGATCGTCCCAAAGCTTTTATGGACGAAACGTTTGGAAAATGGGGACGTTATAACAGCTCAGCACTGGTTGAATGGCAGAGAATTGAAAGCTGCTGAGATGAACCAACAACCCGTTGCACAATTGCTTTCGAAAATCCATCGTTCTCAGGAATTGCTTTCGATGTTACGCAGGATTGGCATTCAGCCGTTAACACCTGATGCAGTTTTGGATGAACTCAAAAATCGAACATATAACAATATGAATTTTCAGAAAGAAATTCAACCATATTTAGACTATTTGTCTTCCCATATTGAAGATATGCGCACAGATCAATTCGTCGTATGTCATGGGGACGTGAATCACAACAACTGGCTGATTACTGAAGATGAAAAACTTTACCTGATTGATTGGGATGGTGCAGTCATTGCCGACCCAGCCCTTGATCTTGCAATGCTTTTGTACTGGTATGTGCCTGATGAAGAATGGGACAAGTGGCTCCGTTCTTATGGAGTTCCAATGACAACCGCTTTAAAAACACGCATGCACTGGTATATCGTCGCTCAGACGATCGAATCGATCTACTGGCACTGCGAACGAAACCAGGAACAGCAAGCCAACTATTGGATGAATTACCTCTTCCAATTGAACAAACAAATATTACACTAAGTATATGGGTGAAACCTGATTTCAGGTTTCATCTTTTTTGATGTTGATTAAATGGGTCTAAATACCTATTTTCCCCAAGTCGTGGACAAAGTTCCACAAGTGCGGCGTAAAGTTCCACAAGTAGGCTCGAAAGTTCCACAAGAGGATAGGAAAGTTCCCCAAGCAAGCTCAAAAGTTCCCCAAGCCGATCTGAAATCCCCCTCAACCGACATTCTTTTCCAAGCTAAAAACAAAAAAACTCCAGCGATTAATACGCTGAAGCATTCTCTACTCACTTTATTGCGGATCCAATACGCTCATCCACTGTGTGAGTTCATTATTATAGCCGACTACATGCTGATCGACGGATGGAGAGGTGCTGCCTGTTCTGCTGTAAGTTTGTATCGAAGTTAATGTTTCCCTCAATTCCAGCGGGGTTTGAGGATTTTGAAGCAACGAGTTGGTCAGGCGTTCAATCTGTTGACACTCCGATGCGGATCCGCATTGATCGAGCTGGTGGCTTCTCAAAATATCCATCAATAATGATAGCTGGTCAGTAACTTGTAATGGCATGAATGAAGCATCCTTTCAAGTCCGTTTGAGTTTAGGATGTGTCAATGCCTGAATATTCATCCGTTTATTTTTTTGCCCCCCACACAAATAAGCCGATGATGGCAATCAACAGGACAAGTGGTGGAGCCCAAAATATGAAGAATTGATCCATATAAACCTCACCTTTTTTATACAATTGTACCCGTATTCATTATGTTTATCACATAATTGAATCACTAAAATTCATTCCAAAATAAAAGGTTCCTGTTTCCGTTTTTAAAAATCGGGAATACAGGAACCATCGTTCTTACAAATTAATATTGAGAAGCGTATTTGATTTTCATCTCTTTTGCGCGTGTCGATTGTTTGTGAATAAGGCGTTCAAATGGATATATCGCTAAAGCATAACCTGCAAATAGTCCACTGAATACAGTTAGAACCGAGATTTCTGCTGTTTTCGTCATCACATTTTTCATCATAAGTTAGTTTAATTCACTCCTAAAGTGTTTTTGTCACACAACAATTAATAGCATATATGTGTAAGCGTTTTCTTTCCTAATCACGTTAAACATGGTTATCCATGATATACCAGTCTGTCATGAGCTTCATTCTGTTCAGGTCTCATATATAAAAAAATGCGTCTGTATGCGCATGTATGCTCTCATATTCAAGACTCAAGCCAGATAAATTCAATAGAAGTTCATTTTTTGGATCGTTTCATGGTAAAATATCCGAGGATATCGTAAATAAAGGAGTTTGAACGAATGCGTCTTAGAAATAAACCTTGGGCACAAGATAAGATTGATGATCATCCTGGAATCGTCGTACCCGACCCGGAAAACTGGAGAGGGAAATGGAAAGAACTTTTCGGAAATGAAAACCCGATCCATATTGAAGTAGGAACGGGTAAAGGTCAGTTCATCACAGAAATGTCCAAGCTTCACCCGGATATCAATTTCATCGGAATTGAACGACAAAAGAGTATCGTTGTTTCTTCCATCGATAAAATCAAAGAATCTGGACAAGAAAATGTCAGAATGATGAACGTCAATGCAATGGAACTCAATCAATTTTTTGGGGAAAATGAAGTGCATCGTGTGTACCTGAATTTTTCTGATCCATGGCCAAAAGCGAGGCATGAGAAACGACGTCTGACGTACGAAACGTTTTTACAATCGTATGAAGCTGTCCTGATTCAGAAAGGAGAAGTCCATTTGAAAACGGACAACCAGGGACTGTTTGAATATTCCTTGCATAGCTTTTCGAAGTACGGGATGATCTTGAACAATGTCAGCCTTGATCTGCACAATAGTGATATCGAGGGCAATGTCATGACCGAGTACGAAGAGAAATTCTCAGCAAAAGGGAACCGCATTTATCGATGCGAAGCAGTATATCGAAGCAAGTGAATCCGATAGAGCGTTTTCAATATGATACAATAAACTCTAGACTAGCAAATAAGGAGTGAAAGGTCATGGAAACGCTTCAATTCGGTGAAATCAAACTGCATTGGCTAAATGGTGGAGTCACACATATGGATGGTGGAGCGATGTTCGGTGTCGTCCCGAAACCATTGTGGAGTAAAAAATACCCGGTCAATGAAAAAAATCAGATCGAACTTCGGACAGATCCGATCTTCTTTCAATATGAAGGGAAAAACATCCTCATTGAATCAGGAATGGGCAATGATAAATTATCCGATAAACAGAAGAGGAACTATGGCGTTAACGAAGAGTCTCACATTGATGAAGCGTTAGCGAAATTCGACCTTACAACGGACGATATCGATCTTGTCTTAATGACACATCTTCATTTCGATCATGCTTGCGGTCTAACGAAACCAAATGCCGACGGATATGAGTCGACTTTCAAAAATGCGACGATTTACACGTCTGCAACCGAATGGAATGAAATGCGCAATCCGAATATCCGTTCAAAAAATACATATTGGGAAATGAACTGGAAGGGGATCGAGTCTCAAGTTCAAACGTACGAAGATCGAGTGGAAGTGCTACCGGGTCTCTTTATGATTCATACGGGTGGTCACAGTGATGGGCATTCAATTCTGATGTTCGAACAAGGAGAGGACAAGCTCATCCATATGGCGGATCTGATGCCGACCCATGCACATAAAAATCCATTGTGGGTTTTGGCGTACGACGATTATCCAATGACTTCAATTGGTCAAAAGCAAGAATGGATTCCAAAGGGTTTGATGGAGAATGCATGGTTTACGTTTTATCATGATGCGATTTATCGTGCTGTCAAATTCAATGAACAAGGTGAAATCATAGATATGGTCAAACGTGACAAATGATCAATAATTTGTCACATTTACACCTTTTGTAAGAAAATGGATGGCGAAAATCGTCCCATTTTCTGCAGAAACCTGTTACAATTATCATAGATTTTAATTGCAATAATAGTGTAATATATTAATTGGCTTATATTGTTAGGAGGGAATTGCGAAATGTTGAAACGAGTAACTGCAGCTATGATGGCTTTCGCATTGATGTTGACTGGTGGAGCTGGTGTTCTTGCGGCAACGGAAGAGAAAGCACCAGAAGACATGAAAAAAGCTGTTGAAAAGCATCTGGAAGAGGAATATTACGACTATAATAAAAGTTATGAACCTAAATTTGATGAAAAGACAATTAAGGTAGAAGCAACTCCACAAGCTGAAGGAGAAGATGCTGAAGCATCTGGTCCAATCACTGTTTATGCTTCTCTTGTAGAGTTCCAAACGGTTCGTGATAACATCTTTACATTTGCACACAGAGAAGTTATTTACTATGATGCAACAAACGAAAAAGTGCTTTCTGGTACAGAAGTTGGAAAACTACAAAACGAAGAGTTGACTCAATTCAAGGAGCAATTTGCTCACCTTGGTAAGAAGATGAACTTAGGTTGGATCATGTCCTTACATGCATTGATCATGATTGTACCTGCATATCTTATGTTCGTCTGGAGCAACCAAGTTTATTCTTCAACAAGTTTCCAAATTCGAAACAACCTTTATAATCAAAAGCACACATTCAACTAATAGAACGTATGCCTTTAAAAAAGGGGCTGACTCTGGATGAGTCCGGCCCCTTTTACATGTGTTTAGAGAAGATTGGTATGTTCAGCTGGTAATGGCTATATATTTGTATTTGAGACTTCCAAAACAGATCCTGTATCCGCATCAACGGTGAATAGGAAATGTTCGTCACCTGATGAAGTTTCACGTGTGAATCCGCCCTTGTACACATTGTATGCTAACCCATTGAGATCCAACGTCTCCTTGTTTGTATAGATCCAAGAACCACTGACTTTTGATGACACTTTCTTTTTGATTGAACTCAGTGCGGCTTCAGGCGTTACAGGTCTGGTTTTCATCTGATTGGTTACGAGTGCACCAACGAGAAAGCCTATGCCGGCACCAACGAGGGTAGAAGTTTTCAAAATGGCATGCCCCTTTCCAACAATATTGATATCCTTTATTGTATAGTATAACAGAATGGGTTTTGTCTTTAACATAACCAACCTCTGAGGGTTCGTAATTCCCACCCCTCATTAAACAAAACTAGGGAGCGTGAACCATTATTTTTATGATTTCACACTCCACTTGTTTTCAGGTGGAGTTTTTTATTTTGGCTGTTACGCAAACTTTGTTGCTCTTGAGAGTGGTTGATTTCCGCTCCAGGATGCTCGCTTTCCGCGGGGCGTGCGGTGAGCCCACTCGTCGCTTTGCGACATTGAATGGTCTCACCTGTCCCGCTGATCCCGCTGGAGTCTCGCACCTTGCTCTCCAATCAACTTGCATAAGTTGTCTTGTGAAAAATGACACGAAAGCAAGAATTCTTGAGAAAAGAGCCTTAATGTCGTACATGAATACAACTCTGCAAAGTCTTCAATGCTCCCCCTAAAAAGACTTTTGCGATGGTAGCGAGCAAGATCTTGATGAGAAAATGTAAATCGTCAAGCTAGCTTGTAAGATTTTATTTCTCATCAAGATTAAAGGGGAGCATCTTTTATTAAAATTCAACCATTAAAGGAGGGCACGTATGATGGACTTTCAAATACCAAAGAAGGTCGAACGGATCGACGAAGACATCCAAAGACACGAGTTGAAATATCACCACAAGCGCGTTGCCGTGACGAAAGAGTTCACTTTCGATGCTGCCCATCATCTCCATTGTTATGAAGGGAAATGCAAAAGTCTTCACGGACACACGTATAAATTGATCATTACCATCAGCGGCTACGTCAACGACATCGGCATTACCGTCGATTTCGGAGACATCAAAACCATGTTCAAGGAGGAGATCGACTCCAAGCTCGATCATCGTTATTTGAACGACGTATTACCGAATATGAATACGACCGCTGAAAATATGATCGTTTGGATTTGGGAACAGCTTGACCGACGTCTCCAAGCGGATGAATACAAAAAGCTTGGGACACGAATTGAAGAGTTGAAGCTGTATGAAACACCGACGAGTTATGCAACCTTGAAACGAGAGTGGATGGAAAATGAATAAGCAAATGATTTTACCGGATAAAAAAGAATACATGCAATGGGAGCTTCCGATGGTGGAAATCTTCGAAACGGTTGAAGGAGAAGGCGGTATGGCAGGCTTTCCCACCATCTTTGTTCGTGTCTTCCACTGCAATTTGAGATGTACTTGGTGCGATACGGACTACAGTTATGCACCAGCAAAGGAAGAGTTCAAAGCGACGATCCAGGAAATCATCGAGAAAATCGAATCCTTCTCCAGTCATCGCATTTGTTTTACAGGTGGGGAGCCACTCATCCATGGAAAAAAATCGGCGGCCCTCTTAGCTGCAATGTGCGAGATCGACCATATCTCAGATGTCCATATCGAAACGAACGGTGCCATCGATCTCGTTCCATTTGAAGAACTCCGGAATGAACATGAAAAAATCGGAGAAAAAGCGCGATTTATTATGGACTTCAAACTGCCGGACTCTGGAGAAATGGACCGGATGATTTACTCGAACTTCAATATTCTGAAACCTCAGGATGAAATCAAGTTCGTCATCGGTGACGACGAAGATTTCGACGTCGCAACGTCTGTGGTCAAAGAGCATCACAAGCTCGGGCAAGTTTTATACAGTCCCGTTTGGGAAACGATGCCTCCGAAAAAATTAGTGTCCAAAATATTGGCAGAACCATTACCAGAAGTGAAATTAAGTCTGCAGATGCATAAAGTCATCTGGGACCCGAATGAGAGAGGAGTTTAGACTAAGATGAAAAAAGCAGTTGTCGTTTTAAGTGGTGGTCTGGATAGCACGACGTGCATGGGCATGGCTAAAGAACAGGGCTACAGTCTCTATCCGATCACTTTCCATTACGGACAAAGACATAACCGTGAAGTGGAGCAAGCTGAAAAAGTTGCTAAGTATTTCGAAGCACCTGAACACCGGATTGTTGATGTGAGCTTCCTTCAACAAATCGGTGGCAGTGCCTTGACAGATGAATCCATCGAAGTTCGTCAAGGTGGAGTGGATGAAGAAATCCCTGCAACTTATGTACCTGCTCGAAACATGATTTTCCTTTCCCTTGCAAGTGCATATGCGGAAGTGATCGGTGCAGAAGCAATTTTCATCGGCGTATCTGCAGTCGATTACAGCGGCTATCCTGATTGCCGACCGGAATTTATCGAGAGCATGAATCAAACGGTCAACCTTGCGACAAAAGCGGGTGCTACTGGAGGACATTTGAATATCGAGGCACCTCTCATTCATATGACGAAGAAAGAAACGATTGAGGAGGGGCTCCGACTTGATGTACCGTATGAGCTTACAACTTCTTGTTACCTTGGTGAAGAAGTCGCATGCGGTGAATGTGACAGTTGCCTGCTTCGCTTGAAAGGGTTTGAAGAGGCGGGAGCGGAGGACCCTATCCCTTATGCAAAAAGGTCCTGATTCTAGCGACTCTCCTGAAGTTACGTTACAATAGTTGTGGAGAATAAACTATTGTAATGAGAAGGGTGAAATGATGAACGAAGAAACGATGCAGCTTTTTAAAACGCTGACAGAACTGCAAGGGGCACCTGGATTCGAGCATGACGTCCGTAAGTTCATGCGCAGTGAGCTCGAGCCAGTGTCAGATGAAATCATACAGGACAAGCTCGGCAGTATTTTCGGCGTGAAAAAAGGAAAAGAGAACGATCCGAAAATCATGGTAGCCGGTCACATGGACGAAGTCGGTTTCATGGTCTCCCAAATCACACGTAACGGAATGGTGAAGTTTGAAACGTTAGGTGGATGGTGGAGTCAGGTATTGCTGGCCCAACGTGTGCAAGTCATGACAGATAATGGACCTGTCATCGGTGTCATCGGTTCTACACCACCTCACTTGTTGGAAGAATCTCAACGTTCCAAACCGATGCCGATGAAGCACATGTACATTGATATCGGTGCAGATGATCGTGAAGATGCAAAAGCGATCGGAATTCGACCTGGACAGCCAATCGTCCCGATCTGTCCTTTCACACCAATGGCAAACAGCAAAAAAATCCTAGCAAAAGCATGGGATAACCGATACGGTGTCGGGCTAGCCATTGAGTTGATGAAAGAACTGGAAGGTACAGAGCTTCCGAACACATTATTCTCAGGTGCGACGGTCCAAGAAGAAGCTGGTCTAAGGGGAGCGAAAACGGCTGCGAATATGATTCAACCTGACTTGTTCTTCGCATTGGATGCAAGTCCTGCCAATGACTCGAATGGAGATAAAGATGCATTCGGTCAACTTGGAAAAGGGGCATTGCTTCGAATCCTCGACCGCACGATGATTACGCATAAAGGAATACGCGACTATATCCTGGACACAGCTGAATCCAACGATATTCCTTACCAATATTTCATTTCCAAAGGTGGAACGGATGCAGGAAGTGTCCACGTGGCGAATGAAGGCGTTCCTTCTGCAGTGGTTGGGATTTGCTCCCGTTACATCCACACATCAGCATCAATGATCCACATCGATGATTATGCAGCAGCGAAAGAACTACTGATTAAGCTTGTCAAACAGGCTGACCGATCCACAGTGGATCAAATCATCTACGATTGATGGACAGAGGTGTCAGGCACTAAGTTGCCTGGCACTTTTTACATACGAGGGAGTGTTTTGAATGAAGATAGCAGTCGGATCCAAAAATCCAGCAAAGGTCAATGCAGTCCGTGAAGTTGTTCAGTCTCTCGGATGGGAAGTCCAAGGGGTCGATGTACCTTCGAAGGTTTCTGCCCAGCCATTCACGGATTCCGAGACGAGAAAAGGAGCATTCAACCGTGCCAAGGCATGTGTGGCACTCGGTTATGATCTCGGAATTGGACTAGAAGGTGGCGTAGAGGATACGGAGGAAGGTTTATTCCTATGTAACTGGGGAGCACTCGTCACCAAAGATGAAGAGACTTATTTTGCAAGTGGTGCAAAAATCGTGCTACCAGAAGAAATCAGTACGAAAGTCCGTGCTGGTTCTGAATTGGGAGACGTGATGGCTGCTTACACCGATCAAAAGGATGTCCGCAAGAAAGAGGGAGCGGTAGGTATTTTCACATCCGGTCGAATTACACGGAGCGACATGTTTGCTCATATCGTTAATCTCTTAATAGGACAGTTTGAATGTAATCACAAATAAGATTTAAAAATCCCCACCTGAACCACTGTCAGATGGGGGTTTTTTCATTCTGTCTCAAAGACATAGGATAAAGCCTTCAATGCTTGATCGAAATTCTCTACAGTTGCAGTCGCTTTATTGGAGAGTTCTTTCAATGCGTGATGAAGCGATTCATCTCTCACTAGAATGAGGGGCTTGTTATTTGCGAGTGCCATCGAGGCATCCATAGCTGTATTCCATTGTTTATAACTGTCACCGAAAAAAGCGAGGACGACATCTGCTTTTGCCATCAGGATTTCAGTCCGTAAATTATTGAAATCAGAAGCTTTGTCATCCTTTACGATCTTCGTCGGTTGTTCACCAAGGATTTCTACACCAATCGAATCTGACCGGCTATGATTGGTCATCGGACTGACGAATTGCAAAGGAAGATTCATCTGTTCAGCCTTTTGAATCACCTTATTTCGCCAATCATCATGGATTTGCCCTGCTAGATAAACTGTTAAATGCATGGTCTCACTCCTTATTCATAATCTCACTCTATCGTAACATGAAATTTCTGAAAACTTACCCGATTATGCTTGAATGATAGTGAATAGAAAAGGGCATCCTGATGGCTGAGAAGTTAAAGACGGGTGAGGTCATATGAATAAACGAATCATCTTACTGATTTCATTGTTGGTTGTGTTGGTTTTTACGGTATGGGTCGTATATGAATCCTTGCCTTATTTTAATGATAAAGAAGAGAGCATCACTGTAAATTCTGGACAATCCCTTGATGAAGTGGCCGAACATCTTCATAAAGAGCAGCTGATTAAAAACAAGACGTTCTTCGTCCTGTACGGTAAAGTCCAAGGGTTGGATGGCCAGGTGAAGAAGGGGACGCACAAAATATCCAGTTCACAGTCCATTGCCTCCATATACGACGAACTTATCACTTCTCCTTTAGAGGAAGGGATTACTGTCACCATTCCAGAGGGATTCTCTGTAGAACAGATTGCGTCACGTCTGGAAAAGAAGGGACTCGTCGATCGGAAAGCGTTCCTTGACATTGCTAAAATGGGAGAAGGAGTTCAGCATCCTCTCCTGAAAGAAATCCAAGTAAAAGATGGCATGACTTACCGTTTAGAAGGGTACTTATTCCCAGATACATACTCATTTCAGAAACAAACATCATCAGAAGCAATCATTGAACGGATGCTTTCGAGATTTGAAGAGGTTCGAAAGGAAATCGGCACGCGGAAAGACTTATCCATACATGAATGGGTCACGCTTGCGTCCATCGTTGAAAAAGAAGCAGTCGTCGACAAAGAAAGAGAGTTGATTGCAGGGGTCTTCCACAATAGGATGGAAGACAATTGGCGATTACAGTCCTGTGCGACAGTACAATATGTGTTGGATAAACCGAAAGAACGCCTTCTATATAAGGATTTGGAAGTGGAAAGTCCCTACAATACGTATGTGAAAGAAGGATTACCGCCAGGTCCGATCAGTAACCCTGGGAAACAATCGCTGTTAGCGAGTAAAAATGTGGACAACCATGAATATTACTTTTTCGTTGTAAAAGGGGATGGCTCAGGTGAGCATCATTTCTCCAAGACGTTCAAGGAACATCAGAAGCATACAGATCATAAAGGAAACTGGTAAAATGCACACCAAAAAGGACGCCCGCATCGGGCGTCCTTAGTCATTATTTTTGTTCCTCTTCTTCAACTGTTGCAGCTGCTTCATCTTTGTATCCAGGTTGAAGCTCTTCTACCGGATATTCTTTTTTCTTGCTGTTATGAGGTTCTTCTTCCTCCATATAACTGCTTACTAAGTTGAATTGACTGACTTCTTCTTGTAGCAACATAGCAATATGTTGTAATTCGTTCGCTGCGTGATTCACTTCATTAATCGCTTCTTTCTGGTGGATACTAGAAGCGCTCACCTGCTCAGATGTCGCAACGGACTCTTGTGAAATTGCGCTGACTTCTTGTAGTTTTTCAGATAGTGCAGTATTCGAGGTTTGGACATCATTAATCGCAGCACGTACTTGTTGGATACGTCCGTTGATTCCCGTCACATTATCCACGATCTTCGTAAAGGCTTGTTTCGTCCGTTCTACAGAAGATTGTTGTTCTGTACGGTAATGGTCGAACTGTTCTGCTTCACTTGATAGTTGTTCCATCTGTTCAGACATGACAGCAATCAACTTGTAAATGTTTTGAGCCTCAGACTTGGATCGCTCTGCCAGTTTACGGACTTCCTGCGCGACAACCGCAAAGCCTCGACCAGCGTCTCCAGCACGCGCGGATTCAATCGCTGCATTAAGGGCAAGTAGATCCGTGCTGCTTGCGATGTCTTTAATCGTATCGACGATGGATCCAATCTGTTGAGAGTTCTGGTTCGCTTCTTGAACCTGTTGGATCAAGTGGTTTGCCAGTGATAAGAATTCATTGGAGCTCTTATCCAAATTGTGCACGATCTGAAGACCTTCTTTTCCTTTTTGCTCTGTGGCTTGAGAATCTTCATTGATCAAGAGACTCAGCTCAGCGGATTCGTTGACGGAAGTGGTTACCCGTTCAATCAGTTCTGTGCTTTCCACCAGATGATCGGCCTGGGATTGAGCACCTTCAGAAACCTGTTGGATCGCTTCGTTCACTTCCTCAGCCTGAGCAGTCGTTTCTTCTGAAATGGCTGCAAGGTTCTGTGAGGAAGAGCTCAGTTTTTCTGAAGCTTGATTGACTTCGTTCATCGCTTTTTGCATCTTCTCCGCCATCAAGTTGAACGTTGTAGCGAGTTCGCCCATTTCATCTTTTTGTTCCACTTTAACCCGGTGGGCAAGGTGACCTTCTCCGATAATTGTCGCACCTTCTTTTAAACTCATAATGGATGAAGTAATTGTGCGCATCAACCAAATCCCCATTGTCACCATAGCTCCGATGATGATCAAGCTTAAAATGATTAAAGTCCAAAGCAGCACGGATGAAAGGCTGTCTTGATTTTTGTTTAAAGCATTTGCTTCTTTAATTACTTCGTCCTCAACAGTCTTGATTGATTTTTCCAAGTTCATTCCGATCTCTTCAAAGTCGGTGACGGATTGCTCTATTTGACCTCGATACGATTGAACTGTATCCACTGCACTCGTATATGCAAGGAATGCAGAACTGAATGCAGATTTTTTCTCTGGCGCTATTTCCGAGGAACTAACAGATTGTCTCACCTTATCTTTTTGATCATTATAACGATTTAGATCTGTTGTAGTTCCGACAAGAAAATATTGCTTCTCCAAAATACGAAGTTGGTAGAATTCGCTTAATAAACCTTTGTCAACGGAAGATAGAACATTTGAAAGAGTCTTCGCCTTTTCATCCAAAATTCCTTGCATGCTGTCAATATCCGCTGCAAGCTTTGCCGTATTGTTGAATGATTCATGATAAATTATGATTTGGTTGATAATGGCTTCGTAGGACTTTGAAAAGTCTTTATGATCTTTTTGTAGATCCTCAGCGTGATGGTGAAGGTCTATAATCTTATTTTCAATTTCAACTGATACCCCATCACGGTTCGTACGCAAATATTCCTGTTCAAGCTTTCGAATATTCGAGAACTCGCTATTTACAGCGATGGTTTCTGTTGAAAGTTGTTGTAAGTCAGCCTTTTTGTTATCCATATTTTGAGTCATGAATACATAGAACATTGTAAATGCAAACAAGATCAAGGTCCCTACGAGAGACATAATTGTCATAAGTCTAACCCTATTTCTGATCGTCATTTGCGGCATGTTCGGCATGCTTAGCAGTTTTGGTACCTTTGGTATTTTTGGCATCTTCGGAATTTTTCGCATCTGTACCATCCTTCTCCCCCTTGAATTTCCCTTAAAGCGCTATCTCTTCTTCTACCTTTATATCTCAATAGGACACGTTTATAATAAAGACCGTGATGGTTATGTATGGATTGGGGTAGGTTAGAAATAGCGCGATTAGTCCTTACTTTTAATATCGTAGTTTGACAGAAAATTTTAATACTTTTACAACAGATATTTTAAGGATTTGTAAATACAGTCAACATGAAAAAAAGACTAGTGAAGGACGGAGGAAAAGAATTGAAATCATTTTTAGCGAAAAAAGGCGTCACGCTTTCATTACATACTTATTTTGTTACCGCCTTAAGCTACATGGCCGTTGGTCTTTTTTCATCTCTTATCGTCGGCCTCATTTTGAAGACGATCGGTGAACAAGTGCCAGCTCTTCCGATTTTTACAGAGATCGGAACACTTGCGATGAGTTTGATGGGAGCTGCAATCGGAGTTGCGATCGCCTACGGATTGAATGCACCACCTCTCGTGTTGTTCTCAGCTGTCGTAGCTGGAGCAGCCGGTAGTGCCCTCGGTGGTGGACCAGCAGGAAGCTTCGTCGCTTCCGTCATTGCCGTTGAAACCGGAAAAATCGTTTCGAAGGAAACGAAGGTCGACATCATCGTTACACCGATCGTCACTGTGACCGCTGGATACCTTGTAGCTAAATTCATCGGTCCAAAAATCTCTGATGTCATGGTGAACTTTGGCGAGTTGATCATGTGGGCCACTGAACAGCGTCCTTTCGTTATGGGAATTCTGGTTGCAGCTTTAATGGGGCTTGCACTTACTGCACCGATTTCTAGTGCGGCCATTGCCATCATGCTCGGTCTGGATGGGCTTGCTGCAGGAGCTGCGACAATCGGTTGTGCCGCTCAGATGATTGGTTTTGCGACCGCGAGCTTCCGAGACAATGGTTGGGGCGGATGGCTCGCTCAAGGTCTCGGGACATCGATGTTACAAGTCGCCAACATCGTCAAGAAACCCGTCATCCTCTTACCTCCGACTTTGGCTGGTATGTTGCTTGCGCCTTTTGGGACGGTGGTGTGGGTCATGTCGAACATACCTGCGGGAGCAGGAATGGGGACGAGCGGATTTGTCGGTCAGATCATGACATTCAGAGCGATGGGCTTCAATATGGAAACGTTCATGATTGTTGCTCTGTTGCACTTTATTGGACCTGCTATCCTCTCTCTAGTAATATCAGAATATATGAGGAAAAAGGGACTCATCCAACCAGGTGATATGAAAATTGATTACTAAACAGGAGGAATAGATAAAATGAAAACCATCAACTCAGTAGAAGAATGGAAGGAAGCCATTCAATCTGACAATGCAATCATCATGTTTTCAGCAGACTGGTGTCCGGATTGTGTATTCGTACAACCGATCATGGAAGAAATCGAACAAGAACAGGATGCGTTCAATTACTATTATGTGAATCGTGATCAACACATTGAACTGGCTCAAGAGAACGATATTTTCGGTATTCCGAGCTTCCTTGCTTTCCGGAATGGAGAAGAAGTTGGTAGATATGTTGACAAAGAACGTAAGACGAAAGAGCAAATCGAGAAGTTCCTTCAATCTGTCAGGTAAAACAGTGACTTTTTCCCTTTCAGGTGTTACAATTTAGCATTAGAGATATGTTCTCTATCGTTTTCAGAAAGGGTGAAAAAAGTGGCAAAAGTAGATGTTGACCACAGTAAATACGCTGGTATTCGATTTGATATAGAAAATGAGGATGTTATCCTTGTCGATATTCTTGAGACAATCCCATACGAGTATGTAGGGAAAAATACACTTGTAACGATTCCGACGACAGAATTCACTTCTGTTTGTCCATGGTCAGGCCTACCTGATTTCGCAGAATTCCACATCAGTTACATCCCGAATGAAAAATTGGTGGAAATGAAATCGTTGAAGTATTACCTGACTTCTTACCGTAATGTAGGGATCTATCAAGAGCATGCAACAAACCGCATCCTTGACGATCTCGTTCAACTCCTTGATCCGAAAGAGATGCAAATCACAGCGATTTGGAACGCTCGTGGCGGATTAGGAACAGAAGTTGTCGCTGAATACAAAAAAGGCGAATAATACGAAACAAACTACTCTAGGGGTCTCGCCCTATCGATAGCATGACCCTGGGGCTGACTCATCTCTAACGTGTGATGAAGTCAGCCTTTCTTTATCTACATGTAGTTATTTTTAGCAACACCGTCAGTTGAAGGAGGATTTGAATATGGAGCCTATCGAACTGAAACGTATATTAGAGAAAAAGTTGAACTCGGAAGACCGTTCATTCAACTATGATCATAAGGAAAAAACATTAAGAATTGAACATAAAGGAAACGGGAAAGGCATCACCTTGTCCTTACCTGGATTGACTGCAAAATATGAAGAGCGGAAAGACGCTGCCATTGATGAAGTCGTGCATCATGTCAATGAAGTTTTCTCTGTCATGCAGAAAGAACAATCGCTCGATGAAAATCAGAAAGGCATTTTCCCGGTCATCCGTTCAACGTCATTTCCGACAGAAAACAATGGTGATGAGCTGGTTTTTGAAGAGCACACCGCAGAAACGCGTATTTTTTACGCTCAGGATCTAGGCAACTCTTACCGGCTATTGACGAAGAAGATGCTCGAAAAAGAAGGCTGGGATATGAAGCAGTTGAAAGAAATCGGCCGCTTCAATTTGCGATCCTTGGACACTTCTATGAAAGAAGATCAAGTAGCAGGCAATCGCTTCTTTTTCATCAACAGCAATGACGGCTATGACGCGAGCCGCATCCTGAATCAACAGCTTTTAGAAGAAATGAAAGAGAAAGTCGAAGGGACGATGGCGATCGCGGTTCCCCATCAAGATGTCTTGGTTTTTGCCGATATACGGAATGATCAAGGCTATGATATTCTCGGACAGATGTCGATGCATTTCTTCTCGAACGGAAGAGTTCCAGTAACCGCATTGCCTTTCTTATATGATGAAGGCGAACTGGAACCGATCTTCATCTTAGCGAAAAACAAACCAACTGAAGCAGAATAATGGAGTACGAGGAAGGGGTAAGACCATATGGTGAACGTTCATTACAATGAAAAAGGAATTGGAGATGTCCTGTTAGTCACTCTTGATGCAGGAGAAGTGACTGAACGCAACTATGAAAAGAGTGGAGATGTCGTGAAGTTGGTCGATCAAAAGGACGGCAGAACACTCGGTTTCAACATCTTCAATGCTTCTGAACATTTTACATTTTCGGGACATGGAAAAATTGATGTGACCGACGAACTCGTAGATGAGCTGAACACATTCTTGAAGAAAAACAATGTAGATGACCAAATCGAATTCGATTCCCGTCCTGACTTTATCGTAGGATATGTGGAATCCAAAGAAAAACACCCTGATGCAGACAAGCTGAGTGTTTGCCAGGTGAACATCGGCGATGAGATCTTACAGATCGTTTGCGGTGCTCCGAACATCGATCAAGGACAGAAAGTTGTCGTTTCACGTGTTGGGGCTGTAATGCCAAGCGGAATGTTGATTAAGGAAGCAGAACTACGCGGTGTAAAATCGTCTGGAATGATTTGCTCGGCTAAAGAGCTTGATTTACCGGATGCGCCTCAGGAAAAGGGAATACTTGTCCTGGAAGATTCCTACGAGGTCGGATCAGACTTCTTTGCTGGAAAATAAGTAGATACAGAAGAAAACAACCAGGGCAGACTCTGGTTGTTTTCTACTACGTATTTACCTTTTCATAGGAAAAACTGTGAGAATTACGATTGTTTCTTTTCTTTAGCCCCTTATAAAAAGAAGGTTATTCCGATATTCTTAAAGTACCTTTGAAATTAGCTTTGTAGTATTGAGTGATATTTAGCTCCCTTTCCACGAAGCTAAAGAAATAAATAAGGATTGGCTTTTCACAAACTTTGTTGCTCTTGAGAGTAGTTGAGTCTCGCAACATGCTCTCCAATCAAAATGCACAAGTTGTCTCTTAGAAAAATGACCCGAAAGCAACAATCCTTAAGAAAAGAGACTAAGGATTAGAGAAAATTCATTTAAAAAAGGTGAATGCATACATGTCAAATTGGTTTAAAAAAATGATGGATCTCATCTTAGATGATGAGGGTGAGAATAGAGAGAGTGATCGTTCCTCTGAACGGAAAAATACTAAACGAATCCAACCAAAAGGGAAGGCGGTAGGCCGTTTAGAAGACAGTAATCGTTCAATTGAGCCCAAAATGGTACACCAGTACCCGCAAGAAGGGAACTTCCGATTCCCGGTGATTCCAGATGAGGAGAAGAACAGACCTCAGTTTAATCGAGACCGAAGACAAAACCGTCCAGTACGTGATACAGAGCGAAACCATTCTGGTCATAAGACTCAGAGTTCAGAAAACCCAACCGAAAGAAAAAGAGCTGACCGTCCAAAACCGAACGGACAAGGTCGATCAGACAGACCTAAATTCACTGGCGTCAACTTTACGCCTTCGGATATACCGTCTCCGATTTATGGATTCAGAGAGAGACCATCCGTTTTTCCACCTCAACATCATGAGCAGGAAAACGAAGCAGAAGAAAAATTCTCAACTTATGGACCTGGTTATGAAACGATGAAGGCCATTCATGAAGAGTACGAAGATCTTCATGAAGTCACAGAAAATCAACAAGAAGCTGCTGAAAATCCTCAAGAAGATTCAGAAGGATTGATTGAAGATATAGAAATGGAGTATCCACCTCAATCGACTGAGGAGGAATCGGATGACGATGAAGAAGTAGAGGATTTCGGTCTACAAACCATTTTTGAATTAGAAAAAGAAGAAGACCTGGACTCATACACAGATACATATGAAGAACAAGATAAAGAAGTGATTGAAGAAACAGCAGAAGAATCAATTGAAAAAGAACCTGATGTTGATGCAGCTAGGGATGATGAGCGCGAATCAGTCGAAGATGTAGAAGAACTTGAAGAATCTGAAGTAACTGAAATGCAAATGGACCAACCGACTGAAGCTCTCGAACAGCCTATTGAAAAACAAGAGCAAGATACACACGAAAATCCAGAAACAAGAAGAGAAAAACGGAATCCGATCGCTTCAGACGAGAAGAAAGGCATGATTCCCTTCAATGTCATGATGCTGCAACGTGACCGGAAACCGAAACAACAGGAAAATCGTGCACCGGAAAGAAACCATACTCAAATGGTGGAACAAGATTATCAATACCCATCTAAAAACTTGCTGGATGAAGAAAAATTCGAAACGAATGAGGATGATTCCTGGTTACAAGATCAAATCGATTTGCTTCAGTCGACACTTGATAATTTCAACGTAAAAGCGAAAGTGATTGGAGCGACGAAAGGACCTTCTGTTACTCGGATTGAGGTTCAACCAGCTCCTGGAGTCAAAGTAAACAAAATCACAAATCTGTCAGATGATATTAAGCTCAGCCTAGCGGCAAAGGATATCCGGATGGAGGCACCGATTCCAGGTAAGAATGCAATCGGAATCGAAGTACCGAACAAGGTGAGTCAAGCGGTCACATTACGTGAAATCATCACCCACCCAGCTTTCCATGAAAGCAAATCACCACTATCTGTCGCGCTCGGCTTGGACATTTCCGGTCAGCCTGTCATTACGGATCTTCAGAAAATGCCGCACGGTCTGATTGCAGGTGCGACAGGATCTGGTAAAAGTGTCTGCATCAACTCCTTGTTGATCAGCATCCTTTACAAAGCACATCCGGATGACGTCCGTTTGTTACTCATTGATCCGAAGATGGTCGAGCTTGCGCCTTATAATAAGCTTCCACATCTCGTAACCCCAGTCATCACAGATGCGAAGGAAGCGACACAAGGCTTGAAGTGGGCTGTGGATGAAATGGAACGCCGTTATGAATTGTTTGCAAAATCCGGTGTCAGAGATATGGAACGGTTCAACAAGCTTGTCAAAGAGAAGGGTGAACCCGATCAGAAGCTTCCATACATCGTAGTGATCATCGACGAGCTAGCCGACTTGATGATGGTATCTCCACAAGAGGTCGAGGATTCGATCTGCCGTATCGCCCAAAAAGCGCGTGCGTGCGGAATCCATCTACTACTGGCCACGCAGCGTCCATCGGTCGACGTCATCACAGGTCTCATTAAAGCGAACATTCCGACGCGTGTTGCCTTCGCCGTTTCTTCTTCTGTCGATTCACGAACGATCATTGACACGAATGGGGCTGACAAACTCCTCGGAAAAGGTGATATGTTGTTCTTAGGAAATGGCGTCTCTAAACCGGTACGAATCCAGGGGAACTTCGTATCGGATGATGAAATCGAACGAATTACGGATCACGTGAAAAAACAAAAGGAACCGGAATATTTCTTTGAAAAGGAAGAACTGATTCAATCTACGCTTGAATTCGATCAGAGTGATGAATTGTTTGATGAAGCGTGTGAGTTTGTCCTGGAACAAGGAGCTGCCTCATCGTCTTCGTTACAACGGAGATTCAGGATCGGTTACAACCGGGCAGCTCGACTCATTGACATGATGGAAGCGAAAGGTTTTGTTTCTGAAGCAATGGGTAGTAAACCAAGGAACGTACTTATTACGAAACAGGAATATTATGAGCAGTCTGGTGAAGGAATGAGACAAACGTAGAAACCCTTGTCATATCTTTAGTCGTTTTATATGATAAAGGAATGGTTATGTTATAGGTAAATAGCTAGCCTGCCTGTACGAATTATTCTTACATGAAGGAAATAGGTGCATGTTATGGACATGAAAGAAATCGAACTTAAAATGCAAGGAAAAATAAACCGTCTCACAAACCGAACGTTCAAGTTCGATGAGCGTGTAGGAGAGGGATGGTTCTCGGCAGTTTACTTCTTGAAAACTTGTAAAATCGCTGAAAATCACAAACCGGATAATATCGTGAAAATGCAATTCTTCCAGAAGAAGCATGCGGTCTTGTGCGGAACAGATGAAGCGATTGCTTTGATTAAGACGTTTGCCAAGGACCCAGATGATTTGTTGATCTACTCCTTGAAAGACGGCGATAAGGTCGAGCCATATGAGACTGTGCTGACCATTGAAGGTCCTTATCAAAATTTCGGGTTTCTAGAAGGCATTATCGACGGAATCCTGGGCAGAAGAACGTCGGTTGCAACGAATGTATATGAGGTTGTAAAAGCTGCAAGCACTTCTGGCGTCCAGAAACCGGTGATCTTCATGGGAGACCGTGATGATCATTTTACACAGCAATCAGGTGATGGATACTCTGCTTATATCGGTGGCTCTACGGCCCAAGCGACCCACGCGATGAACGAATGGTGGGGAAAACGTGGAATGGGCACGATGCCGCACGCCCTCATCCAACTCTTTGAAGGGGATGTAGTCGCAGCGTCGAGAGCATATCACGAGCAATTCCCAGAAGACGATCTGATTGCGCTTGTAGATTACAATAATGATGTCGTGACAGACTCGTTGAAGGTTGCAAGGGAATTCGGAGACTTGTTGAAAGGTGTTCGAGTTGATACATCCAGAACGATGGTGGACCAATACTTCTGGCGAAACCAGGATGTCCTTGGAAAGTTCGACCCTCGCGGTGTGAATCAGGAACTCATTTTTGCTTTGCGCCATGCTCTTGATGAGGAAGGATTCGACCATGTGAAAATCGTCGTCAGCGGTGGTTTTACAGAGGACCGCATCCGTAATTTTGAAGAGCATCAAGTACCGGTCGACATTTACGGAGTAGGTAGCTCATTATTGAAGATCAACATCGGCTTCACTGGAGATAACGTCATTTTAAATGGCAAAGAAGAAGCGAAGAAAGGACGTAAGTATCGTCCGAATGAAAGACTGGAGAAAGTGGACTGGTAAGCAGACCGGAATGGTTTCAGCTTTACCTTTCTGCTATAATGGGAAAATGGGTTGAAAGCCCACAGGGGGAACTAGCCCCATTTAAGTAAGCTAGGCATATACTAAACATAGATCAATGAGCAACGATTCCAGATCAGTTGGAGGTTCGTTTTTATGACAACATATCATTTTGTTGGGATTAAAGGGACTGGAATGAGTCCACTTGCACAAATATTGCATGATATGAAGTATTCGATTCAAGGCTCGGATATCGATAAATACATTTTTACCCAACAAGCGTTAGAAGAAAGAAATATATCGGTGTTGCCGTTTCAGGCTGAAAACATCAATGGTGACCAGGTCGTTATCGCTGGTAACGCTTTTCCGGATGATCACGAAGAAATTTCGAAAGCCAACGAGTTAGGCGTGCCGATTTATCGGTACCATCATTTCCTAGGTGATTTCATACAGAAGTTCACAAGCGTTGCGGTGACTGGATCACACGGTAAAACATCGACCACAGGATTGCTCGCTCATGTGTTAGGCGCAGCTCATCCGACATCGTACTTAATCGGAGATGGATCTGGTAAAGGTGTGGAAGACAGTCAATACTTCGTATTCGAAGCATGCGAATACCGACGTCACTTCCTTTCATACGAACCGTCTTACGCCATCATGACGAATATCGATTTCGATCATCCAGATTATTTTAAAGACGTAGATGACGTATTCGACGCATTCCAATCGATGGCGATGCAGGTTCAACAAGGGATCATCGCATGCGGGGACGATCCATACTTGCAGAAGATCCAGGCGAATGTACCGGTTCTTTTCTACGGATTGAATGAGAACAACGATTTCCAAGCTGGAAACATTCAAGTGAGTAAAGAAGGAACAACATTCGATGTATTCGTCCGTAATGCATATCACGAGACATTCACGATTCCTGGATATGGTACACACCATGTGTTGAATGCATTATCTGTCATCGCACTTTGTCATTATGAACAAGTGGACGTGAACATTTTAAAAGAACAGTTGAAGAATTTTAAAGGTGTAAAAAGACGTTTTACAGAAAAACATGTTGGGCAACAAGTGTTGATCGATGATTATGCACATCACCCAACTGAAATCAAAGCGACGATCGAGTCGGCAAAACAGAAGTATCCGGACAAAGAAGTGGTCGCGATTTTCCAACCACACACGTATACAAGGACCCAGACGTTCTTGAAAGAGTTTGCTGATAGCCTCGGACACGCAGATGCCGTTTATCTATGTGATATCTTCGGTTCTGCACGTGAGGACAAAGGCAACCTTACGATTGAAAACTTGCAGGAGCGAATCGATAACTCCCACATCATCCGGGAAGAAACCATCGATTTACTCTCGAAACACACCAACAGTGTACTCTTGTTCATGGGTGCAGGTGACATTCAAAAATATCAAAAAGCATACGAAAGCCAATTGGCATCGTAAGTGCGTAGTTAAACCAGAACCGAAGTCGGTTCTGGTTTTTTTATGTGCAATATTCATGGGGATGCACTCCCACTTGTGGAACTTTCGCTCTCACTTGTGGAACTTTTGTTAATACTTAGGGAACTTTCACTCCGACTTGTGGAAGTCGGTACTATATTACTACACCAATCTCAGTTAAAAAAAGCGTCCTCACCGAGAGAGGACGCTTTCCCTTTATATAACGATATTACTTTAAGTTTTCCGGGTTAAGAGGTTCTAATTCTGGCAGAACGAATCGGCCGTCTTTACGAATCAATACGCCATCGAAGTAGATTTCCCCTCCGCCGTAATCCGGACGTTGGATGTTGACGAGATCCCAGTGAATGTTGGAATCATTGCCATTAGAAGCTTCTTCATAGCACTGACCAGGCGTGAAGTGGAAGCTGCCATCGATTTTCTCATCGAACAGAATGTCTTGCATCGGCGTTTGGATGAACGGATTGACTCCGATCGCAAATTCTCCGATAAAGCGCGCGCCTTCATCTGTGTCCAAGACTTTGTTGATACGTTCTGTGTCGTTTGCGCTCGCTTCAATGATTTTACCGTCTTTAAACGTGAAGGTCACATTGTGGAAGACGAATCCTTGGTAAGGTGAAGGCGAATTAAACGTGATCGTTCCATTCACTGATTCTCGTACAGGAGCTGTGTATACTTCACCATCAGGCAAGTTCTTATGCCCTGCACATTTAATTGCTGGAATGTCTTTGATGGAGAACGTCAAGTCCGTACCTGGCCCTTTAATATGAACTTGGTCTGTACGGTTCATCAAGTCTTCAAGTGGTCCCATGGCATCGAGCATTTTGCTGTAGTCGAGGTTACAAACATTGAAGTACAAGTTTTCGAACGCAGTCGTACTCATGTCTGCAAGTTGGGACATATTCGGTGTAGGATAACGGAGCACACACCACTTCGTTTTCGGAATTCGGATGCCGTGGTGAACGCTTTTGTAAACTTTCTTCTGGTACATAGCCATTTGCTCAGAAGGAACATCCGACATCTCTGAAATGTTATTACCAGAGCGGATTGCAACATACGCATCCATTTCCTTCATGATTGTCTCTTCGAATTTACCTTGCAGTGCCAATTGTTCTTCCTTCGCTTCCATCAATAACGCACGTTGTGTCGTCTCGTCTTTGATGTTTACGAATGGAAAACCGCCAGCCTTGTACGCTTCTTCAACAAGTGCATTGACGAGCTCACGCTGATAACCAGTGTTCTCAATCAAAACTTTCTCTCCAGGCTGAAGATCGACAGAGTATGTAATGATGTTGTTCGCTAAAGCTTGAATTCTAGGATCTCTCATCTTCATGTCTCCTCTCAATTTTTCATATATGATTTCCCAACTTCTATTGTACTTTATTTCAACTTTAGAAAAAAGCTAGGAGGATTGTTTGTGATTTGCAGCGAATTTCATTACAATAAGGTACAACTAGTTTAGGGAATAGACAGATTGGGAAATGGAATACTAAACAGGAGGTGGTATACGTTATGGAAATAATCTTGTATCTAAGTGTAGCTTTAATTGCAATTGCGTTTGCAGTACTGGTCGTATTTATCTCTCGAACATTGAAATCACTCCAATTGACTTTGACTAATGTCGCCAAAACGCTTGATGGACTCGAAAGCCAGCTTGACGGAGTATCAAGGGAAACCACAGATTTGTTACATAAGACAAACCGTTTGGCGGAGGATATTCAGCAGAAATCTGAATCTCTTAACTCAGTATTCCACGGTGTGCGTGAAATTGGAGACAGTCTCTCTACCGTCAGTCATTCCGTAAAAAATGTGTCTACTCGAATTGCTCGCGAAGGTGAGAGGAAGTCAGATACAGTCTCGCAAGTCGTGCAGTGGAGTAATGCAGCATTAGATATTTATGAAAAATTTAAACTTAGAAACAGAAGAATAGAGCGTACGACTGAACCAAAATAGAGGAGGAATTGTAAATGACAAATGAGAAAAACAATCAAAACTCTAACATTGATACGAAGGACTTCTTGATCGGAACGTTAATCGGAGGAATTGTAGGTGCAACAACAGCACTTCTCCTTGCACCTAAGTCTGGTAAAGAGCTTCGTACGGATCTGAACGATCAGGCGATTCAATTGAAGGACAAAAGTTCTGAAGTAGCGACGATGGCTAAGGAGAAGTCTTCCACCCTTGCACAATCCGTCAGTACTCAAACTTCCCAGGCTGCCAACAAAGTGAAAGAATTCTCCAACAACGTGAAGAGCGACTATAACAATTGGAGAAACAAAGACAAGATGGATGAGCTTGAAGAAGAGTACAACGAAGGCAAAGCGGATGCGATTGAAGACGCAATGCAAACACCTAACAATGAACTAGACAAGATGGAAACGAACTACGAAGAAAAGCATACGCCTGAATACAAATAATCGGTAAAAGGTAAGAATATAGAAGTGCCGGCGTGCTCAAATGGAAGGCGAATTTCATTTTTGAGTCTGTCCGGCACTTTTGTTTTTAAGCTGTTTTCGCAAACATTGTTGCTCTTGAGAGTTGTTGATTTACTCTTCAGGTACTCGCTTTCCGAGGGACGTGCGCTAATCCCGCTGGAGTCCCGCACCTTGCTCTCCAATCAAATTACACAAGATGTTTTTTATAAAATAACCCAAAAGCAACAATCCTTAAGAAAAGAGCATATTTTTGAAGGATACTGAGAAACAAAGATATTTTTACAAAAGGAGCATTGATTCATGAAGAAAATCACGAGTTGGGATGAATTTACGTCCATTGATTCATCCAAACCATTTTACTTTCTGAAGAACAGTACGACTTGCCCGATCAGCAGTTCAGCATATGAAGAAGTTGAGAAGTTTGCAAAGGATCATCAAGATATTTCTGTCTATTACTTAAACGTTCAAGAGTCACGTCCCTTATCGAACCAGATTGCAGAAGAATATGGAGTGAAGCACGAATCACCACAGCTTTTCCTATTTAATGGTAACCAAGTAGTATTCCATGACTCTCATTGGAACATCACATACGATAAATTGGATCAATTGACGAAACAACATATTTGATTTTTTCTGAAAAGTGCTCAAAGGTAGACGTCACCTGCAAGGTAGACTAAACTAGTATTGAATCATTCTTAGTAACATTGTCTTACTTATATTCTAGGAAGTGAAATTATGAGCAATCAAGAACTCGACCACTTACGAGAACAAATCGATCAGATAAATCTGCAATTAGTCGAGATGCTGAACAAGCGAGCCGAAATCGTTCAGGAAATCGGTCATGTGAAAAAGAAGCAAGGGATGAACCGCTACGAACCTGTTCGTGAGCGACACATGCTGAACCTCATTTCAGAGCATAACCGCGGGCCATTAGAAACGACAACGCTGCAACACTTGTTTAAGCAGATCTTCAAAGCTGGTTTAGAGCTGCAAGAAGATGAGCATCGCCAGGCTTTACTCGTATCACGTAAAAACCAACCTGAAAATTCGATTGTCAATGTACTCGGTGAAACGATTGGGGATGGCAGACAACGAATTATAGCTGGTCCTTGTGCAGTCGAATATTATGAGCAAGTCGACGCAGTGGCTGAAGCAGTAAAAGCTCAAGGCGTGAAACTCTTACGTGGAGGAGCATTCAAACCTCGCTCCTCTCCATATGACTTCCAGGGCCTAGGGATGGAAGGTTTGAAAATTTTACGAGATGTAGCCCGTAAACACGGACTGGCTGTCATCAGTGAAATCGTCAATCCAGCAGACATCCAGGAAGCGACTGAGTATGTCGATGTCATCCAAATTGGTGCACGGAACATGCATAACTTCGAACTGTTGAAAGAAGCTGGACGAGCATCGAAACCTGTCTTGCTGAAGCGTGGTCTTTCCGCAACTATCTCGGAATTCATGAACGCAGCTGAGTACATCATGTCGCAAGGAAATGGTGACATCATCCTTTGTGAACGTGGAATCCGGACCTATGAGAAAGCGACGCGAAACACGCTCGATATTTCAGCTGTCCCGATTTTGAAACAAGAAACGCACTTACCGGTGTTTGTCGATGTGACGCACTCGACCGGGCGACGTGACATTCTGCTTCCAGTAGCGAAAGCGGCGCTCGCCATTGGAGCGGACGGCGTCATGGCTGAAGTCCATCCAGATCCAGCTGTCGCGCTGTCCGATGCCACTCAGCAAATGGACATCGACCAATTCAATGAATTTGCTAATGCTTTGAAACAATCGTATCCAGATTTAATTTAATTTTTAGATTAGGATAAGATAAAAGTAGACCATCGTTTGGAAACAACAACGCGCAGAATAGGAGGCCGTTATGAATAACAATTCAACCATTTATGATGTCGCAAGAGAAGCCGGAGTATCGATGGCAACCGTTTCACGTGTTGTGAACGGGAATCCAAACGTTAAACCAGCAACTCGGAAGAAAGTATTGGACGCAATTGAACGACTTGGTTACCGACCGAACGCAGTCGCTCGTGGACTTGCAAGTAAAAAGACGACTACAGTCGGTGTCATTATTCCAGATATCTCAAGCATTTTCTTTGCAGAACTCGCTCGTGGAATCGAAGACATTGCAACGATGTACAACTACAACATCATCCTGTCCAACTCAGATCAAAACAAAGATAAAGAAATCCATTTACTGAACACAATGCTTGGAAAGCAAGTAGATGGAATTGTCTTCATGGGTGGGACGATTACGGAAGAACATGTAGAAGAATTTAAACGCTCGCCGGTACCAATTGTCCTAGCAGCGACAATCTCACCGGACCAAGAAATTCCGACGGTGAACATCAATTACACAGAAGCTGTATATGATGCAATCCATTTCTTGACGGAACAAGGTCATGAAAGAATCGGAATGGTGTCAGGACCACTCGAGGATCCGATCAACGGTCATCATAAGTTCTCCGGTTACCGTAGAGCCTTGGATGAAGCGAACCTTGAGATGAATGAAGACTTCATTTACATCGGGGACTACACGTATGACGCAGGAATTGAGGCAGTGGAGAAATTCCTATCTCTCGATAACAAACCATCTGCAGTATTTGTAGGAACGGATGAAATGGCATTAGGAGTCATTCATGGTGCACAAGATAGAGGCTTAAAGATCCCTGAGGATATGGAAGTCATCGGATTTGACAACACGCGTCTTGCGTCCATGGTCCGTCCGACACTGACAACCGTCGTTCAACCGATGTACGATATCGGAGCAGTAGCGATGCGACTTCTAACCAAATTCATGAATAATGAATCTGTTGAAGATCGTACCGTCATTCTCCCACACCGCATCCAACTACGCGACTCAACAAAATAATGACTATTTGGAACACGTAGCTCAAAAAGAGCTACGTGTTTTTTCTATAAATAAAGGACATAAAACCATTCCGTCAAAGGGCAGTTTTCAGGAAGAAAGAATATAAGGTATTACTTCTTACTGAAGGCTTCTGATAGGATTAAAACGCTAAAAACTTCAAGTTACCTAACCAGAGAGAAATTCTGATAGGGTATAAACGCCAAAATCATCAAGTCACCTAACCAGAGAAGCCTTCTGATAGGGTATAAACGCCAAAATCATCAAGTCACCTAACCAGAGAGGCCTTCTGATAGGGTATAAACGCCAAAATCATCAAGTCACCTAACCAGAGAGGCCTTCTGATAGGGTATAAACACCAAAAACGTCAAGTCACCCAACCAGAGAGGCCTTCTGATAGGGTATAAACACCAAAAACGTCAAGTCACCCAACCAGAGAGGTCATCGGATAGGGTATAAACACCAAAATCGTCAATTCACTCAACCAGAGAAGCCCTCTCATAGACGTATACACCAATACCATTAAAGTCATCTACTCATACAGCTCCATTAGACTTAATGAGAAAACACGTACTTCATAAACGGGCGCGTTGATCTAATAAAGGATTAACGCTATTTTTGATTAATATATAAGTGATGGGCAGGAGAGTTGAACAAGCTTTATGATTAATAGGTGTTATTTAAATAATGTACATTCAAAATGAGGTGGTATATTGTCCAACCTACAAAAAGAATTAGACCAAATAATAAAAAATGCTATTACCCCCTTATTAAAAACAAAGGGTTTTATAAAGCAAGGGAGAAATTTTTATAAGGATTTGGGGGAGATTGGATGGTGTTTCAACATTCAATCAAGTTTATATAGCCATCAAGAAAATGTAGATTTTACATTCAACGTAGGAATATTTGTCCCAAGTGCATATGAAATTTATTTTAATGAGAAAATGCCTAAGTTCCCTAAAGAATATCATTGTATCGTCCGTAAAAGGATAAGTGAGTTAAAAGATGTCTCTAATGAAGAGTGGTATTCATATAACGAAAATGCCGTAAACGAAAAACTCTTTAAACAGTTGAAATCAGATATGGAAGGTTATATATTGCCTTTCTTCATTATTAATAATATTGAGGAACTAATTAATTTTATGTTGGAATTTAATAGGTGGGGACCACAGGAAAAAGCAATGTTAATTATTATTTTGCAACAAAATGGTTTCCAAGAAAAAGCACAGACCCTTTTTAATGAACACATCCAATATTCAAATGAACAATATAAAGAGTATCTAAAAAGTTTAGCTAATAGAATTGGATTGGCTTATTAAAGTAAAGGGGGCGTTGATCCAGGAAAGGATAGGTCCTTTATAAAATTGGAAAATATATTTAATGAAGGCTTTTTAAATAACTTCGTTGAAAGAATGAGGTAATAATGAGTCAAATTGCAGTTTTATTAATAGTCGTTTTTCTATTGCTTATTGGAATTTATCTATGGAAAAAGGGAAATAAGGATGAAGCGTTTTGGGAGTCTTTATTCGAAGTAATTGGAAATTTATTTGTGTGGGAATTACCTGTGTTCTTTACATTAAGGGCTTGGGCAGTGATTACGTGGTTGATTGGATTCATAATACTGACAGTCTTTATAGTTGTAAAAATAATAAATTAACTATTCTTAATTAAGAGTTCTTATTAAAGAATAGGGGGCTTTAATTGAATAACTTATAAATAAAGAAAAGGCTTAGAGGAGTTTTCTCTAAGCCTTTTTGACGAGCATTATTCGTTGAATCTTTACACAATAAAGCTGTGGTTTCCCTTGTTCATCGTTCTATGTTTTTGCATTTTACACCTCACAAGTGATCCCCTTACCAAAAAAAGTTAAGTCTGTTTCTTATTGTCATAAAGGGATTTCACATCCTTATATTGAAATAAAGGATATCTCATGAGCGGAACAAATAAAGGAGGTACGACTTATGAGGGTAAAAAATATAACGGAGCTGTCACTCGAACAAAAGGCAGAATTACTCATAGTTTTGGAAGACCGTTTTAACAAAAATATGAACCGACATAAAGGAATTGAATGGGCAAAAGTAAAAGAAAAATTGAATGCGAATAAAGAAAAACTATGGTCGCTCAATGAAATGGAAAGAACCGGTGGAGAACCTGATGTGGTTGATTATGATCAAGAGGAAGACACCTACATTTTTTTCGATTGTTCAGCAGAAAGCCCTAAAGGCCGAAGAAGTGTTTGTTATGATCGTAAAGCTCTTGAATCGAGAAAAAAACATAAACCAGAAAACAACGTCATTGATATGGCTACTCACATGGGGATAGAACTCCTGACTGAAGAACAATATCGAGCTTTGCAGAAGCTTGGAAACTTCGATTTGAAAACTTCGAGTTGGGTGCAAACCCCTTCTGATATTAGAAAACTTGGCGGGGCACTTTTTTGTGATTGTCGCTACGGTCATGTCTTCATCTATCACAATGGAGCAGAATCCTACTATGCAGCTAGAGGGTTTCGCGGATCACTAATAGTTTAACGATCAAGGTGAGGAGTATGAGAATGGACTTAATAATTCGAAGAATGAAAAAAGAACATTGGGACCAAGTGAAAGCCATATATTTAGAAGGAATCAAAACAGGAAATGCAACTTTTCAAACTGATGTACCTACATCGGATTCATGGGCTAAAGGACACATCCCTAATTGTAGTTTCATTGCTGTGCTGGGAGATGAGATAGTTGGATGGGCAGCATTAAGTCCTGTTTCAGATACTTGTATTTATGCAGGCGTTGCTGAGGTGAGTGTTTATGTTGGTCAGAATTATAAAGACAAAGGAATTGGAAAGACATTACTTGAACAATTGATTAAAGAAAGTGAAAAAAATGGAATCTGGACTTTACAAGCTGGTATCTTTCCAGAAAATATAGCTAGTTTAAATTTACACACTAAAATGGGATTTAGAGAAGTAGGTATTAGAGAACGAATAGGGAAGATGCATGGTAAATGGAGAGATATTGTTTTAATTGAAAGAAGAAGTAGAGTCACAGGGAACGATTAATACTTAAGTGATTTGAAAAAGGATTTTAACCTGATTGAACACTAGAAAGGGTGTTCATTGTAGGGCGGATTGAAGGATTAAATGATTAAGTATTTCAATTTAGTCAAACTGGGGCGTATATCCTAAAAAGGGAAACGCCTTTTTTTGTTGAATAAATAGCAACTGAAAAGAGTTATATTTACAAAACGGATCTTAAAGGAGACAACCATGGCTATTATTAATAAATCAGATTTCGGGGCAACACCATTTCAAAGACTTTTGGGGCATAATCCCAACATTATGGAAGCTTGGTCTTCATTAGGTGACATTTTGGAAAAGGACGCATTATTATCTTCGAAGTTAAAAGAGCAGGTGAGGAGGACTTTAGCTCAAAGTAACGGTTGTGAGTACTGTAAAGCTAAAGGAAAGCCTGACCCGAGTATATTTGATGAAAAAATATCTCTTGCGGTTGGTTTTGCAGAAGTGTTCATAACACAAAAAGGTGACGTACCTATATCTATCATTGAAGTGTTAAAGCCATCTTTCTCTGAAGAAGAGATTAGTGAACTTTTCGCATTCCTATGTTTTACCACTGCACAACAACACTTTGGAGCACTCATGAAGCTAAACCCAGATGAAGCTGAATAAATGATAAGGAAGTAAATGTATAATTGGATCATAAGGTCTTCCTACATCAAAAGTTGTAGTTATTTTCCATCCTATATCGGAAGCCATCCTATAATTTTACTTGTATTCTAAGAGTAAGTTAAAGATTTAACATGGATACAGGAGGATGATTTAATGCAGTTATTTCATTACCACTGGTGGACAGATCAACTGGAAGCTATGGAAAAATTCTATGAACAGTTAGGTTTTGAAACAACTTTAAGAGTCGGGAGATATAACGGAGAGTTTCAACAATTCAATCCACCTTTATCTTGGGGAGACTTTAGAGACAAAGGCATCCAGTTCAGAATTATTGAAATGATAAAAGGTCAAACGAATATCACATTTGGTCAGGGGAAAAGGGATATTTTCGATCACATCGGCGTTTTAGTAAGTGAATCGGAGTACAACCAGATTATAGACAACGCTACTCAATTGAAGTGGACAGTGAATGAAGGAGAACGGAGAACATTTGTTACGACTCCTTGGAAATTTAAAATTGAACTTCAGAAACGAAATGAAGTCGTAAGCGAAGAAAAACATACTTTAATAGAAAACATGACCATTTGCTTACCTTTTCAAAATGACCCTGAATTAATTGGTAGACTCTTGGACCTTAACATACTTCAAAAAACAACAGACAGCGTTAAGATAGGCACTCATACTTGGAACATCATTTTCAATAAAGATGATCATACCAGGTTAGATTCAGTTGTATTCTTATCAAACGATTCAATGAATGAAGAGGATCCTGTGGGCATTAAATTAAGAAGTAGACCGTTAAAATAACTCAATAAAGATTTTTATATGAAGCCAAATATGATTAAAGACAAAGGTGGAGAACTTTTAATTGAAAAAATTGATATTATATTGCCTGGTGTGTTTAACGATTATTTTAACCAGCTGTTCACAATCACCTGATTATTCGGTACTTGAAGAAGAAGCTATCAATAATCTACCAACTGTCTCCGGTTACATAAAAGATTTACAAACCAATAATAAGGATTATCAGGGATACAAAATATTCGATTCCACAGGTGACGAAAAAGTAGTTGTGATATCTTCAGGAAATGGAAAGAACGTCCTTAAGGTTAATCAAGTGGAACAATCCAGCAAAGACACTGTAGTAACTGTGGTACAAATAGACCAAGCTTCCGAACAAGAAAATTCATATGTAGTTGTACAGATAGAAGAAATCGTTGGAGCTTTCTTTGTATATGAGAGGTTTAAATATGAAGAGTCTCAAAGATTTTATAATGGAGAAAGCCCATTTCAATGAAGAAAGAGGGCTTTTTTTACGGTTAATTTTCTCATTCTATGCCAATATCTACAATACCAACCCCTGATATTTACTAGTTAACCTTTATTGCTATCTTCATTTCTAGTTTTAAAGTATAGACAGCCAACCAGTAAAAGACAGCAAGATTAAAAAGAGGTAAATATTACCTTTTGTCGAAAGATACCAAGAATACTAGTTTTTAAGGAGGCTGTACATGTTGAATTTTCCGAAACCAGATGTAGAACAATTCTTTCAGACGCTGACCATCAATGATTTTGTCATAAGCCCGGATGAAGAGCAGCTAGTCATCAGTACGAACATTAATGGGCATTTCAATCTGTGGGGGATAGACCTTCCGAATAAGTACCCATATCCACTAACGTTCTCCAACCAAAAGTGCCATGCGCTTCATTATGATCAGAAGGGGGACTTCATAGTTGCCGGCTTTGACTTTGATGGAGACGAAGATATCCAGTTGTACGCTCTTCAACCACAAGGAGGCGCATTGCTTCCATTACGTGAAGAGAAAGGTGTAAAACACTATTTCGGCAGTCTTTCAAAAGATGGAAAGCGGTTATACTACACTTCTTCAAAGGGAAATCCAACGTTTCTTAACCTGTATCGCTACAACGTAGAAACAGAAGAGGTCACCACTCTAATAGAGGGTACGGATGCAGTAACCAGTATCATGGCAGTAAGTGAAGATGAAGAAAAAATCGTTTACTCTAAACATTATACAAACTCACATTCGCTCGCATTTGTACGGGTAAATGGAGAGGATGTTTCTTTAACCCCGCCAAGTGAAAAAGAATTCATGGTCATGGAAGCCGTTTTCTTCACCGATGACATCCTTTACTTCACGACAAACTTTGAATCTGATTTTTCTTATCTAGCGAAGTTCAATCTACATACGAAGGAATTCTCCAAGTTGTTGGAACTGGACCAGGAGGATCTAACGAATGTAAAGGCAGATAAAGAGAATAACCGATTATATATCGTCAGCTCAAGTGGGGTTGAAGACCGCCTCTATGTGTATGACTTGAGTAAAGAAACATACGAACAAAAGGAGATCCCTGTTCATCTCATCAACAAACTCACTATTTCATCAAAAGGGAATCTTTACTTGCTTGGTGATGGTTCAAAAAGACCGACAAATGTATATTGTCTGAAGTTCAATGAGAGTCAATGGGAAAAGTTGACGAACAATCAAGTCCCAGGTATTTCAGAAGAACTGTTGATTGAACCTGAAGTAATCCGATATCCATCCTATGACGGACTTGAAATCGAAGGATTGTTTTATCGCGCGCATGAAGAAAATTCGAACGGTCATGTTATCCATTGGCCACATGGAGGACCACAGTCAGCAGAAAGGAAGAGGTTCTGGGCCTTGTATCAATTCTTGTTGCATCGAGGATATTCCATTTTTGCTCCGAATTTCAGAGGATCGACCGGTTATGGATTGAAATTCATGAAGATGGTAGAGCGGGATTGGGGTCATGGGCCGCGGCTTGATAACGTGAAGGGGATCGAGTGGTTGATTGAAAATGATTACGTAGATCCAGATAAAGTCCTTTTGATGGGTGGAAGCTATGGCGGTTATATGGCACTGCTCCTTCACGGTCGTCATGCAGAGTTATACCAGGCGGTGGTAGATATCTTCGGTCCTTGTAACCTGTTTTCTTTCATTGACAGTGTGCCGGACCATTGGAAACCTGCGATTGCCAAATTCGTCGGTGACCCGGTTGAGGATAAAGAGAAGTTGACAGAAGACTCCCCAATCACCTATTTGAAGCAAATGGAAAAACCGATGCTCGTTATCCAAGGTGCGAATGATCCGAGAGTTGTGAAGGCTGAATCTGACCAGATTGTTGACGCGCTGAAAGAAAATGGTACAGAAGTCGAGTACATGCTTCTAGAGGATGAAGGACATGGATTCTCCAAGAAAGAAAATGAAATCAAGGTATATAGAAGGATTCTAGAGTTCTTCGATCAACAGATTACTGCAAAAGTAAAATCTTAATCCAGCTATGGAGGCGTAAATCTAATAAAAGGATTACGCCTCTTTTTGTTTAATATCAAATACTAGGTCATTTTTTGAAGGACTGAAGGAGGAGATTACTTGAACCAAGCATTATTGATTATAGATTCTCAACAGGAATTAATCGATGGGGGAACGGAAGAACCAGGTGTCATCAAGAAAGATGAGTTGATTAGTACAATCAACTCTGTCATTCAAAAGGCATTAGATTCCAATGTAATGATCATTTTCATTAGAGATTTAGATGTAGCAAATGGAGTAGGTGATGAATTCCAGGTGCATAACGACATACATATGCCTTCGTCATCTACAACGTTTGATAAGAAAGCAACGAATTCCTTTTATGGAACACCTTTAAAAGCATTTTTGAATGAGCATTCCATACAACACTTAGTCATCATGGGTTGCAAAACAGAGCATTGTATTGATACAGCAGTGAGAACAGCAACAGTGGAAGGATTTGATGTAACCCTTGTAGCAGATGGACACTCTACATCCCATTCAGAAAATTTAACAGCTGAGCAAATGATCCAACACCATAACTCTATTCTTCATGGACATTATAATGTGGATCATTTTTCAGTAGTGAGAAACTCTGATGAAGAATTATTTGAACCTATTCATGATCAGTATCGGTAAAAACACAATAATGTTTTTACATGGTAGGGAGGATAAAAGTGAAAGTAGTCGATGAGATAGAGCAACATTTAATAGAAAAAGTTGAAGGGTTCATAGGTGAGGTTACGAAAATACATTTACCAGAGGAACAAGGATGGACCTCAACGGTAAGGCAACTCTCTACAAGTGAAAGTAAATACATACTTAAAAGCTCTTCAGAAGAAAGATACCGAATCTGGTTGAAGACAGAAGCCCAAATATTAAAAAAGCTGCTTCATGAAAATATCCCCATTCCAAAATTTCATGGCTTTATAGAGGAAGAGGACTGCAGTCACTTGATTATGTCCTATGAGAAGGGGATTACATTAAGAAAAGCTTTGGCAACATCAACCACCTTAGAAGAAAAGTGCTCTTTAATTACGAGCTTTGGTGAATTTCTTCATCAATTTCATGAGAGCTCCCCGATTCAATCCCTTCAACACGATAAGAGTTGGCTAGATGAGCAACTGAGTATTGCTGAATTTTATGTGGGGCAAGGAAAAACAGATGGAACGAAACAGCTGTTAGAACACTTGATAGCAAACAAACCAGCACCTGTACAACAAACAATGATTCATGGGGATTGTACAATAGACAATGTTCTTGTCACGGTTGGAAAAGTACACAGGTTCATTGATGTTGCAGGCATGACAGTGGGGGATCCTCGATTCGATGAGGCTCTTGCCATTCGAAAGTTCAAGGATCATCCTGAGTACATCCAACCTTTTTACGAAGGGTATAACCGGTATAAGATTACTCATGAAGAACTAAAGTATTTTGATGAAGGGCTGTATGAATTCTTTTAACATGAAAAATAAATTTAGAATTTTTTCCGTTATTTTTTTCTTGATCGCCACGTATGTGATTTTGATATTCGTTTACAGTAGTGAGGAAGCAAGAAGTTACGTTGAGGATCATGATTATTATGTGGTTTGGTCAAATGGTGACATCCATCATTACACATTGGATAGGACGACACTATTTAATGAGCCCTATAATTACATATGGAGTTTGCAGCAAGATGATATACGTGAATATATCGAAAAGGAAATTACGGTTGAAGCCTTTATAGGGTTCAGCTTTGGACATGGACTAAAATACTTGTATGTGATGAAAAGCCAACAGCAATTAATTGGTGGATATACTACTGATCTGACCATAATGCCTCAAAATGGTGAAGTTAAGACGATGGATGGGCGATCATTTGAAGAATTACATTCAGGTACAATAGAGGATTGGGAGGAAGCAGTACGTACAAGGGTAGAATAGCCATTCGCAAAGAATGAGGGGCTTGAGGAGTTGCCCTTTTTATTTATGGGGGGATCCAAATGGAAGAACTTATACATAAACTTGCAAAGCAGATTAATACCAGTGATAAAAGGCTTATCATTGGTATATCCGGTCACGGGGCCTCTGGAAAGACAACGTTTGCCAATCAACTCGTTAAGGCTCTAGGACAAGATGAAGTAAATCACATGAACACAGACCCTTATATCGTAAGCTCTAACCTTAGAAAGTACGCCAAAATTGATTATGAGTATGAAAACAAGAAACATCATTTTAAGATGACAGCTTGTCATCCCGCTGCCCATAATGTAGTGGCTCTAGAAAGAGACATCAGAATGATTGAGAGAGGTCTGGATCTCTATTCAATAGGGACTTCTTATTCAGAAAGTACTTTGATGTCATCTAATAATCGTGTGACTGTCATAGAAGGGATGAGCGTTGCTTTCGTCGAACCTGATCTATTTGATATCAAAATCTTTCTCTATACAGATGGTGAAACGGAATTTCTAAGAAGAACGGATCGTGATATTAAGGAAAGAGGCTTAAAACTCGACTACTTAAAACAATCTCACGAAGAACGAAGGATTCAATATGAATTGTTCATGCATCCGTATCAAAAGAACTTCGATGTTATAGTTAGAAACTCAAACAGTGAATATCAAATAGAAAAATCTACTGTACAGTTTTCTTGAATCATGGAAGGTGGATGAAGATGGATGCTACAAATCATGACCCACATGAGTTAAGCGTCATATCTCCTGATAGTTGTGGTAACTCTCCAAAAGGAAAGTTACTTAAAGAGATTACCATCGCTTTTGCGAAAAGAAATATTGACTCTTTAAGCGACTATATTTCAGAAAGCTTCACGTGGGAGATTGTTGGAGAGAATAAGATAAATGGGAGAGAGGATTTCTATAATCAGCTATGTAAAATGAACAAGGATCGTCAGGTGATTCAGATAGAGATAAAAAGCATTATTACGCATGGTAGAGAAGGTGCAGTGAACGGCTCTCTCATTTTAGACAATTCAAAGGAAATCTCATTCTGTGATATCTATCAGTTCACCAGTGCAGGGAAGAATTCGAAGATTAAAGTATTAACGTCATATATCATAGAAATGAAATAACAGAGGTGTACTCATGAATTGGAAAGAGGAGTTTAGTGATTTTCCATCGTTAGAAACAGAACGTCTCATACTAAGAAAAATCATTATAGAGGATGCGGAAGATCTCCTTCATTATGCCTCAAATGAGGAAGTAACGAGACTAGTAACTTGGAATAGACATTCAACTATGTCAGATTCCAAGCACTTTATAAAGACTTTCCTTCCTAAATATGATGTTCCTTGGGGAATAGAACATAAGGAAAGTGGAAAATTCATTGGAACGGTCCACTTTGTTTGGTGGGATGCAGCTAATCATAGTGCCGAAATCGGTTATGTCCTCTCACAAGACTATTGGGGACAAGGTTTGATTACAGAGGCGGCTAATGCTGTCATTTCATTCGGATTTGAAAAGATGGATCTTGTTCGGATCCAGGCAAGGTGCTTTTTAGAAAACAAAGGTTCAGAACGGGTTATGGAAAAGTTGGGAATGACCTATGAAGGAACGATAAGAAAAGCCATGCTAGTGAAAGGAATCCATCGAGACTTAAAGCTGTATTCGATCGTGAAAGAGGATTAGCTGGAAAAGATCGTTTACCTGGTCTTTTTACATTGGTAGCTACCAAAACAGAGGAAGGAGCATCCTATGAATCTTCAATTTAGCAAACTGACAACACCGACTCCAGTGATTGTAGAAGCATACAACCGTTGGGAAAATGATCTTTCTTTAATTCCTTTTACGCGCCCTAATCCTAGTCAGGCAGAACTCGAACTCAAGCGGGAACTTACAAATGAGGATCTACAACAACGATTAGAGTACCTACATATCTATTTGATCTATTTTGACCATCGGTTAGTTGGAGAAATGAATTACATGGTAGACCCTGAACATTTGTTCATTAAGGAGCCAGGTACTGCCTGGATTGGAATAACGATAGGTGAGCGAGAAGCTAGGGGGAAAGGTGTAGGGCATCAAGCAATGCAATATTTGGAGGAACAAATAAAGCAGCAAGGACTCCAACGGATTGAGCTTGGGGTTTTTGAATTCAATCATCAAGCGCAAAAATTGTATTTGAAATTAGGATACAAAGAAATTGGGCGGATTCCCGATTTTACCTATTACCAAAATAAAATGTGGACGGATATACGGATGGAGAAGTACATCACTAATGAATGAAACAGGATAGTCTATTAAAAGATTAGGGGATATTAATGTGAGAAAAATTGTGAAAATATCGCTCATCTCCTTACTTTCATTTGTTTTGGTTATCTACGTTTATCTGCAATTTGGTTTCCCATGGAATTATCTTGCAATGAAAGAAAGATATGAGGATCATCTAAATTCATATGAAGAACAAATGGAATTGAACAAGGTGCACTTTGATTTCTTACATAAAAAATACATTGGATATGCTCATTTGAAAAGGAACCCGGATGTGTCGTTTATCATCCAAACAGATCGTACTACAGGAGCGATCAATGATAGTTATGAGTATACAATTACTCAAAATAAAGCGCGGGAAGAAGTTGCGGCTATTTTAGACCATCTTTTACCTAACAGACTCGATGAAAATATTGAGTTAGTCAGTCTTCAATACCCAGAAGTGGAAATCAATATTTGGGTAATAGAAGCAGTCGATGAGCAAACGAAGCTTTCTATAAAACAAGCTATAGAAAAGGAAGGATACATAGCGGACCAATTATTTTTCAGCGAAACAGAACCTATGAAATAAAGGGAGGGTAAATCGTGAAAAAAACATTCGTGGACCTAAGCCATACGATTGAGGATGGAATGATAACGTACAAAGGACTCCCTGCGCCTATCATATGTGATTACCTGAGTAGAAAAGAGTCAAGAGACATGTATGAGGAAGGAACGGAATTCCAGATCGGTAAGATCGAAATGGTATCGAACACAGGAACCTATGTAGACGTACCCTTTCACCGTTATAAAGACGGAAAAGACTTAAGTGAAGTTACAATAGACAAGTTTACCGGATTAAAAGGAATCCTCATCCATATTGAAGAATCGATTAAAGAGATTGATGAAACTTATTTTAGTGGGCTTGATCTTGAGGGAAAAGCTGTACTCATTCATACTGGCTGGGACCGATATTGGAACACCGACCAATACTTTGAAAACCACCCATACATAACAGAAAAAGCCGCGAATCACCTGAAGGAAAGCGGTGTAGCACTAGTGGGTATTGACTCCGTAAACATTGACGATACATCCGGTATAACTCGCCCTGCCCATACCATTTTGCTTGGTGCAGAGATCTTGATTGTGGAACATCTGTGTAATCTGAATGAACTGAATGGGAAAGATTTTCTCTTTTATGCAGTCCCACCGAAAATTAACGACTTCGGTACGTTTCCTGTTCGAGCTTTTGCAGAATTAACCGATTAATCGAGTAGGAGGAATAGGCTTGGAAATCTGGAGTATACTTATCATCATCGTTCTAGTGTTTGCTGTCCGATGGATCAAGTTTGTCAAAATGAACACCGATAAGCAAATTAAACAAAATGAAGAAATCATAGCTTTATTAAAAGATTTAAATGAAAAGAAGCAAGGTTGATGGAAGAGGTGGAGGTTATTTGAAAAACATAATTGACTACTATGAGCAATTTGATGAATGGGGCCGATTGGACCGTCAACCCATTGAATTTATGGTGAACTGGCATTACATACGAAAATATTTACCTGCTTCTGGCGAGATTTTAGATAACGGAGCGGGTCCTGGCAAATATGCGATGGAACTAGCAAAAAATCACTATAAAGTTACTTTAGCTGACCTCACACCCAGTTCTGTTGAAATTGCTCAGAAGAAAGCTGTTGAACTAAATTTAGTCGACCAATTCGATGGTTTTTATGCGGCGGATGCTCGAGATTTAAGTATGTTTTGTGATGAGCATTTTCATGCCTCTCTGATGCTTGGACCAATGTACCATTTGCAAAAAGAAAAGGATCGTAAACAAGCAATCCGAGAGCTCCATAGAGTGACTAAATTGAATGGCATCGTTTATGTCGCATTCATGCCTAGAGTAAGATTCGTCTTTAATTGCCTACGAAATGCTGAACATTGGAAGCCGAATGACAATATGGACAGTATTAAACAGTTTAACCATAGTGGTTGTTTTAACCATGCCGATAATGGAAGGTTTACGGGTGCTTATTTCTTTAACATAGAAGAGATCCAGCCATTTATGGAAGACGCCGGTTTTGAGACAATCCAATTGATTGGTTCAAATGTAGGAGCCGACATAACCGATGAAAATTGGAATTACTGGCGTAATAAAGGGGATCAAGAAGAAGTAATCCAATTACTTATTGAAAAAGCAACAGACCCCTATTTATTAGGAACTTCGGCACATCTTCTCTATATCGGTAAGAAGTTATAAATCTATTAAGTAACGTTGACATAATGGAAAATAATGATAACATATCTATTAATTTATTTTACTGACTCTCGTTTTAGTAGACGAGAGTCTTTTCAATCAAAAGGGGGAGCACCATGAATCCGATCTTAAGAGAAATCGCAACGATTTTAGAGACTGAAAGATTAATATTACGTATGCCTCAACCAGGGGACGGGATACCGGTGAATGCTGCCATTCGAGCATCATTGAAGGAGTTGAAGCCATGGCTGCCATTTGTACAAACCGTACCGACTGTTGAGGATACTGAGCTTAACATTAGAGACGCGCATGCGAACTTTCTAAAACGTACCAGCTTGAGATACCTTATTTTTCATAAAGAAACGAAAGAATTTGTAGGTACAACGGGATTTCAAAATATTGATTGGGTAGTACCAAAGCTTTCAATCGGCTACTGGATTGATACAAGACATAGTGGTCAAGGGTATATGGTTGAAGCGATACGAAGGCTGACGGATTATGCTCTTGAGGAACTGGAGATCAGACGAGTGGAAATACAATGTGAAACGGAGAATAAAAAGAGCCGGTCTATTCCAGAAAAGTTAGGCTATACGCTTGAAGGCATTTTGCGAAATGATGATGTTTCCGTAGACGGCAAACGGCTAACAGACACATGTATTTATGCAAGGATCAAATGACAAGGTTGAATATCCCCATTAGTGATATTTCTCACTCCATTTCGATCAGAGATTGGTTAGAATTTCTGATAGAAAGGGGGTTTTTTTATGCGTTCTTTTATCGATTATGATGAAAATCCGTTTATTGTCATCTGGGAAGTCACACGAGCATGTGCTTTAAAATGTCTTCATTGTCGAGCAGATGCTCAATATAGACGTGATCCAAGAGAACTGACCTTTGAGGAAGGGCAAAATTTGATTGATCAAATTTACGACATGGGAAATCCTATGCTGGTGTTTACCGGTGGGGACCCACTCATGCGAGAGGATCTGTTTGCTTTAATCGAATATGCTGTCCAAAAAGGTGTGAGAGTTTCAATGACACCAAGTGCAACCCCGAAGGTGACGAAAAAAGCCATTGAGAGGGCAAAAGAGGCAGGCCTATCCAGGTGGGCTTTCAGCTTAGATGGTCCTACCAAGGAGGTTCATGACCATTTTAGAGGTTCAAGCGGATCTTTTGATTTGACGATGCGAGCTATTCAATACTTGCATGAACTCGAAATGCCGATTCAGATCAACACAGTGGTCTCCCGTTATAACCTCAACCATTTAGAGGAAATGGCTCATGTTGTTGAAAAGCTCGGAACCGTTTTGTGGAGTGTATTCTTCCTTATCCCGACTGGACGTGGAAAAAATCTTGACCTCATTTCACCAGAAGAGCATGAACAGGTCATGCACTGGCTTTATGATCTGAAAAAACAAGTCCCGTTTGATATTAAGACAACCGAGGCCCCGCATTTCAGACGAGTTCTTATTCAACGCCAAAAAGTAGAAGACAAGTCGGAGAGTAGTAGAGAGGTCAGGTCATCCAAAAAGTTGGATATCCTCGGACGTGCACCAAAAGGCGTCAATGACGGCAATGGATTCCTGTTCATTTCTCACCTGGGAGAGGTCTATCCAAGTGGTTTCCTGCCCATCAACTGTGGCAGTGTCAGAGATCAACCACTGGCAGATATTTATCGCCATCATCCTGTATTCAAAGAGCTAAGAAACCCGGATCTATATAAAGGGAAGTGTGGATATTGCGAGTTTCGTAACATATGCGGAGGATCTCGGGCAAGGGCATATGCCGTTACTGGAGATTATTTGGAAAGTGAACTTTATTGTACGTATATCCCTAAGAATGAGTATACAGAGAACAACCATTTACTCGAAAAAAGTTAAACGACAAGGAGTCATCCAATGAATAAGAAAAAACTAGAAGTCGCCATAGTCGGAGGTGGAATTACAGGCCTATCCGCTGCCTTCTATTTGCAAAAACAAGCCCGAGAAATGGACATACCTATGAATTTCAACCTGTACGAGGCTGGAAATGAACTTGGAGGCAAAATTCAGACGGCTGAACATAACGGAATGATTATTGAAAAGGGTCCTGATTCTTTTTTGAAACGAAAAATGAGTACGATTGAACTAATTAAGGAAGTCGGTCTTGAAAACGAATTGGTCAGCAATGAAACGGGGAAGTCGTATATCCTGAAAAACCGAAAACTCCACCCGATTCCAGAAGCTGCCATGATGGGTATCCCAACCAGGATCACCCCTTTTGTCAAAACGAACCTCATTTCATTCAAAGGAAAGATGAGGGCTGCATGCGATCTCGTGCTCCCAAAATTCAAGCCTTCGGAAGATCCATCAGTTGGAGAGTTTTTCCGATATAGACTTGGGGATGACCTGGTTGACAGTCTGATTGAACCGCTGTTGTCCGGTATTTACTCAAATGATATGGATCAACTGAGTCTGATGGCCACATTCCCAAACTTCAAACAACTGGAAGATCGACACAGAAGTTTGATTTTAGGGATGCGTACTTTACGCCCATCTGGGGAGCAGAAGCTTTTTCTCACTTTAAAAAGTGGTCTTAGCTCATTAGTAAGAGCAGTTTCCGATCATCTGCCGGAACAAAGCATTCATTTAAACAGTGAAGTTCAATCGATTCAAAAAACGGGGAATCAATATGTGCTTAGACTTAAAAATGGTTCTAGCCAAACTGTTGATTCAATCATTCTCACGACGCCGCATCCCATTACCATGCGTTTGTTAGGAAAAGCTGTTCAAATGAACCAGTTAGAAGTCGCTAAGACAAGCAGCGTTGCGAATGTTTCGCTTGTTTTTCAAGAAGATCAGGTAAAGTTTGGTCAGCATGGTACCGGCTTTGTCGTTACCAAGAACGAGAACTGTACGATTACGGCTTGTACATGGACGAACAATAAATGGCCGCATACAGCGCCATCCGGAAAAGTTTTGCTTCGATGTTATGTTGGCCGTCCGGGAGACAATGATATCGTGGACAGGACAGATGAGGAGCTTGTCCGTACCGTCTTACATGACTTGAGTAAAGTTGTTTCAATGAAGGGGGAACCACAATATTCCCTTGTATCCCGTTGGAAGGATTCCATGCCGCAATATCGTCCTCACCATCTACAATGGGTTCAGCAAGTCAGAGGACGACTTAAGGAACAAGCCCCAAAAGTATATGTAGCTGGAGCTGCTTATGATGGTGTTGGTATAGGTGACTGTATCAGACAGGGGAAAAGTGTAGCGAATGAGGCTGTTGAAAATTTATTCCACATTGTTCACGCATGATGAATCGTTAGAGTAGTCGAAAGACTGCTCTTTTTATATATGAATAGCGTTTTACAAAAAATCCATTGCTATGTGATTTGCGTCACAAAACATACCACTCCCATTCATTATGATGTAGTTAAGAACAATGAAGGAGGGTGATCAGGGATGGTGTTGCCTGAATCCAAGAAGGAACAAGATGGTGCGCTCGACAAAGTAAAGGATTCGAAAGTAGGAACTTGGATTTCTTTAGGAGTTGTCGGAGCCGTCATACTGATGACTTATTTTGTGCTATACGGATTATACATGGCCAGAGTATAGGAGGGGATAAAGATGAAGATGCATCTCGATGAGAAGATTTGGCTCACATTGAGTTTTGGTATGATTATGGTCTTTATGCTGCTGACAGGTTATCAAACGTTTGCTTTAGGAATGGGTCCTCCGAGTCATAAAGAAACAATCGATCCGCAAAAGGTATCTCAAACAGCACCGTTTGACGAACCTGGAATTCAAAAAATCGGAGACAATGAGTATGAAGTGGTTATGACTTTGGAAATCTTCCGTTTTAATCCAGGAGAAATTGAAATACCAGCGGGATCTACCGTGCATTTTACCCTTACTTCCAAGGATGTTGTCCATGGGTTCCAGGTGGTGGACACGAACATCAATGCAATGGTCATGCCGGGACATATCCAAAAGATTTCACAAACCTTTGATGAGCCTGGGGAGTATTTAGTGATTTGTAATGAATATTGTGGTGCTGGCCACCAGGTAATGAGTACGACGATCAAGGTGATTTAAAAGGGGGGATTACTGTGGAGCCAGTTGTATCAACAACATCAAGGTTTTTTGAAAATACCAATCGTTATTTAGGCGTCAATGTGAAGGATGCTAAGCTATCCAAATCATATTTGTTCGTTGCCTTTGCAGCCTTGCTGCTTGGTGGTGTTTTAGGGTTATTACAAGGACTGAACCGTGCAGGATTATTAACATTGCCGACTTGGTTGAATTATTATCAAATCTTAACCGCTCATGGTGTATTGCTTGTTGTAGTCCTATCGGCATTTTTTACAATCGGTTATTTTTACGCTGGTTTATCCCATACATTAGGTGGTCTCCTTCCGAAAGTGAGAAGAATGGGATGGATCGGTTTCTGGATGAAGATCGTTGGGTTTGTGATTGCTGTCATTCCGATCTTAATGAATGAAGCGTCGGTCATGTATACCTTCTATCCTCCAATGGCTGCATCCCCATACTTTTACATCGGTCTCGTCTTCATTGTCCTGGGCGTGTGGGTGTGCTGTTTCGGTGCATTCATGAATGTAGCGGATTGGAGAAAGAATCATAAAGGACAACATCTCCCAATCCTATCTTATTTTGCCACAGGTGTGTTTGTTCTCTTGTTCTTTGGAAGCATTCCAGTAGCGATTGAAGTATTGACAATCATCCCGTGGGCGTTCGGATGGGTTGAAACAATTAATGTCATGGTTGCCCGTACTTTATTTTGGGCATTCGGGCACACACTCGTTAACATTTGGTATTTAACAGCTGTTTCTGCCTGGTACGTCATTGTACCTAAGATTATTGGAGGAAGGCGGTTCAGTGATACACTGACACGGGTCGTTATCATCGGATTGGTCGTTATGAACATCACCGGGGGATTCCACCATCAAATTATCGATCCTGGTATCTCCGAACAAATTAAATACATGCATGTTTTCATGAGTTTGGCGATTGGTTTTCCTTCCTTAATGACGGCTTATGCCATGTTCAGAGTATTTGAACGAACAGCACGAAACAAAGGGGGGAAGGGAAACGTTGCCTGGTATAAGAAACTGCCATGGGGAGATGTCCGATTCCTGGCACCATTTATAGCTATGGTCGCCTTTATCCCAGGGGGAGCAGGAGGCATTGTCCAAAGCACCAACCAATTGGACCAGGTCGTCCATAATACGATGTGGATCGTTGGTCACTTCCATTTGACTGTAGGTGTCTCGGTCGTTTTGACCTTCTTCGGAATCAGTTACTGGCTCGTGCCTTATGTCTCAAAACGCGTGTTGACCCCTAAAATCAATAAATTAGGTGTCATCCAAACGATCATCTGGACGATAGGTATGCTGTTCATGGCAGGATCCATGCACTATCTCGGTTTACTCGGATCCCCAAGAAGAACCTCTTACTCAACATATGGAGATCATGCAACAGCATTGGGATGGGATCCTTACTTACTATTGATTGCAGTTGGCGGAACATTATTGATGATTGGTGTCATTATCCAGGTATATGCAGTCATCCATCTCATGTTCTTTGCACCTAAAGGTGAAACCGAATTTCCGGTTGCAGAAGAGGAAGATCATGCAAGCAAGACCCCATATTGGACAGAACGTTGGGGTGTGTGGATCGTGGTCATGCTCGTGTTAGTTGCGATGGCATATGTCATTCCATTGGTCGATTTTATCGTGAATGCACCACCGGGGTCCCCTCCATATAAAACATGGTAAAGAGGGTTCAGAGATAGCCCAGAAAGGTGCTATCTCTTTCCCGACTCCCATTTTAGGTGGGAATCAAACATGAATAGGGAAGTGATGATCATGGTCAAAACTAATAAAAATACCGTTATCGCTTCAATACTCGTGTTCGTATTTGGATGGGGATTGTTTTATTTCGGAACAGACGGGTTTCAAGCCTATACCGCAGAAACCGCAAGAACAAATCAGTTGATTGAGGTCAAGCCGGAATTTCCTGATGTCATGTTTGAAGATAGCATGGGTCGAACCTATTCAATCGATGCATTTGATGACCAGTATGTTTTCATAACCTTCTTTTATACCTCTTGTACAACGGTCTGTTATATATTGGAGAGGAATATGGCACAGGTTTATGACCTCCTGCCTGCTGAATACATTGGAAAAGATATCGTATTCCTAAGTGTGAGCTTTGATCCTGATAAGGATGATCCGGCGACGTTGAACAAATATAAGGATTATTTTAAAAGCGATGGTGAAACATGGAGAATGGCAAGGATTCCGAATCAGACACAATTGGAGACTTTATTGGAAAAATTCGGAGTGATCGTCATACCTGATGGAGAGGGCAATTATACTCATAATTCTGCATTCTATTTAGTCGATCCGGAAGGAATATTAGTCGATGTCATGGATTTTACCAAAGTGGAAGAAGCAGCGGAGAAGGTCCAAAAAATACTTCAACAGAAAAAGAAGGGATGAGCGATGAATCAATTCCTTTTTGGCTTGGTCCTCTATATTGCATTGATGCTTCCACCCGTTGCTGGGTTGATGGAATCGATCATGATTGTGCATATGCATATGCAAATGCCGATGCTTGTCATTGCAGGTTTCTTTATGGCAAAGCTCTTCCAAGTTCAATTTCCACAATTCTTCCAAAAGTGGAATCAGAATGGAGTGCCCGGAATCCTGTTATTTATCATCATCATGGTATATTGGATGATTCCCCGGACCATGGATGAAGCCTTAACAATTCAAGGTGTAGAAATATTTAAGTTTGTCTCTTTGCCATTCCTGGCAGGTGTACCATTAAGAGACAGTTGGATGAAACTAAGTGCAATTGGGAGAAACAGCATCATCACATTGTTTACCATCTTGTTCCTTGGGATGGGCTGGTTATATATCGAGTCCCCAGAACAACTATGCAACAACTATCTCTTAATTGAACAAATCACACTTGGTTGGGGCTTTGTAGCGATGGCAGTCTGTTTGTTAATTTATTTGGTTTATTACTACTTCATTGATCATTCTCAATACCAATGATGGAGTGGTCAATTTCGTTGAGGAGGAAGTGATATGAGTAAGGAATTACTTCTGTCTACCCAAAAGGTTTCGAATCATCGAAACGCTACTATTTTTTTATCTGATCTAAAAGCCCTTCTTAAAGGCGCTGTGCTTTTTGCGAACGTCCTACCCGTCCTAACCGGTCTATGGTTAGCGATCTATTTTACCAATTCTTCAGTAGAGACCTACTGGGAGGTCATCTTGCTCACAATCATCGGTAGTACGTTGGTTATGGGGGGCGCACTCATTCTGAACAATTGGTATGATGCCGATATTGATTCCAAAATGACAAGAACAAAACATCGCCCAACTGTTACAGGTCATTTTCCGTTACGTATTGTATTCGCCCTTGGTATCGTCTTGTCGATACTAGGATTTTTCTTTCTTTCCTTTACAACGTTGGAAGCAACGGTTTATGCCGCTGTTGGCTGGTTCACCTATGTAGTTCTTTACACAATGTGGTCGAAGCGGAAGTATACTTTGAATACCGCTGTAGGTAGCATTTCAGGTGCAGTCACACCTCTAATTGGATGGGCAGCTATCGAACCGTCCGCCCATTATATTCCAATCATTCTCTTCCTGATTTTGTTCATTTGGCAAATGCCCCATACGTTTGCAATTGCGATTAAAAATTTTGACGAGTATAAAAAAGCTGGGGTCGCGATGCTGCCGATTGTCCGTGGATTGGACCGGACAAAAAAACAAATGCTTGTGTATATCGCTTGCCTGATTCCACTTGCAATTGCACTAAAGTCCCTGGGCATCACTTTTGTCCTCATTGCAACTCTATTGAATGTAGGGTGGTACCTGATAGCTTTAAGTGGATTTTACACTAAAAATGATGAGGTTTGGGCGCGGTCGAATTTTATCTATTCCGTAAACTATATCATGCTACTGTTTGGATCTATGATTCTAGTTACTCTCATTTAGTATTCCAATGAATCTTTTTTGCTTTTTATTATTTACGTGATACGATTTTTGCAGGGACATAAATTAATTGTCTCTGTTTTTTTTATGGAAAAACCAAGGGAGGTTATGATGGGAACGTTATTTCTTTCAGGTGGTGGCAATGCAGAACAGTCAGAACCGATTAACAAACATTTTGTAGAACAAATGAAATCAAGTCCATCTCTGCTTTACATACCGATTGCTGGCGATCCCTCAATCAGACCATATGTAGAGTGCCTTAACTATGTAAAAAGTATGTTCAATCCACTTGGCGTTAGTGAGATAGAGATGTGGACGGATTTAGAAGGAAAGACCCTTGATGATTTAAAAAAGTTTTCTGGTGTTTATATTAGTGGAGGAGATCCATTAAAACTCTTAGAGGAATTCAAGTCTTCCGGTTTTTCAATAGTTTTGACGCAATATTTTCAAGGTGGAGGAATCATCTACGGTCAAAGTGCGGGTGCATTAATTCTATGTGATACGCTTGAACATCTCTATGTTCATGATGACCCTCAGCCTGACCTTTATGAATATACCGGATTAGGACTATATTAAGATAAGCTGATCTGGTGCCACTACACGGAAGAGGTAGATGATGAGATAATGAAGTCTCTCCAACAGATTGGGAAACCTATCGTAGCTATACCCAATGGTACAGCGTTATATATATATAACTTAGGTATGAAGTCCATTGGTAACGAACCAGCTTATCTGTTTGAAAGTGAATCCAAAAATCGACTTCAAATGTATGAATTAATCCCTGAAACATCAATTCATAATCTTCCATAATTTAAGTGAAAAATTTTCTCCCCCTTTTGTTATTTTAGCTGTATAATTATCTTGGTTTACAACAATTGACAAAAGAAAGGGGGAACAGAATGAACGTAGCTGCCAACGAGTTGGTACATAAGAATGAGAAAAAATATTTCTGGTTGGTCTTAACCATCAGCATATTCACATACATTCTATTATCCATTTCAATCATCGGAATCTTTATTGCGCTCTTTATAGCGTGTATGTCCTTATTCGTAACAGCTTTGATGATCGGACACATCCGGATGAATGCTGTGAAGCTCAGTGAACATCAATTTCCTCAAGTGTATGAACGCACAAAAGCATTGTGTGCAAAGATGGACATCTCCTATGTACCGGATGTCTATGTCATGGAATCTTCAGGGATGCTCAATGCGTTTGCCACCCGTTTCTTTGGTAAAAACATGGTCGTCCTTTACTCGGAAATTTTCGAGTTGATCGAAAGGGAAGCAGATGACGAACTGGACTTCGTCATTGCACATGAGTTAGCTCATATTAAGCGAAAGCATTTATCAAAATTATTAGTTCTATTACCAGCAATGTGGATTCCTGGCCTAGCTGAATTGTATTTACGAGCTTGTGAATACACTTGTGATCGGTATGCGGCCTATTACACGGAAAAACCAGAAGCGGGTGCGAATGGTCTAACGATTTTTGCCATCGGTAAATCGCTGTACAAACATGTGGACCGGCAAGCTTATTTACAACAAGTTGAACAAGAGAAAGGATTCTTTGTGTGGCTCAGTGAGATCTTATCTACGCATCCTCCACTGCCAAAGCGAATTCGGGAAATCGAGTTGTTTTTTTCTGAGGAAAAAGGTTTTACCGTAGAAAAGAAATCAGTTGGCAAAGCTTGGGTAATGGGAGCTGGAGCAGTCCTCGTATTAGGTGCGGTGGTCTTTGGAGCATATTCACTCATCGATCGTTTTTCATTTCAAGAGATGTTAGAGAGTGCAGAAGAGAGTTTCTCTTTGATGGATGAACCGCCACCAATGATTGATGCGGTTGTAAAAGGGGATCGCAATGCAGTAACCGCTTTGATTGAAAATGGTGAGGACTTGAATGTAGAGGATACTCAAGGTTTCACGCCGTTGCATTGGGCTGTGCAAGATGGGAACGATGAAATGGTCCAGTTGTTATTGGAAGCTGGGGCAGATTCGAATTATGAAGATTATTCAGGAATGACACCACTTATGATAGCTGCAGAATACGCAAGTACGGAAACCGTGGAACGGTTAATCGAGGCTGGCGCGGATTCGAATTACCAGGATTTCAGTGGTATGTCAGCAATTTTTTATGCGGTCTACAGTGACAACATTGACACTGTTCAATTGTTGATTGATCATGGGGCAGACCTTGAAATGGTCGATATAGACAGTCAAACAGCACTTATGCATGCCATTCAATTTGGAAATCGAGATATTGTAGAAATGTTGAAAAAATCAAGTCAAAAATAAAAAAGGGGATAGAACATGATTACAGAACCAGCAGGATTTTGGAGAAGATTATTAGCAAACATTTTAGATGGGTTAATTGTGAGTATACCGCTCGGCCTGATCAGTTACATGATTTTTGGAAATTGGGAAGAAAATTTATTTACTTCTATTGTTAGTTTCTTATATAGTCTAATCTTACCGGTGGTATGGATGGGATACACTGTCGGAAAGAAATTACTAGGCATCCGTATTGCAAAAGTAAATGGCGAAAAAGTTGGTATTGGTACGATGTTGATGCGTACAGTTGTCGCTGCTCTTGTCTATGGTATTACTTTAGGAATTGGACTCATTGTCAGTGCTTTCATGGTTGGATTAAGAGAAGACAAAAGATCCATCCATGACTTTATCGCAGGCACATATGTAACCCATCAAAAACCTTAATTATCGACTGAAAACGGACGCTAAGATCGCGTCCGTTTTTTTCTTATGAGTAGATATGACGTAAGGAAGAGTACTACAATGAGACTTATGTAAATCCAATTATCATTATTGGGGTGGTCTACAGTAGTAGTGGACGTCGATTTTACAGTTGGTTTTGTATCGATGTATTGCTGATAATATTCGTTTCTTTTATGGTTAAATTCTTCAACTTGACCGTTTTTAACTTGAATCATCCCATTTGGTCCTGCGACAGGTACTAGAAAATCTGCTTTTTCCACTTTTTCTAAAAGAAGAAGGAATTCACCACCGTCATCTTGAAATTCTTCTGCCCAACCAACATCAGCTGCGTCAATGCCCACTATTTCGTGGGTTGTTAGCTCTCCTTTGTATAGATCATTGATGTGATACTCGTATCCATCAAAAATAAAAGAGCTTGAACGGGGCTTTGAAGAAAAGTCATATGTCCCTTTGATGATCACATCTGCCCGTTCAACAACTTCTTCTGGTTTCAACTCCACCCAACTTGTAGCCTGACTAATTGGGAGTGAAGAAACCAATGTAACTAAACAAACGAAGATTAAACTCCAAAAAGTTTTCATACTCTCCCCCCTATATTTTATAGACGTACGCTATTTTGTGAAGGTTTCATCATACTGTTCGCCTTTCAATCAAGCTTGTCGTTACTTCAATGTGAGAGTTTTCATCCGTCAACGCTTGGTCAAACAATTACTGGAGCCTCCTATCATACTCTGTTTGAATATTTGTAAGATTGAGAAAAATATTGTCTGAATGGAAGGAATATTGTAAATAGAAAAGGAATTAGAGAAGTGGTCATCTTTTTTTGATTGTTACACAAAAAATGAATACGCTTACAAAATTCTATGACAGGGGGACTTTATTATGTTGGGTATGGAAGATGGAATTGTTGGGATTGCCTGGATTGGAACGCTCCTTGCAGCAGTTGGATGTGTCGTATTCGGGGCTGTGATGTGGAACCGCGGAGGTGATGATTCACAATGAATTTGGCTGTCCTTATACCGATTTGTATTGTTTACATAGGAATTATGTCCGGACTTGCGTATTACGGTTACAAAAAAACGACGACTGAAGCGGATTATCTTGTAGGAGGTCGAAATATTCACCCTGCCGTCATGGCGCTCTCTTATGGAGCGACATTCATCAGTACTTCAGCCATCATTGGGTTCGGTGGTGCCGCAGGTGTATTCGGAATGGGCTTATTATGGCTAGCATTTCTGAACATCGTGTTGGGAATCTTTGTTGCTTTCGCGATCTTTGGAACAAAAATTAGGAGGTTATCGATTGAATTAGATGCCTCTACATTCCCGACGTTACTTGGAAAGCGGTATAAATCGAATTTCATCACGGTTTTTGCTGGTGCGATGATTTTCATTCTGATGCCGGCATATACGAGTATCGTCTTAATTGGTGGGGCTCGCTTTTTAGAAGAGTCTTTGGCGATGAACTTTAATATTGCGTTACTGATTTTAGCATTGATCATCGCACTCTATGTAATCAGTGGTGGAATTAAAGCGGTTATGTATACCGATGCATTCGGAGCGATCATCATGCTCGTCGGGATGGCGATTTTCCTATTCGTCACTTACCAGGCGGTAGGAGGTTTGATTGAAGGGCATAGGGGCTTGAGTGCAATGAAAGAACTAGTACCGCAGCCGTTAATTGATGGAGGGCATCTCGGTTGGACGAGCATGCCTGCGCTAGGGTCCCCGCTTTGGTGGACAATGGTCAGTACGATCATCATGGGCGTTGGAATTGGTGTATTGGCACAGCCACAGCTCGCCATGCGTTGTATGACAGTGAAAGACGATCGTGCACTATATCGCTCCGTTTTGGTTGGTGGCGTATTCATCTTGTTCATGACAGGAGCGGCATTTGCGATTGGTCCATTGAGTAATCTGTATTTCTTTAATACGTCCGGTGAAATTGCGTTAACAGCTTCCGGAGGTAATACGGACTTGATCATTCCGAAATTCATCAATGCCATCATGCCGGAATGGTTCATCTATCTGTTCACGCTGACACTTTTATCCGCGACCATCTCAACGGTTTCTTCGTTAATTCATGTTCAGGCGACCGCGTTTGGTCAGGATATTTTGAAAACGATGGGAATTAACAAAGTGTTCGGCCTTAAAATGAACCTGTCTCGAGTAGGGGTCATTCTCGGAATGATTGCCGCGGTCATCCTGGCTTACATTTTACCTGGCGGAGTCATTGCGACTGCGACGGCATTCTGGTTCGGTATATGTGGAGCTGCGTTCTTACCAGCATTAATTGGAGCTTTCTATTGGAAGGGTGCGACAAAAGCAGGGGCAACCTATAGTATCATAACTGGCTTTTCGGTCAGTATCTTAGGATTCCTCTTCCTCCATGTAAAAGAATCAGCGGCTTTAGGGCTATCTAAAGCGATTTTTGGAAAAGATGCCTTGTTAGCATTTCCCTGGACGCACATTGACCCACTCTTCTATGCACTACCAGCATCCACAATCGTCTTCATTGTGGTCAGCTTGCTTACAAGAGGCGCGAGTGTCAAAGAACGTTATGAAGAAAAACATAAGACCGCGTTGTAAATTGGTTTTTGGAAGACCGTAAAGGCTGATTACCTTTACGGTCTTTCTTTTTTCCATAAAAAAGGTTATCTTTCACTCTTATAGAAGTAGTTGTGAGAAATATGGATGTGGGAGAGATTACCGTGAATGAAGTTATCAAAAAGTTATCAGAGATCCAAACTGGGGAGGTAGGCATCATCATCTATTTTCCAGCAGAGAAGAATGTGATCGCCTCTTTCAATGGTGATTTGAACGTGCCGCTCGCATCAGCAGGGAAAGTAGCGATTGGTTTTGTCGTTACAAAGTGGGTCCAATTGAACCGTTTTTCCTGGAACGAGACGGTGCACGGAATCGAGTACGATGAAAAAGAAGATAGTAAAGAGCTTTATCCTCATCTTCAGGGTATGAAGGAGCTCACTTTGAAAAATACAGTCGAGGTCATGGTAGCGTGTCATGATAACCTAATTGCCAAAAGTGTAGTAGAACACTGTGGAGGTTGGAATGCGTTCAATGAAGAACTGCAGAAATTCTTCCATAGCATCAATCTGAAACCGAATCCGATGGATTTAGAGAATAGCGGAAACTTGAACGAGTTATTTATTTTATTGAACGAAGTCTATGAGGGGTATAATTCTGATTCCCGATTGTGGGAACCCGTCGTAAACGGGCTGGTGAGACAACAAGGTCCAATTGAAGGGATTCCTGGGCATCATTTGAATCATATGACAGGTGGTTTACCAACTGCCCTCGTTCACCTTGGTATGTTAGGAGAGTTCCACCAAAACCCTCTTCTCTATGTGATCGGTGTGAAAAATCTACCAAATCGATCGGAAAATGGAGAGGCAGACGTGAAAATAGCCCAAGCGTTACGGATGATGTACCGTCAGAAGGAGAATGTGTAGGATGGAGTTTTATCGATTTGATTAAGACCCTGCATCCTTCATGCTTACCAGAATGGTGAACACATAATATAAGGGCTGACGCGAAGTCAGCCCTTCTTCTCATTCAAAACTTGTATGAAGCGGGTTGTTTAACCCATTCAGTTTAGGGTTTATCCAGAAATAGACCGTGAATGTGAAATATCCGATTCCTGATAATAGCAGGATAAGTGGTCCTGAACTCAGTTCCCCAAAAAGTCCTCCAAGAAAATAACCGAGTGGACTTAGGGAACCGAGTATGGATGAGATGAATGCGAATCCAATCCCCAAGTATTCCTGGGGCAAATTCACCTGAATCAAGGTCTGCACATAAATGCCGATGATTCCGATTCCGCCCCATGATAAGCCAAAAAAGATAAACGGCAAGATGTATAATTCACTCATAGCGAATGCTGCAATCCAACAGATCCCCGAAAAAAGGGAAGTGAGTGGCAAGATCCGGTTCAATGAGAGATGCTCCACCTTGCTTGAAAGCACAGTCCCTAGCAAAGTTCCTACTGACATTGCGGTCAGCCAGAAACCGAACTCAGCTGAATTGCTTGATATGACCGGTAGCATCGCGAGCCCCATCGTTGCGAGAACATTGATCCCGATGATGCCGAACATCAAACTTAATAAGGTGGTCCGTCCTTTTACAACGTTATAACCATCAATGAAATCACGCTTATACTGTTCAAGGAACTTCAGTGTGGAAGGCTGTTCTTCTTTCTTTGTTTTCGGCACTTTTAAATAGATGAGAAAGAGTAGCGCTGTTCCAATCAGGAGCACACTATTGGACACGTAGATGATACCAAGACCGACAAAAATGATCAGAATTCCGGAAATCGCATCCGAAATGATGTCCAACGTATGATAGGAGAATGCAAAAAAGGAATTGACTCTCGTTAGATCCTTCCGTTCAGCTAACCCTTCAATCAATGCACTTTCGGTCGGATAGGTCGCTTCTGATAAGGCCAGTGCCAGGAACATCAACATGAATAAGAGTGGCAACCAGAGCACATTTGAAAAATAAAGTAGCGCGATGATGCCGACCAATATTCCTTGTCCGAGTTCTGCGAAAAATAAGATCTTTTGTTTTGAAAATCGGTCGATCAGCGGTCCGTATAAAAATTGCAAAGTAACCGGTAGCATAGCAATTGCACTCGTCAGCCCGATTAAGAAGGCTGAGTCGGTTGTTGTTTTGACATACCAGATTGTTGCAATCATGTATAGGCTGTCCGCGATGTTTGTTATGATTCTACCAATCAGTAAAATGAGCAGTTGTCTGTTCATAGATTTCTCCTCCGATGTAGTGTGAATTTTTACAAGTTGCTAAGTCATTCATCCACATCGGAGGGGCTCGGATTCGATTGGTGCTGCAGCAGCGCTAATGTTCGAATGGATTGAGATGTAGTGTATGTACCATAATTAGAAATCCTTTCCTTTTTAAAAGTTGTAAATCATTATGACACTGATGCTGTGGAAGTTCAAGAACAGGATAGGTATAACTTACTAATTTCTAAGATAAGGGTCCGTTTTTCTAAGAAAAACGCTCATTATTCTAAAACGGACAGTGAAATTTCTTAAACCGACCCCGATTTTTCTAAGACGACGGACCAAATTTCTAAAACACCCTCCATACAAACCGAAAAAGACGGATCCACTCACGGATCCGTCCCTTATTTTCACATTGATTTCTGCTCATTTCGGATATGTTGAAGTGCTCGTTCCAGCATGAGCTGATTTTTATCGCAAATTTCCTGTTTTCGCGGGATTTCTGGGTAAATATTGTCTGGATCGTCCCAGTTTTCCGGCAGGTCGACGGGTGCTTTCGTCTGCCATTTTGTCCGCCACTCTTTCGGGAGTGCGCCACTCAAGTCATGCCCGTTCATCTCCGCCCAGATCATCGACCACGCTCTCGGCACAACGCGCCAAATATCATAACCGCCACCGCCGACTGCGACCCAACGACCATCTGCATACCGATCGGCAGCTCGTTTCACAATTTGTGGAATCCTACGATACGACTTCATAGTCACGGATAAATGCGTGAGAGGATCCCAATAGTGCGCATCTACGCCGTTCTGGCTGATGATGACGTCAGGCTTGAAGAACCGCGCGATTTCATCAATAGACTCTTCCAATACCGGAATCCAGGAGTCATCCTCCGTGAACGCATCGACTGGGATATTGAAGGAATAACCGTAGCCTTTGCCCGCTCCTTTTTCCGAAACATTACCGGTACCTGGGAACAAGTAGCGACCGGTCTCATGGATGGAGAATGTGCACACATCCGGATCGTCGTAAAAAGCCCATTGCACACCATCTCCGTGATGGGCGTCGGTATCAATGTACAGTACACGTGCGTTGTATTTCTGCTTCATATATTCAATCGCGATGGAGCTGTCATTATAAATACAAAAGCCTGAAGCACGACCACGGAATCCGTGATGAAGACCGCCGCCAAGGCTGAGCGCTTTTTTCGTCTTTCCTTCGAAAACTTGCTCAACTGCAGTCAGAGTTGCCCCGACAAGCCAGGCACTCGCTTCATGCATATCATTGAAAATTGGCGTGTCATCCGTGTTCAGTCCAAAGCTCGACTCTTGCGAAGGAGGGAGCTGACCGGTACTTGCCTGCTTGACAGCGTTTACATAATCCTCGTTATGAATGAGTTGGATTTCCTCATCAGTTGCCTTCCGAGGGGCAACGATCTGATCGTCTTTTAAAATGCCCGTATCCCGCAGCAGCTCGTACGTCAACTTGAACCGTAACGGATTGAACGGATGATGGTTACTGAATTTATAGCTTAAGAGCTGATCTGAAAAAATGAAAACCGGTTTCGTCATACTTGTTCTCCAGGTGATACGGGCCACATCACGTTATAGCCTTCTGACTTTAAATGATCGATGATGGGTTGTGGATTCATCGTTTGAAGGCGTAACACAAGGACTTTCGTCGCGTCATTATCGCCAGGATAGACGAGGACGCTTGTAATGTTGACGTTATGATGACGGATAACGGCTGTGACGTCGGCTAATTTTCCAGATATATTCTCTACATGGACTTCAAATTGGGAACTTGGCTGGTGTGCACCAGTCAGTTGAATCAATGTGTAAAGCATGTCCCGCTCGGTGATGATTCCAACGACTTCTCGCTGATTGACGACTGGAATACATCCGATTCGCTCTTCGTAAAACACAGTCAACAGCTCTTCGATAAAATCAAGTGGATGGGCAGTGATGACTTGTTTCGTCATGACTGCATGGACCTGAGCACTCTCTGCATCTTCGTTCTCCGGAAGGCGATCCAGTACGAGATCACGGTCAGAAACAATTCCAATCAGTTGGTTATGGTGATTGACGACAGGGATATGCCGGATTTTATTTCTTGTCATAATGTCTTTCGCTTCCTGGATGGTTGTATCTTGCTGGATAGTGATGACATCCCTCTTCATAACTTTTTCTACCTTCAAAAAAGACACCTCCTAATACATGAACCGGTTTTGGAACCTCAGTTGATCGAATTGCTGGATCGACTCCCGATCGACTCGGCTGCCGATCCTCGCCATCAAACAGTTGGCAGGATGGGAGCTGATTTCTGGATCGTCCGTCGCGAACCACTCGAGGCCGCCAGCACTCATCATTTTTTCCATCACTTTACGGTAATCCCATACCGATAGTCCGGTTCCTTTTAAATCCCAATGCCAGTAATATTCAGTCGTGATGACAATGAAATCTTCCATCGCATCGTCCATCATGGAAACTTTTAATAGATTCTTTCCGATCTTATAGTTTCGGAACTCTGGGATGATTTCAATCGCTCCGAGTTCAATCAGATTCTCCATCTTACCTTCAGACCATCGTTCCATCGGATCCGGATATACATATGTGACATACCCTACGATCGTGTTCTGATGGCGGGCAATGATGATTCTACCTTCTGGAAGTCCTGCAATTTCGATCAAAGCTTTATGCTGTTCGGCAGGAGGTCGAAACGCAGTTAAGTCTTCATGGAATTCATAGCTTGCAAGTGTTGTAGGTTTGATTGGACCTTCAATTATTAATTTTCCTTTAGGTGTGTTCACCGTTTTGGCATTATATATCTTCGTATGCTTCAAGCTTCGTTTCACCACCTGTGATAGACTCTACTCTTATTATACATGAAACCATATACGGTAAGCGTTTTCAAACAAAATTATAGCAACAGTTTTAAAATTGAGAATACTCAAATTTATGATATACTAATTTTAAATCTTTGAATAAAGGGGAGATCCAATAATGAAAGTGGAAGCGCTTCCGGTTATCAACGGAGATTATAACCTGCAAGATTACGAAACTACCTATCAAAACTTTGACTGGAAAGAGGTAGAGCAGAATTTCACTTGGTCTACGACGGGTCGAGTAAACATGGCTTACGAGGCGATCGACCGTCATGCTGAATCCGCAAAGAAAAATCAGGTAGCCCTTTATTTTTCAGATCCGAAACGAGACGAAAAATATACGTTTAAAGAAATGAAAGATTTCTCCAATAAAGCTGGTAATGTCTTAAGAGATTTGGATGTGGAAAAAGGCGATCGCGTATTCATCTTCATGCCGCGTTCCCCTGAACTGTACTTCCTGTTTCTCGGTGCGTTGAAAGTAGGAGCGATTGTTGGACCTCTTTTTGAAGCGTTTATGGAGGGTGCCGTTACGGACCGTTTGGAGGACAGTGAAGCGAAAGTGCTTGTTACCACTCCAGCCCTATTGGATCGTGTACCGGTGGATAAGCTCCCGGCACTGAAACACGTCATCCTTGTTGGTGACGATGTAAAAGAAGACGAAACATATGTCGACTATTACGGTCGTATGGAAAAAGCGAGCAAAAACCTAGCCATTGAGTGGGTGGACCGTGAAGACGGTATGATCCTGCATTATACATCTGGATCGACTGGAAAGCCGAAAGGTGTCCTTCACGTGCATAACGCGATGATCCAACACTACCAAACGGGTAAGTGGGTCCTCGACTTGAAAGAGGATGACGTATACTGGTGTACAGCAGACCCGGGTTGGGTTACTGGTACTTCCTACGGGGTGTTCGCACCTTGGTTGAACGGAGCATCCAACGTCATCCGTGGAGGACGCTTCAGTCCAGAAGACTGGTATTCGACCATTGAAAAATATGGTGTCACTGTCTGGTATAGTGCACCAACTGCATTCCGTATGCTGATGGGAGCAGGCGATGAAGTCGTGAAGCAATTTGATCTCTCAACCTTGCGACATATCTTGAGTGTAGGTGAGCCTTTGAATCCGGAAGTTGTCCGTTGGGGGAACAAAGTGTTTGACTTACGCATTCATGACAACTGGTGGATGACGGAAACAGGCGCACAGCTTATCAGTAACTTCCCGGCGATGGAAATCAAGCCAGGTTCCATGGGTAAACCACTTCCAGGGATTAAGGCTGCGATTATAGACGATCAAGGGAACGAGCTCTCACCATATCGCATGGGTAACCTGGCGATCAAAAAAGGTTGGCCTTCGATGATGCGTGCGATCTGGAACCGTCCAGAAAAGTATGAGTCTTACTTTACTAAAGGTGACTGGTATATCTCAGGAGACTCCGCTTACATGGATGAAGACGGATACTTCTGGTTCCAGGGACGTATCGACGACGTCATTATGACGTCAGGCGAACGTGTCGGACCGTTTGAAGTCGAGAGTAAGCTCGTCGAGCATCCAGCAATTGCTGAAGCGGGTGTCATCGGGAAACCGGATCCGGTCCGTGGTGAAATTATCAAGGCATTCATCGCACTACGAACAGGTTATGAAGCGAACGAAGACTTGAAAGAAGAGATTCGCACTTTTGTGAAAAAAGGATTGGCAGCACACGCGGCACCGCGTGAAATCGAGTTCAAGGATAAACTTCCGAAGACGCGAAGCGGTAAGATTATGCGTCGTGTATTGAAAGCGTGGGAATTGGATCTTCCGACAGGAGACCTTTCCACGATGGAAGACTAATAATTTTGAAGTGGAAGCATGCGGACACTCCCGCATGCTTTTATTATTGTAGGAAGTTATCTAGCTCGTGGAAGGCCAGTAGAAAAAAGTCGTTTTCCGGCGTATTTTTTTGCCTCAATTAGCTGTTAAATTATGTTAAGGTAGGGAAGTAGTAAGTTTAGTCGAAAAAGTCTGAAAGTTAGAAAAGGACTTGGGGGGATACGATGAGTCAGGCGGTTGAACAAATCAAAATTGTAGAATACGATCCAAGCTATGCAGCGGCTGTCGCAGAAATGTGGAATAAAAGCCGAGACGGTTGGGGCGGTTCCAATACGGTCCAGACGGAAGAACAAGTATTGAAGCAAGAAGCTAACTCGACCAACCTGAACCTGTACCTGGCTTTAGATGGTAACCAGGTTGTCGGTTATTGCGGTTTGAGTGAGTACCGTGAAGACGAAGGCGCTCTTTACATTCCGTTATTAAACGTACGTGACGACTACCATGGTAAAAAGATCGGGAAAAAGCTTGTGTTGAAAGCGCTTGAGCGTGTTATCGAGCTGAAGTGGCCGAGACTTGATTTGTACACTTGGCCTGGAAATACAAAGGCAGTACCACTTTATAAAAAATGCGGATTCTTCTGGGAGGATCGGGATGACACGACACACTTGATGAACTTCATGCCGACTGTTTTACATACCGAAGCCGTTGAAGAATTCTTCAAAGACCTGAATTGGTACGAAGCGAGTACAAGAGCAATTGAAGTGCAGCCGGATGGGCGTAAAGAGAATAACTTCCATTTTTACGAGTATTCCTGGTCAAACCGCGGCCGGATGCTGAAAATGGAATTCGAGCGTTTCGGTCGTGGACTTCGTTCCATTGAAACAGATGATTACAGAATTGAAGCGAGTTTAGAAGATTTCAAACTGGTATTCGGTTCGGAGTACAAGATTCGCTACCATATTAAGAACAAGTCAGGAAAACCATTGACGATTTCCTTGCAAGGTTCAGATCATAAAAATATCCGCTACAAACTATCAAAAGATGAAATTGAGGTAAAAGAGGAAGAGATTGTTGAGGCTCCTTTTTACGTGGATGCCATTGAAGAAGACCAAAGCATTTGGCGGACACACCCGACTGTGAATACGAAGGTGTTCATCAATGGAAAAGAAGCGCAGTTCAAAATTGGTCTGATGCCGAAGTTCCCTGCGAACGTGACCAGTCATACGAAAGAGAATCTCTCTTATAGAGGAACTTCATCCAGCTTTTACGTGGATATCGAAAACAACTATAAAGAGCCTGTTACGTTTGCATTTCCTTTACCTGAAACGAAGCTCTTCGATACGGAGCAAAAGGAAATTGATGTAACGGTGCAACCGAAGTCCAGATGCTCGATTCCGATTGAATATACGTTGAAAAAGCATGGATTCTACTCACCTGAAGTGAAGGTCACTGCAACGAAGCCAGATAGATCTACGACGAATTTTACTAAGAAGCTCGGCGTTGCGTTCAAAGGTATCGGCTCGAAGTTTGCTGGAGAAAGTGAAGACGCTTATCACCTTTACAATGGGCAGTATCAGCTCTGTTTGAAGAAATTCAATAACTGGGTCGAACCGGGGAGAAAACCAGCTGAGGAGCAGGAGTCTGCTATCATGTATCCGAAGCTAGGAAAGCCTTTCTCGGAAGAGTTTGCGAGATTACGTGCGGACCAGGTGGTATTTTTTGAAGAGGATCATGCAGTCGGTTATCGTGCGACATACACATCCAGAGCCTTTGAAGGGATTAAATTGCATGCCATAGCGAAGTTGTTTGCTGAAGGATTGGTGGAACAGCATTACGAAGTGGAAAATACGAGCTCTGATGATTTAACTGAGGAGCTGTGGCTGAACATTCCCGTATACCATTCCATGGAGAGGGTAGTCCTTCCTTATGAGAACAGAATCGTCGAACTGAAAGATTCAATAGGTTGCTTCACCGAGTACTGGAATGGAAAATCCATGACGGAAAACTGGTTGTTTGCAAGGGTTCATAATGATCCAAGAGGGTTGTGCTGGCCGGATGATCTGAAATTCAACTTCAGTTCTTGGTACGTCTTCTTCGAAAAAGAAATCGGAAAGTTGAAAGCGAATGAAGTCTTGAAGACAAAACCGATTCACTTGTCAATTGGCGCATTCCAGGATTGGAAGGAGTTCCGAGGTTTTGCCAAACAACAAAGTGTAGAGCCAGCTCAGGCTACCGATCACCTTGAGCTTTCCATTAATAACGACAATCCGTTCGTGGCTGGTGATCAGATGGAAGCCGGTGTGAAAGATTTTAAAGCCGCCTATTTTAACGGGACGATTGATCTTGTATCGGATGGAAAAGTGGTGAACCGCGAATCGTTCAAGTCAGATGATAAGGTGAAACAACATCCATTTCACGTGAACATGGAAAGCTTAAGTCCAATAGGCGTCATCGAATCAAGATTTCAGCTTGACTCGGTTGAAACGAAGAGAGAGGCTCTCTATGTGAAAAAAGGGCAGGATCCACTTCGATTCGAGACAAAAGTAAAAGAAGGTATGGAAGTATATACTTGCAGTAACGGGTACTTAGAGATTTCTGTTGCACCGGACTTCTACCCAGGTTTGTATTCGATGAAATCCAACAATGGGGAATGGCTCGATACGTCGTTCCCGAAAGTACAACCGAAATCCTGGTGGAATCCGTGGGCTGGCGGAGTGAACCATTCGCTGCGGGTTGTTAGTGCTAACTCATTGTTGAAGGAAAAACGGGAGGCTGAGTTCGTTTCACTTGAAGATAACAAGGGAAATAAGTGGGAAGGCATCAAGGTGGTCGTGAAACTCGAACAGCATGAGGAGTACAACGGATTCGAATACCATCAGTACTTCTTGATGTTGCCTGGTTCATCAGTTCTTGCCACTACGACGGAAATCATCCAAAATGCCGACCGGTACATTTACATGAAACATTGGGATACCAATTGTTATTTCAAGCCTAGTAAAGAGCTGAAAGCGAGCTGGGGCAACCTCTTGAACGCCTCCGGACAATGGCAAAAGCTATACGGAGGTAAAGGAGAGCAGCAAATGCGATTCCCTAAAAGTGCCGTGTTTGGGTCGGAGGATCGCGATGACCGTTTACAAATCGTAACTGATACAGAAGGGGTACAGCTGGCCACTTATATCAACAAGGAAATCATGTTTTTTGAAGTGAATTCCCAACTCAATCTAGAAAACGGAGGACGCCTTTATACGAAGCCTGTCTTTTTCATGGTGAATGAGAACGTCATCCTGGATTCTGCTCTGGAAAATTTGAAATCACTTCGGTTTTAGCATGTTAACTCTCTAATAAAGGAAGGTTATTCATGAAAATCATCGATGCACATATGCACTTTTCCGATATCGAAAGTTTCAAAGAGACGGCGAGAGACCTTTCCAAGCTTGATTATTCATATGACGGAATCATTAAAGAATATGAGGAAGCCAATGTTGTGTTAGGCATCGGAATGGGGTTGCAGGAAAAGGAGAAAGCAGGATTTCCGGATTCTGCTTCTTCAACCCCGATGGGAATGGATCTGGATGAACGGTTGCCATCTTCAGTCGTTTATTGTGCGGGTGTGAATCCTCACCACCTGGACGAAACGGCGATTGAGGCACTGGAGAAATCCGTACAAGATCCGAAAGTCGTCGGGATAAAAATTTACTTAGGATATTATCGTTATTACGCTCATGACAAAGTATACGATCCCGTATATAAAATTGCGAGCAAATACGGATTGCCTGTTGTTTTCCATACTGGGGACACATATTCCGAAAGAGGCTTGTTGAAGTACTCACATCCATTGACGCTGGATGAAGTGGCTGTGGAGCACCGAGACATCAACTTCGTCATGGCGCACTTCGGAGATCCATGGACACTGGACGGGGCAGAAGTGGTTTACAAAAACCGAAACATGTACGCGGATTTGTCCGGATTGGTCGTAGGAACTGCGGAAGATCTGAAGCGTTATAAAGATTCACCTCGCTTTTTTAACCATTTGAAGCACGCCCTGACATTCACGGACAACTACAAGAAGTTTTTATTCGGGACCGATTGGCCACTTATTCCGGTACAGCCGTATATTGAATTTGTGAAAAGCATCATCCCGAAGGAATATCACGAAGACGTTTTCTATAACACCGCGCTCAAAGTGTTCCCGAAAATTGAGCAGCACCTATAAAGATGTAGGCGACCTGGACAGGTCGCCTTTTATATTGGACAAAAAAGGACTGACCTTTCATCCGATTGTAGGATGATGATGGCCAGTCCTTTTTGTTTCAGTTATTCGTTATCCGTTGTTGTTACCACTATCGGAACCGCCGCTGTCTCCGTCGTTTTCTCCAGGAGGAGGATCCGTTGGTGGTGGCTTAGGTTTATCTCCGCCGCCTCCATCTCCATCACCTGGTGGCTTTGGATCTTTCGGCTTTTCAGGGTCTTCTGGTTCTTCAGGTGGTGGCTCCGGTTTCGGATCTTCCCCAACTTTTACCGCGTTACTGTTGGCTGATTCTTTACCAACGATATCAACAGCACGCACGACATAGGTGAAGTTTCCTCCGGAAATCTTGAAGCTTGTTGCGTTTCCGCCTTTCACTTCTCCCACCTTGCTATATTTGTTCGAACCATTCGGTGTACGATAAATGCGGTATCCGATGACATCATTCTCTCCAGATGCACCCCAAGTGAGGCTACTACCACTCTTCTTGATGCTGACAGCACCAGGAGCTTTACCGTTATCGTTCAATTCTTCTTCACCAATGATGTTATCCCAATCGTCTTTGATGACGTCTTCCAAGTCGACATTTTCAAAGTATTCTTTCTTGATCATAACGCCATCGTCTGTAAATTCTCCAGGCGTGTTTCCAAGTGCTTTGAATTTCTTGCCTTGAGAGTTTACGACGTATTTTACTTGTTGGAGACTGTCGTCTTCAGACTTCGGCAAGTACTTCACATTAAAGTAGTCCGTTTCGACGAGACCTGCTTCCTGACACAATGGAGAAGGAAGCTTACCTGAAATTCCACAGAAGGAAGCTTTGACGATTCCGCCCGGCATTTTATGTCTGCCACCTGGATCCATCAGCTTCGGATCGACATCATATGCTGCGTTGGCTAATGCTGACCATACCCGGATTCCACGTACTGTATGGGACCCATGTTCTGAGTCAGACATGGTTTTCGGTGTATCATAACCCATCCATAGACCGAGTGTAACGTTCGGGTTGGTTGCAATGAACCAGGTATCTCTTGTTTGTTGGGATGTTCCCGTCTTACCAGCCCAGTCAGAGCGGAATTTCAAGAAACTGTTTGCACTTGCACCCGTACCATTATTGAAGACCGTACGCATCATATCGATCGTCAACCAGGCTGTTTGTGGAGAAAATACATCTACTGACTTGGATTCATGTGCGTAGAAGGTGTCTCCTTCTTTTGTTTCAATCTTTTCTATCATATACGCGTCGACGAACTTACCGCCGTTTGCAAATGTCGCATACGCATTCGTCGTTTCTTCAACTGTTACCCCGTATGTCGGACTTCCGAGTGCCAGGGAACGGTTGTATCGTTCGTTTTGACCAATTGTCGTAAAGCCCATCTCGTATAGGTTTTCGGTCGCTTTGAGTGGATCCATTTTCACGTACGTTCTTGCCGCAGGTACGTTGTATGACCATTGCAACGCTTTACGAGCAGTGACCAAACCATGATACCTTCCACCGTAGTTCTGAACTTTCCACGGAGTGCTTCCCGTATTGGCAAAAGTGAACTCTGTATCTGGGATTATAGATCCTGGTTGGATGATACCTTGTTCCATGGCTGGTGCGTAGGCTAGCAACGGCTTCATCGTTGAACCGTTATGTCGCTTCGCTTGTGTTGCGTGGTTCAAGTTTTCTCGATTATAGTCACGTCCACCTACGAAACTGAGGATCGCACCTGTATCGTTTTTGATAAGAATGGAACCGACGTCTTCCATTTCTTTTTCATCTGTTGTCGGCTCATATTTGTCCTTCGCATAAGGCACTTCACCTTTCGCCTTTTGCATGCGATCGTAGATTTCTTTGTTAATCGTCGTATGGATCTTATAGCCTTTCTTCCTCAATTCGAGGTCGGCTGCTTTCGCATAGCTTTCTTTTTCAGTCGGTGTCAATTCAGAATAGTCCTTGCCGTCTTTTTCAGCTAATTGAACTTTCAATACATTGACAGCTCGACGTTCGATTTCCATCGTCAACCAAGGATATTGTTCAAAAGGACTCGGCGTATCTTTCGCGAAATCTTTCGTGATGTCTGTTGCGAGTGCTTTCTCATATTCTTCCTTCGTTATGTACCCTCCGGTATGCATTCTGGAAAGTACCGTTTTCATCCGAGTCAGACCGGCAGTCAAGTTCTCTTTTACTTTTCCATCGTTTGTAAAAGGAGTGTAACCGAACGGACTTTGTGGTAAACCAGCAATGAAAGCTGCTTGAGGAAGGGTGAGATCTTTCGCTTCAACGCCAAAAATTCCTTGGGCAGCCGCCTGGATACCGGCGATATTTCTTCCGGAAGCGTTACGCCCGAATGGTACGATATTAAGGTACGCTTCGAGAATTTCTTCTTTTTCAAAATAACGTTCTAGACGTAGTGCGAGAAGCATTTCCTTCGCTTTACGGTCGAAAGAGACTTCTCGTGTAAGGATCTGGTTTTTGACAAGCTGCTGTGTCAGTGTACTACCACCTGTCTGGACGGCTGCGCCCGTCACCTCTTGGAAGATGGCACGTGCAATCGCTTTCGGAACAATCCCTTCGTGTTCATGGAAATACTGATCTTCCGTCGCAATGACAGCATCGATGACATGAGGCGAAATTTCCTTAATATCGACTTCTTGTCGGATGACGTCTGATCGTAGGTTTCCTAACAACGTCCCATCTGCAAAATAAATCTTACTGGTCTCTGAATAGTTGTATATGTCATTCTTCATGTTATTGTAAGTACGGATAGGTTCGTTTTTAACGAGAGAGGCGAAGTAGCCTGCCCCGACGCCAGTAGCAAAAAATCCACCGGCAACAGTAATTACTAATAAGATCAAGAATAAGTTCCAAACCACTTTTCCAGTGATACGACTGAACTTAAATATGTTCTTATCATCTAAAACCTTCATGAAATGCTTAATTTTTTCAATGAAGGAAGTTAGGTGATCCATTCTCATTCCCCCCTAAATTTCAACCTTAATTATAGCACATCCCAAATAAGTGGAATACCTTTCTTCGACATTTATGGACTTCAATTTGACATTTGAAAGTGACATGTGGTACAAAATGATTATACTTTTTTCATACGTTTACATAGCAATGACAGGAATAAGTAGCATTTATCCTCCCTGTTTGTAGAGAGCTGGTGGTCGGTGTAAACCAGTACAAAGGATAAGGTGAATTACATCCTCGAGCACCTTTTGTGAAAAAAATTGACGAGTAGCAAAAGGCGGTGAAGAGCCGTTATCTTTATTGAGGTGGAAGCACTGTTTTTTGTCTGTGCTTCAAGAAGGATGGTACCGCGTCGATCACGTTCCTTTCATATTGAAAGGGACGTTTTTTAATGCACAAAAATAAATCGGTGATGAATAGAAGGGAGAATGGATCATGGATCAAAAATTTGAGTTGAGCCCTGAGCAGCAGGTGGAGGTAGCGCGCCAGCTGGAAATCTTACAACACGGGGTTGTCGAAATCGTACCAGAAGAGGATTTGAAAAAGAAGATTGAAAAGTCTGTAGCGACAGGAGTGCCTTTAAAGGTAAAGTTGGGATTGGATCCTTCCGCGCCAGATGTGCACGTCGGTCATACTGTGCCATTGCATAAGCTGCGCCAGTTTCAGGAGCTTGGGCATGAGATCCAATTGTTGATTGGGGATTTTACAGGTCGTATTGGTGACCCGACTGGGAAGTCAGAAACACGTAAACAGCTGACCGATTTCGAGATCAAGGAAAATGCGAAAACGTACGTTCATCAATTCGGTAAAATTATTGATATGGAGAAGACCACGGTGCATTTCAATGCGAAGTGGCTTTCGAAGCTGGATTTCGCAGATGTCATTGAGCTCGCTGCTAAAGTGACGGTTGCCCGTATGATGGAGCGTGACGATTTTGAGAAGCGTTACAAGTCCGGCCAGGCGATCTCCATCCATGAATTCTTCTACCCGTTGATGCAAGGATACGATTCTGTGGCACTTGAAAGTGATATTGAACTTGGTGGAACCGATCAGAAGTTCAACCTGTTGATGGGTCGCCAGCTGCAGGAAGAGTATGGGAAAGAGAAGCAAGTGGCAATCACGCTTCCTTTAATCGAAGGTCTTGACGGTGTCCGAAAGATGTCGAAGTCGTTGAACAACTACATCGGAATTGATGAGCATCCGAACGAAATCTTTGGAAAATCAATGTCCATTCCGGATGACTTGATGATCAAGTACTTCGAGCTGGCGACGCCACTTTCTGTTGAAGAAGTGCGTGCAATTGAAGAGGGTGTCCAGAGCGGTGAGCTGCACCCACGTGATATGAAAATCAAACTCGCCAAGACATTCGTTGAGATGTACCACGGTCATGACGAAGCGGCTGCTGCTGAAAAGCATTTCCGCACCGTGTTCTCGAAGGGTGCTTTGCCGGATGATATTCCCGAGCACGAGTGGGCTGGTGAAAACGAGAAGTGGATCGTCGAGCTGATCGTCGATCTCGGATTGTTGAATTCAAAAGGGGAAGCGCGCCGAATGATTCAGAACGGCGGCGTGAAAATCAATCAGGAGAAAGTCGACGACGTGCAGGCACAAGTCGCAGTCGAGGACGGCATGATCGTCCAAGTCGGCAAACGTAAATTCGTGAAGATCGTTAAAGGATAAATGAGGAGAGAGCCGTCCAGTTGGCGGCTCTTTTCCTTTATATAGGATAATGTGAGAACCGGCTGAGGCCGGTTCTTTTCTATATACCTATGATTTGTGATAAGGAGAGAACCGTCAGCCGACGGTTCTTTTTTCGAATATCAGCAGGGCTTTTTTACTATTTTCCACAAGTTAGCTCGAAAGTTCCCCAAGCTCTCATGAAAGTTCCCCAAGACGATAGGAAACTTCCACAAGTGGGAGGAGAACTTCCACAAGTCAAAGCGAAAGTTCCCCAAGCGACCTGTGAAACCTCTCTCAGGAATTTTAAATCATAGAAAAAATCCCTTTTAGGAGGGATTTTAATCCTTATAAAGAAGAATAAAATACTAAAGTTTGAAAGGTGTGATTGATTGGGACAAAAAAATCGAGTTTTACCTGTTGAAATCAAAAGGTTAGAAGCATTAAATCGAAGAGTAAAGAAACTACATCCGAAAAAATCGGAAATTTATAGCAGTTTTAGAAGAAGAATGGCGGGCTTTATCGGTGAGCAATCGATTGACTACTATTTAAGTTTTTTAACTGAGAAGGATTTCATTATCCTTCATGGTGTACGACTTCAATACGGCCAATACTTCTTTCAGATCGACACCCTCATCTTGACCCCTTATTTCATCCTCATTTTAGAAGTGAAAACTTATGCTGGGACCATCATCATTGATCATGACAACAGCCAGCTCACAGTATTGAAAGATTCAGGCGAGGAAAAGACCTATATGGATCCAGTGGTCCAGGTAGAACATCAACATTATCAGTTCTCTAAGTGGTTGCAACTATACAAATCCCCGCAAATCCCAATCTTCTCCTATGTAGTATTTACGAATGATTCTTCCAAAATTGTTTCAAGAAACAATACGCCCATTTCTAAAAAAATCATGAGGAGTACGCTTCTTTTTAAAACGATCAAGCAACTTCAAGATAAACACAACACAACATTCTACAGCACGAAAGACTTAAATCGTTTGAAGAGATTAATCAAGAAACATCATACTCCGAGTAATCGAGATTTTGCTGAATCATTTCGCATAGAACCGGACGATATCATTACAGGTGTACAATGTCCACACTGTGAACAGTTCCCCATGGAACGATCTTATGGAAAATGGCTATGTCATTCCTGCAACAAATCCTCGAAAGATGCCCATAAAAAAGCTCTCCAAGATTATCTTCTTTTATTTACACCTTTAATCACAATCAATGAAATGAAAAAATTCCTACATATTGATTCCAGAGATGTTGTGAAGTATATCATTCAATCATTAGAGTTGAGAGGTGAAGGCACCACTAGCGATCGCAAATATGATTTGACTTCACTAATGGATTAAAAGTAAATCCACAACAAAAAACCCCCGAACATAAAGTTCGAGGGCATTTCCAAAGCACTTATTAACGAGAGTAGAACTCAACGATAAGAGCTTCAGTGATTTCAGCTGGAAGTTCAGAACGCTCAGGGTAGCGAGTGTAAGAACCTTCTAGCTTGTTTTCGTCGAATGTAAGATATTCTGGTACGAAGTTGTTTACATCAAGAGCTTCCTTAACGATGTCAAGGTTGCGAGACTTTTCACGAAGTCCGATTACTTGTCCTGGAGCTACACGGTAAGATGGAATGTCAACGCGCTTTCCATCAACAGTTACGTGACCGTGTCCAACCAATTGACGAGCTTGACGACGAGTACGTGCAAGTCCTAAACGGTAAACAAGGTTATCTAGACGAGACTCAAGAAGAATCATGAAGTTCTCACCGTGGATTCCGCTCATTTTACCTGCTTGATCAAACATTTTACGGAATTGACGCTCATTCATGCCATACATGTGACGAAGCTTCTGCTTCTCCTGAAGTTGCAATCCGTATTCAGACATCTTCTTACGCTGGTTTGGACCATGTTGTCCAGGAGCGTAAGGACGCTTTTCTAATTCTTTCCCAGTCCCACTAAGAGAGATTCCTAGACGACGGGAGATTTTCCATTTTGGTCCTGTATATCGAGCCATAATTGACTCCTCCTTCACTGATTTTTTGTTGTGAAACAAAAACAGTGCCGGTGTGATCGCTCACGTGTTCATTATGTTTTCATACATCCTCACCTCGACAGCATGAGGTTACGCGATGCACCTTGCAAACAGCCGCGACTGCAAGGAACATAATGAGAGGGCTCACGTGAATTCACATGGCTGTCTTAATTTACACAAAGAACATTGTATTACTTTTAGCGACAATAGTCAAGGGCCTTTCCAATGAGCACAGACAATACTCTATTTTACTCCATATAATGTAACACAAAATGTCAAAAGAATATGGTACGATGAAAAAAGAAAGCGTTTACATACACAAAAAAGGGGAGTGTTCGGAAGTGAAAAAGAGAATCGAAACAGAAGTCATACATTCAGGTTACTCATCGGATCAGCATCATGGTGCGTTGGCCCCGCCGATTTATCCGACATCGACGTTCGTTTTTCCTAATGCCGAAACGGGCGAACAACGTTTTGCTGGGGAAGAGGAAGGATTCATCTATTCGAGGCTTGGGAATCCAACTGTGAAGATGTTGGAAGAACGCATCGCAGTTTTAGAAGGTGGCGAAAAAGGACTGGCTTTCGGTTCCGGGATGGCAGCTGTTTCCGCCGTTTTACTCGGTCTGACAAAAACGGAAGACCACATCCTTTGTTCACAAGGCGTGTATGGTTGTACGTTCGGTCTGCTTCAGATGATGGAAGAAAAGTACCGCATTTATCACGATCTCATCCCGATGACGGATCCGGAATACATCGAAGACCACATTCATCCGAACACGAAAGTCATTTTCATTGAAACGCCGATCAATCCGACAATGACACTCGTCGACCTTGAAATGATCAGTAAAATTGCCGCAAAACATAACATTACCGTCGTAGTCGATAACACGTTCTGCACACCTTATTTGCAACGTCCGCTTGAACACGGATGCCACATCGTCATCCACAGTGCGACGAAATATATCGGAGGCCATGGAGATGTCGTCGCTGGGCTAGTCGTCAGCGATACAGAAACGATTAACTTCCTTGCTTCCACGACTCAAAAAGACATTGGGGGCATCATGTCACCATTTGATGCATGGTTATTACTTAGAGGACTCAAAACTCTGCCGATTCGTATGGACCGACACTGTGAAAATGCAGCTTACATCAATGAAAAATTGAAGGGACATCCGATGGTGGAAGCCGTCGACTACCCAGGTGATCCACAGTTCCGGGACTATATGGTCGCGAAAAAGCAGATGGATCGTCCGGGTGGACTCATCAGTTTTAAAATCAAAGGTGGTAAGAAGGACGCGCAAAGGTTCATCAATTCAATGAAGCTCATTAAGATTGCTGTGAGCCTGGGAGATGCGGAATCCCTCATCCAACATCCTGCAACAATGACCCACGCGGTTGTAGGTGAAGAGTCCCGTGCTAAAATGGGTATCACCGACAACTTGATCCGTCTCTCTGTTGGACTAGAAGCGAGGGAAGACATCTGGGCAGATCTTGAGCAAGCACTTGAGCTTTACAAAAATAGCGGAATGACCGAAACCGTTTAATTGAAGATAGAAAAAAGGGGCGACCACGGTCAGCCCCTTTCATTTATGATTCGTAAGCGAATCTTTCACTTTTAAATGTGCTTCGTCAGCTCTTCAACGAATTGTTCCAAGTATTTCTGATCGACTTCGTCAAATCGTGATGTCAACGGGCTATCGATATCCAACACACCGACTACAGTACCGTCCTTCACGATCGGAACGACGATCTCACTTCGTGATGCTGCATCACATGCAATGTGGCCAGGGAATTGGTGGACGTCTTCGACGAGCATCGTTTTATTTTCTTGGACTGCAGTACCGCATACCCCTTTACCGACTGGGATTCGTACGCACGCCGGCAGCCCCTGGAAAGGTCCCAGCACTAACTCTCCATCGTCCATGAGATAGAATCCGACCCAGTTCACTTCTTTCAAAAATTGGTTCAACAAGGCAGATGCATTTGAAAGGTTCGCAATCTGGTTCTTTTCACCTTCCAAAAGTGCTTTCAACTGTTTGATGACCATTTGATAGTTTTCTTCTCGATTTCCTGTGTATATTTCGACGTCAAACATGGCATTTCTCCCTCGCAATCCTAGAAATTAGTCTTATCATATCAAATAATGTAGAAACTTTCATATCATATGTCGAGCGTTTAACAAAGGATTTTCAAGGGTAAAGAAGAATGTTGGTAGTATAGATTGTATGTTGAGGTGATTTGCCATGAATAAGGCTTTGTCCATCACCAAAGAAAAAGTAGCAGAAGCTGCAGCATACTTGTTCAATAACAACGGCTACTCGGGGACATCCGTCCGTGATATTGCAGAAAAGGCTGGCGTCAACGTATCCTTGATTTCCTACTATTTTGGAGGGAAGAAAGGACTGCTGGAATTTCTCATGTCTTCTTTTCTTGAAGGTTATCTCTACGTGCTTGAAGACGCCTATGAAAAATTGGAAAAGGATTCTGCACGTAGTTGTTTGAATAAACTCATTGAAGAAGTGATCATCTATCAGCAAGGGCGCTCCCAGGCGGCCAGGCTCGTCCACAGGGAGATCAGTATTGATACAACCCTAGTGCGGGAGATCATGACAACCTATTTGATGAAGGAAAAATACTACTATAATGCGATTTTCGATAAAGGGATCAAGCAGAAGGAATTCAAATCAGTTTCGAAAAATATGGTAATCATGCAGTTGAGGAGCATGCTGTTCATGCCGTTTCTCTATCCGCAGTACATACGGGAAATCTATCAGTTTTCCGTTAACGACCGGTACTTCACGACTAAATACATGAACACGATACAGAATTGGGTGAACGAAACACTCTGTATCCATTATGATGCGAATACTTTGGCAGGAAAAGAAAATAAAGAAGCACCGCTTGCAGCCCCTTAAGTAGGTTGAGTGAGCGGTGCTTCTTTCATCAATTGTTCGTAGCCTTGACTGAGGTCTTTCGCACTATGGGCATCGGAGCCGTAAACAAGAGGAATGTGTCTCTTCAAGGCTTCTTTCACAATCCATTCAGATGGGTAAGGCTCCCGACATAAAGGCTTCATTATACCCGAACCATTATAATCTAGTTGGAGATTTTGTTCGGAAACAAGATCAAGCGTATCCAAAATCTCTTTTTTATTGATGTCTGGATTCGGGTATTTCTTCTGAAATTTCATAACCAGGCTCATATGACCAATCCGATTCGGTTTATATTTTCCTAAATCAGCTGTAATTGAACGTTGTACTGTCCGATAATAGTGTGTGTAAACGGCCTGGACAGATCCAAGCTCATCAACAAGTGCTCCGAACACATCCGGGCTGTAATCCATGCAATGATAATTTGCACCGGATTTCAAAAAATGAACAGACAAGATCGCGTCGTTTAGGTGAGGACCATATTCATCGAGAAAAGCGTGGGTATCCTGCTCGAATCCTTCAATGTAATCCACCTCAAGACCCGTCTTGATCATAAGGTCTTTTTCGTACTCACGGCGTAGGTCATCGATACGCGCCAAATATGTCTCCATTTCTTGCAGTTTCATGCTGCTGTCTTGTAAAGGCGTAGGATCGGTGAATCCAGCGGGTAAAGGAGCATGTTCGGTAAACGTGAGTCCCTTTAAGCCAAGCTCAATCGCTCTCTCGATGTATTCGTGAAAATCGTCCTTGGAACCATGTGGACAATAGGGTGTGTGCACATGTCCATCAAAAATATTCATGTGGAATCCTCCTCATCTGGTTTTCTGTCAGAAAAAAACAATTTTTTATCAAATTTTCGAAAAAATGTAGTTATGAAAGTCGCATACATGGTATCATAGTAGTTATGAAGAACGCCGAAATCCCATGAATTTTGGCGAAAAATAGTACATATTGTAGAAATATTATTTTCTGTAAAATTATTATGCCATAATTTTTACTTAATAGCTTAATATACATAACTGAAAAAGGGAAGGATGGAAGGTCCCTATGATGATTTATATCTTCATGGTGCTGATCGTACTGCTTTCAGCATTTATAGGTTACGGTACATACACACGAAAGAAAATTTACGACCAGATCGATCATCTCGAAACACAAAAAGTGAATATCATGAATCGCCCTCTTTCGGATGAAATCGCTAAAGTGAAAGCGTTGGAAATGATCGGAGAGACGGAAAAGAAGTTCGAGGTTTGGCGTGAAGAGTGGGATGTCATCGTCACACAACAGCTTCCGAATTTAGAAGAGAACTTATTTGATGCGGAAGATGCAGCAGACAAATACCGCTTCAAAAAAGCACGGAACATACTGTCTGAAACTCGAAAGTCCATTTTCCATATCGAAGAAAAAATCGATGAAATTTCTTCAGAAATCAATGAATTCGTTGAAAGTGAAGAATTGAACCGGAAAGAAATCGGAGAGTTGAAGGAAGATTTTAAGGGATTGAGAAAGCATCTTCTGACACATTATCGTGCTTTGGGTACTCTCGTTGAAACCTTCGAAAAGAGAATTGAACAGGTCTCGGAAAAGTTCGCTCAATACAATGAAGAAACGGAAAACGGCAATCATATCGCTGCCCGTACATATATCATTCAAATCGACGAAGATATCCGAACGTTGCAATATGAGCTCGAAGTGATGCCAGAACTGTTATACCAATTCCAATCAGAAATTCCTGAGACGATTAAAGAACTCAAAGAAGGCCTCAAACAGATGAATGTACAAGGCTTCAGAGTTGATCAGTTGGGTGTCGAGAAAGAGCTTGAAGTGATCGACTATGCTTACGGCATCATCAAAGAAAAAGTCCATCACATCGAAGTCGAAGAGGCGCGTGAAGAAATCAGCCAAATGAACACTAAAATCGAAGAGCTGTACGATACCCTTGAGGCGGAAGTTTTAGCTAAACAGACGGTTGCTGAACGAAGCGAAGAAATCAAAAAAGACGTCGAAGCTCTTAAAACCGAGATTCAACAGCTGAATGAAGAGACGAATGTCGTTCGACTCAGCTATCAGATCGAACAAGAGAACATTGACTTACAAGAACGATTGGAAAGCTCATTTGAAAAGCTAGAAAAACGAGTAGGAACAATCCTGCATTCAATGGATGAACAACATCAATCCTATACATCAGTCAAAGAGATGCTTGAAGGCGTAACGAAACAACTGGAAGAGCTTCGAGAAATGACGGAAGTATACCAGGAGAAGCTTCAAAACCTCCGCAAAGATGAGCTTGAAGCTGTCGATAAAATACACGAATTCCGTAAAAAGCTGATCGATGCGAAAAAGGAAGTCCATCGCAACAATCTGCCCGGACTTCCAGATACGTTCTATACTTCCATGCGTGATGCAGAAGTAAAGCTTCAAACCGTAACCAACAAGTTGAACGATAAACCATTGCAAATGGCTGAGGTGCTCCATCGCTTGATTGAAGCAGAAGAAGCCATCGATGAAGTTTATGAGACAACGTATCATCTCATTGATCGTGCCGTTTGGGCAGAACGCCTGATCCAATATGGTAATCGTTATCGTAGTCAGTATATTACGGTGGCTGTCAAGCTTTCTGAAGCCGAGCAAGCATTCCGTACTTACAATTATGAAGATGCGTTGGAACACGCTGCTGAAGCCATTGATACTGTAGAGCCAGGCATTCTTCAACGTTTAGAAGATAGCTATAAACTGAAACAAAAAGTATAACGATAGGAAAACCCGAAGGTGCACCTCTCCAGTTGGAGGGTCTTGCCCTTCGGGTTTTTTTCCGCATAAAAAAAGGACGACCCATAGGGTCATCCTTTAATTCGATCCGTTAGGCTTCTTTCGGATCGGGGTTATCAGCCGTTTGGTTTCGAGTTCTTGCAACAAGATAACCGATGATAGCTCCGATGATTGATGGTACGATCCAACCGATCCCCTCATCATACAGAGGTAAAATGACGCTGAACACTTCAGTTACAGCTGAGATGTCCACATTCATTTGCTTTAAAGCATCGAAGATACTTATGATTCCTGCACCTAATAATCCTCCGATGTACACTTCACGATGTCCACCGAACTGTCGGTGAAGATAAGAGTAACCAACAAGGGCAATCGCAAGTGGATAAATACCGATCAATACTGGCAATGTGAGGTTAATTAATTGTGTAAGACCGACATTGGCAACTGCAGCACTGAATATACACAATATAGCGATAATCAATTTGTAAGAGACATTTGGCAACAGGCTCTTGAAGTATTCACCACAAGCCGTTACAAGGCCGATTGAAGTCGTCAAACAAGCGAATGTGATCGCAACAGCCAGCAAAATAATTCCGAATTGACCGAACAACAAATCAGCAGACCCTGTCAGAATAGCTCCACCGTTCGCTAACTCTCCAAGTGCACCTCGGCTCGTTGCACCGATATATGCAAGGGATAGATACACGATGGCAAGACCGCTGACGGCGATGATACCGGCTTTCGTCGTCGCTTTAGCAATTTCTTTCTTATCCGTTACGCCTTTCGACTTCACTGCGTTGATGACGACAATCCCGAATACAAGAGCTGCAATGGCATCCATCGTCAGATAACCGTTGATGAAACCAGTGAAAAATGGAGTGGATGCATAGTCACCTTTAGGTGCTGAAAAATCACCCATCGGACTGAAGATCCCTTTGAACACAATCAAACCGATGACTGCAATTAGAATTGGAGTAAGAATCTTACCGATTCGATCCACAAGTTTCGTCGGGTTCAGAGCAAACCAGAATGTGATTCCAAAAAAGATGATCGTATAGATGAAAAGGGGAAGTCCGTTTGGATTCACACTTTCTGCTAAAAATGGCGTAACGCCGATTTCAAATGCAACGGTACCTGTTCTCGGTATACCGAAAAATGGTCCAATCGCGAGATACATTAAGGTAGAAAAAATAATGGCAAACCCTGGATGGACTCGTGCGGAAAGGTCACGTAATGTTCCACCGGTAAGCCCGATTGCAATAACACCCACTAAAGGTAATCCTACACCAGTAATCAAAAATCCGGTGATAGCTGTCCAAACATTTGTACCTGCGGTTTGACCGAGCGCAGGTGGAAAGATCATATTCCCTGCTCCAAGGAATAAGGCAAACATCATAAGTCCTATGGTGAATGTATCTTTCATTGAAAGCGCTTTTTTTGAATTCATGAAGAAACCTCCTGTAGCGATCGACTGAAATCATTGATTTTTCTAAATTCGAATTAGATATTAACATAATCTTTACGAAAAAAAGACACTAAACAAAAAAGTTTAAAGATTGTTATCATTACAAATTTTTGTGCAAATTCACTTTCCTCGGATATTATCCCTCAAATACCTTCATGTTCTTCCGCGCGTGAAACGTGAAAATCTTCAGATATGTATTTTCGTGTCGTGAAATGTCGATTCATTGATGGATTTTTAATATTCCACTGGCGGTTTGGAATAATTTTAAAATATGGTATTATTAAATGATGCAAAAAACGTATTAAAGGGGTACATGGATTCATGATCTATTTTGATAACAGTGCAACGACTAAGCCTTATCCCGAAGTGCTGGAAACGTATTTGAAAGTATCGGAAAATTATTTTGCCAACCCTTCCTCCATTCATCGCCTCGGTGGTGAGGTGGAACGGTTGATCCATAAAGCAAGGCAGCAAGTGTCGGAATTGATTCGTGTGAAACAGAACGAGATCGTCTTCACATCTGGTGGTACCGAAGCCAATAACTTGGCTATTAAAGGTATTGCCTTGGAACATCAGTCGAGAGGTCGTCACTTGATTACGACCGAGACCGAACATGCTTCTTGCTATTCCTCGTTTCAACAGCTAGAAGACATGGGATTCGACGTGACGTATTTACCTGTAGATGAACAGGGCCGTATTTCGGCTGATGATGTGAAAAATGCATTAACAGAGGATACCATCCTTGTATCAGTCATGCATGTGAACAATGAGCTTGGTACCATTCAACCTGTCAAAGAGATTGGTCAAATGTTGAAAGAGTATCCGAAAATCTTTTTCCATGTGGATAATGTTCAGGGAATTGGAAAAGTACCTCTTCAGTATGAGCAATCTGGCATTGATTTATGTTCATTTTCCAGCCATAAGTTCCACGGTCCAAAAGGTGTCGGATTCCTTTACGTGAGAAGTGGCGTGTCGCTGTTCTCATTATTGACCGGTGGCGACCATGAATTCCGCAACCGAGCGGGGACGGAGAATGTACCTGGGATCATTGCAATGACCAAAGCGCTTCGAATGACGATGGAAAATTCTAAAGATCGGATGTCCGATATGCTTCAGTTGAAAGAATTCTTACGAAAGAGAATTTCTGAAATGGATCGTGTTCTGATCAATACACCTGAAGAGCATAGTGCGCCGCACATCCTGAATTTCTCTGTACTCGGTATCAAGCCCGAAGTATTGATTCATGCGCTGGAAGAGCGTGACATGTATGTGTCGACGAAATCCGCATGCTCATCCAAATCCAGTGATGTCAGCCGGATTTTAGAGGCGACAGGTCACGATTATGAACGTGCGAGCAGTGCAATACGAGTAAGTTTGAATTTCGAGAACACATTAAGTGAAGGAAAAGAATTTCTCGATACCCTGGAAGAAGTCATATTAAATTTAAGAAAAGTAATGAGGGAGTAGTATGATTTACGATCACATCATAGTCAGATACGGTGAACTTTCTTTAAAAGGAAAGAACCGTCACCATTTTGAAAATAAACTGAAAGAAACGGTGAAACGCAAGTTGAAGCCTTTCACACAAGTGAAGGTGAAGAAGGCGTTTGACCGCATGAATATTGAATTGAACGGACAAGATCATGAACCTGTTATTAAAAAACTTCAAGAGATTTTCGGGATTCAAGGTTTAAGGCTTGCAGCTAAATGTGACCTCGAACTTGAAACCATCCGAAAAACAGCACTTGAAGCGATGCGTGACGCAGGTCCATCTGTCAACACGTTCAAGGTATCCACGAAACGGAACTATAAACAGTATCCGCATGATTCTCAAGAAATGAATCATCTGGTTGGGGGATACATTCTAGAACATACAGAAGATATTACGGTGGACGTCCATAACCCGGATGTCGAAGTGAAGGTTGAAATCAAGCCAGAAGCAGCATATATCAGTTGCATCGATTACCCGGGTGCTGGAGGTCTTCCAATCGGCAGCAGCGGGAAAGTCATGCTGATGCTTTCGGGTGGAATAGACAGTCCAGTCGCTGGCTACTTGACGATGAAACGCGGCGTCAGACTGGAAATGGTCCACTTCCATAGCCCTCCTTTTACAAGTGAGCGCGCTCGTCAAAAAGTGGAGGACCTAACAAAAGTGCTTACGAGATACGGCGGAAACATCAAGATGCACGTGGTTCCTTTTACTGAGATACAAAAAGCGATCAAAAAGCAAATTCCGGACAATTACAGCATGACGGTCATGAGACGGTACATGTTGCGGATCACAGAACAGTTGGCTTATAAAAATGATGCACTTGCGATCGCAACCGGTGAAAGTCTCGGTCAAGTAGCGAGCCAGACGTTGTCCAGCATGAACACAATCAATGAAGTGACCAACCTGCCAATGATCCGTCCGCTCATCACGATGGACAAGCTTGAGATCATGGACATTTCCAGGAAGATCGGCACTTATGATATTTCGATCCGTCCATATGAAGACTGCTGTACAGTCTTTGTTCCATCAGCTCCGAAAACGAAACCGAACCGTGATAAAGCGAACCGATTCGAGTCGTACATGGAGATTGATGAGCTCGTGGAACAAGCGGTCGAAAATACGGAATCGATCTTCTTTAAAGAAGGTACGGCAGCTAAAGAGGAAGAAGCCTTCGAGGATTTGTTCTAACGCATTGGACATCATGAGGATTTTAGCAAGAATTTACCACTTTTAAAGAGGTATGGTTTTTCGCTCACCTTCGCAACCTATTGTCAAGGAGGTGAATCCACATGGCATATCAATCAAACAAGCTAGTTGTACCTGGAGCTCAACAAGCTATCAACGCAATGAAGACTGAAATCGCTTCTGAATTCGGTGTTCAACTTGGTCCTGACTCTTCTGCACGTGCAAACGGTTCTGTAGGAGGAGAGATCACTAAGCGTCTTGTAGCAATGGCTCAAGGTCAACAACCTAAGTAATACACCTCTACAACATCATATCAATGGAAAACAGGTCAGCACTCGTGCTGGCCTATTCTTGTGCGATTTTTTTGAGGGATGGGGGCGATTCAAGGAGGCGTTTGCGGGGTGCGAAGTGACGAAATCGGGAAGATCGAGCACCGAAAGAGGTGTATTCGTACCGTGAAAACTGGAAAAACACTAAATGGCGGATAGAAAGAAAATTTTATCCCTGTTTAAATCCCCGTCGTGTGTGCATTTAAGACAATTTCTTCCTGAGTGAACGTTCGGTCGAAATGGAAATATTCTAAAAATTATGTATAATGGTAGGTGTAAACGATTACATAAGGAGGCTATCCATCTTGAACAACGAAACACTCATTGCACCAGAAATGTACAATGCAGCAGAAGAAATGGAGAAGTATGCAAAGGATTCTACCCGTGTCGCAATCAAGTGGTTGAATGATCAGGGTGAAGAAGACGAAATCACGTACAAGCAATTATTTGATGAAGCAAACGAGATTGCAAAAGCATTTCGATCACTAGGTCTTCAAAAAGGCGATAAAGTGCTCGTCATGATGCCCCGTTTAATCGATACGTACAAAGTGTACCTGGCGAATCTGAAAGCTGGACTCGTCGTCATCCCTTGCTCAGAAATGCTGAGAGCAAAGGACTTGAGCTACCGTATCAATCACGGGGAAGTGAAGGCCGTTGTTGCGTACCACCCATACACATCCCAAATCGACGAGATTGAGGATCCAATCGATAGCTTGAAGCATAAGATCGTCGTTGGCGGTAAAAAAAACGGCTGGATGGATCTTGGAGAAGTTATCGCGAAAGCGGACAAGTCCTTCGAGCTTCCAACAACTAAGCGAGATGATATGGCCTTTTTATCTTATACGTCCGGAACGACAGGACAACCAAAAGGTGTCGTACATACTCATGGATGGGCATACGCACACATCCGTACAGCCGCTCTCTCTTGGCTCAACATTAAAGAAGGCGACAAGGTTTGGGCGACAGCTGGACCGGGTTGGCAAAAATGGATCTGGAGTCCATTCGTTTCAGCTCTAGGTACGGGTTCAACCGGTTTCGTCTATAATGGAAAATTCGATCCGAACAAATACTTGGAGCTATTGGAAAAATATCAAATAAACGTACTGTGTTGTACACCGACGGAATATCGATTGATGGCTAAGGTGGATAACCTGAATGAATATAACCTGTCCAATCTGAGAAGTGCAGTTTCGGCTGGTGAACCGTTGAATCGTGAAGTTATTGATATCTTCCAAAGATATTTCAACGTCACAGTCCGTGATGGCTATGGTCAGACTGAAAATACATTGCTCGTCGGGATTGTAGATGGGATGGAAGTCCGACCGGGCTCAATGGGGAAACCGACACCAGGTAACCGCGTCGAAATCATCAATGAAGAAGGTCAGCCGGTTCAACCTGGTGAAGTAGGGGATATTGCGGTACATCGTGATGCACCGGCTCTTTTCAAAGAGTATTATAAGGATGCGGATCGTACACGAATGGCATTTAGAGGGGACTATTACCTGACAGGTGACAAAGCGAAAAAAGATGAGGACGGTTACTTCTGGTTTGAAGGGCGCGGGGATGATATCATCATCAGTTCCGGATATACGATCGGACCGTTTGAAGTTGAGGATGCACTCGTCAAGCATCCATCTGTAAAAGAATGCGCCGTCGTTGCAAGCCCTGATGAAGTGAGAGGGCATGTCGTCAAAGCATTTATCGTATTGAAGAATCCAGCTGAAGCATCGTCTGACGACATCATTCCAGCTCTTCAAGATCACGTGAAGAAGCTAACTGCACCATATAAATATCCTCGTAAAATCGAGTTCGTTGAGGAGCTGCCGAAAACCACTTCCGGTAAAATCCGTCGTATCGAACTCCGAATGAAGGAAAATCAAGCGACAGTAAAATAAATGTACTGAAAGACAGGCCAAATCAATTGATGGGCCTGTCTTTTTAGTAGCGTTCTGGTAGGCTTAATGAATAGCCAACTCTTTCCTTATGATAGATTTTTTCAGAAAATTTCGGTATGCTTTTGATACGAAATCAGAAAAAAATGGGGTGTAGTCATGAGAACGTTATGGACGAACGGCACAATCTACACGATGAAAAAAGAAGGCGACACCGTCGAAGCCGTATTGGTGGAAGGCGATAAAATCTTGGCGTGTGGAAACCGCGCAGAAATCGAACAACAATATGAGATTGACCAAGTACAAGACTTAAATGGGGCTGTCATGTACCCTGGATTTGTAGATAGTCATTTACATATGATCGGGCATGGCGAAAAGCTTATGCGACTCGATTTATCGGACATCCATTCAGCAGAAGAAATGAGGACTACGCTGAAAGAGAAAGTATATTCAACACCATTGAATGAATGGATCATCGGCGATGGTTGGAATGAAAACAATTTTGTTGATCGTAAAATATTTCACCGCTTCGAGCTGGATGAAATTGCGCCTCATCATCCGATGATGTTGACACGAATTTGCCGACATGCTTTGCTCGCGAACTCCAAAGCGCTGCAACTCGCAGGCATAACAAATGAAACACCAGATCCTCCTGGCGGTGTCATTGTCCGGGATTCAAACGGATCACCGACAGGGTACCTTCTGGATAAGGCGCAAGACCTTGTGAAGAATGCCATTCCACAAGTGACGGAGGAATATTTAGACCGTGCATTAAAAACGTCGATTGAAGATCTGACGAAGCATGGGATTGTAGGAGGACACAGCGAGGATCTTAATTATTACGGAGGATTCCTTAGGACGTACCAGACGTTTTTAAACGTGGTGAATGAAGATCAACTGAAATTCAAAGCGAATCTGCTTGTTCATCATGAGGTTGTGGAGGACATGCATGGACATGGCTATTCAGTCGGTGCTTCCAATGGATATGTCGAACTTGGTTCAATGAAAATCTTCGCAGACGGTGCACTTGGAGGTAGGACGGCCTATTTAAGCAAGCCATACAATGACATGCCTGAAACATACGGGGTTGCCATCCATTCTCTGACGGAGTTGAAGGAGCTTGTCAAAAAGGCAAGAACGTACAAAATGCCGGTTGCCATCCATACGATCGGTGATTTGGCATTGGAGTTTGCTTTATATGCTGTGGAAGAGCATCCACCTCCAGAAGGATTGAGGGATCGTTTTGTCCATGGACAAGTCGTCCGTCCTGATTTGATTGAACGACTGAAGAAGGTGCCGGTGATCATCGACATCCAGCCTCATTTCGTTGCATCCGATTTTCCGTGGGTGATCGAGCGGCTGGGGGAAGAGCGCATGCAGTATAGTTTTGCGTGGAAAACGTTGCTTAATGAGGGGATTCCTTGTGCGTCCGGATCAGACGCACCAATTGAAACAGCGGATCCTTTAGCGACGATTTATGCTGCGGTCATGCGTAAAAAAGTAGGAGATCAACACGAAGGCTTTTATCCTGAACAGAAATTGACGCCGTACGAAGCAGTAGAACTATATACGAAAGGGAGCGCTTATGCGATCGGAAAAGAAAATGAAATGGGACATATCGACAATGGATACAGCGCAGATTTCACTGTGTTGAGTGAGGACTTGTTCCGGATCAACCCTGAAAGCATCCCTCAAGTGAAGGTTTTGAAGACCGTGGTCAATAATACAGTCGTCTACTCAGCTGAATAAAGGATACATGTAAAAAAAAGGTGACCTGGGCTGAAGTGAACCCCAAAAGTTAGACAGTTAATTTCTCAGGCAACTTGAAAGGTCTGAGTCCGGTATTGTATCGGGCTTAGGCCTTTTAATTTTGCCTTAATTCTTTTGTTATTGTAGTAATGAATGTACTCCGCTAGTTCCACTTTAAAGTGCTCTAGACTGTCAAATTCACTTAAGTATAAGAACTCTGACTTCAGTATGCCAAAGAAATTCTCGATAACCGCATTGTCGTAACAGTTACCCTTACGGGACATACTTTGGGTAATTCCTTTCTGCTTCAAGGCATTCCGATAAGGCTTCATTTGATAGTGCCAGCCTTGATCAGAATGGATAATTATTTCATCGTCAGAGTCAAGTCGCTCAAGTGATTTTTCTAACATCTCTGATACTAGGGTATACTTTGGTCTAGAGCTCATTGTATACGTAATGATTTCTCCATTAAACAGATCTAACATAGGGGAGAAATAAAGTTTTTCTCCAAACAGCTTAAATTCCGTAATATCTGTCACCCACTTTTCATTGGGTTTATCTGCATGGAAATTACGGGCTAGGAGGTTAGGTGCAACTTTACCTACCTCACCTTTATAAGAACGGTATTTTTTTATACGGACAACAGACTTCAACCCTATTTCACGCATAATCCGAAATACTTTTTTATGATTGACTTTATGCCCTCGGTTATTGAGTTCATCTCGAATACGACGGTAGCCATACCGTCCCTTATGTTCTTCATAAATCTCTTTGATCAACGTTTTTAACATCTTATCTTTATCTGGTTGTTCCAGTCGTTTTACCCAGTAATAATAGGTACTACGTGGAATCTCTGCGAGATTCAAAAGTGCTTTCACCGAATACTCTTGCCTTAATTCATAGACTACTTTCGCTTTGTCTTGTTTGGTGATTTTTCCTTGTTTTGAACTAAGGCATTCAACTTTTTTAAGTACGCGTTTTCCATACGTAAACGTTCTACTTCTGCCTGTAGATCTTCCGTTGAACCCTTATCCGGTGTGTGTTTTTTTGTCTTTTTATTCTTCTTCATCAATGGCCGCCCCTTTTTCTTAGGTTTTAGGCCGTCCACACCCTTTGTTTCTAATAGCTTGATCCATTTGGATAGCGTAGTAGGAGATGGAATATTAAAAATAGCAGCTGCTTCTCCGATGGACGTCCCACGTTCGTTCATAAACTGAATTACTTTTAGTTTAAAGTCCACCGAATAAGCTGTATAGCTTTTTTCTAGAGCTTTTTCACCATGATGTTCATACAGTTGAATCCATGTATAAAACAAACTGGGCGTAACACCAATATCTCTCGCAATTGTTTTGTATCCTTCTCTCCCTTCAACATATCTTTTTACCGCCTTAATCTTTTCCCTAGAATTTAATCTAACCATAAAAAACTGCACCCCAATTGTTATTTGATGTCTAACAATTGGGGTGCAGTTCAGGCTGGTCACCTTTTTCCTTATAGAAAGCTACGTTTCACTTTATGCCAGAAGGAGTTGTCCTTCAATTTAACCGTCTTGATCCGTTTATCCGACAGATTGATTCGGATCGTACCCCCGTGGCGAACGCTTAATGCCTCATTGTCCATTCCGATGACAGGGAAATCATTTCCGTCGTCGACCATTCTGATTTCCAGTGCTCGTTCATCACTCAGTATAAAAGAGCTACCGAGTGTACGATAGTGGTTGTTGTTGATGGAAGCGACCTCGCTGATCTGCATGCACGCGAGCTTCGGGTCTACAATGGAGCCGTCCAAAGATTTGTTGTACCCTGTGCTACCCGTCGGGGTGGATACGATGATTCCGTCTCCCTTGAACCTCTCAAAAAACAGATCGTCAATATATAAATCCAGTGACAGCGTCTTGATAATCCCTGAGCGAATTGAAACTTCATTCAAACAGTAAAAGGAAGAGTCGTTTTCCACATCCACTTGGATCGTCGGATAACGGCGTACCTCGACTTGTTCGTTCATCATCGCCTCAATCATCCCTGAAAGGTCTTCGATGTTGAAGTCACAATAAAAGCCTAGTTGTCCCGTACTCACTCCAACATACAATACATCGTCACGGAATCCAGTCTTGCGGACCGCTTGAAGGAAAGTACCATCCCCTCCGATACTTGCGATGATGTTGGCATCAGTGGAATCGTCTACCAATGTAAATCCATTATCGACGGCCAAGTTTTTCAGTCTTGTGATTTTCTCCTCGTATTCGCTGCCTTTTTTATAGAAAAAATGGATGTTCTTACGGTCAGCCATCCCAAACCTCCTGTAAACAGAATTTCATCGAGCTACAATTGCTTTTTTATTATTCGCTTTTTCTTGTACTGTACACTAATAATCTGTTTTCTGAACTTTTTTGTCAAATCTTATTCCTACCTTCTGAAATATGATATTCTAACTAGTATTGGGTAAACTTTACAAAAAATAATGAAACGAGGGGGCTTCAAAATTGAACGGAAAACGTTGGGCGGCTTTAGGGATTGCAGCTGTGCTGCTGATTGGCTCAATCATCATAAATGGATTGTCCGTTATGGCAGATGCGAACTTCGGAAAATTACAAAACAATGCATTTTTTGAAGAAGAACCATTTGTCGAACAGGTTGTAGAGAAAGGGAGTAGTCAGAACAGCATTGTCGTGTTAGAGGTCGATGGGGTCATCCAGGATACAGGCGATGCCACATCATTTTTCCAATCTCCTGGTTATAACCACAGACAATTTCTCGAAATGTTGGAATATGCAGGAGAAAATGCGAATGTCGAAGGGATCATCATCCGCGTGAATTCACCAGGTGGCGGAGTCGTCGAAAGTGCTGAAATTCACGATCAGATTACAACGATCCAAAAGAAAACCAAGAAACCAGTTTACATATCAATGGGAAGCATGGCAGCTTCCGGAGGTTATTACATTGCCGCTCCTGCCGATAAGATCATCGCACATCCTTCCACTTTGACTGGATCGCTCGGTGTCATCATCCAGTCGATGAATTATGGAGAGCTTGCCGAAAAGCTTGGAGTGAAATGGGAAACGATCAAGAGCGGTGAGCATAAGGATATCCTATCTCCAACACGTGAGATGTCAGAGAATGAACGGGAGATCCTCCAATCGATCGTGGATAATTCTTATAATGAGTTTGTGAACGTCATCGCGTCCGGACGTGACATAAATGAAAGTAAAGTGCGTGAAATAGCAGATGGTCGAGTTTACGACGGCCGTCAAGCGAAGGAACTCCAGTTGGTTGATGAGCTTGGCGATCTGGATGATACGATTAATAAGATGAAAAAAGACCTTGGAAACTCTCATTTGAAGGTCGTTCGTTATGAACAGAACTTCGGATTGAATTCCTTTTTGAACATGACAGCGCAGAAACTGTTCCAGCCGAATGGCGACATATTAGGCATCCAAAAGTTAATGAGTGAAACGAATACACCTCAAATCAAATATTTGTATACAGAATAGGAGGAGATTGATTTGGATTATACAGAAGAATCTATAGATCAACCTGTCGAAACGACTCCAGCTCCTCCCCCAAATAGGAAATATGCAGGGTTCTGGATGCGCTTTTGGGCGTATTTGTTTGATATTCTCGTCATCGGAAGCTTATATCGCATTCTCATCTATCCGTTGTTCCGCTGGCTGGACCTTCCTTTGACGGATGGAAGCATGTTTTCACTGAAAGCCATCCTTACGGCGATCATATTTTATGGGTACTTCCTATTGATGACTCGTTTCTTCGGCCAGACATTGGGTAAAATGATTTTGGCAATCCGGGTGGTTCCGCAGGATGTTGATGGAAAATTGACCTGGTCGACGCTACTGTTCCGGGAGGTTGTCGGAAGATTCATTAGTAAGGTGTTCTTCATAGGATATATCATCACTGCTTTTACAAGTGAAAAGAAAGCCTTGCATGATATTTTCGCAGATACGAGAGTCGTCCATATACGGAAATAGGTATTGTAATAGACCTGTCAGTACATAATGCTGATAGGTCTTTTTTATGGATTGATTTTTTACGGAAAGGTGGTCAGTCGGATGTATTGGGTCATCGGGATTTTATCGTTTATTGGTTTGATAATAGTACTCATCATGTTGAGCACAGTCCGAATTTCAATCATTTATATCCATGATCAAAATCGCGATGAGTGTAAAATCCGACTGCACCTCTTACGTGGAATGTTCCACTACTCCTGGGATATTCCTTTCAATGAAATGAAAATGGAGGATGACGGCTTGCATTTGAAATATCAAACGGATATGGAAGTCGGAGAACAAGATCACGAGAAAGAGAGAGAAGCCGTTTTTAGAGCGGAATCCATTCTCCAACGTGCCCAGGAGACGAAAGAGTTGATCGACTCGGTCTACCAAATGCACCGGATTATTCGCAGATTCTTAAACCGTGTCCGTATAGAAGAATTTGAATGGTACAGTTCTCTCGGAACAGGTGATGCAAGTTCAACCGGTATCTTTTCAGGAATGCTATGGACGATAAAAGGAAGTGTCGTAGGCCTGGTCAGTCACTTGATGAAAATGCTGAACCCACCTAAAATCGAGATTCAGCCATCCTTTCAAATGCCCATCGTCCAAACACATTTTCAATGCATAATATCATTTCGGGCTGGGCAAGCTATGCTCGCAGCATATCAGATCGCAAAAAATTGGAAGGGAAGGAAACAACATGTCAGAACATCCAATCCAGGGCTTGATGCAAACGGCAATGGAAAATATTAAAGAAATGATCGATGTGAATACGATCATTGGTGACCCGGTCGAAACTCCAGATGGCAGTGTAATTTTAACGGTTTCAAAGGTTGGTTTCGGGTTTGCAGCAGGTGGTAGCCAGTTCAATTCTATGTCGTCAGGTCACTCGAAAGGGAGTTCAGATGGAGATTCTCTCCCGTTCGGTGGAGGAAGTGGTGGCGGAGTTTCCATTACTCCGATTGCCTTTCTGATTGTAAACTCCTCTGGTGTGAAGACCATCCACCTGGATAATAGCACGCATTTATATGAACGATTGTTGGATCTTGCACCGCAAGTCGTTGAGAAAATCCAGAAGATGATGAACAACGGACAAGGATCTGGTGGTTCAAAGTCCAACAAAGATTCACAGAGACATCAACAACCCGATCTCAATCAGACCCAGCACCAGTCAGAGCGACGCCAAAAACAAGATCTAGATTTTTAAAGAGAAGCTTCGAATGTCCGGAGTCCCGATTACGAAGGGTTCCGGATATTTTTTATGTCTTACTTTTCACTTTTGTTAAATCTAACGTTTATTACTTGAAAGGAGAATCCAGAACGTTTACGATGAACATGTCTACATAACCTTTAAAAGGAGTTGTTTAGTAATGGCAGCAGTAACATTCAAGGAAAATCCAGTTACACTATTAGGAAACGAAGTAAACGTAGGGGATGCAGCTCCAGATTTTACAGTACTCGCAAATGACATGTCTGAAGTGACGTTACAAGATACAAAGGGAAGCGTTCGTTTGATTAGCGTCGTGCCTTCTCTTGATACTGGTGTTTGTGATCAACAGACTCGCCGATTCAATGAGGAAGCTTCTAAGCTTGATAATGTGAACATATTGACGATCAGCGTTGACTTGCCGATGGCTCAAAAGAGATGGTGTGCAGCAGCTGGTGTGGAAAACGTCCAAACACTTTCTGACCACCGTGACCTTTCTTTCGGTAGAGCATATGGTGTTGCGATTGAAGAATTGCGTCTATTGGCTCGTGCAGTTTTTGTGGTGGACTCCAATGATAAAGTGACATACGTAGAGTATGTTAGCGAAGCGACAAACCACCCGGATTACGATGCAGCAATTGAAGCTGCGAAGTCTGCAGAGTAAACGGCAACTTTTTCATATAAGTACGAGAGAAGGTTAACCTACAACGGGTTAGCCTTTTTCTTATGAACAGAACACACCTCATCATTCGAGGTGTCCTTCAAGATTTGGTACAATAGGTTCAGATGTATGATAGGAGGATTTTAGCATGCCTGATTTTCAAAAAATCGAATCATTTTATCGCTTGTTGCATGAAACAGCGACCATCCTTTCCGAAAAGGAGCAGGTGACTTATTTGGAAGGTTTGGTCCAAACGGGTGAAAACCTGGTACAAGGCGGTATTCCAGACCGTTTTGATGAGCAAACGAAAAATGATCTACTTTATAAATATCAATCCCTTTCGCTCGATGACCTTTCCAAAGAGGAAATTCGTAAAGGTTATCAACTGGCGATCCTGAAGGGAATGCAGGATGGTGTACAATCCCATCACGCAATGACTCCTGATGCAGTAGCATTGTTTGTCGGGTATCTTGTCGAGAAGACGATGGGGAAAAAAGAACGCATCACCATGCTCGATCCGGCAATCGGAACGGGTAACCTCGTGGCTGCCATCTTGAATCAGATCAAAAAGCCGGTCTTCAGCTACGGATCAGAGGTGGACGAGACACTGATCAAGCTCGCTTATGCGAACTTGAATGCGCAAGAACATGACATTCAGCTCTATCATCAAGACAGTTTACGATCACTGATGATCGATCCGGTGGATGTTGTCGTGACCGATCTACCAGTCGGATATTACCCGGATGATGTAACGGCATCCCAATACAAATTGAAATCAGATTCTGGTCATTCTTATGCGCATCATCTCATGATTGAACAAGCGCTCAACCATACGAAAGAGGGCGGTTTCCTGTTCTTCTTGATTCCGAACTTCTTGTTCACGAGTGAAGAAGCGAAAAAGCTGAACAGCTTCCTGAAAGAAGAAGCCGTGATCCACGGAATGCTACAGCTTCCGTTATCCATGTTCAAAAAAGAAGAGCAAGCGAAGAGTATCTTCTTTTTACAGAAAAAAGGAGAAGGTGTCACAGCTCCGAAAGAAGCGTTGATGGCAGAACTTCCAAGCTTCTCGGAACCGAAAGCCCTTCAGGGAATCATGGCGAAAATCGATCAGTGGTTTAAGACATCCTTTACTGGTTAACTTAAAGAATGTTAAAACTATGTGATTTGTGAAAGAAGTGATTGTAAAACGAAATTTACGACACTCCTGCGGGATAAGCTCGCGGTTCGTCCGAGGAAAGGGAGTAAATTCGAATAAATTTTCACAAGTACGTCACAATGAAATCGCATTCAAATCTGAAAATAAAGAATATGGAAGGAAAACGCTTTCCGTCCTTGCAGTAGACCGTAGTCTGGTGGTTTAATGGTAGCAGGTTTTTGCGAAAATTGATCTTCAAACAACGAAGGAGTTGTATTTATATATGAATAAGGTACTGGCGATTAATGCCGGAAGTTCATCGCTTAAATTTCAACTATTGAAAATGCCTGAGGAAACCATCATCACCAAAGGGCTTGTCGAAAGGATCGGACTTGCGGACAGCGTCTTCACAATTGAAGTGAAGGGCGAAAAAGTGAAAGAAGTGACAGACATTGAAGACCATGCAGTAGCGGTCAAGATGTTATTGGATAAATTGACTGGCCATCACATCATCGAATCGTATGATGAAATTGAAGGAATCGGTCACCGTGTCGTCCACGGTGGGGAGAAGTTCAATGACTCTGTACTCATTACAGATGAAGTCATCAAGGAAATCGAGGAAGTTTCGGACCTTGCACCGCTTCACAATCCTGCGAACATCGTGGGTATCCAAGCGTTCAAGGAAATTCTTCCTGATGTTCCCGCAGTTGCAGTGTTCGATACAGCATTCCACCAAACGATGCCTGAGCAATCGTTCTTATACAGCTTACCGTACGACTATTACAAAGAGTTCGGTATTCGTAAGTACGGATTTCATGGGACAAGCCATAAGTACGTTTCCCAGCGTTGCGCTGAGCTTCTTGGTCGTCCGATTGAGCAACTCCGTTTAATTTCTTGCCACCTTGGTAACGGCGCAAGTATTGCGGCAATTGAAGGCGGGAAGTCAATTGATACTTCCATGGGCTTCACACCGCTTGCTGGTGTAACGATGGGAACTCGTTCGGGTAACATCGACCCAGCGTTGATTCCATATATTATGGAGAAGACTGGAAAGACAGCAGAAGAAGTCATGAACGTCCTGAACAAGGAAAGTGGACTTCTCGGCGTATCCGGATTTTCAAGTGACCTTCGTGACATTGAACAACAAGCTGAAGAAGGGAACGAACGTGCTGAACTTGCTCTTGAAGTGTTCGCTGGTCGTATCCACAAATATATCGGGTCTTACGCTTCCAAGATGCATGGAATTGATGCAATTGTTTTCACAGCAGGAATCGGTGAAAACAGTGACGTCATCCGTGAACGTGTCATGAAAGGACTCGAGTTCATGGGCGTCTATTGGGATCCTGCATTGAACAAAGTACGTGGTAAGGAAGCATTCTTGAACTACCCTCATTCACCAGTAAAAGTATTGATCATCCCGACGAATGAAGAAGTCATGATTGCCCGTGACACTGTACGTTTAGCTCAATAAGCATTTTTTTGATGAAAATGAAGGAACTTCCGAAATCGGAAGTTCTTTTTTCTATCCTTCATTTTGGTTAAATTCGGTTTTTGAGGATAGAAAGAGCCGCATTCTATCCCTCATTTTGGCTAATCTCGATTTTCGAGGATAGAAAGAGCCTTATTCTATCCCTCATTTGGGCTAATCTCGATTTTGGAGGATAGAAAGAGCCACATTCTATCCTTCATTTTAGCTAAATTCGACTTTGGGTATAGAATGGTCAACCTAATTAAAAGTGGCTATGCAGAATGAATATCAATGGGTCTTATATTAAGGACTTATGTGATATGGCTTCATTTTGATATAATGGATGCAAAGTAACGGAGGTGCTTGCTATGCAATGGTCGAAAAACGAACAACAAGTATGGTCCACGATCCAAAAGTGGGAAGAAGAATACTTTACATACGTACCGACAGACTTCAGCCGAGCTTATGTGAAAACATTCGATGAAGCGCTCGCACGGGTGAATCCAACATTGAAAGAGCGCGCTTTACATACGATCGACAATCTCTTGTTTCACTTGCATTCCATCATTCTGAACACGCAGTTCCAGCAGGATGCCAAACAGCGGATTATGCTTTCAGCACAGGCAATGAACGAAAACGTGGAAGTGTTTGAAGACATCAAGGATTGTAGGATTGAACAGCTTCGATACATAGCACAGCATCAGGTGGCGAAGCACCGGCTACTTTCTTTTGCACAAGGTGGATTGAGCGGAGCAGGTGGATTGTTGTTTCTAGGGATCGACATCCCGGCCAGTATCGCCGCCCACCTCAGGTCGATACAGGTATTAGCATTATCATACGGATATCCTATCAACCAGCCTTACGAAACCGTGCTTGCTTTGCGTGTATTTCACGCCGCTACCCTACCGAAAGAACATCAACAAGAGGCATGGGATAAGCTGATGAACGAAGTCATGCAACAGGAAATGAATCCTTACTTGTTCGAAACGGAAGAAGTCGTTGCGGACCATAAATGGATGCGACACCTTGTCGGCCTCGTTGGTAAAGGGACTATCTTGTTCATGTTAAGAAAGCGCTTGATTCAGGGTATCCCAGTGATGGGTATGGTTTACGGTGCTGCCGCTAACTATCAGCTCTCTAGACAAATTACAGACTTCGCCAACCATTTTTATCAGAAGCGTTGGTTATTGGAAAAGCAAGAAGGGTGAGCATATATGAGTGTATCAGAACATAAACAGAGTGCGCCGAATCATGTGTCGGTCATGGTCGTGACGGTAAGTGATACGCGTACTGAGGAAACGGATAAAAGCGGGAAGTTGATCATGACGGCTTTAGAAGAGAGCGGTCATGTGATTTCTTCCTATTCGATTGTAAAAGATGAGGCGGATCTCATTCAGGATGCAGTATTAAAAGCTGGTGAGGATTCTGCCACCGATGTAATCATCTTGAATGGCGGGACGGGCATCGCCAAGCGTGATGTGACCGTTGAAGCGGTAGCTGAACTTTTACATAAAGAAATACCGGGTTTCGGAGAGATTTTCCGGATGCTCAGTTACACAGAAGACATCGGTTCAGCAGCGATTATGAGTCGAGCCATTGCAGGGGTATACAAGGATACAGGCGTATTTTCGATCCCTGGATCAAGCGGAGCAGTGAAGCTTGCGATGAATAAGTTGATCCTCCCGGAAATCAACCATGTCGTTCGTGAAATCAAAAAGGATTGACCAGTGAGTGAGAACTGGCCAATCCTTTTCTTTTAGGCTTCCATCTGGTGGACAGGATTCAAACGTTTTTCCCGTATGATGGAGTATAGGATGGTCATGAACGGCGACAGCCACAAGAAGAACGCGAACACAACATATTGAAGGACAGGAATGCCCAGAATCGTACTGCATAAGACGGCAAGTAGACTCCACGGTACGAGTCCGGCATAGACCATGGTCGAATCACTTACAATACGTGCGAGTTGCGGGGCACTGAAGTTCTTCGTCCAATGGGGAAGCAACATCCTTCCGTTCAAGATGATCGGAAAGGATTGATTCGGCGAGATGAGTGATACGACAAGTGCCAGGGTAACCCCTTGTACGGAATTGACCGTGAGCGAATGGTCGTTTGTAAGCAGCTTATTGATATAAGGTTGTACAATCTGATATCGTTCTAAAATTTCGCTGTAAATTCCGACGACACTGATGAAAATGATGAACGGAACCATGCTCCAGAAACCACCGATGCCATCAAAACCTGTTATTACCGCAGAGAGCCAGTCCATCAATGGAATGCCTTTCAACAAGACGATGAGAAATGCCGATCCGATGCTGAGCATGAAAGAGTAACGAATTTTTATCCCGAGAATTACAGCTATGAGCAATATAACGATCGGGATGAAGACGATCCAATCACTCATAATTGTGGAGAAAGAAGTATTTTTCTCGTTGATTGTCTTCAAATTGATTGTGCTATCGAGCCATGCAAATAAGCCACTGCTAACGATAATCGTCAAGATTGCAGTCGGAATGATTGCAGCGAATTGCTTTTTCGTTTCCAGTTCAAGTGAGGTGGCAAGCAATTGAAATGCGCTCGATAACGGTGAGGACCGATCCCCGACGAACGCTCCTGATATGAGAGCACCTGCCGTCCACTCCAATGGAACACCTAATGCTTGCGCCGTCCCCATCAACGGCAATCCGATCACACTCAAACTTCCGACCGATGTGCCGAGTATGAGTGAAATGACCATCGTCATCAGGAAAGATAACAATAAAAAGTGTTCCGGCTGGATGATCGACAAAATAAAAGAAACCATCGTGGGTACAGTTCCGATGATTGCCCAGGAGGGAAGCAGTACACCAATCAATGAAAGCAACCAAATGATCTCCCGGTTTCGATGGATTCCTTTTAATGCGGTTTGTCCGGTGCTTCTTAGCGTTATACCTTTTTGCATAAGCTTGCCGATCAGTAAGACGAATCCTGGCATGAAACCGAGGAGCAGTTGAAAATCAAAGGAAACGGCCATTAAAAGTCCGGTGACTGTAATGACCACAAGGGCAAGCAGTTCTTTTGGTGAAAAAACGACTCTGTCTATGTGCATCTTAAATAGCCTCCGATTAAACCGTTCTATTGGTGACTTTTTTCTGTTACTTGATTGTTCAATCGATACCAAATCCATAGGTCATTGATGATGGATGCCAGCTCCGCTATGTCTGAATTCAATTGGCATGATCTTTCGAAGTCTTCTTCTATGTTCAATTGTTCTTGTTTTTCATTAATGTGGTGTTCCAATTCCTTAATTCGGTCTGGAATCTTACCTCTGATCGTTTCCCATTCCGATAAGATCGATTCTTGCGTTTGTACGGTATATTGGTTCCAGGACTCATTGAGAATAGGCAGCTTGATCCCTAGCCTCTCGTCCATTTGGAAAGAATAAGTCATCTTCATTCCCCCTACTCAACCACATTGTACAGAAAATGGATGTGTAAGGCTATGGATTTTGTTTTGAAGCTGATGTGTTTTTCGTCTTTTTTCGCAATATGAGGAGTGCTCAAGGTGCATACTAAATCATGAGGTCGAATGTAAAAAGGAGGCATCACTCATGCAGAAACAGCCGAAAAGACCTGAGACGTATCAATTCGATGCGAATGGTGAATTTGAAGTGCAACAACAGATCATGCAATCCTATCAGAGCGGGGTTGTCGATCAGTATGTCGAGCATAAAACACCGAACAAAATGAATGAAGAAAATCAGTTGAGATAGAGCGGATAGAAGGGGATCAGCTTTCTCCATAGAGGAGAAAGCTTTCCGATTTTATATATGTTAGAATGAAAGCGGATACAATAATTTGTAGATGCTGTAGAATAACAGGATTTCTTGCGAATTTTTCTCTTTTTCTTTTTGTCGTTTGGTGTTATCTTTAAATGGGCAGTCTCAAGGACTGGATGAAGATTTGTTGATTTAGGAGGTCGCAAACTATGCGAATTGGTGTACCAAGAGAAATTAAGAACAATGAAAATCGTGTTGCAATGACTCCGGCTGGGGTTGTCAACCTGATGTCATCTGGACATGAAGTTTATATTGAAAAGGATGCTGGACTTGGTTCTGGATTCACGAATGAACAATACCAAGAAGCAGGTGCTCTTATTGTAGATACAGCTGAAGAAGCTTGGAGCATGGAAATGGTTATGAAGGTGAAAGAACCTTTGAAAGAAGAGTACCAATATTTCCGTGAAGGGTTGATTCTCTTTACATATTTACACCTTGCTGCTGAGCCGGAATTGACGAAAGCGCTAATCGAAAATAAAGTGGTCGGAATCGCTTATGAAACGGTTCAACTTCCAAACCGTAGCTTACCACTATTGACACCAATGAGTGAAGTTGCAGGTCGTATGGCGACGCAAATCGGTGCTTCCTTCTTAGAAAAACCGCATGGCGGAATGGGAATCCTTCTTGGAGGTGTACCAGGCGTCAAGCGAGGTAAGGTAACTGTCATCGGTGGCGGTGTGGCAGGTACGAATGCGGCTAAGATCGCTGTCGGTCTCGGTGCGAGTGTAACGGTAATCGACTTGAACCCTGAACGTCTCCGTCAATTGGACGATATCTTCGGTTCTGACATCAACACGTTGATGTCCAACCCATTAAACATTGCTGAGTCTGTCGTGGACTCTGACCTTGTCATCGGTGCTGTTCTGATCCCAGGGGCAAAAGCTCCGAAATTGGTGACAGAAGACATGATCAAGGAAATGCGTAAAGGTGCTGTACTCGTAGATGTTGCCATCGACCAGGGTGGAATCTTCGAAACGACAGATCGCATTACGACGCATGACAACCCTACGTATGATAAGCATGGTGTCGTTCACTATGCAGTTGCGAACATGCCTGGTGCTGTTCCACGTACTTCTACAATCGCGTTAACAAACGTGACTGTACCTTATGCATTGCAAATTGCAAATAAAGGCTATGTACAAGCATGTCAAGATAACGAAGCCTTACTTAAAGGAATCAACACGCTTGATGGTTATGTAACATATGAAGCGGTATCCCAAGCACACGGTTTAGAATATAATGACGTTCGAAAAATGCTTTCTTAATTGAAGGCTGGAAAATGAAAGGGCTGATCCAAAGCATCCTGAACAGCGATGCCGGGTCAGCTTTTTTTTCTCTTTTCTAAAAGATCGTTGCTTTAAGTCATTTTTAAAAACCACCCTGTGCAAGTTGATTGTAGAGTAAGGTGCGAGACTCCTGCGGGATCAGCGGGACAGGTGAGACCATTCAATGTCGCAAGGCGACGAGTGGGCTCACCGCACGCCCCGCGGAAAGCGAGCATCCTGGAACGGAAATCAGCTGCTTTCAAGAGCAACAAAGTTTGTGAAAACAGCCTTCTTTTTTCCTGAAGCTGAGGGATATTTCGTTTAGATTTGGGTCAAAAAGATATTGACTGTTTAACTCGACTTTTTAAACCTCGAAAAAAACGGGTACAAGAAATGTGTGTTCATCTTTTTACTTGGAAGAAGGAATAAGAATCGATCAGGTAGAAGGATTAGAACAGATCTAACACCAAATTTGGAAAGAGGAGAGATCATAATGAAAGTAACGTATTATGGACATTCTGTCGTCGCAATTGAAACGAATGGCAAGTCGATTTGGATTGACCCTTTTATCACAGGGAACGAGCAATGCCATATCACAGCGGATGAAGTGAATGCTGACGTCATCCTGCTTACACATGGTCACAACGATCATGTCGGTGATACCGTCGATATTGCGAAAAGGAATGACTCTCTAGTCGTAGCACCATTTGAACTAGCCAATTATCTCGCAACAAAAGGTGTCGAGACGCACCCGATGCACATCGGAGGTGCACGCGAATTTGATTTTGGAAGAGTAAAACTCACTCAAGCGTTCCATGGTTCCAGTTATGCTGAAGAAGACGGCACTGTCGTCTACACAGGCATGCCTGCTGGACTTCTTTTCACCGCCGAAGACAAGACCGTCTACCACGCGGGGGACACGGCACTTTTTTCAGATATGAAGTTGATTGGTGAACAGAATTACATTGATATCGCATTCTTACCGATCGGTGACAATTTCACAATGGGGCCGGAGGATGCTTCTATCGCAGCAAGCTGGTTGAAAGCGAACACCGTCGTTCCAGTCCACTATAATACGTTCCCGGTCATCGAACAGGACCCAGAAGCTTTTGTTAATGATCTGGAAGGTAAAAAGGGACGCGTATTGAAATCCGGAGAATCCATCGAACTTTAATGGGAGGTTCTTCTTTCTTTAGAGGTGGTTGCATAAAGTATGTAAAAAGGACTACCTCTTTTTGAAAGGAGACGATGTCATTGAAGAATCGCTTGCTATTATCTTTATTAGCAGGACTTGCTCTCGTTTATTTTGCAGTACCGTATCTTCCTGAGATGGAGCCGGGTTTAAGTGGATGGTTTTCTGCGATCTGGCTCATTTTCGCCGTTTTCGTGATCGGTGGGAACCTGTCCGCCTTGATGTTCCAAAGATATTCCCAATACGCACCACAGCGTGTCCCATCTAAACAGGTGCAAAAAGAACGGAAGAGAGTAAGACAACATTGATGTAGTGTTGTACCCTTAGTATAATAGGAAAGACTTAGCCATGAGAAAGCTTGGTGAAAATATGGCAACGAAACACGAACAAATACTAGATTACATTGAAACATTGGATATCGGTAGTAAAATATCCGTCAGGCAGATCGCTAAAGCTCTTTCCGTAAGTGAGGGTACAGCCTACCGTGCGATAAAGGATGCCGAAAACCAGGGCACCGTAAGCACAATTGAACGAGTTGGAACGATTCGAATCGAAAAGAAACGCAAAGAAAACATTGAAAAACTCACCTATGCAGAGGTCGTTAACGTCGTAGACGGACAAGTTTTAGGTGGCAAACAAGGATTGCATAAGACGCTCAACAAGTTCGTTATCGGGGCGATGAAACTCGAGGCGATGATGCGTTATGTCGATCCGGACAGTCTTCTCATTGTCGGTAACCGAACGAAAGCTCACGCACTCGGTTTGAAAGCTGGTGCGGCCGTGTTGATTACCGGGGGCTTTGATACCGAAGAGTCTGTCAAAAAGTTGGCCGATGAATTGGAGCTTCCGGTCATTTCGACGAGCTACGATACGTTCACGGTTGCTGCTATGATCAACCGTGCCATTTATGATCAGCTGATCAAAAAAGAAATCGTCCTCGTCAGTGACATTACGACTTCGATTGAACATACGAACTATCTGATGAAAACGGACAAGGTTTCCAAATGGTATGAATTGAATGAAACGACAGGACACAGCCGTTATCCGGTCGTAGATAAAATGATGCGCGTCGTCGGAGTCGTAACCGCTAAAGATATCATCGGAATTGATCATGGTCTTATGATTGAAAAAGTGATGACCAAAAATCCGATTTCGGTAAAAGGGACGACTTCTGTCGCCAATGCAGCCCATATGATGATTTGGGAAGGGATTGAATTGCTTCCGGTCATTGATACGCATCAGACCTTGCAAGGCATCATCAGCCGTCAGGATGTCCTGAAGGCGCTGCAAATGATTCAGAAACAGCCACAGGTCGGAGAAACGTTTGATGACCTGATCACGAGCCATGTGCAGGATATCGAAGAAGAGGATGAGGAATCCTATACGTGCGAAATCACACCTCAGATGACCAGTTACCTCGGTACGCTGTCCTATGGTGTCATGACGACCCTCGTATCAGAGGTCGGAAGTCGTGCACTTCGAAAGCAGAAGAAGGGTGACCTCGTTGTTGAAAACATTACGCTATACTTTTTGAAACCTGTACAGATCGATAGTAAAATTACAATCCGTCCGAAAATATTGGAACTGAGCCGCCGATATGGAAAAGTGGACGTGGAAATTTATCATGAAGGGGATGTCGTAGGCAAAGCTCTCATGATGGCTCAGCTGATTGATAGACATATGTAATGCATGCAAAAAGGGGGCAGACACCATCGTGTCAGCCCCCAACATATGCTTTAGGATTTGGTTTGCTCGCTCTCTTCAATCGCGAGAGGCAAGAAATACTTATACGCTTTATATCCCATGACGATATTCAAGATTCCCAGGACGAGGAATACGCCTCCGATAATCAAATCGTATTTGGATTCGTTGATGAACAAACGGTTCAAACCATATGTACCAATAAAAGCGCCTAAGGCGATATTCGCTTTCGCTTTCGTCCAGCGTTTTTCATAAGGAGCTTTCACTCGCCACTCTTTAATTTTATAGAAAATATAAAGACTTAATGCAATTACAATTACAATAATGAATGCAGGCATGGTAATCCTCCAATTAGAATTGATGTCGACTACCATTGTATAGAACTTCACCGTAAAAATCCATATTTAGAAATGAACATTAGGTTACAGATAGAAGGAGTACAAAATGAAAGAACAAATTATTGAGAAGATCAAAGACTTTGATAAGATCATTATCCATCGTCATGTCCGACCTGATCCGGATGCCCTCGGGTCACAAGGTGGATTGGCAGAAATTTTGAAGGCGACTTTTCCTCAGAAGTCGATCTATGTTGTCGGAGAAGAAGAACCTTCATTGACGTTCATGAACCGGATGGACACGATTGAGGATGATGTATATAAAGGCGCATTGGTCATCATCTGTGATACAGCTAATGAAGCTCGAATCAGTGATACACGTTATACTCTAGGTGATTACATTATTAAGATCGATCACCATCCGAATGAAGACAAATACGGAGACATGATCTGGGTGGATACAGAAGCGAGCAGCGTCAGTGAAATGATTTATGAATTTTACCTTTATGGGAGAGACAATCATTCATTCAAACTGACGGATAAAGGGGCAGAGCTGTTATATACAGGTATTGTAGGAGATACAGGCAGATTCTTGTTCCCGAACGCGACTGAAAAAACGATGAAATTCGCCGGGGAATTACGCAATTATGATTTTGATCTATCTGCTGTCTATAATGAGATGTACAAGGTTTCCTTGAGCCTTGCGCGCTTGAATGGGTATGTATTATCCCATTTTCAGTATGTCGATCCTGGAGTTGGATACATTTATCTGACAAAAGAAGTGATGGAGGAATTCAACACGACACCGAGTGAGTCCTCATTGCTCGTTAACACGTTTTCCAACGTAGAAGGGTTGAAGACGTGGGTGTTTTTCGTAGAGGAGCCGGACCAAATCCGTGTCCGTTTGCGTTCTAAAGGTCCGATTGTTAATACGATCGCGGCGAAGTATAACGGCGGGGGCCATCCAATGGCATCAGGGGCGACGGTTCATACGATCAAAGAAACCGAACAGATCATCCAAGATTTGATTGAGGCTTGCAAAGAAACAAATTAAAAAAGTCCATAATAATAGCCCCGTATCCTTCCAGTCTGAAGGTCGGGGCTAACTTTTATTACTGTTCTTGGGGTTTGGCTGGGATGAACCAAGATCCAATTTCAGTCACGTCCTCTACGAATTCAATGTTTAATTCTTGTGCCTGTTTCTTAATCAATTCAGCAACTTCTTTTGATTCTGCGAAAGCAGAATATCCGCTCAACAATTTCTCGACCTTCGCCTTTGCCATTTCTTTTCGATTGATAATCATACACATTACCCCTTTACACTTTTAATCCTATTTCTATTGTATACGAAGTGCATGTACTTTGCGACTCTTATGCCCATTTGTCTCAGAATTGTCAAAAACACACCCCTATTTGACTCTTTCTACATTCAAATATAAACGAAGTGTTGTATAAAGATGCATTTGATAGACTTTCACTTGGAATTTTTCATTTTCGATAATGAAAGTTTTATTTTCTAAAGCTTTTACTATGAGATTGGTATGTTTACTCACTGATTCAATATCTTTTGTAAGTAAATCATGCAACTGAAAATGTATACTTTTCTCTAGCTCAATTTTTGAAAGTCCTACAAGCTTAATTTTTTCTTGGTTTAAAAAGGTTATGTCAATTTCTTGGATGCGTAATTTCTTTTCAATTTCTTTATTCTTTTGGATATCCTCATCCTGGTAGTGATCAATCGTATTTTTTAATTTTCCTATTTGATTATCTTTTTCTCTAATCAACTTAATATAGTCGTCCTGCAATTCACCATAACTAAGCATAAAAAAGGACCATCCAATAATAATACCGATAATTATTCCTGCAAAAAAACGTTGATAGCCTTTACGTCTATATAGAGGGGGTATTCGCATCAATCAACCTCCTGTGTGATCCAGTGAATGATTGCCTCTCCAGCATTTGCACCAACTAATGCAGCGACAATATAAATGATTTGCTTTAAGACCTCTAACGGTGCACCGCTAATAAATAAACTGTCCCCAAATTTATTGATGGTATCAAACGTACCTCCAATAGCAGCAACAATCGCCCATATCTTTAAATTCCTGGATAGTTTACTCATAGATTCAAAAGGGGGATTGCCAGTAAGCATCATTCCTAACGCCCCGATTAAACATCCACCAATGATTATCCCGAACGCTACGAAGAAATAGATGATGTTTGTTGAAACAAAATCGCGGACCATAGATCATTCCACCTTTTAATGGGATCACTCATAACTATAAATATGGACAGCCATCTTCAAGTATGCTTGATTTATTGTTGTCTCTGTCTTGTATATAATGGGGATAAGATCTTTATAGAAGGGAGTGACAGCTGATGGGCTACGTCCATTTGAACGTACATAGTGAATTTTCTTTATTGGAGAGTGCGTGCCGTATCGAGCGTTTGACGGATAAGGCGAAAGAAGAAGGAATGCAGTCACTCGCAATTACCGACCGGAACGTCATGTATGGGATCATCCCTTTTTATAAATCATGTCAGCGTAAAGGGATTAAACCTATACTTGGGTTAGATGTGGACATCCAGTCTAAACAAGACGCAGCCCCTGTGCGGTTGCTCTTATATGCAATGAATCATCGAGGCTATCAAAATTTGGTTGAAATCAGTTCCAAACTCCAATCAGATGAACGGAATTCGCAACATGCCCTCGATTTCAATGATTTACATAAGTATCATGAAGGTTTGCTGGCAGTTTCCTCTGGGGTTGAAGGCATCATCCAAAGGACCTTGCTAAGTGGAAAAGCTCAGCACTACAAGTTGATTGAGTATATGAAGAATCTTTTCGGAGGCAACTTTTATCTTGGTCTTGAAGATCACGGACTTGGGAAGGAAAAAGAACTGAACCTCACCTTAGTTCAATTGTCGAAGGAGACGGACGTACCGCTAGTTGTAACGAACAATATCCATTACATAGATCAAAACGACTCGAAGGCTTATGAAGCGTTACGGGCAATCAAACTCGGTAAGAAGTTGAATGAAGAAGATGAAGGCCGGTTTCAGACGGATGAACATTACTTCAAAACAGCTGATGAAATGAGAGCGTTGTTCTCCCATACGCCCGAAGCATTAGAGAATACGGAAAAAATCGCAGACAAATGTAATGTTGAGCTTTCATTCGGGAACCCCATATTGCCTGCTTATCCACTACCGGAAGGCGAAACGAGCGATACGTATTTGCGTAAAGTTTGTCAATTTGGTGTTGAGAAAAGGTACGGCCAAGCCCCTTCTCACGAGGTACAGGAGCGGTTGGAGTACGAACTCGATATTATCGACCGTATGGGATTCAACGATTACTTCCTGATCGTTTGGGACTTTATGAAGCATGCACAAGAAAACGGAATTATGACTGGTCCTGGACGAGGATCCGCAGCAGGATCACTCGTATCCTACGTCCTTTTCATTACACAGGTCGATCCAATTGAACATGAGCTTTTATTTGAGAGATTCTTGAATCCAGAGCGTGTAACCATGCCCGATATCGATATCGATTTTCCGGATACGAAGCGGGACGATGTTATTGAATACGTCGCACAGAAATATGGGAAGGATCGTGTCGCGCAAATCATTACCTTTGGTACACTTGCAGCGCGTGCAGCTGTGCGTGATGTCGGACGGGTGCTCAGCCTGGACAACCAGTTGATCGACCGGGTCGCGAAACAAATACCGTCTAGACCTGGGATCACACTCGATAAAGCGCTGGAAGAATCCCCTCTTCTGAAAAAGACGCTTGACCAATCAGAGGACGCACGACATTTATGGAGGATTTCCAAAACGATTGAAGGCATTCCACGTCATGCTTCCACACATGCAGCTGGAATCGTCATCAGTAAAGATCCGCTGACGAATGTTGTGCCGACCCAATCAGGCGGAGAATTTTTATCACTGACCCAATATACGATGGATGGACTCGAGGACATCGGTCTTTTGAAAATGGACTTCCTCGGTCTCCGGAATTTGACCCTGCTTGAAAACATTACGGCTTCAATTGAAGCTCAGACTGGAAAGAGGATTCCACTACATACGTTGCCGTTTGATGATGGAAAAACATACGAATTGCTCAGTGAAGGAGATACGACGGGAATCTTCCAGTTGGAGTCTGAAGGTATGCGACGGGTATTGAAAAAACTGAAGCCAAGTGAATTCGAAGACATCGTAGCCGTAAATGCTCTTTACCGACCAGGTCCAATGGAAAACATCCCTGTATATATTGAAAGGAAGCATCAACAGAATACGGTTACTTATCCGCATCCTGACTTGGAGCCGATTTTACAAAAAACATATGGCGTCATCGTTTACCAGGAGCAGATCATGCAAATCGCTTCGACGATGGCAGGATTCTCTTTAGGGGAAGCCGATATGCTCAGAAGGGCTGTTGGGAAGAAGAAAGCGGAAGTTTTACATGAACAGCGGGAACATTTCGTAAGTGGAGCCGTACAGAAAGGGTATGATACTGCTTCGGCTGATGAAGTGTATGACTTGATCGTCCGCTTCGCCAATTACGGTTTCAACCGATCACACGCCGTAGCATATAGTGTGATCGCTTATCAGCTTGCCTATTTGAAAGCCAACTACCCGCTTTATTTCCTGGCTGAATTACTGAGCAGCATTGTGGGGAATCATGGTAAGACAGCAGCCTATTTAGGTGAGATCCGCCAGAAGGGTATATCCATTCATCCGCCTTCAATCAACGATAGTGCTGCCGGGTTCAGAGTTGAAGATGAAGGACTCCGGATCGGCCTGATGGTCATCAAAAACGTTGGAATTCGTGCAATTGAAGCGATTTTGATAGAAAGGAAGAAAGGTCGCTTCAAGAACCTGTATGATTTATGCAGAAGGGTTTCCTTGAAAACGATGAACAAACGATCTTTGGAATCGTTGATTTTGGCAGGGTGTCTCGATGGATTTACGACCAATCGGGCCCAACTGCTCGCGAATCTGGACGCAGCAATCGATTATGGCGCAAAAATCCAAAAAGCCGAGGCTGAAGGACAGATTGATTTATTCCAGGATGAAGAGACGGTTGAAAGTCCGGAGATGGAAGATGTACCACCATTCCAGGATAAAGAGAAGCTCCAATTCGAATATGAAGCCTTAGGTTTCTATCTGTCTGGACACCCGCTTGAACAATTCAGCGAGGCGTTACAAGGCTTCAGTTGTACAAGAATTGGAGAAATCGAAGGCGAGACGAAACGGATTCGTATCGGTGCGATGGTGACAAAAGCGAAGTTGATCAAAACGAAAAAGGGAGACTGGATGGCGTTTCTTCAACTTGGAGATGAAACAGGAGAAATAGAAGGCATCGTCTTTCCGAAAGCTTACAAACAACAACCAGAATTATACCAGGAGGGAAATCTCCTATTATTAGAAGGGAATGTAGAAAAGTCGGACAATGTGAAGTTCATCGTAGAAAAAGCGGCCGACCTACAGACAGTAGCAAATAACCAAAGCAATCAGAAACGGGATCTATATTTGAAGATTGAAGCATCTCAGCAGGATCAAGGTGTGCTGCACCAAATCAAGAACATCGTGCTCCAATACCCTGGTACGACGGATGTCATCTTGTACTATGAACAGAGCAAAAAAATTGTCCGTCTATCCGAGGAATTCAGCATTGACCCCGTCAAAGAATGTGTTGTAAAGTTTGAATCGTTGCTCGGCTCAAAAAATGTCGTGCTAAAATAAACCGCTAAATCTTTACAGGTGAATGAGGTTTGTTATAATGTATAAGTCAATAGGTGGTCAGACCACCTCGTTTGTCCATAATGTACAAGCAGACTATTTCATTCACATATATAAAAGAATGAGGGAGATGAACGTATGTCTGTTTCTAGAGAAGAAGCACTACACATGCATAGGATCAATCAAGGAAAACTAGAATCGAAAGCGAAAGTTCCTGTACGAAATGCCCAGGACCTAAGCTTGGCATATTCACCAGGAGTCGCAGAACCTTGTAAGGAAATCTATGAAGATAAGAACAGAGTATACGAATATACGATGAAAGGGAATACAGTCGCGGTCGTTTCTGACGGCACAGCTGTACTCGGGCTTGGAAATATCGGCCCTGAAGCTGCTTTACCTGTAATGGAAGGAAAAGCGGTCCTTTTCAAAAGCTTCGCAGGTGTCGATGCTTTTCCGATCTGCTTGAATACGACGGATGTTGATGAAATTGTACAGTCTGTCAAACTGATGGAACCGACTTTCGGTGGTGTGAATCTTGAAGATATCGCTGCTCCAAACTGTTTCATCATCGAAGAACGTTTGAAGAAAGAGACGAACATCCCGATTTTCCATGATGACCAACATGGAACGGCAATTGTTACGGTCGCTGGGCTTGTCAATGCGCTCAAGCTGACTGGAAAGTCCATGTCATCAATTAAGGTGGTCGTCAATGGAGCAGGTTCTGCTGGTATTGCGATTATCAAGCTGTTAAACCGTTTCGGTGTGAAAGACATCATCATGTGTGACTCGAAAGGTGCCATTTATGAAGGGCGTCCTTACGGAATGAACCGTGTAAAAGATGAAGTCGCACACTTCACGAACCGTCATCAAGTGGAAGGAAAGCTTGAAGAAGCGGTCAAAGGTATGGATGTCTTTATCGGAGTATCCGTTGAAGGTGCTCTAACTCAAGAGATGGTCCAAACGATGAATGATGACCCGATTATTTTCGCAATGGCAAATCCTGTGCCGGAAATCATGCCAGAAGAGGCGAAAGAAGCAGGCGCAAAAGTCATAGGTACGGGTCGTTCAGACTTTGCGAACCAGGTGAATAACGTCCTTGCGTTCCCTGGAATATTCCGTGGTGCGCTCGATACACGTGCAACCCACATTAACGAAGAAATGAAAATTGCTGCAGTTTATGCGATTGCGGACTTGATTGACGAAGACGAGCTATCCGAAGATTATGTCATTCCAGCTCCGTTCGATCCAAGAGTGGCACCAGCCGTTGCTGCTTCGGTTGCGAAAGCCGCGATGGAAACGGGCGTAGCAAGAATCAATGTGGATCCGGAGGAAATCGCAGAAAAAACGCGTCGACTTTCATTGATAGAAGAAGATGAATAAGCTTCTAAAAGTAGGTGGCGTATGATATGACAACTAAACCTCGCGAAAAAATGTTCGTGGAGATTTTGAACAAACTGAAAGCCATCATTCAAAAAGACCGACTCCAACCTGGAGACAAGCTCCCTTCTGAACGGGAGCTTTCCGAACGTTTGAATGTAGGACGGTCTTCCGTGCGTGAAGCGTTAAGGGCTATGGAGTTATTAGGTCTGATTGAAACGCGCAGAGGCGAAGGTACATTCATCAAAGAAGCTCGAAACCATCGCTTAGTCGAAGTGCTCGCATCTTTTATCCTGAATGATGGACTGGTCAAGAAAGAGCTGACTGAAACAAGACAGATGATTGAAAAGAACGCAATCTTGCTAGCTTCAGAACGCAGGACAGAAGCAGAAATGGATCGGCTGAAGGACTTTCTTGATCAAATGGAAGAGAACGACCTGACCAGTATTGATTCTGTGGTGGACCGGGATTTTTTCCGGATTGTCCTGGATGCAGCTCAAAATTCCTTGCTCAAACGTCTATGGGTGGAATTGACCGAATACGATCAATTCAATGAGGATGAAGTAACGTATTTGTTATCAGACTATCGTCAGATTTTCACACTGATTAAAGAAAGAGAGTCTTCTGAGACACTTTCATCTTTAAGTCGGTATCAGATTTCGTATAAATAGTCACTAGCGATTTATGGAGGTGCAACAACTTGTTAAAGGATTTGTTTGCTAAGAAAAGAAAATATGCAACGATACCTTCTGATCGGATGAAACAAGAAGTTCCGGAAGGGCTTATGACCAAGTGTCCTGAATGTAAATCGATTATGACCACAAAGGAACTTAATAAAGCACACAAAGTTTGTGTTTCGTGCGATCACCATTTCAGAATGACAGCTCAAGAACGGATCCAACTGATCATCGATCAAGGTACGTTTCGTGAAATCAATCAAGATATGAAAACGGAAAACCCACTTGATTTTCCGGATTATCTGGATCGGATCGACAAGGACCGTGCAAAAACAGGAATGAATGAAGCTGTCATGACTGGTCACGGTGAAGTTGAAGGAAATCCGATCGTATTTGCTGTAATGGATGCACACTTCCGCATGGGAAGCATGGGATCGGTCGTAGGTGAAAAAATCACTCGAGCGATTGAAGCAGCAACCGAAGAAAGGAAACCGTTCATCATCTTCACAGCGTCCGGCGGCGCTCGTATGCAAGAAGGTATCTTGAGCTTGATGCAGATGGCGAAAACAAGTGTTGCGCTCCGACGTCATCATGAGGCAGGCCTGTTGTTCATATCGGTCATGACGCATCCTACGACAGGTGGAGTATCAGCAAGCTTTGCATCTGTAGGAGATTACAATTTTGCAGAACCGAAAGCATTGATTGGCTTTGCAGGTCGCCGTATCATCGAACAGACGATTCGCCAGGAACTACCGGAAGACTTCCAAACAGCAGAGTTCTTGTTGAAGCACGGACAGCTTGATGCGGTGGTCCACCGTAAGAAAATGAAAGCTACATTAGCGAACGTATTGGATATTCATAAAGGAGGTGAAGAGTAATGGTAGGAGAATTAGAGTTTGAACGCCCGGCAAAAGAATTGAGAGATAAAATTGCTGAACTGAAGTCCTTCATGGATGAAAAAGGGATTGACCTGAGTGATGAAGTGGAACGTTTGGAAGAGCGTTTGGCGAAGGTTGAAAAGGAAGTATACGGAAAGATGACACCATGGGATCGTGTACAAGTCGCTCGTCATCCGGAAAGACCGACGACTCTAGACTACATTTCCATGCTCTTCACAGACTTTCTTGAGTTGCACGGTGACCGTCTATATGGTGACGATGAGGCAATTGTCGGAGGGATTGCGAAGTTCCACGGCAAACCGGTAACCGTCATCGGTCACCAAAGAGGGAAGGACACGAAGGAAAACCTTCGAAGAAACTTCGGAATGCCACATCCGGAAGGTTACAGAAAAGCATTGCGCTTGATGAAGCAAGCAGAGAAATTCAACCGTCCTGTTGTATGCTTGCTGGATACGAAGGGTGCTTATCCTGGTATGTCAGCAGAAGAGCGTGGACAAAGTGAAGCGATTGCTCGGAATCTAGTTGAAATGGCTGGATTGACCGTTCCGCTTGTATGCATCATCATCGGAGAAGGAGCAAGCGGCGGTGCACTAGCAATCGGTGTTGGAAACCATGTCCATATGCTTGAAAATTCATGGTACTCCGTCATCTCCCCAGAAGGGGCGGCTGCTTTATTATGGAAAGATTCCGGCCAAGCGAAACGTGCAGCTGACACAATGAAAATTACTGCACCTGACCTGAACGAGATGGGCATCATCGACAAAATGATTCCAGAAGTGGAAGGCGGCGCCCACCGAGACGTGAAAAAGCAGGCTGAATACATCGAGGAAGCATTGCAAAAATCCCTTGATGAACTCTCTGAAATGAGCGAAGAAGAGCTTGTGGCGCACCGTTATGAAAAATACAAAAAAATCGGACAATATACATTTGAAAACGATTCCATTGGCGTTAAATAAAGAAAGTGCTTTTCCAGAAGTGGAAAAGCACTTTTTTTGTGGAATGTTTGTCTATTGTGTTCGATTTTGGAACATGATATTTTAAGAACACAACTATCGTACGAGGTGAAAGAGATGAAGCGGATTGGTGTTTTGACAAGTGGTGGAGACAGTCCTGGAATGAATGCAGCAGTCAGGGCTGTTGTTCGAGAAGCCATTTACCAAGGTATGGAAGTGTATGGTATTTACCATGGATATACAGGTTTGATTGAAGGACAAATCAAAAAGATGGAGCTGGGTTCCGTCGGAGATATCATCCATCGTGGTGGAACGATGCTTTACTCTGCCCGCTGTGAAGAATTCAAAACACATGAGGGACAGATGAAAGGTGTCAAACAGCTCGAGAAATTCGGAATCGAAGGGTTGGTCGTCATCGGAGGCGATGGCTCTTATCGTGGAGCGCAGAAATTGACTGAGCACGGTTTCCCTACGATTACATTGCCAGGTACGATTGATAACGATATTCCAGGTACGGATTTCACGATCGGTTTTGATACGGCATTGAACACAGCGATTGATGCGATTGATAAAATCCGTGATACCGCAACATCTCATGAACGTACGTATGTGATTGAGGTCATGGGACGTAATGCAGGTGATATCGCACTTTGGTCTGGTCTTGCTGGCGGAGCAGAATCGATTCTCATTCCGGAAGAAGACTTCAAGATGGAAGACATCACAGATCGTTTGCTTCGTGGACAAGAACGTGGTAAAAAACATAGTATCATCGTCGTTGCTGAAGGAGTTGGCAGCGGTGTTGATATCGCCAACCAGATTGAAGAATCGACGGACTTCGAAACGCGTGTCACTGTTTTAGGTCATATCCAACGGGGAGGTTCTCCTACTGCATTTGACCGTGTATTGGCAAGCCGTCTCGGAGCGAAAGCGGTACAGTTGCTGTTAGACGGAGAAGCAGGAAAAGCAGTTGGGATTCAGAGCAACAAGATTGTGGCACATGACATCAATGAAGTACTTGCTCAACCGCACAAGATTGATAACGACATGTATAAGCTTTCACAAGAGCTTTCTATTTAAAAGAAAAGAAATTGACTTCTTTCAAGCAATTTTACATGTATGTATTACAACAGGATGCCATGTCGTAATCATCCCATTTGAAGTACGGCATGGATTCATAATGTCTTAAATTTTTAGGAAAGATAGATACATTGAGTTTATAGGAGGAAAACAATGAGAAATACCAAGATTGTTTGTACAATAGGACCTGCGAGTGAGAGTGTTGAAACTCTTACGCAGTTGATTGAATCTGGCTTGAATGTTGCACGTTTGAACTTCTCTCACGGAGACTTCGACGAGCATGGAGCGCGTATCGCGAATATCCGTGAAGCTGCTCAGAAAACAGGAAAGACCGTTGCGATCCTACTGGATACAAAAGGTCCTGAAATCCGTACGGGTACATTGGAAAAAGGGGAAGTTGAACTTAAATCTGGACAAGAGCTTACTGTCTCCATGGAAGAAGTGATGGGGAATGAATCCATGATTTCAGTCACGTATCCTGGACTTGTGAATGACGTCCATGTCGGTTCTACAATTCTTTTGGATGATGGATTGATCGAACTTGAAGTAACAAAAGTTGAAAGTCAACAACTCCAAACACGTGTGCTTAACAGTGGAACACTGAAGAACAAGAAAGGTGTCAATGTTCCGAACGTGTCTGTCAACCTACCAGGGATCACGGACAAAGACGCGCGTGATATCGAGTTTGGTATTCAGCAAGGTGTTGATTTCATTGCAGCCTCTTTCGTACGTAGAGCATCCGACGTATTAGAAATCCGTGAGATTCTTGAGCGTCATAATGCAGAGCACATTCACATCATTCCGAAGATCGAAAACCAAGAGGGTGTTGACAACATCAACGAAATCCTTGAAGTTTCCGATGGATTGATGGTCGCACGTGGAGACCTTGGTGTGGAAATTCCTGCTGAGGACGTTCCTCTTGTTCAAAAAGAATTGATCCGCAAATGTAACGACAAAGGTAAGCCTGTTATTACTGCGACACAAATGTTGGACTCTATGCAGCGCAACCCACGTCCTACTCGTGCAGAAGCAAGTGACGTAGCTAACGCTATTTTTGACGGTACAGATGCCATCATGCTTTCAGGTGAAACAGCTGCAGGACTTTATCCTGTAGAAGCTGTACAAACGATGCACAAAATTGCAATGAAAGCTGAAACGGCTATGAACCATGCAGATATCCTTCATGCACGCAGTAAGTCTAGCAAATTGACGGTTACAGATGCGATCAGTCAATCTGTTTCTCATACAGCTCATAACTTGAATATCTCTGCAATCATTGCACCGACGGAAAGTGGACATACCGCTCGCATGATTTCTAAATATCGTCCCGAAGCAGCAATCATTGCCGTAACAAGCTCTGAGGCTGTTTGCAGAAGAATGTCTCTTGTCTGGGGCGTTACTCCACAATTGAGTCAGGAAGCGAAATCTACGGATGAATTACTCGATATTTCAGTTGACGCATCCTTGAAATCAGGTCTAGTGAACCACGGTGACCTCGTGTTGATTACAGCTGGTGTTCCTGTCGGGGAAACTGGAACGACAAACTTGATGAAAGTCCATGTCGTTGGCGATGTAATTGCTAAGGGTCAAGGAATCGGACAAAGCTCTGTTGCAGGAAAAGTCGTTGTCGCGAACAATGCGGAAGACGCGATTGCGAAAGTTCAAGAAGGAGATATCCTTGTTACGATCGGGACAGACCGTGATATGATGCCGGCGTTGAAAAAAGCTTCTGCTATCATCACTGAGGAAGGCGGATTGACAAGTCATGCAGCTGTTGTAGGCTTGAGCCTTGGTGTACCCGTGATCGTCGGTGTTGAGCGTGCAACACAGCTGTTGAAAGATGGAGAAGACATTACAGTGGACGGTTCTCGCGGTGTCGTTTATAGTGGAAAGACAAGCGTATTGTAATTTGTAGATGTAAAGCTGGTCTGGAGGAACGAAGCTATGTTTCGTATTTTGTTATTGTTACTCATCATCATACCTGCCGCAGAAATCGGGATTCTGATTTGGTCTGGGACGAACTTTGGAATTCCCGTTACGATTTTGTTAATCATCGCTACAGGAATCGTTGGTGCATGGCTAGCAAGAAGAGAAGGTATGGAAACATTGAAACTTGCGCAGATTCAATTACGGAACGCGCAAGTTCCAAGCGACGTTCTACTAGACGGCGTTTGCATCCTGGTCGGAGGAACATTGTTGCTCACACCAGGATTCATCACCGATACAGTCGGTTTCCTGTTGTTGATTCCTTACACGCGTTCCATCTTCAAAATTGGAATGCGCCGCTTTATCCAGAAGAAAATCGACTCAGGACAATTTACATTTACAATCCGAAGATAAATATGATGAAAGCTGGCCCGCAACCCATGATGCATGGGAGGAACGGCCAGCTTTTTCTTTTGTGAAGAGATGATATTGGAGACACAAATCATTCTTTGTGTCCTCCATTTTGTGAATTTAGCGAAATGGAGGACAGTAAACGTCTCTTAGTATCCTTCATTTTGTGATTTTCACGCTTTCGGGGACAGTAAAACACTCTATGAGTACACGATCTCATGATTTCATCGATTTCATGCACTCATATACGCTCGTTAGCTCCAACATCCCGTCATCCGAAAATCTCAGCTAGACAGAGAACCCACAACCAACAAAAAAGGCAGCCGGCGCTAACCGATCTGCCTGTTGACTCACAACCCATTATGCTGCTTTTTTACCGATGATAAATTTCCATAGATCACTGAACACGTGCGCTTGGCTCAACGCACGGAACACAACGAGAGTGACCGGTCCGATGATCAGTCCCAGAAAGCCGAATAACTTGAACCCGACGAATAAAGAGATTAAGGTAGCTAATGGGTCAAGTCCAATGCTGCTGGACAAAATCTTCGGCTCCATCACCTGTCGTTGGATGATGACGACGCCATACAAGACCGAGAGACCGATGCTCAGCGTGTACTGCTCCATAATGAAGCTGTAGATGATCCACGGCACGAAAACCGCTCCAGTGCCCAAATATGGAAGCAGATCCACTAGTCCAGTCAAAATCGCGATCGTAATCGCATAATCAACCCTCAAAATAAGCAAACCGACCAGCACAATGGCAGCCGTAATCGAGATGAGGGTCAATTGTGCTTTGACAAAACCGACGAGCGCTTTACGAAGTTCATTGTACACGCTACGTCCGCTTTCGACTGTTCGTTCAGGCGTGCGTTTTTCTATCCAGCCCTTGAAACGGTACCAATCCTTGCTGATGAAAAAAGTCGCTAACAAGGAAAAAATCATAACCGTGACAACATTAGGCAAGCTAAGTAGGAAGTTTTGCAAACCTCTCAAAACAGATTGAACAAAATCTTTTACATTTTCCGTGATGTTCTGACCGATGGATTGGATGTTGCCAACAACCGTCTCCCGCTGAGAAGGATCGAGATTCTTAAACATCGCCAGAAGATCATAATAGACAGGTAGAATTTGTTGTGTAAAATAGGTCTGTACATATTGTACGAGAATCTGAGTGTGTTGCGGTATGACTTCTGCAAGGTATCCGAAACCTGAAATCATCTCACTGATAACTAGGGTCAAGAAGCCTGCGACAATCCCAATCAGGAGGAACAATACGATTGTTACCGCTAATCCTCTTGGCATTTTCGCTTTCCGTTCCAATAGATTCACTAGAGGATTGATGATCAGGGCCAAAAAGAATGCAATGATGAATGGATAGGTGACTTTCGCTGCATAAATGAGTGCGAAGAAAGATAAGACAACAATGACTACGACTAGTAAAAATCGTAAAAAGCTATGTACGTAATGGAGATTCAATTGCAACCGATCCTTTCGAGAAGGGCAAGACACCCTTCGGAATAGTATTATTTTACATTTTCAGATAATAAGATTCAATGGAGATTTCGGCTGTGATTGTGCTATCAGTCTCGCCGAATCGAGCTTATCCCAAACCAGTAAGTAGATTGCTCCACTTTTTACATAAGAAAATTTAGAAAGGAAGACAGAAAAGAATGTTGAACCAGGCCTCATTATTTTTACTCGTTCTTCTTGCTATCGCTCTTTGGGCGAAAAACAAATCGTTATTATTCGCAGTTATATTCCTGCTCGTCCTGAAATGGACGGGGCTTGGCGATAAAATTTTTCCACACATACAGAAAAAAGGGATCAACTGGGGAGTGACCATCATCACGATCGCCGTCCTCGTTCCGATTGCGACAGGAGAGATCGGCTTCAAACAGTTAGGTGAAGCGATGAAATCCTCCTATGCATGGGTCGCACTCGGATCTGGAATCGCCGTAGCTTTAATCGCTGCAAGCGGAATCGACTTGTTGAAAGAAGACCCTCATATTACCACTGCGTTGGTGTTTGGTACGATTCTCGCCGTTAGTTTATTCAACGGAATTGCGGTCGGCCCCTTGATTGGAGCAGGAATTGCGTATATGGTAATGAAGGTGGTGCATTTTATCACTTGATGGTTTTACTGTCGGATTTCGTTGATATATTAAGGTTTTTGAGCCTTAGGCGTTCACAAAGTTTCGAAAATTGTTTATAATTGTACTGTATGTGTTTTATCCTTCCTTAATTAATGTGTTTACAATTGTAAGCATTTTCTTTCTGATACTGAAGTGAGTGTCTGCTCGGCGTACTCAAAATGCCTCAAAGCATGGGACAACACTTTAATGTATTTAGAGAACAGACAAAAAATCATTTTTTAAAGGAGAGAGAGCCATGACCGCAACGAGAGGTTTAGAAGGAATTGTAGCAACAACTTCATCGGTAAGTTCCATCATTGATGGTGTATTGACTTATCGAGGCTACAACATTGACGATCTTGCTGATTATGCAAGTTTTGAAGAGGTTGTGTATTTACTCTGGTATGGTAAATTGCCAAACCAAAAGGAATTAGATGGATTCAAGGCTGAGTTGTCCAAGCACTATGCATTGCCTAAGCAAGTACTGGACATGATCAAGAGCTTTCCGCTTGATAAGATCCATCCGATGGCAGCTGTAAGAACAGCGGTTTCTTCACTAGGTTTATATGATGAAGAAGCGGATGATATGAACGAGGAAGCGAATTTTACAAAAGCGATCCGTCTACAGGCAAAACTTGCGAGTATCGTTGCAGCGTTTTCACGCTTACGTGATGGCTTGGAAATCATCGAACCGAAGGAAGATCTCAGCTATGCTGCGAACTTCTTATACATGTTGAACGGTGAAGAGCCAGATGATATTTCAGAGAAGGCTTTCAACAAAGCATTGGTGCTTCACGCAGACCATGAATTGAATGCGTCTACTTTCACAGCTCGTGTATGTGTAGCGACGCTTTCTGACGTGTACTCTGGTGTAACAGCAGCAATTGGAGCATTGAAAGGACCACTTCACGGTGGTGCAAATGAACGTGTTATGCGTATGCTCTCTGAAATTGGAGATCCAGAAAATGTAGAAGAATATTTAAAAGGTGCTCTTGAGCGCAAAGAGAAGATCATGGGCTTCGGACACCGCGTTTATAAAGATGGAGACCCACGTGCAAAACACCTACGTGAAATGTCCAAGCAATTGACACATACTACAGGTGAAACGAAGTGGTACGAGATGTCCGTCAAGTTGGATGAGTTGATGACGAATGAAAAAGGCTTATTGCCGAACGTCGACTTCTATTCTGCTTCGGTCTACCACAGCTTAGGGTTGAAGCATGACTTGTTCACACCAATTTTTGCGATGAGCCGTGTATCCGGCTGGTTGGCACATATCCTTGAACAATATGATAACAACCGTCTGATCCGTCCACGTGCAGAGTACATTGGACCGGACATGCAAAAATTTGTAGCGATTGAAAACCGCTAAACGTTGAAGTGCAAAGTTAAAAGTAAGTGTTGGAATGGTCTTGTATAAACGTGCAAGACTTTCCAAATGCACTTTCATGGGTTAACCATGTTTTTTTTGATACGATAACAACGAAAACAATTCGATCAGGAGGTAATGAACTTGGCAAACGGAGAACGTATTACAGTAGATAACGGTAATTTGAATGTACCTAACAATCCGATTATCCCATTCATCGAAGGAGACGGAATCGGACCTGATATTTGGGCAGCAGCATCTAAAGTATTAGAAGCAGCTGTAGAAAAAGCGTACAACGGTGAAAAAGGAATTGTTTGGAAAGAAGTACTAGCTGGTCAAAAAGCGTACGACAAAACAGGAGAATGGCTCCCTGCTGAAACGCTAGATGTCATTCGTGAGTACATACTAGCGATCAAAGGACCATTGACGACTCCAGTAGGTGGAGGAATCCGTTCCTTGAACGTAGCATTGCGTCAAGAATTGGATCTGTTCACTTGCTTGCGTCCAGTCCGCTACTTCACAGGTGTTCCTTCTCCACTTAAAAAGCCGGAAGACACTGACATGGTCATTTTCCGTGAAAACACAGAAGACATCTATGCTGGAATCGAATATGCAAAAGGTTCCGATGAAGTGAAGAAAGTCATCCAATTCCTTCAAGAAGAAATGGGAGCGAACAAAATCCGTTTCCCTGAAACTTCTGGAATCGGAATCAAGCCAGTTTCTGAAGAAGGTACGAAGCGTCTTGTACGTGCAGCGATCGAGTATGCACTTACAGAAGGACGTAAGAGCGTAACGCTTGTCCATAAAGGAAACATCATGAAGTTCACTGAAGGTGCTTTCAAGAACTGGGGTTACGAAGTGGCTGAGGAAGAGTATGGCGACAAAGTATTCACTTGGGCAGAATATGACCGCATCGTTGAGAAAGACGGTAAGGATGCAGCTAACAAAGCTCAGGCAGACGCTGAAGCTGAAGGTAAAATCATCATCAAAGATTCCATCGCGGACATCTTCCTTCAACAGATTCTTACACGTCCAGCAGAATTCGATGTTGTTGCAACTATGAACCTGAACGGTGACTATGTTTCAGATGCACTTGCTGCACAGGTTGGTGGAATCGGAATTGCTCCAGGAGCAAACATCAACTATGAAACAGGTCACGCAATCTTTGAAGCGACACACGGAACAGCTCCTAAGTATGCTGGTCTTGATAAAGTAAATCCTTCATCTGTTATCCTTTCAGGCGTATTGATGCTTGAGCACATTGGATGGACAGAAGCAGCTCAACTTGTAACAAAAGCAATGGAAAAAACGATTGCAAGCAAGGTTGTAACATATGACTTCGCTCGTCTTATGGACGGTGCTACAGAAGTCAAGTGTTCTGAGTTCGGTAACGAATTAATCAAAAACATGGGCTAAGGAGGAATCATACATGGCAAACAGGCGTAATAAGATTTCCGTAATCGGCGCTGGTTTCACTGGCGCTACGACAGCTTTTATCGCAGGTCAAAAGGAACTCGGAGATGTCGTGTTAGTCGATATCCCGGACATGGAAGACCCGACGAAGGGGAAAGCGCTCGACATGCTGGAAGCGAGTCCAGTACAAGGGTTTGACTCTAACATCATCGGTACTTCCAATTACGAAGATACAGCTAATTCCGATATTGTCGTTATTACAGCAGGTATCGCTCGTAAGCCTGGTATGAGCCGTGATGACCTCGTTAACACCAATGCAAAAATCATGAAGAGTGTCACGAAAGAAATCGTGAAGCATTCTCCGGACTGCACGATCATCGTATTGACCAACCCGGTCGATGCGATGACGTACACGGTCATGAAAGAATCCGGCTTCCCGAAAAACCGTGTGATCGGTCAATCTGGAATCCTGGATACTGCTCGTTTCTGTACGTTTGTTGCGCAAGAATTGAACTTGTCTGTCAAAGATATCAGAGGGTTCGTTCTTGGTGGACATGGAGACGACATGGTACCGTTGATCCGTTACTCCAACGCTGGAGGCATCCCGCTCGAAAAGCTCATTAGCAAAGAACGTCTTGACGCGATCGTCGAGCGTACCCGTAAAGGTGGCGGAGAAATTGTTGGTCTACTTGGGAATGGAAGTGCTTATTATGCTCCGGCTGCATCTCTTGTGGAGATGGTTGAAGCGATTCTCAAAGACCAGCGTCGAGTCCTTCCATCGATCGCTTATCTGGAAGGTGAGTACGGATACAATGGAATCTGTTTAGGAGTTCCGACGATCCTTGGCGGAAACGGCCTGGAAGAAATCATCGAACTCGAATTGAATGATGATGAAAAGGCTCAATTAGACAAGTCTGCTGAGTCCGTACGGAATGTCATGAATGTTTTAGCTTAAAATTGGCACAATGAAAAGGAGGAATTCGGGAATATTTCTCGAATTCTTTCTTATATACCACAATGTCAGAATGTTTCTACTCATCTGGCATTTTCTTTTCAAAGATTTGTAACCGCTTACTTCTAGAGGAGGGAACTGACATGTTACTAGGGAAAAAAAGAAAGCTTGGAAGAAAGATTGATGAAATCAATGTTGGGGAAAAACTCGAAATCACAGAAACAATCGAGGACAAGGATCTTCTCCTATATCTTGGTTTGACGGATGACAACAATCCTCTATATATCCAACATGATTATGCTTCACTGACACCGTTTAAGAAACCGGTAGTTCCTCAAATTATGTTGACCGGAATTGTCACTTCAGCAGTAAGTAAGTATTTGCCTGGACCGGGCAGCTCGATATTGAAACAGACATTGTCTTTTCCAAAGCCGGTCTATCATTATGCAACAATTACATTGAACTTTGAAATAACCAACGTCGATTCTGAGAACCATATGGTTACAGTCGGTATCAAAGGTTATGACGAAGAAAATGAAACGATCATGGAAGGTGAAATGGACGTGTGCCCGCCATATGCGCCAAGATCCATCACCGCAAGAACTTTTGATAATTTTTAATTTAATGTAAAGATTATGTAACAAAAGAGACGTTTTCGTCTTTTTTGTTTTTTTTTTAATCCGGTTATGTGAAAATAAAAGCGAATAATAGTTCCTACACGGGGTGAAGCAGCGATGAAAGATAAAAAGATCTTAGTAATCGAAGACGAAGAGTCAATCAATACACTACTACAGTTCAACTTGGAACAAGCCGGATTCAATGTACTTACAGCCATGGATGGCGCAACCGGATTAAAACTCGCACAAGAAGAAAATCCAGATCTTATCGTACTTGATTTGATGCTACCTGAAATGGACGGATTGGATGTATGTAAAAATCTCCGCCAATCTCAGCACTTGATTCCGATCTTGATGCTCACAGCTAAAGATGATGAGTTCGATAAAGTATTGGGACTTGAGCTTGGGGCGGATGACTATATGACGAAGCCTTTCAGTCCAAGAGAAGTGGTCGCTCGTGTGAAAGCCATCTTGAGAAGAAGCGAGTATAATGCTTCCACCGCTCAACCTCAATCGGATCTAGAAGCAATGGTCGTAGGTGATTTGAAAGTCTATCCTGAAAACTATGAAGCTTTCTTCGAAGGTGAAGCCCTTGATCTCACCCCTAAGGAATTTGAACTGCTCGTCTATCTTGTTAAAAACAAGGGACGTGTATTATCCCGTGAACAATTGCTCAATGCAATCTGGGATTACGACTTTGTTGGAGATACGCGTATCGTGGATGTGCATATCAGCCATTTGCGTGAAAAGATTGAACAAAATACAAGAAAGCCGATCTACATCAAAACGATCCGTGGATTAGGTTATAAACTGGACGGTCCTCAGTAAAATGGTGAACTTCCGTGGAAGAATCCTGAATTCTTTCGTCATTTTTACGAGTGGTATCTTCCTTTTGCTTGGGATTGCCATTGCGAACCTTTCGATTGGTAACATGGAACGTAAAATGTTCCATTCCTATTCAAAGCAACTGGACTTAGTATCCTACGCAATCGTATCTGATGAAAGAAATCTGGAGCCGATTCTTGAAAAATACAATACAAGTATAGATGGTGACCTCAGCTATGTTACAGCAGGGGGAAAAATCACAGCCTCCACTATTGAAGATCCACCCGAAAGAATGTTGCAAAGCTTAAGACATAGAACGGAAAACACCCAGCGGATCATCCGGGATGAACAGGTGAATTTCGTCAAGCCGATGACGGTGGATAACCGTTCAACGGATTACCTGGTTGTAACGATTGATAAAAAGACCTATGAAGACGAATTGAAAAGTGCCTGGTTTCCGATATTGATTGCTTTATTGCTCAGCTTCCTGCTACTTGTCTACGTCACCTTCCGTTTGACTGGCAAACTTGCCAAGCCGGTAGATGATGCGATGAGAGTAGCCAAAGAGCTTGCGCAGGGAAATTTCAATGCAAGAAGCCACGAATACCAATTGAGAGAAACGGGTGAATTGAACCACTCATTGAATGTTCTCGCCCGAAATCTTGAACAGATCACAGAGCTCCGTGAAGCGGAGCAAGAACGGATGAAAACGGTCATCAACAACATGGACAGTGGTTTGCTATTGATTGATTCATTGGGCTATGTCAATCTGGTTAACCGAACCTATTGTTCCATTTTTGAAGTAGAAAAGGAAGTTCCGAAAGAGACATTATACTATGACATCATGCCGAACCAGGATGTCATCGATCTTGTCGAAGAGACGTTCCTAACAGAAGCAACCGTTCGAAAACAAGTTTCGATACCGATTGGCATAGAGCGGAAACATTTCCACATTACCTGTGTTCCGATTCTTGGGTTCCAGGATAAAATCAAAGGAATTGTGCTCGTGTTCCATGACATAACAGAACTTAAACATTTAGAGCAGATGCGGAAAGACTTTGTTGCGAACGTATCGCATGAACTTCGCACACCTGTTACATCGTTAAAAGGATTCGCAGAAACGCTGTTAGACGGTGCAATGGAAAATGTTGAACTGCGGCACAAATTTCTGACGATCATCTGGAAAGAGAGCGATCGTCTTCAAAACCTGATTCAGGATTTGCTTGATTTTACGAAAATGGAACAATCTAATTTCAAGCTACATTGGCAAAATGTCGATCTGGCGGTCATCGTCGATGATGTGACTACCTTACTCGAATCCCGCTCCCATGAAAAAGAAATTGATATGAATGTTGAAATTTCAGGAGACCTCCAAATGGAAGGGGATGCTGCAAGGTTGAAGCAGATTCTCATCAATCTGATCAACAATGCTCTATCCTATACGCCAAATGGCGGTAAAGTATGGATTACAGGCCGTGATGCAGGTGATGAAGTCGAGCTTGAAGTGCGGGATACTGGAATTGGGATCAGTGAGGAAGAGGTACCGAGGATCTTTGAGCGGTTCTATCGGGTCGACAAGGCGAGAAGCCGTAACTCCGGTGGTACTGGTTTAGGGTTGGCAATCGTTAAGCATCTGGTTGAAGCGCACAAAGGGACGATCAAGGTGACAAGTAAGAAGGATGAAGGAACGACTTTCAAACTGAGCTTCTCTAAAGAGAAGACGACATGAATTTACGATTCTTTTACATGATTGACACTGGTCCTTCACAAAAGGATGCTACGTTTGTATTGTAAAATCCTTTTCAAAGGATCCCCTAATTATGGGACGAGAGCACACACCGCTCTCGTCATTTTTTTTGCTATTTTTAATCTTAATTTGTAGATGATTTGGTGCATTTCTTAACCAATCCTACTCATTTTTAGGTGCTTTAATTGTGATTTTTTTGTTTTATGAAAAATACGGGACTGATGAGCACCTTTTGGCAGCACTTTTATGCTGATTGTATCCGATTTGGAGGTCGGTCTTGTAAAAACTGTGCTTGGTCTTTCAAAATTGGTGGGATGTTTTGCAAAAATAGCTCCACGTTTTCTAAAAAAAGCAATTCGTTTTAGAAAAATCAGCAAATGTCTTGTAAATTAAGTCTATCTTACTACGCCCCACTATCAGATCTGATCCCCCCATATCATAGAGAGAGAAGTTCAACGCAGTGTTGTGGTGCATTTTTCCCTTCTAAATGTAAACATGATAAAATGTAGCTAGTGTTTAACGAGGAGGAAATGGAATGGGCAAAAAGAAACTCGTTTTAATTGATGGAAATAGTATTGCATACCGCGCGTTCTTCGCTTTACCACTGTTGAACAACGACAAAGGCGTGTATACGAACGCGGTGTACGGATTCACGACCATGTTGTTGAAAGTACTCGAAGACGAAGCACCGAGCCACATGCTGGTTGCTTTTGACGCTGGTAAGACGACATTCCGCCATAAAACGTACGGAGAATATAAAGGCGGACGCCAAAAGACACCACCTGAGCTGTCGGAACAGTTCCCGTTGATTCGCGAGCTGCTCGATGCATTCGAAATCAAACGATATGAGCTTGATAATTTCGAGGCGGATGACATCATCGGTACGTTGTCTAAACATACGGACCCGAAGGATTGGGAAGTTAAGGTCATCACAGGTGACAAGGATCTTTTACAACTAGTAGATGATCATGTAAAAGTCGCCCTAACAAAAAAAGGGATAACGGATGTAGATACATATGATTTGAATCTTGTAGAAGAGCGCTACGGGTTGAAGCCTGAGCAAATCATCGATATGAAAGGACTCATGGGAGATAGTTCGGACAACATTCCTGGCGTACCTGGAGTCGGTGAGAAAACAGCGATCAAGCTTTTAAAAGAATTCGGAACGGTCGAGAACGTGCTCGAGTCCATTGACCAAGTGTCCGGTAAAAAGTTGAAAGAAAAGCTCGAGGAACATAAAGACCAGGCAGAAATGAGCAAGAAGCTAGCGACAATTGAAGTGAATGCTCCAATTGAAGTGGAACTGGACAACTGCGGATACAAAAACGAAGTATCTGCAAAAGTGATTGAACTTTTCAAAGAGCTCGGATTCAACTCCTTGTTAGAGCGAGTAGACAGTGAAGCGGCTGAAGAAGCGGATACGCCTACGGAAGATATCGAATACGAGATCCTTTCTGAGGTGAAGGATGCAGATTTCGGCTCAGAAGCAGCTGTCGTCGTCGAATGTCTCGAGGAAAACTATCATAACGGGGACATCCTCGGAATAGGTATCGTTTCTGAAAAAGGGAAGTATTTCATTCCGACTGAAGTGGCGCTTGAGTCTGATGCCCTGAAAGGTTGGTTTGAAGACGAAGCAGTCGTCAAATATTTACCTGACGCGAAACAAGCAACCGTATCCCTTGCGTGGAAAGGCATCAAGCTGAACGGTGTGAAATTCGATGCACTTATCGCAAGTTACTTGTTGAATCCATCCGATTCGTCTCACGATATCGCATCTATTGCCAACCGCCTAGGTGTAAAGGGAGTATCCAGTAATGAGACCGTCTATGGAAAAGGTGCGAAACAAAAGGTGCCTGAGCAGGATGCGCTAAGCGAACACATTGTGCGAAAAGCCCACGTATTACTAGAGATTGTGCCGGAGTTACAAGAGAGCTTAAAGAAGAATGAGCTTGAGACGCTCTTCTATGAGCTTGAAATGCCGCTTTCCATCGTGCTAGGTGAGATGGAGGAGCAAGGTGTACAAGTGGATGTCGATCGCCTTGAAAAGATGGGCAAAGACCTGAATGAACAACTCAAAGACATTGAAGGAAAAATTTATGAGCTCGCTGGAACCGAATTCAACATCAACTCTCCGAAACAATTAGGAGAAGTGTTGTTCGAAAAACTTCAGCTACCCGTAATCAAGAAAACAAAAACCGGTTACTCCACTTCAGCAGATGTTTTGGAAAAGCTGAAGGACAAGCACGAAATCATCAAGGAAATCCTCTACTACCGTCAGTTAGGAAAACTGAACTCGACGTATGTTGAGGGCTTACTGAAAGTCGTTCGTCGTGATACGGAAAAGATCCATACTCGATTCAATCAAGCGCTTGCCCAAACCGGCCGATTGAGTTCCATCGATCCGAACTTGCAGAACATTCCGATCCGGTTGGAAGCAGGGCGTAAGATCCGTCAAGCGTTCATCCCGTCGGAAAAAGATTGGGTCATTTTCGCAGCGGATTATTCTCAGATTGAACTGAGAGTACTTGCGCATATCGCACAGGACGAAAAAATGATGGAAGCGTTCAACAATGAAGAGGATGTCCATACGAAGACGGCAATGGATGTTTTCCATGTGAATAAAGATGAAGTGACATCCGATATGCGTCGACAGGCGAAAGCGGTCAATTTCGGAATCGTTTATGGAATCAGTGATTATGGTCTGTCTCAAAGTCTTGGGATCACGCGTAAAGAAGCAGGCGAATTCATCGATCGCTACTTGGAAAGCTTTCCAGGCGTCAAGCAGTATATGGACGACATCGTACAGCAAGCGAAACGTGAAGGGTATGTCACGACGATGTTAAACCGCCGTCGATACCTCCCTGAAATTACAAGCCGTAACTTCAACTTGAGAAGTTTCGCTGAACGTACCGCCATGAACACACCGATTCAAGGTTCGGCTGCCGATATCATCAAAAAAGCGATGGTCGAGATGGCGAAGCGTCTGAGAGAAGAGAAACTAGAAACGAGAATGCTGCTTCAAGTACACGATGAATTGATCTTCGAAGCGCCAAAAGATGAAATCGAAAAGCTAGAAAAAATTGTCCCAGACGTCATGGAGCACGCCATCCAATTGGATGTTCCGTTGAAAGTCGATTATTCATACGGAGACACCTGGTACGATTCCAAATAATGTAGGATAGCTGTTGATGGGTGAAGGAGAATCAGAAATGCCGGAATTACCTGAAGTTGAAACCGTCAGAAGAACATTAGAAAACCTCGTACTCGGTAAAACCATTGAAGAGGTTACCGTCAGTTGGCCGAAAATCGTCAAACATCCGGATGATTTGAACGAGTTCAATGCCCTCCTTTCAGGTCAGACAATCAATTCGATCGGCCGTCGGGGTAAGTTCCTGAAAATTATACTGGACGATGTCGTACTTGTTTCCCACCTCCGCATGGAAGGACGATACGTCTACGTAGAAGGAGAAGAGGAACCGGATAAGCATACCCATGTGATTTTCTATTTTACAGATGGATCCAAGCTCTGGTATCGGGACGTTCGAAAGTTCGGAACGATGCACGTTTATCCGATCGGTGAGGAAGAGTTGAATAAACCGCTTGCTCAACTCGGTCCTGAGCCATTGGACGGTGCGTTCGATCCGGATGAGCTTTGGGAAAAACTGCAGAAAACATCACGGAAAATCAAACCGGCATTGCTCGATCAAGCTGTGCTCGTCGGGCTCGGGAACATTTATGTGGATGAAGCGCTGTTTCGAATTGGGCTCCACCCCGAAACAATTGCTAAAAATTTGAGCAAAAAACAAGTGATGGATTTACATCAAGCGATCGTAGATACTCTCCAAGAAGCGGTTGACCAGGGAGGCAGTACGATCCGTTCGTATGTGAACTCTCAAGGGGACATGGGCATGTTCCAGCAAAGGCTCGCTGTCTATGCACGTAAAGGAGAACCGTGTGTGAATTGCGGTCGTGAGATTGAACGCATTGTTGTCGGAGGAAGAGGGACTCATATCTGTCCAAACTGTCAAAAGTAACGTCATAAAATCTTAAAATCGGCGTACGTCGGATGGGCCCCAGCCATATACTATCCTAGTGTTATTTCGGGGAGGATGTATAGAAGTGACAGGATGGGTAGCTCTCTTGATGTTAACGATCGCTGTCAGCATGGACAGTTTCGGCGTCGGTGTCACCTATGGCGTTCGACGAATGAAGATCACAGTCTTCTCAATCATGTTGATTGCGATTTGCTCTGCCATGATGCTGCTTGCAGCAATGAACCTGGGATCCATCATCAGTACATTTTTATCTCCCGCCATCGCAGAGAAAATCGGCGGTGTATTGTTAATCAGCTTAGGATTCTACGTCCTATGGCAATTTTTCAAAAAAAATGAGGAACGACCAGATAAGAGATCGAATGCTGACTCGATGTATATCTGGAACATGGAAATTCGGTCACTCGGGATCGTCATACAAATATTGAGGACACCGGATGCCGCTGATATCGACCGTTCCGGAACGATTACAGGACTGGAAGCCTTGTTACTTGGCCTTGCTCTCTCATTGGACTCGTTCGCTGCCGGTCTCGGTGCGTCCTTGCTCGGATTTCCACATCTACAGACTGCGTTGTTCGTATCAACGATGAGTGCAATGTTCCTCGTTACCGGCATGAAGGTTGGAAAGATTCTTTCGAATTTACCGACGATGCGTTTCTTCAGCTTTTTGCCCGGTATCATGCTGATTGTATTAGGTTTTTTTAAATTGTGAGGTGTTTACGATTGATTGTAGGATTGACTGGTGGGATTGCGAGCGGAAAGAGTACGATATCGGGCATGATTCAATCGCTTGATATTCCCGTTGTAGATGCTGATCAGATCGCCCGGCAGGTCGTCTTGCCGGGTGAAAAAGCATATGAAGACATTGTAGCAACCTTTGGCGAAGAAATTTTGGACGAGAACCGGACATTGGATCGGAAAAAGTTAGGCACGATCATTTTCAATGATGAAGAGAAGCGGAAGACGCTGAATAGCATCGTCCATCCTGCTGTCCGTAAAGAAATGCTGGCTCAAAAGGATGAACATCTGAAACATCATAAGGATGTTGTGTTGGATATCCCTCTCCTCTTTGAAAGCAAATTGACGCACATAGTCGACAAGACTTTGCTTGTGTATGTGAGTTCGGAAACACAGCTGAAACGGCTCATGGAACGGGATCAATCAACAGAAGAGGAAGCACGATCACGCATCGGATCACAAATCCCGATGGATGAGAAAAGACAGTGGTCGGATGAAATCATCGATAACAATGGAACGATTGATGAGAGCAGAGAACAGCTGTTACATATCTTCTCAAAATGGGCGATCCTTTAGAGAGCCGTAATAATGACAGTTTATTGAACGAAAGAGGCCGGGCATCGGCCTCTTTTTTTCGTTTTTGTTAAATTAAGTGTTCCCTTTGACATACAATATGTTATACTAATTTTAGATTTTCAGAAAAAAGTATAGCACTTTAATAGTGGAGGGATTTCATCATGAAAGCTAGAGTAGCAATTAATGGATTTGGACGCATCGGAAGAATGGTTTTCCGTAAAGCGATGAAAAATGATCAATTAGAAATCGTTGCGATAAATGCAAGTTACCCTTCTGAAACACTTGCTCATATGGTTAAATACGACAGCATTCATGGGACTTACGACCTTGAAGTTGAAGCGAAAGAGGATGCGCTCATTGTGGACGGTAAAGAAGTGAAGCTTCTAAGTAACCGTGATCCGAAGCAACTTCCGTGGAAAGAAATGAACGTGGACATAGTCATTGAAGCAACTGGAAAGTTCACTTCCAAAGAAACAGCAGGGTATCATCTTGAAGCTGGAGCGAAGAAAGTCATCATCACAGCTCCTGGTAAAAACGAAGACATTACGATTGTCATGGGCGTAAATGATGACGCTTACAAGCATGACCAACACGATATCATTTCGAATGCATCTTGTACGACGAACTGCCTTGCACCAGTTGTGAAGGTACTTGACGAGCAATTTGGAATTGAAAACGGTGTCATGACGACTGTCCATGCCTATACGAACGACCAAAAGAACATCGATAACCCACATAAAGACTTACGTAGAGCGCGTGCATGTGGTCAATCCATCATCCCGACTTCCACTGGTGCTGCTAAAGCGATCGCAAAAGTCATGCCACAACTGGAAGGTAAACTTCACGGTATGGCACTTCGTGTTCCGACTCCGAACGTGTCACTTGTCGACCTTGTCGTCGATTTGAAAATCGACGTATCGGTAGAGCGTGTTAATGAAGCGCTTGAAAGTGCTTCTCAAGGTTCAATGCAAGGCATTCTTGGATACTGTGCGGATCCACTTGTATCCATCGACTTCAACGGCAACGAAAATTCATCCATCATCGATGCGATGTCTACGATGGTCATTGAAGGTCGTAAGGTAAAAGTGCTTGCTTGGTATGATAACGAGTGGGGCTATTCTTGCCGCGTAGTTGATCTTACGGAAAAAGTTGCGCAACACTTGTTGGCGGGATCAAACAACAAAAGCATGCTAGGAACTGTTTGAAATAGACGAGAAAAGGAACAGGATTGAACCAATTTTGGTTCAATCCTTTTTATTTTGATGAAAAATGAGTTTAGCGAGCAAATATTAGAAGGAATTCTGGTCCGTTTCCCGAATTTTGGAGTCGTTCTTGCCAAAATGTCTATTTGTCTCTCGAAATTTAAGGAACATCTTGCCATAATCCATACTTGTTTTGCCAAAATACAGTTATGTCTTGCTATTTGAGTCGATTTTACTACTAGATCCATACATCCTCACCCTCAGATTCCCTACTTCCACGCCCAGCTTGACCTCAACCTCCCAAATTCCCTCACCACCCAATCTGATTACGGAAAAACTTAGGCTCAAAAATAGGTTCAACGTCCATGTTTTCATTGCTTTTTCTAGTGGAAGGGTACATATATATGGAGGTGAAGGATGTAAAAATATTTCTTGCAAAATTGTAGGAAAAGAAGTATACTGTTCATCGTGAACTTCAAGTTATAAGCAAATTTAGGAACTGGATACTACTTAAAGGGTTAGGACCTCTTTGGACTAACTTTCCCCCGTGGTAAATTTCCATTTCCGCATGCTTTTGAAGGCATGATTATTAAAACAAAGGGGGACTATGCAAATGGATACAATGGGACGTCATGTGATTTCTGAATTATGGGGATGTGACTCTGAGAAGTTGAACAATATGCAATATGTTGAACAACTTTTCGTTGAAGCTGCTTTAAAGTCGGGTGCTGAAATCCGAGAGGTAGCTTTTCACAAATTTGCACCACATGGTGTAAGCGGAGTCGTCATCATATCTGAATCACACTTGACCATACACAGTTTTCCAGAGCATGGTTATGCAAGTATTGATGTGTATACGTGTGGAGATCTAGACCCTAATGTTGCTGCAAACTACATTGCAGAACAGTTAGGCGCAACATCCAAAGAGAACTTTGAACTCCCAAGAGGAATGGGTCCTGTGAAAGTAGGACAAAAGAAAGTATCTGCATATTAATTTAACAACACAAGCAAACGGGTGTGCATCCAGCACACCCTTTTATTATGGAGCTCAAACCCCCAAGACGAAAAGAGCTTGTCAGACACCAGCCTTTCTAATATCATGGTATAAAGGGTATATTTTTTTAATCTCGAAAACGAATTTTACTTTTTTATCATAGAATTCGTTCATCGATTATGGGGTTGGTTTTTTTATGAGGTGTCCAAATTGTCAAAACAACGGAACAAGGGTGCTCGACTCACGTCCTGTACATAGTGGTCGATCCATTCGCCGCAGACGGGAATGTGAAGCATGCAATTATCGCTTTACAACGTTTGAAACGGTTGAGGAGATTCCACTTGTTGTCGTCAAGAAAGAAGGAACACGAGAAGAATTCAATCGTGACAAAATCCTGCGAGGATTGATCAAAGCTTGTGAAAAGCGTCCAGTGCCACTTGAAAAGCTGGAAGAAGTGGTCAATACGGTTGAAAAGGACTTACGGAATGATGGCGTATCTGAGATTCAAAGTAAGGATATCGGAGAACGGGTGATGGATCATCTCGCTGACATCGACGAGGTCGCCTATGTGCGTTTTGCTTCCGTCTACAGACAATTTAAGGATATCAACGTGTTTATCGATGAACTGAAAGAACTTCTAAAAAAAGAGGACGAGTAAAGAGCTTAACAACGATAAGCTCTTTTTTTACACTATTTAAGATAGATAAGGTGAAGTGTTATGAGTAATTATTGGAAGGAAATCTTGCCTGTCGATCGGTATGAGGTCTGCAGCAGAAGCCGTATCCAATTTGAAGATTTGAAAGTAATTACGCTCTTGTATCAACCATTGGTCGGTGCCAGAGCATACAGCTTGTATATGACCTTGTTTGGAGAACTTTCTGCAGGTGACTCCTCACACCACAGTTTGATGAATCATACACAAATGAACTTACAACATATATACGATGAACGGAAAAAGCTTGAAGCGATTGGTCTTTTAAAAACGTACCGAATCAGTACCGATGATGAGCGAGCGTTTCTCTATGAACTCCAGCCTGTGCCAAAGCCGGAAGAGTTTTTCCAGGATGACGTACTCAGTGTCTACCTATATGGGCGTTTAGGGAAAGATCGGTACCTGGAAATCAGGAAGCGTATTTGTTTACCACAACAAAGGAGTTTCGATGAGTTCGATGAAGTGACAGCAAGTTTCAATGAAGTTTTCCATTCCCTTCACCAATCGGAAATCCGTGCGGGTCTGAATTCTGAAATCACCGGGACAGCTGGGCAGAATCCAGTGGATGATAGAGGGAACACACCTCGATTTTCTCATGAAGAATTTGACTTTGATACACTCGTAAAAGATTTGAGCAGCTTCATTATTCCATCTGAAGTTCTAACGGAAAAGATGAGAGATGCAATTCATCGGTTGGCATTCATCTATCAAATATCACCTCTCGAAATGAGCAGTATTGTACAGCAGGCTTATTTCAGAGACGATGAACTTACTGAAAAAGCACTTCGTCAAGAGGTTCAACGTTGGTACAAGATTGAAAAACCGGGACAGTTGCCACGCCTCAGTGAACGAAAACAAGAACCACAAAAATCACCTGAAGACCGGAAAGAACAGTCGCCGGAAGATATTATGATTCAGACTTTTGAATCGATTTCTCCGAGAGCGCTCTTGGAAAGATACAGTGAGGGTGGACGTGCTGCAAGTGCAGACTTACGCTTGATCGACTCAATTATGTTTGATCAGAAGCTGCCTGTCGGGGTCATCAATGTGTTGATTGATTATGTTCTTAACACGAATGACATGAAACTCATCCACAGTCATGTCGAGAAGATTGCAAGCCAGTGGAAGCGGAAAAAGATTTCGAGTGTAAGAGAAGCAATGGCTCTTGCCAAGTCGGAGCACCAAAACTATCAGGCATACAAACAGCAAAAGAAATCGACTCCGAACCGAAACTATCAGCGCAACAATAACAATGTCCGAAAAGATAAATTACCGAAGTGGATGAATGACCAACAACCACAACAAAATGGTCAAACGACCGCTAATGAGAAAGAAGACGTAACCGAATCGGAAGAAAAATGGTTGGAAGAATATTTAAAAGGATTATAGGGGGTGCGCTAAATGAAATCCATATCTGACTCAATGCAAGGATTTTCCGATCGTACAAAAGTACAAAAACAGATGATGGCTGTCAAAAGCAAAGTCTTATCGCATCCCGATTGGAAAGCATTCCATCAAGAACATCCTGAAATCACGAATGACATGATCGAACGGAGTCTTCCTAGATTGCTCGAGTATGTGCAGGGATCCAAGAATTGTGAAGGCTGTAAAAACTTGAAGCAATGCCAGAACATGATTCCTGGCTATGAGCCTGAACTGTTCATCAACGGAAGTATCATCGACATTTCGTACAATCGCTGTCCGAACAAAGTGGCGAACGATGAAATGGAAAAGCTCCAATCTATGATCAAGAGCTTTTTTATACCGAGGGATATCCTTTCGGCTACATTCGAACAGTTTGATAAAAATGATCCGGAAAGGAAAAAAGCGACCTTGAATGCTGCTAAGTTTGTGGAATCTGTATCAAATCCTGATGTCGATTCAAAAGGCTTATACATTCATGGAAGTTTTGGTGTTGGAAAGACCTATTTGATGGGGGCGATCGCGAATGCACTCGCCAAGAAGAAGATCCAAACGATGCTCGTGTATACCCCGGACTTTTTCAGAGAGATGAAGTCAGCCATTGGAGATCAAACATTGGATGAAAAATTGGACATGATTAAAAAAGCGCCTGTCCTCGTTTTGGACGATATCGGCGCTGAGTCGATGTCGAGCTGGGTTCGTGACGAAGTGCTCGGCTCCATTCTCCAATACCGGATGATGGAAAAACTACCAACCTGCTATACTTCCAATTACGATTATGACGAGTTGGAAGAACACCTTGCCTATTCTCAAAAAGCGGGGATCGAGCAGTTGAAAGCAAAACGGATTATGGAGCGGATCCGCCATTTCACAACGCCTGTCGAATTGAGCGGAGATAACCGAAGAATGAGATAACGTATGGAAGAGGCTGATTCAAAAGGATGATCAAACGTCCTTTTGATTTCAGCCTCTTTTTGTTATGAAGCAGAAAATGGGAGTTTGGGCTATATTTTATAAATTTGGGCTATAATTTTTGAGTTTGGGCTATAATTCTCAAATTTGAGCTATAACTTCACCAAGTATTCTTTAGAATAATCTTCCTTTCCATTCATATATTGTAGCAATGAACGTGGACAAGGAGGATTAAGGTTGGTTACGATCTATTTCCTAGATGAGAATGAAGGACACTATTTGTATAGACGTGTCAGAAAGTTGATTAGCAACCGAAGCATATCCAACCGGTCTACTCCCGTAAAGGTCTATTATACGGAAGATCATGCCCTGAATATTGATATGAATCCCCGGGATCCGGTTAGTGAAATGGTCAAACCTACGATTTTGAACTTTTTTGCGAAGCATATTATCCGTACACGTGAAATTGGATGGATTCTCAGAATCTTAGAGCATCAATATTATTTTGAAAATGAAGATGAACAACAGCAAATCTTATCCATTGTCCAAGCTTTGATGGATGGGAAGCATGAGGACCTCCCGAAAATCCGTGGTCTGCCTAACCGGGAAGATGTGATAGTGGATGCATTGGAAAGCTTTTTTGATTGTGAAATGATGTTTTCCTACGAATCGTTCTTGCAGTTCCGGTTGAAACCATACCGGGAGTTGCTTCAAGAATATATTGAATGTGGAATCGATGAATTTAAGCTTGAACAGGAATACCAGGATTTCATTCATCAGTTACGGCAATTCATAAAAGCAAGAGTCTCTTTGTTCAACATGGTACATCTCATTCACGATAGAGATGAATTCCGTTTGTTTAACCAGCACTATTATGAATTGACTGAAGAAGATATCACGGGTCTGTTGAAGGAATACCAACAGTCCTTTCATGACATAATTGTATCGAATCTATTGAAGTTGTTGATAGTCATCGCTCCTTCGAAAATTTGTCTCTACACGGATGATCCGGATTCGTCCATGAACCAGACGATCCAGAACATTTTCCAAGAAAAAGTACTCATCTTGCCTCATCAATCTTTCCAAGTCCAACATAAGAAATCATGATCTGTAAAATGGGCTTGATTTTCTTTGGTGAACTGAATATAATACTACATAACAAAACAACCAAACCAAAGTTTTGATGAGGACATGAGTCTTTTCTAGTACCGGTTACCAGAGAGAAGGGCATTAGCTGAAAGCACTTCACCGCGTCAAAAGGACTTACCACCTCTGAACTTCAACGGGGAAAATTCTTAAGTATCCGTTGACGGCAAATGACCGTTACATGATTCCAAGTGCCGGATTTTTGTGCTTTTACATATCCGGAACGAGGGTGGAACCGCGAGTACAACACTCGTCCCTTTCTTAGGGACGGGTGTTTTTTATTTCACAAAAAAATCTGAGGTTGTAATGAGGAGGAGTTAAAATGGCACAAATTGAAATCATTTTCCCGGATGGATCCAAACGAACGTATGAGAGTGGCATTACAACCGAAGAGATCGCAGGTTCCATCAGTCCCGGCTTGCGAAAGAAAGGAATCGCTGGAAAACTGGAAGGTCGACTCATCGATTACCGACGTCCCATACATGAAAGTGGCAAGTTGGAAATCATCATGCCAGATTCAGTGGAAGGTTTGGAAATCATTCGCCACAGTACAGCACACCTGATGGCTCAAGCAATCAAGCGCGTTTTTAAAGAAGAAAAGATCCAGCTCGGTGTCGGCCCTGTTGTCGAAAACGGCTTTTATTATGACATCGATATGGAGCACCGTTTGACAGAAGAAGATTTTCCGGCCATTGAAAAAGAAATGAAGCGGATTGTCGAAGCAAACTTAGAGATCATCCGTGAAGAGGTAGACCGAGAAGAAGCGGTCCGCCGATATAAAGAATCTGGGGATGAGTTGAAAGTAGAGCTTGTTGGAGCGATTCCGGAAGGCGAACCAATCACATTCTACCAGCAAGGTGAATTTTTCGATCTATGCCGTGGCGTACATGTTCCACAAACAAGCAAACTGAAGGTGTTCAAGCTGATGAACATTTCAGGTGCTTATTGGCGAGGGGACAGTGACAATCAAATGCTGCAAAGGGTGTACGGTACGGCTTTTAACAAAAGTGCCGAACTTGAAGAACACCTTCATTTCCTGGAAGAAGCAAAAGCACGTGATCATCGTAAACTTGGTAAGGAGCTGGAGTTGTTCATGTTCTCGGACGAAGCTCCGGGCATGCCGTTTTACCTGTCGAATGGTCAGTTCATCCGTAATGAGCTCGAAGCATTCTCCCGTTCCTTGCAGCAGAGGAACGATTATGACGAAGTCCGCACACCGTTGATGATGAACCAAAGGCTATGGGAGAAGTCGGGGCATTGGGAGCATTACAAAGAAAACATGTACTTTTCCGAAGTGGATAGTACGAAGTTCGCGATGAAACCGATGAATTGCCCGGGGCACATGCTGATCTTTAAAAACACGCTCCGATCTTATCGAGATTTGCCGATTCGGATGGCGGAGTTTGGGCAAGTTCATCGTCACGAATACAGCGGCGCATTGAACGGAATGATTCGGGTGCGGACGTTCTGTCAGGACGATGCCCACATTTTCGTTACACCTCAACAGATCGAAGGAGAAATCAAGTCGGTCTTTGCTCTGATTGATCAGATCTATTCAACATTTGGTTTCGAGTACAGTGTTGAGCTTTCCACTCGACCGGACGACTCAATGGGGAGTGATGAATTGTGGGCGCAGGCGGAAGGCGCATTGAAAAACGTACTCGTCGATTTGGGGATCGACTACTCCTTGAATGAGGGTGATGGCGCGTTTTACGGACCAAAAATCGATTTTCATATCCGGGATGCATTGAAGCGAAGTCATCAATGTGCAACGATCCAACTTGATTTTCAGATGCCTGAAAAATTCGATCTCACATACATTGACGAAAACAACGAGAAGGTAAGGCCTGTCATCATCCACCGGGCTGTGTTCGGCTCGATTGACCGGTTCTTCGGAATCCTCATCGAACATTTCGCAGGTGCTTTTCCAACTTGGCTCGCTCCAGTGCAGGTCAAAATTTTACCGGTTTCTCATGTCCATAAAGGATATGCGAAGGTGCTCTCTGAAAGATTGAAAGATGCACAGATCCGGGTCGAGCTCGATCTGCGAGAAGAAAAGCTCGGCTACAAAATCCGTGAAGCCCAGATGAAAAAAGTGCCATATACGATCGTCATCGGTGACCAAGAGGTTGAACAGCAATCGGTCAATGTGAGAAAGTACAAGGTGGATGAATCGAATTCGTATTCGATTGAAGCATTCATAAGTGAAATCCTAAACGATATTCATACAAAAAAGATAGAAGAACATAGGAGTGTGAACCATGTCCAAAGTGAACATTACGTTTCCAGATGGAGCTGTTAAAGAATTTGATAAAGGTGTAACAACGGAAGAAATCGCTGCTTCCATCAGCCCTGGTTTGAAAAAGAAAGCAATCGCTGGGAAGCTTGACGATCAGTTGCTTGATCTTCGTCAACCGATCGAGCGTGACGGTACGATTACGATTGTTATGCCGGATTCTGAGGAAGGTCTTGAGATTATCCGCCATAGTACGGCTCACTTGATGGCTCAAGCGATCAAGCGTGTATTTAAAGATGAAAAGATCCAACTCGGTGTCGGTCCGGTCATCGAAAACGGATTCTACTACGACATTGATATGGAGCACCGTTTGACAGAAGAAGATTTTCCTGTGATCGAAAAAGAAATGAAGAAGATCGTGGATGAAAATCTTGAAATCACGCGTGAAGAAGTCAGCCGTGAAGAAGCGATCCGCCGATACAAAGAGATGGGGGATGAGTTGAAGGTGGAACTCGTTGAGGCGATTCCGGAAGGTGAGGCGATTACTTTCTATCATCAAGGAGAGTTTTTCGACCTTTGCCGTGGGGTGCACGTTCCTCAAACGAGCAAGTTGAAAGTATTCAAGTTGATGAACATTTCAGGTGCTTACTGGCGTGGGGACAGCGACAATCAAATGCTGCAACGTGTTTACGGGACAGCATTCAACAAGAAGTCAGAGCTTGAAGAGCACCTTCATTTCTTGGAAGAGGCGAAAGAACGTGACCATCGTAAACTTGGTAAGGAACTGGAGATTTTTACGATCTCACAAAAAGTCGGTCAAGGCTTGCCGATCTGGCTTCCGAAAGGGGCAACAATCCGTCGCGTGATCGAGCGTTACATCGTCGACACGGAAGTGAAGCTCGGATATGACCACGTCTACACGCCACACCTTGGTAGTGTCGAGCTTTACAAGACATCAGGTCACTGGGATCACTATCAAGAAGATATGTATCCTGCGATCGAGATGGAAAATGAGCAGCTTGTATTGCGTCCGATGAACTGCCCGCACCACATGATGATCTATAAAAATGCGATGCACAGCTATCGCGATCTTCCGGTCCGTATCGCTGAACTCGGTACGATGCATCGTCACGAAATGTCTGGTGCTCTAGCAGGTTTGCAACGTGTCCGTTCGATGACGCTGAATGATGCACACATTTTCGTCCGACCAGATCAATTGAAGGATGAGTTTATCCGAGTCGTTCAGTTGGTCCAGAAAGTATACAAGGACTTCGGAATCAATGATTATAAGTTCCGTCTATCTTACCGAGATCCTGCAGATAAAGAAAAGTACGTCGATAATGATGAAATGTGGGAAAAAGCGCAAGCGTTGTTGAAAGAAACAATGGAAGATATGAATTTGAACTATGTAGAAGCTGAAGGCGAAGCGGCGTTCTACGGTCCGAAGCTGGATGTACAGGTGAAAACAGCCCTCGGTAAGGAAGAAACGCTATCCACTGTACAGCTTGACTTCCACTTGCCAGAACGCTTTGACCTGACTTACAAAGGAAGCGACGGTCAGGATCATCGTCCAGTCGTCATCCACCGTGGAGTCGTTTCCACAATGGAACGTTTCGTCGCATTCTTGATTGAAGAATACAAAGGTGCGCTCCCGACTTGGTTAGCTCCAGTCCAGGCGAAGATCATCCCGGTTTCTTCTGTTCACATGGATTATGCGTATAAAGTGAACGAAGAACTGAAGGAGAGCGGAATCCGCGTTGAAGTCGATTCCCGTGAAGAGAAGATCGGATATAAGATCCGTGAAGCGCAAATGAAGAAGATTCCTTACATGCTCGTCGTCGGCGATCAAGAAATCGAATCCAATGCTGTGAACGTACGTAAGTACGGTGAGCAGGATTCCGAAACGGTTTCATTTGAGAGCTTTAAAAAGAAGTTGCTTACTGAAATTGAACACAGCTAAGTTTTGAGTTGAAGAGACGTTCCGTTATGGAGCGTCTTTTTTTGTTAGTAAAAAAGTACTGAGTTCCCCAAAAAGGAGGCAAAGTTCCACAAGCCGGAGGAAAAGTTCCCCAAGCCGAGAGCAAAGTTCCACAAGGACAGAGGAAAGTTCCACAAGCTGACCCAGATTCAAAGCAATTCGGAAGATTTTTGTGCAAAAATCATCTATATGATGGGTTTTGAAGGCAGTAGTTTAAATTCCTCTTGAAATTCTCGGAAAGATGAGATATGCTATAAAGGTTGAATTGAGCACAGGTCATGTACTTGACACTGTGTAACATCGATGATATGATTCTAATGTGATAATAATCGAATATTCTTGTAAAAGCAGAAGCACCCGCTTCTCACCTGATTGGCGCACATCCGTGCAGCTGGCAGGTACAATGAACGAGATCTCCAAAAGATCGAACTTTCAGTGTGGGTGTGGTATGCGCCGACGCTTTTTCTATTTGGTTTTAAAAAAATAGATTGCTTTTTACAAGAAGATATTAGGTTGTAAAAATCGATGGAGGTGGCTCATTATTAGTAAGGACATGATGGTCAACGAAGGCATTCGCGCTCGCGAAGTACGCCTAATTGGCGCCAATGGTGATCAAATTGGCGTGAAATCTCGTCAAGAAGCACTTGAAATTGCTCAAAACGCAAACTTGGATCTTGTTCTTGTTGCCCCTAACGCAAAACCACCGGTATGCCGAATCATGGACTATGGTAAGTACCGTTACGAGCAACAGAAGAAAGAGAAAGAAGCGCGTAAGAATCAGAAGACGATTACGACGAAGGAAGTTCGTCTAAGTCCGAATATTGAAGAACACGATTTCAATACAAAGCTTCGAAATGCGAAAAAGTTTCTTGAAAAAGGAAACAAAGTTAAAGCTTCCATCCGCTTCCGCGGTCGTGCGATCACTCACTCCGAGCTTGGACGTGAAGTGCTCATGCGAATGGCAAAAGAGTGCGAAGAACTTGGAACAATCGAATCCAAGCCGAAGATGGAAGGCCGTAGCATGTTTTTAATTCTTGCTCCACTTGCTGAAAAGCAGCAATAACTGTCTGCTACGAACAGTTTTAATGGACAGGATGTACAAGTATTCAAAGGAGGAACTTTATTATGCCTAAAATGAAAACTCATAAAGGGACTGCTAAGCGATTCAAGAAAACTGGAACTGGTAAATTGAAGCGTGCACACGCGTTCACAAGCCACATGTTCCGTAACAAGTCTCAAAAGCAAAAGCGTAAGCTTCGTAAATCTGCTCTTGTATCCAGCGGTGACTACAAGCGCATCAAAGACATGATCTAAATCGGAAATTCAAAAGTCATCCGCTGACTTTTGAACCCGTTCGAACTTTAAACATTTACTGAAAAATTTAGGAGGGATTACAATGCCAAGAGTAAAAGGTGGCTATGTAACACGTCGTCGTCGTAAACGCGTCTTAAAACTTGCAAAAGGTTATTTTGGAGCTAAACATAAATTATTTAAAGTTGCTCAGCAACAAGTATTCAAATCACTACGCTATGCGTACCGTGACCGTCGTCAAAAGAAACGTGATTTCCGTAAGCTTTGGATCACACGTATCAATGCGGCAGCTCGTATGAACGGAATTTCTTACAGCCGCATGATGCACGGATTGAAGCAAGCTGGAATTGACGTTAACCGTAAGATGCTAGCTGACCTAGCAATCAACGACGAAAAAGCATTCGCAGAACTTGCATCTAAAGCAAAAGACAGCCTAAAGGCGTAACTTTTCAAAATGAGGGGATTGACTATTAGAGTCAATCCTCTTTTTACATAAAAAATGGGGTTGGATGGTAATGATGATTTGTTCATGAGGTAAGTGGAACGCCTGTAGGGGCTCTTTCTATCCCCGAAAACGCTGAAATCTCAAAATGGAGGACAGTAAGGAGCTCTTTCTATCCCCGAAAGCGCTGAAATCTCAAAATGGAGGACAGAAAGGGGCTCTTTCTATCCCCGAAATCGCTGAAATCTCAAAATGGAGGACAGCAAACGGCTCTTTCTATCCCCGAAAGCGCTGAAATCCCAAAATGAAGGACAGCAAACGGCTCTTTCTATCCTCAAAAACAATAAAAACCCAAAATGGCGGACAGAACGCGGCTAAGCCAGGCATACTAACAAGGCTATATCCCTAAGATGGAGCTGATTAGATGGGGCAATCGAAGATAACTACATGTGAACTTTGCGGTCGGCAAGATGTGAAGACGACGGAGCATCACCTCGTTCCCCGTGAATATGGAGGAACCTTCGGCGAAACAGCCCAGCTCTGCATTCCGTGCCATAAACAGGTGCATGCTCTTTTTACAAATGAGGAGCTGGCCACATTATACCCGGACTTGAAGTCGCTCAGAGAGAACGAAAAAATCCATAAATACATCAAGTGGATCCGTAAACAGCCTTCATCAGCCATTCCGCTCACCCGTAAATCCAACGCTAAGAAAAGGAAAGGCAAACGATGATTATACTTACAATATTCATTGCACTCAACCTATATGGACTTATCATCATGTACTTGGACAAAAGAAAAGCGAGACTCCAGCAGTGGCGAATTTCAGAAGGACACCTCTGGATCGTTGCCCTAATCGGCGGTGCGATTGGCATCCTACTCGGAATGCGCCTATTCCGCCACAAAACGAAGCATGCTACTTTTAAATACGGCGTACCTGCGATCATCGCGCTTCAGGCTATTCTCTATTTCTATTGGTACGTCTAATCTATCTGTGATCCTCATATCATTGTAAATGGGGGGATGTAGATGGAACAGCATGCGATGCAACTCATCCACTGGCTTGGCGCAAGCGGTGCATTAGCCCCAATCCTATTTATTTTCCTGCACATTTTACGGCAATTTCTGTTCATACCTGTCGGCTTCATTTGTATACTAGGTGGGGTAGCTTTCGGTGTCATTTTCGGTACGATCTACTCGTTGATTGGCATTACACTTGTCAGCCTGTATTTCTATTTTTTAGTGAAGTCGCTTCCGAAGTCGTACACCAGGTTTATGAAATTGAAGGAAAGATGGTTCGGTAAACGCTCCACTCTTTCCTTCGGTCAGATCACGATCTTGCGACTTGTGCCGTTTCTCCATTTTCATCTCATTTCACTTTGTTTGATTGAAATCACCCGCAATTTTAAAGATTATACAAAAGCTTCAGTGTTCACGAATGTGCCGCTCGCCATTGTTTATACGTCAGTGGGCAGCTGGCTCAATCAACTCACACTTCAGTGGATGTTAACCCTACTCTTTATCCTCGCCGTTCTCTTCTATGCGCTGAGGCGAAAGGAATGGGTCTACAAATGGCAGGAGTTCTTTGCTGAAGCACGGTAAAAGAGACGGGACCTCTTCCGTCTCTTTCTTTTTGTTTTCAAACGACCATCAATCACTGATATACTTTTTAACAGCTAGACTAGAAAGGGGAATCAGCATGAATTTGAAGCTACAATCCTTATTTGAAATGCAAAATGAATTAGACCGCCGAATTGAACGTGAACGAGGTCTTGAAAACGAAGACTTGGTTGATAAAAAGATACTGGCGCTTCAAGTCGAACTTGGAGAACTCGCCAATGAAACGAGATGCTTTAAATTTTGGAGTACAAAAGCTCCTTCTGAACGGAGTGTCATTTTAGAAGAGTTTGTAGACGGTATCCACTTCCTCCTGTCTCTCGGACTCATCCTTCCGTATGATGTGCCGCAACAAATGCAGGTTCCTGAACTGGTTCAGGAAAACCTTGTCGATGCATTCCTGAAAGTGTATGAAGACCTGACGATTTTGAAAAACAATCGTGAGGATGTCAATAATTACGTCACTTTAATGGAAGACTATCTCATGATCGGGCGTTTATTAGGATTCACTTCTGAAGAGATTAACGAAGCCTATTTATCTAAAAATGAAGTGAACCATTCTCGCCAAGATCAAGGGTATTAATCCATAACGTACAGACATCAGGAGGATCTTCATGAACAAATTAGACGAGACACTTACCATGCTGAAAGAACTGACCGATGCGAAAGGAATTCCTGGCGATGAAGCGGAACCACGCGAAGTGATGCGCAAATACATAGAGCCGTATGCGGACGAAGTGTATTGCGACAACTTGGGTAGTTTGATTGCCAAGAAGCAAGGGTCGAAGAATGGTCCATGCATCATGATGGCAGGACATCTGGACGAAGTCGGATTCATGGTCACGAGAATCGACGACAAAGGTTTCCTAAGCTTTCAAACGGTCGGAGGCTGGTGGGGTCAAGTCATGCTGGCGCAACGGGTTACGGTAAAAACAAAAAAAGGCGATGTGGTTGGAGTGATCGGATCGAAGCCGCCACATATTCTTTCGCCAGAAGCGCGTAAGAAACCGATGCCGATCAAGGATATGTATATCGATATTGGAGCTGCAAGTAAGGACGAAGCGATGGAATTCGGTGTGAAACCAGGAGATTCCGTCATTCCTTATTTTGATTTTACCGTGATGAGCAATCCGAAAATGTTACTTGCCAAAGCGTTCGATAACCGGATCGGTTGTGCCATCGTCATAGATACGATGCGCCAACTCAAAAAAATCAAACACCCGAATACGGTCTATGGGGTCGGAACGGTCCAGGAAGAAGTCGGCTTGCGGGGAGCGAAGACCGCAGCCAACCTCATCAATCCGGACATCGCCTTTGCCATCGATACGGGAATTCCAGGTGATACACCAGGTGTGACCGACCGTGATGCGTTGTCCGTTCTAGGTGAAGGTCCTCAAATCATCATCTATGACGCAAGAACGATTGCACACCGCGGACTGAGAGACTTCGTGCTCGAAACAGCGGAGAAGAACAACATCCCTTATCAGATCGACACGACTGCTGGCGGGGGAACAGATGCGGGGAACATCCATATCAGTCACGATGGTGTTCCGGCTGTGTCCATTACAATCGCAACTCGTTACCTCCATACGCATGCCTCCATGATCCACCGTGATGATTATGAGAATGCGGTGCGCTTGATGGTTGAAATCATTAAAGGGCTCGATCAGAAACAGGTCGAACAAATCATCCAGTGCTAAAACGAAAAAAGGACCTACAGCTTAGGTCCTTTTTTTATGGATGTATGGGTTATTGAAGTCCTTCTGACAAGATTTCAAGCAGTTCATTCTTCTCATTCTCATCGGCATTCTGCCAAATGACTTCAAACAGTACGCCAAGACCTGGGAGCATTTTTTCTTCGCCACTCTTGATCGCTTCCATAATTGTGCTTTCCAGTTCATCATGACTGTTACCGGAAACGTTGGCCAAAACCGCTTTTCTTAAGTTCAAATCCATACCTTTTCACCTCTTATTTGAAATTGGAGTATTGCTCATAGCATTTGTATGTTGATAGTTTTTATCCAGTTTCATTGGATTATGTATCAGATTGACGTATAATATCATTATTATTTCGAGGAATTAAAGGAATGAACGCCATGAATCGAATTACATCACCAAAAAATGGACGAGTGAAAGAATGGAAGAAGTTGAAGAGCCGCAAAGGTCGGGAAAAAGCGGGTGCCTTTATCATTGAAGGTCCTCACTTGATCGAGGAAGCGTTGAACCATCATGCAGAAGTCACTGACTTGATCATTGAAGAGTCGTTCCGTGTTCCACATGAATGGCATACAGGTAATGTCACGACTTGGCTCGCGACTGATGCTGTCATTAAAGAACTGACGGATACAGAAACGCCTCAAGGAATTGTGGCGATTGTCCAGCTTCAAAAAGAGAAGCATGAACTGAATCCGGAAGGTACATACATTTTAGTGGATGGGATACAAGATCCTGGGAACCTCGGAACGATCATCCGTACGGCGGACAGTTCGGGCGCAGATGGGGTTATACTCGGTCAAGGGAGTGTGGACGTCTATAACAGCAAAGTGCTCCGCTCCACACAAGGATCAATTTTTCACATGCCGATTTTGAAGGGTGACTTGAACGACTGGATTCCGAAGTTAAAAGAAAAAAACATCAAAGTATATGGCACTGCATTAGAAGGTGGCATTCCATATACAGATGAAAAACCCGACGGCGGATATGCCCTGATACTAGGGAATGAAGCAAATGGTGTCCATCCAGATCTGCTGGCACAGACGGATCGGAATCTTTACGTGCCGATTTATGGAAAAGCAGAGTCGTTGAACGTAGCGGTTGCGGCTGGTATCTTGTTGTATGGTTTAAAGTTGAGCCAATAGGTCGATAATAGTTGCATGAACGAAATGGAACTTTTATAATACAGTAGTAGAAAACAATTGGATAAGATGTGAAAAACGATGATGGAAAGTAGTACATTATTTATCGCCTTTCAGGGAGAGTATGCCATAGACTGGGAGCATGCTTATGGTTGAGGTAATGGAATTCAGTCCGGAGTTGCCTTTCGAACACTGGTCGTGTTGTGCGATGAGCTAAGATTGTGCCGGGAAATCCGTTAAATGATGAAGTGAACAATTGTGTTTTTTGTGATTGTTAATTAGGGTGGTAACGCGAAACCTTCGTCCCTTTGTGGGGGCGGAGGTTTTTTTGTTTTATGTGTCAAAAATGCTCCCCCATTTGGCTCTTTCGAGCCGGCGAGGTTCTGGCATGCGAGCATGCCCCACCTCGCCTCTCTCAGAGCCACATTGCTACCGCAATACTTTTTAAATGGGGGAGCATTGGAGCTTATTCGAAGTTGTATTCAATTTTTGATTGACTGTGGGAATTCATATTGCTCTCCTATCGTCTCTTTACGTATGGTGAGTCACTTACAAACAAGTTTGACGATGACTCACATACTTCAAGAGACCGTTCGCTCCGCTCACAAAACTTTTTGATAGGAGAGCAAAGAGGATTATTCGAGGGTGTACTTGGTTTGAGATTAGCCAGGGTGAAATGCCTGTTTTGGACTTATTTTAGAATTAATTTTTATGAAGGATAAAGGAGGAACTGTTATGCAAGAACGTTTGATGACCTTGCAAGGTGAGGCTGTTGAGAAGATTGAGAAAGCAGGATCACTTAAAGAATTGCAGGATATCCGTGTCGAGTATCTAGGAAAGAAAGGCCCGATTACGGAAGTGTTGAAAGGAATGGGGAAACTTCCGGCGGAAGAGCGCCCGAAAATGGGTCAGCTTGCTAATGATGTGCGTGACGCCATTACTCAGAAAGTCGAAACAAAGCAAGAGAAGCTTGAAAGAGAAGCGCTTGATGCTAAGCTTAGCAGTGAAACGATCGATGTGACATTACCGGGACGTCCAGTTCGTAAAGGGAATGCGCATCCTCTTACAGCTGTCGTTGAAGAAATTGAAGACTTGTTCATCGGAATGGGCTTCTCTGTTGCAGAAGGTCCTGAGGTAGAGACGGACTATTATAACTTTGAAGCGTTGAACTTACCGAAGAACCACCCGGCACGTGATATGCAGGATTCCTTCTTTATTACTGAAGACATTTTGCTTCGTACGCAAACGTCACCGGTACAAGCACGTACAATGGAAAAGCATGAGGGAAGAGGACCTGTCAAAATCATCAGCCCTGGTAAGGTATACCGCCGTGATACAGATGATGCGACTCACTCCCATCAGTTTATGCAGATTGAAGGACTGTACGTTGATAAAAATGTCCGCATGAGTGATTTGAAAGGTACGTTAACGTTGTTTGCGCAAAAGTTGTTCGGTGCAGAAAGAGAAATCCGTCTACGTCCGAGCTTCTTCCCGTTCACTGAACCATCGGTAGAAGTAGATGTATCTTGCTTCAAATGTAACGGTAAAGGCTGCTCCATTTGTAAACGTACAGGCTGGATTGAAATTTTAGGTGCTGGAATGGTGCATCCGAACGTACTTGAAATGGCAGGATTCGATTCCAAAGAGTACACAGGTTTCGCATTCGGAATGGGACCAGAACGAATTGCCATGCTGAAATATGGTATTGATGATATCCGTCATTTTTATGCAAATGATGTGCGTTTCCTAGAACAATTCAAGAGAGCATAAGGGGAGTGAAATCATGTTAGTATCCTATAATTGGTTGAAAGAATACGTCGATCTGGAAGGTGTCACTCCAGATGAGCTTGCCGATCGCATTACGAAAAGTGGAATAGAAGTAGAGGGCGTCGAGTCCTTGAACAAAGGGATCTCCGGTGTTGTCGTCGGTCATGTTGAAGCATGCGAGCAACATCCGAACGCTGATAAATTGAACGTGTGTAAAGTTAACATCGGTGAAGACGAGCCGGTTCAAATAATCTGTGGTGCTCCAAACGTCGCTGCAGGTCAAAAAGTAGCTGTAGCTAAGGTCGGCGCAGTTTTACCAGGTGATTTTAAAATCAAAAAAGCGAAGCTCCGTGGTGAAGCCTCTCATGGTATGATCTGTTCTCTCGAAGAGCTTGGTGTCGATGCGAAAATGGTACCGAAAGAGTTTGCTGATGGCATTTATGTTCTTCAAGAAGATGCAGAAGTCGGATCGGATGCGCTTGCAGCTCTGAACCTAGACGATCACATTTTGGAGCTCGGTCTTACACCGAACCGTGCGGATTGCTTAAATATGGTCGGGGTGGCTTACGAAGTTTCGGCGGTACTTGAAAAACAACTGAACTTGCCGAAACCGACATTGTCCGAAACAACAGAGTCAGCATCAGACTTCATTTCAGTGAACATCGATGACCTTGAAGACAACCCATACTACGGTGCGAAAGTGATCCGAAACATTCAGGTCGGTCCATCGCCAGAATGGATGCAAAATCGTCTGATCGCAGCAGGAATCCGTCCGATCAACAACGTTGTTGATATCACGAACTACGTGTTGCTCGAGTATGGTCAGCCGTTACATGCGTTCGACTACGATCGTTTCGGTTCAAAAGAGATTCTCGTACGCCGTGCGAAAGACGGAGAAGAAATTGTCACGCTGGACGACGAAAAGAGAAAACTGGAAGCTCATCACCTTGTTATTACGAATGGTTCTGAGCCAGTTGCAGTTGCTGGTGTTATGGGTGGCGCGGATTCTGAGGTATCAGATACCACGACAACCGTTTTGCTTGAAGCGGCTTACTTCAATCCGTCACTTGTACGTCAAGCATCGAAAGATCTTGGACTTCGCAGTGAGTCATCGACTCGATTTGAAAAAGGAATCGACCGTAACCGAGTATATGAAGCAGCGAATCGTGCCGCTCAACTATTAGAAGAGCTTGCAGGTGGAGAAGTACTGGAAGGTATGGTCGAAGAAGGCCCAAGATATGTCGATCACTACAACGTGACGGTCAGTGGCACACGTGCAAACAAAGTGTTAGGTACATCCATTCAAACCGAAGATATCCATAAAATCTTCAAACGTCTTGATTTTGCTTATGAAGTAGAAGAAGACGTGTTCAATGTGGAAGTTCCAACTCGACGACCGGATATCACGTTGGAAGAAGATTTGATTGAAGAAATCGGACGAATTTACGGGTATGATCGAATTCCAACGACTCTTCCTGAAGGTTCAACGACTCCAGGGGAACTGAACCCTGCCCAGAAGAAGCGTCGTCTCGTTCGTCGTTACCTGCAAGACTCAGGTCTCTACCAAGCGATTACGTACTCTTTGACCACTGAAGAAAAAGCAAACCGTTACCACGGATTGGCAACGGAAGATCAACCTGCATATGTAGGGGTTTCCATGCCGATGAGCGAAGAACGTGCTGTGTTAAGACGTACGATCTTGCCACAACTGTTAGAAGTGGTCCAATATAACCAAAATCGCCAAATTAACGATGTCGCGATTTTTGAAGTTGGATCAACTTACATGACAGAGGAATCCAAACTGAAGAATTTGCCGAATGAACATCAAAAGCTCGCAGGTGCGTTCACTGGGTTATGGCATTCTCATCCTTGGCAACAAGAAAAGAAGCCAGTCGACTTCTACGTTGTGAAAGGTGTGCTCGATGGTCTGTTTGAAAAGCTTGGATTGAACGATCGTATCGTGTATCAACAAGCTAAAAGAGAAGGATTCCATCCAGGTCGAACAGCGATTCTTCTTCTAGATGGGAAGCAGATCGGAATCGTGGGTCAACTGCACCCAGCCGATCAGAAGGAATGGGATATCAAAGAAACGTATCTGTTCGAACTTGAGCTAGATGAATTGTTCTCAGCGGACGTACCACCAGTAGTTTATAACGCCCTTCCACGTTATCCATCTATTTCACGTGACATTGCATTGATTCTGGATCAGGATGTGCAAGCGGGTGAGGTCCAGGCAGGGATTCAAGCTGCTGGAGGAGACTTGCTGAAACAAGTATCCATCTTCGACCTTTATGAAGGTGAGCATATGGATGAAGGGAAGAAATCTGTGGCGTATTCACTTACGTACTACAACCCTGAAAAAACGTTAACGGATGAAGACGTTGAAAAGGTACACCACAAAGTCATCGACTATGTGAAAGACCAATTCAACGCAACGATGAGAGGATAAATAGAAAGGGTAGATGACCAGAATTGGTCGTCTACCCTTATTTTTTGCGCTTTTGATTCACAAGCTTCATCGCTTTTTGAGTGTTTGCAAAGTGGGATTTGCTAATGCTTTTCAAGAAATCAGTGCTCTTTCTCATGACGATTTTTGCTGCTGCTTCATCTACAAGAGGTCCTGCCCCTTTTGGTATGGTGACGCCTGCTTGTTCAGACAGTTCATCCATCTTTTTCAAAAAGGCATAACGAGCGATGATGGAGGCGGAGGCAACGGCTAAATGCAATTCCTCTGCTTTCGTTTCAAAATAGAAAGGAAGGTTATCGCCTGGCTGATGATTCGTATGTCTGAAGAACACCTCTGGCTCGCAAAATTGGTCGATCAACACGCCCTCTACATCTTCTGAATCAGAAATTTTATCAAACACTTTACTGATCGCTTGCTGATGAAGCATCGCTTTCATTTTTCCTTGCGTCATTCCTCTTGCTTGAAGCTCATTATATTTCGGATTTGGGAGGACCATCAAACTGTAAGGGATCGTTTGGATCAGGCTCTTTGCAATCTCAATAATTTGAGGGTCTTTCATCATTTTGGAATCTTTTACCCCGAGCTCTTTGACCAAAGTCATATTTTCTCTGGACACAAATGCTGCCACGACTGTGATCGGTCCGAAGAAGTCTCCCGTTCCGACTTCATCTGAGCCTATCAACGACATGGAAGAAACATTTTCAGGTGGTAGATAGGCATGTTTTTTCCGTTTCTTATCAGAACTTGGCTTGCTGTCTCCATCAGTGGAACCCCAGCGGGAAGCCTCTTCTTCAGCGGCTGGACCTTGAAAAAGAATTTTACCGGATTTATAGGCCGTAATCGTACATCCATTGACCTTCGCGACGAAAAGCCCTCCTTGAGGGACTTTCGGCTGTATGTATGGTTCATATGCATTTTGAATTTCATCTATTTTGGTCTTACTCAGTTTCAATACGGCATTTGCCATTCCATTTCACCTTCAATTTTCTATGTTATAGTACCTTACCCATATTATAACGAAGCCAGAAGTATAAGGGGAATCGAATTTCACTTGATTTGCCAATGACATATTCAGTAAAATAGAAGAGGACTTATGTTAATCTTTGTATAACTGTGTTGATTTTCAAGAAATCAACATCCTCCGATCAACGAACTTTATGTTAAAATATGTCAAGAGCAAAAGTCTCATTATTCTCATTCTTACCTGTTCATGTTAAGATAATGATTAGTCATTTACGAGTTAGGAGGCTTTTGGGTGTCTAACCAAAATCGAACGACAGTACATATATTCGGTCAACAATATACAATCATTGGTGAAGAGGGGGCCGGGCACGTTAATAAAGTGGCGGACCTGGTCGATCAAAAAATGAGAGAGATCCGTCACCAAACGAATAACTTAGATACGAAACAACTTGCTGTTCTAACAGCTGTCAACATTACGAATGATTATCTCAAACTGGTAGAAAGAGTGAAACAGTTAGAGGGAAAGAAAGAGGAATAAAAGGATGGTCGATTTACTTTTAATTGGGGTTTTAATTGTCGGTTTCTTAATAGGGTTACGTAGAGGTTTAATCCTTCAACTCGTTCATTTAACAGGATTCATTGCCGCTTTCATCGTTGCCTATCTTTATTTTGATGATCTAGCTCCGAAACTACGCTTATGGGTACCATACCCGACTATTTCAGAGGGAAGCACATTAGCCATTTTCATGAATTCAGGCTTTTTAGAAGATGCCTACTACCGTGCGATCGCATTCGCGATGCTGTTTTTCGGAACGAAAATACTCCTACAAATCTTAGGATCTATGTTGGATTTCTTGGCTGACTTGCCGATCTTACGGACAATTAACGGCTGGCTTGGTGGTGTACTCGGATTTGTAGAAGTGTATCTCGTCATCTTCCTATTTTTGTATATCGCAGCTCTAGTCCCACTCGATTCCATACAATCAGCCATGTCCGATTCATTCATAGCGAAAGCAATGGTTGAACATACACCGGTTTTCTCTGAGAAAATCAAGAGTATTTGGATTGCAGAGATCAATACAAAAATTTGATGATTTAACAAGTTTAAAGGATAAGGAGACTTATCCTTTTTCTACATTCTTGAATAGGGTTAAAGCCGCTCCTGATTTGTCTTCAATTTTACCTCTTATATAAATTCGACGGATGGGAAGTGCTTTTTTTATGAACAAAAAGTTGATTATAAAAATGATGGAACAGATCGCTTTATACATGGAAATCAAAGGTGAAAACAGTTTCAAAGTTTCTGCCTATCGCAGAGCAGCCCAAGCGTTAGAAAGTGATTCGAGAACGCTTGATGAAATTGAGGATATTGGCAATCTGAAGGGGATTGGAAAAGGAACCTTATCTGTCATTGAGGAAATCATTGAAACAGGACAATCTTCCTTACTGGAAGAATTGAAAGAGGAACTGCCTGACGGTTTGATCGCACTGTTGAATTTACCGGGACTCGGGGGAAAGAAGATTTCCCGACTTTACCATGAGCTTGGTGTAACCGATCTCCAATCATTAAAAGAGGCTTGTGAGGAAAATAAAGTACAAGCGATGCAAGGCTTCGGTAAAAAGACAGAAGAGAAGATCCTGGAAGCGATAGAGGATTACGGTAAAAGACCTGAACGTCTACCGATCGCCATGATGCTTCCAATCGCAGACCGCATTGAAGAGCAGTTAGGCCAAATTGATGGTGTCGAGCGTTTTTCTCGTGCGGGTAGCATTCGTCGATATTCCGAGACGATCAAAGATATCGATTTCATCATAGGGACGACGACACCTGACAAGGTCGTTCCACGTCTGGAAGACTTGGAAAATGTCACAAACGTCATTGCATCAGGTTCAACGAAGGTTTCAGTTGTCGTCACTTATGACTATGATATTTCTGTTGATTTCCGCCTCGTCAAACCTGAAGAATTTGCGACGACTTTGCACCATTTTACTGGTTCCAAGGAGCATAACGTTAAGATGCGACAGCTTGCAAAAGAGCGCTCTGAAAAAATCAGTGAGTATGGTGTAGAGGATGCAGAGACAGGTGAAATCACCACATTCAAAACGGAAGAAGAATTCTTTGGACATTTCGGGTTAACCTTTATCCCTCCGCAAGTTCGGCAGGGAAAAAAAGAGCTCGATCTTTTCAAAAACCAGGTAGAATATATTGAGCGAAGCGATATCAAGAGTGATCTCCATATGCATACAACCTGGAGTGATGGAGCCAACTCAATCGAGGAGATGGCTGAAGCTGCTCGTAGTCAAGGGTATAGCTATATCGTCATCACAGATCACTCACAATATCTCGTAGTTGCTAATGGGCTGACGCCAGAACGGATCATGAAGCAACAAGAAGAGATTAAAAGATTGAATGAAAAATGGGATGACTTTACGATCCTTTCGGGGATTGAGATGGACATCCTCCCAGATGGGACGTTAGATTATGAGGACGCATTGCTGGAACAGTTGGATTTTGTCATCGCTTCCATCCATTCTTCCTTTTCTCAAAGTAAAGAAACGATTATGAAACGACTGGACACAGCACTGAACAACCCGCATGTCGATTTGATCGCACATCCGACTGGACGTATTATCGGGCGTCGTGAAGGGTATGCCGTAGACGTGGATGAACTGATTGAAAAAGCAGCGGAGACAAATACAGCACTGGAATTGAATGCGAACCCGAATCGATTGGATTTGGCACCAGCCTGGTTAGCGAAAGCACAGGAAAAAGGTGTCAAGCTATCAATTAATACGGATGCCCATGTACATGAAACGCTGGAACACATGGACATCGGTGTCAAGGTCGGTCAAGCAGCATTGCTTCGGAAGGAAAACGTATTGAATACGTATACGTTGGAGGATTTCCGAGCTTTTCTGAACCGACATAAGTAAAGGTTGAAACAGGAGGCTCACCCGTGAACGAACGAATATTGAGAGTTTTAGAATATACAAAGATTAAAGAACAACTACTTGAGCATGTCTCCTCTTCCTTAGGGAAAGAAAAAATCCATGACCTTAAACCATGGACCAATTTTGAGGATGTGAGCCATCAGCAGAACAGTACGGATGAAGGTGCACAAGTTCTCAGATTAAAAGGTCATGTTCCTTTAGGTGGTATTCGAGATATTCGTGCGTCGTTGAAGCGTTCGGAAATTGGCGGAATCCTAAGTCCTGAAGAACTCGTTGACATCTCAACGACGATCCATGGTGGACGCAGGTTCAGGAGATTTATTGAAGGCATGCTGGAGGACGAAGTCGAGCTTCCGATTTTAGCGGATCTCATTGAACAGATCGATCCTCTACAAGAAGTGGAACAAAAAATCAAAGATTGCATTGATGATCAAGGACATGTGATGGATACGGCAAGTCCTGCCCTTAGAACGATTCGTCAACAATTAAGAAGCTATGAATCCCGTATCCGTGAGAAACTAGAGTCGATCATCCGATCATCGAAATCCCAAAAGATGCTGTCTGATGCCATCGTCACGATCCGGAATGATCGTTATGTCATCCCAGTCAAACAAGAATACCGTTCAGCATTTGGCGGGATGGTTCATGATCAATCAGCCTCTGGTGCAACTTTGTTCATCGAACCTCAGGCAGTTGTAACGATCAACAATCAATTGAAAGAAACGAAGAGCAAAGAATATCAAGAAATTCAACGCATCTTGAAAATGTTAACGGAAACAGTGGCTGAAGTCTCTGGTTTCTTAAGTCACAATGTCACTGTCCTTGCAGAAGTTGATTTCATCTTCGCAAAAGCGCGATACAGTCACGCTATAAAAGCTGTTAAACCGAAAATCAATGATAAGGAATATATGAATTTAAAACGAGCGCGTCATCCGCTGATTCCTGCAGATGAGGTCGTTCCAATTAATGTTGAACTTGGCGGTGAGTATAACGCACTTGTCATTACCGGTCCAAACACAGGGGGTAAGACGGTTACGTTAAAAACGATCGGCTTATTATCCTTGATGGCACAATCCGGTATGCAAATCCCAGCTGAAGAAGAATCGGAAGTGACGGTTTTTGAATCTATCTACGCAGACATTGGGGATGAACAGTCTATTGAACAGAACTTGAGTACGTTCTCCTCTCATATGACGAATATCGTGGATATACTTGATCGGGTCAATTTTAAATCGTTGGTCTTGTTCGACGAACTTGGGGCAGGTACAGATCCGACTGAAGGAGCTGCTCTTGCCATCTCTATCCTCGACTATGTCAATGAACGAGGGTCGAAAATTGTAGCGACAACCCACTACAGTGAACTAAAAGCTTATGCGTATAATCGTGAAGGCGTCATGAACGCAAGTGTGGAGTTTGACGTGGAAACGTTACGTCCGACCTATCGCCTGTTGATCGGCGTACCAGGACGGAGTAATGCATTTGAAATTTCCAAACGGATCGGTCTGAACGAAAAGATCATAATCGATGCGAAGTCTCACATCAGTGAAGACAACAACAAGATTGATGTGATGATCGCTTCCCTTGAAGATGCTCAGAAACGAGCTGAACGAGAACGGGCAGAGGCAACCGATATTCATCAAGAAGCGGAAGACTTAAAACGTGATCTTGAACAGAAGTTGAAAGAGTTTGAACAACATAAAGAAAAATTGTATGAAAAAGCGGAACAAGAAGCGAAAAAATCTGTAGAACATGCTCGTCAGGAAGCCGACGAGATTCTTAAAGAACTCCGTGGTTATCAGAAGGAATATGGAAATGTAAAAGAGCATAAGCTCATCGAAGCCCAAAAGCGGCTGGATGAAGCAGCACCAAAACGGAACAAAGCACTTAAAACCTCGACAACGAACAAAAAAGCACCAGATAATTTGAAGCCTGGTGAAGAAGTGAAAGTGCTAACAGTAAATCAAAAAGGTCATATCGTTGAAAAAGTCGGTTCTGACGAGTATCAAGTCCAAATCGGCATCATGAAAATGACTGTTAAAGCAAACGAATTAGAACCGATTAAATCAGAAAAGAAAAGAGAAACGAAACCGTTCGTCAAAGTTGAAGGAAGTTCTGTGACGAAGCCTGAACTGGATTTAAGAGGGGAACGTTATGAAAACGCACTCCGAGCGGTCGATAAATTCTTGGATGAATCGTTACTCGCGGGTTACCCTCAAGTTTCGATCATCCACGGTAAAGGAACCGGTGCACTGAGAAAAGGTGTACAGTCTTTATTAAAAGAACATCCGAATGTGAAAACGACCCGCCTTGGGAATGCTGGTGAAGGTGGAAGTGGAGTCACAATCGTCGGACTGAAATAGAAAGCGGGGAAATCATGGACAATTGGTTGGCAAATCCGTATGTTGAAACAGTAGCAAATTATAGTGTCGTCGTTTTGAGTCTCATCGTTTTTCTCGCCATATTTGAAGTTGTAACGAAATATAAAAATTGGGAAGAGATCAGTAAAGGCAATCTGTCCGTTGCCATGGCGACAGGTGGAAAGGTATTCGGGATTGCAAACATTTTCAGATATTCAATTGAGCATAACGATACCATTTTGGATATGACAATCTGGGGTGTTTATGGTTTCTTGTTATTGTTGATCGGATATTTCATTTTTGAATTTCTGACTCCTCGCTTTCGGATAGATGATGAAATACAACAAGATAACAGAGCTGTCGGTTTAATTTCCATGGTCATTTCTGTGGGATTATCCTTTGTCATCGGCAGCGGAATCGGATAGGTGAAAGTATGGAAACATTATGGAAAGTCCTTATGGTATGCTGCGGTCTCTTCATCCTGGCAGGTATCATATATTTGTTCGTGTAAAAGAGTAAACGGTTATGTTCACGACATTCACTCTCTTTCCGTGGCGTGAATTTCGTTTCAAACCAAGAATCCCATCAACCGAATATTTCCAACAGTTTATTATAAAGATACAGACCTCCTTTGACTCCAATGTCAAAGGGGGTCTTTTTTCCTTCTTTTTCTAATACAATTATTACAAGCAAGAAATTTTATTGGAAATATTCTAAAAATATATAAAATTGTATCCGTTTTCATTATAATGGTAGTAGAGAGTGAGTTTTTCATAGGAAAGGAGCGGTAAAAAAGGAGGAGATTAAGGTGGAGAAAAATTGGTTGCTGCAGTATCCCGAAGAAATCCCTCATGAAATCGAGATTGACGAAAAGCCTTTGCAATTCTATCTGGAAGATGCAGCCCGTAAACACCCAGAAAAGCCCGCTTTAGACTTTTTAGGTAAGCGGATGAACTACGGCGAAGTCTATGAAGGCGCTTTGAAAATGGCGAATCAGCTTAGGTCCCTTGGCATAAGGAAGGGAGACCGGGTCGCCATCATGCTTCCGAATTCGCCGCAATCGGTCATCAGTTATTATGGTGTTTTGATGGCTGGTGGCATTGTGGTCCAAACCAATCCTCTCTACACAGAGAGGGAGTTGGAACACCAGTTGACTGACTCTGGCTCGAAAACGATCATTTGTCTGGATTTATTGTTCCCGCGGGTCGAGGCAGTGAAAAAGCGGACTTCACTCGAACATGTCATCGTCACCGGAGTGAAAGACTATCTGCCATTCCCGAAGAACCTGATCTATCCATTTGTTCAGAAGAAGCAGACCAACATCGTTGTGCGGGTCGAATACAACGACACGATTCATTCCTTCAGAAAGTTGCTGGATGAAGGAGACATGAGCCCGATTGATGTAGAGGTAGATGCGAAAGAAGATCTTGCCCTACTACAGTATACGGGTGGAACGACAGGTCCTGCGAAGGGCGTCATGCTCACGCATTACAACCTTGTCGCAAATACGATGCAATGCCGTTATTGGATGTATAAAGCGAAGTATGGAGAAGAGAAGATTCTTGGCGCTTTACCATTCTTCCATGTATACGGAATGACATGTGTCATGAACTTTTCCATCATGTACCTGTCTGAAATGATCATTCTCCCTAAGTTTGATCCGAAGCAGGTGCTGAAAGCGATCGGGAAGCATAAGCCGACGATGTTCCCTGGCGCACCTACGATGTACATCGCTTTATTGAATGATCCGAATATCAAATCGTATGACTTGTCTTCGATCGCAAGTTGTATCAGTGGTTCAGCTCCTCTTCCTATTGAAGTTCAGGAAAGTTTTGAGGAGATTACGAAAGGCAATCTAGTTGAAGGCTATGGATTAACCGAAGCATCACCGGTCACCCATGCCAACTTCCTGTATGGTAACCGAGTCATCGGTAGTATCGGTGTCCCATGGCCGAATACAGAAGCTGCCATCCTTTCTGCTGAAACAGGCGCGATTGCCGAAGAGAAGGAAGTCGGTGAGCTGATGATCAAAGGACCACAGGTGATGAAAGGCTATTGGAATCAACCCGAAGAGACAGCTTCCACGTTCCACGATGGCTGGCTGTTGACGGGAGATATGGGATACATGGATGAGAAGGGTTATTTCTATATCGTTGATCGTAAAAAAGATATGATCATTGCAGGTGGTTTCAACATCTATCCTCGAGAAATCGAAGAGATCTTGTTTGAACATCCGAAAGTGAAAGAGGCGACCGTTATCGGTGTTCCAGATCCATATCGAGGAGAAACTGTGAAGGCTTTCGTCGTCTTGAAGGATGGGGTTACTTGTACAGAAGAAGATCTGGATACCCACTGTAGGAAGTATCTAGCCTCCTTTAAAGTTCCGCGCCTCTATGAATTCAGGGATGAACTTCCGAAAACGATGGTTGGAAAAGTACTCCGAAGAGTCCTCGTTGAGGAAGAAAAGCAGAAACTGCAAGAAAATGCAAAAGAGAATGCATAACAGAGAAAAGGATCCCGATGTCGGGGTCCTTTTTTATTGGTGATTCCTAAAGGAACGTTCTGATAGGGTATAAAGCTGAAAAACGCTAAGATACCTAACCAGAGAAGCGTTCTGGTAGGGTATAAAGCTGAAAAACGCTAAGATACCTAACCAGAGAGTCGTTCTGATAGGGTATAAAGCTGAAAAACGCTAAGATACCTAACCAGAGAGGCGATCTGGTAGGGTATAAAGCTGAAAAACGCTAAGATACCTAACCAAAGAAGCATTCTAGTAGGGTATAAAGCTGAAAAACGCTAAGATACCTAACCAGAGAGTCGTTCTAATAGGGTGAAAACAGCAAACCACCCAAGTCACCTACTCAGAAAAGGCTCCAAGTGAGGAGGCATGGACATAGTCCATCAAAGAAAGGCTAGACCTTTGGAAACCATACTGATAATCATCTTTTTCACGCTGAAAAAGATGATACAGTTTGATTCTTCCATTAATATCTTTGCAATCCTAGTTGACCCTTTCTTGTTATTATTTTGACAGATTAATGATATAATTCAGATAATCGACAGGATGCGTAAAATTCTGAAAAATACGAAAGATTCATTGACTTAACCCCCGTTTGTAAAGTACAATGAACCCGAGTGAATGTTCATTCATTTTTCGGATCAATAAGAAAAACGAGATGTTTTTCTTGTAGAACGTGGAGGTAAAGAACAATGACCGTAAAACGAAAAGGACCTAAATATGACAAAATTATCGATGCAGCTGTATCGGTCATTGCGGAACATGGCTATCACCAATCACAGATTTCAAAAATCGCTCGTGAAGCAGGGGTAGCAGACGGGACCATCTATCTGTATTTTAAAAACAAAGAAGATCTGCTCATTTCTTTGTTCCAGGAAAAGATGGGTCACTTTATCGACACGACCAAAAATGAAATTGAACATCAGCATTCTGTTGAAGATAAGCTGTTAAAGCTGATTGAAATGCACTTCAAACAGCTATCAGAGGATCATGAATTGGCAATCGTGACACAGCTCGAATTACGTCAGACGAATCGTGCGTTACGTGCGAAGATCGGGGAAGTGTTGAAGCGTTACTTGCATCTTCTCGATGACATCATCCATGAAGGGGTCAAACAACAGGTATTCCAACCTGACCTGGACATCCGAATCGTCCGGCAGATGATTTTCGGTACATTGGATGAAACGACAACGAGCTGGGTGATGAATGATCATCACTATGATTTGACAGCGCTTGCAAAATCAGTTCATGATTTGCTTATTAATGGCATCCGTTATAGACCTAGTTAAGAGGAGGAGAGAATTTGGAGTACTTATCCTATTCAAAGGAAAATCAAATTGGAACGATCCTGCTACAACATGCACCAGCCAATGCACTCTGTTCTCCAATGATCAGAGAAATCAACTCTGTATTAGATGAAGTTGAGAAGGATTCAGAAGTCAAAGCTCTTGTCATCCGTGGGGAAGGAAGATTTTTCTCTGCAGGGGCAGATATCAAAGAATTCACGACTGTAGAAGATGCATCTGGATTCTCTGAACTTGGTGCTTACGGTCAACAGGTGTTCGATCGGATTGAACAATTTTCCAAACCCGTCATTGCAGCAGTACATGGAGCCGCACTAGGGGGAGGATTAGAACTGGCAATGGCTTGTCACATGAGACTCGTCACGGATAACACGAAGCTCGGCTTACCTGAACTACAACTCGGGTTGGTTCCAGGCTTTGCAGGATCCCAACGTCTACCTCGTTATGTAGGAGCTGCGAAAGCGACAGAAATGCTTTTGACAAGTGAGCCGATTACAGGAACGGACGCGATGCAATGGGGTCTAGCCAACCATGTAGTTTCTGAAGATGAGCTGCTGGACAAAGCCTATGCTTTAGCTGGAAAAGCCGCTTCTAAAAGTGCCGTTGCTGTCAGCCTCGCACTGGAATTAGTCGATTTCGCCCGAAAAGGGGAATACGAGCAAGGTGCGAAAAAGGAAACGGAATCGTTTGGAAAAGCTTTTGCCTCAAATGATGGGCAAGAGGGAATCCAAGCTTTCATAGAAAAACGTAAGCCTGAATTTAAAGACCGCTAAAATTGGAGGGAAACACATGAACATTTATGTCATTCTAAAAAGAACATTCGATACGGAAGAGAAGATTGCGATCGAAAACGGAAAAATCAGTGAAGACGGTGTAGAATTCATCATCAACCCATACGATGAGTATGCAGTTGAAGAAGCGATCAAATTACGTGATGAGCATGGCGGAGAAGTTACTGTCGTTACAGTCGGTGAAGAAGAAAGTGATAAGCAGCTCAGAACAGCACTTGCGATGGGTGCAGATAAAGCGGTATTGATCGACGATGAAGATGTGGACTATGGTGATCAATACTCTACAGCTAAAATCTTAGCGGCTTATTTTGAAGATAAGGAAGTAGACATCATCCTAGGTGGTAACGTTGCGATTGATGGAGCTTCCGGTCAGGTTGGACCACGCCTGGCAGAATTGTTGGATATGCCTCACGTGACGACAATAACGAAGCTTGAAGTGGAAGGTTCTACTGTCAAGATCGAACGTGACGTTGAAGGTGACCTTGAAATCATTGAAACCTCATTGCCAGTTCTTGTGACGGCTCAGCAAGGATTGAATGAGCCACGCTATCCTTCATTACCAGGAATCATGAAAGCGAAGAAAAAGCCTCTAGAAGAGCTTGAATTGGATGATCTGGACTTGGATGAAGATGAAGTAGAAGGCAAGACAAGAACATTAGAAGTCTTCCTCCCACCTGAAAAACAGGCTGGAAAAGTACTCGAAGGTGAAGTTGACGACCAAGTGAAAGAACTTGTGTCCTTGTTACGATCTGAAGCAAAAGTGATATAAAAGGGGAGAGAAAACGATGGCAAAAAAAGTATTGGTTTTAGGAGAAGTCAGAGACGGTGAACTTCGTAACGTATCCTATGAAGCAATTGCAACAGCAAAAGAAATCTCTGAAGGCGGAGAAATCGTAGGAGTTGTTTGTGGCGAAAGTGTCAACGACATCGCTGGCAGCATGATTCATTACGGAGCAGACCGTGTCCTTGTCGTAGAAGACGAAAATTTGAAAACGTATACATGTGATGCCTATACGCAAGCATTGATGCAAGTAATCGATGCAGAAAGTCCTGAGGGAATTGTATTCGGTCATACGGCACTTGGTAAAGACCTATCCCCTCGACTTGCAGCGAAATTGCAATCTGGATTAGTTTCGGATATTACAGGCATTGAGAATACAGGTGGGAACCTCGTATATACGCGACCGATCTATTCCGGTAAGGCATTTGAAAAGAAGATCATCACAGATGGTGTTATGTTCGTAACGATTCGCCCGAACAACATCTCAGCTCTTGAAAAAGACGAGAGCCGCTCAGGAGACGTTTCGAAGGTTGATGTGACAATCAAGGATCTTCGTACAATCGTAAAAGAAATCGTGCGTAAGACAACAGATGGAGTCGATCTTTCCGAGGCGAAGGTCATCGTTGCTGGTGGACGTGGTGTGAAATCTGAAGATGGTTTCGAGCCGTTGAAAGAATTGGCAGATGTCCTTGGAGCAGCAGTCGGAGCATCCCGTGGTGCGTGTGATGCTGACTACTGCGATTACTCCTTGCAAATCGGTCAAACAGGTAAAGTCGTAACACCTGACCTATATATCGCATGTGGTATTTCTGGAGCGATTCAGCACTTGGCTGGTATGTCCAACTCGAAAATCATTGTTGCGATCAACAAGGACCCAGAAGCGAACATCTTCAATGTTGCAGACTATGGTATTGTTGGTGATTTGTTCGACGTTGTACCGAAGTTGACGGAAGAATTCAAGAAGGTACTCGTTTAATCTTAAGAACATTGCAGGGTGACCCAATTGGTCACCCCTTTGTTTTTGTACCAATTCGTATGTGTGAGTTTTTTGAAAAAGGGTATGCTACAACTGGAAGCAGATTGTTAGGAAGTTGATCGGTTAAGTGATATACTTCCATTGAAAGTGAAAGAATGATGAGGAGGCAATACAAATGGCTATTTCACACGTAACAGACCAAAACTTCAATACGGAAACGAGCTCAGGCCTCGTTCTTGCAGACTTCTGGGCGCCTTGGTGCGGACCTTGTAAAATGATTGCACCAGTCTTGGAAGAGATTGATAGCGAAATGAGCAACGACGTTAAAATCGTAAAGTTAGATGTAGATGAAAACCAAGAAACAGCAGGTAAATTCGGAGTAATGAGCATTCCGACACTTATGCTTTTCAAAGACGGAGAAGTCGTCGATCAAGTAGTCGGTTTCCAACCGAAAGAAGCACTTGTTGAATTGATCAACAAGCATAAATAAGATCATATAGACGAGAAGATCAGCCCTGATTGAAAGGGCTGATCTTTTTTTGTGGTTTTGAGCTATAATTCTGGATTCTGAGCCATAATTCTGGATTTTGAGCTATAATTTTTAATTCTCGGCTATATTTCCGGATTCTCGGCTATAATTTCCGATTCTGAGCTATAATCTTGGATTTTGAGCTATAATTTCTGATTTCTGTCCTATAATCTTTAATTTCAATAAAAACACGCTCATTTTTCACCCTCAAAAAAATTTTCCAGAAGAAACTTTCAAAAACCTATTTGACACTGAGAATCATTATCGATATAATACTTATCGGAGAACAGAAATGATAATCATTATCATTATCACTACATATATGGGGGAGAAACAACAATGACAAACAAATTTAAAGTTGTATCAAGCAGTTTCTTAGCATTAAGCTTACTTCTTTCAGCTTGTGGTCAGGATGAGAAGAAAGAAGAGACCAACACACAAACGGAAGAGAATGAAAATAAAGACCAAAAAGAGGAAAAGGAAGAAACTGCAGCACAATCTCCAACTGAAGAGATTGCAGCAATGGTTGAATCCTACAACACAGGAAAAGATGAGTTGGCTAAAGCTAAAGATGGCCAAGAAGTCAACTATGACATGGTCATGGACCTGTACAAAAAAGACTTGCAAGGTCTTGTGAAAAAGCGTGACGGTGAATTCGAAACGTCAATGGACCAACAAATCACAACAGCACTTGAAGCTGGTAAATCAGGCGATCTTGACGGAAGTGTCGTCAAGCAAATCTTCGATAAGATCATGCAAGAAGCATTCTTCTTCACAATGCGTCATGAATTCATTGAAATCAAAGAACATTGGGGACATAAAGAAGAAGTAAACGTAGAACTTGAAGAAGCAAAAGCATTCTATGCTGCTCTCGAAGGAACTGTCCAAAAGCGTGATTCAGCATATTCCACAAACATGGCTGAAAAAATCCAAGCTGGTTTTGGTGAAATGGAAACAGCAGTCGAAAACGATGATGAGCTTGCTTTCCAACTTGGAAAACAAGTAGTAGACAAGTCCTTGATGCGTACGTTCTATCTTGCAGTCGGAGCTGAGCCTCACGGTTACGCAACGAAAGCAGCGAAAGAAGCGAAGGAAGATCCAGAAGCAGCACGTGTGGAGCAAGCTGAAGGATGGGCATTCTTCCAATCCATCAAATCTTACCTTGAAAAGTATGCATCTGAAGAAGCTCAATTGATCGAAACTCAATTGAACCTTGAAAGTGATGTTACGAAGCTAGATCCTAAAGCAATCAATGAAGCATTTGTAAGTGGTTTCTCTAAAGTTGCCCTTCACGAATATGAAGAGAGCCAAGAATACTGGGGCGAAGACAAGTCCATGATCACGGCACTTGAAGGAGCTCTATTCATCGAGATCCTTGAAACAGACCTTAAGGCGAAACTTGGTGAAGAGCAATACGCTGAACTTCGCAAACAAGCAGAAGACTACATCGGAGCTGTAGAGGCGGACGATCAAGAAAAAGCGAAAGAATTGCTTTCTTCCATCGAAAAAACATTGAACAGCGTAACAAAATAACTTCGATACATTAGAAACTCAAATAAGAAGCTCACAATAGGGCTGACTCAAAAGTGTCGGACTCTCTGAACCAACCTGGGAGATCTGGCACTTCTTTATGAGTTCAGCCCTTTCAATATTTCAACTTGTAGTAGGTATACTATAATGGTACGGTAAAAGCTTGAAATACAGATGAACAAAAGGTTGTTGAATAGATTGAAGATTGCAGTTACTGGGGGAGCGGGTTTCATCGGTAGCCATCTGACGAAGCGATTGATCACTGAAGGTCATGATGTGACAATCATCGATAACTTGGATCCCTATTATTCCATCGCACGAAAAAAACAACATATTAAAGACATCGAAATGCAAGTAGGTACGGTTCCGTTCATCCAGCTGGATTTACGCCATGAAGAGGAGACCAGACAACTTTTTATGGATCAACGGTTTGATATTGTCTACCATTTGGCAGCATTACCAGGTGTCTCGTATTCCGTCGAACAACCTTTGCCGTATGTGGACTATGATATCAATGCCACCATCAACGTACTGAAAGCGGCTGGGGAATCAGAAGTCAATCGCGTGCTATTCGCGTCTTCTTCCTCTGTTTATGGAAATCAGAATAATGGGGCTTTCCACGAAGACATGCGGATTGGAGAAGTGGAATCGCCTTATGCTGCTGCAAAAGCAGGTGCGGAGTCCTTTTGCCATGCCTTTCACAAACTATACGGATTCAAAATGACGATTCTCCGAATGTTTACGGTTTATGGTCCATGGGGGAGACCGGACATGGCGATTCCAAAGTTCACACGTAAACTGCTATCCAATGAACCGATTGAAATATACAGTTTGGACAGTGCCCGCGATTATACGTATATCGACGATTGCATTAAGGGACTCTTCAAAGCTAGAGCAACAATATGCCATCTTGAACATCGGTTCCGGTAATCCCATCAAAATGATCGATTTACTCAATGTTTTCAAAAGACACTTTCCACATATGGATGTTATTGAAAAACCGTGGCGGACTGGGGATGTCAACATGACTTGGGCAAATATTACGAAAGCATCCAGCCAATTAGATTATGTCCCTGAAGTATCCATTGAAAAGGGGATAGAAAAAACGATCGAATGGGCAAAAGCGTGGTACCGATGAGCAAGAAGTGGATCGCGATGATTCGATTTCTATTCTTGGCGGCATTTATATGGATTTCCGTGCTCGTCATGTCTGATGAGGAATTCAGGTCTTCACTCCTTTCGTCTTTCGAATGGACAAGCCTATTCATCATGTCGACGGTCTATACGTCCGCCTTTCTTTTCAGAGCACTTGCCTGGAAAATGTTTTTGCGGGATCAAATCACCTACAAGTCAAGTATCATAGGAATCTTTTACAGTTTTGTGCTCAATCATATTTTACCGATTAAAGGAGGAGATCTGATCAGGGCAGGTGTCGTCTCGATGAGGCATGAGCTTTCTTATAAGCGTTCCTTAACATCCGTCATCCTCATGCGTGGACTGGATCTCCTAATCTTAACAACATTCACATTGATCGGGGCTTTCATCTATGGATACCAGATCTCTGTATGGTTGTTTTTCCTTACCGCATTAGGAACAATCGTCCTTTCGTTCGTTGCATGGAAACTTCAAGACAAAATCGATTGGCTGAAGCAAGGCTTCATCCATTTAAAAGGTCTTGGTTTCAAATACGCAACCGGTATCCTGTCTTTGACCATACTCAGCTGGATTTTAGAAGGGGTTGTCCTTTTTCAAGTAGCTAAACAATTCCTTTCTCCACTTGGATACTTACAGAGTGTCTGGGTGAACAGCTTGACCGTTGCAGGACAGGTCTTCCATTTCACACCAGGTGGATTGGGCACATATGAAAGTGTCATGACAGCTGTCCTCGTTTTTATCGGATTCGGTATGAAAACGGGATACAGCATTGCGTTGACGACACATCTTTTTAAATTTCTATTATCATTCCTGATTGGAGTCGGCTTGGTCATTTGGACCCCGATCCCGATTCACACCATTAAAGGCTGGATACAAAGGAAAGGGGAAAAATCATGAAACAAGCGTCAAAGTTCGAAAAAATCGCAGCAAGATGTTGGAATTTACTGAATGAAGGGAAACCGTTCACACCGATTTTCGTGTTCGGTACGTTGCTGCTCTTTCATATTCCACAATGGGGAAACTTAAGTTTCTGGCAGTATGGATCTTTGGCGTTTCTTTTGACGATCCCGCTACTCGCCCTTTTCTTCCACTATGATTTTCCACTGATGCTGCGGAATTACTTATGGATTCCATTTGTCGTTTTCGTCATGATCTGGCCCGACTTGAACTTGCCTCTACTAATATTCGCATTAGGACTTTATTTCTTTTTCACTGTCTTTTTCTGGGGTACGTTCTACTATCATTTGAGAATTGGCACGAGCTGGATGAATTTCAAGCGCTTCTGGAAACTCGTATTGAAAAATAGTGATTCAACAAGTGGGAATGCACAAGAACAGATGCCGAAATTCCTTCTCGTTCTCTCTCTTTGGAATTTGATTTTTACAAACCTCCAGGGACCTACGGCGATTCAAGCTGAATTTTTCCTAACACCAGCCGTCTTCTTACTCGGTTTATGGCTGTATGCTTCCATATTGCACCGCAATTTATTTGATTGGAAGCCTGAAATGTATGATTCCTACACACGTGAAAATGAGAAGGAAAGTGAAGGACTGTCAAATCGAGTAGTCGTCATTGTCATTGATGGGATGAGAAAAGAACGATTCTATCAAGCAAATACGCCGTTTCTGGACAAGCTTCGTAAGGAAGGGACGGAATATACACAAATGGAAACGGTGTACCCCGCGCGTACTGTCGTTTGCTTCACCTCCATGTTCACGGGCACATATCCTTATGAGCATGGCATTACATCCAACATGGTTTGGAAGCTTGGAATCAAGGTCGGGAGCATTTTCGATGCCTTGCGATCGGTCGGTAAAAAAGGTCGATTACTCGGAATTGCCCATCTTGTCGATTCCCTGGGGAATGATGTCGACACTGTAACAGCGGTCATGGATAACGACCGCGCAGATCGAAACATTATTGAGCGTTCCAAACAGATCATGAAAAAGGAAGACCCGGACTTGTTCATCACACAGTTGATTGGTACAGACCAAACCGGACATTCACAGGGCGTCTTTTATGATGAATATATCCAAAAAATCGAAGAAGCCGATCAGTTGATTAAAGAGTTCGTACAATGGATGAAAGATGAAGGAAAGATGGAGAATACGACCCTGATGATTTGCGCCGATCATGGACAAGCCGATGGTATAGGAGGACACGGACATCTTGATGAAGGAGAACGGTTCGTACCGTTCTTCATGTGGGGGCCACACGTGCAGTCTGGAAAAGTGGTAGAAGATCGTGAATCATTAGTATCAGTGGCACCGACGATTGCACACTTATTAGGCACACCATTCCCGAGCCACAGCAGGGGACGAGTGTTGCGAAAAGCAATCCGGCCATCAACGAAAGAAAAGAGGGAACATCTTGAAGAAAATCATCGTATTTTTACCCGCACACAATGAGGAAAATTCCATACAAGAAGTCATTGAAAGAATACCAAAAGAGTTCCATACAAATTATAAAGTTGAAGTGCTGGTCATAGATGACGGTTCAAAAGATCAGACCGTGCAAGTCGCTAAGAAAGCCGGAGCGGATCATATCCGCTCCTTTCAACAAAACCAGGGACTCGGTGCTGCAGTTCGGGAAGGCTTGAAGGTATCAGTCGAACTAGGGGCTGATATCAGTGTCATGATCGATGCAGATAACGAGTATCCAGCAAACGAAATCCCGGATCTGGTAGCACCGATTATATCTGAAGAAGCGGATTATGTGATGGGCTCTCGATTCAAAGGAACGATCAAAGGGATGAAACTTCACAGACGATTGGGGAATTATGTGTTCACACTCACTCAGTCTATTTTATTACGCCGCTGGATCTATGATGGTCAATCAGGCATGAGAGCTTTTTCAAGAGCTGCTGCAATGGATGCTGAAATCATTCATGACTACAATTATGCTCAAGTCATCACGTTAAACTTAGTTCGAAAAGGCTATCGGATGAAAGAGATTCCGATCCATTATCAAGTACGAACGAAGGGACAGTCTTTTATCAAGTTCAAAGCGTATTTGACGTCGGTCATTCCAGCTATCTACAAAGAAATGAATAGAAAGCCTGTGCGAAAGACCTTTAATGAAGAGCTAACTGAGAATCAATTTCGCTAAATATATTGACTTTTACCGTGATAATGATTATCATTTACGATGAAGGGAAGATGAACATGCGTGTACTAATGCAATCCGTCCTACTGCTATTACTAACGATCATGATTCCAGTTGAAGCGATGGCATATTCTTACGGTGATCCAAGTGAAGAACCGATCGCTATCGCATACGAGGAAATGGTCAGTTACTTAGATAATGAGAATTACAATAAAGCCGAAGAACTCTTCGGTACCGTTAAAGAAGAGATTCAATTACATATGGGAAATGAAGTCGTGAACAACGTAGAAGAAGCTTTCGACGAAAAAGATAAAGAAGCGATCATTGATCATATGCAGACGATCCTCGTTCTCAACATCTCCAGACGCCTAGGTGCGATTGAGGAGAAATTTGATGAAGTGGATAAAAACAAAATCTTAATAGCGAAAGCGAATGCTACATATAAAGTCCTTTCTCCAGCCGTACAAAACGAAAATCCTGAATTAGATACTCAGTTGAAGGATGAGTTTGAAAACGCTCTTAACGCTCTAGGAAACCCTGGTTTGTTTGGAGTCGGGGAGAAAGAGGCGAATCCAGAAGGATTCAAAACAAGTAAAGAGAACATCTTGAACGAGTTAAAGCAGTTCTTTGATTTAGAAAGTGTCGACGTTGGACATTACGCAGCTGATGGATCAGAAGAGGATAGTGCGTCTAACACACAAACATGGACGGACTACGCCCAGCTCAAAAACTGGTTACCGATTCTGATTCTAGCCGTTATCATCATCGGAGTCGTAATATACGTTCGTAGAAAAAGATAAAAGGCCTGAACGAGATAGGGGAGAGAGCATATGGCGAGTATAGAAATCCAAGCATTATTGATTACATTCCGTGAAGCGCTCGAAGCTTTACTGATTGTCGGAATCATCACTACTTATCTGAAGCGAATTAAACGACCAGAATTCACTAAATATGTGTGGATAGGTGTCGGACTTGCGCTCCTAGCAAGCTTTGGAGCTGCCTTGTTATTCCAGGTCGTGTTCACTGGGTTCGCGGCAATGGGCAGTGAAATGTATCTGAAAATATCAATCATGATGATTTCCTCGATCCTCTTGACCCAGATGGTCTTCTGGATGGCTAAACATAGCAAGAATCTAAAAGGTGAAATGGAGTCGAAGCTCGATACGTACTTGACGACAGGAAATGTCATCGGTATGGTCTTCCATTCTTTCCTTGTTGTACTAAGAGAAGGAATCGAGACAGTGTTCTTCTTCGCCGCGATTACAGGAGGAAACATTGAGAAAGCGATCACGGGTTGGGGAGCGATCTCCGGAGTCCTGATTGCGGTTGTCGTATGTTACTTCTTCTTCAAAGGATCGATGCGCGTACCATTGAAGACGTTCTTCAAATTTACAGGCGCATTCATCGTTGTTGTTGCAGCAGGATTACTTGTACAAGGTATTTCCATGATGCAAGACTTGAAGATCATCGGAAGCGTCATGCCGCAAGTCTACAACCTGACTAGTTTTCTTCCGGAGCATCCAATCGACTATGCTCACTATGTAAGAGACCATGGGGTAGCACCGCTCCTATCAGGTGAAATCGGCATATTCTTCAAGGCTCTTTTCGGGTACTCATCCATGCCGTCCATTGAAGAAGTGGTTGCGTATATCGGATACTTTGTCGTCATTTACTTACTCGTCAAAGAAAACGGCAAAGAAAAGACAGCTACAGCAAAACAGGCTGTAGCCCATAATGAAGACAAACAAGAAGTCTCCAATGATTATCGTAAAAAATCCCCTGGAGTTACGACAATCAACACATAATCAGACACACGACAAGACGTTTACAGCGATGTATCCGTCTTGTTTTCTTTATGTCCAGGAAGCATAATAGGTAGATAGACATATGAACAGTAAGGTGAATCATCTTGAAGCGAATATATTCTGTAACAGCATTCATTCTCATAATGATCTTCTTTTTAGGGATCCGTATATACTATGCAAGTCCATATGCTTCTACCTGGGATATGGTAGACTTCAGCCTTGCGCTTGGAAGGTTTGACTTGTTCATGATGCAGCCCCATTTCCCGGGATATCCTTACTTCATTTTTATGGGGATGATGGTAGAACCATTTGTACAAGAACCAGCCAAGTCGCTATCAATCGTAAGTGCGGTTTTATGGACGTCGGCAGCCATTCCAACATATATGATTTTGAAGAAACGAATGGATAATTGGCTTGCGCTACTCGGTACAATGGTCGTCCAATCATCCACATATCTCTGGGTGATGTCGACTCAACCGATGAGTGAAGCATCAGCAGTAGCTGTGCTACTCTGGTTTTTCTGGGCATTGGATTATTCCAGTGAAAAAAAGGGTCGTCTAGGGCCTGCTGTTCTTGCTTCATTTCTTTTCAGTATATTGATGGGCATCCGGCTCTCTTATTTTCCGTTCGGCATCGGAATGCTCTTATTATGGTGGAGAAGATGGAGAGGAGTACAGCGATCAGCGATTCCACTGGTGGAAATCATTCTCTTCATTTTCTTCCAATTCATATGGATTGGTGGACTCATTACGAGTGCGGGAGGAATCGGTTCATTTCTTGAGTTATCGGTTTCATTTACGAGTGGACATTTCCAAGAATGGGGTGGATCGGTCGTCACCAGTGATCGGTCGTTAGTAGATCGTCTATTCCAACTGATTTTCATCAATTATATTTGGACGGGTCTTTTGGGTGAATCCATTATTTCGGGTATACTGCTGTTCGGTATTGTTGGCATCCTTATCTATTTCGGTCCGGAAAAAGCAGACCGTTGGATGCTCATTCTGTTTATTGCCTATTTGGCATGGGCATGGATCGGTCAGAACATAGAGAAACCGCGGCATATATTACCCCTCGTACCGTTGACGATCCTACTTCTGATGCAATCAGCAGGAAGTTTGAACATAGGCAAAGGCAAAAGGGGAGCCCTCATACTAACACTTGTTCCCCTGTTGATGTTACAATCGGTAAAGGGAGTCTTCCAAATTGAAGAAATCAGAGCGGAAAAACCGGCTTCCTATCAGCTAATGGAATATGTAAGCGAGCTGGAAGGCCAGTTAGCTGTTTTTACATGGGAAGAAGAACGGGTCTTTGATTATTTGAATGCATCTTTTTATTATAAAAAAACGTATCGTTATCATTTGTTCCAAGAGGAAATCAATCAATTGAAGAATCATAGAATTCTGATTACCGACCGGGTTTTGAATGGCTTTGCCTATCAGGGGATCGACTATACGCCTTACGTGAAAAAAGTCAAAGTCTTCCGATCCAACCATCTGGTCGATCCGATCTATAATGAAATTGAACTATATGAGTGGGACCCTACCATCAGAACGCCAAAAGGGGGGACATCATGAAACAACAATTGAAACAAAAACTTTCAGTTCTTCCTAACCAACCGGGATGTTATTTAATGAAAGACCGTAACGGTAACATCATCTATGTAGGAAAAGCGAAGAACTTACGTAACCGAGTACGCTCTTATTTTACAGGTTCACATGACGGAAAAACACAACGACTTGTACTTGAAATCGAGGATTTTGAATACATCGTCACTTCATCTGACCTTGAAGCGCTTGTGCTAGAAATGAATCTGATCAAAAAGCACGATCCAAGATACAACGTCATGTTGAAGGATGATAAAAGTTATCCATATATTAAGATTACGAACGAAAAACAGCCTAGGTTGATTACGACACGCAATGTGAAAAAGAGAACAGGCCGATACTTCGGTCCATATCCGAATGCGTATGCAGCAAACGAAACGAAGAAACTATTGGACCGCATCTATCCGCTTCGTAAGTGTAGAACGATGCCAGACCGCGTTTGCCTGTATTATCATATGGGCCAATGCCTCGCACCTTGTGTGTATGAAGTGACCGACGAACAGAATCGTGAAATGGTCGAAGCCATCATCCGTTTTCTGAATGGTGGGCACCATGAGGTGAAGAAAGACCTTCAAGCAAAGATGGAAAAGGCTGCAGAGGAGTTGGAGTTCGAACGCGCCAAGGAACTGAGGGATCAGATTCGTCATATCGAGTCCGTTATGGAACAACAGAAGATGGTTCATACCGATCAAAAAGACCGTGACGTTTTCGGTTATCACATCGATAAGGGCTGGATGTGTGTCCAAGTTTTCTTCGTGCGACAAGGAAAACTTATTGAAAGGGATGTGTCACTCTTTCCGGTTTATGGCGATCCAGAAGAAGAGTTCTTATCATTCGTCGGACAATTTTATTTGCAAAAGAACCACATCATGCCAAAAGAAATTCTGGTACCCAAACATGTGGAGAGCGACCTTTTGGAGAAATTGTTAGAAATCGACGTTACCCAGCCTCAACGAGGCAAGAAGAAAGACCTTGTCAATCTGGCAACGAAAAATGCCAAGATTGCTTTAAGTGAGAAGTTCGAGTTGATAAAGAAGGACGAAGAACGGACGATCAATGCGGTCGAAAATCTAGGTGAACAGTTAGGGATTGCAACGCCTAACCGGATTGAAGCCTTCGATAACTCTAACATCCAGGGGACGAATCCTGTATCGGCGATGGTCGTCTTCACAGATGGAAGACCGAATAAGAAGCAGTATCGTAAATATAAAATCAAAACCGTCGAAGGACCTGATGATTACGCTTCAATGAGAGAAGTGACACGCAGACGTTATTCCCGCGTGTTGAAAGAAGACCTTCCTCTTCCGGACTTAATCATCATCGATGGTGGAAAAGGGCAGATCAGTGCAGCTATTGATGTTTTGGAAAACGAACTTGGTCTATCCATCCCAGTTTGTGGTCTCGTGAAAGATGACAAGCATAATACAGCACAACTGATGATGGGCGATCCACCTACAGTGGTGCCTCTCGCTCGCAACAGTCAGGAATTCTATCTTTTACAACGGATACAGGACGAAGTTCACCGGTTCGCGATCACTTTCCACAGGCAGATTCGTGAAAAAGGAATGGTCCAATCCAGTCTTGACCGAATACCGGGCATTGGTGAAAAGAGAAGGAAAGCACTGCTACGACATTTCGGTTCGTTCAAGAAAATCAAGCAAGCTTCCGTTGATGAACTTGTGGATGCGAAGATTCCAAGCTCAGTTGCGGAAAACATCGTTTCCTACTTTACTGAGCAAGAACAGGAACAGGAAGAATAGTAAAGACAAATTAAAAAAGGACTGATCTGAGCACAAGTTTCAACTTCGTGCTTCAGATCAGTCCTGTTTTTTTATGTAAAACTATGAAACTGGTGTGTCTTCTGAGTCTTTCACTTCATCTTTGCGATCCCATTGGACATTGAAAATGATTTTATCGACTTTGCCACGTTTCACTTCTTCAGTCGATTCTGTTATCTTCTCTTTCCGCTGCTGGATCTGTTCTGCTAAGAAGCCTGCTTCCAATTGAAAAGAGTCATGTTTACGTTGCTTCAGCAAATCCCCAATACGTTCCGAGGTCATTTCAAATGTCATTTCTTTCGTGTTTTCAGATAGAAGAGTCAGTTCCCCAAAATTCGCTTTAGCGAAGAACTGGATGATTTCCTCGTTCGAGGATAGGGGGTATTTACGGGCTAACGTTCTACCAGCCCAATATAGTAGACTATGATCATCTTTTCCGAACAATTCAGGTAAGAGCACATCCCTTAACAATTCATACCCGAATAAGTATGCTTCTTTTTCACTAGGTTGTGGAAGGATATTCTTGTCTTTTTTCATATAACCTCTCCTTTCCTTCCTCATCATTATTCTATTATAGCTTAATTGATTGAATGGTCCAAAGCGATTTTGTGAATCTCCTAATAATATTATTCCACCACCATTTATGCACCTTTATAAGAAAAGGCTTTCATAGTCTAGAACTTTCTGACATCCAAATGTATTCGTTTTCTTGACGCTCTTATATGATGAGAGTACAATATACATGTTATCAATTCTTGTCGGAGCTTGTCTCTGATAGGCGATTTTTACCTGAGCGCATGATCGGAATTTTGAAATTATTTGAAATTGCAGCGGCAACATTTATCTAAAAGGGGGCGTAGACATGGCACAACACAAGGACTTTGCTTTACGAAGATTACATTCATTACTTGGTGTCATACCAATTGGTCTATACTTAGTTCAACACTTGACCGTTAACCATTTTGCGACTAGAGGTCGTGAAGAGTTTAATGCTGCAGCACACTTTATGGAGACACTTCCATTCCGTTATTTCCTTGAAATTTTCGTTATTTTCCTACCGATCATCTTTCATGCTGTCTTCGGGCTATACATAACATTCCAGGCTCGAAACAATGTGAACCGCTACGGTTACTTCCGTAACTGGATGTTCATGATTCAGCGTGTTACAGGGATCATCACACTTATTTTCATTGCTTGGCACGTTTGGGAAACCCGTGTCGCAGCTGCTTTCGGAGCAGAAGTGAATTTCAATATGATGGAAGAAATCCTTGATAACCCGATCATGATTGGATTCTATGTGGTTGGGGTCTTATCAACTGTATTCCATTTCTCGAATGGATTATGGTCATTCTTTGTCAGCTGGGGACTTGCTGTATCTCCACGTTCGCAAAAGATTCTCACTTATGTAACGGTGGGTATTTTCTTTGCGGTATCCATTATCGGAATGCGTTCAATCTTCGCATTCGTTTATCCAGAATGGTTTGCTTCTATAGCGACAAACCTACCAATTTTATAAGGAGTGAGTCACGATGAGCAAAGGTAATATCATAATTGTTGGTGGTGGATTGGCAGGATTGATGGCTGCCATCAAATCCGCTGAAGCAGGAATGCACGTTGATCTGTTCTCACTCGTTCCAGTTAAACGTTCTCACTCCGTTTGTGCACAGGGTGGAATAAACGGGGCTGTCAATACGAAAGGAGAAGGGGATTCTCCTTGGGAACATTTCGATGATACAGTTTACGGAGGAGACTTCCTTGCGAATCAACCTCCTGTAAAAGCGATGTGTGATGCTGCACCAGGTATCATCCACTTGCTAGATCGTATGGGTGTCATGTTCAACCGTACACCAGAAGGTCTATTGGACTTCCGTCGTTTCGGAGGTACGCAACACCATAGAACAGCATTTGCTGGGGCTACAACAGGACAGCAGTTACTATATGCACTTGACGAGCAAGTTCGTCGTTACGAAGTACAAGGTCTTGTCACAAAATACGAAGGTTGGGATTTCCAATCTGCAGTCCTTGATGATGACAATGTTTGCCGTGGTATCGTTGCCCAAAACTTGAAGACTTCAGAAATTCAAAGCTTCAAGTCTGATGCGGTCATCATGGCGACAGGTGGACCTGGAGTCATTTTCGGTAAATCGACCAACTCTGTCATTAATACAGGAGCGGCTGCTTCCGCTCTTTATCAGCAAGGTGTCCACTATGCGAACGGTGAATTCATCCAGATTCACCCGACAGCCATTCCTGGGGACGATAAGTTACGTCTTATGAGTGAATCTGCGCGTGGTGAAGGTGGAAGAGTTTGGACTTATAAAGACGGTAAGCCTTGGTATTTCCTTGAAGAGAAGTATCCAGCTTACGGTAACCTCGTTCCGCGTGACATCGCGACACGTGAAATCTTTGATGTTTGTGTGAGACAGAAGCTAGGTATCAATGGTGAAAACATGGTATACCTCGATCTTTCCCACAAAGATCCGAAAGAACTGGATATCAAACTCGGTGGAATCATTGAAATCTATGAGAAATTCATGGGTGATGATCCACGTAAAGTACCTATGAAAATTTTCCCTGCCGTCCACTATTCTATGGGTGGTATGTGGGTTGATTACGACCAAATGACGAATATTCCGGGTCTATTTGCTGCCGGAGAGTGTGATTACTCACAACACGGTGCAAACCGTCTAGGTGCAAACTCCTTGCTATCTTCCATCTATGGTGGAATGGTTGCAGGACCTAAGGCAGCGGAATACATCAGTGGTTTAGAGAAGACGACTGAAGACATTTCTTCTACGGTTTATGAGCGCCAAGTGAAGAAAGAGCAAGATCATCTCGAACAGATCATGAAGATGGATGGTACGGAAAACGCGTATCAGCTTCATAAAGAACTCGGTGAATGGATGACCGCGAATGTGACCGTTGTTCGTCATAACGATAAGTTGAAAGAAACGGATGACAAGATCGTAGAGTTGATGGAACGATACAAAGACATCAACATCAATGACACTTCGAAGTGGAGTAACCAGGGTGTATCCTTTACTCGTCAGCTTTGGCACATGTTGCAATTGGCACGTGTCGTCACAATCGGTGCATTGAACCGTAATGAGAGTCGTGGCGCGCACTATAAGCCAGACTTCCCGGATCGTAACGACGAAGAATGGTTGAAGACAACAAAAGCGATCTTCAACGCAGAGAAGAATGGTCCAGACTTTGAGTATGAAGATGTCGATACATCGCTCATCGAACCTCGTAAGCGTGACTACTCTAAGAAGAAGGGAGCGAAATAATAATCATGGCTGAAGAGAAAAAAATGATTCAATTTATTGTGAAACGTCAGGATAACCCTGATTCAGCAGCTTATGATGAAAAATTTGAAATCCCTTATCGCCCGAATATGAACGTCATTTCGGCTTTAATGGAAATCCGCCGAAACCCTGTCAATAGTAATGGTGAAAAAACAACTCCTATTACATGGGAAATGGGTTGTTTAGAAGAAGTATGTGGAGCTTGTTCCATGGTCGTCAACGGGAAGCCTCGTCAATCTTGTACAGCTCTTGTCGATCAATTGGAACAACCGATCCGTTTAGAACCAATGGCGACATTCCCTGTCGTACGTGACCTTCAAGTGGATCGTAGCCGAATGTTCGACGCATTGAAAAAGGTGAAAGCTTGGATTCCAATCGATGGAACATACGACCTCGGACCAGGACCGCGTATGCCTGAAACAAAGCGTCAATGGGCTTACGAATTATCTAAATGTATGACATGTGGAGTGTGTTTGGAAGCTTGTCCGAATGTAAATGACAAGTCTGACTTCATCGGACCTGCTCCATTATCCCAAGTACGTTTATTCAATGCTCATCCAACTGGAGAGATGAATAAGGCAGAACGTCTGGAAGCGCTTATGGGAGATGGTGGACTTGCATCTTGTGGTAACTCACAAAACTGCGTCCAGTCTTGTCCGAAAGGAATTCCATTGACGACTTCCATCGCGGCATTGAACCGTGACACAACTTTACAATCTTTCCGAAGCTTCTTCGGATCAGACGCACAATAATTTTCAAATTTTGCATGGATGCTACAAGGACTGACTCAACATCGGATATGGGGTCAGTCCTTGTTTTTTACATATAAGGAGGCCATTATGAAAAGAATCGCATATATAGAAGAATGGGAAAATTGGGTAGAAGAATTTCACTTTCATACGGAGGTCAAAGTCCGGTTTTCCGAAGTCGACCCGTTCAATCATTTGAATAACACGGTTCCTTTTATTTACTTCGAGGATGCAAGGATCCAATTGTTTAAAGCGTTAGGATTCATGCAAGAGTGGAGTAAGCCTGGGAGTGAAACCATTCCAGTTGTTTCCGATTTGCAGTGTGACTATATTAAGCAAGTGTTTTTTGATGAAGCTTTGAAGATTTATGTGAAGATTGCCGCCATCGGAACGACATCGATTGACTTGCATTACATGGCTGAAAATGAGAAAAAAGAGCAAGTTTTCGTTGGAAGAGGACGGATCGTTCATATCGATAAAACACAAGGAAAACCTGCCAAGTGGACAGGAAGTATGGTCGAACGAATGGAAAATATGAAAAAATCCGTTACTGCCTAAGATAATTTTTTGGTAGTGGCAAGTCACGACCATTTTCATCCCTTCATATGATATGTTGACTAAATATCTTTTCTGCATGACCGCAGCTCGTTAGCCCATGCAAGGAGGGGTGAAATCATTGAAAGATAAACACTACCGACCGAAGCCTCTACTTACAAAAAGGGAGAGAGAAGTATTCGAACTTCTTGTTCAAGACAAGACAACCAGGGAGATTGCAGAACAACTTTTCATTAGTGAAAAAACAGTTCGAAATCACATTTCTAATACGATGCAGAAATTAGGTGTCAAGGGGCGCTCCCAGGCTGTCGTCGAGCTACTGCGGCTTGGCGAGTTGGAGATTTAGAGGTTTGCGGCTTTCAAACTGTTGAAAGCCGCTCTTTTTTTTGTTGTATGGTTTTAGCATAAAAGTTGACGATTCCGAATGGATTCGATATGATGTTGACGTTTCATAAGGTTTTTTTGTTTGAAAGGAATGGCATAACATGGTTGCCCATTATACAATACTTAAAGTTCTCAATAATAATGTGGTCATCGCGCAGAGTCCAGATGAACAAGAAGCTGTTCTGATTGGAAAAGGAATCGGTTTTTCCAAAAAAGCCGGCGATCAGCTGGAATCTTCTGATGCAGACAAGCTATATGTGATGAAGGATGAGGAGAAACAACATCAATATAAACAGCTCATCGCACAAGTGGATGAATCCATCATTCTAGTCATGAACGATATCATCCAATACAGCGAGCGAAAATTGGATGTCAAGTTCGATGAACATATCCATATCGCGTTGACAGACCACATTGCCTTTGCCATAAAAAGAGTTCAGCAAGGGCTGGATATCGTTAATCCATTCCTGAAAGAAACGCAATTGATGTATCCGAAGGATTATTCTGTTGCGGAAGAGGTTGTCGAAATGATTGAAGAGCACCTGAATGTCCACTTGCCTGATGGCGAAATAGGGTTCATCGCCCTTCATCTACACAGTGCTGCAACCAACCGTTCTCTTTCCCAAATCAATAGATACTCCCAATTGATGAATACGCTGATTCAAATGATAGAGCAACAGTTGGATATTTCGATTGATAAAAGCAGCATCAATTACATGCGGTTGATCCAACATCTCCGTCGTGGAATCGATCGGATTGAATCAGGAGAACAAGTCGGGAATCAAGATCGTTTAGCAAAAGTCTTGAAAGAAGAATATCCGGTATGCTACAATACTGCTTGGAAACTCATGAAAGTGATGCAGCGTCGGTTAGGTAAGACTGTTTCAGATGCAGAAGCCGTTTATCTAACCATGCATTTGCAAAGGCTTTCATCTCAATAAAAAAGAATAGATGAACTTTACGTGTTACTGATTCGATCAGGCATGAGTGAAGAAGGTTGAAATACAGAAAATGGGGGAACCTATTTTTAGCTGTGTTTCGTTCTTTACTCATGCTTTTTTTTATTTTTTAGCACTCGTAAGCACAATGATGTAAACGTATTCTTTTTTATTGTGAAACTATAAAAATCTGTCAATGGAGGTAAAGGGAATGCAAAAAGCGTTTGGTACGTTACAAAAAGTCGGTAAAGCATTGATGCTACCGGTTGCAATCTTACCAGCAGCAGGACTTCTCCTTGCATTTGGTAATGCATTGCAAAATCCAACGTTACTTAAAATGGCGCCATTCTTGAAGAATGATGTAATGGTTCTGATTGCTTCAGTCATGGAATCGGCTGGGGGAATCATATTCGGAAACTTGGCCTTACTCTTCGCGGTTGGGGTAGCCATCGGATTAGCTGGTGGTGACGGAGTAGCAGGTCTTGCCGCAACTGTAGGATTCTTGATCATGAATGTCACGATGAGCGTGATTGAAGGTCTGGAAATTGCAGATGTGACTGGAGAAAATGTTGATCCGGCCTTTGCCCTCGTCCTGGGCATCCCGACGTTACAGACTGGAGTATTCGGCGGTATCATACTCGGTATTGTTGCCGCTTATATGTACAACAAATTTTACAATATTGAACTTCCATCTTATTTAGGATTTTTCGCTGGAAAGCGTTTTGTTCCGATTGCAACTGCAGCGAGTGCAGTCATCCTAGGAATTATCATGACATTCATATGGCCACCAGTACAGGATGGCTTGAACGCGTTCTCACAAAACATGGTTCATGCGAACTTGACACTTTCAGCATTCGTATTCGGTGTGATTGAGCGTGCGTTGATTCCATTCGGACTTCACCACATTTTCTATGCACCGTTCTGGTTTGAATTCGGATCTTATACGAATGAAGCTGGAGAGCTCGTACGTGGTGACCAACGTATTTTCTTTGAACAAATAAAAGATGGTGTTGAAAACTTGACCGCAGGAACATTCATGACAGGTAAATTCCCATTCATGATGTTCGGATTACCAGCTGCAGCACTTGCGATCTACCATGAAGCACGACCAGAACGTAAGAAAGTCGTAGCAGGGATTATGGCTTCTGCAGCATTGACTTCTTTCTTGACTGGTATTACAGAACCGATTGAATTCTCATTCTTATTTGTAGCACCAGTATTGTTCGGTATCCATACGATTTTTGCTGGACTGTCATTCATGACGATGCACTTGTTAGATGTCAAAATCGGTATGACATTCTCAGGTGGTTTGATTGACTACATCCTGTTTGGTGTCATCAACCCGCAGACTAATTGGTGGCTCGTCATTCCGGTAGGCTTGGTCTTTGCGGTCATCTATTATTTCGGCTTCCGATTTGCGATCCGTAAGTTCAACTTAATGACACCTGGACGTGAAGATGTCGAAGAAGACGATGAAGAAGGATCACAAGCTGGTGAAGCTGATGATCTTCCATATAACATCCTTGAAGGACTTGGCGGACAAGAGAACATCTCTCACCTGGATGCTTGTATTACGCGTCTACGTGTTTCCGTTAATGATGTGAAGCAAGTCGATAAGAATCGATTGAAAAAATTAGGTGCATCTGGAGTATTGGAAGTAGGGAACAATATTCAAGCAATCTTTGGTCCTCGTTCCGATTCCATCAAATCGCAAATGCAAGACATCATGAAAGGTAAACGTCCGCGTAAAGTGGAAGTTGATCCAGAAGAAGAAGTTCAAGAGCAAATTGAAGATGTAAACCCTGAATCTTTGAAAGGAGATGTTGAAATGAGTAAAAAGACAATTCATTCCCCAATCAAAGGAAAATTAATGCCAATTACAGAAGTGCCGGATGAAGTTTTTGCAGGGAAAATGATGGGAGACGGCTTTGCGATTGAACCGACAGAAGGTACAGTAGTTGCCCCTACGGATGCAAAGATCATGAACGTATTCCCTACGAAGCACGCAATAGGACTTGAAACGACCGATGGAAGAGAGATCCTGATCCACTTCGGTATTGATACGGTCAACCTAAAAGGAGAAGGTTTCGAAGTATTGGTTGAGCAAGGTGATGAAGTGAAGCAAGGTCAAGAGCTGATGAAAGCCGATATTGACTACATTGCTGAACATGCAACATCAACAATCACACCAATTGTGTTTACAAATCTCCAAGATGGAGAAAAAGTAACAATAGAGAAGTCTGGATCTGTAGATCTCGGTGAAGAAAACATCATCTCAATTGAAAAATAGAAAGGAAGATGCATTATGGCAGCAGAAAAAACATTCAAAGTAACAAGTGAGTCAGGGATCCACGCAAGACCAGCAACAACATTGGTAAACAAAGCAGGGCAGTTCAGCTCAGAAATTGAATTGGTCCACAAAGAAAAGACCGTTAACTTAAAGTCGATCATGGGTGTCATGTCCCTGGGTATTCAGCAAGGTTCTGAAATCACAATTAAAGCAGACGGAAATGATGAAGAAGAAGCATTGTCTTCTCTTAGCAATCTTTTGAAGGAAGAAGGACTGGCTGAGTAATGAGTCAACGCATTACAGGTATCGGTGCATCAGCTGGGATTGCAATTGCAAAAGCATTCAGACTTGAAAACCCAGCTCTTGACGTCGAAAAAAAAGCGGTTGAGAATCACGCTCAAGAGGTCGAACGTTTTCAACAGTCGATTGAAAAATCGAAGAATGAACTTGAAGCGATCAAAGAACATGCTGAAAAAGAACTTGGAGAAGATAAGGCAGCAATCTTTGCTGCCCATCTTCTTGTCTTACAAGACCCAGAACTGATCGATAATGTAAAAAAGAAAATCAACGAAGAGAACGTCAATGCAGAATTTGCACTTGATGAAGTCACAGGTATGTTCATATCCATGTTTGAAAATATGGACAACGAATATATGAAGGAAAGAGCGGCAGATATCCGTGATGTTCGAAAGCGTATTTTAGCTCATTTGATGGGTGTAGAATTCAATACGCCAAGTATGATTACGGATGAAGTCATCATCATTTCGGATGACCTGACGCCTTCTGACACAGCGCAATTGAATCGTAAGTTCGTCAAAGGATTTGCGACAGATATCGGAGGACGTACTTCCCACTCAGCTATCATGGCTCGCTCCATGGAAATTCCGTCTGTTGTCGGTACTAAAAAGATAACAGATTCTGTAGAGAATGGAACGATCGTCATCATTGATGGTATCGATGGTGAGGTTATCATTGATCCAACCGAAGATGAGCGCTCCACTTATGAAGAGAAACGGAACCAATATCTCGAGCAGAAGAAGGAATGGGCGAAGCTTGTCAACGAGCGTACGATTACTTCCGATGATGTACACGTCGAGCTGGCAGCAAATATCGGAACACCTAAGGATCTTCCAGGTGTGTTGAATAACGGCGCTGAAGGTATCGGTCTTTACCGCACAGAGTTCCTTTACATGAACCGCGACCAGTTGCCGACAGAAGAAGAGCAATTTGAAGCTTATAAAGAGGTCCTTTCACAAATGGAAGGAAAGCCGGTTGTCATCCGAACCTTGGACATCGGTGGGGATAAAGAGCTTCCATACTTGAACCTTCCGAAGGAATTAAATCCGTTCCTCGGCTATCGCGCAATCCGTTTGTGTCTGGACAAGCAGGACATTTTCCGTACTCAATTACGAGCTCTCCTTAGAGCAAGTACGTTTGGAAACTTGAAAGTCATGTTCCCGATGATTGCTACATTGGACGAATTCCGCCAAGCAAAAGCAATCTTGATGGAGGAGAAAGAAAAGCTTCAATCGGAAAATGTGGAAGTTTCTGATGGAATTGAGATTGGTATGATGGTTGAAATTCCTTCTACAGCAGTCATGGCAGACATTTTTGCCAAAGAAGTGGATTTCTTCAGTATCGGTACGAACGATCTCATCCAATACACGATGGCCGCTGACCGAATGAATGAGCAGGTTTCCTACTTATACCAACCGTATAACCCGGCGATTTTACGTCTGGTCAAAAGTGTCATTGAAGCGGCACATAAAGAAGGTATATGGGCTGGTATGTGTGGAGAAATGGCTGGAGACGAAATCGCGATTCCGATTTTACTCGGACTTGGACTGGATGAATTCAGCATGAGTGCGACATCCATCCTTCCAGCACGCTCACAGCTCATTAAATTGAGCAAAGAGACCATTGCATCACACATTGATACAATCCTTGAAATGGACTCCGATCAAAAAGTGAAAGAATATGTACAAAAGCATTTCTTGAACTAAAGAAAGCCGCCTGACTTCCATGTAGGAGTCAGGCGTTTTTTACTATCCGTCAATTGGAGATTTTTGGGGGTTACGCGGATCGAAAAGCCTTGTATCTATCCCTCATATGGAGATTTCGGTGAAATGGAGGATAGAAAGAGGCTGAATCTATCCCTCAAAAGGAGATATCACTGAAATAGAGGATAGAAAGAGGCCGAATCTATCCCTCAAATGGAGATTTCGCTGAAATGGAGGATAGAAAGAGGCTGAATCTATCCCTCAAATGATGATTTCACTGAAATTGAGGACAGAAAGCCCATGAATTAACAAGATAGTTGCAAGGACAAAATAATAAGAGTTGAAAAATACGACTAAACCAATCAAAATAGATGTAACAGTTTGTTCAGGAGGTTACGTCTTTGGATTTAAAACAAGAAAAAATCAATGAAATGGAAAAAGCATTAAGAATGATTTCTGCACATATTAAACAAAAAGGGAGAGAAATCCTCAATGATTTCTCAATAACCCCTCCACAATTCGTTGCATTGCAATGGTTGTTTGAACAAAATGAAATGACTATCGGTGATTTATCTAATAAAATGTACCTCGCTTACAGCACAACGACGGACTTGATCGATCGAATGGAAAAGAACGGTCTCGTCCAACGGGTTCGGGACCCGAAAGACCGTCGTGTCGTCCGAATACAGAAACTTGATAAAGGGTACGAAATAATAGAAGAGGTCATCAAGCGAAGACAGAATTATTTAAAAGAGTTGACCGAACAGTTTTCCGATCAGGAGATCGAAAACCTCCATCAAAGTCTGCATCTGCTGTATGACAAGATGGATATGTATCATCCGAACTAGACATACATAGAAATTGAGGGGTTTACTTGAAAAGACCGATTGGAATTATTGATTCTGGCGTTGGCGGTATGACGGTCGCTCGTGAAGTGATGCGGCAGCTACCTAAAGAGAAAATCTATTATCTTGGTGACACCATTCGTTGTCCATACGGACCACGTCCATTAGATGAAGTACGGACTTTTACATGGAATATGATTCACTATCTATTGGAGAAGAATATCAAGCTGTTGATCATTGCTTGCAATACAGCAACTGCCGCAGTATTGGAAGAAGCACAACAATCCTTATCGATTCCGGTGGTCGGTGTCATCCATCCTGGTGCACGAGCAGCTATCAAAGTAACGATGAACCGTGAAATCGGAGTCATCGGGACAGAAGGAACCATTCAAAGTAAAGCCTATGTGCAAGCTTTGCATAACATAGATAGTAAGGTGAATGTGCACAGTTTGGCGTGTCCAGAATTCGTACCATTAGTTGAAAGCGGAATGCTTCATGATAAAGATACGAAGCGGATCGTTTATGAACGGTTAGCACCATTCACAAAACTGCCCATTGATACGCTCATATTAGGCTGTACACATTATCCTATCTTGATGCCGGTGATTAAAGAAGTCATGGGCCGGGATGTAACGATTATTTCATCTGGTTCTGAAACCGCTCGTGAGGTAAGTACGATTTTATATTATAATCAATTGTTGAATACTGCTGATCAAATGCCTGAACACAGGTTTTTCACCACAGGTTCCAGTGAGATCTTCAATAGACTTTCAAGAGAGTGGTTTGACCAAAGCGTCAAGTACATTGAACATATCGATTTGTGAAGGAGCATTCCCTTTGTGGGATGCTCTTTTTTTTACATTCCATTTTCTAAAATAATACAAGTTGGTCTAATCGTACGAATAGCTCGTATATATAGTAGTACAAACCACTGTGGGAGGGAAAGGAATGAGAAAAAAGCAGAGAAGAATCGTATTCATCTCTCTTTTAACAGGTCTATTAATCGGAACTTCAGGATGTGGACTGTTAACGGAAAAAACAAATAATGAAATCGATCCGCCTCAAGAAGTGAACTACCTTGAAGATGGGGAGTCACTAGATGAGAATGGGCAAGACACGGATGCTATGGCTCATGGTAAAGATGCTCCTGCTGGAGCGACTGAAGCACAACAATTGCAAGTTTACTTGATTGATGAAAACGGCCTGGTCGTTCCTCAAACAATGAACTTGCCGTTATCTCAGGAACCTGCAAAAGAGGTTGTTGAACATCTGATTAAAGATGGCAAGGTATCAAACATGATTCCAAATGGTATGAGAGCTGTGTTACCAGCTGGCACTGAAGTGTTGGATCTGAACATTGATCAAGGCACTGCAGTCGTGGATTTCTCAGATGAGTTCAAAGAGTATGCTCCAGAAGATGAGCAGAAGATCCTCCAATCTTTAACATACACGCTTACTCAATTTGATAATGTATCAGCGGTAAAAATCCGTATCAATGGTATCGACCAAAAAGTAATGCCGGTCAACCAAACGCCGATTGGAGATAGTGTAAGTCGATCAGACGGAATCAACATTGAGACGAATGGCGTTGTCGATGTCACAGGTAGTCAGACGGTCACGGTCTATTTCATCGGACAGAACGGTGGAGAGTATTATTATGTGCCTGTCACAAGGGTCGTTTCTGGAAAAGATAATGTAGTGAAAACAACGGTTGACGAGTTATTGAGCGGACCAGCGCTTCAATCGGGCTTACTCACGGATTTCCGAAACACGGTTGAACTTGTCAGTGCGCCGGTTGAAGAAGGTGGTGTCGTGACGCTGAATTTTAATGAAGCCATTTTAAGTGAACAGAATAACACAGCGATTTCAGATGCGGTCTTGAATTCCCTCGTCTTGTCTCTCACTGAGATAGCCGGAGTCGATAAAGTCTTGGTGACAGTGAACGGGAAAAGCGAAGTATTGAACGAGGAAGGAAAGAAATTGACGGAACCTGTCTCAAGGCCTGTAAATGTGAATAAAGTAGAATTTTAAAATACAAATATGTTACCATTAGTAAGAACTGAGGCGGTTATTTTAGCCGCCTTTTTCCTATGTAATGGATGAAGTTCTCGAAAATTTTAGTTGAAGTTGGTCATACTAACCGATAGTGTTCGAAACATAGAGGAGGAAGCGATTATGCGTACGGATGGAAGATCAAACGATCAATTGAGAAACATACATATAGAAACAGAATACGTTAAACACCCAGAAGGGTCTGTCTTAATCTCAGTAGGGGATACGAAGGTGATTTGTAACGCGAGTATTGAAGAACGTGTACCACCATTTATGAGAAATCAGGGGAAAGGCTGGATTGCGGCAGAATACTCCATGCTTCCAAGAGCAACAGAACAACGGAATATCAGAGAATCCAGTAAAGGAAAAGTTTCTGGACGTACGATGGAAATCCAACGATTGATTGGACGTGCCCTGCGCTCTGTCGTTGACTTGGATGAAGTAGGAGAACGTACATGTTGGATCGATTGTGACGTCATACAAGCAGATGGCGGAACACGAACAGCAAGTATTACGGGAGCATTTGTTGCGATGGCGATAGCGTTTCATGGTCTTGTCGAACAAGGTGTAATCAAGAAAATGCCGATCAAAGAATTCATCGCCGCAACTTCAGTAGGTGTTGCATCTGAATTGGGAGAAATCCTGGACCTTTGCTATGAAGAAGATTCCAAAGCACTTGTAGACATGAACGTCATCATGACTGGTGCAAAAGAATTCGTTGAATTACAAGGAACAGGGGAAGAAGCAACGTTCTCTTATAAGCAGCTTCAAACATTACTTGAGCTGGCTGACAAAGGGATTACTGAATTAATCGACATCCAAAAAGAAGCACTTGGTGACATTCAGTATTCGATTGGGAATTCGCAATCATGAAGGAAATCATCATTGCTTCCCATAATGAAGGAAAAGTGAAAGAATTTTGCTCGATGTTCGAAGTATTCAACGTATCTGTAGTTTCATTACGAGATCTTGATTTTCATGAAGAGATCGAAGAAACCGGAACAACGTTTGAAGAGAATGCGACGATAAAAGCAGAAACCATCGCTGAACGATTCAATCAGCCGGTCATCGCGGACGATTCTGGCCTTGTTATTGATGCTCTAGATGGTAGACCGGGAGTATACTCCGCCCGATATGCAGGGGAAGAGAAAAATGATGAAGCGAATATGGATAAAGTGTTATATGAACTGAAGTCCGTTCACGAGTCCGACCGGACAGCACGTTTTGTTTCTGTTTTAGCAATTGCCCAACCAGGGAAAGAGACAAGTATTGTGAAAGGAACTTGTGAAGGTGTCATTACCGAAGAAAAAATAGGAGATCATGGTTTTGGATATGATCCGATCTTCTATGTCCCTTCTTTAAAAAAGACGATGGCACAGCTCGAACCTGAAGAAAAGAACAAGATCAGTCACCGATCCAATGCTTTGAAAAAGCTTCGGAATCAGTGGGATGATATCTTCTAATTTTTATTGATTATAATTTAACGTTGGTATTTAAGCTCTCTTCGAAAAGATTCTTGCTTTTAAGAATCACCTAGTGCGAGTTGATTGGAGAGCAAGGAGCGAGACTCCTGCGGGATTAGTGGGACAGGTGAGAGCATTCAATGTCGCAAAGTGACGAGTGGGCTCACCGCACGCCCCGCGTAAAGCGAGCATCCTTGAGCGGAAATCAACGACTTTCAAGAGCAACAAAGACTGCAAAAACAACCTTTTTTAAAAAGGAGGACCTTAAATGAATGTCTTAGTCGTAAGTGACAGTCATGGACTATCAAAAGAACTTAAGGAAATCCAGGAATTGCACAAAAATCAGGTGGATGTGATGATTCATTGTGGTGATTCAGAATTGGAATCAGACCATGAACATCTGAGTCATTTCCATAATGTACAGGGCAATATGGACCTTGGTCATAAAGATTTTCCAAATGAGGTTCTTGTAGAGGAGCAGGGCTTCCGCCTTTTTGTCACGCATGGTCACCTCTACAATGTCAAAATGTCTTATATGAATCTTGCTTACAAAGCAGAAGAGTACGATGCTGATCTCGTGTTTTTTGGTCATTCTCATGTGGCAGAATCGTTTGAGAAGAACGGTATCGTCTTCGTCAATCCCGGCAGCATCCGCTTACCTCGTGGTCGCAAGGAAAAGACGTATGCAATCTGTGAATGCAAAGATCAAAGTCATATCAAAGTACGTTTCTTTGAATACAATGGAAATGAGTTGACCGATCTCTCGAAAGACTATCATTTATAAATGGATTGGGATCCCACGACCCTAAAAAAGTCATTGACAATTTGGTTGATATGCGATATATTAATTATTGTCGCTGATTGATGCGCGGGTGTAGTTTAGTGGTAAAACAAGAGCCTTCCAAGCTCTGGTCGTGGGTTCGATTCCCATCACCCGCTCCATTTATAAAACATGATAAAGACCTTTTTTATTTTTGAAACAAGTTTTATATCTTATTTTATTAAGTCCCAGTAGCTCAGCAGGATAGAGCAACAGCCTTCTAAGCTGTCGGTCGGGCGTTCGAATCGCTCCTGGGACGCCATCTCATACTTAAGCAACTCAATAGTACCAACGGTTTGACGGTTGTAGGGATTTCTAAAAGGATTCTAACCTTTACGAATTATCCTCAAAAAATCGTCAATTAAGTCAACTTCCCAATTTGCGAAAATGGGAGGTTTTTTATTTTGACTAAAAAAATTGGTATATTTGATATTTCAGTTAAACCTGAAATATTGAAGCCCAAAGAAACAGCACCTAAAGGACTTGAAGCGGAAAAAGCACTGGCTATGATATGTAGGCAAATGGAGCTTAATGGTTATCGAGAGCGGACACTCAATGATTACCATTTAATTTTCAATCAATTCCTTGAAACAACTGGCATTAAGCACCTTGAAGAAATCAATGTTGACAGTATTTACAAGTGGCTCGATAGCATGAAAGTATCACCTTCGACAAAAAGCACTCGTCTAAAGTGCTTAAAAGCCGTTCTAAGCAAGTTTTTTAATAATGGGTGGTATGAATCGAAATTCTGGCTAACTGTCCAGATAAAGGTCGATAAGCAAGTCAAAGCTGGAGCAAAAGAAAATGACTTGAATATTTTGCTTTCGTTAATAGACACCACCACATTTATTGGCTTACGAGATGCAGTTGCCATTTTGACATTGTATAAAACAGGAGTTCGGATAAACACATTAGGATTGATACAAGAAAGCCATATTGATTTTGCTAATGGAGTATTAAATCTTGAAGGTTCAATTATGAAGAATCGAAACAATATCAAATTGCCATTAGACGAACAGCTTATTGAGTTATATGGAGTGCTAATAGAGCAAAATGAAAAAATTCGTTCATATTACAAGAAGGATAATAATTACCTGTTTATCACTCAAAAAGGAACCAGTATCAATGGCAAATCGACCAATAATACTATTTCCAAGCAGCTGAACAAATACGCTAAACGATACAATTTATCAAATATCAATGCTCACGCAATAAGACGTGCATATGCCAAAAGTTTATATGACAAGGGAGCAAATATCGCACTCATTAGCAAAGCGTTGGGACATTCAAATCTGGCGGTTACTACGCAATACCTTGACCTTGAGATAGATGAAGTGGCAGAAAATTTAAGAGAATATATGTAACCATAAGAAATGGGACAGTGCATTGTAGCATTGTCCCTGAATCATTTTACACATTATATTCTGTTAGCGGTTCACTACGGACAAGCAGTGGGTTCAAGACGTATTAATTACACATGATTCAGCAGTTCCTTCTTCATTTCTTCATCGTTTACCATTTGCTCGACTTTGAGCGAAAATTCTTCATTAAAATCTTCCCGAGTGGTCAGTCCATTTTTAATCAATGTATCTCTTACAATTTGCAAAAGGATAACGTGCTTTACCCGATATATTTTATTTAACTTTTCTTCTTGTGTCATTCTTCATCTCACCACCTTCCACAATTATACAAATTCTACAAGTGGTGTTATTTTCCTTCATAGAACTCCAATCTCCATTTAGCACGTTCCCGATTCAATTCTGCAATCTTTTCTTGCTCCTCATCTGTAGGGAAACCCATAAGCAGTATCATAGTAAAAAAACAAAGTAGGAGTAGCAGAATTGCCACTCCCATTAGAGTTGTCTTTAATTTCTCCACCATGTCATTCGTATGACTGAGCTAGAACATCGAGGATTTGTGCTGTCTTGCAATCATAGGGAGCAATTTCATCTGCTAGTTGTTTAATAATTACGTGTTTCTTCAAGTCATTGGAACGTTTCAATTCAACACCAATGTCTTCTAATTGCTTTGTTAACTGTGGAAAATGATGCTCATAAAACATGCGACCAGCATAAGTATTGTGAAATTCAACGGACATTTGAATCATCTCCTATTTTGAAATTTTAAGTTCCATTTCAATTGTATAATGGCAAATAATTCCAAACAAGAAAAACAATCAAACTATTTTGCTATGTTAAAATGAAATTATTGGAAATGGGAGGTGAGAATATGCAAATGCTTGAAGCCATGGAGCTTAGAAAAGAATGGGGAGACAAGCCATGTAACCATCCTCAAGTGGTGAAAGAATATCATTTAGGAACCCAAACTGGAGACAGGGTATGTACGCAATGTGGATTGTCTGCTAGCCCTGACTATTTCAAACAAGAACGCAAGGGATAATAAAAATAAAGGACTGGCAATTATCTGCTAGTCCTTTTTGTTTACAATTTTTTATTCATAATTGCAAAAATCATGATATTCCATATCCAAATCATTAAATGAAGCATTCCAATAGCGACACACTGAAGCTGTGCTTTTCCATGATGGCAAACCTTTAGATGCTCTGAAATCATTAATCCAGTTGAAGCATTGAACTTGAGTGCCACAATGGTAAAGCTTGAATATGTGAATGAATTTCTTCATTAGGTAAACTTCTTCAGCTTTGTCTGAGAAAATCGTCAGACGGAATTGCTCACGATTGGTTAGCTCCGTTTTTGCTACAAGTTGGTCATAAGTCAATGTTGGTTCTTTCATTTTGTCCTCCTTGTAAATTTGATTTACAACACTATTTTATTTAATAAAAAATCAATGTAAGGGAGCAATCAGAAGAAAATTAAAATAAATAAAAATGAACACTACCATCGTTCAGCAGTGTTCAATGTGAAATATCATTCATTTATTTTTTACGTTCAACCAGTGCGAAGCAGTGAACCTGAGTGATGATTATTCTTGATTTATTGCATCTCTTTTCAATATGCCTTGAACAATCAATTCTGGCAAAAGAGTTTTTTCATATTTGTCCTCGTTCATTTCATTGAATAGCTTGGAAAACTTTGAATTGGCATTTTCTTCTGAAATTTCGCTCACAGATTCAATAAATTTGTTGCGATTGTTTTCTGCTTTTTCTGTTTTGTGTGCTAAAAGTTTCATTGTTTGAGCTGTTGTTACTGTTTTATCCTCGATGTTTTTATTTCCATCCAAAAGCACTTCAAATACTGGTTTATCAAGCTCATCTGGTTTTTCAATGTTTGCAATGGTGCCAGTTAAAACATCTTTAGAATCGACAATTTTAATTTTGTCGCCAATTTTAAATTTTTTCATTTTTGCCCTAGAGTCTTCAGTGGCAATATCTCCATAATCAAATTCAGGTATTAAAGGATTGTTTTTACGATAATATATTGGAGAATAAAAATACTTCATGTTGTATTGAATGTGGTAATAGTCGTTGCTATCTGTTTTGATTGAGTCATAGTTACGGTTAATTTTGAAAACATATTCTTTGAATTGTTTTATTGTTTTAAAAAGGAAATCTTCTTTGATGTAAAAATATTTCCAGCTATCTCCCCATTGAATATTAGATGAGTTAAAAGCCATTGGCACCATGATATTACCTTGGCAGTAAAAAGTGATGTAAATGTTGCCAAACACTTCGTCTCCATCTTCGTAATCGTAGCAATTTTCAAGTTCATCCCAAGTGGGAATGTTTTTATCAGCATAGTTCCATTGAAAAATAGGGTATTCATGATAATAGCTTTGTTTTAAAGCATATGGGTTTACATTTTGCTCTTTAGGAGTTAAATCAAACACCCACACCACATCCATCCCCATTTCAGTGTAAAACTCACTTCGAGCAAGAATGTCTTTTTTGCTCATTGGTGAATGTTGAAATTCAATAATGGTCGTTTTTCCTTTGTGTTCCAACCTAGCATCTGCTCGTCTACGTTCTCCAGTTTCATCATTTGTGTATACTATTTCAATGTTCTCTGGCAAAAAGTAATTTTGCATATTCATGTGCCATTCACACATAGTATTGTCATAAATTTCATCGCACTCTTCTAAAGCAATATGTGAAAAGTGATGAATTTTAATATCACCTTTCTTCAGCAAAACTTCTCCGCCACAACATTCACATTTATATGTATTTCCTTTTTGAGCATCTTGAGCTGCAATTCTTTTTCCATTTTCATCTAAAGCAATAAGCATTTTGGTCGCCTCCGTATAATCAATTTCAGTTTCACTATTATTAAATTGAAAAGAAATTGAATGTAAGAAAGCAGACGAAAAATAATTGGAGAAATTTTTTCTTTCATTAAAGAAAATTGCAATATCAATGCTATGAAACTATTTCCTCACTGTAGTAGTTCACTGAGCGAACACCCTAGAAATAACTAGTTCACCACATGAACTACTACTAGCTCACTGAGCGGACTACTAGTAGTTCACCAAGCGGACTAGACTAGTTCGCCAAGTAACCTCTAACTAACTTAAGTAACTAACTTAAAAACTAACTAAAACAACTAACGGGCAAAAAAGAAGTGCTGACGCACTCTTTTTCGCTGATTGATGATTTTTCTTTTTCGGGAAATTGCCTTACTTATGATAAAAATATCAATAAAATAATATTGAAAAATATTGTATGTGACCCTTTACTTTTAGGTGGTTGGTGTACATATATGATAGAGGGACATTTCAAAACAAATTAAATTATAGGAGGAAATATATATGGCTACCAGAAAATTAAGCGCAAATGTTGACGAGCTGCTATACAAAAAATTGAGCGAAGAAGCTGAAAATACAGACAGAGACGTAACCAAAATGCTGAATCGGATTCTTAAAGACCGTTATGAAAAACAACAAAATCAAGTTGAATACAGGTAATTGAAAATTAATATTCAAAATATCAAGAGCTCCTATGAACTGGGGCTCTTAAAATATTGGAGGACGAATGATGATAAAGATTGCAATTCACTCTTATGGCTTAGCAAACTATTTGCTGGAAAATCAAGTGCCAATGTCACATATGGCGAAGAATAAAAAAAATGGAAAAGATTTGGTGTTTTATTTTAAAGCAACCGATGAAGTAAGGCAGCTTATGAGTTCATATTCTGCTAAATAATAAAAAATTAATTCTTAGGAGACGTATTCGATATGACAAATTATTTATGGAAAAAAGATTTTGACCAAAGCAAACATTATGCTCCAAACAAAAATTTATATTCTGATGATAGGATAATGGAGGATTCACGAGGCGGAAGAGATGCTGTTCTACTGTATTCAGCGTTTAAAGATAGAGTCAGTTTATCTCAAAGCACAGACAACAAAGAATATAAAGATAGCAATGGAAATTATTTTGGTGTATATCCTCAAGGTACAGCCAAAATGGAGTTTAGAATCACAAGAACGAAATATTATGACCACAAAAAGTTGCTTAAAGAAGCTGGATTAATTCGCTACAAAGGACAAACAAAGAAAAAAGAAGGCGATGCTTCACAAGTTTATGTAATTCCTTTTGAAGATTGGGTAAAAAAGAATGGCTTGTTAGTTCATGGAGAATGGGTAATTGAACCTTCCAGCAAAGATTTTTACAATCCCCTAGGTATAGTAACCGTACAACCAAGTATTTCAGCTGAACAAATTGAAGCAACGGAAGATGATGTTGTGGCTGAAGAAAATAACACTGATACAAATGTTGAGTCAGAAGCAGGAGTGCTAAACGACTCATCACAGTCAAAACCAGAATCAGTTAAACAATCACACACTACAAAATATGTGGAGCAACATCAAACAAATCCAGGTCGTCTTAATTTTTATTTGGTTGAACAAAAACCTGATGGCACAAAAACAAAAACAGAATTGAATTATACAGCAAATCAAGTATATGAAGTAGCTAATAAAAAAGGATATGAGATAAGAAAGATAAAAATTTGAATATAATTATTCAAAATCAAATCAAATTAAATGAAGCTTGTGAGAACAAGTTTATTTTTTATGGAGTAATATATCCCGCCTACCGATTTTAGAAAAAAGGTATGAAGTCAAAAGGACCCGTTGCAGGTTGGAGCACCAAATCTTTTTCCCTAAAATCCAATTTTTTCCTTACTGCCAATTCCATTTCAATATCATATAAATGAGAGGTGATAGTAATGGAAAAATGGGCGGAGTTTGATGAAGGAGACAGAAATAAATATTTAATTTCCAGCTCAGGACAAATCAAAACTATAAGTAAATATACAGGTAATGAAAAAATATTAAAATTGGGAACAAAGGACGGTTACAAGAGATTTCAAAGAAATGTTACTCAAAAGAAAAAGAAACATTATTCAGTTCACCGATTGGTCGCTGAAGCATTTATTCCCAACCCCGATAATAAGCCATTTGTCAATCATCTTGATTGCGACCCAAGCAACAATGACGTTGAAAACCTTGAATGGTGTACTCATCAAGAAAATATGAATCATGCAAAAGAACATGACCGCTTTCATCGAGCTAATGGGAACAAATATACAGCAAAACCAACTGTGGTTTTACAGAAACATGGGGAACTGCTAAGCGAACATAGCTCAGTTAGTGAAGCAATTAATTGCTATGGGATAAAATCAATACCACAAAACCAAACAATTTATCATAAAGGCAAAAGTTATCATTATGAATACTGGTATAACAAGCACGTATTCAAAGCTAAAAATCACATATTCATTCATAAAAATTATTATCAACAATTAAATAAAAATGATTTAAAAAGCATTTTAGACTGGGCAAATTAATTGTCTTGTCTAAAGTGCTTTTTATTTTGAAAGGAGAGATTATTTTGGGCAGAAATTCAAAATCAGTGGCTCAAATGACAATGAAAATGTCCAAAGATGACATCCAAGCTAGACAGGAAGCAGAAGCCATGGTGGTGACTAATCAGACAAAACCCAAAGCTTCACCAATGTTAAAAAAAGAAGAAAAAAAAATATTTAACAAACTAAAAAAAAGAAACGACAATTTCACCGAAGGAGATTCTGATTCTTTAAATTTATTAGCTCAGTATCTTCACAGGTGGTATCAACTCAAAGAATTGCTTGATTCTTTAAACCCTTTAGATGACCAAGCTGGTTCTCTCGAACGAAGGATGATAGGAATAGACAAGCAAATCAACCAGCATATGACTGCATTATGTATGCCACTGTCTCAACGATTACGATTGGCGAACGATATGGCAAAAATAACAGTTGAAGAACGGAAGTTGGAACAGATGGAGAGCCAACAGAAACAAGAAATCAACCCTGTTTATGCAGTATTGGAGGCGACGAAGAATGTCAAATAAATCAGTTGAGTACGCAGAAAAAGTTTTGTCTGGCGAAATCGTCGCTCCAAAACAAGTTCGTAAAGTATGTGAGAATTTTTTGAGAGAATACAATGTCCTTCAGCACCAAGATGATTATCCTTATATGTGGAATCACGAAATTGAAACACTGGTGAGCGAAATTATTAAGCAGCTTAATTTTGCTCGGGGAGCTAAATCGGGTGAGTCAATGTACGATAATTTGGCTTTGTTTCAATTTTTCCTGATTGAGAATATCTTTTGCTGGACTTATAAAGAATTTCCTACAAAGCGGAAGATAAGGGAAGTCATATTAACTGTGGCAAGGAAAAACGCTAAATCGGTGCTGGCGTGTATTATTCACATTATTGGGTTTTTCCTCGATGAAGAGAATCAGACGCACTACATCGGTTCTAACACGAAGCAACAAGCAACCATTATTTTTGACGAGCTTGTAGGAATCATCAAAAGTTCACCAAATATGTTGCCATTTTTTAATATCAAAAAGACGTATCTCGAGTTCATTCCAAAGAATTGTAAGATTATAGCTCTCTCAGGAGATGCAAGTAAAGCAGATGGCACAATGGTTTTTATGGCAAGTGTAGATGAGCTTGGAGCTTCCAATGAAATTTTTAAAATGGTCTCTAGCTTAGAAACAGGACAGTTCGGTCCTCGAAATCCGTTGATTGTTAAAATCAGCACGAGTTACCCAGTAGAAAACGGTTTTAATTACTGGCAAGAAACAGTTGATGAGTTACGCAGGAATACATTTTCAGAAGAGTCGAATCCAAGAAAATTTGGCTTGATATTCACTATCGACAATCCAAGAGAAAAAATAATTGTCGATGGCAAAGAAATTGAGCGATATGAAAATCCAAAAGTGTGGGCTGAAGCAAATCCACTTGTCGCTGAAGTTGATGAGCTACGAGAAAAACTGTATGAAGATTACAAAACCAAAAAGGAAATTCCAAAGGACTTTTTCTTGTTTAAAGTCAAGAATTTAAACCTTTGGTTGGGAGCTAATGAAGGTGATGGCAATTATTTTGTAGATGGTCATACGTTGAAAAAATGCAAATTTGAGCCAGCTAAAGATTGGAATTGGTGGCGTGGAAAAAGCCAAGTCATAATCGGCTTAGATTTGTCTCTCACGACAGATAACACTGCAATCACTTTCATGAAATACGACCAAGCAAATGACATCTATTACACGAAAAATTTAGTTTATTACCCAAAGAACATGGAAGAAAAGAAATCGCAAGCTGAACGAATACCATACGCTATGTGGGCTCGACAAGGATACTGCCAAGCTGTTGGGGAAGATGTGGTGGATTATGAAGAAATCGCTGACATTATCATCAATTTATGTAGCCAGTACGACATTGGAATTGCTTCGGTGGCTTATGATACGAAATACAGCTACACGCTGATTAAAAAATTAATTGAAAAGTTGCCAATGGAAGAAGACCCAATCAAAATCGAGCAAAATTCTAGAGAATTAGGAAATGTGGTATCAAATTTACAGCGTATTATTTACGAAGGTAAATTCCGATATGCACCAAATCCACTTATGGAATCAGCTTTCACTAACGGGCTAATCGAGTTCAGGAATGGAAAAGTTTACATTTCTAAGGGTAGCAAAGAACGGAATAAGATAGATAACTTGTTCTCGAGCTTTAATGCTATGAAAGTGTCTATGTATTTTGAACAGAACAATTTGTATGAAACAGAACGAGAATTTGTATTTGAAATATAGAGTTTTTGAATATTAATATTCAATTTTTGATTCTTCGGGCAATTTGCGTCAAATTATTTCGCCAGTGCTCTTTACTTTTAGGTTGCGAGCGTATATATGTATTAGACAGTTAGATTGCCTAACTGTTTATAGTAAAATGGCTTGCAACTTAGATGCTACATCATGGCATAATATAACATCAACTCTCAAGCCACTGTCTTTTAACCCACCTTTTAGGCAGTGGCAATACATAATTTTTGAAAGGAAGTGAAACCATTGGAACCAGTAATTGACTACAGCAAACAAACAACATTGGGTAAAAAAGCTTTTGCAAAAGAATTGAAACGAGATGCTTTACTTTACGCTAAAGAACGTGGGTATACGGAACGGGAAGCTTTAAATTATTGCAATATGCTACTTAAAATGGCGGATTGCGAAGAAGTTAAGCCATCCATTGTTAAATATTATTACTACATCAGAAAGTAAAATGGTAATTTTAGAGTTCCGAAGTGTAGCTAATCATTGGCTATAGTTCGGTACTTTAAAGTGCCAAAATATGCAACTTTTACCTTCCATTTCTTGTTGCGCTCTTTTCGTTGTAGTCTTGTCAATGAAGCATGGGGTAGGAATTTCCTACCTCAAACTATGTTGATAAGAAATCAGCATTATGAAGCAGGGAGCTTTGCACGAGCTTCTTGTTCTTGAGTGAAGTTATTTTCCGTTTAGAGCTCTCACAGTGCTTAGCTCGTTCTGTGAGGGTTCGATAATGAAAAATATATCTCGCTAGACCGTCAATTGTGGCGGTCTTTTTTTATTTCTACGAAAGGTCGTGAACACATGGGATTTATGAATTATTTCTTCCCGAACACTGAAAAAAGGGCTTTATATAACACTCAAGAAACTGGCTCTCAATATCCTTTTACATTGGATAGCTTATTTTCGACTGATACTGTTACGGAAGAAAAATTAATGGCAATACCAACTGCAAAAGCGTGTTTGGATTTGATTACAAATACAATCGGGTCAATGCCAGTTTACCTATACAAAGAAAATGAAAATGGCACCATTGAAAAAATCAATGATAATCGTGTAAACAAATTGAATCACGAAGCCAATGATTTTCTGAACGGATACAATCTCAAAAAGCATATGGCTAAGGATTTCACACTGCATGGCGTTTCATATACTTCGGTAGTGAGTGCTGCAGGTCAAGTCTTAGAACTTCATCCGCTCCCCGCTCAATCTATTACGGTCAATAAACGAATTGCTAATGGATACCGAGTTGTAGGAGCTGATATTGTATTAGCTAACTCTGAAACAGGAGCTATCAATCAATCCAATATGAGAAATGTCAAGTTCAAACCTTATGAGCTTATGATTGCTATTGGAGAGTCACATGATGGCTTGACTTCTGTTGGGCTTATGAAGCTAGGACAAGAAATCTTCAAACAAGCCTTGTCTGAGATGGAATATGTCAGCAATTTATACGAACGTGGAGCATTGCCACTCGGGTTATTGAAAACCGATGGAAGATTGACTGAAACACAGGCAACTAGCTTACGAGAAGCTTGGAAAAACCTTTACGGTGGAGTCAAGAATTCAGCTAAGACAGTAGTGTTACAAGAGGGAATGGATTACCAACCTCTTAGCATGAACCCTGAAGAGCTACAGTTAACTGAAAGTAAAAAAGCTACTAATTCCGAAATCTGTAAATTGTTCAACGTGCCAGAATCTATGGTAACAACTACTGCCAATAAGTACGGTTCGATTGAACAAAACAACTTACATTTCTTAAAACACACATTGGCACCTATCATCGTGGCTTTAGAATCTGCAATGGATAGAGCATTACTGCTGGAATCAGAAAAAGAAAAAGGGTACTTCTTCCGATTCGATACTAGCGAAATTGTGAGAGCCACAGAAAAAGAACGTGTTGAAGCTGTTGTTGCAGGTGTTAATGGTGGCATTTTCACAATCAACGAAGGAAGAGCAAAATTTGAACTTCCAGCTTTGAAGAAAGATTCATTAATGCTAACACCTGGTGCTCAGGCAGCTGACCCAGACACTGGTGATATATCGGTGAATGGTCAGAAACAGGAAACGCCACAGGAAGGACAAGATGACAATGGAAAAACTTGAATTTCGTGATATTGAGATTCGCCTCGATGGTGAAGAAAAAGATTCGGGCGAATTATTGGTTAGCGGATACGTCAATAAAACAGGTGAATGGTCAGAACCACTCGGGCGTGAAAAACGCTTCATTGAGCGTATCATGCCAGACACTTTCCGAAACGCTTTGCAAAAAGGAAATGAAATTACTTTCCTCGCTGAACATGACAACTCTAAACTTTTAGCTTCAACAAGAAATGACAGTTTGAAGCTACGTGAAGATGATGAAGGATTGTTCATGGAGGCTCGTATCTCAGCAACCAGCTGGGGTAAAGATTACCATACATTAATTTCCGATGGCTTATTGACCAACATGAGCTTCGGAATGAGAGTAAATGAAGATAAATGGAATAAAGGTGATGATGGCACTTACGAAAGGTCGATTACAGATATTGACCTCGCTGAAGTCAGTGTTGTCCGTAATCCAGCATACACACAGTCCAATATTCAAGCTCGTTCACTCGATAGTGAAGAGCTTTTTTTAATGCAAAAAAATGATGATAAAAAGGAGCAACCTAATATGTCAAAAGAAAAACAAATTTCTGAGCTTCGTCAACAACTTGAGGCTTTAGAAACAGAACAACGTGAAAATGAAAAAGACGCTGTTGAAGTGCGTGACGTTAAAGAAAACGATTCCGAGAAAGAAATTCGTGGAGTTGAGCAATTCCTTAAAGGTGATATGAACTCTGAGGAAGTGCGTACTTTGACAACGGGTAGTCAATCAATTGCTGTTCCAACAGTATTGTCTAACCAAATCGTAGAAAAACTTGTTGAACAAGCAGCTATCTTTGGTCGTGCTCGTAACTTCCAAACTGTTTCTGGAAATTTAGAAATCCTTCGTGAAACTAACATCGGAGATGCAGCTTTCGTAGGGGAGAACGAATCTCTTACAGCTAATGATTTCAGCTTTGATAAAGTCCAATTAGAACAACGAAGAGCGGGTACAGCTATCGAGCTTACTGAACAACTTATCAATGACTCAGGAATCAACATCATCAACTATGCAACAGGAGTAATGACTCGTAGATTGGCACGTAAACTTGATGAGCAAGCTCTTATCGGAGATAAAGCTAACAAGTCTTTTGAAGGTGTTCTTACTGTTGACCGAGTAGCTAACCCTGAAGTAACTGTTGGTTCTCATACAGCTGGAAATGTTACTGCTGACAACCTACTTGATATGACACTTAGCATGAATCCTGAGTATTTGGCAGATGCGGTATTTGTCATGAGTCGTGCAACTTTCAATCAGGTGGCTAAATTGGTTGACGCTGATGGAAGATACTTATTGGTACGTGATTATGTAGACGGTAAACCAATTTACAAGATTTTCGGGCAACAAATCGTAATCCAAGACAAATTCCCAGCAGCTGCTCTAGCGGGAGATGTGACGGTTCTTTTCTGTAACTTCGCTGAAGCAACTGCTTCAATGACGAAAAAGGGAGCAAGTCTTAAGCGAGTTGGAGATACAACTTCTGCTTTGAAAGGCACTCAAATGTTGCTTCTCGATATTTATGCAGATTTCAAAATCATCAACGAAGATGCTATCCGAGTATTGGAACTAGCATAATAACAAAACTCTTGGGAGTCGAGAAATCGGCTCCTTATTTTTTTATATAAAGGAGAAATTACAATGGCAAAAAAGAGATTAGGCGGTTTTTCGCAGATACACGTTGCGCCACTAACAGGAAGTACGTTCGGAACACCAGTTCCAATTGCTGGTGCTAAGAGTGTGGAAGCTGAATTGTCATATGAAAACGTAAAATTCTACAGCGACAATGCTGTTGACTATAATGATAATATTTTTGCTGGTGGAGAAGGAACGTTGACTGTCAGTGGATTGAGCTCAGATGAATATGCAACCTTATTTGGAGCAACTGTTTCTGATGGGGGAGTAGCAGTGAAATCTTCGGATTCTGCTCCAGAATTAGCAATTTTGTTTGAACGGAAAAAACTTGGAACTGCTGAAAAAATGTTATATGTAGTTTACGCTTGTAAATTCCAACCACCATCTTTGACCGCACAAACTTTAGAAGGCTCGGTTGAGGAAGAAAATGTTGAACTAACATTCAGCATTCGGGAGCTGGATACTAAAGAAGTGTATTACATGCTGGATTCCGAAACTCATGGCGGTACACAAGTAACGAATTGGTATACCCAAGTCCAATTCCCAGCATAATCTGAGGGGCACTTATGCCCCTTATTTATTTTTCAATAGACTGACGAATAATCGAGGGCATAAGTGTCTGACAAATTAAAAGAAAGAGGTTTTTATAAATGATTACAACTGATAATTTGAAAGTGATAAAAAAATTATCGCCAGAACAAATTCTTGAAGATGGAAAAACACCATACAGAGCTCCATGGCTAAAACACTTGGTGAAAGATTATTACAATGCTATGCAAACACAACAAATTGCTACAGCTGGTTTTTCTGGTGGTTTGACGACTGGCATTACTCCTGAGGGTCAATCGCTTCCTTTGAAAGATATTGTATTTTCTAAAGCTCAATTTAACCCTAAGCGATTTGGAGAAGCATACGAAGTATCGGAGCAATTTGAAATTGATACAGATGCACCTGTTGTAAGTTATCTTCAAGATGTTGCTTTAAGAAAAATTCATAACGGTATTCGTAATGAAATTCTTATTTTTGGATATGACGATAATGACCCAACAGCAGAAGATGATGAGAAAATTCATTTTGAGAAAATGCTTCATTTGAATAATGCTCAAGCTTCTACGCAAACAGGCCAAGCACTAAGTTTCAATGATGTGTTTGAAGCTTACCAATCACTTAAAGACAGTCGAAAACTTGGCAAAGATTCTTTCTGGCTAATCAATTCAGATGCAAAGTTCAGTGTACTTGATGATTTAAACGAAGAGCGTTTAGTATTTACGGATGTTCCAGAAGGAGCAATGGCTACATTACTTGGAATGCCAGTTTATCAAGACTCGATTCATGATACTGATGGTAATAGCACAACTGCTTTTGCTTTGATTGGTGAAGACCACTATCATGTTTCAATGAGTGATTTGATTGTTTCTAAGCCAAAAGAGCAATCTACTGCACAAGCTCTTAAAGGCACAAATGTAGTCCAATTTGAAATCTGGGCAGATGGCAAGTTTGTTGACAACGACAGCAGACGTGCTTATCAATTTGCACCAACAGTTTAATAATGGAGGTTAACTATTATGAATAATACAATTGAGTTGGCTTATGGTTTGGTCAAAGATTTTCAAGGCTTGACTTTCGAGCTAGTTAAAAAAAAGAACGATGAAGTAACGGTTACAAATCGTAAGTATAAAGAATGCTCAATCAATGATGTAACGATTGCTAGCAGGTCTAAAGTTGTACTAGGCGGTTTTGCTGAACTCAAAGATAAAGAACTTAGTTTCACGAGCCATGATGGTGATGATACAAATACCATCACACTTAAACGTAAATAACTAACGGGCTCCTTCGGGAGTCCTTTTATTTTTACATAGCAGTAAAATTCTGCTTTTATTAGAATGTAACTCCGCATGGCTCTAAAGCTCCCACGTTCCAAAGCTGGTCAATTTATATCATTTATATACAGAATCTGTATATCCTCAGAAACGCCACTATATATTTCTACTTAAATAATAAATAATTTGTATTTATTCCTTACCCGCCATTTAGAATACCTATAATAGTATTGTGAATGAAACGTCACCAAAATAAAAATTGGTCTCGATGTCAACGTTTCATTTGCAATAAATTAAATATCATTAACTTGAATATCAGCCTTCCTTAACTGGATTGCTGGTATTTTTTTATTTATACTATTGAATATTAATATTCAAAAATATGGTAATTCCATAGCCTGCATGGTACAATTTGGATACCTGCAAACAAAGTGGCGAAAAGGTAGACCTCTACATGTTCTCGCCAAAGGGGCATGATAAGTCAAATTCCACCTTTTCAGGAAGGTGCGTCCCGATGGAATTGGAAATTAACATTCGTGTTAAAATTCCTATCGTTGCCGTAGAAACAATTTGGGCGATAACGATTTTGTTTCTGTGAGTAAGGAGCAGGTTCAATAAACTTTGCCCCTGACCCAATTCAGGGAGACTTTGGTGAGCCATTCCGTTATGGGATGGCTTTTTCTTTTTTTGTTATTTTGCCTTACCAATTCATTTCACTTCAATTCAATAGTGTTGAGGTGAAGAATATGGAAAAGGAAGTATGGCGAGATATACCAGGATTTGAAGGATACCAAGCCAGTAATTTAGGCAGAATCAAATCTTTTAAGTTGCAGAAAAACGGAAGAATCTTGAAACAATCAAAACGGAAGAATTTGTCTGGATACTTAGGAGTGCAATTATTTTTTGAAAATGGCAAACGAGATAGAAAAGTACATAGACTTGTTTGTTTAGCATTCCATGACAACCCAGAAAATAAGCCAACAGTTAATCATATTGACGGAAACCATGAAAATAATTGTGCTGATAATCTGGAGTGGGCAACTTACGCTGAGCAAAACAAACATGCTTATGGTACAGGTTTGAGAAAACCTTCAAAGTTAAATGGCGGAAGAAAGGTCGTTCAAATACTGCCAGATGGAAAAGAAATTGTTTACCCAAGTGTTAGACAAGCCAGTTTGGTTGTCGGTGTTTCAGACACAGCAATTCATAAAGTATGTAAAGAATTAAGACATACTGCAGGTGGATTCAGATGGAAATTTATTGATTAATTTTAACAGCTTCCTATATAATAATGAAGGAAGTTGATTTACGAACTGAGTTCGCTAAAAGTTAGAATACCTTAAATGAAAAAATCAATGGTATTCGTGGTGTGTTCGACATAATTACTAATAAGCATCTTTTTCGAACGGGCGTTCGAATCGCTCCTGGGACGCCATCTCATACATATTGACGCTTTCTTCTTCATAGAAAAGAAGGGAAGCGTTTTTTTGTACTACATTTTATATGTAAAGACACATGGTAATACTAGAGGAAAGGTTACATTTGTTTTTACAAGATTAAACTGCTAAACTTGCTTTAAGCGATTGAAAAGCGGGGAGATTGAATTGGAAAAACACCGTAAAGGGCCGCGTGACAGCAAAATCGTTTACTTCCCAAACCTTACTGCTAAGCTTGTGAATAAAGGAATGTCAGCCCTTAAACAAAAAAAATTTAAAGAATCGCTGGATTACTTCCAGCAATTGATTGAAATGGAACCTGATCATCCGCAAGGAAACATAGGTGTTGTCTTAAGTTTGGTCGAATTAGGTCATCTTCAAGAGGCGAAGATCAAGTGTGATGAGATACTGAAAAAGGATATCGGGGAATATTACGATGTTCTACAAATTTACATATCCATTCTGATCCAACTTGCAGATTATGAAGAAGTGGTCGACATATTGGAAGCTGTCATACAGGAGAATAGCTTGCCACCTCAGATGGCTGAAAACTTCTACCAATTACTTTATTTCAGTAGAAAAATGGCTGAAGAGGATTCCAGTAACGAGGATACATATGAAAGCATGCCGAAGTCCATTTCTCAAAACGAATTGGAACGACTGGCTGAGCAGCTGAAGTCCAATGATTCTAAACAACAATGGCAAGCCGTCCAGTCCATAGAGGATCCAAATCACCCGACCATACGAACAGAATTGAAGAAGTACCTTACATATCCAGATGCGAATCCTTCATTGAAAACGATCGTATTACAGATGTTGAAGGATGGCGAAGCAAATGAAACGGTCCACATACATAAGTTTGGTAAAACAATGGATGTTAAACCGAGTGAACTTCATGATATACCGGACGGTCAATTTTATCGTTTAGTCAAAAAGATCATCGTTCACGAATTGGAACAGAACAATCCTACTTTAATGGAGATGGCTGTACAAATTTGGGACCATTACTTATTTATGATCTACCCATTCCAACCAGAGCCATTGAACGAACAATTATGGGCAGTTGGAGTGTTGGAGGTTGCCCATCGAATGAACGGCATCGAGTTTGATAGTGATGAGCTCCAGGTAGCCTTTTCTTTAAAAGAAGATTCAGTTGAACAAGTGGTTGAGAAAATCCTTGAAATAGAGCGAATTTCGATGAAAGACATCGGTTTACCCGATGATCAGCCGAATAGTTGAAAACCAGTGTTCATGTGTTATAATGTAGTGGTTGTAAACTCATTTGAACGTTAATGAAGTTTTAAGAAGATAAATGTTGGAGGGAAATATAGTCATGAGTGCAAAATGGGAAAAACAAGAAGGTAACCAAGGTGTATTAACCATTGATGTTGATGCAGAACGTGTCAACGAAGCATTAGACCAAGCATTCAAAAAGGTCGTCAAGAAAGTGAACGTACCTGGATTCCGTAAAGGGAAGGTACCTCGTTCTATGTTCGAAAAGCGTTTCGGTGTAGAAGCTCTTTACCAGGATGCATTGGATATCCTACTTCCAAGCGCTTACAGTCAAGCAATTGAAGAAACAGGAATCGAGCCTGTTGATCAACCTGACGTTGACATCGAGCAAATGGAAAAAGGCAAGAACTTGATCTTCAAAGCGACTGTAACGGTTAAGCCGGAAGTCAAGCTTGGAGACTACAAAGGTCTTGAAGTAGAAAAGCAAGACACTGAAGTTACTGACGAAGATGTTCAAAACGAATTGACTGAAATGCAAAAGAAACATGCTGAACTTTCAGTTAAAGAAGAAGGCAAAGTAGAAAACGGCGACACGGTTGTCATCGACTTTGCTGGATATGTTGATGGAGAAGCATTCGAAGGCGGAACTGCTGAGAACTATTCTCTAGAAATCGGTTCTGGTTCATTCATCCCTGGATTCGAAGAGCAACTTGAAGGGGAAGAAGCAGGAGCAGAAAAAGACGTTGTCGTAACGTTCCCTGAAGAATATCATGCAGAAGAGCTTGCTGGTAAGGAAGCTACTTTCAAAGTGAAAATCCACGAAATCAAGCAACTTGAGCTTCCTGAGCTTGACGATGAGTTTGCAAAAGATGCAAACGAAGAAGTTGAAACGCTTGATGAGTTGAAAACAAAAATTAAAGACCGTCTTCAAGAGGAAAAATCAACTCAAGCTGAGAACGAAATGAAAGATCAACTCGTTCAAAAAGCAACTGAAAACGCAGAAATCGATGTACCAGAAGCGATGGTAACGAGCGAATTGGATCGAATGATGAAAGAATTCGACCAACGTCTTCAAATGCAAGGTATGAACCTTGACATGTACTATCAATTCTCTGGAACTTCAGAAGATCAATTGAAAGAGCAAATGAAAGAAGACGCTGAAAAGCGTGTTCGTACAAACTTGACTCTTGAAGCGATCGCTGAAACAGAAAACATCGAAGTGAGCGACGAAGAAGTTGAAGAAGAAATCACGAAGATGGCTGAAATGTACCAAATGGAAACTGACAAAATGAAACAGATGCTTGCAATGCAAGGCGGACCTGACCTATTGAAAGGTGACTTGAAGGTACGTAAAGCAATTGATTTTCTTGTAGAGAACAGCAAGACTGTTGCATAAGATATAAGAAGGATTGATGACAGAACAAGGCGCGATTATTCGTGCCTTGTTTTGTAACAATATCCAAAAAAATATTTATTTCGGTTTAGAGGAATCGCATTAAGGAAATATGACTATACTGATACATATCACCAGCAAACTTTTGACATACTAAAAGCTTTATTGTTTTTGTTTTACGTTTCTTCGTGATAAAATCGTATACATAAAATAGTTTCATCAAAAGAACGTTTTGTTACTCAACACATATTGGAAATGTTTCAATGTGTAAAAAACACATGATGACAAATAACTAAAAGTAACAATTCATCCAAACCATTCTTAGGGGTGATTAGATGTTTAAATTTAACGAAGAAAAAGGACAATTGAAGTGTTCTTTTTGTGGTAAAACACAAGATCAAGTCCGTAAACTGGTCGCAGGACCAGGTGTCTATATCTGTGATGAATGTATCGAACTTTGTACAGAAATCGTAGAAGAAGAGCTCGGCACAGAAGAAGATGTGGAGTTCAAGGATGTACCGAAGCCGCAAGAAATCCGACAAATCCTTGACGATTATGTCATCGGTCAGGATCAAGCGAAGAAATCTCTTTCAGTAGCCGTTTATAACCACTATAAGCGTATTAACGCTTCTAAAAAAGCGGATGACGTTGAGCTGGCGAAGAGTAACATTGCAATGATCGGACCTACTGGTAGCGGGAAGACTTTACTTGCACAAACTCTTGCGCGTATCCTGAACGTCCCATTCGCGATTGCAGATGCTACATCTCTTACTGAAGCCGGTTATGTTGGTGAAGATGTCGAGAACATCCTACTTAAACTGATCCAATCTGCAGACTATGATGTTGAAAAAGCAGAGCGTGGAATCATCTACATTGATGAAATCGATAAAATTGCACGTAAATCTGAGAACCCATCTATTACACGCGATGTATCTGGTGAAGGTGTCCAGCAGGCGTTACTTAAGATCTTGGAAGGAACAGTGGCAAGCGTTCCTCCACAAGGTGGCCGTAAGCATCCTCATCAAGAATTCATCCAGATTGATACGACGAACATCTTGTTCATCTGTGGTGGTGCATTCGATGGTATCGAACAGATCGTAAAACGTCGTCTTGGTAAGAAGGTCATCGGATTCGGTACGGAAACTTCCGAAAAAGCAGACTTGAAAACAGGCGAATACCTGTCTAAAGTATTGCCTGAAGACTTGCTCCGTTTCGGATTGATTCCAGAATTCATCGGTCGTCTTCCAGTAACAGCGAGCTTGACTCCGCTAGATGAGGAAGCACTTGTTGAAATCTTGACGAAGCCAAAGAATGCTCTTGTCAAACAATACAAGAAGCTCTTGCAGCTTGACGATGTTGAGCTTGAATTCACAGAAGATGCTCTTCGTGAGATTTCGAAGCAAGCGATCGAGCGTAAAACAGGTGCACGTGGATTGCGTTCAATCATTGAAGGCATCATGCTTGATGTCATGTTCGATCTGCCTTCACGTGAAGAAATCAGCAAATGTATCATCACGCAAGAAACCGTTGCTGACAAAGTTGCACCACAGCTTGTGCTCGAAGATGGAACTGTGGTCGAAGGTAAGAAGGAAACACCAAAAGAAAGTGCATAATCATTATATGCTAAAAGCATCCCCAACTCGGGGGTGCTTTTTTACGTATAGCGAGCTATTCATCCCTATGAGAGGCAAAAATGACGGTTGATGGTAACGAATAGAGGCTATTCATCCCTATCGGAGTCCAAAAACTCTGTTGATGGTAATGAATAGAGGCTATTCATCCCTATCGAGTCCAAAAACTCTGTTGATGGTAACGAATAGCCCTGCTGTTCCAATTTCATCCATCCCTTTCGCCAAATCTGAACGTTTAGTCCTCCTCTTGCTCGGAGATACTAGTGGATAATCAACATACATACAGGAGGGGAAAGCATGAGTTGGACAGGAATCGCGTTAATCATCCAACTATTCTTTGGTGTCATCATTGGGCTTTACTTTTGGAACTTATTGAGGAACCAGCGGACACAGAAAGTCTCTATAGATAAAGAATCCCGTAAAGAAATGGAGCAGTTGAGAAAGCTTAGGAGTATATCGCTGAGTGAGCCTTTATCGGAAAAAGTACGGCCATCCCGTTTCGATGAAATCATCGGTCAAGCTGAAGGGATCCGTGCGCTCCAAGCAGCGTTATGCGGACCTAACCCGCAACACGTCATCGTGTATGGACCTCCAGGTGTAGGGAAAACAGCTGCAGCTCGTATCGTCCTGGAAGAAGCGAAGAAAAACAAGCGCTCACCATTCCGACCTACTGCTGTTTTCGTAGAACTCGATGCAACAACGGCTCGATTTGACGAACGGGGCATCGCAGATCCCCTCATTGGCTCGGTCCATGACCCGATCTATCAAGGTGCTGGTGCAATGGGACAAGCTGGTATCCCACAACCGAAACAAGGGGCGGTAACAAATGCCCACGGCGGTGTCCTTTTTATAGATGAAATCGGGGAATTGCATCCGATTCAGATGAACAAGCTTCTTAAAGTACTAGAGGATCGGAAAGTGTTCCTGGAGAGTGCTTATTATAGTGAGGAAAACAATCAGATTCCTCAACACATCCATGATATTTTCCAAAATGGACTGCCAGCGGATTTCCGTTTGATTGGTGCGACGACACGGACGCCAGACGAGATCCCTCCTGCAATCCGTTCGCGTTGTCTGGAGATTTTCTTCAAAGAACTTTCGACAAATGATATTGTCCGGATTGCCAAACGGGCAGTAGAGAAAATCAGTTTTACAATAGGAGAGGACGCCTTAGAGCTCTTATCCCGATATGCTCGGAACGGTCGTGAAGCGGTGAACAGCGTTCAAATTGCAGCTGGTTTAGCAATCACAGAAGACCGGAAAGACCTTACGAAAGAGGACATCGAATGGGTGCTTCACTCCAGCCAGCTCTCTCCGAAAATGGAATCGAAAATCCACACCGTTCCTCGTGTCGGATATATTAATGGTCTAGCTGTTTATGGACCGAATACAGGGGCCCTTTTGGAAATCGAAGCGACCGTCATCCCGACAAAAGAAAAAGGCTCAATCATGATTACAGGAATCGTAGAGGAAGAAAGCATCGGCAGCCAATCGAAATCGATCCGCAGGAAAAGTCTTGCGAAGAGCTCAGTGGAAAATGTGCTCACTGTACTAAGGAGGATGGGCGTGCCAGCCAACAATTTCGATATCCACATCAACTTCCCTGGAGGGGCACCAGTTGATGGTCCGTCTGCAGGAATTGCGATTGCGACAGCGATCTATTCTGCAATCAAAGGAATTGCAGTGGATAATACGATAGCAATGACCGGAGAAATCAGTATCCATGGAAAAGTGAAGCCAGTCGGTGGCGTCTTCGCGAAGGTATCTGCTGCAAGCCAGGCGGGTGTCAAAACGGTTTTCGTTCCGAAAGAAAACCAGCAATCGATTCTGAAAGAAATTCAGGGTATAGAAATCAAATATGTCGAACACCTTGAAGAAGTCCTTGAACAAGTATTCAAAGGGCAGTATCACAAAGAAAGAGTAGAAGAAATTACAGCACAGGAGTCCTCACCGAAGGTTGTCTGAGGTGAGGGCTTTTTTTGTCCAATATGTCCAGAAGGTATTGTACATAATAAATGTGTATGAGATTATCTGTATGATTCTTATGGTAAAGAAGGTTGTGTCTCATTAGACAAACCAATGAATTACGGGTAAAATTGATAAGATGAAATACCTATAATCTCATACATAATCGAAGCCGGTTTATAGTGTGATTGAAATAGAATTTGGAGGTGTGTTTCTATGGCTCAAACTAGAGAAATCCCATTGTTGCCACTCAGAGGTCTTCTTGTCTATCCAAGCATGGTTCTCCATCTGGATGTAGGGCGGAAGAAATCTGTCCAGGCACTGGAACAGGTGATGATGGAAGATCAACAGATTTTTTTATCCACTCAAAAAGAAGTGGCCATAGAAGAACCAACGGAAGATGAAATTTATCATATGGGGACGCTTGTAAAGGTCAATCAGATGCTTAAGCTTCCAAACGGAACTATCCGAGTGCTCGTTGAAGGTCTTCAACGTGGAAAAATCCATCAATTCAATGAGCAGGAAGAATATATGGCAGTTGATGTAGAACTGATTGAAGAACGACAGGAAGCGGATTCCGAAGAAATGGCATTGATGCGAATGCTGCTTCAATATTTCGAACAGTACATAAACCTTTCGAAAAAAGTGACGGCGGAGACTCTCGCATCCGTACAAGATATTGAAGAACCGGGTAGACTTGCTGATGTCGTATCCTCTCATCTGCCACTCAAAATCAAGCAAAAGCAAGAGATCCTAGAAACGTTAGAAATCAAGGATCGTCTGAATAAAATCATCAAAATCTTGAATAACGAAAAAGAAGTGCTCGGACTGGAGAAAAAGATCGGTCAGCGTGTCAAAAAATCAATGGAAAAGACACAGAAAGAGTACTATCTTCGTGAGCAGATGAAAGCGATCCAAAAAGAACTCGGCGACAAAGAAGGGAAAGCCGGAGAAGTAACCTCTCTGAAAGAAAAAATTGAAGACTCCCAAATGCCGGAAAACGTCAAGAAAACGGCGTTGAAAGAACTGGACCGCTATGAAAAAATGCCTCAAACCTCTGCGGAAAGTTCTGTGATCCGTAACTATATCGATTGGTTGCTGACGATTCCTTGGGTGGAGCAAACAGAAGACAACTTAGATATTCATCATGCGGAAACCATTTTAAATGAAGATCACTACGGATTGGAGAAAGTTAAAGAGCGTGTTCTTGAATATTTAGCTGTTCAACAGCTGACCGATTCATTGAAGGGACCGATCCTCTGTCTAGTAGGACCTCCTGGAGTCGGAAAGACGTCTCTTGCTCGTTCGATCGCTCGTACGTTAGGTCGTAAATTCGTCCGTATTTCCTTAGGTGGTGTGCGTGACGAAGCAGAAATCAGAGGACATCGCAGAACGTATGTCGGTGCAATGCCTGGCCGTCTTATCCAGGGTATGAAAAAAGCAGGTTACGTCAATCCGGTGTTTTTGCTTGATGAAATCGATAAAATGTCGAATGACTTCCGTGGCGATCCTGCTTCAGCGTTATTGGAAGTGCTTGACCCTGAACAAAATAATACGTTCAGTGATCATTTCATTGAAGAACCTTATGATTTGTCGAAGGTACTTTTCGTCACGACTGCCAACAACATTTCAACGATCCCAGGACCTTTGCTTGATCGTATGGAATTGATTCAAATTGCAGGTTACACTGAAGTCGAAAAGCTTCATATCGCCAAACAGTACCTTGTCCCGAAACAAACGAAGGCACACGGTTTGACGAAAGGGAAGGTACAGATCCGTGATGAAGCGATTCTGGAAGTCGTTCGCCGTTATACACGTGAAGCAGGTGTCCGTAACTTAGAGCGCCAAATTGCTTCCCTATGTCGGAAAGCAGCGAAACAGATTGTATCGGGCGATAAGAAGCGTGTCATCATTACTGAGAAAAATATTGAAGACTATCTTGGAAAAGCGAAATTCCGGTACGGTCAAGCAGAAGTGGAAGACCAGATCGGAGCAGCAACAGGTCTCGCTTATACGACAGCAGGTGGAGACACGCTGTCGATAGAAGTTTCCGTTTCATCTGGTAAAGGTAAACTCACTCTGACAGGTAAGCTGGGAGATGTGATGAAGGAGTCTGCTCAAGCAGCCTTCAGTTATATCCGTTCAAGAGCGGAGGAACTGAACATTGATCCGGAATTCTCTGAGAAGAATGATATTCACATACACGTACCAGAGGGTGCGACACCTAAAGACGGACCATCCGCTGGTATTACGATGGCGACTGCGCTCATTTCAGCCCTCACGAACCGACCGGTACGAAAGGAAGTCGGGATGACTGGTGAAATCACACTCCGTGGTCGAGTGTTGCCAATCGGCGGCCTGAAGGAAAAGACATTGAGTGCCCACCGGGCTGGTCTAGAAAAAATCATTTACCCGGAAGAGAATAAGAAAGATTTGGACGACATTCCAGACAGTGTGAAAAAGGATTTGACCTTCGTTCCTGTCTCTCACTTGGATCAAGTATTAAAAGAAGCATTGATAGGGGAAAAAGAATGAAAATCAATACAGCTGAGCTCATCATCAGCGCAGTGAAAAAAGAACAATATCCGAACGACCAGAAGCCAGAGATCGCACTGGCAGGACGATCGAACGTAGGTAAATCATCCTTCATTAACAAGATGATCAACCGTAAGAGCCTTGCAAGAACATCTCAAAAACCAGGTAAGACCCAGACGCTCAACTTTTACTTGTTGAACGACATCATGTATTTTGTTGATGTTCCCGGTTATGGTTTTGCAAAAGTATCGAAAAAAGAACGTGATGCATGGGGACGTATGATTGAACAGTACCTGATGGAGAGTGAAGATTTGAAAGCAGTCGTACTGTTGGTCGATATCCGGCACGCACCATCGAAGGATGATCAGTTAATGAACGACTGGCTGAGACATTTCGGTATCCCGGTCATCGTCGTAGCAACAAAAGCTGACAAGATTCCAAAAGGGAAACACCAACAGCATGTCAAAAAGATCAGAGAAACGCTGCAGTTGGATAAAGAAGATCCAATCCTCGTTTTCTCATCTGAAACGTCCTATGGGAAAGAAAAAGTATGGTCTACCATTGAAAGCTACTTGAGATCTTGAAATGAAATCCCAACTTATACACCATTCGACCTAATTACGCGGTTAGAACCTCCTTGTTTTAAAAAACAGGGAGGTTTTTTTGTTTTCATGTAGAAGGTAGTGTTATGGATACTTCCAATAAAATGGGATTTACCGTAGTCAAAGAATTATGGGGAATGTACAGAGGTAAAGAGATAAAAAGTGTATGTAGCCTTTAAATAGGGTATACATACATGGTGGTAATTGTCGGAAGATTCACCATTTTAAGGGGCGTTCCTTTGTATCGCTGTATGTTTCTCACGGTGGATGTATCCAAAAAATCAGTAGAAAGAGGGTCAAAACAGAATGAAGAAATTGAGTCTATGGGCAACATTATTATTAGCATTTTCATTGCTTCTGGCTGCATGTGGCGGATCGGAAGGAGATAATGCAGGGGGAGGCGAGGGAAGCTCTGATTACGACCTCGCTGAAGATGGTAAATTCACTTTCGCATCATCCGGGGAATTTGCTCCGTTCAGTACAACCAATGCAGAAGGTGAAATGTCCGGTTTTGATATTGAAGTTGCACAAGCTGTAGCTAAAGAACTTGGATTAGAACCGAATCAACAGAAATTCAAATTCGCGAGTATCGTCGAAGGTGTCAAGACAGGACGATTCGATGCTGCGGTAGCGAGTCATACGATAACGGATGAGCGAAAGAAAGCCGTCGACTTTTCAACTCCATACTACTATTCCGGTCCACAAATCTTTACAAGACCAGATAGTGATATTGAGTCGAAAGCAGACTTAGAAGGTAAAGAGATAGCTGTTTCCAAAGGTTCGACATATGCAAAAACAGCTGAAGAATTGACAGACAATATCAAAATTTATGACAGTGACGTTACTGCTCTTGAAGCTTTAAGTAATGGGAAACATGATGCTGTCATTACCGATTTCGTAACTGGAAAAGAAGCAATCGGTAACGGATTCAAAATACAGGCAAAAGAATTACTTGGTAGAAGTGAGCAAGCGATCGCAGTTGCGAAAGAAAATGAGAAACTATTAGAAGACATCAACGCAGCACTTGAGAAACTACGTGAAAATGGAACACTGGAGGAATTGAGTAAGAAGTACTTCGGTGAAGACATCACAACAGATCCAGAAGAAAGCAAGTAATCGTATCTGTTTCCATTCTAGAATGTGCGCAAAATGGTTTGCGCACATTCGTTTCTTAACTAGATCTTTAGCTTACTAACTTTGATATCGCAACTTATCCAGATGCTGAAGGAGAGGATACACTTTGCCAAGTTTTTCACACTTTTTCCAAACATTCATTGAGAGCTATCCTGTATTTTTCAAAGGGATGCTTTTAACGCTTCAAGTTACGGCAGTTTCCATTTTAATTGCAATTTTTATCGGCTTATTCTTTGCTTTATTGAAGATTTCCAAGGTGAAAGTGCTTGAAGTCATTGCGAACTTCTATATTTACATTGTTCGTGGTACACCGTTGATCGTTCAAATCTTCATCTTCTATTTCGGATTATCCGAAATGAACATCTCGGGCTTTTGGTCTGCTACTCTCGCATTAGCCTTCCATAACGGGGCGTATATTGCGGAAATCTTTCGTGGGACAATCCAATCGATTGATAAGGGTCAAATGGAGGCAGGTCGTTCACTCGGGATGACCACAGCTTTGACGATGAGAAGAATCATTCTTCCACAAGCATTCCGTCGAGCATTGCCACCGTTAGGAAACCAATTCATCATCGGTCTGAAAGACTCCTCATTGGCTGCTTTCATTGGAATGTACGAGCTTTTCAATGTAGCGACAACAGCAGGTTCAAACAACTTTGACTCCATGACATATCTCTTGATCGTTGCAGTTTACTATCTCATTCTCGTATTCCTACTTACAGCAGTCGTCAGTGTCATGGAAAACAAGCTATCAGCAAGCGATTAAAGGAGTGAATGGATTTGAGCGATAAACGAGAAATGATCAAAATCGAGAAGCTAAATAAAAAATTCGGCGACTTACATGTATTGAAAGACGTTGATATGGTTGTAAAAGAGAATGATGTGGTCGTCCTGATCGGAGCGAGTGGTTCCGGTAAAAGTACATTGTTAAGATGTCTCAACTTCCTTGAAATTAAAAATGATGGAAAAATCATTATTGAAGAAAAGGAAATCAATCCGAAGAGCGATAACCTGAACAAAGTTCGGGAAAGAGTTGGAATGGTATTCCAGCACTTCAATCTGTTCCCTCATAAAACGGTATTGGAGAATGTCATCGAAGCACCTACAATGGTAAAAGGGATGAATAAAGCCAAAGCCATTCAAGAAGGGAAAGAATTGTTGGATAAGGTCGGTCTTGCCGATAAAGCCAATGTCTATCCTTCTAAGCTGTCAGGTGGTCAAAAGCAGCGTGTAGCTATTGCAAGAGCTTTAGCGATGAAACCGGATATCATGCTCTTTGATGAGCCGACCTCCGCATTGGATCCCGAGCTTGTCGGTGAGGTCCTTTCTACGATGAAGCAACTTGCTAAGGAAGGTATGACAATGGTCGTTGTAACGCATGAAATGGGCTTTGCGAAGGAAGTGGCAGATTGGGTGTTCTATATGCATGACGGCAGAATCGTCGAAGTCGGGCATCCGCAAGACTTGTTCAACAATCCGAAAGAAAAGCGTACACAGGATTTCCTTAGTTCAATACTATAAGAAACAAAAACGAGCTCATCCTATCTGGAATGAGCTCGTTTTTTTATCGAGTTGCCTGGGGTTTCTCTTTGGTAAGGTGAATTGGCCGATTACGCATTTATACCCTATCAGAACGCTTCTCTGGTGTGTTGAAATGGCCGATTACGCATTTATACCCTACCAGAACGCTTCTCTGGTGTGGTGAATTAGCTGATTTCGCATTTACACCCTACCAGAAATCATCCTTGAGCATGAGATCACATTACTTTTACTTCTTCTTCATCAAATATCCGCCTACAAGAATCAAGATGACAGGCCAGAACCTTTCTGTATAGGAAACGATTTCTCCCATGATCCCTGTAGCATTACCGGCGAATAAGCTGAGCAGCGCGAGAATCGTCAAGGCAGCTCCTAGCCATAACCCACTCTGTTTCGTCTTGTTATATTGCAAGATGAAGCCAATTCCGATACTTAACAGATAGATGACCCAAATTGCTGGCCAGTTGTTTATTGTTCCGCTTGCATAGTAATGGACAGCGATCCCGCAAATAACGATCCCTGAAAATAGGGCATACGGTTCTTTTCTTTGTAGTAAAAAGCCGATCCCGATGATCAACAGGAACGCTGGTAATGGATCCATCTCTCCTATGAAAGGTACTGCCCATTGTTTAGATAAGAAATACAACCCGATACCTGCAATCAGGGTACCTGGAAAAACTCCTTGTTTCATGATTTCCTCCTCTAGTCTTAGTTTTCTCTCATGCTGGTTTTTTGCGAAAAAGAACGAAATTTGGTACATTAAAGTTAAACGAAGGCTTGATAGAGCCAATGAATATTAATTTTTTGCACTTTCGGGAATACTGAATTCATGTGCTAGAATTTATCTTATCATAAGACTTTCAAACACTGTTCACATTTCTTTCGTTCATGGATTGTTTGTCCATGTTATAATGGCTTGTGGAACAGAAGGACATTGTTCATGATTGAGCAATGATGATACATAATACTAACAGGGGGTGACGAACGATGCACATTTTAAAAGTAGGATTGAACCATAAGACTGCCCCGGTCGAAATCCGTGAAAAAGTTTCCTTTCAACCTGATGAATTGGAAGCTGCAATGATTCAATTACGACAAACGAAAAGTATACTTGAGTGTGTGATCGTGTCGACCTGTAATCGTACTGAGGTTTACGCAGTCGCAGATCAGTTACACACTGGTCGTTACTATATAAAAGCATTCTTAGCAGAGTGGTTCGCATTGGATAAGGATCTTTTGACCCCTTATTTGATGATCCATGAGCGAGAAGATGCAATTGAACATCTTTTCAAAGTGGTATGTGGTCTAGACTCCATGGTACTTGGAGAAACTCAAATTCTGGGACAAGTACGTTCCAGCTTCTTTACTGCCCAACAAAATGGTACGACAGGTACTGTTTTCAATGAGTTGTTCAAAAAGGCGATTACCCTTGCAAAACGTGCGCATTCTGAAACGGATATCGGTGAAAATGCTGTATCTGTAAGCTATGCAGCTGTTGAGCTTGCCAAAAAGATTTTCGGCGGCCTAGAACGCAAAAACGTACTTATTATCGGTGCCGGGAAAATGGGCGAGTTGACAGCTAAGCACTTATCCAGCAATGGAGCAGAAGAAATCCGAGTATTGAACAGAACCTTTTCAAAGGCTCAAGAACTGGCAGCACGATTTAATGGACAAGCTTCTACAATGGATCAATTGGAAGATTCATTGCTGAAAGCTGATATCGTGATTAGCTCTACAGGTTCGACTGAATATGTATTGAATAAAGCGAAGGTGGCTCCGATTCTGAAGAAACGGAAAGGTAAGCCTCTCTTCATGGTTGATATCGCCGTACCACGTGATTTATCACCAGACTTACAAGACCTAGAGAACGTATTTTTATATGATATTGATGATCTGGAAGGCATTGTAGAAGCCAACTTAGCTGAGCGTCAACAAGAAGCAGCAAAGATCAAAGTGATCATTGAAGAAGAACTTTTAGCGTTCTTGAATTGGATCAATACACTCGGTGTTGTGCCGCTTATTACAGCACTACGTCAAAAAGCCCTCATGATTCAGGGTGAAACGATGAAAAGCATCGAGCGTAAAATGCCTGACTTGACCGACCGTGAACGGAAGGTCCTTAGCAAGCATACGAAGAGCATTGTCAATCAGCTTCTTCGCGACCCGATTACCCGTGTGAAAGAGCTTGCCGCTGAACCGAATGCACAAGAGAATTTGGATCTCTTCACACAATTATTCGGGATTGAAGAGGAGTTAGAGAACGTATTGAAAGAGGAGCGCCTTGCTCGCGAACAAAGTGTGTCGGAGAAACAGACAGAAAAGAGTCTGTCAACCACAACGAATCCGGCAACGAATTAGTCTTGCTCCCCGGAGAGGAGTTGCAGCGTGAGTAGTATTAGGTGGATCTATGATCTAACAATCATTTTATATGCACTGAGCGTATTGGGATATTTCGTAGATTTCTTACAAAACAACCGGAAGGCGAACCGTATTGCCTTCTGGTTGCTTTCTATTGTCTGGGTTTTGCAGCTACTCGTCATGATTTTCAGAGTCATTGAAACGAATCGCTTCCCAATCTTGACCCCGAACGAAGGCTTGTTTTTCTACGCTTGGGTGATTGTGACACTATCTCTATTGATCAACTGGTTTTTCCGAGTTGACTTTTTTGTGTTTTTCACCAACATTATCGGGTTCATTTTGATGGCAGTCAGTTGGTTTGCGCCGAACAATTACGTTTCACCCAGTTTCTCCGATCAACTAATTAATGAACTGGCAATCATACATATTACGATGGCATTCATCGCATATGGCGCTTTTACCGTATCGAGTATCCTCTCGGTTATGTACCTGACCCAGTATAATATGCTTAAAGAAAAGAAAGTCGGAAAAAGATTGTGGCGCTTTGAGAGTCTCGGTCGTTTGGAGAGTCTCTCATATCTGCTGAATGTTGTAGGGGTGCCTGTCCTTTTCCTGAGTTTGATACTAGGACTGATTTATGGATATAAAATGAACCTGGCACCGTCGATTTTTTACGATGCCAAAGTAATCAGTTCATTCATCGTTTTGATTGTTTACGGATTTTATCTATACTTGAAAGTAGTGCAAGGTACCTATGGAAGACAGTTGGCATATTGGAATGTAGCAGGGCTGCTTGTTATTTTGATCAATTATTTCTTGGCGGCTACATTGACTGAATTCCATCTCTGGTACTAAGGAAATTTCAACTTATAAATTACGAAATGTTTGGAGGCTAATTATGCGTAAGATCGTCGTCGGTTCTCGAAGAAGTAAGCTAGCCATGACCCAGACCCGCTGGGTGATCGATCAATTGAAAAAGGCAGGTGCACCTTTCGAGTTCGAAATCAAAGAGATCGTGACGAAAGGGGATCAGATCTTGAATGTGACCCTTTCTAAAGTCGGAGGGAAAGGGCTTTTTGTAAAAGAAATCGAACAAGCAATGATGGACAAGGAGATCGATTTTGCCGTTCATAGCATGAAAGATATGCCTTCTGTCCTGCCCGAAGGTTTAGAGCTTGCGTGTACACCACCTCGTGAAGACTACCGTGACGCGCTCATCTCTAATGATCATCTGACCTTCGAGGAGCTTCCGGAAGGAGCGATCGTAGGAACGAGCAGTCTCAGACGTGGAGCTCAATTGCTGGCGAAACGTCCAGACCTCGAAATCAAGTGGATCCGTGGGAATATTGACACGAGAATCAAAAAGCTGGAAACAGAAGATTATGATGCGATTGTCCTTGCCGCTGCTGGACTGAAACGCATGGGTTGGTCTGATGATGTCGTCACTCAATATCTTGAGAAAGATGTATGTATCCCTGCAGTCGGACAAGGTTCACTCGCAATTGAATGCCGTGAAGAGGACCAAGATTTGAAGACATGGCTAGAAAAGATCAACTGTCCAGAAACATTTGACACTGTAAAAGCAGAACGTGCTTTCCTCAGAACACTTGAAGGCGGATGCCAGGTGCCGATCGGAGGGCTTGCTGAACTGGATTCAAAATCAGAAAGAATCACACTGACTGGATTTGTTTCTACACCAGATGGGAAAACGATTATTAAAGATACGATTGAAGGGACGAACCCTGAAGAAATCGGAATTGAATTAGCAGAGAGACTCGGAGATCGAGGAGCAAAAACGATTTTGGATTTGGTAAAAGAGGAGCTTGATCAATGATGAAACGGGAGAAGCCGCTGTCAGGTCAAAAAATCTTAATAACTAGATCTGAAGAACAGGCGCTTCCTTTTGTCCGTGCAATCGAGAAGAAAGGAGGGGAAGCTTTAGTCATTCCTCTCCTTTCTTTTCAATCTCCAAAAGATCCAACAAAGATCAAACAAGCCTTACAAAAACTCCACACGTATCAGTGGGTCATCTTTACAAGTCAAAATGCAGTCAGGTTTTTCATGGAAAGCCTAGAGGAAATGGGACAGCCGATTGAACGTTTACATACATGCAAGGTAGCTGCAATTGGAACGAAGACGCTGGAACGATTAGAGGCATACGGGGTAAATGTCGACTTTTATCCTTCGGAATTCGTAGCAGAGCAATTTGCGAAGGAGTTCATCGATTGGATCCAACCGGGTGATAGAATCTTGCTTCCACACGGTAACTTAGCGCGAACCACGATTCGAGATCAATTGTTGGAAAAAGGTTTTGCATTGGATGCCATCATCGCCTATGAAACAGTCGCTGACACCAAAAGTAAGGATAAGCTCAGGGAAGTGATGAGCAACGGTTCAGTTGATATCGTTACATTTACAAGTTCATCGACCGTCCATTTTTTCTTCGAACTATTAGGTGAAAGCACGGCACTTGGAGATTGTTTGACTGCATGCATCGGACCAGTAACTGCCGAAACATTAGAGCAATATGGATTAACCCCAGATATCATTGCTGAAGAATATACAATAGACGGCTTAGTCCATTCGATTGAGTCATTTTTATTAAAGGAGGAAACACTGTGAACAACGGATTTCAACGTCATCGTCGACTTAGAAGATCAGAAAGCATGCGTGCGCTCGTAAGGGAAACGGTTCTTCGAAAAGAGGACCTTATTTATCCTTTATTTATCGTAGAAGGTGAAAATGTGAAACAGGAAGTAGGCTCCATGCCAGGTGTTTATCACTATTCATTGGACCGACTTCATGAAGAGTTAGAAGAGATTGTCGGACTTGGTATCCAATCCATTATCGTATTCGGAGTGCCACAACATAAAGATGAGAAGGGTTCTTCTGCATATGCTGATGATGGAATTGTCCAGAAATCAATTACTTATGTGAAAGAAAACTATCCTCAGTTGACGGTCATCGCAGATACATGTTTGTGCCAGTACACCGATCACGGTCATTGTGGGGTCATTCATGATGGAGATGTCCTGAATGATGAATCATTGGCTCTTCTTGCCGAGACGGCAGTTTCTCAAGCGAAAGCTGGCGCTGACATCATCGCTCCATCCAACATGATGGATGGATTCGTTGCGGCGATCCGTGCAGGTCTTGATGAAGCGGGATACCAAGACATTCCGATTATGTCTTATGCGGTTAAATATGCTTCCTCCTTCTATGGGCCATTCCGTGATGCAGCACATAGTTCTCCGCAATTCGGAGACCGCAAGACCTATCAAATGGATCCATCCAACCGAATGGAAGCCATTCGTGAGGCGCAATCCGATTATGAAGAAGGAGCAGACTTCCTGATGGTCAAACCGGCTTTAGCCTATTTGGATATCATGCGAGAATTGAAAGACCGTTTTCCACTTCCGCTTGTCGCTTATAATGTTAGTGGGGAATACTCGATGATCAAAGCCGCTGCCTTGAATGGGTGGGTGGACGAACAAGCGATCGTCATGGAAAAATTGACGAGTATGAAGCGAGCAGGAGCTGACCTGATCATTACTTACTTTGCAAAAGATGCAGCACGATATATAGGCGAAAACTAAACCGTTTTGAAAGGGTGTTATGATGAATAATCGATCATTTGAAAAATCGAAGGAAGCGTTCTCGAAAGCTACGCCATTGATGCCAGGAGGTGTGAACAGCCCCGTTCGTGCATTCAAATCGGTTGAAATGGATCCGATTTACATGAAACGAGGAAAAGGCTCCAAAATTTATGACCTAGACGATAACGAGTACATCGACTATGTATTGAGCTGGGGACCATTGATCCTTGGTCATGCCGATGATCAAGTGGTTGAAGAGCTGAAGAAAGTGACAGAACTTGGTACAAGTTTCGGAGCACCTCATGAGATGGAAACTAAACTTGCCGAGCTTGTCATTGAACGTGTACCTTCCATTGATATCGTTCGTATGGTCAACTCTGGTACAGAAGCGACAATGAGCACTTTGCGATTGGCTCGTGGTTACACAGGGCGGAATAAGATCCTTAAATTCGAGGGATGTTATCACGGCCACGGTGATTCGCTGCTAATCAAGGCGGGTTCAGGAGTGGCTACTCTTGGTCTTCCGGACAGCCCTGGTGTGCCAGAATCAATTGCACGGAATACCATTACAGTACCGTACAACGACGAAGAAAGTGTCCGTTATGCATTTGAACAATATGGAGATGATATTGCTGGTGTCATCGTCGAACCAGTTGCAGGTAACATGGGTGTCGTACCACCACATGAAGGATTCCTTGAATTCTTGCGGGAAATCACTTCCGATCATGGTGCACTCCTGATCTTCGACGAAGTCATGACCGGTTTCCGTGTCGGTTACCGTTGTGCACAAGGACATTTTAATGTCATTCCGGATTTGACATGTCTCGGTAAAGTCATCGGTGGCGGACTGCCTGTCGGAGCTTATGGAGGTAAAAAAGAAATCATGGACCAGGTGGCACCAAGTGGACCGATTTATCAAGCCGGTACATTATCTGGGAATCCATTGGCAATGACGGCTGGTTATGAAACCTTAAGTCAATTGACAGAAGAGTCGTATGAGGAATTCAATCGAAAAGCGGAACGGTTGGAAAAAGGACTTTCTGAAGCAGCAACGAAGTATGGAATCCCACATCATATCAATCGAGCAGGATCCATGGTTGGGTTCTTCTTTACGGATCAGGAAGTCACTAACTACGAGACTGCAAGCTCTTCTAACTTAGAAGCTTTTACAACGTATTTCAAAGCGATGATCGACCAAGGGATTTCAATACCACCTTCCCAATATGAGGGACTGTTCTTGTCGACGAAACATACGGATGAAGATATCGAAAAGACCATTGAAGCAAGTCACCATGCTTTCAAAGCAGTGGCTGACATGCTTCAGAAATAATGATTCAAGGAGTTTGGCATAAGCCAAGCTCCTTTTTTGGTATAAAATTCTCGCTCATACATACACCTGTATTGTACAGGAATAATTGTGTTGAGAGGGGGAGTTTGCATTGACAGAGCGCAATCAGTCTAAGTTGCAATTTTCAATAGAGGAATCGGTTTGGCTGAATAAGGGACAGGAGGTAGATGAACTTTACAATCTTGCTCTCGATCCTGATGTGACAATTGAAGAAATGGACGATCAAATTTGCATCAGAGGATATTTATGCCTGACTGGAGAGTATCGTTGTAAAGATGAAGAATCAAAAGAAGACCAACAATCTGTTAATCCTTTGAGCTATCGATCTTTTTCTCAGCTTGAGGATACGACGGAAGAAACCGTCAACCTAGACCACCGTTTCCCAGTCGACATTACGCTACCGAAAAATCGGGTGCGAAATGCAAATGATTTGTATGTAGGGGTCGATCACTTTGACTATGACATCCCTACACCGTCCTGTATTGAAGTATCAGCATCCATCTGCATTACAGGTGTTTATGAGAAACAAGCAGATGAACCGCAATATGAACCTGAACAAACTTATGAACAACAAGCTTACCAGACGCACCAGCAGGATGAGGTATACGAACAGGAAGAAGAAACACAGTCCGATGATTTTTCAGAAGAAGCTTCTAATCCTTTCCCTATACTAGAATTCGAATCTCGTCGATCACCACAAAAATATGATCATGATGAGATGGAAGCGGCTGAATATCAAGCACCAAGAACGCAGCCACAAGTCGGTTTTTCAAGTAGAAAGGATCATGATGACAATCAACAAGAGTATTCTTTGAATTATATGAGGGGTTCTTCTTATCAAGGGGCTAGTCATCCGGAAGAAGTTGAAGCAGAAGAATACGCTTCAAATGAGGAATACGATTATCGCGAAGAGTATGAAGATGAGTATGAGGAGGAGTATTCCTACGAAGAAGAGGCGGAATACGATTACGAATACGAAGAGGAGTATGAAGCGGAAGAAGCTCCTGCAGCCAACAAGCCTCCGAGAGAAGAAAATGCGTTATATCTGACTAAAATGGTGACGAGAGATGAAGAAGTTCTTACAAAAATGAAGATGTGCATTACTCAGGCAGGGGATTCTTTGGATTCCATCGCAGGAAGGTATGATGTACCGGCCAGTCATCTTATGAGGGTCAACCAGCTAGAAAGTGAAGAAATTGAAGAAGGACAAATTTTATATATACCCGTCTCGGCTCACCGTTAGGATGGTGTTGTCATGAGCATGGATATTTTAGAGCTCATTGAACAGAACTATTCCCTTAAACCGTTACGGTGGAAACTGAAGAATGAAGTACTCGAATCCGATTCGGGTACGAAGCGAATTCGGATCTGGTCAGATGAACAGGCGATGAATTGGCATTTTTCATGGAGGGAAAGACTTGAGAGCAATGAACTATTGACCGATCGGATGCTTCGGACGAGAGATGGACATTGGTTTCTTCCGTATGAACATCAATTTTTGACACTTCATGACGAAAGATACGAACCTTATCCGAAGCATAACCATGAACAAGTATGGGGTATGCTTGCAGGTAAGTTGCTGTCTTATGGCATTGAACAAGCGAATCAAGTACAAGAAGACTTTGAACATGAGACACGAGAGGAGCGGTTCCAATCTTTTGGTCTTCATAGGAGAGACCTCAATTTACCTGTATTGAACAGAAGTTTTCCAGAAGCAAGGAGACGATTGGTCACTTTTGAAACTATCCGGGATCGGTATAAGCATTTGAAGCTTCCCTTTCTTGATCCTTCTATCATGCCCCATCAGGCGAAACGGGTCCATGGTCGATTATTTTGGCAAGGTGGAGATGGTCCACCTGAACAAAGCATGAAAGGGATCTGTACATTATTATCGGATTGGAGAGTCGCAACCGATACCCAGTCCCTGTATAAGCTACTAGACGCCATACACGATCACTTCCCGATTGAAGGCGGATATGATCAATTGCTCGCTGCAGAACTCATCGCTCCTTACGAAGTCCAGCGGTGTGTCCGACGACTCGAATCTGGGGAAGCCAACTCCGCGAGTGCTTCACTTGATCTGTTTGAGCGAGAGTGGGAATCGAATCGTGTATTGGTAGAAGAAGTTTGTTATTGGATTGATCATCGTTCAAAGAAGGTGGTCAGATGAAAGCAGCGTCGATATCCATTGACGGGATGATCTTATATTATTACGATCTCTTTCCTGAGCGAGTAGAATCGTATGGGAAAGTCCAGAAGATTACATCAAAAAAAGGGACGTATGCCCTGAAAGAGACCCATATGGGTCCTGAAGAAATGAACTGGTTCCTTCATTGCATGGAGCGTCTCCATGAATTGAAATACGATCACGTTGTACCGATCACACCGACGAAGTATGGTGATCCATATGTTGTCGTCAACAACCGGTATTACTATGTGACAAAGTGGTATGATCACGACTCCCGTAATCAATTTGCATATGAGGACTTCATTATTGATGAGCTTGGGAAGCTACATGCCAATACGGTAAAAGCGCAGTCCTTTTCAGAAGAGGTCGTGAAAGAATCATATGCTGGTCTGTTGAGGCGCTTTGAGCACAGACAGCTCGAGATGGAGCGTTTTACAGAAGTGGCAGAAAGACAGACGTACATCTCGCCTTTCGAATTGCGATATCTTTCACAATTTCACAAGATGATGAGGATCGCTGAGGAAGCCAAACACAGGGTTACGGAATGGTACAACGGGTGTGCGGAGCATCAACGTTACAGAAGTGTATTATGTCATGGGCGTCCATTCAGAGGTCATGTCGTGCAAGATCAACTGGGTGAAGGAAACTTCATCAATTTCGAACGTGCCATACTTGATACACCTGTTCGTGATTTGGCATATTTCTTCCGGACGGCAGCTCAATATCCAGAATGGAGTGAGCATAATGCCATGCGATGGCTGAACCGCTATGAAAGCCATTTACCATTGCTCATGGAAGAGAAAGCGTTATTAGCGAGTTATTTGAAGTTTCCTGAACCGGTATTCTCTACAATACAACTTTATCAAGGTTCTCCTGATACGTCACAGTTGGATCTTGTCCGTAAATTGGACCGAAAGCTCAATGTAATGAGAGCATTGGATCGGTTCACAGATCGTTTTTTACAAGAAGCGATTCCGGAACAACAAGACTGACCGATAAGTGTCTGGCACTCTCCTTTAAACCCCCAAGGTCTAATACGTTCATTCAAGTTTGAGTGCCTGGCTCTTATTTTGAGTCAGTTTTTTTGTTTTCTAAAAGTGGATGGAATGAATACTAAAGAATTCACGACGATCACCAGAACTCGTAATAGATCGCCAAATGGATACCGAGCAAAATCACCACAAGTGCAATGTCAAATGGAGATGGAAATAAGAGTGTCCGGATTGCTTGGAAGATTAACAATGGAAAGACGAATTGTTCGCAAATGCTCCGGAATTGGCGTAAATGGTGTTGAAAACGGTACTTGTCAAATCCCCGCCTTTTCCTCATACTCATTTTCCTCTCTATTGATGTGATAGTATACGTTATGTGTAACATGGGCGATCGGTGCCCATTTTTGTTTAAAATCCAAAATATGTGGAAAGCCTATTGACTAGAAGGGATTTCAAAAGTAAACTATAAAATACAAAATGGATGAACGAGATGTCATCCGATCACATATGAAGGCTTTGATAGGGAAGAGTAGATTGTGAGCCCTTTAGAGAGAGGAACCATCCGCTGAAAGGTTCCTTAGGATGTAGCAATTGAATGTCGCCCAGGAGCAATTTCTCTGAACTTTTAACAGTAGGAGAAGTCGGATCTGAATCCGTTATCGTTTTGAGGTGTGCAGTTGCATGGTTGATTTATTTACATGAACTGCAAACAAAGGTGGTACCGCGAACTTCTTTCGTCCTTTGAGGATGGAAAGAGGTTTTTTTAGTTTATAGGGTATTTAACACCGCTGTTTCCCAAGTCCGAGTGTCTCGTCCAGTAGTAATAAAGACCTGTTTGGCTAAACCAAACTTCATTTTCGAGAGACTCCGAACCAATTTCGGGAGACCAAGCCTCATTTTCGAGAAACATATCAGCATTTTGGCTAAACAGAGCTTAGTTTTCGAGAAACAACGCTCGCCTCACCTCAATATCCGGTTAAGATCATTGACTGTGAGGGTGCGAGATTCTTAAAAAGTCAACAAATGAAGATTTTTTTCAAAAATCACGAACGATTTATACTAAAAGGAGGAGTTTCCATGCCGGAACAAGACATTTCGATGCCAACAAAGTATGATCCGCAAAAAACGGAAGCAAAATGGTATCAATATTGGCTAGATGGGAAGTTTTTTGAAGCAAAAGGTGGAGAGGATAAAGAGCCATATACAATTGTGATTCCTCCACCAAACGTAACTGGAAAACTGCACTTAGGTCATGCCTGGGACACGACATTACAAGATATTATGATTCGTACGAAGCGTATGCAAGGCTATGATGCATTGTGGTTACCAGGAATGGACCATGCAGGAATCGCCACTCAGGCGAAGGTTGAAGGGAAGCTGAAAGAAGAAGGCACCAACCGGTACGAGCTTGGTCGTGAAAAATTCTTGGAAAAGTCCTGGGAATGGAAGCATGAATACGCGGAATTCATCCGTAAACAATGGTCAAAGCTCGGTTTATCCGTTGACTATTCCAGAGAGCGGTTTACGTTGGATGAAGGCTTATCGAATGCGGTTAAAGAAGTATTCGTCACATTGTATGAAAAAGGACTCATCTATCGCGGTGAGTACATTATCAACTGGGATCCACAAACAAAAACAGCATTATCTGATATCGAGGTTATCTATAAAGACGTTCAAGGTGCTCTTTATCACATGAAATATCCACTCGTTGATGGCAGCGGTCATATCCAAATTGCCACGACGCGACCTGAAACGATGTTAGGTGATACGGCAGTAGCAGTCCATCCAGAGGATGAGCGATACAAGGATCTAATCGGTAAGAAAGTCAAGCTACCGATCACTGGACGGGAAATCGAAATCGTTGCCGATGATTATGTTGACATGGAATTTGGTTCTGGAGCGGTTAAAATTACGCCGGCGCACGATCCGAATGACTTTGAAATCGGAAACCGACACAACCTGAAACGCATTCTCGTTATGAACGAAGATGGAACGATGAATGATCAAGCAGGACCTTACAAAGGTATGGATCGATTCGAGTGCCGTAAGCAAATTATCAAGGACCTTCAAGATCAAGGTGTATTATTCGAAATTGAAGAACATATGCACTCTGTCGGACATTCCGAGAGAAGTGGTGCAGTCGTTGAACCGTACCTTTCCACTCAATGGTTCGTTAAAATGCAGCCACTGGCGGATCAAGCGATTGAGCTTCAAAAGCAAGAACAGGGCAAAGTGAACTTCGTTCCGGAACGTTTCGAGAAGACGTATTTAAACTGGATCGAAAATATCCGTGACTGGTGCATTAGTCGTCAGTTGTGGTGGGGACACCGAATTCCAGCATGGTATCACAAAGAAACTGGTGAGATCTATGTTGGACGCACAGAGCCTGAAGATCCGGAAAACTGGAGACAGGATGAAGATGTATTGGATACGTGGTTCAGTTCTGCTTTATGGCCATTCTCCACAATGGGCTGGCCAGATGAGACATCAGAAGATTTGAAGCGATACTATCCGACTCAAGCTCTCGTAACGGGATATGACATCATCTTCTTCTGGGTAGCACGTATGATTTTCCAAGGACTTGAGTTTACTGATGAAAGACCATTTAAAGACGTTCTGATCCACGGTCTAGTTAGAGATGCAGAAGGTCGTAAAATGAGTAAGTCCCTCGGAAACGGTGTCGATCCGATGGATGTGATCGACAAGTATGGTGCGGATTCTCTACGTTACTTCTTATCCACTGGAAGCTCACCAGGAAACGACCTTCGTTTCTACTGGGAAAAAGTTGAGTCCACTTGGAACTTCGGAAACAAGATTTGGAATGCATCCCGTTTCGCACTCATGAACATGGATGGATTGAAGTATGATGAAATCGATCTGACTGGCGAGAAGTCATTAGCGGATAAATGGATTCTGACTCGATTAAACGAAACAATCGAATCGGTTACAAAGCTCATCGATGCATATGAGTTTGGTGAAGTTGGAAGAGCGCTTTACAACTTCATCTGGGATGATTTCTGTGATTGGTATATCGAAATGGCGAAGCTTCCTCTTTACGGTGAAGACGAGGTACAAAAGAAAACAACGAGATCAGTATTGGCTTATGTACTCGATCAGACACTTCGGTTGTTACACCCGTTCATGCCATTCATTACGGAGGAAATTTGGCAGCATATCCCTCATGAAGGTGAATCGATTACGGTTGCTTCTTGGCCGGTGAAACGCGAAGACCTTCATTTTGAAGAATCTGCAAAAGAAATGAAGCTCTTGACGGAAATCATCCGTTCCGTTCGTAACACCCGTTCTGAAATGAATGTACCACCGAGTAAGCCGATTGAAATCCAGCTGAAACCTCATGATGAGGATACATTGAAACAATTAGAAACGAACCGGTCTTATCTCGATCGCTTCTGTAACCCAGAACCGCTCATGATGGCGTTGGATTTAGAAGCTCCTGACAAAGCGATGACCTCTGTTGTCAGCGGAGTTGAAATATTCCTACCGCTTGAAGGGTTGATCGACATTGAGGAAGAAATTAAACGTCTCGAAAATGAATATAAGAAGTGGGATGCGGAAGTTGAACGTGTTCAGAAAAAGTTGAGTAATGAAGGATTCGTCAAGAAAGCGCCTGAGAAAGTTGTTGAGGAAGAACGTGAGAAAGAAAAAACGTACCTCGATAACCGCCAAAAGGTAGAAGAACGAATTAAAGAATTGAAAAACTAACTTGCGGAAGGAGACGAATCGAACAAGATTCGTCTTCTTCATAGTTACATAGGAGTTTTTAATATGAAAACATATGAAGAAACGTTGCACTGGATTCATGAACTGCTTGCATTCGGCATGAAACCTGGTCTTACACGTATGGAAAAAATGCTGGAAGAACTCGGGAACCCTGAACAGGAACTGACCTCGGTCCATATCGCAGGTACGAATGGAAAAGGCTCTACCGTCACATACATGCGATGTGTTTTGGAAGAAGCGGGATATTCAGTAGGTACGTTTACATCACCTTATATTGAGCAATTCAACGAACGGATTTCCATCAACGGTAAACCTATTCCAGATGAGGATCTCGTAAAAGTAGCCAATGAAGTCCGACCTGTTGTAGAAAAAGTGGCTGAAACCGAGATGGGTACTCCAACAGAATTTGAGGTCGTAACAACGTTAGCGATCGTTTATTTCGCTCGACATCAACAACCCGATGTCATCCTATTTGAAACGGGTCTCGGTGGTCGATTTGATTCGACGAACGTAATTACACCTATTCTGACAGGGATTACGAATATCGGTTACGATCACACCGCCATTTTAGGAGAGACTTTAGCGGAAATTGCATTCGAAAAAAGTGGCATCATGAAAACGAACGTACCAATGGTGACGGGTGTAGAACAACAGGAAGCAGTGGACATCATTGAAGAACAAGCAGAAAAAAAACAGGTGGACTTGACCCGATTGGATGTCGATTACTTCATCACTGGACATAAGGTTCTCGCTGATGGGGAGCGATTTTCAGTAAAGACTCCATCAAACGTGTACAACGAACTAGAGATCGGTATGAGTGGCTTTCACCAAGTGAAAAATGCTTCCATGGCGGTCGTCTTATTGGAGAAGCTTCAACAAGAGTCGAGATTCGTTATTTTGAAACAACACATGGAAAAGGGATTGAAGAGAGCTTCTTGGCCGGGCCGTTTTGAGACGATAAGTGATCATCCGTTGGTCATTTTAGACGGGGCACACAATAAAGAAGGTGTAGAGAGTCTGAAACAGACGATGCAAACACATTATCCTAATCATAAGAAGAGGTTGATTTTCAGTGCTTTGAAGGATAAGCCTGTAGAGGAAATGCTTTCAATACTATACGATACCATCGATCATATCACCTTCACATCATTTGATTTCCACCGTGCTAGTTCAGCGGAATCACTTTATGACAAATGCTCATTTAAGAACAAAGACCTAGCTGAGAATTACGAAGTTGCGATACAGAATGAACTGGAAAAAGTGGATGAACACTCGGTATTGATTATAACGGGTTCTCTCTACTTCATTTCAACCATACGAGAATTTTTTAAAAATAAAAAATAAAGTAAATTTTTGGTGACAATATTTCGAATAGTTTGTTAAAATATGAGAAAAGAAAACTAGTACGTTAGTCACAATTCAGCACTAAAAAATATAAAAAGGGGGGATACGGGTGAGTAAGAATGCGAAACGTTTGCTGGCATTGATATTTGGCGCTGCTTGGGCAGTGGTTTTGTATGCTTTCATTTCTTTCTCTATCCCTTCTTTACAAGGTTATTGGTTCGATATTATCGGTATGTTGATCCTGATGATCGTTGTTGCATTGTTCCCAATCCAGGTAAAAGGGACGAATATCTCATTTATTCAGGGGATATCTTTGGCGGTCTTTTTACAATTCGGACTTTTGGTGGAGCTCGTTCTCGTCCAAGTGACGATCGCCGTTTCAATTATGAAATTGAGGTATCCTCTCTATCGTTTAGGTACCAGCTCACTCATGTTCATGATCGTTTCTTGTGCTGCTGCCATCGTCTATTATCTATTAGGCGGAGAAATCGGTGGACTTGGTATGAACGAGTATCCTGCGATTTTACCGGTAATTGGCTATTCGGTCACCGCCATTCTAACGAACCATCTTGTCCTCTACTTCTTAAGGAAAGAATTATACAGAGAAAACAGTTCTTTACTTGATAAAGGTTTCCTGTGGGAAATGCTCATGGAAATGTTCATTTTGCCGGTTGGAATCACTTTCTATATCCTTTATTCCCAGCTCGGTACGAGTGCGATTCTCTTTGTAGGTGTACCATTTGTCGTCCTTTCACTCATTATGCGTATGTATCATTCCAGTCAAAAAATCAACCACTTATTGAAATTCACCAGTAAAATTGGGCAAGAATTGACGGAAAGCTTGAAGGTTGATGAGATTTTAGATATATACCTCTCGCGAATTACCAAAATGCTAAAGGTCGATTATGCATACATATTGGATATTGAAGACGATCAGCAGCTGAAAATCATCCGGAAATATGAAGCCCAACGTGCCCAAAGTGTGGACTTGCCTTATCTATTCAGAGGGGAAGGCATCAGTGGAAAGGTTTGGGAGAGCGGTCATAGTATGAGGTTTGAGGGAAGACATCAATGGCGGAAGTACACAAAAGGGTTTCTGCCCATCACGACTCAATCAGTCGTATCCGTCCCGATGATTCGAAATTATGAGGTTGTAGGTGTGATTACAGTTGCATCCACACAGAAGAGGGCCTTCGAAAAAGCGCATGTCATGATTCTCGAAATTTTGTCTAACTACTTGGCAGTTGCTGTTGATAAAGCAAGGAATTATGAAGTGACCAAAAATAAAAGTGAACGCTGTCATCTCACGAATCTGTATAATTATCGTTACTTCGAGGACAAGCTGGCGGAAATGTATGAACAATATGAAAAGAACAGGAAGCCTTTTTCACTGATTCTGTTGGATATCGACCATTTCAAAAAGGTGAATGATACGTTCGGTCACCAGGCAGGAAACATCGTATTATGTCAGGTCGCTGATCGTCTTGTGCAAATGATCGGTCAACACGGAACGGTAGCACGGTATGGAGGGGAAGAATTCGTTATTCTCTTGCCTGACTTGGAGCATCATGAATGCTTGGAGTTAGCGGAAGCGATACGAGAAGATATTTCGACCCATGCCTTCCGAATTAAAAATGACTTAGGCGACTTCAGAAGTAAAACCATTAACATTACGGTGAGCATCGGAGTATCAACAGCACCAGAACAAGGAGAAGATCCTTTGACATTGATCCGAAATGCCGACCGTGCGATGTATACAGGAGCCAAACAAAAAGGCAGAAACAAAGTCGCGAGTTATATCGGATGATAGTTATAAAGAGCTGCACCAATAGTGGTCAGCTCTTTTTTACAGATAAATTTTAAGTTTCTTCTTTTCATTTGGCACAGTTTACTAGATAATTTTGGTAGATACATATTTTGAGGGTGGTTGTATGTTTCATCTAAAATCAAACCAAGGCGGGGTCCTGGTTATCGTGTTGATGGTTATTATGGTAATTGGTTTGCTCGTACCAGCTGCATATTCCATGTACAATAAACTCCTGTTAAACGATTCAAGAATGGTTCATCAAAAGCAAGCCGTCAATATCGTAGTAAGTACGATGGAAGCTTTCCAAAGTCAGAGCCAATTAGAAAAGGTCGACTATTTGATCCAAAACAATTATTTGACGCAAGATCCCATCTCTATTCTAAATCAGTCTAAAGGAAGCTTAGATTTGTATCAATATGCGTTAGATCAAGACGAAAATCCTCTAACATTAAACCAAATGAAAACGTATGTCGGGGAATATACATTCGTTGTACAAGGAGTATCGGGGGATTACAATCATAATCATCAGAAAGACCCAGGTGAAAAGTTTTACACAGAACATGAAATGAAGGTTGTTGAAACGACTGGAAGAGGTCCCGGTCAACACGTTTATCTCCACCAGGATAAAATATACGTCTCTTTTGAAACTTATCTTGATATGGTGGATGAAAATGGACCCTACCATGGAGATATAACGGTTTATGATGTTTCGGATGAAGGAAGTTTTTACAGGGATCATAGAATCTTCAATATCGCTGCAAAAGGGTTTGTTCGCTTCGAAGGGAATTATACGATTGAATCTACTTTTAATGGAAATGAAGGGCACTATGAAGACTATAATGTTCGCGTATATTCCAGTTCTGGAGACATCTTCATGTCCAATGTGACACTTGAAACTACTGGAAATAGCGCAGAGAGGAACATGGTCATCCATGCTCCTAAAGGCAATATCACGATTGAAAATTCAAGATTGTCTTCACAACGTGATATTTATATTTTTGCAGGTTGGGAATTAAGTTTTGTCCATAAGAGTGCGATGGCAATTTCACCAAATACTCCTGGAAAAAACATAGAGATCCTCAATAGTAGTCTCTATGCAAAAGATCAAATATTAAAAGAAAAAACAGGGATTCTTATTCCGTAGAAGGATCATAGAGGTTCACCGTGTAGTCAATGGAAGAGGGCTTTTCTTTCAACCCTTCTTTCACATAATGGAAACGGAGTATGGCATAACCTTCTTCAAGCGTTGTTCCACTAGGAATGACGCTTTTATTTTTACTTAACATTGTTACTTTACTAACGGGTAATGTAAAAGAATGGATTAACGAAGTAGAAGCGTATGAACCTTCTCCTTTATAGAGTGATAACTGGTTTCCGTCTAGCTGTAATTTATAAAAGAAATGATCATGATTTTGAAACAGGATTTGGCCATTGGAATATTCGACGGTGGTAGGAGATGACAATTCCCTCGTCAAGATGGTTTGGAGCTCGTGTACTTTGGATTCCGTCTGTGAGATTCCATTTGCATGCGTCCATGAACCGTGCACATATGTAACAAGACTATAAGTGACACCAACGATCATCGAAAAAATGGTGATGGTCGCAAGAAGTTCTATCAATGTAAGACCGCGTTCGTTTTTCATGTTAATCCCCCCACGAAACCGTTACCGTGACAACTTTTGGTTTACTCGCTTCAACATGGACGCCGGATAATGAAACATGCTTTGATGTAGCAGGATTCGGTGATTGTGTTCCAGTTTCATTTATATGTACTTGAACAATGTATCCATTTTGGGTTGATGAGGAAGGTGTCGTACCATTCTTCAATAGATCCAACGCGTTGTTCAATTCATGCTCGGCTAGCGTAATTGCTTCTGCTTTATCATTATGTATTCGGGTGGCCGTAGATACAAAATTAGTAGTTTGAGAAATTAGTGAAAAAACAATGCCGAGAATGACAATGGTTACGAGAACTTCAATTAGAGACATACCCTTTTGATCATGAATCATCATCGTTCAACTACTTTCTTCATAATTATCTATATTTTAACATTATTTTCATTTATGATATAGATAAATAGTATTCTATATTTCATAGTAACAAAGGGTGATTGAATGAACATACGTCTAGGGGATCTTCTCTTAAGTAAGGAAATGATTACGCAAGCTCAGCTTGATGAAGTATTAATGGATAAGCCTCGTAACCAAAAGCTTGGTGATGCTCTCGTAGACCGAGGACTGATCACAGAAAATAAGTTGATTGAAGTACTAGAGTTCCAACTAGGAATTCCTCATGTCCGTCTGACTAACACAGAAATAGATACCAGCCTCATTTCCCTTGTTCCTAAAGAAATAGCTCGCAGAAACCTTTACCTACCGATCAGAAAAGAAAAGGATCAGCTCGTCATTGCAATGGCGGATCCACTTGACTTCTATGCCATTGAAGACTTAAGACTTTCCACTGGTTTTCAAATCAGGCCTGTCATTGCAGGTCGAACAGAAATCATCAAAGCGATCAATAAAATGTACGGGAGTTCAAAAAAACAAACAGTTGATGGAACCCCTAATTTAGAAGAAGTGGATGCCTCAGCGGTAAAAATCGTAGACCAAATATTATCCGATGCGGTGGAAAGCTTAGCAAGTGATATACATATAGACCCACAGGAAAAACAAGTCTTAGTTCGATTCAGAGTAGATGGCGTTCTTCGCAGTGAGCAAACGTGGTCGAAAAAACTTCAAAGTGCCATCATTTCCAGGATAAAAGTGATGGCGGATCTCGACATAACCGAATTCAGAATTCCGCAAGATGGTCGGATTAACTTAAAGATCAATATGAGTAAAGTTGATTTGAGGATTTCGATCATACCAACCATGCATGGTGAAAAAGTGGTTATTCGATTGCTCGATTTAACGAAAACGAATTTGAATATGTCAGGACTTCATTTTACGGAAAAGAATGAAGAGGTTTTCAAATCATTGTTGGATCGTCCGAACGGTTTGATGCTCTTAACAGGTCCTACGGGATCTGGGAAAACATCGACCTTATACACAGGACTGAGCAGATTAAATCGTGAGGAAGTGAATATCATCACGATTGAAGATCCAGTTGAGTACCAGCTACAAGGAATCAATCAAATACAAGTGAATCCATCTGTCGGGCTAACATTTGCCAGTGGTCTTCGCTCCATACTACGACAAGATCCGAATATTATCATGGTAGGGGAGATCCGTGACGCGGAAACTGCTGAAATTGCCATACAATCGTCTTTAACAGGTCACCTTGTCTTATCTACCCTCCATACCAATGATGCAGTAAGTGCAATAACGCGCTTGATTGATATGGGAATTGAACCTTACTTGATCGCCTCATCGGTTACAGGGATTGTAGGTCAGCGGCTAGTCAGAAAGATTTGTAAAGATTGCATTGAACCTTATACTCCTTCTGAAAAAGAAACAGAGATCTTCCTTACAAGAAACCTCTCAGTCGAAACACTATACCGTGGTGCTGGATGCGAAAGTTGTCGTCAATCGGGCTTTAAAAGAAGGATTCCTATTCATGAAGTGATCCAAATGGACGATATCATACGTGAGATGATTTTACATAAAAGGTCAAATGATTCAATTAAAAAGCATTTTCAAGAAAATGATACGAAGTGGCTCTTTGATGATGGCTTGTTAAAAGCAAAAAGAGGATTGACGACCATTGAAGAAGTCATAGGTGTAGCATTGGCTGAATAGGGGGTTAGGTTATGAACTACACGTTAGAAATGATTCATGAGCTGCTCATACAAGCTCATGAGATGAAAGCGTCAGATGTACATTTATCGAGTGGTTTGGTTCCAGTATTTCGTGTTCATGGGGAGTTATCTCCTCGTGATATGGATCGATTGACACCGGAAGATACGGAGTACATCGCGAAACAGCTTATGGATGAAGAAGAATGGAAGGAATTCAATGATATTGGGGAACTGGACTTTTCCTACGGAATAACAGGAGTCTCTCGTTTCAGAATTAATGCATTTTTCCAGCGATCTAGTGTCAGTCTGGCCATTCGGATCATCCCAAATGAGATTCCATCAATTGATCAACTCGGTTTACCGACATCCGTTAAGGAAATTATGCAAAAGTCCCAAGGACTCGTATTGGTTACAGGCCCTACAGGAAGTGGAAAGTCGACCACATTAGCTGCCATGATCAACTATGTGAATCAAACGATGAACCGTAATATCATTACTCTTGAAGATCCAATCGAGTACTTACATCGCCATAACAATTCGGTCATATTGCAAAGAGAAATCGGTTTAGACACGAATGGCTTCCCAACAGGACTCCGGTCAGCCTTACGTCAGGATCCTGATATCATTCTTGTCGGAGAGATGCGAGACTTGGAGACTATCTCTACTGCAATTACAGCTGCTGAAACAGGCCACCTCGTTCTAGGTACCCTGCATACGACCGATGCACCTTCAACGATCGACAGGATCATTGATGTCTTTCCAGCTACACAACAATCCCAAATCAGGGTACAGCTGGCATCCGTCATGGTATCGATATTGTCGCAACGTTTGTTGACGAACCGGAATAAGGATGGGAGAAAATTAGTCACCGAATTGCTACTCAATAATCCAGGTATCTCCAACTTGATTCGAAATGAAAAAATCTATCAAATTAAAAGTTTGATGCAGACAAGTAAAGCACTAGGTATGTATACGTTAGAAATGTCGATACAAGAAGCGTTACGTGCTGGAGAAATCTCTACAGAGACTGCAAAACCATTTTTAAAAGAGATGATGGTATAAGATGGCTACATTTGTTTATCAAGGCCGGGATCAAGCCGGCAAAAAGACGAAAGGACAAGTCGAGGCAGAAACAAAGATAAGTGCTGTGTCATTACTGAAAGAAAGAGGAATTGTTCCCACGGATATAACAGAATATCGTCAAAACGTATTTACGAAGGATATTTCATTTTCTAAAGGCATCAACCCTCGTGAACTGGTCATGTTTTTACGTCAATTTTCTGCTTTACTAGAGGCGGGTATTTCAGTTGTGAAATCTGTGCAAATCTTACATGATCAGTCTCAATATAAGCCTTTAAAACAAGCGCTCAATACGATAAAGGATCAAGTGCAAGAGGGTGAATCCTTATCCAATGCAATGAGCCGACATTCCAATGTGTTTCCGCAAATGGTCGTCCATTTAGCGAGAGTGGGAGAAGTGAGTGGTAACCTGGATCAGGCGATGATCAGGCTTGCCGATTATTTCGAAAAAAGGTATGAAATGAGACAGAAAGTAATTTCTGCCTTAACTTATCCTATTCTTTTAGGTGTGGTGTCTATAATCGTATTGAATGTGCTTCTCTACATGGTCGTTCCGCAGTTCACGTCCATGTATGCTAACTCCGACCAAGGATTACCTGTGTTGACTCAAGCTGTCTTATCAATAAGTCAGTTTACATTGGATTTTTGGTGGGTATTTCTTACTTTCATTTTCCTAGTAATAATTGCATTCTTTCTATTTCAGAAAAATGAGTATGGTAAATATTACATAGATTATGCTATACTGAAGGTGCCAATATTAGGCACCATTTTACAAAAAACACTAATTATTGAATTTTCCAGAACCCTCAGCTCCTTATTTACCAGCTCAGTTCCGATCCTTCAATCTATGACTATCACTCGCAATATCGTGAACAATTCTGTCTTCAAAAAAATCATAACCGAATCCATCCAGGCTGTTGAAGAAGGGAATTCAATGACCGAACCGATGAAAGGTGATTGGCCTTTCCCACCGCTCGTACTACATATGATTTTGATTGGCGAACAAACAGGTAACTTAGATGCGATGCTTGCTAAGATTACACAGTTCTATGAATCTGAAGTAGAGCATATTACCGATCGGTTGCAAACATTGTTAGAGCCTATCTTAATTCTGTTTTTGTCGCTCGTTGTCGGTGTCATTGTCTTGTCAGTCGTATTACCTATGTTTGGGTTATATGAAAATATTAATTTATAAAAAGGGGAGTAATGCGGAATGAAAAAGGGTTGGTTAGAGAGAATGAAAGCAGTCAAGTCAGAAAAAGGATTCACACTTGTTGAGTTGCTGGCGACAATTGTCATTTTAGGGATTATCGCAGCGATTGCTGTACCTTCAATTGGAGCACTTATTGAAAATACGAAAACCAAAGCTCATAATGCGAATGTAGAGCAAGTGGAAGAGGCGGCTAGATTAAAAGTTCTTACTGAAGGCGCGCCTGCTTCTGATACAACCTATGATGTAGCTGACCTTGTGAGTGATTACTTAAATGAAGTACCTACAGACCCAAGAGCAAATAATGGGTCATACACTACAGCTACAGTAACGATTACTACAGATGGTTCTGTAACAGTCAATTTAAATTAATTAAAATTTATTTAAACCCTCTCTCCCGGAGAGGGTTTCATTCCTATATAGAGGTAGATTCATATGTACATAGTTTTATTCTTTATTGTGGGGTTGGTTTTAGGGTCTTTTTATAACGTGGTTGGGTTGCGTGTCCCTGAGAAGAAATCGATCAATTATCCAGGTTCCCATTGTACAACCTGCAAACGCCCCCTAACGACCATTGATCTCATCCCTGTACTTTCATACATATTATCCAAAGGTAAATGCCGAACATGCCATTCAAGGATTTCGGTCTTGTATCCGATTATTGAGTTAAGCACGGGACTCCTGTTCGCCTATAGTTACATCCATTTTGGTTTTTCCTCGGAACTGATCGGAAGTTTAATCATCGTCTCATTACTCATGATCCTATTCGTCAGCGATCTGACCTACATGTTGATTCCGGATAAAATATTACTATTTTTCGCTCCTATGATCATTCTTTACCGAATATGGGTACCGGCTGATCCTTGGTGGGATGCTGTGATTGGCAGTCTAGTAGGATTCGGTCTGTTATTTTTGATTGGGATGATTAGTAAAGGTGGCATGGGGGGAGGAGACATTAAGCTTTTTGCTGTTCTTGGTATCTTCTTTGGGTGGAAAGGTGTTCTGCTCATTTTATTTTTAGCTTCGCTGGTTGGTTCATTTGTTGGTGTCGTGTTGTTGATTTTGAAAAAGGTGAAGCGGAAACAGCACGTCCCTTTTGGACCGTTTATCGTCATTGCTGCACTGATTGCCCTGTTTTGGGGAGATCTCATTTTAGAATGGTATTTCAATTAAAGGAGTTCACCCATCATGAAATTGTTCAAACGATCCCTTCCCATCTATCTGGTTTTTCAAGATGATTGTATCCGTTATGTCAAAATGAGAAATCAATCTCCAACTGCAATACATAAGTTCGGTGAAACGAAGCTTCCTCCAGGCGTCATTCAAAAAGGGAGGATCATTGATAAAACCGCCCTTTCAAAAGCAGTAGCTAGCTGTGTGAATCATTGGAAGATCAAAGGAAAGCAAATTCGATTTGCTATTCCAGATGCGATATCCTTCATCCGAAAAATCCCGATTCCTTCTGCGATCCCCGATAAGGAATTAGATGGTTATATACAGGTTGAGTTAGGTGCTTCCATCCATGTTCCGTTTGATGAACCCGTCTTTGACCTTCACAAACTGGAACAGGGTGAAGAGAATACGGATTATTTACTCTTTGCTGCCCCTGAAAAAGTGATGTTGGATTATGTCGATGTTTTAAAAGAAGCGAAACTCAAACCAGTTGACGCTGAGCTTTCTTCTCTCTCGATTTATCGCTTGTACCATGAATTAGGTCTTGTCGATAAAGGGAAAAGATACTTGCTTTTGGGTCTTGAAAGGGACGGAATTAATGGATCGGCGTTTCATCAGCATACGCCGGTGTTTACGAGATTCATACCGCTCAATACGATTGGACAGTTATCTTCAACGGAATTACATGACTTTTTTGATATGGAGAGCAGATGGAATGAAGTGAATACGGAACTGGGTCGAATCATGAACTTTTATCAGTTTTCACTATCGGATGGAGAGGAATTCGATGCGATTCTTCTATCTGGTGATCATCCTCAAATCGATCATTTTATCGATAAGGTGAATGCTGAGTATAACGCCGAAATTATCCAGGTTCCCGAAGGTCAAGTGCAACTCGAACGTGGATTGGATATTCATAGAGAGTTTTTTACAGCGGTAGGTTTAGGGTTGAGGGGGAGTCAACATGCAGGTAGAAATTAATTTACTCCCTCAAAAAAAGAAGTCAATCAATCATCTAAAAGTTCTTTTCATAACGGTGATGGTTCTTTTCATTCTTGGTATGGGTGGTCTAGCAGCCATCTATTATTTGAATAACCAAGAGATCACCCAATTAAAAGCTGAATTACAGAAGTACGAATCAAAGAAAGCATCCATCCTTACCGAATTGGCAAAGTCTGATAAGGTAACAGGAAGTTTAAACACCGAAATGGAACAAGTTGCTGATAGTAGGGTGGAGACCGTTAAAGTTATAGAAGAATTATTACAACCTTTACAAAAGGGAATATTATCGAGTATTACATACGACCAGGATGGCAATGTAAAACTGAGAGCTGAATTTAGTCAATTAGAAGACATTGCTGAGTACCAGCAACAATTGGTGAAAATGGAAGGCATGAAAGGGATCCAACTAATCAACATGTCTCAAAAAGAATCGAAGGTAGAGCAGGCACCTTCCGATGAAAAGGCAGAAAAAGCGCCAGCAGAACCATCGAAGAATTTATACTTTGCTGAGTTTCAAGTGAATTTTCAGCCTGTAAATTATCAACAACAAGGGGGAACGCAATAATGTCATCAGTTCCTTCGCAAAAACGACTTTTGATCTATTTGTCGATTATTTTAGTCTTACTGGTTACTGCGAGTTATTTATTTATTGTACATCCAACTTTTGCAGAAATGGATCAACTAAAAGGGAAGATCAATCAAGCAAAGACTTCCATCCAGGTCTCGGAAGGAAAATTAAATGAACAATCAGGGGAGAATACCCAGATTGAATACATCCTCCCTGAACATCCTGCGACAGAGCAAGTTGTGCTTCACTTAAGAAATTCGGAAAAAGCGACCTCCAGTCAAATTAGGAGCCTTACTTTTGAAGAAGAAAATAAAGAGGAAGAGAAGGGATCATCGGAAAATCAGCCAGCATCCAATCGTTTACTGCAATCATTGTTTTTTTCAATCGAAATAAGCTCACCAGATCTCGATGCAGTCAAGAAATTCATAAATTCCATGGAAGCACACAACCGATTGTATAAAGTTCGAAATATTGAACTCCCCATTAATAATGAAAAAGCAGAAGCTCCTATTATCTATACGGTAGAGATGGAAACGTATTATCAATAATCCATTCGTGTCAAATACACTCGAAACCTTTCTAGAACAAGACGACAGAGGTCTTGTTCTTTTTTATTTGGACTGTGTTATAGTCACTCTACTACTCTATCAGACAAGTTCTAAAAACGGACGTAAATACATAGAATAGACTGAACGGAAAAGGAGTTGATACGGGTGGAACGGAACGAAGAAAAGGATATTTCAATCAGAGTCAACGGGAAGGAAAGGCCTGTGTCTGAGAAGAATGAAGCCAAGAATGAAAAGACTGAAATTGCTGCTTCAATAGCTGATGATGCAGAGGAAACGCCTTTTGAATGGGTTCTTCCAAAAGAAAATACCTCTTCTAATGTCTACCTTTTCCATGCAAACCGTGAAGACACTAAATCGTACGAGTATGGGGACCATTCCTATGATTTTGAGCGGAAGCCTGGGCTACCCATTCACCGGAAGAAACAGCGGACTCCGTTGAATAAAAAATTCCCCTCATCTGAAACGACTTTCAAATTGCCTAAACAATTGTTAGTTCCCGTCGGAAGTGCGATCGTAATTGGGTGCATCATTGGACTGATTGTGTTGATGATTTTTACGGGTGATGGGTTCCAATCAAAGACCGCACCAGCGGTTAATGATACGCCTAAAACGCCTGTTCAGAATCCGGTCTCAAGTCCTGTTACCGGGTCGGTCGATTTATCCATTTCACCACACATTGTACAAGGTGGTGTCTTTTCATCCCTAGCGAATGCGGAAGAATTTGCGGATAGAGTAAAAGCGAGTGGTTTCGCTGCTGCGGTGGATCCTGAGGATAATCGAGTCATCATCGGGGTTGGGGATTCGATGGATGATGTGAGAGCATTAGTAGGGGATTATCAAGAGGTCGTGTCGGATGCATACCCGAGACAATGGGAGATAGCCGGGAGTGACATTGCCATCTCGGATAAAAATGATCTTGTCTGGCTGGTAGAAGGGAAAGATCTTCTCACAGGTTTGCTCGCTACAGGAGGGGTTCAAGAAGAAACAATTTTAGCATGGAAAAAGGACGCGCTCACTTCCATTTCGAATCTTGAGAGTGAACAGCAAAAGAGTGCAGTAGCGTACATCAACGCGATGTCTTCACTAACAGAAACCGGTGAAGACAAATGGCAAGTCCAACAGGCGAAGCTGGAAGCACTCATCCATTATAAGACATTAATTGAATCCTTTTGATTTTGAGAGAAAGTTTTTGACTCACCAAATTCCTCAATCGTTCGACAAAAGATAGTCATAAATCGCCCTTCCTTTACGAACGATAGTAGAGGAGGGTGATACTATATTTGGTTGTCTAACTGGAAGGGATTTGCTATTCTGTAAATAATCCCTTCATTTGTAGTGAAATGGCAATCATAACCTCTACTCTAAACGTAAAGGGTGATTGTATGAAACACCTCATATTAGCCTCAGGCTCACCTCGACGTAAGGAATTACTCGAAACAGCCCACCTTCCATTTACAATCCAAAAAAGCTCTGTACATGAAAATATAAGTGAAGAATTTTCTCCGGCAGAGGTCGTTGAACAGCTTTCATTACGAAAAGCGAAGGACGTCGCCAAGCACAATCCTGATGCAGTCGTACTCGGTTCCGATACGGTCGTCGTTTACGATGGCAAGATCCTAGGGAAACCAGCAGACGATCAAGATGCGTATGAAACCTTACTAATGTTATCGGGAAATACACATCATGTGTATACCGGCGTTGCGATCGTTTCTGGAGACGAGGAGATTTGTTTTCATGAAGCTACAGAAGTTACGTTTTGGAATTTGACTTCTGAGGAAATAAAAGATTACGTAAGTACGGGTGAAAGTATGGACAAGGCAGGGTCCTATGGAATCCAAGGACTTGGTTCCACTTTAGTCAATAAGATTCACGGGGATTATTTCAGTGTTGTCGGTTTACCGCTATCACGAACAGTCCGTGAATTGAAGAAATTCGGTATAACAAGAGATGCAAAGTCAGTCACGGAATAAATCCTAAGGAGGATGGTCAATTGGGTATAAAACCCCTAACAATCCGTGATTTTCCATTGAATGAGAGACCAAGAGAGCGTATGCTGAAAGAGGGAGCGAACGTTCTTTCCAACCAGGAACTCTTGGCGATCTTGTTGCGCTCGGGGACACGTGAAGAATCTGTCTTGCAGCTGGCGCAAAAAGTCATTCAGCAATTCGAAGGTCTCTATCTTTTAAAAGATGCAACCATTGATGAATTGACCAAAGTAAAAGGTATTGGAAATGCGAAAGCGGTGGAAATCCTCGCTTCCATTGAACTCGGTAAACGTGTAAGCCGTCTTCAGATTGATGATCGATACATCATCCGATCTCCCGATGACGGAGCCAAATATGTCATGGATGAAATGCGTTTTCTATCTCAAGAGCATTTCGTATGTATTTATTTGAACACGAAAAATCAGGTGCTGCACAAACAGACGGTTTTCATCGGCAGTCTGAATGCCTCTATCGTCCACCCGCGTGAGGTGTTTAAAGAAGCGATGAAAAGATCTGCGGCATCCATTATTTGTTTCCACAATCATCCGAGTGGTGATCCCAACCCAAGTCGAGAGGACATCGAAGTGACACAACGTCTATCAGAGTGTGGAAAGATTATCGGAATCGATTTGTTGGATCACATCATTATCGGAGATCAAAAATTCGTGAGTCTTAAAGAAAAAGGCTACGTTTAGACTTCTCAAGCCTTAGGGTTTGGAGTATAATCAAAGTTATGAGTTTTGCTAGTAATGAAGGGAGATTTACATAAATGTTTGGTGGATTTTCAAGAGATATGGGAATTGATTTAGGAACTGCAAATACATTGGTTTATGTCAAAGGAAAAGGTGTCGTTGTGCGCGAACCTTCCGTAGTGGCAATCAATACAAAGAGCGGAGATATTGAAGCAGTCGGAAATGCGGCAAAGAACATGATCGGACGTACGCCAGGGAATATCGTAGCTCGTCGTCCAATGAAGGACGGCGTCATCGCAGACTATGATACGACTGCAACAATGATGAAATATTACATTCAACAAGCTCAAAAGAATCGCTCAGTCTTCTCGCGAAAGCCTTTTGTAATGGTTTGTGTTCCTTCTGGTATTACACATGTAGAAGAACGCGCGGTAAAAGAAGCGACAAAACAGGCTGGTGCTCGTGATGTAGAAACGATTGAAGAACCGCTGGCTGCTGCAATCGGTGCAGACCTTCCAGTTTGGGAGCCGACTGGTAGTATGGTCGTCGATATCGGTGGAGGAACGACAGAAGTTGCCATTATTTCACTTGGTGGAATCGTTGAGAAGCAATCGATCCGTGTCGCAGGTGACGAAATGGATGACGCAATCATTCAATACATCAAAAAGACATACAACGTCATCATCGGTGAACGTACAGCTGAAGCGATTAAATTGGATATTGGCTCTGCAGATGCTTCTGATGGAATGGAAGAAATGGATATCCGAGGACGTGACCTCTTAACCGGTCTTCCAAAGACTATTACAATTACAGGCGAAGAAATCGCTGGTGCTTTGAAAGATACAGTTGATACGATCATGGATGCCGTGAAACTTGCTCTGGAAAAAACACCACCTGAACTGGCTGCTGACATCATGGACCGTGGGATCGTGTTGACAGGTGGAGGAGCATTATTGCGTAACCTTGACCGAATCATCAGTGAAGAAACAAAAATGCCAGTGATCGTAGCTGAAAATGCATTGGACTGCGTTGCGATTGGAACGGGTCGTGCAATTGAAAACTATCAACAGGTCAGAAACAAACCTGGATTTGGTGGCGGCCGCTCTAAATCAAAATCGTAAGAGGTGTGAATCGTGCCGCAGTTTTTCTCTAACAAACGTCTTATTATTCTGTTAGTCAGTATGATTGTTCTTGTGGCCATGATTGGTTTTTCTATGAAAGAAAGAGAAAACATTTCTTGGCCTGAACAACTTTTACACGATACTGTAGGCTGGACACAGTCCATCTTCTATAAACCCGCACATTTTGTAGCGGGTTTCTTTGGGAACGTCGTGGAAATGAAAGAAATTTATGAGCAGAACAAGGTGCTCAAGCGTCAATTGAATGAATATGACAAGCTGGCAAGCCGGGTAAAGGATCTGAAGAGGGATAACGAGTCCCTACGACAAACGTTGGATAAGGAGAGTACCCTTTCAGACTTTAACGTATGGCATGCGACGATCGTCGGAAGAGCACCAGAACCTCAGTGGTATCAATCTATTAAGATTGATAAGGGGAAACAGGCAGGTATTAAACCGAATATGGCGGTCATATCTGCAAAAGGATTGATCGGTAAGATCGACAAAGTTTCAGCCTTCCACTCCACGGTTGAACTGATCAGCAATACGGATCCAAACAGCCGTATTTCTGCTGTCGTTCAAGGCGAGAAAGAACCGGTATTCGGCCTGATTCAAGGATTCGATTCAAAAAAGAAACTTTTGACGATGAAAATGATCGGTATAGATAAAGAATTGAAAAAGGGACAACTCGTGACGACATCCGGTCTAGGTGGTATATTCCCGAAAGGACTGGAAATAGGAAAAATCGTTGAAGTAGAGCCAGACAAAGTGGAACCGACCCAAACGGCATACATAGAACCGTCGACGGATCTGTATGACATCCATCATGTCATGGTCGTCCAGCGCACGATGCAGGAAGTCGATATGGAGTCTGATTCCGAAAGGGCTGAGGAGGAAGAAACGTCATGATTCGATTTCTTCTTCCTCTTCTTACATATTTGTTGTTTATTAGTGAAAGTACGTTGATGCAGGTTTTCACCCCACAGCATGTGGAAAGTGACACTTTACTGATTCCTCGATTCGTCGTCGTGATGGTTTGCTTCATCGGTATGTTTGTTTCTCCTGTCAGGGGTGTCGTTTACGGTATTGCTTTCGGATTACTGTACGATCTCATTTATACAGACCTGATCGGTGTTCACATGTTCTCGATGGGATTGACTGCGTATTTGACTACTTTTATCGCGCGGTATTTCCATGGAAACATATTTGTAACATTATTCGTGTTGATCATCGGTCTTTCGGCATTTGAATTTCTCGTATATGGACTGTATAGCTTGATTAATATTGCCAATATGATGCTTGAAACGTTCGTCTATCAACGCTATCTACCTACATTATTATTAAATAGCGTGTTCGTTGTTTTGGTCTATTACCCACTTCGAAAATGGTTGATCAACATCGCCATGGACATAGAAGAAAAATAGGGTAGAAAAAAGGATTCCCAATTGACATTGTCGAATTTGTGTATGTTGAGGTGAACAGGGTAATGGCGCAGAAACAGAAACAAGCAAACAACCATTATGTAACGATAAAAGGAACAAAAGAAGGATTGATCCTGAATTTGGATGACAATTGTACCTTCGAGCAATTGCTCTCTGAATTGGAGACGAAATTGATTCATCCATCTGAAAACCAGGGATCCGACGGTCCTAAGATACCTGTTAACGTAAGGGTTGGAAAAAGGTACTTGACCGAACAACAAGAAGAACTGCTTCGAAAAATCATATATCAAAAGAAAAACCTGCTTGTCGATGTCATCGAGTCCGAAGTCATCACGAAAGAAGAAGCAGAATTCTTGAAGAAAGAAAATGAAGTGACATCCGTCAATCGGATGATTCGTTCAGGGCAGATCTTGAAAGTACAAGGAGATCTGTTATTGATCGGAGATGTCAATCCAGGTGGCTATGTAGCAGCTACTGGGAATATCTTCGTCATGGGAGCATTGAAAGGGATTGCCCATGCTGGGTGCGAAGGACGTTCGAGTGCTGTCGTTGCAGCATCTGTTATGATTCCATCCTTAGTACGTATTGCCGATCAAATGTTTCAAGATGAAGAAGATGAACAGGAATACTCTGGTGGGTGTGCTTTTTTAGATGAAGAAAACGATGAAATCAAATTGGACAGTTTACACATCTTACATCAGATCAGACCCGGTTTAAACCGACTGTAGGGAAAGGGGAATGTTTTGTGGGTGAAGCGATCGTAATTACATCTGGAAAAGGCGGAGTTGGAAAAACCACAACAACAGCTAATATTGGAACATCACTTGCACTCCTTGGAAAGAAGGTATGTCTGATTGATACCGACATTGGCCTTCGAAATCTGGACGTCATCATGGGGCTGGAAAATCGAATCATATATGACCTGGTGGATGTAGCGCATAACCGCTGTAAACTCCACCAAGCTTTAATAAAAGATAAACGTTTTGAATGTCTGTACCTGCTTCCTGCAGCGCAAACCAAAGATAAAAGTGCTGTCGTACCTGAGCAGATGAAACGGATTGTGACCGAGTTGAAACAAGACTATGATTACGTCATCATTGATTGTCCTGCAGGTATCGAACAAGGGTTCAAAAATGCGATTGCAGGTGCTGACAAATCCATCGTCGTAACCAATCCTGAAACGTCCTCTGTCAGGGATGCGGACCGAATCATTGGATTATTGGAGCAAGAAGACATCGAACCTCCGAAGTTGATTGTCAATCGACTGAAAGCACACATGATGGAAAATGGAGATTCGTTAGATGTGGATGAAATTGTCTCCATATTGGCGATTGAGTTGCTTGGTATCGTGGTGGATGATGAATTGGTGATTCGTGCCTCCAACCGTGGAGAGCCGATTGCATTGAATCCTGATACGAAAGCTTCACAAGCCTATCGGAACATCGCGAGAAGAATCTTAGGCGAATCCGTTCCATTGATGTCACTTGAACAAGACAAAGGTCTATTCAAGAAAGTGAAACAATTCTTCGGAATAAGATCATAATGTAAAAGCCAGACTCTCTTTATATGTTCATGAACATGTAAAGGATAGGGTCTGGCTTTTTTTATGGGAGTGAGGGTGGTGAAAACGCCAAAACTATGCAAGTCACTATCTAGAGAGCCCTTTTGGAGGGGTCTTCCTCTTCCTCTGTTTTCACAACTCAGACCACAGACCAGAAAACGGGATAACCACTCGAATGGCATAATTCCACCGGACAAGTCATAAACATGTACAAATCAGGTGTAGAGGGTGGAGGTCAATGAAAAATCGGGCGGACGAAATCCGGAGAAAATATCAACATCATTTTAAGAGCCAAAAACCATCATCAGACAATACGTTCTCAGATAATAGAAATTACCTTGATCGTGGACAAAGTGGGCATCCTTTATTCTCTTCAGAAGGATTTCTCTTCCGCATAATGGCCGCGGTGTGCCTATTTTTAGTTGTAGGAATCGTTTTCAAAAATCCCACCGGACCAATGGTGAATGCCCAGGACTACATCAACCAGGCGTTTGAAGAGGAATTCCAGTTTGCTTCCATTGCAGGTTGGTATGAAGAGAAATTCGGAAAGCCGATCGCTCTGTTCCCGACGGAAAAAAAGGAAAAGTCTGATGGTACGGGTACGGGAGCATTAGCTGAATATGCATTACCGGCCAATGCGAAAGTATTGCAATCGTTCAAAGACAACGGAAAAGGTGTCCTGCTGGAAACGGGCAGTAATTCTGATGTTTCTTCCATTAAGGAAGGATTCGTCATCTATGTCGGTGACAAAGATCAATTGGGAAAAACCGTTGTCGTCCAACATTTTGATGGGAGCGAATCCTGGTACGGGAAATTGGATAAAATCAACGAGAGCATCAAGCTTTACAATTACATCGATGCAGGTGCGCAATTAGGGAAAGTGACCAAAGAAGAGAAGACTGGCTCAGGATTGTTTTACTTCGCCATCAAAGATAATGGTGGTTTCGTAGATCCTCTGAAAGCCTTGTCTTCAGACTGATGTGGAAACTGTTCACACTAATCAAAATCAATCCTCTTCTTTGGATCGTGGCGATTGTCAGCGTCATCACAGGTCATTTTCGCGAGTTCCTCATTCTATTCATCGTCATCTTCATACATGAATTAGGTCATGCACTTACTGCGCTGTTTTTCAAATGGAGATTAGTAAAAGTAGAAATGCTTCCGTTTGGCGGAGTTGCTGAAATGGATGAGTATGGGAACAGACCTTATCGTGAGGAATTATCAGTCACATTGGCTGGGCCATTGCAACATGTATGGATGATTGTGGGTAGCTTATTTCTAATACAAATTGGCATTGGAGATCCGTTCTTACTGGACCTTTTTGTTTCGATCAATTGGATGATCTTATTATTCAACCTTTTGCCGATTTGGCCATTGGATGGAGGTAAGCTTCTTTTTTTATGTTTAACCGTCTTCTTGCCGTATAAAAAGGCAAAGAGCTGTATGCTTATATCGTCTTCCGTATTACTTCTGACTTTTTTTAGCGGCTGCATGCTTCTATTTCCATTTCACATGAACCTTTTGATCGTGTCGTCCTTCTTACTTTATGCCCATTATGTGGAGTGGAAACACCAGCCTTATGTTTATGTTCGATTTTTGTTGGAACGATTGAATACGATACAGAAACCTAACAAAAAGAAAGTCCTCACCGTCGACCCGACAGTGACGGTAGGTGGAGTGCTTTCCGCCCTTTATAAAGGGTACGAACACGAAGTGCATATCAAGTCTGATCCACCTTACATTTGTAAGGAAAAGGAACTCCTTACTGCTTATTTCAAGCAAAGTGCCAAGACATGTGCAATCCAGGATCTTTTTCGATAAAATAGATGGAAAAGTGATTGAGACTCGGAATTGAGGAAGGACATGAACGAAATCATATTCAATTTAACAACTTCAGAGAAGAGAGCTGCCATTATTCAAGATGGAAAGGTAGTTGAAATCCTCATAGAGCGTCCTGAGGAATATCCGAAAGCAGGGAATATATATTTCGGACGGGTTTCTAAAGTTCTACCTGGTATCCATGCGGCATTCATTGACATCGGTTTTGAACAGAACGGTTTCATCCATTCAACAGACCTTGTAAAAAATCAAAATCAACAGCCGATCAATGAACTTGTACATGAAGGCCAATCGTTGATTGTACAAGTGAAACGGGAAGCATCAAATAACAAGGGACCTCTCCTGACTGAAAACATTACGATCCCGGGAGAGAATCTTGTTTATTTGCCTTTCAGTGGACATATCGCATTATCTAAAAAGCTCTCAGATGAAGATAAAGTCCAGATGAAGAACCTTGGAGAAGATTTGATTAATCCTCCTGAAGGTTTGATCATGCGAACTTCAAGTGCTTCTACAGACAAAGCGAGCTTAGAAATAGAATGCAAGGAGCTCAGAACGGTTTGGACTACCATACAAGAAGATTCATTGAAAATGAAGAAAAGCGGTTTATTGTATAAGGGTCATTCGATCGTTGATACCGCTCTGAATCATGTAGCTGGCCATCCGGTGAATCTTGTATTCGACAAAGCCGCCATGTATCAAAGGTATCGAGATCAACTTCCAGATTCATACGAAGTCTCCATGTATAGAGGGACTGAAAACATCTTTGCTCATTACCAAATTGAACCGGTCATTCAAAAAGCCTTGTTACCTTCTGTTTGGTTGAAAAATGGGGGGCAAATACAAATTGATTCGACCGAAGCACTTACAGTCGTCGATGTGAACACAGGAAAGTTCACAGGTAAACAAGATCGGGAACGTACCGTATTGGAAACGAATCTATTAGCCGCTGCAGAGGTTGGAAAGCAATTGAGGCTTCGAAACATCAGCGGTATGATCGTCATCGACTTCATTCGGATGCCAAAGGAACAGCATCGGAAGGAAGTGGAGATGAAACTAAGAGAAGTACTCTCGAAAGACCCCATCCATACAAAGGTCTATGGGTTTACCGCTCTTGGATTGATGGAGCTGACACGTCAAAAAGTGAGAGAGAGCTTGTCTGCCCAACTGACAGAAGCATGTTCATTTTGTCACTCATACCAACGACAACTATCAGCAGAGTCAATTTATCACCAACTGGAACGAGTCCTTTATGAGCTTCGTCATACGGATGAGACAGGTGTTTGGATCGAGCTGTCCCATCGACTTTATCAATTTGTCACAGAAAGCGGACAGGACAGGAAGAACCATCTTTCTGAACAGGTACCCGCAGAACTCTATATCACCGAAAAATCAACTTCAAAACCGAAAGAATTCCATGTCCGACAGATCGGACCAAAGAATGAAATCGAAGCACGGATTAGCCAGGAAACGCGTTGACAATCTCACGCGCATTATGGTATGATTTTTCTGTTGGTTTTTGGAGCACCTAGCTCCAACCGCACAAACCAGGTTTTCAAGCCGCACTTTTGAAGCAATAGCTATATTGATTCAAGGGCACCTGCGCTGGCGAGTCTGAGTATAATAGGAGGTGCAAATATGTACGCAATTATCGAAACAGGTGGAAAGCAATTCCGCGTTGAAGAAGGACAAGAACTTTACATCGAAAAGTTGGACGTTGAAGCTGGTGAAACAGTAACATTCGACCGTGTATTGATGGTAGGTGGAGACGACGTGAAAGTCGGTAGCCCTATGGTCGACGGTGCGACTGTAACAGCGAAAGTCGAAAAGCAAGGTCGCGGTAAGAAAGTCGTTGTTTACAAGTTCAAGCCTAAGAAGAACTACCGTCGTAAGCAAGGACATCGTCAACCTTACACTAAAGTCGTTATCGACAAAATCAACGCTTAATTATGTTAAGGGTTAAGATCCAACGACAAGAGGGAAAAATCGTCTCATTCAGCATTACGGGACATGCGGAATCAGGTCCATACGGACACGATCTCGTATGTGCAGCTGTTACGGCTGTTTCTTTCGGATCCGTTAATGCAATCGAGGAAATCTGCCAGGTCGAACCTGAAGTAGAAACCCGTGATAATGGCGGTTACTTACTCTTTAAAACGCCTTCCGCTGTAAGTGAAGAAACATCTGAGAAGATACAGCTTTTACTAGAAGGCATGCTTGTTTCATTGAGAACAATTGAACGTGACTATGGTCAATATATTAAAATTGAGGTTTTAGGAGGTGCATCCCATGCTTAAATTAAACCTGCAGTACTTCGCATCCAAGAAGGGTGTTGGTAGTACAAAGAACGGCCGTGACTCTATCTCCAAGCGTCTTGGAGCTAAAAGAGCTGACGGACAAACTGTTACAGGTGGATCTATCCTTTTCCGTCAACGCGGAACAAAAATCTACCCTGGTAAAAACGTAGGCCGCGGCGGAGATGACACTCTATTCGCTAAGGTAGACGGCGTCGTTCGTTTCGAACGTCTTGGCCGTAACCGTAAGCAAGTAAGTGTTTACCCAGTAGCCAAAGAAGCGTAACACTCAAAACTCTAACCGGACTGGTTAGAGTTTTTTTCTTCTTGGATAGGAGTCTCTTTTCTAATGAATTAGATATTGCTCATTCTTGAATAAATGGTGATAATGATCAAAAGCTCCCCTCCAATAAGAAAAGGGTACTGTCAATTATTAGTTTAGGAGTGCTGTTATGATGGGAAAATGGGATACTGTAAGCCTGTTACGTCATGCTCGTCATGATTGGCTGAATCAACTTCAGTTAATAAAAGGCAACTTGGCACTTGATCGAACCGATCGAGCGAAAGAAATCATCGAACAAATTGTTCAAGAGTCCAAGAACGAAGCAAAAGTATCGAATTTAAGGATGCCGAAAATGGCAGAACTTTTGTTAACCTACAATTGGCAGCAGAATAAATATCGACTGGACTATGAAGTAATCGGGCAAGAAAGAGATTTATCCGAATATGATAGTTGCTTATATGATTGGACACTTCAATTCCTGACACACCTGGAAAAAGTGGTGGATTTGGATTGTGAACCCCATTTGATGATCACCATCCAACTGTTGGATGAAAAGGCAAGGATCAGCTATGATTTTGCAGGTGATTTGAAAGTGGAGGAAGTAGACGAATTCTTGAATACAACAAGACAGGCTGTACATAATTCCATAACAATCATCGAAAGCTACTGTCAGGAAAATGAACTGTTATTTATCCTCGAACTAGGATAAGAAATAGAGGTGAAAGAACCATGTTTGTGGATCAGGTAAATGTATTTGTAAAATCAGGCGATGGCGGGAATGGTATGGTCGCTTTCCGTCGTGAAAAATATGTGCCGGATGGCGGACCAGCCGGAGGCGACGGTGGAAAAGGCGGAGATGTTGTTTTTGAAGTGGAAGAAGGCTTAAGGACTCTTATGGACTTCCGCTATAATAGGCATTTCAAAGCTCCTCGTGGAGAAAACGGAATGTCCAAGAACATGCACGGTCGAAATGCTCAAAACATGGTCGTCAAGGTTCCTCCTGGAACGGTCGTGACAGATGCGAAGACCGGTCAGGTGATTGCCGATTTGATCGATCATGGGCAACAAGCCGTCATTGCCAGAGGTGGTCGTGGTGGAAGAGGAAACACCCGATTCGCAACTCCTTCCAATCCTGCACCTGAACTGTCGGAGAACGGTGAACCAGGTGAAGAACGAGAAATTACATTAGAGCTGAAACTGTTAGCAGATGTTGGGTTAGTTGGATTCCCGAGTGTCGGTAAGTCAACGTTATTGTCTGTCGTTTCAGCAGCGAAACCGAAAATTGCTGAATATCATTTTACGACGCTTAGTCCAAATCTCGGTGTCGTTGAAACGGAAGACAATCGAAGCTTTGTAATGGCGGATCTTCCTGGTTTGATTGAAGGTGCCCATGAAGGGGTCGGGCTCGGTCATCAATTCTTGCGTCATATCGAACGTACGAGGGTCATCGTCCATGTTGTCGACATGTCAGGTATGGAAGGCCGAGATCCATACGAAGATTTCTTAAAGATCAACGAAGAGTTGAAGCAGTATAACCTTCGATTGACGGAGCGTCCACAGCTCATCGTTGCGAATAAGATGGATATTCCGGGTGCAGAGGAAAACTTGGAAGAATTTAAAGAAAAAGTCGGAGATTATCCGATCTTCCCGATCTCAGCAATTACGAAGAATGGTGTCAGGGATCTCCTGTTTGAAATTGCGAACCAATTAGAAAAGGCTCCTGAATTCCCACTCAATGAACCAGAAGAAGAGGAAGAAGAAAGAGTCCTTTATAAGCACCAGGCTGAAGAACAACCATTTGAGTTATCGAGAGAAGACGATGGAACTTTCGTCATTACAGGTGGGAAAATAGAGCGTCTCTTCAAAATGACAGACTTCTCACGTGACGAATCTGTCCGCAGATTCTCCCAACAAATGAGAAGGATGGGAATTGACCAGGCGTTGCGTGATCGCGGTGCTGAAGATGGTGACATCGTTCGCATCTTAGAATATGAATTTGAATTCATCGAGTAGACTGTCACATACGACAGTCTTTTTCTTTCTACAGAAAAGCAAGGATTAAAATTGCCTTCAATAGTTCATTCTTATATACTAAGAAAATCATTCCAATTCAGGAGGCTGTAAAATGGAACGGTATGGAGAACGATTTTATCTAGTTAGAGAAGAATTGCTTTCTGAAGCGATGACCAAAACGTTGGAAGCAAAGGAATTACTGGAATCTGGTAAAGTGAGCACGGTCAATCAAGCGGTGCAAGCTGTAGATTTGAGTCGTAGTGCCTTTTATAAATATCGGGATGGGATTTTCGCTTTTGAAACGATGGTCAAAGAGAAGATCGTTTCAATCTCCATCCACCTTGAAGATCGATCGGGTTCTCTGTCATCCCTCTTAGCTATATTAGCTGAACTTGGATGTAACATTTTGACGATCCATCAGACGATTCCATTGCAGGGAAAAGCGAATGTAACCATTTCGATTGAAACTGCTTCCGCTAAGGAAGACATTAACGGTATCCTGAAAGCTTTAAAACGATTGGAACATGTGAAACAAGTGAACGTGATTGGTTCTGGTGCGTGAGGGTGGACATTTCGTGGACAGAATATTGTCCTTTAGGAATAGTAATTATAAAAAAAGCAGCCATAAGGGCTGTTTTTTCTTATCCTCTAATTTTGGGAAAGTAAGTAACCTTTCTCTTCCAAAGCGGAACAAGCCTGATCCAACTGTCTGCTTGAATCTGCTTCTAACGTGTGCAGATGAATGCCATCAGTCAGCTCAAGTAAGTAAGAGGCTTTGGTTTCTTTGACTTTTTCCAAAAACATCTCAACATCGTGTCGGTTTTTGATCATAATCGAGCCGGTTAAATCTCCATAAACAGGATGTTCAATTGTGACATCTTTCACCGTTACGCCGTAGTCGACGATGGTGATCAATTCATCTTCTGTTTGCTCTGCTGAATGCACACTGGCGATCACTCTAGTTATCTTTTGTTTTGCAGGAGAAGGATGGAAATAAATATACCCTTGTGCAGTAGCCATGATCGGTTCGTTCCGGGCTTTCAACAAAGAAATATCTTGAACAATGACCTGCCGACTGACATTCGTATCTTTCGCTAATTGACTGCCTGTTAAAGGAGAATTACTTTCTTTCAACCACTTCAAAATCATTTCCCTTCGTTCTTCTCCTAATATTTTCGTTCCTTTCCCATTCATCGATTTCTCCTCCTAAGCCTACCGTTATTTCCTTATAAGGATACCATAACTTATTTATATTGAACGACCCACTTGTCTGATAGAATATGCAGAATCACACGTTCATATATTGGTTATGGTGAGCAGTGCGGTTTCTCATCTTGTAGCAAGATGCCCAAATTCTCATATACTGTGTATTGAATTAGGCAGGGAGGAGATCGTTTTGAAAATACACATCGTGAAAAAAGGGGATACACTTTGGAAAATTGCACAAATGTACGGCGTTGACTTGGATACCGTTATCCAGGCAAATCCCCAAATCAAGACACCGGACACCATCTATCCAGGTGCAAAAGTGAAAGTACCTACTGGAAATGCACCGATTAAATCCAATCCACATCATAGCAATAATAATAAAACCGTAATGCCATACATGAACATGAAGGAAAAGCCGATTAAAAAAGAAATGCCAATCAAGAAAGAAATGCCGATCAAGAAAGAAATGCCAATCAAAAAAGAAATGCCTAAACCGAAAGAAATGCCTAAGCCAAAAGAGATGCCGATCAAAAAGGAAATGCCTGTGAAAAAAGAGAAACCGATCGTAAAAGAAAAACCAGTGAAGAAGCCACCAAAAGCACCGATGACAGAAGAAGAATTCCACATTACTTTAGGGATTTCGAAAGAAGAAACCACCACAACATATGAAATGCCAAAGCCGAAACCGATTCCTAAACCCGTTCCTTGTCCACCAGTCGACTATTGTATGCCAGATCCTTGTTGTGAACCATATTATCCTATGATGGATCCATGCTGCGATCCATTGATGTACGGTCCTTCTATGCACGGAGGATATATGGATCATTATGGCATGCCTCATGAATACATGCACCAACAACATGGTGGATATGGTATGGAACATATGTATACGAACGGATACGAAATGGATTCCTATGAAGGTATGTATGAAGATATGATGTGGCAAAATGGAATGGATTATGGGCAGATGATGGAGTCTCAACAAATGGAATATGAGCAGTATGGTGGGAACGGTCAAATGCCATGGATGCAACAAGGTGGTATGGACCAAATGATGCCGGGAATGGGTCAAAACCAACAATATGGTGGCATGGATCAGATGATGCAGATGGACCAGGGTCAATATGATTATGGGGCACAAAATGCTGCCGCGAATCCTTGGAAGGACCAAGATCAAATGTATGGACAGATGATGCCAGGAATGGGTCAGGGACAACAGAACGGCGGAATGGGTCAAATGATGCCGGGAATGGGTCAGGGACAACAGAACGGCGGCATGGGTCAGATGATGCCAGGAATGGGTCAAGGTCAACCGTTCGGAGGAATGGGTCAGATGATGCCAGGGATGGGTCAAGGCCAACCGCCAGGCGGAATGGGTCAGATGGTGCCAGGGATGGGTCAAGGCCAACCGCCAGGCGGAATGGGTCAGATGATGCCAGGGATGGGTCAAGGCCAACCGCCAGGCGGAATGGGTCAAATGATGCCAGGCATGGGCCAAGGTCAACCGTTCGGTGGCATGGGCCAGATGATGCCAGGGATGGGTCAAGGGCAACCGTTCGGTGGCATGGGTCAAATGATGCCAGGAATGGGCGCAACGGGCGGTCGAGATCCGTATTGGGACATCGATATTGAAATGCAGCCTAGGAAAAGCAAGAAGAAAGAATCCAAAAAAGAATAGGTAACGATTTCCATCTATTAGAAGATTAATTTAAACCTCCGATTGCCATCATAAAGGTGAAAGGAGGTTTTTCTAATGAAAAAATTTATGGTGTTCACATCAGCATTATTACTGACTAGTGCTCTTACAGCTTGTAATGCTGACGATAAAGAAGCAATGGATACACGTTATGATAATGATACACGTCCAATCGGCTATTACACGAATGACGGTCGAGGCGAAGGACCTATGACTCGTATTGCCGATCGAGATCGAAATGACTTGGATCGCGCAGAGATCAATTATGCGGATGATTATCAAGGTGGGGACCTTGCTAGAAAAATCGCTCGTAAAGTTGAGAACATGCGTGATGTCGAGGATGCACGCGTTGTTGTAACGGGAGACTCTGTCCTGATTGGAATCGACACGAATGATCGTAACGATCGCGACGTAGAACCGAAAGTCAGAAATGCAGTTCAAAAAATGACAGATAAAAATGTCCGTATCACAACGGATGAGGATATGTTTACTCGTATCCGGGACGTAGATAACGACTTAAGAGATGGAAATGGTTTCGCTGAGGTCCAATCGGATATCAACGCGATCATGGATGATATCGGAGACGCACTTCAACGTCCATTTCAAAACAACCGCTAGACATTCCTTCAGGTGATTTCGGCTCGCTCCGGAATCATCTTTTTTTATTGTGTTACAAGGCATTTGTGTTTCTTTAAGGTAGTACGCATCTTATGCTATATTAGGATAAAAACGTGTGATCCATAAGGGGGAGAGAGATACAATGGCAGGACATTCTAAATGGAAGAACATACAACGTAGAAAGAATGCGCAGGATGCCAAACGCGGGAAAGTCTTCATGAAACTCGCAAAAGATATATATGTTGCTGCAAAAGAAGGTGGAGGAGATCCAGAAACCAATCCTTCTTTACGTTTGGTGGTCGACAAAGCGAAAGCTGCGAATATGCCAAATGAGAACATTGACCGTGCAATCAAGAAAGCAACAGGCAACTTAGAAGGGGTCAGCTACGAAGAAATCGTCTATGAAGGATATGGTGCTGGTGGGACAGCAGTAATGGTTGAAGTGCTGACAGATAATAAAAACCGGACAGCTGCTGATGTCAGACATGCCTTCTCAAAGCATGATGGAAATCTGGGAGAGTCCGGATGTGTTTCATTCATGTTTGACCGTAAAGGGTTGATCGTCATCAATCAGGAAGACGTATCCCTCCCGGAAGATGATTTCATGCTTGAAGTCATTGATGCTGGTGCAGAGGAATATGAACTGAATGATGGTATGTATGAGATCTACACGGAACCAGAAGAGTTTTCGACTGTAAAATCTGAGCTGGAGTCCAAAGGCTATACGAATTCTTCATCAGAAATTACGATGATTCCACAAACGCTATCAAAAATCGAAAACGAGGAAGCCAAAAAAGTTGTAAAGTTGATTGATGTACTTGAGGATTTGGATGACGTTCAAGAGGTATATCATAACTTGGATATTGACGAAGAGGAGTACGAAACTCTCTTATCATAATTGAATATGGATATTTTTCCTTAATACGGTAAAACTATTAATGATTGTACTTATGCGTCTAATAACTTCGTGAGGTGATCGTAAGGTGAAATCCTTCCGTATCAAGACATCGTGGGTTTTTCCTTTAGTAGTAACCGTATTAGGGACCGTATACGTCTTCTTGTTCCATACATTTGAAGATGAAGTGAAGGCGAATCTGCCTTCCAAAACTAAAACGCAGCAACATGCTGAAGCAGAAGCTCAAACTGTCAGTGGACCTATAACGGTCGAAGTCTATCTTCAACGCACTTACATCGATGGTAAGCAAAGTGAAGAAGTCATCTATGAAACGATCTGGTCGATGGAGGATTTCTGGGCAAACTATGCAGACTGGCAACTCGTTGATCAAGAAGTGAATAAAGTCATCTTCGAGCAAAAAGTGGATGATATCTCACCTCAAGCCAAGGTAAATGGATTTTTCGGTTTGACAGAGGAGGGAATTCTGACAATCTTCAACGGACGACCGCACGAAGAAGAAGTGATTCAGTCTTTCTTTCAAATCGACGTAGAAAAACTGGAAAGTGGTCTGATGGAAGATTTAAAACAAGGAATCAAAATCCAGTCGAAACAAGAATATACCGAGGTATTGGAACGGTTCCGACCATATGCCACGAATTAATGGATAAGCAGCCTTCACGGGTTGCTTTTTTCTTTTAAGAAGCATACAGCCTTGGAGATTCTTACGACTTTTTTCAAAAGGATATGCTACAATGAAGAAATAGGAAGAAGTGTTCGTATTTTTATAAGGCTTGGCTTAACTTAGCCAAGTTTTCTTTAAGGGGAGAACAAAGGTTGATTGATTATATTACTGGCATAGTGAAATACATACATACCGACCACGTTGTTGTTGAATGTGGGCATATCGGATATAAAATCCACTGTCCAAACCCGTTCGTGTACCAAAGGGAAATCGGAAAGACGACGACGATTTTTACATATCAACATGTACGAGAAGATATACTGGCCCTATATGGCTTTGAAAACTTAGATGAGCGGGATCTATTCATGAAACTGATTCAAGTTTCCGGAATCGGTCCGAAAGGTGCATTGGCAATCCTCGCTTCTGGAAAACCGACACAGGTTGTTCAAGCAATCGAGAATGAAGATGAAAAATTCCTGACACGATTCCCTGGTGTCGGTAAAAAGACAGCGAGACAAATGATCTTGGATTTGAAAGGGAAGCTGCCTAACTGGACTGAAACGTTGTTTGATGAAGAACCTGTCCAAACCTACACACCTCAAGAAGGCTTGGAGGATGCTCTGGAAGCATTGGAGGCTCTCGGATATGGTCAAAAGGAAATCAAAAAGATCGTTCCGCAGCTTGAAGAACAAGGTGAACTCTCAACCGATCAATACATAAAGAAAGCTTTGCAATTATTACTGAATTGATCGAGGTGGATGAAATATGGAAGATCGTATCATTTCAAATGAATTGAATCAGGGCGATGAAACGATGGAGTTCAGTCTGCGTCCACAATATCTCCAACAATATATCGGCCAACACAAGGTAAAAGAAAACCTGCAGGTATTCATTGAAGCAGCTAAATTGCGTAGTGAACCATTGGATCATGTGTTATTGTACGGTCCGCCTGGACTAGGAAAAACGACTTTATCCTGCATCATAGCGAACGAAATGGGTGTGAATATCCGGACGACGAGTGGACCCGCGATCGAGCGGCCTGGTGATCTGGCAGCGATCTTAACCGCGTTGGAACCTGGAGACGTCCTGTTCATCGATGAAATCCACCGTCTTCATCGATCTGTAGAAGAGGTATTATATCCAGCTATGGAAGATTTCTGTCTGGACATCGTCATTGGAAAAGGAGAGACAGCCCGTTCTGTACGTTTGGATCTACCACCTTTTACATTAGTCGGCGCGACGACAAGGGCAGGTCTTTTGTCTGCTCCACTCAGAGATCGTTTTGGCGTACATAGTCGTTTGGATTATTATGAACTGGATGATTTGACCGAAATTGTCATCCGTACTGGAGATTTCTTTGATATAATGGTTCAGCCGGATGCAGCAGAGGAATTGAGTCGACGCGCGAGAGGGACACCTCGAATAGTGAACCGTTTATTGAAGCGGGTTCGGGATTTTGCACAGGTTCAGGGAGATGGCATCATTACGAAAGACATTGCAGACGAAGCGCTTGAAAGACTGCAGGTCGACCGTTTAGGATTAGACAATATTGACTATAAATTGTTAAGAGGGATTATAGAAAATTATCAAGGTGGTCCAGTCGGTTTGAATACGATTGCAGCAACGATTGGTGAGGAACCTCAGACGATCGAGGATGTTTATGAACCTTACTTGCTCCAGATCGGATTCATCCAACGAACACCTCGTGGTCGTATGGCTACAAGGTTAGCGTATCAGCATTTGAATTTGGAGGAACCGAAACGATCATGAATAAGATTTTCATCATCATCGGCATCGTATTTATCCTATTTGGCTTGATCGGCAGTTTCATCGGAAAGCTGCCAGGAGACATCGTGTTCAAAAAAGGGAATATGACCTTTTACTTTCCTATCGTCACCTCCATCGTAGTCAGTATCGTCTTATCGCTCCTCTTTTACCTATTCGGACGATTTAAATAAATACCGATAATTCTTTAAAACAAGGTTCTTTTCGGAAACTTTGTTGCTCGTGAAAGTCGATGATTTCCGCTACAGGATGCTCGCTTTCCGCGGGGCGTGCGGTGAGCCCATTCGTCGCTTTGCGACATTGAATGGTCTCCCCTGTCCCGCTGATCCCGCAGGAGTCTCGCACCTTGCTCTCCAATCAACTTGCACAAGGTGATTTTTAAAATGACATAAAGCAACAATCTTTTAGAAAAGAGCCTAAAACAACAATAAAGGTGAATGCAATATGAGAGTGGAAGAATTCAATTTCAATCTACCAGAACATCTAATCGCACAGACACCCTTAAAGGATCGTACAAAATCACGGATGATGATCGTCGATCCAGAAATGGGACGTATAGAAAATCGAGCTTTCAGTGAAGTCAGTGACTTTTTACAACCAGGAGATTGTCTCGTGCTAAATGACACACGTGTCATGCCTGCACGATTATATGGAATGAAAGTCGATACGGGTGCAAAGATTGAAGTTTTACTGTTAAAAGAAGAAGAAAACGACACATGGAAGACGCTCGTCAAACCGGCGAAGCGGATTAAAGAGGGAACTGTCATTTCTTTTGGAGATGGGCGTTTGAAAGCCACTTGTCTGGAAGAAGGAGACCAGGGTGAACGGATTTTGAAATTTACCTATGAAGGTGTAACGTTTTTCGAAATGCTTGATGAACTTGGTGAAATGCCTTTGCCACCCTATATCCGTGAACAATTGAACGACCGTGAAAGATATCAGACGGTCTTCTCAAAGCATACGGGATCTGTGGCAGCTCCTACAGCTGGTCTTCATTTTACAGAAGAATTGATTGCTGACTTGCAAGAGCGTGGAATCCACGTTGCTTATATTACACTTCATGTCGGCTTAGGTACATTCCGACCTGTTACCGCCGAAAACGTCGAGGAACATGAAATGCACGGAGAGTACTATCAAGTCTCAACAGGCACAGCAAACCTGCTGAACCAGGTACGCTCAGAAGGGGGCCGTATCATTGCGGTAGGAACCACTTCTTGTCGTACATTAGAAACGATCATGCAAAACGGTGCAGAATCGTTCCAGGAACAGTCAGGATGGACCGACATTTTCATTTATCCAGGATATAAGTTTAAAGGAATCGATGGGCTGATTACGAATTTCCATCTACCTCAATCCACATTGATTATGTTGGTGAGTGCTTTTGCCGGAAAAGACTTAATCATGAAGGCTTATGAGGAAGCGGTCCAGCAGGAATACCGATTCTTCAGCTTCGGCGATTCCATGCTCATACTTGAAGGGAGTACCAAACATCTATGAGTGCAATACGTTATGAACACATTAAGACATGTAAACAATCAGGTGCTCGCTTAGGGAAGGTACACACGCCACATGGAACCTTTGAGACACCGGTATTCATGCCCGTAGGAACATTGGCGACGGTAAAAACGATGAGTCCTGAAGAATTAGAAGAAATGGGTGCAGGAATCATCCTCAGTAACACTTACCACTTATGGCTCCGACCAGGTCACGATATTGTCAAAGAAGCTGGGGGCCTCCATAAATTCATGAATTGGGATGGCGCAATTCTTACCGACTCAGGTGGATTTCAGGTCTTCAGTTTGAGTGATCTTCGTAAAATCACCGAAGAAGGCGTCCATTTCCGAAATCACTTGAGTGGGGAAAAGCTGTTCCTGACACCTGAAGGCGCGATGGAGATTCAGAACGCCCTCGGTTCAGATATCATGATGGCGTTTGATGAATGTCCTCCATATCCAGCCGAGTATTCCTATATGAGACAATCCGTTGAGCGGACGAGCCGTTGGGCAGAGCGGTGTTTAAAAGCCCATCAGCGTCCGGAGGATCAAGGGTTGTTTGGAATTGTCCAAGGTGGAGAATACGAAGAGCTGAGAAAGCAGAGTGCAAAGGATCTCGTATCACTCGATTTTCCTGGTTATGCGGTTGGTGGGCTTTCTGTCGGGGAACCGAAGGATGTTATGAACCGTGTGCTGGAATTCACGACACCATGGCTACCGGAAGATAAGCCGAGATACTTGATGGGAGTCGGTTCACCAGATTCGCTCATTGACGGCGCGATACGTGGCATTGATATGTTTGATTGTGTGCTGCCTACACGAATTGCTCGGAATGGTACGTGTATGACGAGTGAAGGGCGATTGGTTGTCCGCAATGCGAAATACAGCCGAGACTTCCGACCGCTTGATGAGAATTGTGATTGTTATACATGCCGAAATTACTCTCGAGCTTATATCCGACATCTCGTCAAAAGCAGTGAAACATTCGGTTTCCGCTTGACGACTTACCATAACCTTTATTTTCTGTTAAAATTGATGGAGCGGGTAAGACAGGCGATTCGAGAAGATCGATTGCTTGATTTCCGAGAAGAGTTTTTTGAGCAATATGGTTTCAATAAACCTAACGCAAAAAACTTTTAACATACATGATTTGTTGAAAGGGGTGAACGAAACATGGAAGGATTAACTGGATTATTACCGATTATTCTAATGTTTGTAATCTTCTACTTTATCTTGATCAGACCTCAACAGAAGCGTCAAAAGAAGACAGCTCAAATGCAGGCTAGTCTAGAAAAAGGAAATCGCGTCATCACAATCGGTGGATTCCACGCGACGATCGAAGCGATCGATGAGGATAACAACACTGTTGTTCTTCGAGCAGGAGATGGATCTAAGCTTACATATGATCGATCTGCAATTCGTGAAATTGCTGAGAACAACTAATAAACCGATGATAAAGAAAGAGGCTGAACCGTTTTGAACGGACAGCCTCTTTTTTCGTATGAAGAAAGTTGAATGAATCAACATTTTAAATCAGTGCTTATGAGAGGACAAATTCACCCCCATCACACCTCCCAGTGCAGAAGCCAACAAATATCCGAGATGATACAAGTATTGCTCAGGATCGAATTGAACCTGGTAACCGAGGTATTGAACAAGAAACACTACGACAGAAAACAAAAGTCCAGTCCCAGCGCCGAGAATCCAACCTTTTTCTTTCCCTTTCTTTCCGGAAACCATTCCACCTATGAACAATGCTAAAATCGATAAACCGAGTATGACCCAGGTCAACGATTGCTCAGTCAGGCTCGTGAACCTGAGAAGTAGTGATAGCAAGAAGCTGCTGCCCATGATGATCGCCAAAACGACCACTAATCCGAACCCCATCGCGGTAATCATTCTTCTAGACATATTTCCCACCCCTTTTAGGCATGTATACTCATTTGTACAACTTATTCCGCACGTCTATGAAATAGAAGTCGAACATGTTTACTTGTGCTGTTACATACGATGTAGTATTACGGACAAGTAGAGGATGGGAAATGTGAACGTAACCTTAGCGTTTATCATCTTTTTAATCAGTTATATCGGCATCATGACAGAGAAAATCAACCGTGCACTCGTCGCATGTTGTGGTGGAGTCATTATGCTCGTATTAGGCATTCTGAATGTTGAACAGGCCTTTTTTGAGCATGTTGATTGGAATACGATTGCCTTGCTATTCTCCATGATGATTCTCGTTTCCATTACGAGTCAAAATGGTGTGTTTGAATACATAGCAATCAAGCTTGCACAACAGGTCAAAGGCAAATCGGTACCACTGTTGGTAGTGATGTCCACAATTACGGCAATCGGTTCAGCTTTCCTCGATAACGTCACGACTGTATTACTGCTCGTTCCAATCATCATCACATTGACCAATATGCTGAATGTGACCAGTGTGCCATTTTTGATTAGTGCAATTCTGTTTTCCAATATTGGCGGAACATCAACGTTGATTGGTGATCCACCGAACATCATGATCGGTCAAGCGGTCGAACACCTGGACTTCAACGATTTTTTATTTCATCTCGGTCCGGTTGTGGTACTGATATACATAGTTGTCATAGGCGGGATTTCGTTTTTTTATCGAAATGCACTTCACATCTCGGATGACAAAAGAGAGGAGCTCATGAATCTTGATCCGAATTCATTTTTGAAGATTGGACCGATGTTGTATAAGTCGGTCGCCGTATTGCTAGTGACGATTATGGGATTCCTGCTCCATCCATTCTTACATCTGGACCTGACCACCGTTGCCATGTGTGGTGCGCTTTTATTACTCCTCATCACAACAAAAGAGCAGGAAATCGAAGAAGTTTTCAAATCCGTAGAATGGGTGACCTTATTCTTTTTCATAGGGCTCTTTATACTTGTAGGTGGATTGATCGAGGTTGGAATCATTGATGAAATGGCTCGGGCGATTTTATCTTATACAGAAGGTGATGTCCCGAAAACGACCATTGTTATTTTATGGGGTTCTGGTCTTTTATCCGGTTTTGTCGACAATATTCCATTTGTTGCGGCTATGATTCCAGTCATCATGGAGTTTAAGGAATACGGGATACAAAACCTTGATCCACTTTGGTGGGCGCTTGCCTTGGGTTCCTGTCTTGGTGGAAATGCAACCTTGATTGGTGCATCTGCAAATGTAATCGTTGCTGGTCTCGCAGCAAAATCCAACAATCATTTCAGCTTCATTCAATTCTTTCTAATCGGTTTCCCAGTGGTCATCATTTCGTTGATCATTGCGACCATTTACTTGATTCTACGCTATTTGCTCGCTTATCTCTAAAATATTTCCATTGTATTTTTTTCATATCTTCTCCTAACTCGGTGAGACTATATGTAGAAGGGAGAAGACTACATGGAATACGGTCTCATCATGTTTCGGACATTTTTCATATACTTGATCATCATTTTAGTGTTCCGCTTAATGGGAAAACGTGAGATCGGTCAGATATCCGTCGTCGATTTCGTCGTCTCCATCATGATTGCTGAGTTAGCAGTCATTTCCATTGAGAGTCCTGAGAAACCGATGATCCATTCTTTAGTTGGCATCGGAATCCTGCTGATTGCCCAGATCGTGTTTGCCTATGTTTCCTTAAAGAGTGAGCGGCTAAGAGAAATCATCGATGGGAAACCTTCCGTCATCATTGATCGAGGGAAGATTGACGAAATCGAAATGAAGAAACAAAAATATAATTTCTCGGATCTTCTCATTCAGTTACGGGAAAAAGGTGTCAGTAAAGTGTCGGACGTGGAGTTTGCCATTCTGGAACCATCCGGAAAATTATCGGTGATTCGGAAAGAGGATGATGATGAAGTCGGAGAAAGTACATTATATCCTTTACCTTTGATCCTTGATGGAAAGATTCAACAACAACACCTGAACCGTTTTGGTAAAACAGAGCTATGGCTGCGTCAGGAGCTGAAGAAAATCGGATACAAAGACCTGAAAAAAATATCGTTCTGCTCATTGGAGGCAGACGGAATCTTCTTCGTCGATTCGAAGGATGAGTAGCGAGAATCAACCCTAAGGTGTAGTGGTTGATTTTTTTTGCGTGAAGGGCGTTTTTGAGACCATTTTTGGCCATTACATTTCTCTGACAAAACTCAAATTGGAAAATGGAACAAAATGTTAGAGAAAAAATGATTGACGGTGAAGTCAATCGCTAATAAAATCGGGTGAAGAAAATTTGAAATTCAAGTTTTCTATATAAATTAAGAAGGGAGGAGATCGTAATGTTCTATCGTGTTACGGTTTACCTTCTAGGTATGTTCGTCAACTTTTTCGGGGTTGCAATGGTGATCCATGCGACACTCGGAGCAGGATTCTGGACTTCCTTTTTCATTGGCCTATCCGACCTGTTTGGAATGACTGTCGGATTCTGGTATGGGGTATTCCAATTCCTGATTATATTCATCAACGCGAAATTAATGAAACAACATCCTGAATTCATGGCATTGATTCCAGTAGTACTGGAAAGTTTCATCCTGGACTTTTGGCTTGAGATCGTATTTGTATCGTTCGACATATCGGCAGCCCCAGTGGTTATCAAAGCTCTCGCACTTGGTACCGGCATGGCTGCGATTGGATTAGGTGTGGCCATCTATATCTTGCCACAATTCCCAAGGGCACCGGTTGATCAACTCTTTCTTGCTATCAGTGCACGTTTCAACTTGAGTTTACGTATGGGGCAGACACTCGTTGCCGTAATTGTTGCAACGATGGCAATTCTCATCGGTGGGCCTGTTGGTATAGGAACCGCAGTTCTTGTCCTATTTTTAGGATCTGTCATTCAATTCTGGTACACAAGAGCTTATCGCTTGTACTATGCTGTGAAGCCAGAGGCTGCCCCACAAGAAGAGTGGTTATAATATAGATAAAGCTGATCCGATACGAAATATGGATCAGCTTTTTTAATTACCGTATGAATTTTTTCAAGAATGGTACGTACTGAACGTCCTCTTTCTTCACGAGGTTAAAGACAATGATCAAAGTGAGATATAGGACAACCGCAAACCCGATGGAAAGTAAGGTGTCACTCAATAAACTCTTATCAAGCACTTTTGCAAACCATGTGACAGCTCCTCCAGTCAGAACGATTGCGAGGATTCCTTTCACATAATCCTTCACAACAATCGTATAGCTGATTGCTTTGACCACAGTTGAAAAGTGCAGCAGTGTAACCAGCATGATATTGATGACGATGGCCAGTGCGACTCCCATGATTCCTAAATCCGGTCTTGTTGCAAGAAGGAAGATCAGAGCAATCTTAAGAAGTGCGCCAATGATACTGTTGATCATGGCGGCTTTGGCAAGATCCAATGCTTGTAATACGGCTTGTAAAGGTCCCTGGAAGTAGAGGAAGAAGAAGAAGGGTGCCATCAACTTTACATAGACTGAAACTTCAGGTGTGCCGTACATGAGATCCATCAACGGCGCAGCTAAAACATAGGTGATGACGACTGATATACCACCAGATAGCATTGCGATCCGAAGAGCTTGGTTCAATCGACGCTCTACAACCTGGTACTTCTTTTGGGCAGCTGCTTCACTGATGGCTGGGACGAGAGAAACGGACAAAGAATAGGTAATGAACATTGGTAGTGTTAAAAATGGAATGACGTACCCTGCAAGTGCACCGTATTGCTGGGTGGCATACGTGATGGTGAAGCCGGCAATCGCTAGACTTTGAGCCACAACAATCGGTTCGAAGAAATACGAAATGGATCCCACGAGCTGACTTGCTGTCGTAGGCAACGAAATCCGCATCAATTGGTTGAACGTTTCTTTCCCTTTTGTGACATAGTCGAAAAATCCTTTTCGGATACGAATTCTCTTTTGCATTTTAAACATGGAAAACATGTAGAGAAGCGATGCTAGCTCACCTATGACCACAGAAACCATTGCACCAGCAGCCGCATATTCGATTCCATAAGGGAGGAAAGCACCGGTCATTACAGCAACGAGTGTGATACGGACTACCTGCTCAATTACTTGCGAGTATGCAGATGGCCGCATGTTCTGACGGCCCTGGAAGTAACCTCGTATGACAGAAGAGAGAGCAACAATCGGAACCACTGGAGCAATTGCGATTAATGGATAATAAGTTCTCTCATCCTTCAGAAACTGTGATAAAATAGGTGCAAGTGCAATCATGGCCGTCGTGAAGATGATGCTTAGAATCCCAGTGATGGCTAATGACACAACAAGGATTTGCTTGATTTTTTTCGGGTTTCGTTGTGCATCTGCTTCTGCAACCATTTTAGAAATCGCGACAGGTAAACCTAGGCGCGTCAATGTGATCGTAAGCAGCAAGGTAGGGACAGCCATCATATACAACCCGACACCTTCTGGCCCCATAATACGGGCGATTACGATCCGGTTGATGAAGCCTAGTATTTTTGTGATCAAACCTGCTAAAATGAGAATCATCGTACCTTGTATGAATGTTTGTTTTGACATGAATTGTACCTGCCTTCTTCACATACATAAGCGATAAGGGATGCGGTCCATAAAAGGTGCCGCACTTACAAACATGTATATGCGATGAAGGAGGCCAAGCATGACAAGTATATATTTGGGGTGTAGAAGTTGAAGGAAGAGATTAAACAATTTTTAGTTGAACATCTGAGTTTCTTACCGGATGAATTAATTGTAGTCATTGTTTCGGCAATGCCGATTTTGGAATTGCGAGGAGGCATACCGCTCGCCTACACATTCGGTTATGATTTCTGGACCGCCTTTGCATTATCGGTTTTAGGCAATCTGTTGCCGATCATTCCATTATTAATCTTATTCAGACCGTTGAGTAACATTATGATGCGATTCAGATGGTATAAACGATTTTATGATTGGTTATATGAAAGAACACTACGTAATAGTAAGAACGTAGAACGATTCGGTGCTCTTGGATTGATTTTATTCACAGCTATTCCGCTTCCGACAACAGGAGCTTACAGTGCGTGTGTAGCGGCAGCACTATTCAATATCCGCTTCCATTACGCATTCCTGGCTATTGCTTTTGGAGTCGTCATCGCTGGATTGGGCGTTGGATTCGCAATTTACTCGATCTTTTAGTTCCACGGTTAAGAAATTTATTCTTATAAAAATGAAAGTAGCTCAAACCAAGATGTTAATTGAGGGATGAGTTACTTTCACCAACACTATGTGCTAAAAGGAGAATCTGAAAATGACTGAATTGATGAAATTAGAGGATTGGCTCCCGGAAGTAAAGCCCGCTTTGAAAAGTAAAAAGGAAGAACTGCATTTCATGGGGTATGAAAGTGTGACAGAAAGTGAAATATGGAAATGCATTGTTTCACGGGCCAAAAAACAAAAAGATGAAGAATGGCGGATTCATCAAGTAGTGAACACAATCTTGACGCTATCCACCAACGATTTCATGAACTGGCTTACGATCCAAGCTGTGACAGACGACAGCTGGTACTCATTTGACGATTTCGAGCAAAATTGACACTCCATTCAAGGGATGGATATAATAGGATGTACTGTCATTACATAACACTAAGATGCGCATCGAGATTGTCGGCATAGGGGAGGAAAATACATATGGTTAAAAGAGGACGGATCGTTGCCTTTTTCCTGCTGGTAATTATGATTGCAGGAACATTAGGCGTAACGACGAAAGACATCGTCCAAAACATTAAATTAGGACTGGACCTTCAAGGTGGGTTTGAAGTATTGTACGATGTTGAACCAACTGACGAAGGGCAAAAGATTGATAAGGATCTACTGAACAGTACGGTTAGTGCATTGAATAAACGTGTCAATGTACTCGGTGTATCAGAGCCGAACATTCAGATTGAAGGCGAAAGGATTCGAGTTCAACTCGCTGGTGTTGAAGACCAGAACAAAGCACGTGAACTCTTGTCTACCCAGGCTGAACTTACCTTCCGTGATGTGAACGATCAGGTAAGAATGAAAGGGTCTGACCTGAAAGAAGGCGGAGCGAAGGTTGAGTTCCAACAGCAAACGAATGAACCGGTTGTAACATTGACGTTAAAAGATGCGAACAAGTTTGCTGAAATCACAAGAGAAATTTCCCAGTTGCCACCACCTGACAATCGACTTGTTATTTGGTTGGATTATGATGAAGGTGATTCATACAAAGAAGAAATCACCAAGGAAGACCCAAAATTCATCTCTGATCCGAGAGTAACTGAAACACTCACACAAAAAGATGTCATGATTAATGGTATGGAGAATGTAGAAGAAGCACAAAATCTTGCAGATCTTTTAAACGCAGGTTCACTACCGGTTAAGTTGAAAGAGATCTATTCTACTTCTGTCGGGGCAAAATTTGGACAAGACTCACTGGATAAGACTGTCGTCGCAGGGGTAGTCGGTATTGCATTTATCTTCTTGTTCATGATTCTATTCTATCGTGTACCAGGGGTCATTGCAGTCATTACACTATCTGCCTACATCTATCTTATCTTACTCATATTTGATTGGATGGATGGGGTTCTGACCTTACCGGGAATCGCAGCCTTGATTCTAGGGGTTGGTATGGCTGTTGACGCCAACATCATCACGTATGAACGGATCAAGGAAGAGCTCCGATCCGGTAAATCAGTCATGTCTGCCTTTAAAGCAGGTAATAAGCGATCGTTATCTACGATCTTAGATGCAAATATTACGACGATTCTTGCTGCAGCAGTGTTGTTCATTTTCGGAACAAGCTCTGTTAAAGGATTCGCGCTTGTTTTGATCATAAGTATCCTGGCGAGCTTCTTAACAGCGGTATATGGATCCCGTCTGTTACTCGGTTTATGGGTAAACAGCCGCATCCTGAACAAGAAGCCACAATTGTTAGGAGTCAAACAAGAACAAATCAGCGACCTAGATGATACGGATCGTTTAGATATATCCAAAAGTAAGTTCAAGAACTTCGATTTCGTTCAACATCGTAAAAAGTTCTTTACATTATCATCTATATTAATCGGGCTTGGTATTATATCGTTACTCATCTTCAACTTGAATTTGGGTATTGATTTTGCAAGTGGAAGTCGTGTTGAGATTACAGCAGAACAATCACTTACAGATGACAAAATCAAAGAGCAGTTACAATCTCTTGATTTAGAAGCGGAAGAAGTCATTATTTCCGGTGACAATGAAAACATCGCTGTTGCTCGTTATGTCGGTGTCCTCAGTCAAGGTGAGATTGGCGAATTGAAGTCGTTCTTCCAAAAAGAATACGGACAAGAGCCGAATGTAAGTACCGTTGATCCAACTGTAGGACGCGAACTCGCGAAAAACGCCATGTATGCAATTGCCATTGCTTCAATCGGGATTATCATCTATGTAACGATCCGATTTGAATGGTTGAAAGCACTAGCATCTATTGTTGCGTTGCTCCATGATGCGTTCTTCATCATTGCGATCTTCAGTCTATTGCAAATTGAGGTCGATCTACCGTTTATTGCAGCCGTCCTCACGATTGTCGGTTACTCGATTAACGATACGATCGTTACCTTTGACCGGATACGTGAGAACTCAAAGTATATGAAGATCAAAACGTTTGCAGACTTATCGAAAGTCGTCAACATCAGCTTGGTTCAAACGTTAGCTCGTTCAATCAATACGGTTTTGACTGTTGTGTTTGCTGCAGCAGCATTAATGATCTTCGGAAGTGAAGCCATCCGCAACTTCTCGTTCGCCTTATTGATCGGACTTGTAGCCGGTACGTATTCATCCTTGTTCATCGCCTCCCAAATTTGGTTGGTATGGAAAGGCAAGCAGTTGAAGAATAAACGTGTAAAGCCTGCTGAAACAGCAGAATAAAGAAAAACGGTTGGCTTCGGTCAACCGCTTTTCTTTTTTATCCTAAGAATGAAGTGTAAAATGACAGGTATAAGTTGAATATAATCGTAAAACGATTATGGAGAATGTGTGTATGGAGTGGTTATTGTGGATCAAAATGATCGGTTTAAACAAGGGGAATTTGCGGCTTGGGTCGGTATATTAGGAAACCTTGTGCTAGCGATTGTAAAAGGCGTTGTAGGGTTTCTTTCAAATAGTCGTGCGTTGATAGCGGACGCTGTACATTCAGCTTCTGATGTGGCTGGTTCGTTTGCGGTACTCCTTGGACTTCGGGCAGCAAAGCTTCCACCAGACAGGGATCATCCGTATGGACATGGAAAAGCAGAATCCATTGCAGCCATCATCGTAGCTGTTTTATTGTTTGTCGTTGGTCTTGAAATCGGTTATTCATCAATTGAAGCATTCTTCCATCCGATTGAAGCACCGAAAGTATGGGCGATCTATGCTGTCATCTTCTCCATTATTTCGAAGGAATTGATGTTTCAATACAAGTTCCGATTGGGAAAAAGAATTAATAGTGATGCTATCATCAATAATGCTTATGAACATCGTTCAGATGTCTATTCTTCAATTGCAGCTCTGATCGGAATCGGCGCTGCTGTAATCGGTGGAAAACTCAATGTAAGCTGGCTTGAATATGCTGACCCGATCGCAGGACTTGCCGTATCACTCCTTGTTCTCCGCATTGCATGGAAACTGGGTGCAGAATCTATCCACAATACCCTTGATCATGTGTTGCATGAAGAAGACACGGTGGAATTGAAGAAAATCGTAGAAAGTGTTGAAGGTGTGTTGAATCTGGATGAATTTTTCGCAAGAGAGCATGGTTATTATGTCATCATCGATATCAAGATTGCGGTCGATCCAGAAATTACCGTCCAGCAAGGGCATGACATTGGAAAAGAAGTGAAAAACCGTTTGATTGAACAGACGCTGGTAAGAGATGTATTCGTTCATATCAATCCATACCAGGAAGAAAAGGGTGGTGAAGACTTGTGAGAAGAGAATGGAGCTTGATCATCGTTTTGTTGTTCGCCATAATCGTCGCCGTTTTTGCCGTCATCAATGTAGATGCTGTTGAAGTGGATTATCTGTTCGGAACAGCACAGTGGCCACTTGTGCTTGTCATTTTAGGCTTGGCACTTCTAGGCGCGTTGACAGTTGGCTTCGCTGGTTCAGTACGCTTTTTATCCATGAAAAAAGAATTAAGGATGTTGAGAAGAGAAAATCAACAAATGAATGCAAATTCGAAGAAACAAATCGAACGAACGGAAAAAGAAAAGCCAGCAAAACAAGATCCGCCTGACAATACAAAATCAGTAGAAAACACTCCTTCATAAGTTGAAATTGTATTTGCCACCTCTTTGACCGCTCTTGTATAATGAGTGAGTCAAGAGGTGGTTTTATGTTGAATGCGAAAACGAGGTGGAGTGTGACCGAAACCGATCAGGAGAAAGTCGATCAATTGGTTCAACACCTTGGAATATCACCGCTCGTAGCGGGTTTGCTTGTGAACAGAGGAAAACATAACTTAGATGAAGCAACGGAATTTTTACATACGGAACATGCTGAATTTCATGATCCTTATTTGATGGACGGCATGAAAGAAGCTGTAGAAAGAATCCGAAAAGCGATTGAACAAAATGAGAAAATATTGATATTCGGAGACTATGATGCTGATGGAGTAAGCAGTACCTCGGTCATGATCTATACATTGCGTGAACTGAATGCAGATTTCGATTATTACATTCCGAACCGTTTCACAGAAGGATACGGTCCGAATGAAGCCGCATTCCGTTGGGCGAAAGAACAGGGTTATTCGCTCATCATCACAGTGGATACAGGTATATCGGCCATACATGAAGCGGCCGTCGCAAAGGAAATAGGAATCGATCTGATCATCACAGATCACCATGAGCCTCAACCGGAATTACCGGATGCGTATGCGACCATCAATCCGAAGAAACCAGGATGTCCTTATCCATTCAAAGGCTTGGCAGGAGTCGGTGTCGCCATTAAATTGTCCCATGCACTCCTCGGGAAACCGCCAGTACATTTATTGGATATTGCTTGTATCGGTACAATTGCTGACTTAGTTCCACTTGTAGATGAAAACCGAATGATCGCCAAACGAGGCATCGCCAGGCTTCAACGTACGGAAAAACCAGGACTCCAAGCTCTGTTGAAGCTTTGTAATATAAAAGACCAAGTGTTGAATTCGGAACACATCGGATTCGGAATTGGTCCTCGTGTGAATGCAGCGGGTCGTCTGGATTCTGCAGATCCGGCTGTGGATCTTTTCACGACAGATGACCCTGAACAAGCGGAAATGATTGCAGCAGAGATCGACGCAATGAATAAGGAACGGCAGAACCTCGTCAATCAAATGACGAAAGAAGCTGTCAAAATCGTGGAGGACGAGTATCCTCCAGAAGACAATTCCGCCCTCATCATCGCAAAAGAAGGCTGGAATCCAGGTGTCATAGGAATTGTCGCTTCAAGGATCGTTGAGAAGTATTATAGACCGACGATCATTTTAAGTATTGATCGAGAAAAGGGTGTTGCCAAAGGATCTGCGAGAAGTATCGTCGGTTTCGATATGTTCGCGAATCTATCGGAATGTCGTGACATTCTTCCTCATTTTGGCGGACATCCGATGGCTGCAGGGATGACGTTGGACCTTCAGTACCTGGACGATCTACGCTACAGACTGAACAAATTGGCAGAAGAAAAGTTGACTGTTGACGATTTCACTCCTATAACACCAGTCGACCTCGAATGTTCTGTGGATGACGTCTCACTCGAAGTGATTGAGGAACTTCAAGCGTTAGAGCCTTTCGGGGTCGAGAACCCGAAACCGAAATTTCTCATTGAACAGTGTAAATTGAATGAGTTTCGTAGAATCGGGAGTGATTCGAAACATTTGAAACTCTCTTTGAAAGGGGAAACCAATACTTTAGACGTCATTGGCTTCCATTTTGGAGATGTCTTTGAAGAAATTACACCTAATGCATCGTTGTCTGTAGTCGGTGAATTATCCATCAACGAATGGAATGGTTTCCGGAAACCTCAATTGATGCTACAAGATATTGCAGTGAAAGAGAAGCAATTATTTGATTATCGGGGAATCAAAAATCTGAAAGATCGATTAGACTTACTTGATCGGGAGAAGGTACAGCTGCTCGCCTTCCAGACCGACACTGTCCAACAATTGGAGCTAGGAGATTGGCAGGAACGAATCTATCATGTGTCAGAAGACGAATCTCTTGATTACTTACAAATCGATGGACAATATCTGATTATTTTGGATCTGCCGAAAAGTAAGAATCAGTTGAAGCAATTGATGTCTTATGGTTCGAATGCAGAACGGGTCTACACCGTTTTCCACCATGAAGAAGATCATTATTTCAATCCGATTCCAAACCGTGAGGCGTTCAAATGGTTCTATGCCTTTTTGAAGAAAAAAGGAACGTTCGATTATAAGAAACAGGCGAAAGAGCTCGCCTCGTATAAAGGCTGGACGAAAGAGTCTGTCTATTTTATGACAGAGGTGTTTTTTGAGCTTGAATTTGTTACAATAGACAATGGTGTTATAACAGTGTCGGATCAGCCGATGAAACGACCGCTAACGGATTCAAAAACGTATAGGAGAAAACAAGAACAGATGAGTCTAGAAAACGACCTATGTTACTCCTCCTATCGTGAGTTAAAACGCTGGTTTTTTGAGGAAGAAAATGATGGTGTTCGATTTGAGGAGGCTTACTAGTAGAGATGGATTACAAAAAATATATTGAAGTAGTTGAAGATTTCCCGCAAGAAGGGATCAGATTTAAAGATATCACGACCCTTATGCAACAAGGGGATGTTTATAAAAAAGCGATGGATGACATTGTGACATACGCTCAAGAAAAACAAATCGATGTCGTTGTCGGACCTGAAGCAAGAGGATTCATCGTCGGTTGTCCAGTGGCATACGCGATGAATATCGGCTTTGTACCGATCCGTAAAGAAGGAAAACTTCCTCGTGAAGTGGAGAAAGTAGACTACGGAAAAGAATACGGAAAAGATGTACTTACCATTCATAAAGATGCAATCAAACCAGGTCAACGCGTGTTGATTACAGACGATCTGCTTGCAACTGGTGGAACCATCGATGCGACAGTCCAGCTGGTTGAAAAGCTCGGAGGAGTCGTAGCTGGAATCGCATTCATGATTGAATTGACATACTTGGATGGCCGTGAAAAATTAGACGGTTATGATATTTTCACATTGATGCAATATTAATATTGAGATCTTCAAACGGGCTCGTTCATCGGGCTCGTTTTGTACATTTCAAAATTCTTTTGTTCATGAACTCGTCATGAGTTTCCATAAGGAACCTGAAGATGTTCCTTAGAATATCTTAAGAGTCCACACGTAATATTCAAGTTGATTTTATGAAATTCACGACAGATGAATTTCCAGAGTTTACAAGTTAAAGACGAATCGACAATTTTCGATTTTCACTTTACATGGAGTCAAATTTTAACGATAATAGAATTTATATACCAATCAACATATGATAGGTGATTGTATGGCCATTCAAGATGTACTGAATAAAGCGGCAACCTACTTGCCGAAAGATGATATAGATTATTTGCAAAGGGCGTATGAATTTGCGCGAGATGCTCATGAAGGGCAATTCCGTAAATCAGGCGACCCTTATATTGATCATCCTGTTGAAGTGGCAGATATCCTTGTGAACTTGGAAATGGATGCAACCACTATAGCGGCAGGGTTTCTTCATGATGTCGTTGAAGATACAGATGTTTCTCTGGATGATCTGAAAAACGCCTTTGATGAAGAAGTCGCCATGCTCGTTGATGGCGTCACGAAATTGAAGAAGATCAAATTCAAGTCGAAAGAAGAACAACAGGCAGAGAACCATCGGAAAATGTTCGTTGCAATGGCTCAGGATATCCGCTGTATCCTGATCAAGCTGGCCGATCGCCTACACAATATGCGTACGTTGAAGCATATGCCGAAGGAAAAGCAGATCCAGAAAGCGAACGAAACGTTGGAAATCTTTGCACCGCTTGCCCATCGTCTCGGTATCTCTACGATTAAGTGGGAGCTTGAGGATGTTTCGTTGCGTTATTTGAATCCTCAGCAGTACTACCGGATTGTTAATTTGATGAAACAGAAGCGAAATGAACGCGAACAATATGTCCAGGAAGTGATCGAGGACATCCGCGGTCGACTTGAAGAAGTCAATATCGATGCTGATATTTGGGGGCGACCTAAGCATATTTACAGCATCTATCGCAAGATGACGAAACAGAACAAGCAATTCAACGAAATCTACGATTTACTCGCTGTTCGTGTCATTGTTGATAATATCCGGGATTGTTATGCGATTCTTGGAATCATCCACACCTGCTGGAAACCGATGCCTGGGCGTTTCAAAGATTATATCGCAATGCCAAAAGCGAATATGTATCAGTCCCTTCATACGACGGTGATCGGACCAAAAGGAGATCCACTCGAGGTACAAATCCGTACAGAGGATATGCACCGTGTGGCTGAATACGGGATTGCGGCACATTGGGCCTACAAGGAAGGGATGAACAACTCGGGTAAGAACACGTTCGAAGAGAAATTGACGTGGTTCCGAGAAATCCTGGAGTGGCAAAATGATGCCAGTGATGCAGAAGAATTCATGGAATCCTTGAAAGTCGACCTATTCTCTGACATGGTTTTCGTGTTTACACCGAAAGGCGATGTCATCGAACTGCCATCCGGGTCCGTACCGATTGATTTTGCCTATCGGATTCATACGGAAATCGGGAACCAATGTATCGGTGCAAAGATCAACGGCAAAATGGTGCCACTCGATTATAAATTGAAGACCGGTGACATTGTGGAGGTTCTGACATCCAAACATTCGTATGGACCGAGTCAGGACTGGTTGAAGCTAAGCCAGAGTTCACATGCGAAGAATAAGATTCGTCAATGGTTCAAGAAAGAAAAACGCGAAGAGAATGTCGCAAAGGGTAAGGACCTGATTGAAAAAGAAGTGAAAAACGACGGCTATGAGTTAAAAGACGTCTTCACTCAAGAGAACTTGGTTCGTGTCGCTGAAAAATACAATTTTTCCAATATTGAGGATATGTATGCCGCTGTTGGTTATGGTGGTATTACAGCTTCTCAGATTGCAACTCGTCTTGCAGATAAAATCCGAAAGCAGAAAAGCGAAGCGGAAACGGAAAACCTTCTGAATACGATTAACGAGACAAAGAGTTATCCGCAAAGAAAACGAACAGAAGTCGGTGTTCAGGTAAAAGGCATTGATAACTTATTGATTCGTCTTTCGAAATGCTGTAACCCTGTTCCGGGGGATGATATCGTCGGTTATATTACGAAGGGCCGCGGTGTATCCATCCACCGGAAGGATTGTCCGAACATTGATGTTGAAAACGATGAAAGCCGTTTACTCCCAGTTGAATGGGAAGGGGCACATGAACAGACGAAAAACTATAGCGTGGATATTGAAATCAACGGATTTGACCGCCGAGGTTTATTGAATGAAGTCCTTCATGCAGTAGCTGAAACGAAGACGAATATCAGTGCAGTGTCCGGACGTTCAGATAAGAACAAGATGGCGACGATCAATATGACGATTTCAATTCAGAACGTCAATCACTTGCAAAAAGTGGTTGAGCGGATCAAGCGGATTCCAGATATTTACGCTGTCCGAAGAGTGATGCAGTAATTGGAGGGAAAACCTGATGCGAGTAGTCGTGCAAAGGGTCTCAAGTGGTAAGGTGCTTGTGAAAGACCAAACAGTTGGAGAAATCGAGAAAGGGCTTGTCCTTCTTGTCGGTGTCACGCATGAAGATACTTTGGAGGACGTACAATTCCTAGCTGATAAAATACCCAACCTGCGCATTTTTGAAGATGAAAACGGAAAGATGAATCATTCGTTGTTGGATATCGATGGAGGGATCTTATCCGTTTCTCAGTTCACCTTATATGGGGATTGCCGAAAAGGACGCAGGCCGAACTTTATGAATGCAGCGAAACCCGATGTGGCTGAAGATCTCTACGAGAAGTTTAACGGTTTACTGAAAGAAAAAGGCGTTCATGTGGAAACCGGCCAGTTCGGTGCCATGATGGATGTCCAAATTCACAACGACGGTCCCGTCACACTCATTCTAGATACGGATGAAATGAAAAGATAAAAGAACAGTCCTCTTGGAGGGCTGTTTTTTGTTTCTATCCGCGAAAATAGGAAAAGTGGAAAATGAGGGATAGAAAGGGTGGCTTTCTATCCTCCAAAATGAGAAAAAGTGAAAATGAGGGATAGAAAGGGTGGCTTTCTATCCTCGAAAATGAGAAAAAGTGAAAATGAAGGATAGAATCGGGCTCTTTCTATCCTCGAAAATGAGAAAAACCAAAAATGAAGGATAGAAAGAAAGGAACTTCCACTTGGAAGTTCCTTCATTTTATCAGTTATTTGAGAAATATTTTGCTAACCCTCGGTAAATGGCATGTCCGGCCTTATCAATGTAGGCAGAGGTGCGAACATAGTGTTCCTCCTGGGAGTTTGAGAGAAAACCTAACTCTAAAAGAACGGAAGGTTGGCGGTTCGACCGTAGTACTTGGAAATTTCCAAATTCAACCCCTCTGTTGGAGAGTCCGGTTTGTCTGACAAGTTCATCCTGCATAGAACTCGCAAGTGGGCGATCCTTTTCTTTTGAATAGTAAAAGCTGTTGATGCCTCTCGCACTTGGAAAAATGGATGAATTGAAGTGCACGCTTATGAAAGCATCCGCATTATGTGCATGCGATAAATAGACTCGATAAGGTAGACTGATGTATTGATTGTCTGATCGAGTCATGACAACCTTTGCTCCAGCCGACTCCAGTTTCGCAGAGACCGTTTTCGCAACGTTCAAATTCAATACTTTCTCAAGGGTGCCATAAGTTGTTCCTACTGCGCCGCCATCGTGACCACCATGGCCGGCATCAACGACAATCGTTTTCCCTTTCAGATGGTCTCCAACAGTCGGATGGGTCACTTCTGGTGTAGATGCACCCACAACAGTCACGATCCATCCGGCAACATATGCTTCTTTATTGCCCGAGAGCTTGATTTTGTACCAGTTGCCCTCTTTGGACAAGATCGGGAATTGGTCACCTTTGTTGCCACGATCTACGACTGCATAGCTCGTTGAAGGACCGCTACGTAAATTCGTTCCGTCATAGAGTAGGGAGATGGACGGTTCATTGGATAAATCGTTCCCAGGAGTCGATGTATCGGACTCTTTGATTTCTTCTAAGAACCAGGATGCAACCCATCCTTTGGAACGATCCCATTCGACGTATGCCCAATTGCTATCATTTTTCAGAATGTTGACGGTATTTCCTTGTTTCAATTGACCGATGATTTTACCTTGAAGAGAGCCTTGATCTCTTACATTCAAAATGGAAGCTGTAACTTTCGCACGTTTTGTCGATGTATTAGGTGCGGACGGAGTAGTAGGTGTCTCAGATGGTTTTTCTTCGGATTTCGTTACATAACGACCTGCGACCCATCCTTTTCCTTGAGCGTATTTGACTTCATACCAACCGTTCTGGATGTTAAGAATTTCGACTTGATCTCCTTTACGAAGTGAACCAACAATAGAATGACTTGTCCCAGGTCCGGAGCGGACATTCAAGCTCGTAGCATTTACGGTTGATTTCCCTCCGCCTGAAGTCGTTTCCTCATCTTCAGATTCTGGTGTACTTGCAGACTGGATCAACCAGGAAGCAACCCAAGCTGTTGAGTTGTTGTAATTGATTTTCGTCCAAGAGCCTTTTGTTTCAACAGACTGGAATTTTTGATGAGGATAGATTTGGCCAAGAACTGCGAATGAGGTATCTGGTCCAGAGCGTACATTCAATGCATCAACTTTAGCGGAAATCCATTTGCCGCCTGACGAAACATTACCGTCTCCAGCTGATCCTCCTGAATTGGTAGAGGTGATGATTTTTTTCGCATACCACCCTGCGATCCATCCCTTTTTGCTACCGATCTTGATTTGGAGCCAATCGCCTTTTTCAGATAAGATCGGGTACTCTTTGTTCTTATGTACTTGATCAATGACCGCATGACCTAATCCTGCTCCTGAGCGGACATTCAACGTACTCACCGTGATTTTAGCTTTCTTATGGTCTGCTGCTGTTACGATGTTGTCTCCTACGGTTGAAAAGGAACCGAGTAGTAAGAGCATCATGAGCACACCGTACCAAAACCTTTTCATCCATACACCTCCATAACTTACCTTTTATTCCTTATATCGGTTTGATAAGATCCCAGTTTAATACTTTATATGGGGTTCTCCAAAATTCAATAAAAACCTCTACCGATGTAAAAAAATACGAATTTATGGCAATGATACGTAACAAGAGAAACGATAGGTGGTTTGGCGAATGAGAAAAAGCAGAAAGCAAGAGGCCCTGAACCAAAGGGGAACAGCCCTATTTGGAATGGATTTTCATCAGTTCATTGAGAAAGAGCAAAGCATGACCAATTATGAATTGGCAGAAGAGTTTGGCGTCAATTTAGAGGCTGTAAAAAAATTGAAGCAGCAAATTCAACGCTGAATTTTGAAATCGTGCTTGACATGGAGTTTAAAAGCTCATATGATAGTAATCAATTCAAATGAAACGAACGAAAACCGTTGATGGAGAAAAGTACTTCAGTAACTCCTGTCGAGAGAGGAAATGCCATAGGCTGAAAGCATTTCTACAGGGAGGCTGGACGAAAGACACTCTGGAGGTTTTATCCCGAACCGTGAGCAGTAGGGATTAAACGTCTTGCAGGCGTTAACTGCAGCTAGAGTGGAGGTTCAGATGATACTGGACTTCAACTAGGGTGGCACCACGGGAATAAACTCTCGTCCCTTCTTTATTTCTTTAACAAAAGGAATAGGAAGGGATGGGAGTTTTTTTATTGGTTTTTGATTTCATTGAAATCGTTCAATAACTAAAGCGTTGATCTGAAATGAAACTTAATGAATAAAGAGGAGTGAACTGGAATGAGCTTTCAAATTCCTAGAGGAACCCAGGATATTTTACCGGGGGAAGTTGAGAAATGGCAGTTAATCGAAGAAAAAGCGAAAGAGCTTTGTCGTAAATATAATTACCACGAAATTCGCACACCGATTTTTGAGTATACCGAACTTTTTCAACGGGGTGTCGGTGATACAACGGATATCGTGCAAAAGGAAATGTACACATTCAAAGATCGTGGGGACCGCAGCTTGACCCTTCGACCAGAGGGAACGGCGTCAGTCGTCCGATCTTTCGTTCAAAATAAAATGTTCGGTGATCCACAACAGCCGACGAAGCTCTATTACATTGGACCGATGTTCCGTTATGAGCGTCCACAAAAAGGACGTACGCGACAATTCGTACAGTTTGGGATTGAAGCACTCGGAAGTAACGACCCTGCGATTGATGCAGAGGTGATGGCACTTGCGATGGAGCTTTATCAGGAGCTCGGATTGAAACACTTGAAGCTGATCATCAATTCGCTTGGTGATACGGATAGCCGAATCGCACACCGAGAAGCGCTTGTTTCACACTTCAAGCCGGTCATTAACGAACTTTGTGAAGATTGTCAGAGTCGGATCGATACGAATCCACTCCGAATTCTCGATTGTAAGAAAGATCGTAATCACCCGAAAATGGAATCAGCACCGTCCATTTTAGACTACTTGAACGAATCTTCTAGAGAGTACTTTGAACAGGTGAAAGCCTATCTAGAGGAACTGGATGTCCCATACGTTGTGGACCCTACTCTCGTTAGAGGATTGGATTACTACAATCACACGGCATTCGAAATCATGAGCGAAGCTCCTGGGTTTGGAGCGATTACGACATTAAGCGGTGGCGGTCGTTACAATGGACTGGTCGAAGAAATTGGCGGTCCCGAAACACCTGGCATCGGATTTGCGATGAGTCTGGAGCGTTTCCTTGTAGCCCTTGAAGCAGAACAAATAGATCTCCCAGTTGATAAAGGGGTCGATTGTTATATCGTTTCGTTAGGTGACAGACCGAAAAAACGAAGCATGTCCATCTTGAACGATTTACGTCGTACGGGTCTCACGGCAGACCGTGATTTCCAGGATAAGAAGATGAAAGCCCAGTTTAAAGCGGCAGATCGTTTGAATGCAAAATACGTGCTCGTGCTTGGAGAAGATGAACTTGATAAAGAGGTAATCAACATCAAGGATATGAGTACAGGGGAACAAGTAGAAGTCTCCATTAGTGAAGCAAAAGACTATATCTTGAAACAGCTAGAAGGAGGAGCACAATCATGAGTGGAAGAACACATCAATGCGGCAAAATTACAAAAGAAGATATCGGTTCTACAGTGCAACTGAAAGGTTGGGTTCAGAAGCGTAGAGACTTGGGAGGACTTATTTTTATCGATTTAAGAGACCGTTCCGGAATCGTCCAGGTCGTCGTGAACCCGGAAATTTCTAAGGAAGCGGCTGAAATTGCAGATAAAGTGCGTAACGAATATGTGATGGACATTAAAGGAACAGTTGTCGCGCGAGATGCGGGAACCGTTAATGAAAAAATGACTACGGGTCACATTGAAATCAAGGCTGAGCAGGTTGAAATCATCAACGCAGCGAAAACACCTCCTTTTACCATTTCGGATAAAGAAGAGATCAATGAGGACATCCGATTGAAATATCGCTATATGGACCTTCGCCGTCCGATCATGCAAGAAACGCTGAAAATGCGAAGCAAGGTAACGAAGCAAATCCGTGACTTCCTCGAGGGGTATGAATTTCTTGAGATGGAGACGCCAATGTTGACGAAGAGTACTCCAGAAGGCGCACGTGACTATCTGGTACCAAGTCGAGTGCATCCTGGTCAATTTTACGCATTGCCGCAATCTCCACAAATTTTCAAGCAGTTACTGATGGTTTCGGGTTTTGAGCGGTATTATCAAATTGTTCGTTGCTTCCGTGACGAAGACCTTCGTGCAGACCGTCAACCGGAATTCACACAAGTCGATATCGAGACTTCGTTCATGGATCAAGAAGAGCTGTTTGAAATGACGGAAAAAATGATGACACAAGTTTTACAAGAGACGAAAGGTGTAACGATTCAAACGCCGATTCCACGTATGACTTACGCGGAGGCGATAGACCGTTACGGATCTGATAAGCCGGATACGCGTTTCGGAATGGAACTCGTCAATGTTTCGGACCTCGTAAAGGACTCAGACTTCAAAGTATTCGCTTCTACTGTGGAATCAGGTGGACTCGTGAAGGGGATCAATGTAAGCGGGAAAGCAGATCAATACTCTCGTAAGGATATCGATCAACTAACTGAGTTTGTAAAAGTATACGGAGCGAAGGGTCTTGCTTGGATGAAAGTTGAAGCAGAAGGCCTTAAAGGACCAATTTCGAAGTTCTTTGATGAAGATAAGCAGAAACAGTTGATGGAAGCGTTCGGAGCAAAAGTCGGCGACTTGCTCTTGTTTGTGGCAGACAAACCGAAAGTGGTTGCAGAAAGCCTCGGAGCATTGCGTCTGAAGCTTGGGAAAGAGCTCGAACTTATCGACAAAGAAAAGTTCAATTTCCTTTGGGTCGTTGACTTCCCATTGCTTGAGTTTGATGAAGATGCGAACCGTTACGTAGCAGCGCACCATCCATTTACAATGCCGAAGAGAGAAGATTTGGATAAGCTGGAGACGGATCCAGTCAATGTCCGTGCTCAAGCGTATGACCTCGTCTTGAACGGTTATGAAATAGGTGGAGGATCGCAACGTATCTATCAAAAAGATATCCAGGAACGCATGTTCAAGGCTCTCGGGTTTACACTTGAACAGGCGCATGAAGACTTCGGTTTCTTGATGGATGCATTCGAATATGGAACACCTCCGCATGGTGGTATTGCACTTGGTTTAGACCGTCTCGTTATGTTGATTGCGGGTCGTTCGAACCTTCGTGATACGATTGCATTCCCGAAAACAGCGAGCGCCAGCTGCCTATTGACGAATGCACCAAGTGGAGTCAGCTCACAACAATTGGATGATCTACATTTGGATGTGAAAAAGGATAAAGTAACGAACGAATCTTAAGAGTGGAGACCGCCCTTCCTTGTGAAGGGCGGTTTTTTTAATAAGGTTTAAAGAGTACTCGTACTTTTGGACGAAGAAGAGTGTTCTAACGTCCTCGAAAATGAGAAAAACGGAAAATGAGGGACGCATGTGTGCACGAAAAAGCAGAAATCCTAAATGATGCACTCATGGAGCGTTTATGAGGGCACGAAAAAGGAGAAATCCAAAAATGATGCATTCATAAACAAGTGGTCCGGTTAATTCCCTCCAAGTTTTTCTTACTTTAGTCACGATTCGACCATATCATCTAAAATCAGGTTTAAAATTCTGAACAGTTGCGGCACTTAAGTTTCCGTCCAGCCAATAGTGTCAAGGTCTATTTCAGGTTCATTACACAACTTGGTATAGAAGTCTGATTTTTGAGAATACACTGACAAAGAGATTGAAAACTCAAAAACCTTATGCTATTCTATAACTACAATATCAAAGAGTCCTGAGGTGTACGTTTCTGCCGAACGTTTGAGCCAACACATTCAATATGGGAGTCTGAGTTTATGATCGGCGTGCAAGCCTTCTATGAAAGGACGCATAATGATGATAACAAGGCACCCACGTTTTACAGGCAGGTTCAACACTGAGGAACAAGAGGACGGCACATATGGGACTCTTTCCATGAACTACACAAAGACAATCAGGGAAACCTGGTTGTTTTTCTTATGTTCAAGTTGCATTCAATCTTCTTTTTCATATATGCTATTATGGAAATTGGTTTGCAACAAGAGCACGGAAGGAGTATATAGATGTTACATCAATTCTCGAGAAATGAATTAGCGATAGGTAAAGAAGGAATCGAGGTATTAAAGGGAGCAACAGTAGCCGTTTTAGGAATCGGCGGTGTGGGATCTTTTGCAGCTGAAGCGTTGGCACGCTCAGGTGTCGGGACATTGATCCTGGTGGATAAAGATGATGTCGATATTACGAACGTCAACCGTCAAATCCATGCATTGGTATCCACCGTTGGACAACCGAAGGTCGACTTGATGAAAGAAAGGATTAAAGACATCAATCCAGATTGCAAAGTGGAAGCATTGAAAATGTTCTATACGGAAGAGACGTACGAACAATTTTTCAGTTATCCTTTGGACTTCGTGGTCGATGCTTCTGATACGATCGAATACAAAATCCACTTGATGAAAGAGTGTCTGAGAAGAGAGATTCCGATGATCTCGAGTATGGGGGTAGCGAACAAAATGGATCCTACCCGTTTAAGAATTGAGGATATTTCAAAAACGAGCTATGACCCGATTGCCAAAGTCATCCGTACGAGACTTCGTAAAGAGGGCATCAACAAAGGGATCAATGTCGTCTTTTCAGATGAGAAGCCGATCCAAATTCGAGAAGAAGTCCGTAAAGAAATTGTTCCGGATGAGAATGCGAAGATCCGAAAGGCGAAAATGCCACCATCTTCCAACGCATTCGTTCCTTCTGTATCCGGCTTGATCATGGCTGGACATGTCATCAATAAAATCATTGAAAAGAATGATATAACGATCAACCGAATCCGATAATGTAAAAAACCACCGTCTTATAGGCGGTGGTTTTGTATCTTACTTCGCAACTTTCTCCAGGTTTCCGTTTTTGTCCATCTTGAATTTAGAAGTCGAAAGCTCTTCCTGATCTTGAAGAAGGACCATTCTTCTTGCACGATCCATGATCTGAAGTAGAGCCTGATAGTCATCTTTCAATGAAGCGTAATTGTTTTTCAACTCTTGTAGTTCTGTTTGGTACTCTTCATTTTGCTGACGAAGAGTAAGGCATTCTTTCTCTAAGCGTTCATTCTGTTGTTTGACAGAGGATGAGGCCGTATCCTGGTACTTCAAGTTTTGTAAGAAATCAATGACAGTGTTCAGATCGACTGTATTTTGGTTCTTCACAGCAGGGGTTGGCGTATGATTCGGAACTTCTTCCTGTGCAAATTCAGCATTTACAGCAATTGTTTCTTCTCTCACTGGTTCAGGTGTTGAATCCACCAATGGTTGTTCTGATTTACTCTTCCGCTCAGAGAGAGGATGATAGTTTTCAAAATCCATAGGATCATCAAAACGAGTTTGATAAGCAGCTTCTTTCTGTGGTTTAGCTGCAGGTGTATTGGATGCAGCGGCACGCTTACGCTCTTTCCTTTGTCTTCGAGCGATTTTCAAAGCTTGCTCATACTTTTTACGAACGATAGCGTTCCAACGGAAACCAACCGCTGCTGAAGTACGATCGAGCTTATCGCCAACTTCGTCAAAGGCTTGTAGTTGTGTGCTGCCTTCACGTACGTGTCGTAGCACGGTTTCTGCTAATAATAGATCATCTTCTTCAGACCACGCGTCTTGGCGTTGATTTGTCATAAAGGTTCTCTCCTTTTTTATCCCATTTGATTAGGCTTTTTAGCTTTATCATGGACAAGAAAGAGAGAAACTATACAAGTTTACTATATTTAAAATACTAGGTTATTCACCTTTTTGTTTCCGTTCGGTGTAGTAGTCGAGTCTTCTTGAGACCGTTTTTTCATAACCCCGTTCACTCGGATTGTAGAATGTCTTATGCGTCAGATGGTCCGGTAAATACTGTTGTGGGACATAGCCATCTTTGAAATCATGAGGATATTTATACCCGATGCCAGAACCGAGTTCTTCCGCTCCGCTATAGTGTGCATCCCTCAGGTGCGTCGGGACCTGACCGGCTTTTTCATTTTTGACGGACTTCAACGCTTGATCAATTCCTGTGATGACCGCATTGCTTTTCGGAGCAGTCGCAAGGTAAAGTGCAGCTTCAGCAAGCGGGATGCGAGCTTCCGGCATGCCGATGAAATCAACGGCTTGAGCCGCGGCTTGTGCGACCAACAGCGCATTCGGATCAGCCAACCCGACATCTTCTGCTGCATGGACGTACAATCGCCGCGCAATGAACTTCGGGTCTTCACCTGCGTAAATCATTTTAGCCAGCCAGTAGAGTGTCGCATCAGGATCAGAACCACGGATACTTTTAATGAACGCCGATATCGTATCGTAATGATTGTCTCCCTGTTTATCGTATTGCAACACACGCTGTTGGATAGATTCCTCTGCAATTTCCAACGTGATGTGAATAATGCCATCCTCATCCGGATTCGTTGTTAAGACCGCAAGCTCCAATGCGTTGAGCGAGGTTCTCGCGTCTCCGTTTGCAACATCAACGAGGTGATCCAGTGCTTGATCATCTGCTTGTATTTTGTGTTTACCGAATCCGCGCTCCTCATCCCGGATGGCGGTTTGCAGCACTTTTTTAATATGGCCGTCTGTAAGCGGTTCGAAACGGAACAATCTTGAACGGGATAACAAAGCGCGATTGATTTCGAACATCGGGCTTTCTGTCGTGGCACCAATCAGGATGATTGTACCGTCCTCTACATAGGGAAGAAGCGCATCTTGCTGACTTTTATTGAAACGATGAATTTCATCGATAAAAAGAAGCGTTTTCTGATTATCCATCTTCAAACGTTCTTTTGCTTGAGTCGTGATATTCCGTATATCGGCGACACCAGACGTAACAGCATTGATCTGTTCAAAGTGTGCCGAAGTTGTGTTGGCAATGATTTTAGATAGTGTCGTTTTCCCCGTCCCAGGTGGACCGAAGAAAATCATAGCAGAAAGCTGATCCGCTTCAATCGCGCGTCGGAGTAGCTTCCCTTTCCCAACGATATGTTCTTGTCCGATAAATTCATCCAGCTTTCTCGGTCTCATCCGGTCAGCAAGTGGTTTGCCTCTCGGGGATTCATCCATCGACATATCAAATAAATCCATAGCTTCACGTCCTTTCATGGACTGTTCTATACGTCTTCTATAATAAGCTTCAATAATTCATTTGAACGATACTATAGGAACGGAATGAATGCAAGAATAACCCATTTCATGCTATAATGTCATAGTTAAAATGAACGTGTCATTTCTACGGGGAGACCCCTATAATGGATAGATGCTTAGTGAATCGAGGAGGATACTATGAAAATTTCAACAAAAGGTCGGTACGGATTGACCATTATGATTGCTCTCGCAAAAAAATACGGTGAAGGTCCCATTTCCTTGAAGTCGATTGCAAAGGAACATGGACTCTCCGAGCATTACCTCGAGCAATTAGTCGGTCCGCTCCGGAATGCTGGACTTGTCAAAAGTATTCGTGGTGCATATGGTGGGTATACTTTGACCCGCGATGCGGAAAAGATAACGGCAGGAGACATCATTCGTGTCCTCGAAGGACCGATTACACCAGTCGAAATCCTCGATGATGAAGAGCCGGCTAAGCGAGATCTTTGGATCAAGATCCGAGACGCAGTGAAAGAAGTGCTAGACAGCACAACGCTGGATGAACTTGCTTCTTATAGTAATGATGATGACCAAGAAGCGTACATGTTTTATATTTAATTTATTGAAGGTTAAAAATGAAACGGAAGATAAAACAAAAAACTGTATTCTTTACTACATTAATAAGGTGATAACATGAATGCCATTTATTTGGACCATGCGGCCACTTCCCCAACGAGGGAGGAAGTTGTGGAAGCAATGGTCCCCTATTTTACAACACAATACGGAAATCCTTCGAGTATCCACCAATTCGGTCGGAATACGCGCCAAGCTTTGGACGAAGCAAGAAGAGTGATGGCTGCGAGCATCAATGCGACCTTCAACGAAATCGTTTTTACAAGTGGTGGAACAGAGTCGGACAACATGGCGATTATCGGAGCAGCTCTCGCTCTACAAGATAAAGGAAAACATATCATCACATCTCAAGTGGAACACCATGCTGTCCTACACGCTGTAGAGTACCTCGAAGACAATGGGTTCGAAGTCACATATCTCCCAGTAGATGAAACAGGTCGAGTCCGTCCAGAACAAGTGGAAGAGGCGATCAAGGAAGATACGATCCTCGTAACCATCATGTACGGCAACAATGAAGTCGGAACACTTCAGCCGATTCAAGAAATCGGTGCGATCACGAGTGAAAAAGACGTCCTTTTCCATACCGATGCTGTACAAGCATATGGTAGTGTCATGATTGATGTGAAGCATTTCGGGATTGATCTGATGTCGATTTCCTCTCATAAAATCAATGGTCCAAAAGGGAATGGCTTCCTTTATTTACGCGATGGCGTCCGACTAGAGCCTCGAGCGTTCGGAGGCGAACAAGAGCGAAAACGGAGAGCGGGTACCGAAAACGTTCCAGGCATCATGGGAATGAAGAAAGCAGTGGAACTGATCCAGGAAGAGAAGATGGACCGCCATGAAAACTTGAAAGCCTTCAAGCAGCGTATGCTGGAAATTTTTCAAGTAGAGGGTATTGAGTATATACTGAATGGATCCATTGAATATTCTCTGCCGCATGTACTGAACGTCAGTTTCCTTGGGACGAATGTGGAGTCCATGCTCGTTAACCTGGACCTATCAAAGATTGCAGCTTCAAGCGGTTCCGCTTGTACAGCTGGATCCATTGAGCCTTCCCATGTGTTGGCGGCCATGTTCGACGATCATGAACGAATGACATCAGCCATCCGATTCAGTTTCGGTTATGGGAATACAATGGAAGAAATCGAGCGTGCGGCGAACGAAACTGTCAAGATCGTCAAACGCTTAACATCTATGTGAATGGAGGTGTGAACAATGGAAAAAAGACCAGAAGATACACGTGTAGTTGTCGGTATGTCCGGTGGGGTCGATTCCTCAGTGGCAGCGTTACTTTTGAAAGAACAAGGTTATGATGTCATCGGAATCTTCATGAAAAACTGGGACGATACCGATGAAAACGGAGTGTGTACCGCTACGGAAGATTATGAAGACGTCATTCGAGTCTGTAACCAGCTCGGCATCCCTTATTATGCGGTGAACTTCGAAAAGCAATATTGGGATAAAGTGTTCACATACTTCCTTGAAGAATATAAAGCTGGGCGCACACCGAATCCAGACGTCATGTGCAACAAGGAAATCAAATTCAAAGCATTCCTTGATCATGCCATGAGTCTGGGAGCGGACTATGTTGCTACCGGACATTATGCACGGGTCGACCATCGTGATGGAGAAACTGTCATGCTTCGCGGAGTGGATGAGAACAAGGATCAAACGTATTTCTTGAATCAATTGAGCCAAGAGCAAATTTCGAAAGTCATGTTCCCGATCGGTGAATACAACAAGCCGGAAATCCGGGAAATGGCGGAACGTGCTGGACTTGCAACCGCTAAGAAAAAAGACAGCACCGGAATCTGTTTCATCGGTGAACGGAACTTCAAGGAATTCTTAAGTCAATATCTCCCTGCACAACCAGGCGAAATGCAAACCCTTTCTGGTGAAAAGAAAGGCACGCATGACGGGCTGATGTACTACACAATCGGACAACGTCATGGTCTAGGCATTGGTGGAGATGGTGATCCTTGGTTCGTCGTCGGTAAAGACCTGGATCACAATGTTCTTTTCGTGGAACAAGGCTTCCATAATGAACTTCTATATTCCGATAAGCTGACTGCGACGAAAGTCAGTTGGATGACCGGTAAGGATATGCCAGACGAAATCAAGTGCACTGCGAAATTCCGTTACCGTCAGCCGGATCGTAACGTAACCGTTCGGAAGCGGGAAGATGGATTGTATGACGTCGTATTCGATGAACCACAACGAGCGATCACACCTGGACAATCAGTCGTCTTTTATGATGGAGATGTCTGCCTCGGTGGAGGAACCATCGATAAAGTCTATAAGAAAGAAGAAGCGATTTCGTATTTGTAGTCGCTGATATGCATGACAACAGTGGACCTTTTCAAATTGAACGTTTGACGAGGTCCATTTTCTTTTAATTATGTGATTGTTGATTTCTTCGAAATTCACTCCCTTTCCGCGGGCGAACCGCAAGCCTCCTCGCTAGCAAGGATGTGTTGGCTTTTGAAGTCAGCGCTGCGGGGTCTTGCCTGGCTCGCTATTCCCGCAGGAGTGTCGTGAATTTTCGTGTAAAATCAACAATAAAACTTATAATAGGAAATCAAACGCTTTATTAAAAAGATTATCTACAAAAAAAGAGGAGGCTGAGAGATCATGGGAGAAGATCACAATCAATTAGGGATACAATTGATGAAAGAAGGAAAATACGAGGATGCGGCGAAGGCGTTTCATAAAGCGCTTGAGGAAAAACCGGACGATTCAATCGCGTATGTGAACTTCGGAAATCTGTTGGAGCTCGTCGGGGAATATGAAAAAGCAATGGGCTTTTTTGATAAGGCGATTGAACTGGATGAAAATCTAGCGGCAGCCTACTACGGGGCAGGTGTCGTCTTCTACAAATTGGAACAATTCGATGATGCGGTGGATCTTTTCATCGATGCGATCAAAAAAGGACTAGCGGATGGGGACAGCCATTTCATGCTTGGGATGAGTTTCGTGCAATTAGGAGATGACAAACGTGCACTGCCGCATTTCCAGAAAGCGACCGAAGAGAACAGCGAGGACGTTGACGCTTGGTTCCAATACGGCATGGTACTTGGAAAGCTGCAAATGTTTGAACAGGCGATTCATGCACTAGAGCAAACGATCAAACTGGATGAATCCCATGCGGATGCCTATTACAACCTAGGTGTTGCGTATCTGTATCGTGAACAAGTGGATCAGGCAGAGAAAATGTTCAAGAAAGCGGTCGAACACCAAGAAGACCACATCCTGGCACACAACGGTCTGAAGATGGTAAAGGAAGTACGAGAGTCCACTGAAAACAATGATTGATTAGCGGGGCGAAAATATGGAGTTACAAGGTCAGTTAAATTTGGGAACGGAGGAGAAACGATATGTAAAAGGGTCGATCCTCCACGTAATCTACAAAAACTCAGAAACCTACTACACCGTATTAAAAATAAAGACAAAAGATACGAATCTGGCTGAAATGGAAAAAGAATTGATCGTCGTCGGGACGTTTCCGGTTTTACTAGAAGATGAGACATATATATTTTGGGGCGATGTGAAAGACCATCCGAAATATGGTAAGCAATTCGTAGTGGAGTTTTATCGGAAAGATCTGCCTCGAACGGAAGACGGGATGGTCTTGTATCTTTCGAGTGATCTGTTCAATGGCATCGGGAAAAAGACTGCTGAAAAAGTCATCCAAGCACTCGGTGAAGATGCTTTTACAAAGATTATTGAAGACCCGGAAGTGTTGAATAACGTACCTGACCTCAATGAGGAGAAAGCTAAGACCATTTATGAGACGCTGATGGAGCATCAAGGTCTTGAACAATTGCTGAGTACCCTCCACAGGTATGGAATCGGTCCATCCATCGCAATGAAAATTTATCAGACGTATCAAGGGGAAGCCATTTCCATCATCCAGTCCAATCCGTATCAATTAATCTATGACATTGATGGCGTCGGATTTAAACGGGCAGATGAAATAGGGCAGGCACTTGGAATCGAGGAAGCTTCCTCAGAACGGATCCAAGCAGGTCTCCTTTATTGTCTGAAAGAACTATCGAATCAACATGGACATACATATATTCCGGTAGAAGACCTCATTCAGGAGTCTAAAAGTCTTCTGTTTACAAAACCGATCCATGAAGAAGAGGTTGATTTTTACACGGAAATCGTTCAACTACATGGAGATGGAAAGGTGTATATCGAGGATGAAAATGCATTCCTTCCTTCTCTCTATTTTTCAGAATTCGGATTCATCAAGACCATCGAACGGGTCTTGAAGCAGGATGATTATGACCGTATTGAGCTATCGGATTTCTACACAGCCCTTGGTTCTTTGGAAGAACAACACGGGATGGAATATGCCGATGCCCAAAAAGACGCAATACTTAGAGCGCTCACCTCTGCAATGATGATCCTTACAGGAGGACCAGGTACCGGAAAAACAACGGTCATCAAAGGAATCATAGAAGTGTACGCTGAAATCCATGGATTGTCTCTCGACCCTAAAGACTATGAGGACGGTGATTTCCCGTTCTTACTTGTCGCGCCGACAGGTCGGGCAGCCAAGAGGATGAGCGAGTCGACCGGCATTCCTGCGGTCACGATCCACCGCTTACTCGGCTGGAAAGGTGGAAGCGGGTTTGAATACGATGAGGACAATCCGATCAATGGTCGTCTGTTGATCATTGATGAAATGTCGATGGTCGATCTTCGATTAGCTTACCGCTTATTTGATGCTTTGCCGGAGGATATCCAAATTGTCATGGTAGGAGATGAGGACCAGCTCCCGTCCGTAGGACCAGGACAAGTACTGAAAGATTTGATTGCCTCGGACGTCATTCCGACCGTAAAACTCGATCAGATCTATCGTCAGGCACAAGGATCTACCATCGTTCAGCTTGCGCATGAAATGAAAGAAGGCAGACTGCCCTCTGATCTTCATTCACCGCAGCCTGACAGGCGATTTTTCCCTTGTTCACAAGAACAGACATCACAAGCTGTCCTACAAGTATGTAAAAGTGCCCTGGCGAAAGGCTTTACAGCGCGCGATGTACAGGTGCTCGCGCCGATGTATCGTGGTAAGGCTGGAATCGATGAGTTGAACCGGGAGCTGCAGCTTATGTTCAATCCGCCATCGGATCAAAAGCGTGAGATAGACTATTTTGATACGACATACCGGGTCGGGGATAAGGTGCTCCAACTCGTCAATGTACCTGAAGAGCAGATCTTCAACGGAGATATCGGAGAAATCGTGTCGATCATCTATGCCAAGGAAACGAAAGACAAAGAAGAGCAGATCGTGATCTCATTTGATGGAATCGAGGTTACGTTTAAGAAAACCGATTTGAATCAAATCACCCATGCATATTGTTGCTCCATTCACAAATCGCAAGGGAGCGAGTTCCCGATCGTCGTCTTGCCGATTGTGAGAGGTTATTATCGTATGCTAAGACGGAATCTCATTTATACAGCGGTCACGAGGAGCAAAGAGTATTTGATCATTTGTGGAGAGATGGATGCCTTTGAAAGAGCGGTCCAACAAAATGACTCCGGTTCTAGAAATTCCTTGCTTGGTGAAAAGTTGAAAAAGCGGATCACCAGCACCCAGACAAGTGATAACGTATAAATTGCATTAGAACGGGACATCCTATTCCTACCATTTCAAAAATCAGCCGATAGGGTTGATGTTTCAAGAGGAGGAACAAGAAATGAGATGTCCCAACTGCCAATGCAAGGACTTAGGCAAAATAGGGGTAGAGCAATTCTATTGTTGGGGTTGTTTTATTGAACTGACGATCGTGGATGGCAAACTTACTCTTAATCAAGTAGAAGAAGATGGGAGTTTGACTTCTCTCGACGATTTGTTCGAGGATGATGATCTAAGCATATCAATGTAAAAGGGTGCTGTGAATGAACCGTACGATTATGACAATCGCCACAACGTGTGCCGGAGCCTATCTTGTCAAAACGCTTTATGATAACGGAACCTTTTCATCCCGGAAAATGAAACGGCTTCGTAAACGAATTGCAAAAGCAATCTACTAATGGACTGACACTCTGAAGAATGTCAGTTCTTTTTAATCTTGAAGATTCACCAGTTCTTGAATAGGGTCACCATTTAAGCGCAACTTAAGAATGACTGAAAATATGGAATGAGATCCGGTGGAGATTATGAAAAAACTATTTACAATTGAAGCGCTTGTTCGCCTCGGCATGGTTCTCCTCCTGCTATTGTCCATCTTCGTATTTATGAAAATAGGACCTTTTTGGCATCCAATCCTCGATGTGATCAAGACGATTTTCGTTCCATTTTTCGTTGCCATTTTCATAACGTATTTATTGCATCCGATTGTAGAGTGGCTGCACCGGAAGGGCTTACCACGTTCCATCGCTATTCTCATCATCTATCTCACTTTCTTTGGAGGTACAGGGTTTCTCATTTTCAAGAGCATCCCTTACTTGATCGAGCAATTGAAAGGGCTGAGTGAACAACTCCCTGTCCTCTCGGATACGTATAAAATGTGGGTTCGGGAATTTTACGAACGGACGGATAATCTTCCTGAAGTGGTCCATAAGGAATTCGAGGAAGCGCTTCAAGCAACCGAAAGTTACCTGGACGGCATGATTGAAGGTGTTATTGAAACCATCAAAGTGTTCTGGAGTAATATTTTCGCCTGGATCGTCATTCCGTTTCTTGTGTTTTACATGTTGAAGGACATCGATGTCATTTATAAGATGATTCGTAACATCACACCGAAAAAATGGCGTGAACCAGGAAAGCGACTTGCTAAAGACATTGATAAGTCACTCGGAAACTATATCCGTGGACAGTTGACGGTAGCGGTAGCGCTCTCCCTCATCGCAATCCTTGCTTTTTGGCTCGCAGGTGTACCATATCCGGTGATTCTTGGAATCATCATCGGGGTTACGGATTTCATTCCTTATTTCGGACCGATTATCGGAGCGATTCCTGTTGCGATGATCGCTGCTACCATCTCGGTTAACAAGTTGCTAATCGTCTTGGCTATCTTGATCGCCCTGCAATTTATTGAAGGGAATATTCTAGGTCCGTTGATTGTCGGTAAAACGTTACACATTCATCCGATCATGATCATATTTGCACTACTCGTTGGTGGTGAAATCGGCGGTGTTGTAGGATTATTGTTAGCAGTCCCTATTTTTGCAGTAGGAAAAGTCATCTTTTTGCATACCCGGAAACATTTCAGGAATGTTGACAATGAATAAAGGGTAAGTCTATAATTATCCACAGTTAGGAAAGAAGCAATAAACATGTAAAAATGATGATGGAATGAGTAAGTCAAAGCCCATCTTGTAGAGAGGAACCTCCCCTGGCTGAAAGGGGTTCTAGATGAAGATTGACCGAACGCTAATCCGGAATGCAGGCCAAAACCTGCCGGCGCACACCGTTAAAGTGTCGAGGTGATGGATACATACGACGTATTCGTAACCAGGGTGGTACCGCGTGATAACTCTCGTCCCTGTTTTTATACAGGACGGGAGTTTTTTGATTTTTACAGCAAAGTGATTAAGTTAGACTCTAAGGAGGGTACAAAAAATGAAAACATTAACATCCGCTCAAGTAAGACAAATGTTTCTCGATTTCTTTAAAGAGAAAGGGCACAAGGTAGAACCGAGTGCTTCACTCGTTCCACATGAAGATCCTTCTTTGTTATGGATCAATAGTGGTGTTGCAACTTTGAAAAAGTACTTCGACGGTCGTGTCGTTCCAGAAAATCCTCGTATCGTCAATGCTCAAAAATCCATCCGTACGAATGATATTGAAAATGTCGGTAAGACGGCTCGTCACCATACGTTTTTCGAAATGCTCGGGAACTTCTCAATCGGTGATTACTTCAAGAATGAAGCAATCCACTGGGCATGGGAATTCCTCACAAGTGAAGATTGGCTCGGAATCGATCCTGAAAGATTGGCAGTCACCATACACCCTGAAGACGATGAAGCTCACGACATCTGGCACAATGAAATCGGTCTTCCGAAAGAAAAGATCATCCGACTAGAAGAAAACTTCTGGGATATCGGTGAAGGTCCAAGTGGACCTAACACGGAAATTTTCTTCGACCGTGGGGAGAAATACGGAAACGACCCAAATGATCCTGAGCTCTTCCCTGGTGGAGAAAATGAACGTCACCTGGAAATCTGGAATCTTGTCTTCTCTCAATTCAATCATAATCCAGACGGTAGCTACACTCCGCTTCCGAAAAAGAACATCGATACAGGTATGGGGCTAGAGCGTGTCATATGTGCGCTTCAAGATGCTCCGACGAACTATGAAACAGACCTGTTCATGCCGATGATTGAAGCGACTGAAAAAATTTCAGGTGTTGAATATGGTAAGAGCAAAGAAATCGACACAGCTTTCAAAGTCATTGCTGACCACATCCGCACAGTGACATTCGCGGTGGCAGACGGTGCATTACCGTCAAATGAAGGACGTGGATACGTACTTCGTCGTCTAGTCCGTCGAGCAATCCGATTCGCAAAACAATTAGACATCAGCAAGCCATTCATGTATGAACTCGTTCCAGTCGTTGCAGACGTCATGAAAGAATTCTACCCGAATGTCCTTGAAAACACGGACTTCATCCAAAAGGTCGTCAAGAACGAGGAAGAACGTTTCCACGAGACGATCAACGAAGGTCTTGCGATTTTATCGGAAATGGTCAAGAAATCAAAAGAAAACGGTCAAACGGAGCTTTCTGGCTCAGATGCTTTCAAACTATACGACACTTATGGATTCCCGTTCGAATTGACGGAAGAATACCTTGAGGATGAGAATATGACGGTCAACCGTGAACAATTCCAGGTTGAAATGGAAGCACAACGTGAGCGAGCTCGTGCTGCACGTCAAGATACAGGTTCGATGCAAGTGCAGACTAGCGTTCTGAGCGACATCAACGAAAAGAGCGAATTCATCGGCTACGATCGATTATCGGGATCTTCAAAAGTGAGCGTCATCGTTAAGGGGTCTGATACGGTCCAGGAAGTGAATGCGGGTGAAGAAGTACTCGTCATCCTTGATGGGACACCGTTTTATGCAGAAAGCGGAGGTCAAATCGCGGATAAGGGTACTTTAAGTAACGATCAAGTCTTCGCAGTCGTTAAAGATGTACAGAAAGCACCGAATGGTCAAAATCTCCATACGGTCCTCGTGGAAAAAGGTACGCTACGCGTTGGCGAGCAACTTGAAGCTGTCGTTAATGAGACAAGCCGTTCAGGTATCATCAAGAACCATACGGCAACTCACTTGCTTCATCAGGCACTGAAGGATGTTCTTGGGAAGCACGTCAATCAGGCTGGATCACTCGTGACACCGGATCGTCTACGTTTTGACTTTTCTCATTTCAATCAGGTGACTTCCGAAGAGATCGAGAAAATCGAATCCATTGTGAACGAGAAAATTTGGAGCTCCATTTCGGTTGACAAAATGGTTAAACCGATTGAAGAAGCGAAAGCAATGGGCGCGATGGCTCTATTCGGTGAGAAATACGGAAGTGAAGTCCGCGTCGTTCAAGTCGGCGACTACAGCCTCGAGCTTTGCGGAGGATGTCACGTCCACAACACAGCAGAAATCGGCTTGTTCAAGATTGTTTCTGAATCTGGAATCGGTGCAGGAACCCGAAGAATTGAAGCAGTGACGAGCGAAGGCGCGTATCGCCACCTTTCCGGCCAAGTCCAAGTGTTGAAGAACACTGCAGATGTTCTAAAGGCTAACTTGAATGACGTTCCTTCCAGAGTGGAAGGATTACAAACGCAAATTCGAGATTTACAACGAGAAAATGAGTCACTGAAAAGTAAGCTCGCCAACATTGAAGCAGGTTCCTTATTGGACGATGTGGTGGAAGTGAACGGCGTGAAGGTCCTTGCAAAGAAAGTCTCTGCAAGTGACATGAACAACCTCCGCTCCATTGTCGACGATTTGAAAAATAAAGTCGGAAACGGAATAGTTGTGTTAGGTTCCGTTCAAAATGAAAAAGTGAATATCGTTGCAGGAGTTACCAGTGATTTAACGAAAGAAGGGTATCATGCAGGGAAAATCGTGAAGGAAGTTGCAACCCGTTGTGGTGGAGGCGGCGGTGGCCGTCCTGACATGGCTCAAGCAGGTGGTAAAGAACCTGCAAAACTTGACGAAGCATTAAATTATGTTTACGAATTCGTCAAATCCATTTCCTAAACCTGTATACGTAATGTACAATGAAATTAGAGTTATGGGGGCTTCCAAATTCATACGATAAAGAGAGGTGTCAAGATGAGCTCATTTGACAAAACGGTAAAGTTTAACTTTCAAGATGATTCGATGGATACCAATGTCAAGCATGTGTTGTTGTCGGTTTATGATTCCTTACAAGAAAAAGGTTACAACCCGATTAATCAGATCGTCGGTTACCTCCTTTCTGGTGACCCGGCTTATATTCCTCGTCACAACGATGCGAGAAGCAAGATTCGGAAACTTGAACGTGATGAATTGATTGAGGAGCTAGTGAAATCCTACTTAGTCCAGCACCAGGAAAGTGAGAGATAAATCAAGAACATGCGAAAATTAGGGTTGGACGTCGGTACGAAAACGATCGGAATCGCATTGAGCGATGCCCTCGGCTGGACAGCACAGGGCATTGAAACGTACCGCCGTAAGGGAGATATGGAACAGGACTTGGCTTATATCCGTGAACTGGTCGAAACGAATGATGTAGACAAAATCATTGTCGGTCTCCCGAAAAATATGAATGGGACGATTGGTCCCAGTGGAGAAATGTGTCAAGAATTTGCACAGCTCATCGAGGATACATTAAACGTATCTACGGTTCTGTGGGATGAACGTCTGACGACGGCTGCTGCAGAACGGATGCTTATCGAAGCAGATGTCAGTCGGAAGAAACGTAAAGGTGTTATTGATAAAATGGCAGCGGTACTTATTTTACAAAGTTACTTAGACAGCCCTGCTGCAAATTAAAAAAGAAGGTGTATTCAAATGGCAGAAGAAGAAAAAGAGCGGATCATCATCCCGGATGAGAATGGGGAAGAACATTTATTTGAAGTACTTTTCACATTCGATGTGGATGAAACGGAAAAATCATATATGGTATTAGTCCCAGTAGAAAGTTCCGAAGAAGATGAAGAAGATGTGGAAGTATTCGCTTTCCGTTATGAAGACAAAGGCGAAAAAGACGACGACATCGAACTGTTCCCGATTGAAACAGATGCTGAATGGGATATGGTCGAAGAAATGCTGAACACATTCCAGGATTCAGAAGAACTTTAATACTTTAATTGAGATGGACTGACGAATTCCTCGTCAGTCCTTTTCTATGCCATCGTTTCGATAATGATTCTAATTAGCTGGATATATGGCAGTTTTGGCGGGATCACCGATCGATTTGGGCAGAACAGCAATGTTTTCAAGCAAATCGCACAAAAAAATTACTTGAAAACACCTTGGAATTACTAGATTCTACCACTTTGGATTCGACAATAGGTAAAAAATTGCCGGATTTTAGCTGAATTTTTCTTAAGTTATAGTATAATAGGAAAGATGAGAGAGAGGGGGATGATTGGTGCTTCAACCAAATCTTGATCAAGAAACGATTATACGCCGTAATCAGGAAGCAAAAGTCGTAAGACGTGTCGTCATTATCGTACTTGCGCTATTGATCCTATCGATTGCAGGTGTTGGAATAGGTGGATATCTATATATTAAAGGAGCACTGGAGCCTGTTAATGCGTCCAGTAATAAACCGGTGAATGTTGAGATACCGATCGGGACGTCTACAAGCGAAATCGCCAATAAATTAGAAGAAAAAGGCGTTATCAAAAGTGCACTTGTATTCAAGTATTATGTAAAATATAAAAATGACAACGACTTCCAAGCTGGTAACTATGAATTGACGAAATCCATGGATATGAAAGGAATTATCAATTCATTGAAGGACGGTAAAGTTTATAAAGAAGCGGAAATGACTGTCCGTGTGGCAGAAGGTCTACGTATGCCGGAAGTCGCAGCTAAGATTGCAGAACAAACGGATTACACAGAAGAAGATATTCTTAATAAAATGCAAGACAAAGAGTATATTCAGTCTTTAATTGATAAGTATCCGCTACTTGACAAAAAGATACTAGATGACAAGGTTCTATGGCCTTTAGAAGGCTATTTGTTCCCTGCAACATACGAGTTCTACAAGAAAGATCCATCTTTGGAGTCCATTATTGAATCCATGATCCAGAAGATGTCTTCTGTGGTTGGAAAATACCAGACGAGCATCGAGGATACAGGATATACGACTCATGAGATCTTGACGCTCGCTTCAATTATTGAAGAAGAAGCGCGTAAGAAAGAAGACCGGTTCAAAGTATCTGGCGTATTTTATAACCGTTTGAAAAAACCAATGCCATTACAATCCGATGTAACGGTCACTTATGCACAGCAGCAATCAAAAATCATCGTAACGTACAAAGATACTGAAACAGCGTCTCCATACAATACGTACACACAACCAGGATTACCGATTGGTCCTATTGCTTCACCAGGTGAATCAGCGATTAATGCAGCTGCGAATCCTGAAGCAAATCCGTATTATTACTTCTTTGCCCGTCCAAATGGGGAAGTACTGTATGCGAAAACGTTAGATGAGCATAATAAGATCAAACAGAAGTATATCCAGGAATGGCGAGATTTAGCAAATAAAGATAAAGATGAGTCCTGATATGAAGAGGGAATGAAGGAAGTTCGCATTCCCTCTTTTCTTATGTTAAAATAGACCGGGTTAAAAGGAGGCTTCCGTATGATTTCGGATGAAATGAAGCAGTACTTGGAAGAATTAATACCAGAACGTCAACAGGAAATTGTGGACATGGAGCAACAGGCAGATGTTGAAAATGTTCCGATTATGGATTTGATTGGAATGGAAGCCTTGTTACAAATCATACGATTGCACAAGCCGAAGAGGATATTGGAAATCGGAACTGCAATTGGTTATTCTGGCATCCGGATGATTCAAGCTTCACCTGAAAGCCGCCTTATAACGGTTGAACGGGATCCCGAACGATATGGACAAGCTATTCAAAACATCTCAAAGCTTGGTATGGAGCATACCATTGAAGTACTTGAAGGTGATGCCCTAGAGTTGATCGATGATATTCAACAATCAGGTCCGTATGATTTGATTTTCATTGATGCTGCGAAAGGGCAATATCAACGATTCTTTCAAGAATTTGAACACATGCTCGTCCCGGAAGGCATTATCGTCAGTGACAATGTTTTATTCAGAGGATTCGTTGCGAAGGAAAACGAGGAAATCGAGTCCCGAAGGTTTCGAAAGCTTACAGAGAAAATCCGGAATTACAACGAATTCTTATATGAACAAAAGCATTTTGTAACGACGATCCTGCCTGTTGGTGATGGAATGGCCATTAGTATCTTAAAGCAAAAAGAAAAGGAATGAAGGGGAAGAACATGGGTAGAAAACCAGTAGTTATTGGTGTAGCCGGGGGCTCTGGCTCTGGAAAGACGACAGTTGCAAAGGAAATTTTCAGGCAGTTCGCTGATCAATCCATCTTGATCCTCGAACAGGATGCATATTATAAAGATCAAACTGAGAAATCAATGGAAGAGAGACTGCAAACGAATTATGACCACCCGTTGGCGTTCGATAACGATTTGTTGATTGACCATATCGACAAACTTCGCAACTCTAAAGGCATTGAAAAACCAGTATATGACTATACAGCACATACAAGAAGTGATAAAATAATTCCAATTGAGCCAAAAGATGTTATTATATTAGAAGGAATTCTTATCCTTGAGGACGAACGTTTACGTGATCTGATGGATATCAAGCTTTTTGTTGATACAGATGCAGATGTGCGGATTATCCGTCGCTTATTGCGTGATATCAATGAAAGAGGACGTACCATCGACTCTGTAATTGAACAATATACATCTGTTGTTCGTCCAATGCATAATCAATTCATTGAACCGACGAAACGTTATGCAGATATTATTATTCCTGAAGGCGGTCAGAATCGAGTAGCAATTGATTTGATGGTTACGAAGATCCGAACCATTTTGGAAACGAATGAAATATTGAACCCATAAAAAATGGAGGTGGAACGTTCACCTCTGTTTTCAATATTAATATTTGATGTATAATAAATGAGATGAAGAATGATTACGCTTACAGTTTTTATTAATACGTGATGCAACATCATGCATATACTAGTCGGTAACGAGAAGGTTTTGGAGGAGTGAGTAAGATGACAGAAGAAAAGAAACACTATATGACCGAAGAGGGTAAAGAGAAGTTAGAGAACGAATTGGAGTACCTGAAGACCGAGAAACGTAAAGAGGTCGTGGAGCGAATTAAAGTGGCAAGAAGTTTCGGTGACCTTTCCGAGAACTCTGAGTACGATGCTGCGAAAGACGAGCAGGCATTCGTAGAGGCACGAATCGGACAGCTTGAAAAAATGATCCGCAATGCTGAAATCATTGAAGAGCAAGACCAAAATCCACACGTCGTTTCCATCGGTAAATCTGTCAAATTCGTAGAACTTCCAGATGGAGATGAAGAATCCTACACAATCGTAGGAAGTGCGGAAGCGGATCCTTTTGAAGGGAAAATCTCAAACGATTCTCCTATGGCAAGAAGCTTACTCGGACGTACTGTAGGTGACGAAGTATCCGTACAAACGCCAGGCGGAGAAATGAACGTCCGTATTACCGAAGTCGGTTAATATCATAATAAAATCCCAACCAGCTTTATCTAAAAAGATACAGCTGGTTTTTTATTTGTCGAAATTTCCTTATATCCATATTCCAATTTTAACCTTACAATAGTATTTAAATATATTGAAATAGATGACATTTACGAAATGGGGAGTCCTTGATTGATTACACATGTTGGTTGGTTAAATGAGTTGAAAGAGAACGACACTGTATCTGCACTTCAGACCTTGAATCTTTGGATTAAAGAACTTCGAGAACAGAGAAGTTATGTTCGGCTGAAAGCTTTCTTGAACGAGATGGAGACAGAAGAGGAAGTTCTTCACTTGTTAAACCTTTGTTCCGATGGAGGACTTTATCAGTATGAGAGCATTCTGATCCGTTTTGCGAATTTGAAATTCAAAAGTCCCCGGTCAACCTTATGGCATTATCAACTACAAACGGACCTTGGTTTTACTGTAAAGACCGAACAGGAAGCCCTGCATTATTTAGATACTGTTACATTAGATCCAGCTTTACAGCGCAAGTTTTATTTATTGTTAGCGTCGATTTATCAAGAGATGAAACGGTTTAAAACCGCATCTCAATACATAGAGAGAGCTGAACAAATCGATTCATTGAAAATGGAAGAAGTTTGGGGCTGTTTCTATCAAGCCAAAGGGGAAATGACCAAAGCAGAGGAATGGTATCTCTGCAGTTTGAAAAGCCATCCAACAGAATTCAGAGGTTATTTAGGGCTATCTCGGTTAAAGGCGGAACTTGGAGATATTGAAGCGGCATTGTCCATCATTAATGAAGGACTTTCAAACGTACAGAATCATCCCAGATTATTAATCGAAAAAGTACGCTATTCCCATCTTCTTCAGTATCGTGAATCCTTCTTTCAGACATATAATCTTGTACAAGACATCACCCCATATAACTCATATATGAAAACAATCGACTACATGAGAGCACAGTGGCATTATCATTATGAAGAAAAGGAAGAGCTTAAACAACTATTAAAAAAATACCCTGATTCGAAATCCATCACTCGTTTAGCCAAATCCAATTCTGGACAAAATTCTAAACGATTGCAGTTATCGCCAGTTGTTCAAAAATTTAATTACTGTGTGCCAGCTTGTGTGGAAATGATTCTAGCGTCTTATGGAGAGAAAGTGAGTCAGGATGAAGTGGCAAGTCATATATTTGATGTGGATGGGTCCAGCTTAGGGCGTACGATTGATTATTTGGAAAACAGAGGTATGAACTGTAAGTATTTCAATGGTTCAGTCGATTTATACAAACGAATGATTGATCAGAACATTGCTATCTTATTGAGTGTGATTTATCCGAAAAACGCACATGTTCAACTCGTGAAAGGGTATGATGACAACATCCAATCTCTAATCATACAAGACCCAGGTACGTTGGATGAACAGTTGATTCCTTACGAAACATTCATTAAACGGTACTATGCAAACGAATTCTTGTCGATAGCCATTACACCAAACCAACATGATATACTCAACCGATTGCCAGACGATTTTCACAATTTCCTTCGTGAGGTGGATGGAATAACTGGTAGCCTTGTTAAAGGGAATAATCATCTTCTCAAAAAACTTTCACCATTGTTTAGAGATCAGAAAGAGAATGCAACAGCTAGATGTTTTGCCATCATGCATCCTGGATTAGTTCAAGATCATTCTTTACTACGCGAATGGATTGCTGATGCTTTGGAGGCATACCCGGAATCTGATTTCTATCGAATTGCATGTGCAGAAACGTACGTTGCACTGGATGAATATGAAGAAGCTGATAAGTTATTGACCGAACTACCTAAAATACATTACCGCCACGATTTTTGGTTCCGAAAGGGCCATATAGACTTAATAAAGCATGAATATGAACTTGCTCTTAAGTATTTCGAAAAGTCATTGAATTATGAGCCTGATCAATATGATACTTGGTCGTATATTGCGGTTTGTCACCAAGAGCTAGGGAATTACGAAGAAGCAATCAGATGTGCAGAAATCTCCTTAGAAATCAACGACAAGGTTGCATTCAGTAAACTGAACCATGCGACGATATTGAAGAAGCAGAATCAACTTGAAAACATTGAAAAACGGTTCAAAGAAATCAGTCGTACAAACCGCTTTTACATCCCTGGTTGGCTTGAAAGGGCAGAGCTTTATAAGGAACAATATCGATATCGGAAAGCAGTCCGGTGTTTAAAGATCGCCTTATCAATGGATCCTGAAATTGAATGGGCTTATAAAGAATTAGCTTCCTTGTATGACATCCTTTATGATGATTTTGAAAAAGGAACTTTTTGGTACCGGGAAGGCTTACTATTGTACCCTGATAGCGGTTCAATATTGTTTAACCTTACGGAACATTGTCTTCAGCACAGGAAATTAGATGAAGCGAGAAATGCTCTTGATCGTTTCAAAAAGGTTGCGACCGATGATCCTTATTCACTTTTACTTGAAATAAGATGGTCTATAGCAAATGAAGAGAAGCAGAAAGCTAAAGAAGCCTTATTTGAGTTAACAGAATATCAGACAAATGACTGTTATTTCTGGCTGAATGCAGGAGAGCTATTGAATCAAGTGATCTCTGGTAATGAGGAAACATATGATGCATCCTTCCAAGTCGCTCTTTCCTTCATTGAAAAAGGGATTGAAACCTATAAGGGTCCAATGGAAGAGCCACTGCAGATGTATGTATCCTTAATCGGGCAAACTCCTCACTATAAAAGAGGAATTGAGTTTCTTAGCAAGCTTACAATAGAAAGGCCAGATGATGTTGATCTCATTTGCTATACGGGGTCGTTATATGAAGAGAATGGTCAATTCACTGAGGCAATGTCATGGTACGAACATGCAGCGTCTATGCAAACTCGGAGTACCTTCCCTCATTTCCGATTAGGCGAAATGCATAAAAACCAGGGAGACTATGAGCGTGCCACACTCGAGTACGAGCAATGCATCGAATTCAATCCTGAATTCGCAACCGCTTATTTACACCTCTCCCAGATTGCAAAAGAGTTGGAGAATGAAAAGGAAGAGAAAAGATATCTCAACAAAGTACTTATTCTTGACCCGATGATGGTCGATATCGATCATGCCATCAACTTATATGGGACACAAGGATTGTTTGAGCTCCTACGTTTATTGGAGGATTCGAAAGGAAGAACACCAGATGATTGGAGATACACCTCATTAGCAAAGGTACATGGAGCAATGGGGGAGGAAACCAAAGAGGAAGAATATTTGCAGAAAGCACTTCAATATCACCCTGACTATTTACCTGCACATATTCAACAAGCCATCCATTATAACCGGAAAGGCGATTGGAAGGCTGCAAAGAAACTGTTAATCGAATTGTTGCCAGATCACCATGAATCTCGACAGCTATACAGAACCTTAACGGAACTGTTACGTGAACGTAAACGATTGTTATATATACCCGATACAGTAGATAAAATGGACCTAGACCCTAAGGTGAAAAGTAAGATGTTTTCGTACTTTGCAGTTGAAATGGAGCAGGACTACTTTGAAGCTATTGAAAAGCAGAATGCACCAGCTAAACGACGATTTGCAATCTTTAGTCGTCTGAAAGATCGAATGACAAATGTAATACATGCTGGCCTTTCCATTACATTATATGAAGAAGCAATTAAACTGGATGAGAAGAACCTGGAAGCAGTCTATTGGTTCAGTGAATTTTATGAAAAGGCAGAGATCTTGGATGAAGCCATTGACGTGTTGGTAACTGCTCTCGAACATACTTGGGATTATGATTTCGCACATCGGATCGGAATTTTGTCTCTGGATCGATCAGTGGAATTAGAAGATGAGCATGAGCGGATGGAAGTATTGCAGCAGGGCGAAAGTTATCTAATGGCGTGTTTAGAGGACAATCCAGAGGCACAGGATGTTTACGCTTTATTAGGATATACTTACCTTGAAGGTAGTCAGTTGGATAAAGCGAAAGAGATGTTTGATCAGAGTCTGCTGCTAGATCCAACTCACGCTGCATCCTATTTCGGAGCTGGAATCGTGAGTAACGAATGCGAGCAATATGACATGGCGATTGATTACCTCAAAATGTGTGTCGAGCATGAACCGAATCATAGAGATGGTCTTAACCAGCTCAGTATCGCGTTCTCAAGAACTGGCATGCTTTCTGAAGCGATTCAAGCCGTCAATCGAATGATCGAACTTGATGATGAAGATCTATTAGCCTATTATAATCGAGCCTGTTATAGGAGTCAGCTTGGTGAAGTCAATCAAGCAATCCAGGATCTTCAATTTGTCATTGAAACGGAAGAGGACGGATTCTTTAAAGACCTGGCAACAACGGATGAAGATCTGGACCGCCTTCGAGAATCAGAGTCCACAAGAAAGCATTTTAACAAGTTGGTATTCGATAAATAAGAAATACAGATGAGCGATCATAGAGATATGATCGCTTTTTATCATTTTATAATGAATGTGTCCATTTAAAAGGATTTTCCAAGTTCGTAGAGAAGGACATTGTATTTATGAATTAATAAAGGGGGATCATTTATGAGAATTGAAGAAGAAATGGACTTACACTTACAATATGAATTCATTCATAAACACAAAGATGCAAGTATACCAACTATTGTGTTGGAATCAGGATATGGTTGGACACTAGACAATTGGGATCCCATTGTATTTCCCTTGTCTCAATTTGCAAAGATATTCCGGTATGACCGAGCTGGGGTAGGAAAGAGCGTTAAGGGAACACTTCCGAAGGATAGCATTCAAATCGTCAAGAATCTCCATAGACTTTTGAGGAAAGAAGGTGTGAAGCCTCCTTACATATTCGTAGGACATTCATATGGCGGAATTAACGCTCGCCTATATGCTCATACATATCCAGAAGAAGTGATTGGAATTGTTCTCCTCGATGCTTGTCATGAAGACCAGAATAAAAGTATGGTACCCTTGTTCGATGAAAAGATTCGTGAAACCTATTTAGAACAGTTTACGGTTGAAGGAACATTGGAAGAGTTTGAAAAAAGCTTGGAACAAGTAAGAGACAAATCACTTGGCAATCTTCCGCTTGCTGTTGTAACAGGATGTAAACAGCCTCACCATACCGCTCAATCTATGGCAGTGTGGCTGGAACTGCAACACCAGCTTTCGCAGCTATCATACAATAATGTACATTACAAACTTGAAGAAGCCGGTCATGCTGTCCATTTAGATGAACCTGAAAGAATTGTTAAGATAATAAGAGAAATGGTTGAGAAAGCAGGGGAAGTCAATGAATGACAAGAAATTTCTCCAGTGGGTCATCGGCATCCTTTCAGTCTCATTAATCGTTTTGTCTATCCTTTTTTATACAGATCATCACCAGCATAAAGAACAATTGATTAAGCAGGATATGACGTATTGGATCATATATACACAAGAATTGATTGAAGGCTTGAGGGAAGAGGATCAATTTCAAGTCGAATTGGTTCTTTCTCACCTCCAATCTCATCCCCCTGAACAAACAGCTTCAATGCATGATACGGGGGATTTACTAATTGAAAATTATATGATGATGATCAGAGAATACCTGATAGGCGAGAGAAAGGCTGATACCTTGATTAAACGATTAGAGGAAATCTTTCCTATCTTTGTAGATATTAAAGAAAACCCTAGATTACATACAGCTGATAAACTTAATGAAATCAATGACATTCTAAAAAATAAACGATAAACCATTCGCTAGTTTTAAATTCTTCTTTTCGGGTGAGAATGATGGATGAGGTGGCTATCATGAAAGCTCCGAAAAGGCTCTATCATACCGCAATCCTATTCTTTTTATTGTTATTCATATTGATTGGAAGACTTGCACATATCCAGCTGATTGACCCGCTATCTTTTTCGGAAAATCAGGTTAATCTCGTAGAAGAAAGTGTCAAGCAGCGTACGCATTCCATTGCCTTGGATGATGGAAGAGGAAAAATCCATGATCGTAATGGTGAGGTGTTGGTCGAAATCCACCAACCGTCTATCATCCTTTTTCCATTTTTAGCGGAACATGAAGAAAAATTATCGCAAGTTGCAAAAGAACTGAACCTTACGACCGATGTTCTGAAACAAAGCCTTCTTGACCAGTCAGAACCTCTCGTTTTAAAAGAGGACGTATCTGCTGAGAAGGTAGAACGCATCAATGAAATGAAGATACCAGGAGCTTATGGCCAACTACTCTCTAGTGAAACAGATTCTGAATTTGCCTATCATTTTATCGGGGCGATTCGGGAGAACCCAGAGCAAGTGGAAAGCCGGTATTCGGACCGACTTGAAAAAGGATTGATCAATCGGACGACCAAAGTCGGCATTAATGGTATTCAATATGCATTTGATCCTTTTCTTCTTTCAGAAGGGGAATCGAAGCTTATTTATCATGTTCAACAATCTGGAAAACCGTTGTTTGGTCTGGATGTGAAGTATTCCGCTCCAGCTAACCCTTTTTACCCGGTCTCCTTGCAAACAACCTTAGATCGCAAAGCCCAAATGATTATGGAAAATGCAATCGACTCCTCTGGACTTAAAAAGGGAGGAGCTGTCTTGCTTGATGTTCATACGAGTGATGTGCTCGCCATGGTTAGTCGACCTTTACCTCCTGAGAAGAATCCAGCAAAGGATGGGACCGGAAACCAGATGGTTCTGCCGCATATACCTGGATCCGTCTTTAAAGTCGTTACAGCAGCAGCTGCAATCGAGCTGGACTATTTAAATCCGACACGCACGTTCAATTGCAGTCAGAACACATATAATGACGGGGAAGAGGCGAGAGATTTAGGTTGGCTGACCTTTGAAGAAAGCTTCTATCAGAGTTGTAACCATACATTTGCTACGCTGCTGAATGAAATGATGGAAAAGAACCCGGACATTGTAGATGAAATCGGAGCTATGTTAGGTTTGAGTAAACGAAACGGTTGGGAAGAAGATGTTTTCCATCTACAAAGATTCAAGCATTTTCCGAATGAACGCCAGAATACGTTCTGGGCTAATGATACGGATAAAAAAGTGTCCAGAGCGGTTGCGCAGACGGCAATCGGACAACTGAATGTCCGGCTTTCCCCGTTGTCTGTAGCGAATATGATGGCGACCATTGCTAGGGGTGGACGGGGAAAACATGTACGAGCTGCACATTCAGTTCAATACAAGAATGGAAACCTATTAGTGGAGTTTGAAAATGAAGGCATGTCGAATGAACCTCTATCCCGCTATACGGTACAGAAGCTTCAAGACCTATTGGAAGGTGTCGTTCAGAATCCTAAGGGAACAGGGCATTATTCTTTTCATAGTCTTCCTTGGACAGTTGCCGGTAAATCCGGTACGGCACAAAAGGGTAAGGTTGGTATTTACAACAAGTGGTTCGCTGGCTATTTTCCTATCGATCAGCCAAAGTATGCGCTGGTTGTTGTTGACTTGGAAGCTTCAGAGACGACTCGTACAACAAACGTAGCGTTTGCTGAAATCGTGGAACAGCTTTATCAGCTGCAACAACAACCAGACAATCTGAATGTTAATTAAGACTTCGATTGGACAATCTTTACTTCATGATTGGGTAGAAGCTGATCTTGTAGATATTGTTCTTTATAAGGAGCTAATATGAACTCAAAAAGTCGTTGTTCTGTAACGTCTTGGACTTCAAGGGTTGAACCACCGTGGAGACAAACATGCAGCGTTTTCGAATCTTTTTGATACCCGATCGTATGAAACGTTTTCAGATTCCATTCCTTTGATTCAAATGTCGTAAATTGCATCTTGTACCCCTCCTCCATATTAATATTGGTGATAACGACTGTAAAATCCTCTAAGACGACAAAACTAGTTTAAATATTACAAATATTCTCACTATTTATTATACCTCTTTTTAAAGGACGGTACAAAAAATAACCCTTCTTCGAATCTATGTAGAGTGATAGAATAATATGTAAGAATGGAGGGGGAATCATGAAAGATCGTTACTCATTCAGTTCGAGATATGAACGAACGAAAAAATCAAAGAAACAGAATATCATCCTGAATGTCTTGATCGGTGTCGTATTTGTTGGAATTCTAGCCGTAGGAGCGTCCATCTTACTAGGAGATGATGAACCTGCTACTAAAGAACAGCCCACCGAAGAACAATCGGCTTCCATGACAGATGATAATAAGAAGGATGATTCCAATAAGCAAGATTCGTCTTCAGATAAAAAAGAAGAAAATAAAGACGCAGAGTCTTCTGATGAAAATAAAGAGGATTCTGAAAGTGTAGATATGTCTGAAGAGGAAAAAGAAGAAGAGTCGGATTCAGAATCTAATGGAGAATACAAATCCCATACAGATGAAACTGCAGGTCCGGATGGAAGCTGGGAACCGGTAGGAACGAAACAAGAAGAGCACCAAAACAGCTTTGACACAGGATCCCTGGATTGGGAAGAAAAACAACGTGCGCTTCAGTATGCTACAGGATTATCACCTGATGAAATTACGTATTGGTGGATCGGAAATGGTGGATCTTCCACTACGGTAAAAGGCGTGGTCAGTAAAGCGGAAAATGGAGATGAACCATTTGTCGTCATGCTAGAATGGGTTGACGGACAAGGGTGGAAACCGACATCGGTTGAACGTGTTCCAGGAGCGGCTGACGAATACCGTTAATAGGCAAAAAGAAACTGTCCCCAAAAGCTCATGTAGACTTTTGAGGGCAGTTTTTTAATTGCAATGTTTTAATAGATTTCAATTTTACCGCTTGAGACGGATAGATCGATCTGATGTTTTCCAGACCCGTAAGTACCAGCAATCTTCCTGCTACCTGTCGATTGACTTTTCAAAGGGAACTTACAATGGATATCTCCGCTGCTTACCTCACCTTTTAAAGAGAAATCAGCATCTTCTGGTAAATCGATGTTAGCAGAACCGGAACTTACATCGATTCGAATATCACCGGCCAACTCATCCATTTGGATGTCCAGATCTCCTGAAGAAATGTCTGCCTTCAATGGACCTGTGTAATGTTCCACTCTAACCCCACCTGAACTTAAATCGAACGTCCCTGATTCGGTTTTCATGTTACGGATCTCTACATCACCGGAGGATCCGTCGTGGACGAATTCTTTTGCATGGACATTTTCGACTGTAATGTCGCCTGAACCTATATCAATAGTCAGTGAAGATAAAGAAAGAGGTTCTTCTTTAGACGGTCCTGTCAAAACAAGATTACCTGATCCATTCTCAATTTCAAGCGCATGATTATATTCTTTCGGCATGTGGATCGTTAACTCAGATCGTTCAAAAGAAAACCAATTGAACCATCCCTTTTCTACCTCAACTTTTACTACATCGCCTTTTCGATTAACCTTGAGTTCACCTTTCCCACTTAGTTCGGCGATCAATTCACTGCGATCATAGGGTACAATTTTTGTTTTCAAACTGGAAACATCAATTTCGAGACGTTCGACATCATCCATGTCAGCCGATTGCACTTTCTCACCACTTGGATTGAGCCATGTTGTTACATTGGTCTGCATTGCAATAAAATAGGCACCTATCAATATCAATAAGATTGCAAACAACATTTTCATAATAATTCCCCCTTGCTTTTCTCCCATGATTTCTTCCATCTTAATCCAATTCTAATATCGGTACAATGAACTCACGGATGAAGTTTATCTAAGACTACAGGCTTAGTTAAATATGGTAACCTTCATCAAAACCCCTCCATCATTAAGAGTTCTATAGAAGCATAAAAAAAGAAGCGCTGATTAAAGCGCTTCTTGGTTTGCTCGTTTATTGTCCTTTATAGCGATAGTGGACGACTGCGGTGTAAAGACGATGGCCGCTGGACGGATCCAATGTCACTTGATGCGAAACGTGATGAACCCGGAGCAATAGAGCTTTGTTTTGCTCGATCTTCTCCTGGATGATTGCTTCCAACTTAGACATTTCATTCGCCTCGTAAAATTCCACTTTGTCTTCGATGAAATCTAAATGTAATTCCAACTCTATCTACACTCCTCATACGACAATCATTTCTAACTGTTTCGTTTGAAAGGAAGCCAGTTAGCCTCTCCGAACCATTTTACCATGACTGGTACGAATAAAGGTAGAAGGACAAGGGCGTAAAGGAATAATCCTGTCAATACGACCGTTGCGATTTGTAAAAGTGAGAGAACGCCCGAAGGATACATGGCCGCGAACGTTCCTCCGAGGATGACTGCTGCTGATAAGATTACGGTTCCCATGTTTTTCATAGATAAGATCATGGCTTCTCTTACCGAAATTTCCTTGTATTCATTGAAGCGATCCATCAAGAAGATGCTGTAATCGACTCCTAGAGCGACCAGAATCACGAAACCGAAAAACGGCACGGTCCAGTTGATGCCTGGATAGCCGAGTAGGTTGACGAAGATCGCTTCCGTCATCCCCATAGATGTGAAATACGTCAAAATCAATGAAGCTACTAGATAAAGCGGCATGATGATTGATCTCAACAGAATGATCAAGATGATTGAGATTCCAATCAACATGAAGAGTACCGTTCGACTATAATCAGCGTTTGATATCCCTTCCAAGTCATTGTTAATACTCGTTACTCCTCCGATTCCGTAGTCCAGTCCTTCAAGCTGAGTACCTACCGTTGAACGTTCAATCGCAGATTCGATTTCATTGATTTTGTCCATTGAGTCCGTTGAATACGGATTTTCGGCAAAAATAACATCAATGGTCGTCACTTGCCGATCCTTAGACATATACGCATCCAATGCGGATTGGAAATTGTCGCTTTTATAAGCTTCGTCCGGTATATACCAGCCTGTAGTCGAGCTGTTTCTAGAGTTGCTCAAGGATGTTAAATAGTTTTGGGCATCATAAAGTCCATTTGAGATTTCATTCAAGCCGTCTACGCTTTGGTCCAAACCGTCCGTCAGTTCAGACATCTGTTCATCCATTGAACCGAAACCGTCCAACAATTGCTTTTGACCAGAGGCGAGGGAGCCGAGACCATTTGATAAAGCTGGTACATTTTGAATCACTTGATTCTGTCCGTTGGCAGCATCATTAAGCCCATTTTCAAGCTGTGTAAGTCCTTTTGACACCTCATTCAACCCTGCTGTCAAGTTGCTTTGGGCTCCGATGACCTTGTTGAAATTGCTATTTGCTATTTGTAATCCTTCAACTACATCGTTTAAGTTCTTATTTAAAGTATCTGTCCCAGCAACGAGTTGATTTGTGGACGCAATTGAACCTTCCGTTACCTTAAGAATCTTTTGATACGTTTCATCTTCTTTAAGGTCATCCCCGTGCTTTTCACCAAGTGCATTTAGGTCTGACTGGAGTGACGTTAGTGTACTGGAAAGGGTACGTAAGTTTGCGGTGATGCCAGAGTATTGATCATATAATGCTGATACACCTTTTGCGGTTTCTTCATATCCGCCGAGCAACTGTTGCTGGTTTTGAATCAATTCCTGAATCCCGGATTGCGCCTCATCAATTCCTTTTTTCAATTCGGAAGCACCTGCTGAGCCGCTCCGGATGCCATTTTCAATTTTTGTAAGTGACGCACTGAGATTGTTGACGCCAGACTTTAACTCCTGTGTTCCAGAAAGAAGCTCATTAATTCCACTCGTAGCATCTTTCAGCTCAGGCTCGGATTTTTTCAATTCGGTGGAGGCTTCTTTCAATCCATCCTCAATCTGATTCAATCCGTCCTTTCCTTCACCTAAACCGTCATTCAGTTGTTCAGCTTGTTTGGCCACAAAAAAGTCTTCTACCTGCTCACCCTGTGGTTGAGTGGCACTCCGTACCGTTTCGATTCCTTCGATCTCTTTGAGCGAGCGCGTGATTTCTTCGATAATTGGAAGAATCTCTTTTGAGTCCATTCTGTCATCGTCGCGTAGTACGACTTTTGTAGGCAGTGACTCTCCTGGACCGAAGCTGTCAGAAATGACATTGAAGGCTTTGACAGAATCATATTCATCGCCGATTTCATTCAATGAATTGAAGGAGAGCTTGCCGTCGTATGTCACAAGAAACGGTAAAGTAATCAGTCCGACAATCAAAAGGGCCATGAATGGACGGGCGAATGTGAAACGTCCTGCCCATCCCCAGAGACGACTTTGTTTATGTTGAAGACTACCTTTAGACGGCCAAAATAATTTCGGACCAAGGATTTTCAGAAAGAAAGGTACAATGGTCAGCAACGCAACCATCAGGACTCCGACACCGACAGCTACTGCTGCAGCGGATTGATAAAGTTTAAATGTAGAGAAGCCGATTGCACTGAAACCGATCATGACTGCAAGGGCACTGAAAATGACGGTTCTTCCTGCGTTTCGATAAGTCGCAATGATGGCGGTATCCACATTTTCGTGGTGGGACAATTCTTCCTTAAAGCGACTGAGCAATAGGATACAGTAATCGGTTCCAATCCCGAACAGAATCGCGACTAAGAAAATTTGAGTGAAATTAGATAAAGGAAAATCCAATCGGTCCACTAGAAAGCCGACGATGGATTGTGATACTAAGTAGGTCAAACCGACAGTCAGCAAAGGGATGAGCGGAGCGACAATCGAACGGAACACGAGAATGAGTACGACAAGGATAAACACAACGGTTATGCCTTCGGTTTTCTTCAGACCTTCTTGAGAACTGGAGATCAAGTCCTCATCAATCATCCAACTAGTCGTGTAGTAATAATCGACTTCCACTGAATCGATTGCTTCATATAATGCATCCCGGGTTTCGGCCGCCGTTCGATCTTTGAAATGGACGTCCACACCTGCGAGGATAGTGTTTCCATCATCTGATTCAAGTTGGTCTTTTAGTTCAGGAGTTTCAAAATGGGTGGTGATTTCTGTTATGCCTAATTGATCTTTGTCTTGTTCAAGCAATTGTATCGCTTTTTCTGCCTCGGATATGTCATCCGTTGTAAGTCCTTCTGGATTATGAAAGACGAGCGCTACCCTTGAGCCGTTTTCATCCTCACCAGATGCTTCATCTAAAATTTCATCTGCTTTCGTTGAAGTGTAGCCATCCGGAACTTGAATCTGACCTTTATCTCTGACCAGAGTCTCCATATTCGGTGCGGTCATCAAGAGTGCGAAGATTGAAACGATCCAGACACCCATTATGAGCCACCTTGCTTTGATGACGTGTTTCACTGTTCTCCCTCCTTACATTGAATCAATTCATCAAGAAACCCATCCAACTTTTCGTACGTCTGGATAAATTGGAGAATCTCCTCCTTCTCAAACTTCTGGATAAAGGAACCGACCAATTGATGTACCTTTTCTTCTGAAAGCTTGAATAATTCCTCACCTTTTTCAGAAAGGGAGAGATAGACGATCCGACGATCTTCACTATCTCGTTCACGGTCGATCAATTCTCTTGTAACCAATCGATTGATGATTGCGGTGATTGAACTTTTTTTAACATGAAAAACGTCAGCAAGTTCTGTAGATGTACATTTTTCCTTCGAGTGGATGTAACGTAAAATAAAGTGTTGATCACTCGTCAGTTCCTCACTGATTTCTTCTTTTATAAGCATTTCAGCTTTTTTTGTCACAGAAAATGACACACTTTCATATCTTTGAATAATTTCTTGAAGTCGATCAAAGTCCATGGAAAAGTACCTCCGAATAAATTAATTAGACAATCTAACTATTAACGAGTCTAACTATAATGGATGGGAAAGTTCTTTGTCAAGAGGCTTTATTTGATTGCTATCTGTCCAGTTGTGTGGTATCTTGTAGCCATATTAAAGTTAATTCATAGTATATTGATAGGAATAATATAGAATAAATAGGAGAGTGGAAAAAGTGGGAAGAGAGTTTATCGACCTCTTTGATAAATGGGCCGATTCTTATGATGATACGGTATCGAGCTCGAGTGAAGACAACGAGTATCACGAAGTCTTTACGGGTTATCAGGAAATCCTGGACCGCGTCGCTATGGAATCGAAGGGAACCGTCCTTGAATTCGGGGTAGGTACGGGGAACTTGTCTGATGCTTTGATGAAGAAGAACTTGAATGTAATCGGAATAGAACCATCACCTGGAATGAGACAGAAAACGAGCGAACGATTTCCTGATATGAAGCTATTAGATGGGGATTTTTTGTCGTTTCCTGAATTGGATGAACAAGTTGAGACCATTGTAAGTACGTATGCTTTCCATCATTTGACAGATGAAGAAAAGGAGAAAGCAATCCGTAATTATGGAAAGCTCCTTGGCAAGAATGGTAGAATTGTATTTGCGGACACCGTATATGAACATGAAGATGCGAAAAAAGAGATTCATGCTCGTGTGAAAAAGCAAGGGTACAAGAATCTTCTGCACGACCTTCAAACAGAATATTACACGACGATCGGTGTATTATCCGACATCTTCAACGCACATGGTTTCGAAGTTGATTTCGAACGGATGAACCGGTATGTGTGGTTGATGGTCGCCGTCAAAAAAGATACGTAAAGGAATGTAGATATGAAAATTGCAATTATCGGAGCAATGGACGAAGAAGTCATCCTTATGCAGGAATTGATAAAAGACTGCGAAACGAAAACAATTGCAGGCTGCACATTTTATACAGGCACCTTATATGACCAAGAAGTGATCTTGTTGAAATCCGGCATTGGAAAAGTGAATGCTGCGATTGCAACGACATTGTTGAATCAGCTATACAAACCCGACTATGTCATCAATACGGGGTCTGCTGGAGGATTCAATCCAGAGTTGAATGTCGGGGATGTTGTCATCTCATCTGAGATCCGTCACCATGACGTCGATGTCACAGCATTCGGTTATGAGTACGGGCAAGTACCTCAACTACCAGCATTTTATATGCCTCATCCACTGTTGGTGGAGATTGCAGAAGCAAGTGCGAAGGACGTAACGGATAAGCAGATCGTCAAAGGGTTGATTGCATCCGGAGATTCATTTATGAATGATGCTGTTCGTGTAAAAGATGTCCGAGGGAAGTTCCCTGAATTGTATGCGGCGGAAATGGAAGCAGCAGCGATCGCTCAAGTTTGTCATCAATTCGATGTTCCGTTTGTGGTCATTCGATCGCTATCGGACATCGCTGGAAAAGATGCACCAATGTCATTTGATCAATTTTTGAAAGTGGCGGCTAAAAACTCCGCTGATCTTATATTAAAAATGGTAAAGGAGCTGAAGAAACATGGCTAAAAAAATGAATGTAGAAAGTTTTAATCTCGATCATACGAAGGTACGTGCCCCTTATGTACGTCTTGTAGGTATTACAAAAGGACAACACGGAGACGAAATCGCAAAGTATGATATTCGCTTCAAGCAACCGAACAAAGAGCACATGGATATGGCTGGTCTTCACTCTATCGAGCATTTGCTAGCTGAAAATATTCGTAATCATCACGAACGTGTAATTGATATTGGTCCTATGGGTTGTCAAACTGGTTTTTACCTTGCAGTTCTGAATCAAACGGACCATGATGAAATCCATGATGTGCTTGAAAAAACATTGAATGATGTTCTTGAAGCTAATGAAGTTCCTGCATGTAACGAGGTACAATGCGGATGGGCTGCTAATCACAGCCTAGAGGGAGCAAAAGAAATTGCCCGCGATATGTTAGCAAAACGTAGCGAATGGAAAGACGTTTTCGGAGAAGAATAAGCTTTATTCGGAGAGGAACCACATTCAATGAGGTATTTTAAAAACGTACAAGAATTAATAGGTCATACACCGTTGGTGGAGATCGCGAACTTCGATCTTCCTGACGGTGTAAGACTTTTTGCTAAATTGGAATTTTATAACCCTGGGGGAAGCATTAAGGACCGACTAGGTAAAGAGCTGTTAGAAGAAGCTTTTACAAGTGGAAAGCTGAAGCCAGGTGGAACCGTCATTGAACCAACAGCAGGGAATACCGGGATCGGTCTTGCGTTGGCAGCAGTCAACAAAGACATCAATGTCATCTTTGTCGTACCGGAAAAGTTCAGTGTCGAAAAGCAAGACTTGATGCGAGCTCTCGGTGCTGAAATTGTGAACACTGAAACGGAAAAAGGGATGCGCGGAGCGATCGAGAAAGCGAAAGAGCTCGAGCAAACAATTGAGAACTCGTATTATCCTGCTCAGTTCGCAAACGCTGCAAATCCAAATACGTACTACAAAACGTTAGGTCCTGAAATTTGGGAAGCCCTTGATGGGAAAGTCGATGTGTTTTTAGCGGGAGCCGGTACAGGCGGAACCTTTATGGGAACGGCCCGGTATCTGAAAGAACAGAATCCGGATGTGAAGACAGTCATCGTCGAGCCAGAAGGTTCCATTTTGAACGGTGGAGAACCAGGTCCGCATAAGACGGAAGGAATCGGGATGGAGTTTTTACCAGAGTATATGGATCCGTCCTATTTCGATGCGATTCATACCGTTGAAGATGTCGATGCATTCGAACGGGTGAAAGAACTGGCTCTGAAGGAAGGGCTCCTCGTCGGCAGTTCCTCTGGTGCTGCATTACATGCCGCACTCATTGAAGCAAAAAAGGCAGAACCAGGAACCAACATCGTTACGGTCTTTGCAGACAGCAGTGAGCGATACTTAAGTAAGAAGATCTATGAAGGAGGCATGTAAGATGAAGCCAAAAACGAAAATGATTCACGCTGGTATTTTCGGTGATGAGCAAACAGGAGCTGTATCCACACCGATCTATCAGGTGAGTACGTATAAACAAGAAAGTGTCGGAAACTTCAAGGGCTATGAGTATTCCCGTACAGGTAACCCGACGCGTTTTGCCTTAGAAGAATTGATCAAGGACTTGGAAGAAGGGGAAGCAGGTTTCGCCTTCGGTTCCGGAATGGCTGCAATCAACTCGATCATGATGATGTTCAATACCGGGGACCATGTCGTTTTCACAGACGATGTGTACGGTGGTACTTATCGCCTCGTCTCCAAAGTGTTGAATCGTCTCGGTCTTGAGTCCACGTTCGTTGACACGAGCAACTTGGAGAACATTGAAAATGCGATCCAAGAAAACACGAAAGCGATTTATGTGGAAACACCGACGAATCCGTTATTGAAGGTTACGGATATCGAGGGTGCTTCGAAAATCGCGAAAGCGCGAGACCTATTGTTGATTGTCGATAACACATTCAACACACCATACTGGCAAACACCAATTACACACGGTGCGGATATCGTTCTTCATAGTGCGACAAAATACATCGGAGGACACAGTGATGTCGTTGCAGGTCTAGCGGTCGTTAATTCGAAAGAGCTTGCTGAGCAGCTTCACTTCATTCAAAACTCAGCTGGAGCGGTTCTTGGACCACAAGATTCCTGGTTGCTGATACGTGGTATCAAGACACTAGGTCTACGTATGGAAGCAACGGAAAGCAACACGAAGCAGATTGCGGAATTCCTTGAGAATCACCCTGCTGTGACGAAAATCTACTATCCAGGTCTTGAATCCCACCCTGGCCATGAATTGTCAAAACGCCAAGCAGGTGGATTCGGTGGAATGATTTCCTTTGATGTAGGAAGTCAAGAGCGTGCGGACCAAGTGTTGAGCAAGACACGCTACTTTACTCTTGCGGAAAGCTTGGGAGCGGTTGAGAGTTTGATTTCTGCTCCAGCTCGTATGACACACGCATCCATTCCAAAGGATCGTCGTGAGGAACTTGGAATTACGGACGGATTACTTCGTATATCAGTTGGTATTGAAGATGCGGAAGATCTAATCGAAGACTTGAAACAAGCGCTAGAAGGATAAATGAGGAAAGAGCATGGGAAACCATGCTCTTTTTTATGGCTTTTTTGAACTACATTTATGGACTTGAAGACAGGTCGAGGCTCGTTCTATCCTTCATTTATGGATATTCGTAGTTTTGAGGACAGAATCGGACTCTTTCTATCCCTCATTTTAGTTTATTCCCAATTTGGAGGACAGAATGAGGCTCTTTCTATCCTTCATTTTAGCTTTTTCTTAATTTGGAGGACAGAATAGGGCTCTTTCTATCGTTCATTTCAGCTTTGCCCCACTTTTGAGGACAGTATAAGTCCTTTTTATCCGTCAGCTTACTCTTGGATTACCATATCTTTCATTGGTAACTTGAGGGATTTTCTGAAAATCTCCTTATTTCATGCGGGTTCCATGTTAAGATGTACAAAGTAAGGGGTGGGGAAATTGTCTAAGGAAATGGTTAAGAATCTTCAAGAGAAAATTGCAGATTTTAAACGGTTCAGCTTTGTACTACTATCATTAAGTGCATTTCTCTACATCGGAAGTATCATTCCTTTTGAAGGAAAAGAGACAGCAGATCAACTCATGTTGTTAAGTGCAAGTTACACATTCTTAGGGGTTACGATCCTCTTTTATCGTAGAATCTCAGTTTGGAAAAAGAAACTGAATACAGATCAATAGATTGATATATGTAAAAGCTCAGAGCAAAAATGCTCTGGGCTTTTTTCATTTTGAAACAAACCCATATAAAAAGAGAAGATTTCTAAGAAGGAATTCCAATCTCACTATCTAACTAATTGGGTACGACATACATAAAGGGGTTCAGTGAACATGCAATTTTCCCAGTACCTGTTTCAAGGTGATCGACCGATCAAAACGACGATCCGCAATTATACCGAAAACGACTTCGAGCAGCTGATCCAAATCCAAAAAGAGTGCTTCCCGCCGCCTTTTCCTTCTGATTTGTGGTGGACAGAAGATCAGCTGTCCAATCATATCCGTCTTTTTCCTGAAGGGGCGATTTGTGCGGAAATTGGGGAGGAAATGGCAGGCTCTATTACGACGCTGATTGTAAACCATCAAGGTGAAGACCATACATGGGAGGAGATTACCGGAGATGGTTCAATTAGCACTCACGACCCGAACGGAAATGCACTGTATGTTGTCGATATCAGTGTACGTCCCAAATATCGGAAGACGGGGATCGGTAAACTGTTGATGCAAGCTTTATTTCATCTCGTCGTGGAACTGAAACTGGATTCCGTCCTCGGTGGCAGTCGTATGCCCGGTTATGAAAAAGTGAAAGATCAACTGTCACCAAATGAATATTTGGAGAGTATTATGGAAGGTACGCGTAAAGATCCTGTGGTGAGTTTCTTAATGAAAGCAGGACGCACACCAGTTAAATTGCTTCCCAACTATTTGGACGATCCAGAGTCCGCCAATTATGGGGTCCTGATGGAGTGGAAAAACCCATTTTTAGAAAAAAGTAAATAATTTTTCAATTTGTAGTTTACAATTGAGTGGGTTATGGTTATACTTTACTCTGCAGGATAAAATTACTAAAGGAGGTCGAACGAAATGATGATCATGACAAACTGGAAAGCAAACAATGCACAACCAAATATGAAAAGTAGTTCGACCAGTGAAACGAACGATTTTTAAACATTGAACTTTGTTAAAATCGCCACAGGTCGACGACTGCCTGTGGCTTCTTTATGCCTATAAAAGACAGTAGACCATTTCTGTCTTCATGCCGACCGACGCCACAGGGAGTTATTCCTGTGGCGTTTTTATATGAATGAATTCTGAAAGGAGGCTGAACAACATGTGGAAGAAGATTCGAAAACAAAAACGTTGGCACAAGCGGGGGCTAAACCCAGATTAATCGAATCATAGAAAGGAGGGATTCCGCTATGATGCCGGTGCATTTATTCATTTTAACCATTATTAAAAACTTGAAAAGTGAAATGACGTATGAAGAGAACCAAAAACGTCAGCAAGTCGAAGAGTTCTACAGTCAAAACCGTGACAAAGCCTTTTATTACATGACGCACATGTAAAAACAATAGAGGAGGATGAAGAAAATGAGGAGAGGAAAAGTATTTCTAGATTGGATTGTTACGGAGAAAGATACGACCTGAAAGGAAATTACAAGCCAAAGGAGTGATAGAGTATGATGCCATTTCAATTATTTATTCTGACGATTATCAAGAAAGTACGTACGCATGAAGTCGATCCGAATACATTGGAACATCAGGCACGCGTTCAATCGATGATGGACGCTGCACACGATAAGTCCAACAACTTCATGAATATGTAATAACATGAGCAAGCGGGGGACGCCACCGCTTGCTTTTCTTATTCTATAATTGTTATCATCGTAAAATAAATTAGTACAGACACAACCAAGCCCAACCCATCATAGGATGAAGTATGTGTGATAGCTGCCTATGGAGGTGAGGGTGTGTCCAGCATCATCGCAGCACTCGCTTATTTCTTCAAAGAAGTTATGTTCTTCGTATCATATGTGAAGAACAATGCGTTTCCACAGCCATTGTCACCTAAAGAAGAAGCGAAATATCTTAAAGAGATGGCGGAGGGTAGTGAAGAAGCACGCAATCGTCTGATTGAACACAACTTAAGGTTAGTTGCACATATTTGCAAAAAGTTCGAGAACACTGGTGAAGACACAGAAGACTTAATCTCAATCGGTACCATCGGGCTGATCAAAGCGATCGAGAGCTATTCCAGAGGGAAAGGAACCAAGCTTGCCACATACGCCGCCCGTTGTATTGAAAACGAAATCCTCATGCATTTGCGAGCCATCAAAAAAACAAAGAAGGATGTCTCCTTACACGACCCGATCGGAACGGATAAAGAGGGCAATGAAATCACCCTGATCGATGTCTTGAAAGCGGACTTGGATGACATTGTCGACACGATCCAGCTCAAGATGGAAAAGAAACAGATCTACGAGCACATTCATATTTTGGATGATCGCGAGAAAGAAGTCATCGTCGGGCGCTTCGGACTAGACATGGAAAAAGAACGGACTCAACGAGAGATTGCAAAAGACCTGGGAATCTCAAGAAGCTACGTCTCTCGGATTGAAAAACGCGCATTGATGAAACTGTTCCATGAGTTTTATAGACAGAGGAACGACAAGGAAAAAGGATCGTAAATGTAAAACAGCTCACGCCTGGATAGGCTAGAGCTGTTTTATTTTTGAACAATGGAGGGTATGAAGTTAGAGATTAGAAAGGAGCTTGCCAATGTGATAAGTGAGGTACTCGTCATCCATACGAGACGATTGATCCGATTACCCAGAAATGAGATATCTTAAGTATAAAAAAGCTCAAAAGGTACTTAGCCTTTTGAGCTCTGTGTGGTTCGTCCTTCTTATTGAATGGGAAGGATACCCGCATAGTCTGTATAGTATCCTGCTGCAGGATAAGCCGGGATGTCGTTCCAATGTTCAGGATCGACATCTTTGATTTCATTCGATGCTATACCTGTAAGCAAAGCTTTTAATGCAAGGTAGTTTTGTTTGGTTAAATAGCCATTCGATTTTTGCCCGAGGTTTCCTTCTCGTGTATTGCCTTTCGTTTCAAAGAAAATGGCAGGGTTACTATGACCGTCTGGATTTAAGTCTTTATAGTTCAAGCCTAGCATCATAGCCGACACGACCCCGCCTTTAATGTCGATATAATATTTCGTATCTCCACCGACTTGGTACTGATCGATATGTGTGTACCCATAGTGGTTGAGTTGATCATATACATATGCTTGCATCTGCTTCGTAACTGTATTGTAGTATCCATCTTGGAGTCCAGGTAACGTAGGACCATCAGGTGCTAAAGAGATCCCTAGAGAAAAGCTGGTAGATTCATCGGTTCCATAAACCGTCTTGAACCCTTGATGGTGCAGATCAACCGCATAATCCGGCTTTACATCCGCCCAATAAGCGTAAACAATTTCTGATTCCTTCGCTTTAAAACCATCCAATGCCCAATCACGATTTAAATCGATGTATGTGGATTCTTCCTCATCCGAAAGCTTTGTCCCACGGGTGTTCATGACGCTTCCATCAGGATTATAGATCGGAATGACATACAAGGTAAGCTCATTCAATAATGTCTCGACGTCTTTATGACCAGAGCTTACCAACGTTTTTAAAAGTTGCATGACCGCTTCTGTCGTCAATTTTTCATCTCCATGGATTTGGGCTTGAATCCATATATCCTTTTCACCCTCGCCGATTTTTGCACTGTAGATGCTACGACCTTGTTCTGTTCTTCCATAATCGTCAAGAGTTCGAACTTCCATTTCTTCCTTACTTTGTTTTTCTAAGTGGAGTAATTGATCGACCATCTCTTCATAGGTCATGATGCTGTTGATGTTATCATTGCCATTGGTGGATGGACCTCCTGGTTTCGAATGGTCTGTGGCATAGGCGCTACTAACGCCTGTAAGCATAGCCACAATCGAAAATACTGTGATGAATTTTATCCATTTATACATAAAAAGCCTCCTCAATTATTCGCCTTTCCAGCCGCTTTCAGGAAGTGTGTCCCAAAAAGAAGTATCTGCTTTTTCAATAGAACCGTCAGCTATGGCTTCAATTGCTGCTTCCATTGCTACGACAGCTTGCTGAATGAGGTATCCGTTACTTTTTTGTCCAAGAACATATGGTTCATAATAATGATCAGCCATCCCTCTCATTTCCATTAAGAGAGTTGAAATGCCATACTCCATTGCGATTCCGTTCCGACCGATTGTCGGAGCAATTCCGCCTCGATATTTGGATAATGTACCGTAGCCTTTAGCTTCCACTGCTTCATAAACGACTGAACCAAGCTGCTTGGAAGCTTCAACTACTTCTGGATTCACCTCAGGATTCGTTGGATACAAGATGGATCCTGATACAAGTTCATCACTATCGCCCAGGGTAGTCTGTGTCCCTTGATGATGCAGATCAATCATATATTCCGGTTGATACTTTTGGAGAACATTTTCGTGAAACGATTGGGTTTCAGGTTGCTCTTTTGCCACATGGTCACGGTTCAAGTCCACTTCATTTGCGTTATAGCGTGTATGCGTTCCTGCCACATAGTCGTCTAGTGAAAAGTTGACATCCCCTTCAGCACCATCTACGTTCAAACGAGGAGCTACGAGGACGTTCACGTGTTGAAGCATTTCCTTCACATTCTTGCTGTTTGAAGCTAACTGTTGGATCAGCTTAAGTGCACCTTCCGTTGTAAGAGTTTCGTTACCATGTTGTTGTGTAAGGAAGAGAATGGTGGGATTTTCAGGGTTACTTATGAACTTGGCCAGATATAAATCCCTTTGTTTAACGGATTTCCCATATACCTCTAAAGTCAACGCTTCTGATTTTTTATCTTGCTTGTGCAAGAAATCGACCATTTCTTCATAATTGTGCAGTCTTTCATTCATAATGGTTTCATTACCATTGTAGTTCGGACCTTCTCCTGTAGCATTAACATCTCCCATAGGTACGCTGAAAATCATTCCAGTACTAAGTACGACACTTGATACGATCGACCACTTTTTCTTCATTACCATACTCCTTTCGGGAATCGAAATATATATACACCTTTCTGTTCGTTCCGACATTTTTCCTTTTAATACTGGATAATCAGGATAGAGGGGCTAATGTATCGACATAAAACATCAAATTACTATCTTGGGAGGAGACTACAGAACTAGTCTTTTATATTCAGAATCACGCCACTTAAAAAAGACCCGTCGAATAGACGAGTCTTTAAAAATCTTCAGTTCTTCAATTGTTGAAGCTCATTATGTGCAAAATCCATTAATTTTTTGACCATTTCTTCCGAGAAGTCAAATCGAATGCCAGCTGCTTCATAAACTTCAGGAAGAGATTTTGAGCTTCCTAATGAAAGTGCTTGCTTATAATTTGCTAGAGTCCGATCCGGGTTTTGTTTAAATTGCATGTAGAGCTGCACAGCTCCGAGTTGGGCAATTGCGTATTCAATAAAGTAGAATGGCACTTCGAAAATATGAAGAACGATGAACCAATTCAGTTCTTTCCACCTTTCGCGTCCGTTCCAATTCACGACCCCACTGCTGAACTCGTTAGAAATCTCCACGTATCTTTCCTGGCGTTGTTCTACAGTATGGTTTGGATTCTCATAAAGCCAGTGTTGGAATTGATCAATGACCATCACACTCTGTAGCATGCCGATCACATTTTCCCACTGTTTCTTTTGGGCGCGGATGAAATCCTCTTGATTTGGATAATATGCTTTCCAGTCGCGCAACGTGAACAACTCCATGCTCATACTGGCGAGTTCTGCTGATTCCATTGGAATTTCACGATATTTCCCTAATCGTATATCCCGTTTCATCCGATCGTGGATGCAATGACCCATTTCATGTACGAGGGTGATCAGGTCACTGTGAGCTTTGGCGGCGTTCATAAAGATGAAGGACATCCTGGAAACAGGTAAGTACTCACAAAATCCACCCTGTGCCTTGCCCTTCCGACTTTCCAGATCCAGTTTTCCCTGCTCATCCATTTCTTTTAAAAGAGTTGAAAATTCCGGGTCCAGCTTGTTTAAAATTTCAGACGTTCTTTCTAGGAAGGTATCCATCTCTTCATAAGGCTTGAGTGGCTCTAAACCAGAAGCTTCAGCATGCTGATCCCAAGGGTAGTAGTCTTCCAAACCAAGTTCGTATTTGTGTTGCTGTTGAATATGCCTATTAAGCGGTACAGCGTGCTTTGCAACAGCATCGGCTAATTGTTTGCAATCCTCTGGACCATAGTCAAAGCGCTCATACTTCGCAAACATATAATCTCTGAAATTGGCGAACCCGACGTTTTTCGCCTTTTCATCTCTCAGCTGGATGAGTTCAGTGAGTATAGGCTGTAGATCGTCAGCCAAAGACTCGAACTTGTCATACATAAGGATCATCGCTTGTTGCCGTTTATCACGATCGGGGCTTTTGAAAACCTGGCGTAATTCACTGAAGGTCAATTCTTTCCCTTCCAATGAATAGGAGAGTCCACCCATTAACTCAAAGTATTTGTTGACGAGATGATCTTCCTTCACTTCAATTTCAATATTCTTCTCACTATACAACTTCATAGCAAGCTCTTTGCTCTTGATGAAGCGACTATAATACGTTTGATTCAGTTGATGTCGAAACGTTGTCTGCATGAACTTCTCATCAAGCTTGAACTTATATCGTTTCATCAATGGCTTTACTTTTTCCTGGTCATGTTCAACGGCTTTTTTCTTTTCCTCGTCATTACTGTAGCATTGGAAATCTATATAATGTCCCAACGTACTTTCTTCAACCTTGTCATATAGCTCTGTCTGGGTAAGGAGCCAATTTTCCAAGTCCTCAACAGAGTCAATCGGGGTATTCAATAATTTCTTCAACTCTTCTTCCAATACATTCAGATTATTTACCTTTTCCAAGGACACAGTCATTTTTCTTCCTCCTTAAACGGTTCTATGACATTTATTCCACTCTGGAAATAAAATACCTTTTTTCCAAGTGGAAATCCGTCTGTAGTCGGAGGAGTGTGGGAAGCAATAGCTAATTAAACATAATCTCTCAGAGTGCCAAAGTAAAAGGTTTGATTGAATTCCGGATAAGTGGAATTGAACTGTATATAGATCGGGGCATCAAGTAGGAAGGAATGATTGGAAAGGTACGGCTGATCTCCATAAAGCATGCCTTTCAATGCTGTACCCATCTCTTTTCGGAAGATGTTGAACCGCCGTTCTGTCACTTTTTTACTGAACTCTCCACCATCTACATAAACTTCACCGAATAAATGGTAGCGACCATACCTATCTCTTCTCCATTCTGCTAGGACTTCATCCCGCATCTGCTGATCAATACTTTCGACATCATACATACAGCCTACAGATAAAAACAAATCTCCTGTAAGATCAGAGTGGGTCAGCGTAAATTTCCTTCCTGCAACAGGGTAGTTGGGATTCGCCGGAGGTAAGAATTTCGTACTGACTTTCTGTGGATCAAATGTAGACATAATTTCCCTCCTCACCCGTAAAACATAAGGCTGACGTTTACACAATGTATTACGAAATCGCCTTTGTTATGTTAGGTGAAGTGAAGAGGATATAGAGTAGAAGTTGGAGAAACTGTTAGGAGAAGCTATTTAGGAGGTTACATATGAATATCTTATGGGATTTTGATGGAACATTGGTGGATAGCTATCGTTTGTTCGTTAAGCTATTTAAAAAGATGTTAGGTGACGATACAACAGAAGAGGAGATCCTCAGCCACATGAAAGTGTCGTTTACACACGCGTTCAACCACTACGGTGTGACCGATGAACAGAAGAAATACTTCCAAGCGATGGAGCGGGAGTTGGAGCCTGCTGAATTTGAACTGTTTGAAAGTCTTGAAGACATACTGAAGCTTGCTGAACATAATTTTGTCGTCACCCATAACTCCAGAGAAGTCGTGAGAAGAGTTCTGGAACATCATCAGTTGGATCATTATTTTACAAAGATCATAGGGTGGGAGGATGAATTCCCGCGAAAGCCCGATGCTACTGCCTATAAGCATATTTTAAAAGAATATTCGATCGACCTTGTTGTCGGTGATCGAGAGCTAGATCTGCTCCCTGCGAAAGAATTAGGGATTCCGGCTTGCAGCTTCCAGGACCCTGACATTCCAGGGATAGATTATTATGTGGATTCCTACTCGGAATTGTATGATCAACTCAAGAAACAACAATAGGATCATCTAACAAACATGCATCCTTTCCTATCAAAATAAAGGTTCTTTTGTAAGATACAACGTACACCTTCAACATCTGGGCATATGATAGCGTTAGAAAGCCTATGAAAGGAAGGTAATGTATGTACAGAGATCCTCAAAGAATTGCAGATGCTTTACTTGCTGGAATAAAGAGAGAGGCTTCTGCCATTCAATTTTACAGTCGATTAGCACAGTCGGCACCAAATCAAAGCCACCAATACGAAATCCTTCATACAGTCCAGAACAAACAAGTTCAATTGAAACAATTTACGGATTATTATATAGGGCTTACGGGATTACAGCCTGAGTATCAAATTGAAGAGGTTCCATTTCGTAGTTATGGAGAGGGGATTCAGAAAGCCTATAGGTTTGAAGTTGACGGGTTCCGCGAATACCAGGAAAACGTTCACTCAACACAACTTCCTCTCTTTTTCCAAGCTTTGAACGGAGAGCGGATGAATGCAGCACGATTCAAGTTTCTAACAAAATATGTCCCTTACCGATTAAAGGATTACGGAGGGGAACCTTTTGTAATAGATATTGAGAAGGCGACGTTACAAAACAAGACGTACCGGACAGCCTTATGGACCGGCGATAAATTGCAATTGACGCTGATGAGTATCGACGTTGGTGATGATATTGGATTGGAGGTCCATCCTAAAACAGATCAGTTTATACGTCTTGAACAGGGGCAAGGTCTTGTCCAAATGGGGGATACGAAAAACAATTTAGATTATGAAGCAGAAGTTTATGATAATTATGCGATTTTTATTCCTGCTGGAAAATGGCACAATGTCACAAACACTGGTAAAGTACCAATGAAGCTTTATGCAATCTATGCTCCTCCAGAGCACCCATTTGGTACGGTGCATAAGACGAAAGCCGATGCGATGGAAGCCGAAGACACATATTGAAAAGAGGATGGGGGGGCTCCCCATCCTCTTTTTAAGAGTATGACTTTGTATGCATACCCTTATTGGATTGAAATTTAAGTAACGTAAACGATAGCAATGCTGAACAACAAATCAGTATGGAAGCAAAGAGGTAGACGAAACGGATTCCCAAGAAATCAGCGACCATTCCGACAAGGAGTACGGATATACCTCCTATGGTTGAAATCAAAATGCCGTGCGTTGCAAAGATCTTTGGCAACCGGTCTGTTGACACACTCGTCTGCATCGCGGTTTGTTGAGCGATGTCACGGATTTGATAGGCAGGTCCCATCATTATACATAAAACTAGGGCAAGCCAGGGAATGCTGTTGATCCCATAAAGGAAAGTCAAAATTCCGAATAGAAAAGAGCCGATTGCCATGCTCTGGATGAGGTTGGCTTGCACCTTTTTCCCAATGAAAAGGGCTAATATACCGCCAAGGATGGTTCCTGCATAATAACTGGAGTTGATAAAACCCCACCAATCTGCCCCTTGATTCAAAGCTTCTTGAACGAAGACGAGCGTTATGGCTCCTACCCATATCGTACCTGCAATTCCTTCCAACATATCCATAATTGTAATGACCCGGATTGTCTTGTTGTTCCAAAGGAGTACCCAGCCATCCTTAATCGCCTTCAATTTAGACTGGCTTGGTATTGGCAGTTCATTTGGCACAGCAAACAATGTAATGAGTAACAAGATTGTGGCCATTCCTTGTAACGTTGCCGTAACGGATAAAGTCAAGATTTCACCGTATGTAACGACAACTAAACCGGTGAACGAATATCCAGCAAGCTGGACCGCATGATTGGAGAAGGTCAAATAACTGTTCGCGGTGACAAGGTGATTCTTCTCAACCACTTTCGGTACCATTGTATTCAATAGCGGTTTCGCCCAACCTGAGACAAAGGATAATACAGCTATGAAAAGGAACAGCCCGATCAGATGGTCCGATATGTATGGAAAAAGAAATGGGAGTGCAAGTAACAGGGCTGTCTTTAACAGCGTAAAGTGAACCAACAGGCTGTTGAATCTGAACCTTTCAACGAATAAAGGTGTCGTAAAACCAGCGATCAGGCTGGCAATGACCTGGAGTAACGGGTAAATTGCCGCATAAGTAGCGGATCCTGTCTTTTGGTAAATATATGTAACGATAGTCATGATGTACAAAACGTCTGCAAAAGCCATTAATGTTTTTACACCTAAGAATGGAAAAAAACATTTCTTGTTCATAACTGCCCCCCTAAACAAGAACTATTATAACATAAAAACTGTTATCAATTGGGAATCGAAGAAAAGGAAAAAAAGGTTAATCATATCGAATGTGTGGAAATATAAGTAGAGAGAGATTGAAGAAGCGAGGTGAACACTGCGAAATGGAAGGAATCATTTTCAATGTAACACTTATCATCATGCTCATCTATTTCATGTACGCATGCGCATTCGACTAGAGCTCGAACTGACTTATCAATTTTTTAATAGGTTTCTTTGAGTGCACCATTTCACGTTTTTCGTGATTTCGTGCACTCATAACCCCTCCACGAGTACACGATTCTCTGCTTTTCATGATTTCATGCCCTCATAAACCTAACGGATACCTTTCACAACTTAAAAGAGGAACAAAATTACCAAGTATCTTCTCTTTTTTATTTTTAGAATTTTCCTTATAATGGAGGTATTACATATTAGGGAGGATAAACATGAAACTAGCCCAATTATCACAGCAATGGAATTTGGAAAACATTTTTGCAGGTGGAAGTTCCTCTGAAGAGCTCCAAACATACATATCATCCATCGAAACGAAAGTGGTGGAATTGAAGAGTACCATTGAACAATGCGATCCAAACAATTATGAACAACTAACTCAAGTGGTTGAAGAGTTAAGTATCCTTTCCTCTCGACTACATGAGAGCAGCGCTTATGTTGGCTGTCTTGTCGCTCAGGATGTGAAAGACAAGGAAGCGGTCGCAATAAGAGGTAAGCTCGATTCAATCGGTGCGAAATATCATTCACTTTGGACTCAATTCGATGAGAAATTGAAACAAGTATCAGATGAAGAATGGAAGGCGTTGTTACAGTCAGAAGGTCTTGCACAATATTCCTACATTTTGAATGAGCGTCGACAGAATGCTGTCGAGAAGCTTAGCTTTAATCAGGAATCACTCATCAACGATCTTGCGGTAGACGGTTATCATGCCTGGTCGAACCTTTATGACTTAGTCGTTGGTAAGATGAGCATTCCTTTTGAAGAAGATGGAGAAGTGAAAGAGCTGTCTGTCGGACAATTGGATAACAAGCTATCCAGCCAAAGTAAAGAAGTTCGTGAACGGGCTTTTGAAGCGTATCAAAATGCATGGGCAGAGCAAGAAGATTTCTGTGCCGAGGCGCTGAACCATCTCGCTGGGTTCCGATTAAGCACGTATGAGCATCGAAACTGGGAATCTGTTCTGAAAGAACCGCTCAAGATCAATCGCATGTCTCAAGAAACACTGGATACGATGTGGAAGGTCATCACGGATCACAAATCTACTTTTGTAAAATATCTCAACCGAAAAGCGGAAATGTTGAACCTTGAAAAACTAGGTTGGACCGACGTTGATGCTCCGGTTGGCAAAACGGAATCAAACGTATCCTATGATGAAGCAGCCAACTTCATTATTGATCAGTTCAAACAATACAACCCGAAGATGAGCGAGTTTTCTCGCCAAGCGTTTGAAAAATCTTGGATTGAAGCGGAAGACCGTTCAGGTAAACGTCCTGGAGGGTTCTGCACAAGCTTCCCGAATGCAAAAGAAACGCGTATCTTCATGACGTTCTCGGGGACGCCAAGCAATGTTTCAACGTTAGCGCATGAACTTGGTCACGCATACCATCAACATGTTATGGATGAACTTCCATACTTGAATCAAAACTACGCGATGAACGTAGCAGAAACAGCTTCGACTTATGCTGAAATGCTCGTTTCTGATGCTGCAGTGGAAACAGCGAAGACTGAAGAAGAACGCCTTGTTTTATTAGAGGATAAGATTCAGCGTTCGGTTGCCTTCTTCATGAACATCCATGCGCGTTTCCTTTTTGAAACCCGATTCTATGAAGAGCGCTCCAAAGGGCTTGTGTCTGTAGACCGCTTGAAAGCATTGATGGAAGAAGCACAGCGTGAAGCATATAATGACGCGCTCGGTGAATACCACCCGCATTTCTGGGCTTCTAAGCTTCACTTCTATATTACAGATGTTCCGTTCTACAACTTCCCATACACGTTCGGTTACCTGTTCAGTGCGGGAATTTATGCGATTGCAAAAGAACAAGGAGCAGCATTTGAAGAGAAATACATTGCATTGCTACAGGATACTGGAACAATGTCGGTAGAAGAATTGGCTGAGAAACATCTCGGTGAAGATTTGACAAAACCACAATTCTGGACGAGAGCAATCCAGCTGGCAGTAGAAGACGTTGAAGAATTCTTGAAACTGACGCAATAAAAAGAGAACACAAAAGACCCCGAGAGGCTGAATGCCTTCCGGGGTCTTTTTCACATAAGCTATCGTTTTTGGATACTGATATTACTAATCATTAAGAATGAAAGAACGAGTACAAGAAACATGAATACATAATCAGGGAATAAGTTAATGGTCAGAAAGGACATGGCTAAAAGACAACCTGCAATCGTAATCGGGACTCCAGTAAAATGTCCATCGAATTCCGTGATGTTGAATCGAGCGAGTCGAATTGCACCACAAATGATATAAAGAATAATAAAGACGAGACCTGGTATTCCAAATTCGTATAATACACCCTGGTAAATCAAAAAGGCTGGTGCAACTCCGAAAGAAATCAAATCACATAATGAATCGAGTTGTTTACCGAATTCCGATTCGATTTGAAGCTTCCTTGCAATCATGCCATCAAATCGATCGAAGAGGGCACATAAAAATATGAACCAAAAACTTAATTCCAACTGACCTTTCAAAATACAAACGATTGCGATTGCACCCAGTGTCAAATTCAACAATGTCATCGCATTAGCGGCTTGACTCTTCATCCGTCTGACAGTGTGGTCAACCCGTTCTAGAAAATACATATGCAATTGTCACTCCTTATTGGTTTTTTCATCTGAAAAAGCCAATTTCTCTTACATAAAGATGGTTAAAACTATTATATGTCACAATAATGATTTAAGAAAGACTCTATTTACATTTTGTTTACAATAATCACTATCATTTAAAAAGACTGATGGTTTTTTCCATCAGTCTTTTCACCTCTCAATTCAAGAGGTCTCATCCTTATATCTCTTTTCAAGTTCGTCCTTGATCGTCCGGTCAGAGAGCGGCACGCCCGTACGATATGCGGAGCGCGAAATCATGTGACCACTGACCGGAGCCGTCAATAGCACGAACAAGATTCCCAATATCAACTTTCCGCTTACCATGTTCTCTTTGAATAAAAAGTAGAGGAAGGCAGCTAGCATGACACCTGAGACTCCTAGAGTCGCACTCTTGGTCGCAGCGTGTAGTCGGGAATAGACATCTGGAAAACGTAGTATGCCAAGTGAGCTTGAGAATACGAAAAACGTACCCATCAGCAATAGGACACTAATCACGACTTCGGTCAATGATAACACCCTTTTCTAAGAATTTCGCAATAGCTACCGTTGCGATGAACGTCAAAATACCGATTAACAAGATCACATCATTCAAGCGGGTCGTATTCAACTGGATGGCGACCAATCCGGTCATGGAAATCAAGTTGATTCCTATTGTATCAATAGCGACTGCGCGGTCTGGGTTTGATGGACCTTTGATTGCACGATAGAGCAGCATGATGATAGAGATTGCATTGATGATCATGCAAAGCCAAATGACGTTGTGTAGAAGTATGCTCATCGTGTCACATCCTTTATCGCTTTCTCGAATGTCCCTTTGATTTGATTAATCGTCTCATCGACATCCGGCAAATCCATCGCATGGATATAAATGAAATTGTTGTCTGCTGACACATCGACGGATAATGTACCTGGTGTAAGTGTAATCAGATTCGCTAGAAGTGTAATTTCCCAGTTCGAGCGCAAATCTGTAGGAAGTGCGATGATACCAGGTTGCATATCCATCTTTGGTTTGTACACCATTTTCAATACATCAATATTAGCAATCAATAGTTCCTTCGCAAACAACAGAACCAGTTTCCAGATCGCCACAATATATCGAAAATAAAACGTATCTGGAATGAATCTGTTCAATAAGAACAGCAAGAACACTCCGATTATAAATCCGACCAAAAAGGTTACGAACGTATAAGTTTCGGTCAAAAACATCCAGATGAGTCCAATTGCAAGGTTGATCAAAAGTTGAAAAGCCATATCGAACTACTCCTTTAATACTGCGTCAACATAAACCGATGGATTCATCAAGTCGACGCCGATTTGTTGGATATGTGGTAAGAACCATTCTGCACCGATTCCGAGTACAACGGAGAAAATCAGAAGGAACGTAATCGGAACATAGAGTGGCTTAATCGATCGTTTTTCTTTTGGCAGCTCCATGCTGACACCCCAGAAACCATTGATGAAGATTCGCATGACAGAAACCAAGATTAATAAGCTTGTGATCAACCCGATTGCAGCAATGACATAATGACCGTTCTCGAATGCACCTTTCAACAAGAGCAGTTTTCCGATAAACCCACTGAATGGAGGTAATCCGGCTAAAGTAACCGTTGCGATGAAGAACAGCCAACCCAATAGTGGGTAGTTCTTGATTAATCCACTGATTTTACGTAAATCTGAAGTTCCAGCAACGATTGCAATGGCTCCAACGAGCAAGAACAACGCTCCCTTGATGATCATATCGTGCACCAAGTAATAGACCGAACCGGCCAATGAAACATCTGTGAAAATCCCGATGCCCATGATCATGAATCCGATCGCTGGGATGATGTTGTAGGCGATGATCAATTTGATGTTATTCGTGGACATCGCACCGATTACTCCAAAGATCAGTGTGAACCCAGCTAAGGTAATGAAGAAGCTATGTGTATAGTCTATATTCCCATTAAAAATCAAAGTGAATACTCGTAAGATCGAGTAAATGCCGACCTTCGTCAATAGTGCCCCGAATAGAGCGGAAATGACCGCCGGTGGCTTCGCATAGGCATGCGGCATCCAAAAGTAAAGTGGGAACAGTGCCCCTTTCGTCGCAAATACGACAAAAAACAGAATTGCAATTGTCGTGAGAATACCTTCCTGGTTAACTTGCCCGACACGCTCAGAAAGCTGAGCCATGTTAACGGTTCCTGTGACAGAGTATAGGAAGCTGACGGTTGTAACGAACAGGATGGAAGAGAACAGGTTCAGTAACACGTACTTGATTGATTCTCGCAGCTGCTGTCTCGTTCCACCGAGTACAATCATTCCATAAGAAGCCATCAGCAACACTTCAAAGAATACGAACAAGTTGAAAATGTCCCCAGTCAAGAATGCTCCACTCACACCTGCAATGAGGATCAAGAAGAACGTATAGAAATAATGTTCTTCACGGCCTCTATCCAGTGAAAAAGGTGCATAGAATGCGGCTGCCACTGCAATGACGTTTGTCGTCAACAAGAGAGATAGGGATAAGGCATCCCCTACCAGGATGATCCCGTAAGGCGCTACCCAACCTCCCGTTTCTAATATGATAGGCCCATTCTGGACGACGAGAAAGGTGATGAACGCTGTTACGATTAAATTGATGATCGTTATAATCTGAGTCCCCATTCGAACGAATGGCAGTTTCTTTCTCCAAAAGACAAACAAGGTTCCAGCGATGAGCGGTATCAGTATTGGTAATGTAATTAAATTAGTCATGATCAGATCCCCTCAATTGCTCCATGTTGTCTGTCTTGTTCGTTTTATACGCTCGATAAGCGAGAACAAGTAAAAATGATGTGACCCCGAAACTGATGACGATCGAAGTCAATATCAGTGCCTGTGGTAAGGGATCAGCGTAATGTTCGATCCCTTTTTCCAAAATCGGTGGTTGCCCTCTATTCAACTTCCCCATCGTCAAAATGAGGAGGTGAGCTCCATGGGAGAGAAGAGCTGTACCGAAAACGATTTTCAAAACTTGTCTTTGTAGTAGTAAGTAAACACCAGCTGTAAACAACAAGCCGGCAAGTACGGCCATAATTAATTCCATTATGAATCCAGCTCCTCTTCTTCTTTTCGGAGTCGAATCATTGCGTAAATACCTAATGCAGCCAACCCGAGTACTGTAATTTCAAACAATGTATCCAGTCCACGCATATCAACCAGGATGACGTTGACCACATTATCACCGCCACCGAGGTGGTGGGATTCTTCTATGAAGTAATGGGAAATCGTTTCAAACTTCTTAGAACTATGAGAAGCGATTGCGACCAGTGTAACCAATATTCCGACCGAAGCGGAAATGATCATATTCAACGTTCTTGCAGCTGGTGGTTGCTTTTCTGTATCGAGCTTCGGTAAATGATAGAAGCAGAGTAAGAACAGAGCAACCGTAACCGTTTCGACGATCAACTGCGTCAATGCAAGGTCAGGTGCTCGGAAGAATACGAACAATAATGATAATCCGAAACCGACAACACCTAATACGAGAATGGCTGCAATACGGTTCTTCATAACAATGGTGGCAAATGCAGCAATCGCCATGACGACTGCAACCGCGATTTCCGGCCAGGAGATCGGTGCGAGATCATCGGTTGAAATGACGAATCCATCTGTCACATACAATGTGACACCTGTAGCTCCGACTAAGAAAATCAATATATACATGACATAATGGCGAATTGAACCGGTCATATACGTATTGGTTGTCTTTTCAGCGATTTTGAACTGTGTATTGTAGATGAAATCATACACTTTGTTCGCACTCATTCGTCCAGGCAGCCAGTTGTATATCACTTTCCACTTTTTCATCGTCAAGTAGAAGAGTGTTCCGAGAGCAACGACTGCAAGAGACATGAACAACTGTGGTTCAAAACCATGCCAGAATTTCAGATGTTTTTCAGGTGCTTCTCCAAACACTGCAGCTGTAGCAGGTGTCAGGATCGGATGATTGATCAAGTTTGGCAACAATCCTACGACAACAACGAAAAGGATCAGTACAATTGGCGAGAGCAGCATGCCTAGTGGTGCTTCATGCGGCTTCACCGGAAGATCGCCTTTCGTATTTCCTGCGAATGTTTGGAAGAAGAAATACATCGAGTATACGAATGTGAAAATACTACCGAGTACCGCAAGTACCGGAATGATCGGTGTTAGTGCGGATACAAATTCCGAAGTCGATTCGATATGCAATGACGTCTCAAAGAACATCTCTTTACTTAAGAAGCCATTGAACACCGGTAGTGGCACCCCAGCCATTGAAAACGCACCAAAGAAAGCCAGTGTGGCTGAAATTGGCATCAACGTCATGAGTCCTCCGAGTTTACGGATATCTCTCGTTCCGGTTTCATGGTCGACGATACCGGCAACCATGAACAGACTACCTTTAAAGGTAGCGTGGTTAAAAATGTGGAAGATCGCCGCAAATATGGCTGCTTTTGTACCAAAACCGAGCATCGACATGATCATACCGAGCTGACTGATTGTAGAGAATGCCAAGATCGCTTTCAAGTCGGTCTGACGTACTGCCATGTAGGAACCCCAGCATAATGTGAGTAATCCAAATCCAGTCACTAGTAAGAAGAAAAGATCTGTTCCTCCGAAAATCAGGAATAGGCGTGCTGTCAGATAGATCCCTGCTTTTACCATTGTAGCGGAATGGAGGAATGCACTGACAGGTGTCGGTGCTTCCATCGCATCTGGTAACCAGATATGGAACGGGAATTGAGCAGATTTCGTAAAGGCACCTAATAAAATCAACAATAGGATTGCAACGAAATACGGGCTCTCCAGTACAACATCAGTTGCACCGATAATTTCTCGGATGCTTGTGGACCCAGCTACATAAGAAAGGAGAATGAATCCACCAAGCATAGCAAGACCACCTAAGACCGTAATAATCATAGATTTGAGTGCACCGTAACGAGATGCTTCACGGTCGTACCAATATCCAATGAGAAGGAAAGAGGACAGACTCGTCAATTCCCAGAACAGGTAAAGCGCATATACATTATCAGAGAGGACGACTCCCAGCATCGCACCCATGAAAATGTAGAGAAATACATAGAAATTGTTCAACTTCTCGTTTTTATTCAGATAAAAGATGGAATATAAAGTTACAAGAGTACCAATTCCACTGATCAACATGGAGAACAATAGACTTAAGCCATCCAGATAAAAACTGAAATTCATTCCGAGTGATGGTACCCATTCTACAACGCTCAATATGTTGTCCCCTTCAGATACTGCACCCATCTGACTCAAAAAGTAGATGAACAGTAGGAAAGGGACGGGCAGCACGAACCATCCGGTGTGCACCTGCCGTATGTATCGAAAGAAAAACGGCACAAGTAATGCCGTTAGAAAGGGAGCAAGGACTGCAAACTGTAACATTATGAATTATCCTCCTATCGAGTTTTCCGTAACCTATTATGTAAGTAGACCATTATCATTGTAATCAAAAAAAGTTTCCCTTATCAACTTTTTAACGTCAAAAGACCTTAAAATTCACAAATTGTTTTATTTACTTGAAACTATTTATTGTTATTATCGCCTATATTGGCGACTTTAACAGCTTATTTGCATCATAATGGTAGAAATCAAAAAAATGTTTTTTTCGCATACATTGTGGTCCTTGAATGAGTTGATTTCCGCTCCTAGTTGCTCGCTTTCCACGGGGCGTGCGGTGAGCCTCCTGCCGCTTAGCGCCTTAGGAGTCTCGCACCATGCGCTTCAATCACCTTGCAAATGAAGAAAAAAAGCTAAAGCAACAATTTTAAAAAAAGAGCCAAAAAAAAAGAACCAACGGCGGGTCGGTTCCATTACAAATGAGTCGTGATCAATTTGGAAGACAAGTGGCGACGGTCAATCTCTTGCTTGATCAACGTTATGAATTCATTGCTCAATTTTAATTCCTTGGCTTTGTGATAGGACTCAATTAATAGCTCATCGGATAAATTTTCCATAATTATAGCCGAATGGCCTTCGCACCTCCAGACGTTTTCAGAAATCATTCATTTGTAAGAGTTAAGAAAAGAAATGTAAGAGTTCAAAAAAAATTTATGAAGAGGATCGATGAGGTTTTAACGTTATATAAATCTATCTTTCATATTTATAAAGCGCTTCACATAAGCTATTATGTTATGATGTAAACCTAGCTTACCACGAATTGAAATGAGGAACAATCGTTCTATTATCCACATAAAAAAGTGGATAACTTGTGGGTAAATTGTTTATAAAGTAAATAATTAGTTGTTTTTCGGTGTGAATAGTGTGAGTAAAGTTATCCACATTTTGGATAAAATCGAATATTGTCGAAAAGTTTTTATGGTTTTTTACGGACAATTCAAAGTTTTCGCTCAATACTTCTTTAAATACGAAAGGATAAAAATCATTGTTCAGCCCTTAATTATTGGTACAATAATGTAGGACTGAAGAAGATTTTATAATGAGGTGTTTTGGTTGTTAAAACGATTATTGCCAAATGAACATGTCCCATCAATTTATGACATAGACGCCAATGAATTGTTGGATAGAGGAATCAAAGGCATCATTACGGATTTGGATAATACATTGGTCGAATGGGATCGTCCTGAGGCGACACCTGAACTGATCAAATGGTTTGCGATGCTGAAAGAAAAAGGATTACAAGTGACGATCGTATCGAATAATAACGAGGAGAGGGTCAGAAGCTTTTCATACCCTCTGAACATTCCTTTTATCTTTCGTGCTAGAAAGCCGATGACAAAAGCCTTCAAGCGTGCAGCAAAAAATATGAATTTGAAGAACGAAGAAGTTGTCGTTATAGGAGATCAGATTTTTACTGATGTATTAGGTGGGAACCGCCTCGGTCTACATACCATATTGGTGGTTCCGGTCGCGAAGAACGATGGACTTGCTACCAAATTGAATCGCTACATGGAGCGACATGTACTCGAGTGGTTCAAACGTAAAGGGTTAATTAACTGGGAGGAATGATTGTTGGATAATCAGATTTATTGTGAAGGTTGTGGAGTAACCATCCAAACAGAAGACAAAGGGGAGCTCGGCTATGCTCCTCCGTCGGCTTTAGAGCGGGATTCGGTCATTTGCCAACGGTGTTTCCGTCTGAAGCATTATAATGAGGTACAGGATGTCGCATTGACAGACGATGATTACCGAAAAATTTTGTCTGGAATCGGTTCACAGGATGCACTCATTGTGAAGATTGTAGACATTTTTGATTTCAGTGGTAGCTGGCTTCCGGGTATTCATCGTTTTGTAGGGAACAATCCGATTTTGCTTGTCGGAAACAAATTAGATGTTCTACCCAAATCGGTGAAGCCGAACAAGATCAAACATTGGATGAAGTATGAGGCGAGTCAACTTGGTGTCAAACCGATCGATGTCGAGTTGATGAGTGCAGAAAAACGGCTCAATATCAAGGAAGTTGCAGAGACAATAGAAAAGTATCGCCAAGGAAGGGATGTCTATATCGTCGGTGCCACCAATGTAGGGAAGTCGACGTTCATCAACCAATTGATCCGTGAATTCAGCGAGGAGACCTCCTCTCTTATCACGACTTCCCATTATCCAGGGACGACACTTGATCTGATCGAGATTCCTTTAGATGACTCAAGTTCTCTGTTTGATACACCAGGTATCATTAATCATCATCAAGTTGCACACTATATAGATAAGAAAGATCTTAAGAAAGTAACGCCTAAGAAAGAGATCAAACCAAAAATCTATCAATTGAACGAAGGTCAGACATTGTTCTTCGGAGGGCTGTCACGTTTTGATTTCGTATCAGGTGATAAACAATCATTCATCTGCTACCTTTCGAATGAACTACCGATTCATCGAACGAAACTTGAAAAAGCGGATGAACTTTACGAGAATCAGTTGGGTGAACTGTTGAGCCCACCAGATTCTGAACATAAGGACAACCTCCCTCCTCTTGTGAAACACGAATTTTCCGTCAAAGAAGATAAGATGGATATCGTTTTCTCTGGATTAGGCTGGGTCACAGTGTCGGAAGCAGGAACGAAAGTGACAGCATATGCCCCAAAGGGAGTAGGAGTTTACATCCGAAATGCGCTTATCTAAGCTAGACACACCGTTTTATGCAGTCATAGGAGACCCGATCGAACAATCGATGTCACCTGCTATCCATAATGCTTGTCTTCAACAGTTAGGTTTGGAACCCCGTTATAAAGCGATTCGAGTGCCTGAAGAGGAACTGGACAAACAAGTGGAATGGCTCGTAGAATCCGGTTGTAAAGGGTTCAATGTTACGATACCGCACAAGCTTAGAATCATGGATTTGTTGGATGACATCGATCCTTATGCAAAAGCAATCGGTGCTGTGAACACTGTAGAAATACAGGGGAATCGTCTAAAAGGATACAACACGGACGGACCTGGTTTTTATCGAGGGTTAAGCGATTTTCACCAGGGGAACTTTGATGATGCAACTGTACTTGTTCTTGGAGCAGGTGGGGCTGCCCGTGCAATCGTGAAAACTTTGATCATGAAAGGTGTTTCGAACGTGTCCATTGCCAACCGAACGGTATCTAAGGCGCAAGATCTTTTAGAGGAAAGCGGATCCGAAGCCCTTTCTATCTCGGCTGCCGAACAACGCCTTGCCGAGTATGATATCATCATCAATACGACTCCAATTGGAATGTATCCAAAAGAAGGGTCGGTGCCAATCGATTTGAGTTTTGTAAGCTCGAAGTCCACGTTGGTTGATATCATTTACAACCCGCTGTTGACGGAGTTTTTGCGAATAGGGTTGGAAAGAGGCTGCGCGGTTCAGAACGGGGTGCCAATGTTCGTCCATCAAGCAGCACTTGCATTCGAACAGTGGACAGGCAAAGAACCAGATATCGAACTTATGAAAGAAATCATACATGAAAAACTTGGAGGGAAGCCAACATGCTAACAGGAAAGCAGAAACGCTTTTTGCGTTCGAAAGCCCATCACCTTGATCCTATTTTTCAAGTTGGAAAAGGTGGTACGAACGAAAATATGTATCAACAACTAAAGGATGCGTTGGAAGCTCGTGAATTGATTAAAGTCAGCGTACTTCAAAATTGTGAAGAAGATAAAGAGACGGTGGCTGAAAACATTACACACAATACCGGTGCCGAGCTTGTCCAAATCATTGGAAATATCATTGTATTGTACAAGGAATCTACTGAGAAAAAAACGATCGAGCTGCCTTCGTAACGTCAAATGGATACGAAGAGAATCGGTATTCTAGGAGGTACGTTCGATCCACCTCACATCGGACATTTGATCATGGCAACCGAGGCAAAATTCCAGTGCAAACTGGATGAAATCTGGTTCATGCCGAGTGCGACCCCCCCTCACAAAAGCAGGGAAGTCACACAGGGGAAGCATCGGATCGCCATGGTTCGAGACATGATTAACGGTTGCGAGGGTTTCGGATTAACAGAAATCGAATTTGAACGGAAAGGTCCTTCTTACACGGTCGACACCATACAGCAGTTGAAAGAGGATCATGAGGATGCCCAATTCTACTTCATCATAGGCGGGGATATGGTTGATTCCCTGCATAGGTGGGATCGGATTGAACAATTGATGGAGATGGTGACGTTCATCGGTGTGAAGCGACCTGGCTATGAATTCAAGAGCCCCTATATGGACAGGATTCTGACCATTGAAACCCCGTTGATCGGTATTTCATCGACCATGTTGAGAAACCGGTTTTCGGAAGGGAACAATACAAAGTATTATGTACCAGAAGAAGTAAGGAAGTATATTGAGGTGAATGGTCTTTATGAGGCAGGAGGAAGCACTGAAAATCGTTAAAAAGCAATTGACGGACCACAGATACCAACATACTCTCGGCGTAATGGACACAGCCGTAGAATTAGCGGAACGCTTTGGTGCCGATGTTGAAAAGGCAAGGCTTGCAGCGATTTTCCATGACTATGCGAAATTTCGACCGAAAGAAGAGATGAAGTCGCTCATCCTCGAGCAAAATCTTGGGGAGGACCTTCTTCACTATGGTTCAGAGTTGTGGCATGCTCCCGTAGGTGCCTATCTCGTGAAAAAAGAAGTCGGAATCGACGATGAAGAAATTCTAGAGGCTATCCGTACCCACACTTCCGGTCGAATCGACATGTCATTGCTTGAAAAGGTGATTTTTCTTGCGGATTATATCGAACCTGGCAGACATTTTCCAGGTGTAGAAGAAGTCCGTGAAACGGCAGAACAAGATTTGGATGAGGCGGTCAAGCAAGCGATCATGAACACGATTACTTTCTTAATGAGACGTAATCAGCTCGTCTATCCTGACACATTACACACGTATAACGATATCGTCAGTCAACAAGGAGGAAAATGAGAATGACAGCAAACGAATTGGTTCAATTATCGGTAAAAGCTGCAGATGATAAAAGAGCGGAGGACATTGTCGTCCTAGATGTCCAGGGTATCTCTCTTGTCGCAGATTACTTCATGATCTGTCACGGGAATTCGGAGAAACAAGTAGAAGCGATTGCACGTGAATTGAAAGATCAAGCACAAGAAAGCGGGTTTGAAGTCAGACGATTGGAAGGTTTGGAGCAATCAAGATGGGTGCTGATCGACCTTGGAGATGTCATCGTCCATGTCTTCCATCGAGATGACCGTTCGTACTACAACCTGGAAAAACTATGGGGAGATGCCCCGACTTTGAACGTTGCATCAATGCTTACGTAACTGGAGTGTGACCATGACTTATCAACAATTTGCAGGACTTTATGATCGGCTGATGGAGGATGCACCATATGATATGTGGATGCATTTTTTCAACCAGGCAGTTGATCGTTTCGGTATGGGGGACACGAATCGCGTCCTTGATATCGGTTGTGGAACGGGTGAAATTTCAACCCGTTTAAAAAAAGAAGGGTTTGAGGTCCATGGAGTCGATCTTTCTGAAGAGATGCTCATGGTCGCTCAAGCTAAGTCAGAGAAACAAGGGTTGTCCATCCCATTCTATCAACAAGATATGAGGGAGCTGGAAGGATTCTCAGGAATGGATGCGGCCCTGATTTTTTGTGATTCTCTTAACTATTTGAGAACGATGGATGATGTGAAGTCTGCTTTCATACGGGCAAATGCGACCCTAAAGAATGGCGGGCTGCTTTTGTTCGACGTCCATACCTTGTTCAAAATGGAAGAGATCTTTCAAGATGAAACGTTCACGATGAACCGTGATGACATCAGCTATATATGGGAATGTCACCCTGGGGATGAAGAAGGCAGTGTTTACCATGACCTTACGTTTTTTGTCCGTGCAGGGGATGACCTCTATAAACGATATGATGAAACGCACTATCAACAGACGTTCTCTCAGGATACATACGAACGACTTTTAGACGCTTCTGGGTTCGAATTGGTGCAAGTTACGTCCGATTTCTCGGAGCGAGAGCCATCAGAGACGTCTGAACGGCTGTTTTTCGTTGCGAAAAAGGTTGGATAATCATCCATTTTAGAAAACCTGGGTTTAGTTTTGTAAAATTACCTCTTTATTTTTGAAAAACGGTAGGGTGTTTTGTAAATTCACTACACTGTTTTACAAATTCAAGGCTCGGTTTTAGAAAATGGGCACATTTTACTATTAAAAATCCACACAATGAAAGGACTGCCTCATTTCAGAGGACAGTCCTTTTTTCATCTTACAAAAGAGGATTCCTTTCCAGAGAAGAGAATAAGAATAGAGAGTGTTAGTATTGTTTGGTAAATTGACGCTCGACTAACTCGCAATCTTCATCGTATTTCTTATGTGTCCGTTCAATGACATGGTTGAACAATGGCCCCAGCTCCGCGTCGAATACTTTCAACGCTTCACCAGTCACCCCGCCCTTCACACATACTTTCTGCATCAATGTCGGCAATGTATAAATTTCCTTCTCAAGGAGTTTCCCCATCCCAATGATCATTTCACTTACCAAATACGTCGCCTGTTCTTTTGTGATCTCGGTTTCCTCTACAGCACTATTAATATAAGCCTGTAACAGATAACTGAAAAAAGCCGGACCACAGCTTGAAAGATCAGATGCCACCCTAGTGATGGACTGCTCGATTTCAACTGGTGTCGATATACATCCCATCAAATGCTCTAGGTTCTTTTTGTGTTCTGCTGTACAACGCTTACCGTACGTAACCAATGATGCTCCTGCTAGTGCGCGGTTCGTGATACTTGGAATCGCTCTCGCGACGGAGCAAGGAGTCAGCTCTTCCAATTGCTCGACTGAAATTGGGCTTGTGATGGATACGACAAGTTTATCGGTAGTCAAATAAGGCGAGATATGTTCGAGCAGCGCATAATATTCAAGTGGTTTTACGCAAATGAACAGAATATCGCAAAAGGCAGCAACCTCACCATTGGATTTTCCTACTTTTAGGTCAGGGTATTGTTTTTTTAACGCTTCAGCTTTTTGAGCTGTTCGATTGATAATCATTAAATCGGACGGCCTTACGGCTAACGAATCGATAAAAGCAGAAATCAAGATCGTCCCCATGTTCCCTGTACCTATAACGCCTACTTTCATTTTTAACCCTCCTTTTGACCGTCTTCTATCTTCAAATGTATGAAGTTGTTGAACCAATTATGTATGAATCACGGAATGATGCTATAGCGTTAAAATCGAATAGAAGGGGGTGAATGAACTGATTTGGGAGCAACGTTCTAATTTGGAGCGTATATTACTCATCATTATTTTGGGGTTCATTGTTTCATTCATTTGGATTTTTAATGGGAAAATGAAGTCTGATGTTCCGCTGGAGGATCCCTTTGCCATTACTGAAAGTGAAGTAAATATGCCAGCATCCACAAAACAAGAGGAAAGTCCTCCACGTAACGAAGAAAAGAATTCGATTGTCATCGTTGATGTGAAAGGGGCGGTGAAAAAACCAGGGGTATTCCATATGAATGCAGGTCAACGAGTCAACGAAGCGATTTTACTGGCTGGTGGTTTTTTAGATGAAGCGGACCCCAATCGAGTTAATCTAGCGCAAGCTGTACAAGATGAAATGGTTATCTATGTGCCGGAGTTAGGAGAGGAGGGGGAACCGCTTTTACAGGCTTCCCGAAAGGATGATGGAAAAGTGAATCTCAATCAAGCGGTGTCATCCGAACTTGAAACGATCCCGGGCATCGGACCTTCTAAAGCGAAGGCGATTATCGCTTATAGAGAAGAAAACGGAAATTTTAACAAAATAGAAGATCTGACGAACGTGCCTGGTATCGGTGACAAAACGTTAGAGTCCATCAAAGAATATATATCTGTATCGAATTAGGATTGCGAAGAAAGAGATCTATCGATAAACTGAAAAAGAACAACGGAAGGGGGATATTCAGGTTGAGTCGTATTTCTTGGAATCAATATTTCATGGCCCAAAGCTCTTTACTCGCATTACGAAGTACGTGTGAACGATTATCTGTCGGTGCGACGATCGTAAGAGATAAAAGGATCATCGCCGGTGGATACAACGGTTCGATTACAGGTGGCGTACACTGTCGGGACGAAGGGTGTTACGTCATCGATGGACATTGTGTAAGAACGATCCATGCTGAAATGAATGCCTTGCTGCAATGTGCCAAGTTCGGTGTTCCGACTACGGGGGCTGAAATTTATGTCACCCATTTTCCATGTCTCCAATGCTGCAAAGCAATCATTCAGAGTGGCATCAAGAAAGTTTACTATGCAGCAGATTATAAGAACCATCCTTATGCCATCGAACTTTTTGAACAATCCGGCGTGGAAACTGAACTCGTCGTTTTAGAAGAACAATATGATTTGACATCTAAATCGAAGAAAGAACTGACTGAGGCTCTATTGGACGAGTTGGTGAAAAGCCACACTGACCACGAGACTGTTCAAAAGTTCAGAGAGCAATTCAACGCTTTGTACGAGCAGGATATCCACTCCATCAATAAATGAGGTTACCGATACATATGATTGTCATAGCCGCCATCTTCGGAATTTGCACAACTTCTGAGCGATGGTGGCTTTTCATTTTATTGAGTCTTCTTTTATTGATTGGAAAACGATACAGAAATTTCAAGTCGTTTGTATTGATCCTTCTGATCCACATTGCCTTCTTCTTCTACATCAACGCATATAACCACTTCCATCAAACAAATCTGTACGAAAATTTCACCCACCCACTCGTTGGGAAGATCACTTCCATTCCCGTAATTGATGGCGATCGAATGCGTTTCCGTTTTTCAGTTCAAAATGACGAAACTGTCCTTGTTCAGCATAAAATTTCTTCTCTACAAGAACAACAATCATTGAAACATCTTTCCATTGGGGACGAGTGTATTTTGAACGGAGAATTGCAAAAACCTTCAGAGAAACGAAACTTCTATGCCTTTGATTATGAGCGGTACCTGAAGCATACGTATCAAATTCACTGGATTTATGAAACGAGGAAAAATCTTCAGTTGAATTGTAAAAAATCCTCCGGAATCCTCAATGACATCCTGAGATATCGGCAAGACTCTATGGAAAAGATCATGAACGATTTCAGTCCCGAGATCGCACCGATCATGAACACGTTGATCTTCGGAGATCGTACTGAGTTGGACGATGATTTGAGGAGGCACTATCAGAGCCTGGGTTTGATTCATCTGCTTGCCATTTCTGGCCTTCATGTCGGTACGCTTTTAGGAATGATGTACTTTTTGATGATTCGCTTTGGCATGGTAAGAGAACATGCGCTTGTTGCATTATTGTTCCTCATTCCATGGATCATTCTGTTCACAGGTGGTGCACCGTCTGTTGTCAGAGCAGGCTTGATGGCGGCATTTGTCTGTCTGACGATCCTTTTTCAATGGAAGATCCCCGTCAATACACAGCTAAGTCTCATCGCCTTCCTCCTCCTCCTTTATAAGCCAACTTATATCTTCCACATCGGATTTCAACTGTCGTTTCTGATTACGGCATCTTTGATTGTTTCCAATACGTTTTTATTGAAGGGAAAAAGTCCTTTCATACAATTAGTGTCGGCCTCAGCTATTGCTCAAATTGCATCTTTACCTATTATCCTTTGGAATTTCCACGAATTTTCCTTATGGTCGCTGCCCTTGAATATCGTGTACATCCCGTTGATGACACTTTTCTTATTGCCATTGGTTCTAATCACATATTTCCTTTATGTCGTTGTACCATTTCCGATCTGGGAAATGCCTGCTGAGGTAATCGCCAGTTGTTTCAAATGGATTCACAGATTGATGGAACAGGTCGATGCATGGGAAATTGGAAAAATGACGATCGGTAAACCGAGTGTTATGCTCATGTTTTTATTTGTCGTTTCACTTATTGGTGTCCTTTTATGGATAGAAAAGAGACAAACACTTAAACAGTTCTTGTATGTTCCCGTTTTTATCGTCATCGTATTCTCCGTGACGCTTCATTATCACAAACTGGATTCGAATGCATACGTGACTTACCTGGACGTTGGTCAAGGCGATGCAATTGTCATTGAACTTCCTTACCGCCGGGCTGTGTACGTTATAGATACCGGTGGTCAAAAGGCGTTTCAGAAAGAAGATTGGATGAAGCGGAAGAAGAATTTCGATACGGGTGCAGACATTGTTGTTCCTTTTCTAAAAGCGAGAGGCATCAATCGGATTGAAAAACTTTTTTTGACACATGGGGATTATGATCATATCGGGGGAACGAAGGGCTTAATCAAACATATGGATGTTGATAGGGTCGTATATGGAGAGGTAGACCAGATCAATGATGGAGAGCGACAACTGTTACAGGAAGTGGCGTCAAGCTCAATCAGAATCAGTACAATCAATCAACCTTTACAATGGACAGAAGGCAAGAGTTATTTTCGACTGATCCCTTCTGAAGGTTACCGAACGGAAAAGAATAATCGCTCAATGGTCCTTCAGATGAGTATATACGGTCAGACTTTCCTATTTACTGGGGACATTGAAAAAGATCGGGAGCTGGAATTGATTGGGGCTTATCCGGGGTTAAAAGCGGACTTTCTGAAAGCCGCGCATCATGGTAGTGATACATCCTCATCAAGTGAGTTTTTGGATCAGGTTGAGCCTAAAGTGGTTTTCATATCAGCAGGTGAACAGAATCGATATGGTCATCCTTCCAGTGAAGTGGTGGAAAGGTATGTCCAACGAGGTGTAGATGTTTATGAGACCGCAGAGTTTGGAGGTGTGATGGTTGTCATTAAACCTGATGGGATCAAAATAAAGACAACAAGATGAATCGGAGCACGTAAAAAAGCGAAAGGCTCAATCCCTCCCGCTTTCAACTGCCTTATATGTACCCTCAAATGGGTGGCTGATTACAATGCTACAGCTTTAATCACTACACCGATAAAGAAAATGATCGTAAAGAACAAAAACGAAAATACGAAACCAAGACCGGATTCAATTGCATCGTTGGATTTCGCCTGAACATCTTTTTCAAATTCATTCATTTCCGCAACCCTCCTGTTTCAAATCAAGTATACGGTATTCGTTTGAAAAAATCCATATTTGTATTTTTAACGATTCCGTGAAACTTATGACTAGATGTCATTTCCATATTATCTAAAAAGTAGCCCATATTGCTAAGAGTTGACACCTATAGTTTCATCCTGCATAGGATAACATAACAATAAGCTTACGGGGAAGAGTGTAATCGTTGGCAGTGAAGCTTCCCGGGTCTTGACTGCCGGCGTTCATATAAATGGAGGTTTAACTTTTGAAGTTGAGCCTCCTTTTACCCTGTACGTCTGCAATTTTATCATATATGCTATTGGTATGACAGTGAGGTGGTAAAATTGTCGATCAATGCACTCGCAAAAAAGCTGAAGAATGGATCATATGCTTCGCTTTATTTATTATATGGAAAAGAAAAATACATATTGGAATACTCCCAAAAATTGATTGTACAAGCTGTACTGGATGAAAGCACAGCTGATTTTAATCTTTCTTCATATGATATGGAAGAACAGACGATTGATGCAGCATTAGAAGATGCTGAAACACTTCCATTCATGGGAGATCATCGTGTCGTGGTCATCCAGAATCCGTACTTTTTGACTGGTGCTAAAACGAAATCTAAGATCGAGCATGATTTGAAACGATTGGAATCCTATCTTCAAAATCCTGCGGAACAAGCGGTTGTCATTTTCGTTGCACCATATGAAAAGTTGGATGAACGGAAGAAAATCGTTAAGGTGTTGAAAAAGCACGGTGAAGTGATTCAAGCGGATAAGATGAATGTACAGCTGCAAAAAGAATGGATCAATCATGCAGCAAAGGAAGCGGAAGTTGAAATCACTGATGCAGCAGCAGAGCGGCTCATCCAGTTGCAAGGGGAAAACCTGGCATTATTGATCAGCGAAGTGAACAAAATGGCTCTAAGTGTCGGTGAAAACGGAGTCATTGAAACGTCGACCGTAGATGAGCTCATTTCGAGATCTTTAGAGAACAATGTTTTTACAATGGTCGAGCATGTGGCTAATCGCAGGATCGATGCTGCCCTTCGGATATGCTACGATCTTCTGAAACAAAATGAAGAACCGATCAAGTTGATGGCGCTGCTTGCTCGCCAGTTCCGAATCATTTTGCAAGTGAAGCAATTGGGGTCACAAGGATTCTCGGAGAAAAAGATGGCGTCGATTCTTTCATTGCATCCTTATGCGGTAAAAATTGCAGCAAAACAAGGCAAGTCTTTTTCAGAAGAAGAACTGAAGGATTTGTTGATAAGGGCTGCTGACGCCGACTTTGAAATGAAGACAGGGCAGCGGGACAAACAGCTCTCACTCGAACTCTTCATGACCGGCATCGTCAAACAGAAGCAACTGAATTAACGTAAAAAAGAGCTAAGATCAAAGAAATGGATCTTAAGCTCTTTTTTTATGACATTTCAGCGGAACCAGCGAGCCGGGGAGAGCTCACAGACATTTAACGTCCCTCATTTTGTGATTTCCTCGATTTCGGGGACGTTAAAGACAAAATAAAAAACGACCTTATGCCAGGTCGTTTAAAACATTGATATCATTAAGCACTAAGCTCGTTTAGTTGCTTTGCAAGGCTAGATTTCTTTCTAGCTGCAGCATTCTTGTGAAGGATGCCTTTACCTGCAGCTTTGTCAAGCTTTTTGGTTGCAACCAAGAATGCTTCTTTCGCACCTTCAACATCTTTGTTTTCTACTTTTGTTTCAAAGTTTTTAACAGCAGTACGCATTGCTGATTTGTATGATGCATTAACTGCACGACGCTTGTCGTTTGTTTTAACACGTTTAATAGCGGATTTAATGTTAGCCAATTCCGTTCACCTCCTTGAAATGCAACCGAAATTGCGGAAAATACAACACAAAGTATTCTATCATTCGGACCGCATAAATGCAATCTATTTTCGCTAATCAGCAACCATTTTCATTTCAACCCGAGACGTATAATCCCTTTCAAATAACCCAAGAATGAAAAGAGAATAACACGGTCATCATAATTGAAAATGCGACTATGAATCTGAGGTGAATCCGATTATGGATAAAGATCTGGAACTGGAACAGTACAGTGTTAGAACGGACTTAGCGATTGAAGCAAATGAAATGATTACGAAAGAGCAAGAAGAACAGTCGAAAAGTACGATTGATGGTGTCATCGTCAAAGAACGTGAATTGGATGGCATCAAACTGACAAGAGTTGAAATTGAAGAAGCAGGCTCGAAAGCAACCGGGAAAAAGCCTGGTATTTACTTGACGATGGAAATGCAGGGTATCCGTCAACAAGATACAGCTCTTCAACAGCGGGTACAAGACGTTTTCTCCCATGAGTTCAACAATTTTCTCAACGAACTGAATATCCCGAAAGAGGCTAGCTGTCTGGTGGTGGGGCTTGGAAACATCAATGTCACACCCGATGCTCTCGGACCGATTACATGTGAAAACTTGCTTGTCACGAAGCATTTATTCGAGCTGGCTCCAGAGAACGTAGAAGAAGGCTTTCGTCCAGTCAGTGCCATCGCTCCTGGAGTTATGGGAACGACGGGGATTGAGACGAGTGACATCATTGTCGGTGTCATTGAAAAATCGAAGCCTGATTTCGTCATCGCAGTTGATTCCCTTGCCTCACGAGCTGTCCAACGTGTAAATACGACGATCCAGATCTCAGACACTGGTATACATCCTGGATCTGGAGTTGGTAATAAACGAAAAGAGCTTAGTAAAGATACACTTGGAATTCCGGTTATCGCAATCGGTGTACCGACAGTCGTTGATGCAGTGACCATCACGAGTGACACGATCGACTATATCTTGAAACATTTCGGAAGGGAAATGCGTGAAAAAGATGATCCTTCGAAAGCGTTGACTCCAGCAGGGATGACTTTCGGGGAGAAACGTGAGTTAAAGGACGAGGACTTACCAGATGAAGAAAATCGCAAAGCCTATCTGGGGTTGATTGGGACTTTGGAGGAACAACAAAAACGACAATTGATCGGTGAAGTGTTGGCGCCACTAGGCCATAATCTGATGGTTACGCCGAAAGAAGTCGATGTGTTCATTGAGGATATGGGAAACGTCATCGCGGGGGGATTGAATGCTGCATTACATGGGCAGGTCGATCAACAAAACAGCGGTTCTTATACACATTAGGTTCTAAACCTAGAACCAGATGCATAGGCTTGTACCAAAATAGGGCTATAACGTTTGAAATAAATAGGAGGAAGTTCGATGATTCGATTCTTCTTTAAATGTTCAATACTGATATCCGTTTTGTTGTTCGGTATTTTAATCGGTATGCAGCAAGTCGGGGTTCAGATGGATCATATGAAAGGGACGGAAGGCAACAAAGCGCTTGAATGGAAGGTAGACGACAATGGCGCAGTGGAAGCAGAAGTCCTCGGAAAGCAAATCACAAGTCATGATATCGAGGAAAAACAAAAGCAGTTAGAGGATGTTGAAGCGTTCAATCTCTTCTCGAAATTAGGATCGTTGCTCTCAAGTTTGATCAAAGATATTCTGACGTTGTTCATGGAAATCATCGGAACGATTCTGACCAAAATTCTATACTTTTTATTTTCTTAGATAAATGAGTGATGCAAAAGGATGGGTCTGCATGCGCAGGAGTCATCCTTTTTTTCGTGGTGTTCTTTAGGGCGCTTTCTAAGAACCAGTTCCTTACTCTTCAGAGAAAGAATTGAATAAAGTGTGTGCTATTGCTATAATCAATGCTAGCTTAGTTGTACGACCTTTAGGAGTGAAGAGAATGAGCAAAAATGATAAATTGGAACGTCAAAAAAGAATTCGGAACTTTTCGATCATCGCCCATATTGACCACGGGAAATCGACTTTAGCAGACCGGATCCTCGAAAAGACGAGTGCTCTGACACAGAGAGAAATGAAAGAGCAAATGCTCGATGCCATGGACTTGGAACGTGAACGTGGTATTACGATCAAATTGAACGCAGTACAGTTGACTTATAAAGCGAAAGATGGAGAAGAATACATTTTCCACTTGATTGATACACCGGGGCACGTCGACTTCTCTTATGAAGTCTCCCGAAGTCTAGCCGCATGTGAAGGGGCTCTTTTAATCGTAGATGCTGCACAAGGGATTGAGGCACAAACACTTGCAAACGTCTATTTGGCATTGGAAAACGATCTTGAGATCATTCCGGTCATCAATAAGATCGATTTGCCAAGTGCAGAGCCTGAACGGGTTCGTAAAGAAATTGAAGATGTTATCGGACTGGATGCATCGGATGCTGTACTCGCTTCTGCCAAAGCAGGAATCGGAATTGAAGATATCCTTGAACAGGTTGTTGAAAAAGTCCCTGCACCTCAAGGGGATCCAGAAGGACCGTTGAAGGCATTGATTTTTGATTCCCTTTACGATAGCTATCGTGGTGTCGTAGCCTACATCCAGATTAAAGAAGGTACGGTTAAAGTCGGGGATAAAATCAAAATGATGGCGACTGGCAAAGAATTCGAAGTCAATGAAATTGGCGTATTCACACCAAAGCCGGTCATGAAAGATGAACTGACTGTCGGAGACGTAGGTTTCCTGACAGCTTCCATCAAGAACGTTGGAGATTCCCGAGTAGGTGACACGATCACTCATGCGAAAAAAGGAGCGGATACGCCACTTCCAGGTTATCGTCGTATGAACCCGATGGTATTCTGTGGATTGTATCCTGTAGATTCCAACAACTACAACGACTTGCGTGAAGCGCTCGAGCGTCTAGAGTTGAATGACTCTTCCTTACAATACGAACCGGAAACTTCACAAGCACTCGGTTTCGGTTTCCGCTGTGGATTCCTTGGGCTATTGCATATGGAAATCATCCAAGAGCGTATCGAGCGTGAATTCGGTATCGATCTGATTACGACAGCACCAAGTGTTATCTACAATGTCCATTTGACGAATGGAGAAACGCTCGTCGTCGACAACCCTGCGAATATGCCGGATCCGCAATCGGTCGACCATGTAGAAGAGCCCTACGTCAAGGCTTCGGTCATGACGCCAAATGACTATGTCGGTCCGGTCATGGAAATTTGCCAGAAGAAACGCGGAAACTTCATCACTATGGAATATATGGATGATATCCGAGTCAATGTCATTTACGAAATCCCGTTATCCGAAATCGTGTATGACTTCTTCGATCAGTTGAAGTCCAGCACGAAAGGGTATGCATCACTTGATTACGAGCTCATCGGATACCGTACATCGAAACTTGTGAAGATGGATATCCTCTTGAACGGCGAGAAAATCGATGCTCTATCTGTTATCGTGCACCGTGATTTCGCTTACGATCGTGGTAAAGCAGTCGTTGAAAAACTTCGTGAACTCATTCCGCGACACCAATTCGAGATTCCTGTTCAGGCAGCGATCGGACAAAAAATCGTGGCGAGAACAAATATCCGTGCGTTGCGTAAGAACGTACTTGCAAAATGTTACGGAGGAGACATCTCTCGTAAGCGTAAGCTTCTAGAGAAGCAAAAAGAAGGTAAGAAACGAATGAAGACTGTAGGGAACGTCGAAGTTCCTCAGGAAGCGTTCATGTCTGTACTCCGTATGGATTCGGACGACTAAATACAAACTGGTTAAGAGACTGGCGATTCGTTCACAAGAGCCAGTCTTCTTTTTACGATTGAACAATACATTGAAAGTGTGATTGAAATGGTGAAAGCCGCATATATTCATATCCCTTTTTGCGAACAAATCTGCCATTATTGCGATTTTAATAAATTCCTCCTTCAAGGGCAGCCGGTCGATGAATACTTGGATGCAATGGATCTTGAGATGAAAAGGCTCGTTCAATCCGCTGATCAGGAACCAATCGAAACGATTTACATCGGTGGAGGGACACCGACTGCACTGAATGAGGAACAACTCAAGAGAATGCTGGAAAGTGTCAAAGCGAACTTAAAACCGATTCATCCAGATGTTGAATTCACAGTTGAAGCGAATCCTTCTGTAACAGATCGGAATAAGCTTACTGTTTTGAAAGAAGCAGGTGTGAACCGGCTAAGTATTGGTGTACAAGCTTTCCAGGATAAGCTGTTGACCGCTCTAAACCGGAATCATCGACAAGCGGACGTGTGGAAAATGATCGCCGAAGCTCAATCAATCGGGTTTGAGAACATTTCGATCGACCTCATGTTCGGACTCCCTGGTCAGACGTTGGACATGTTCAAACAATCCGTCCATCATGCGCTAGAATTAGGAGTTCCACATATTTCAGCGTACTCTCTACAAGTTGAAAAGCAGACCGTCTTTTATATCCGGGATCAAAAAGGTCAGTTGACTTTACCAGGGGAAGAGCAAGAATCAGAGATGTTCGAGTATCTGATCAGCACATTGAGAGCAAACGGCTATCAACAATATGAAATCAGCAACTTTGGTAAGCCCGGGTATGAAAGCCAGCACAACCTCGTCTATTGGAAAAACGATGAATACTACGGGATTGGTGCTGGTGCTCATGGTTATCTCGCTAACCATCGATACGAGAATGTGAAGCCACTTCCGCATTACATCAGAAAAATCAAAGATGGAGAGCTTCCTCAACGACTTTCCAACGAGTTGACTGAAAAAGAACAAATGGAAGAAGAAGTGTTTCTCGGTCTCCGTAAAATGTCGGGTGTGGATAAGAAGGTTTTCCTCGAAAGATATAACGTCCAGATCGATGAGATTTTCGCTGCTCAAATTGAGAAACTTGTAGCGGAAGGATTACTCATCAATGACGCGGAATCCCTTCGGTTAACCCAAAAAGGTGTCTTTCTCGGCAACGAAGTTTTCCAGGAATTCATCGGTGTGATTTAAAATATTGACAAACTAAATTCCAATTTGGTAATTTATAAAGTAGAATTAGCACTCAAACAGACAGAGTGCTAACAAAGGGGATGAGAATTGATGTTAACAGATCGTCAGCTGTTAATTCTCCAGATACTTATAGATGAGTATATTCAAAATGCAGAGCCCCTGGGATCTCGCAGTATATCGAAACGACAGGATATCACGTTTAGTTCTGCAACGATCCGAAACGAACTTGCAGACCTTGAAGACATGGGGTTCATTGAAAAGACCCATAGTTCATCTGGACGTATTCCATCAGAGAAAGGGTATCGGTTCTATGTCGATAACCTGCTTTCACCTGTCCAACTTCAACACCATGATATGGCGAAGATCCAATCCCTTTTCCATGAAAAGATGTATGAATTGGAACTGCTGATCGAACATTCGGCGAATTTGTTGTCTGAAATAACGAACTACACGTCCATCATTCTCGGACCTGAAATGTATGAAACGAAGCTAAAGCATTTACAAATCGTGCCGATTTCAAAAGGAACGGCGATCTTCGTATTGATTACAGATACAGGGCATGTTGAAAAGTATACAGTCGACCTGCCAGATGAGATGGATGCTGCAGATATCGAACGGACTGTGAATATTCTGAATGATCGCTTGAAAGGTGTTCCTTTTTCACATTTAAGATTAAAACTGCAACAAGAAGTTCAAGGACTATTGAGAACCCATACTGAAAATTATAAGCAGACGCTTGATTTCTTGGCTCAATTATTTCAAACTGAGAAGTCGGACAAAGTGTATTATGGTGGTAAAACGAACATCTTGAACCAACCTGAATTCCAGGATGTTAACAAGGTGAAGGACCTCTATAATGCGATTGAAAAGCAAGACCTTGTCCAACGACTCTTACATCAAGATGGTACATCCGGGATTAAAGTGAAAATCGGAGCTGAAAACACGATCCAGGAAATGAAGAACTGCAGCTTAATCACTGCCAGTTATTCAATCGGGGGTCAGCATATGGGAACCCTTGCGATTCTTGGTCCTACAAGGATGGAGTATCCACGGGTCATCGGGTTACTCGACTTGTTATCAAAAGATTTGACGAAGGTCCTGACACAGCGGTATTATTCAAACTGATAATGGAAATACCTTTTAGAGTGGGAGAAAGCCTCTCCCTTCTTTTCATGTATTAATACTGTTGAAATCACTCCCTTTCCGTGGGCGAACGCAGGAGTGTCGTGATTTTACTTAAAAAATCAACTATAAAATTTTATTAGGTCAGGGAGGTGAATGAAGTGGAAGAGAATAAGCAACAACATGAGGAAGCAGTTGAAGAGAAGCAAGAGACTGTTGAAGACCAGACTGAGGAAAAGGTTGAAGATTCAACAGAGGCAACTGGTAACGAAGAAATGGACCGGGTGACTGAACTTGAACAGGAACTCGATGAGATAAAAGGTCGTCTTCTCCGTACACAGGCTGATTATGATAATTTCCGACGCCGCACGCGTGAGGAGAAAGAGGCTGCTGCGAAATATCGAGCACAAGGGATTGTGGAAGGATTACTCCCTGTCATCGATAACTTCGAGCGTGCGCTTCAAACAGAAGTGAGTGATCAAAATGACTCACTTTTACAAGGTATGAAAATGGTGTACAACCAACTGATTGATGCCTTGAAAAACGAAGGTGTTGAGGAAGTTGAGGCGGAAGGGGCTGCGTTCGATCCGCATCAACATCAAGCTGTCATGCAAGTACAGGAAGAAGAGTATGAAGATAACACGGTGGTTGAAGTCTTACAAAAAGGCTATAAACTGAAGGACCGTGTCATCCGACCAGCGATGGTCAAAGTGAATTCGAAATAAAAAGTCAATGGACTACATATTTAAATAGGAGGTATATGTCATGAGTAAAGTAATTGGTATTGACTTAGGGACAACAAACTCTTGTGTCGCAGTAATGGAAGGTGGAGAAGCGACAGTCATTCCGAATCCGGAAGGAAACCGTACAACTCCATCCGTCGTTTCATTCAAAGATGGCGAGCGTCAAGTTGGGGAAGTAGCGAAGCGTCAAGCTGTGACAAACAAAAATACAATCATGTCTATCAAGCGTCACATGGGTACAGACTACAAAGTAGAAGCAGAAGGCAAGGAGTACACTCCACAAGAAGTTTCTGCGATCATCCTGCAAAAATTGAAGTCTGATGCAGAAGCATACCTGGGTGAAAAAGTGACTAAGGCTGTCATCACAGTTCCGGCTTACTTCAACGACTCTCAGCGTCAAGCAACAAAGGACGCAGGTAAAATTGCAGGGCTTGAAGTTGAGCGTATCGTCAACGAGCCGACTGCAGCTGCACTTGCTTATGGTCTAGAAAAAGAAGAAGACCAAACAATCCTCGTTTATGACCTGGGTGGAGGAACATTCGACGTATCCATCCTTGAACTTGGAGATGGATTCTTCGAAGTTAAAGCAACATCTGGAGACAACGAACTGGGTGGAGATGACTTTGACCAAAAAATCATCGACTACCTTGTAAGTGAATTCAAAAAAGAGAACGGTATCGACCTTTCTCAAGATAAAATGGCATTGCAACGTTTGAAAGACGCAGCTGAAAAAGCGAAGAAAGATCTTTCTGGCGTTACGCAAACTCAAATCTCCCTACCGTTCATCACAGCTGATGCTTCTGGACCGAAGCACCTTGAATTGAACTTAACTCGTGCGAAGTTCGAAGAAATGACTTCAGACTTGGTTGAACGTACGATGGGACCTACTCGTCAAGCAATGAAAGATGCAGGACTAACACCATCAGAAGTAGATAAAATTGTTCTTGTCGGTGGATCTACTCGTATTCCGGCTGTACAGGAAGCAATCAAGAAGGTTACTGGTAAAGATCCTCATAAAGGGGTAAACCCAGATGAAGTTGTTGCACTTGGTGCGGCAGTCCAAGCAGGTGTATTGACTGGTGACGTTAAAGACGTCGTCCTTCTAGACGTAACACCACTATCACTTGGTATCGAAACAATGGGTGGCGTAAATACAAAGCTTATTGAACGAAATACAACGATTCCGACAAGCAAGTCTCAAGTCTTCTCTACGGCAGCTGATAACCAGCCATCCGTTGACATCCACGTTCTACAAGGTGAGCGTGAAATGGCAGCAGACAACAAGACGCTTGGTCGTTTCCAATTGACGGATATTCCTCCAGCACCACGTGGTGTGCCTCAAATCGAAGTTTCTTTCGATATTGATGCGAACGGTATCGTTAACGTTAAAGCGAAAGACCTTGGTACAAACAAAGAGCAATCCATCACGATCACTTCTTCATCTGGCCTTTCTGAAGAAGACATCGAGAAAATGGTTAAAGATGCAGAAGAGAACGCTGAAGCGGACAAGAAACGCCGTGAAGAAGTAGACCTTCGCAACGAAGCTGACCAACTCGTCTTCACTACTGAAAAGACGTTGAAAGACCTCGAAGGTAACGTTGATGAAGCAGATGTGACGAAAGCGAACGAAGCGAAAGACAAAGTCAAGTCTGCATTGGAAGGCGAAGATCTAGAAGCGATCCGTACTGCTAAAGACGAGCTACAACAAATCGTTCAAGAACTTTCTACAAAGCTTTATGAGCAAGCGGCACAAGCACAGCAAGCTCAACAAGAAGGCGGAGAAGAAAAGAAAGCAGACGACGATGTCGTAGATGCTGAATATGAAGAAATGAACGACGATAACGAGAAGAAGTAATACGGAAAGATAGGGAAAAGTCAAAGTCAGTCTTCTAGGCTTTGACTTTTTTCCGCTTTTGATGATTTTGAAAAAAGCTTGGCGATGCCAAGTTTTCCGCTTGTTATGGATTCGTAAATTTCCCGCAATATGTTGCGGATTTCTTGAAAATAGTGATATGATAATCGTTATGTAAAAGAACCGGGAGTGAGTGTCTTGAGTAAGCGAGATTATTATGAAGTCTTAGGCGTTGACAAGAACGCTTCGACCGATGAGGTTAAGAAAGCTTATCGAAAACTCGCGAGAAAATACCATCCGGACGTCAATAAAGAAACGGATGCAGAAGAAAAATTCAAAGAAGTAAAAGAAGCCTATGATGTCTTGAGTGACCCACAAAAGAAATCGCATTATGATCAATTCGGTCATTCGGATCCAAACCAGGGATTCGGAGCTGGCGGTGCTGATTTCGGTGGCTTCGGTGATATATTTGACATGTTCTTTGGTGGGGGTGGCGGCCGTCGCAATCCGAACGCACCTCGTCAAGGTGCTGATCTCCAATACACGATGACTTTGAAATTTGAAGAAGCGGTCTTCGGTAAAGAAACCGATATTCAGATTCCAAGAGAAGAAGAATGTGAGACCTGTTTCGGTTCTGGTGCAAAACCAGGAACGAAGCCTGAAACGTGTTCACACTGTGGAGGAAGCGGTCAGCTGAACGTCGAACAGAATACACCATTCGGACGTGTCGTGAACCGTCGTGTTTGCCACCATTGTAGTGGTACAGGTAAATTCATCAAAGACAAGTGCAACACTTGTGGCGGAAAAGGAAAAGTACGTAAGCAGAAAACCATCCATGTGAAGATTCCTGCTGGAATTGATCACGGACAACAGATTCGTGTGGCAGGTAAAGGAGAAGCCGGCGAAAACGGAGGACCTCCAGGGGATCTATATGTCGTCGTCCGAGTAGCTCCACACGAATTTTACAGCAGAGAAGGCGACGATATCTACGTAGATATGCCGCTTACTTTTACACAAGTGTCGCTCGGTGATGAAATTGAAGTACCGACGTTACATGGTAAAGTGAAGTTGAAGATCCCTGCTGGTACGCAATCCGGAACAAGCTTCCGTCTACGTGGCAAAGGCGTACAAAACGTACGAGGTTATGGACAAGGTGACCAGCATGTGAAAGTGAAGGTCGTCACTCCAAAGAACCTGAGCGAACGTCAAAAGACATTACTGCGTGAATTCGCTGAGTTGAGCGGTGAATCCGTTGATGAGCAGCATGGCAATCTGTTCAGTAAAGTAAAAAGAGCTTTTAAAGGCGAATAAGCCCATCGGGTGAAAAATGGAAAGGAAGATGGTAGATCTCATGAAATGGTCTGAAATTAGTATTCTAACGACGCAGGAAGCAATTGAACCGATTTCAAATATCTTGCACGAATCTGGAGCGAGCGGTGTCGTCATTGAAGATCCGCAAGACCTGGTTAAAGTATGGGATACGTCCATGGGCGAGATCTACCAACTCAATCCTGATGACTATCCGGATGAAGGTGTCGTCGTCAAGGCTTATTTGCCCGTTAACAGCTTTTTGGGTGAAACGGTAGAAGAAATCAAGGAAGCGATCAACGGTCTGCTTTTATATGATATCGATCTGGGTCATAACCGAATCACAATTAGTGAAATTCGTGAAGAAGAATGGGCGACAGCCTGGAAAAAGTATTATAAGCCGGTCAAAATTTCTGAACGGATCACGATTATTCCGACCTGGGAAGAGTATGAGAAAGTCAGTACAGATGAACTGATCATCGAGCTCGATCCAGGTATGGCATTCGGCACAGGTACCCACCCGACGACAGTCATGTGCATCCAAGCGCTCGAGAAAACCTTGACGCCAGGAGATGAAGTGATTGATGTCGGTACCGGTTCCGGTGTGCTCAGTATTGCAGCCGCTAAGCTCGGTGCGAGTACAGTCACAGCGATGGACCTAGATGAAATCGCTGTAAAAAGTGCTCGGCTGAACATCAAGCTCAATAAATGCCAGGAACAGGTCAATGTGAAACAGAACAACTTGCTCGATAACATGGAAGGGCAATATGATCTGATCGTTGCGAACATTTTGGCAGAAATCATCATGCGTTTCGATGACAGGGCATTCGAGCATTTGAAACCAGGTGGCAAGTTTATCGTATCTGGCATCATCAGAGGGAAGAAAGATGAAGTGAAGCAATCGCTTATGAACCATGGTTTCGAAATTAAAGAAACGCTTCTGATGGAAGATTGGGTCGCATTCATTGCAAAGAAACCGGACCAGGTGAAGGCTTAATGCAACGGTATTTCGTGACACCTGAGCAAATGACGGATTCAACCGTCACGATCTCTGGTGACGATGTGAAACATATAGCCAAGGTCATGAGGATGGTACCAGGTGATCATGTCATTTGCAGTGATAATCGGGAACGTGTCGCAAAGTGTGAAATCGCAGATATCCAAGAGTCCGTCATAGAACTTTCGATTGAGGAATGGTTAGAGAATGACACGGAACTGCCAATTCCTGTTACGATTGCACAAGGGCTCCCAAAGCATGATAAACTAGAAATGATCGTCCAAAAAGGTACGGAACTTGGTGCAAGTGGATTTATCCCTTTTCAAGCTTCCCGGTCGATTGTAAAATGGGATGCGAAGAAGTCGAAGAAAAAGACCGAACGACTTCAAAAAATCATCAAAGAAGCTGCAGAACAATCCCATCGAAATCGCATGCCTGAGTGCTTTGAACCTTTAACTTTCAAAGATTTGATTTCACATAGTGAAGCGTATACGATTAAAGTCGTTGCGTATGAAGAGGATGCGAAACAGAATGAATCAGCCAACCTGGCAAAGGTATTGCAATCTGCTGATATTCAGACGGATCGAATGTTAGTCGTCGTAGGACCGGAAGGCGGTTTGTCAGAAGATGAAGTCGATGCATTGCAAGAAGCTGGATTCATTACCTGTGGATTAGGACCACGCATTCTTCGAACTGAAACAGCTCCATTATACTTACTATCTGCTGTTTCTTATCAACTAGAATTATTGAGGTGACCAAATATGCCTTCAGTAGCGTTTCATACGTTAGGTTGTAAAGTGAACCATTATGAAACTGAAGCGATCTGGCAGTTGTTCCAGAGCAATGGATATGAGCGTACCGATTTTGAAAAACGTTCGGATGTTTATGTCATCAATACATGTACTGTTACGAATACTGGTGATAAGAAAAGTCGCCAGGTTATTCGACGTGCCATCCGTAAGAACCCGGATGCAGTCATTTGTGTAACCGGTTGTTACGCCCAGACATCTCCAGCGGAAGTGATGGCGATCCCTGGAGTCGATGTCGTTGTCGGAACGCAGGATCGTGTGAAAATGCTCGATTATATCGAGCAATATAAGCGTGAACGCCAACCGATCAATGGTGTCGGAAACATTATGAAAGCTCGTGTATACGAAGAGCTTGAAGTTCCTGCATTTACAGACCGTACACGTGCATCCCTTAAGATCCAGGAAGGGTGCAACAATTTCTGTACGTTCTGTATCATTCCATGGGCGAGAGGCTTATTACGTTCCAGAAAGCCTGAGCATGTCATTGAACAAGCTCAGCAGCTGGTTGATTCAGGCTACCAGGAGATCGTCCTGACCGGGATTCATACAGCAGGTTATGGTGAAGATATGAAGGATTACAACTTCGCTCAATTGCTTTCCGATTTGGATGAGCAAGTGAAAGGTTTGAAGCGCCTTCGTATCTCTTCCATTGAAGCGAGTCAGGTGACAGATGAGGTCATCGAGGTTCTCGATCGATCGGATAAAGTCGTACCTCATCTCCACATACCACTTCAATCCGGTTCGAATACTGTGTTGAAACGGATGCGAAGAAAGTATAGTATGGAAATGTTCGCGGATCGTCTGAACAAGCTGAAAAAAGCGTTGCCTGGACTTGCAATTACGTCTGACGTGATTGTCGGCTTCCCAGGTGAAACAGAAGAAGAATTCATGGAAACGTATAACTTCATCAAGGAACATAAGTTTTCCGAGCTGCACGTTTTCCCATTCAGTAAACGGACAGGAACGCCAGCGGCAACAATGGAAGACCAGGTACCTGAAGATGTGAAGAATGAGCGTGTCCATCGATTGATCGAGCTTTCCAATCAATTGGCGAAGGAATACGCTTCTGACTATGAAGGAGAAGTGCTGGAGATCATTCCGGAAGAGTTGGACAAGGACTATCCGGAAGAGAACATGCTTCTCGGCTATACAGCCAACTATATGAAGGTCCGAATTCCTGGTACAGAGGACTTGATCGGTAAACTCGTTCGAGTAAAGATTACGAAAGCGGGATACCCTGTTAACGAAGGACAATTCGTCAGAGTTATGGATGTTGATCAAGCGGAAACTACCGCTACAGCATAATGCATACATCTTAGAAAAAACCAAAACAACAACAGAGGAGATGCTAATATGAACATCGCAAAAATGATTGACCACACAGCTTTAAAACCAGATATGAACAAAGAGGACATCGTCAAACTTTGTGAAGAAGCAAAAGAATACAACTTCATGTCAGTTTGCGTTAACCCGACTTGGGTAGCGACTTCTTATGAGATCTTGAAAGATACAGATGTTAAAGTTTGTACAGTGATCGGATTCCCATTGGGTGCTTCTACTCCTGAAACGAAAGCATTCGAAACGAAGGATGCAATTGAAAAAGGTGCAACTGAAGTCGACATGGTCATCAACATCGGCGCATTGAAGAGCAAAGACTATGACCTAGTTGAAAAAGATATCAAAGCTGTCGTAGATGCTGCAAAAGGTAAAGCTCTTACAAAAGTAATCATTGAAACTTGCCTTCTTACAGACGAAGAGAAGAAGCAAGCTTGTGAGCTTTCTGTAAAAGCTGGTGCAGACTTCGTGAAGACTTCCACTGGATTCTCCACTGGTGGAGCAACTGTTGAAGACGTTGCCTTGATGCGCAAGGTTGTAGGACCTGAAATCGGCGTCAAAGCAAGCGGAGGCGTACGTGGACCTGAATCTGCTCAAGCAATGATCGATGCTGGAGCTACACGAATTGGAGCAAGCTCTGGAATCTCAATCGTGAAAGGCGAAACATCAAACGCTGATTATTAATCGGTAAAAAAAGTGACCCCGACAACATGTCGTGGTCATTTTTTTGTTTATTAGGCCCTCTTTCTGTCCTCTATTTAGGGATTGAGCAATTTTGAGGGATAGAAAGACTCTCTTTCTATCCTCCATTTTGGGATTTAGCTGTTTTCGGGGATAGAAAAGCCCTCTTTCTGTCCTCTATTTAGGGATTGAGCAATTTTGAGGGATAGAAAGGCCCTCTTTCTGTCCTCCATTTAGGGATTTAGCTATTTTGAGGGATAGAAAGAGCCACTTTCTGTCCCCCCATTTAGGGATTTAGCTGTTTTCGCGGATAGAAAGTCGTCATTTATGGATTCACCAATGTTCACGGTTTGAAAAGCGTCGTAGGTCAAACCGCCCTGAACCCATGAATCCTCGCGATCCAGGAGGCTAACAAACCTGCACAAGGTAGCAAGAGCAAGGACGAGATCACATTAAACAGAACGCTTGCGTGAGCGATCTGTACATCAGGGAGTTGGGTTAGCAGCATAACGATTTCCGAAAACCCATTCAAAAACGGCAGGAATAAAACTACTCCGATGATGTTGATCCACACGTGGGCAAAGGCGACGAGCTTCGCTTCCTTAGAAGTTCCGATACAAGCGATGAGTGCGGTAACACAAGTTCCGATATTCGCTCCAAGCAGAATCGCTATACCGGATGTCAGCGTCAGGATGTTTTCATTCATGAGTGGCATGATGATCGCGGTGGTAGCTGTACTCGACTGAATCACAGCTGTCATCGTCGTTCCGAGACCCAGGCTCATCCAAACATGTTCATCTGTGAGGTGTAGGAAATTTTCCACCCATTTCAAGTCGGTTATCGGACCTGATAAGGTTTCAAAACCATTCATTGCAACGAACATACAGCCCAGTCCGAAAAGTGTGGATCCAAGACAAAATGACCAACCTTTCGGAAAAAGGATGAGCACGAATCCAATAAAGATGAAGGGCATGATCAATTGTGTGATGTCCAACGTTATGATTTCCGTCGTTACTGTCGTTCCGATATTTGCACCGAGAATGATACCGATCGATTGTCTGAAATTCATGATTCCTGCAGCAACCAGACCGATTACGATGACCATAACAGCAGAACTGCTTTGCATGATTGCGGTAATGAGGATGCCGGCGAGAAAACTTTTCCATGTCGTATCAGTATATTTCAACAGCCAATTCTTCAGTTTTTGTTGCGAAGCAGCACTCAGCCCTATGCGCATCACCGTCATCCCGAATATGAAAATGGTCAGGAAAACGGCGAATAATGAGAAGATATGCATCATCGTCATCACCACCTAGTCTATTTTATGGACGAGATGTTTTGGACATGACGAAATAATTCCCCGAATAAAGTTGACGAAAAAAAGTGGCATATATTATAATGTTTTAAGATATGGTTTTCGCTCCTTTTCTATATTTTTTGAAAGGAGCTTGGAGGGAGGGAAATATATGTCCATTAGAACTAGTGTTCGTAAGAACGAATCTATAGAAGATGCACTTCGTCGTTTCAAGCGCAACGTTTCTAAAGAAGGAACATTGGCAGAGGTACGTAAGCGTAAGCATTACGAAAAGCCTAGCGTCAAGCGTAAGAAGAAGTCTGAAGCTGCTCGTAAGCGTAAGTACTAAGAGAGGGTGTTCTAATTGAGTCTTCTTGACCGTTTGAATCAGGATATGAAACAAGCGATGAGAAACAAAGACAAACAACGACTGACGGTCATTCGTATGGTGAAGGCCTCTCTTCAGAACGAGTCGATCAAGTTAGGACACGAATTGAACGAAGAAGAGGAATTGACGGTTCTTTCACGTGAAGTTAAACAGCGGAAAGACTCCCTCCAGGAATTCGACAAAGCTGGTCGTGATGATCTAGTCGAAAACTTACGTCAAGAGATTGAAATACTTCAAGAGTATCTCCCGGAACAATTATCTGAGGAAGAAGTCGACCAGATTGTAAAGGAGACGATCCAGCAAGTTGGTGCTACTTCAAAACAAGATATGGGGAAAGTGATGGGAGCCATCATGCCGAAAGTAAAAGGTAAGGCTGATGGAGGTCTCGTGAACCGTTTAGTTCAACAGAACTTATCGTAAATATTCATAATGAAACGCCTTGCACAATGCAAGGCGTTTTTTTAATATCAAAGCCCTGCTTAACGGCTTATCTAATCATAACAATCATCCTTGTCCGAGTATTTTCCCTTCAAAAGAGTGAAACCTATCTGTATAGTTATCCGTAGAGAGTAGTAAGTTCATAAAGGGGGTGGGTATTATGAAGAAATTAAAGAAATCAATAAAAATCACTTTCTACCTACTATTAATACTAGTTCCTCTCTTATCTGTATCGATCAGTCCTTCGAAAGCGGCTGAAGGAAAAGGGGTCGTTTATTTTGCCCCGGTTGAAGATGCCGTGGAACGTGGACTGGAGAAATTCCTTGAGCGATCGATTGAAACCGCTGAAGATAACGGAGCTGATTACCTGGTTCTTGAAATAAATACACCAGGAGGCCTCGTACAGGCGGCCAACAACATTGCTAAAATCATGCGTGAGTCAGATGTTCCAATCATTGCCTATGTGACGAAGCATGCGCTCTCTGCAGGTGCATACATTGCTTTGAATGCGGACCAAATCGTGATGAAGCCATCCACGACAATGGGTGCAGCAGCTGTCATTGACCAACAAGGGAACACAGCTGGGAAAAAAGCCGAATCAGCATGGCTTGCGGATATGAGAGCTTCGGCAGAACTACATAACCGAGATCCGAAGTATGCCTTGGCGATGGCGGATGAGGATATCGTTCTAGAAGATTTAGGCGTTGGAAAAGGGGAACTTCTTACGTTGGATGCTTCCCAGGCCAAAAAGGTCGGATATGCCGAAGCGATCATCAATAGTCGTAATGACTTGCTCGACTATTTGGAACTGCCTGATGCAGAAATCCGAAACATCGAAGTTTCTTTTGCTGAAACGATTGCACGATATGTTACACATCCTGTCGTCGTCCCAATCTTACTTTCGATTGGAAGTATCGGACTCGTGCTCGAACTTTATTCTCCAGGTTTCGGAATACCGGGCATTCTTGGTCTCAGCTCATTGTTGCTCTTCTTTTTCGGGCATATGATCGCGGGCCTTGCAGGCTGGGAATCGCTCATCCTGTTCGTTCTTGGAATCGGGATGATCATAGCGGAGGTATTCGTCCCGGGAGGTATACTCGGGATAGGAGGAATATTAGCCGTGTTGATTGGTATCGTCCTAGCAGGAGGATCGATTGCTAACATCTTGTTTTCCATCTTGATTGCAATAGTGGCGACGATCATTGTATCGATCTTATTCCTGAAATATTTTGGATACAACGGCCCATTAAAGAAAATCATATTATTTGATTCCACCTCTAATGAAAAAGGCTATATTTCAAGTGTCACAAAATCTGAATTGGTCGGGCAGACAGGGACGACTTTGACGCCATTGAGACCTTCAGGAACAGCAATTATTGGAGAAGAAAGATATGATGTCGTGACAGAAGGAAACTATATCGGGAGCAGTCGACCGATAAAAATCGTCAAAACAGAAGGTTCTCGTATAGTCGTTCGAGAAATAAAAGAAGAAGAAAATTAAGGGGGTAAATATCCATATGGATCAAAATGTATTATTCATGGTCATATTAATCGGGGCAATCGTCATCGCCCTTGCAGTATTATTCACATTTGTACCAGTTGCGCTTTGGATTTCAGCGCTTGCAGCTGGTGTGCGTGTCAGTATTTTTACACTTATCGGAATGCGGTTGAGACGTGTTATTCCATCACGTGTCATTAACCCATTAATCAAAGCGGTAAAAGCAGGACTTGAATTGAGCACGAACCAACTTGAGAGTCACTACCTAGCAGGTGGTAATGTAGACCGCGTCGTCAACGCATTGATTGCGGCTCACCGTGCAAACATCGAATTGAGCTTCGAGCGTTGTGCAGCTATTGACTTGGCTGGACGTGACGTTCTTGAAGCTGTTCAAATGAGTGTTAACCCTAAAGTTATTGAAACACCATTCATTGCCGGTGTTGCGATGGATGGAATCGAAGTAAAAGCAAAAGCACGTATCACAGTTCGTGCGAACATCGAACGACTTGTCGGGGGTGCTGGTGAAGATACCGTCATCGCTCGTGTTGGTGAGGGTATCGTATCGACGATCGGTTCTTCAGACAATCATAAGAAAGTGCTAGAAAATCCAGACTTGATTTCTCAAACGGTCCTGACCAAAGGACTGGATGCAGGTACCGCTTTTGAAATTCTCTCGATTGATATTGCCGATGTTGATATCGGTAAGAACATCGGTGCCGAGCTTCAAACAGAACAAGCGGAAGCGGATAAGAACATCGCTCAAGCGAAAGCCGAAGAGCGTCGTGCAATGGCCGTAGCTCAAGAGCAAGAAATGAAAGCCCGCGTCGAAGAAATGCGTGCGAAAGTTGTGGAAGCGGAAGCAGAAGTACCAATGGCGATGGCAGAAGCTTTGCGTTCTGGTAACATCGGTGTTATGGATTACATGAACTATAACAACGTCAAAGCGGACACAGACATGAGAGGTTCGATTGGCAAGGCGACTGACCCTAAAGATGAGGATGACTCTTCAGGGGGAGGCACTTACTAGTGCTAGAAGCGATTATTGAACTACTGATGCAAAATATCTTTTTCGTGATTTTGATCATCGGTGGTATTTACAGCTTTTTCAAACGTCAGATCGAAAAACATAATGAAGAACAACAACGAGGTCGTCCTCGCCCGAATCAGCAGCAAACGAACACATCCAGAGCAGAGACCATGTCGATGCCGAAGGAAGAGCCAGTTCGACCGAGTAGACCGGACAGACCTCGCTCTGAACGGATCAAAAAGGTTGAAAATAACCTCCAGGAGATGTATGAAGCAAGACGTTTGGAGTTGCAGGATGCTATCCAGGGAAGTACTGACCAAGGTCCAGCAGAACCTGTTAGAAAGCCAGCTAAGGCTCGAAAAGCGAAGTATAATGATAAACCACGAAACAAAATCATTCCGGATCCAGACAATATCGCCCAGGGAGTCATTTGGGCAGAGATCCTCGGTCCGCCGCGGTCGAGGAAACCTCATCATCTGGCTTCACGTTTCAACCGGAGATAAGAAAAGTAAGAAAAGCTGTGTACGCAAAGTGCACAGCTTTTTTTTATTCCCGTGGAAGTCATTGTGATAGTTTAAGTCCTTCTTTCATAAATTGAGATGAGAGGGGGTTCGTTTATGGCGCGATTGAGACAAAAATTCAAAAGATGGATGACGAATACATTAGAGTTACCAGCAGATGTCGTCATGGACCTACCAAGAATTACGATGATCGGACACCTGCACATCTATATTGAGAACCATCGTGGTGTGAAAGCCTTCTCCAATGAAGAGCTCCGATTGATTTTAGAGCAAGGTGAACTACTCATAACAGGTAAAGAATTCGTACTGAAAACGATTCTTCCTGAAGAGATATTGCTCGAAGGGAAAATTTTAGATGTGAAGTACATAGATATTTCGTGATTTTTGGGAGGGGAGCAACTATGACGAAAATTTGGACAAAGTATCTTCGCGGTACGGTCAAAATCACTGTTGAAGGTGAACATGCTGAGAAATTTCTTAATTATTGCCTAAACAATGACATACAGATTTGGGAAGTGAGCCGAAAAGAACATTTAGTGCTGAATATGTATACGGATGATGCTCTTAAGATCCGGGTCCCTCTCAGACAGATGGGTTGCAAATTCAAGGTGATGACGAGGCGAGGTGCACCGTTCATTGTCCAGCGAATGATTTCTCGGAGCGGTTTCGTGGCAGGTTTAGGGATATTCCTTGTTCTTGTTTTCCTATTATCGAATATGGTGTGGAACATCGAAGTGACGGGAGCTGATCCGAAAACAGAGCATCATTTAAGGAAAGTCATCAATGAGATGGGGATTAAGAAAGGGAAGCTACTCTTCCGGCTGCCAGATCCGAGGGAAATACAGTATTTAGCTACGGAAAAAATGGACGAGGTTACTTGGATCGGAGTCACGCTTGAAGGAACGACCTTTCATTTTAAAGTTGTCCAAAAAGAACTACCGGAAAAGATCGAGTCATTAGGTCCGCAAAACTTGATCGCAAAAAAGAAGGCGTTTGTAACGAATATGTTTGTTGAGCAGGGTCAGGTGAAAGTGGAACGAAATCAACTCGTCCAAAAAGGTGAATTATTAGTATCCGGAAACATTGGTAAAGATAAGAACGTACGAACGGTCGCGGCTAAAGGAAAGGTGTTCGGTGAAGTGTGGTACCGGACGGATGTGAGTGTACCTTTGAAAACGACCTTCAACACGTTGACAGGAAACCATAATGATAAACATTTCGTCTCCCTTTTTGGTTGGAACGTTCCTGTTTGGGGATTCGGTAAGGTGGAATATAAAGAATTTGAAGTCATGGAAGATGTGAAAAACTTCCGGATGTTAAAATGGGAACTTCCAATCTCCTACATCAAGAAAGGAATCCATGAATCAGAAAGTGTCTCCAGGGAATATACGGCTAAAAAAGCGGTTGAGATCGCCAAGCAAATGGCGGACGAAGAAATGGAAAGTCACCTTGAAGAAGACGCGTCAATCAAGAGCGGAAAAATTTTGCACCATACGATTGACAATGGTAAAGTAAACGTATCGATGTACTACAAAGTGATTGAGAATATTGCTGAAGAACAACCTATAGTTGGAGGAGATTGAGCCATATTGTCTGAACGCTTGAATCTAAAGAACCTACAAATAGAAAATCCTGCAGAAGGAATTGCTCTTTTTGGGCCAAATGACTCACATTTGACAACGATAGAGCAAACGTTAGATGTAGATATCGTCACTCGTGGCGGCGGTGTCGCAGTTACGGGAGATGAAGAGACTGCACAGCTTGTCGAAGATGTGCTGAACGCTCTTCTCTCATTGATCCGAAAAGGAATTACGATTACCGATCGGGATGTCATTTATGCCATTCAACTAGCGAACGAAGGCATTCTAGACGAATTGGATCAGCTTTTTGAAGAAGAGATTACGAGTACCGCCAAAGGTAAGCCGATCCGTGCAAAGACGTTAGGTCAACGTCATTACGTGAATGCCATCAAAAAGAATGATCTCGTATTCGGAATTGGTCCGGCAGGTACCGGTAAGACGTACCTAGCTGTGGTGATGGCCGTAAAAGCGATGAAGGAAGGGAAAGTAAGGCGGATCATCCTGACACGTCCAGCGGTAGAGGCAGGCGAAAGTCTCGGGTTTTTGCCAGGGGACTTGAAGGAAAAGGTCGATCCTTACTTGAGACCTCTGTATGACGCTTTACATGATCTTTTCGGTGTAGAACACACTGAACGGCTAATTGAACGTGGTACGATCGAGATTGCACCGCTCGCTTATATGAGAGGGCGTACACTCGATGAAGCATTCGTTCTGCTAGATGAAGCTCAAAATACCACTCCTGAGCAGATGAAGATGTTTTTGACGAGACTAGGCTTCGGATCAAAAATGATTATCACCGGGGATATTACACAGGTAGATTTACCGCGAGGCAAAGCATCCGGTTTACGCGTGGCTCAGAAGATTCTCAAAGATATACAAGGCGTAAGAATCATGCATATGCAACAATCTGATGTGGTTCGACATCCACTCGTCCAAAAGATCATCAGTGCCTACGAAGTGAACGAAGAATGATGAAATAAGGCTGATCTGTACGTTCTTTTCTACACAGAAAAGAGCGATGCGGATCAGTTTTTTCATTCTGAATGAAAAGGTCAATCAAGGAACTGTAAAGAGATGACATCTTCGACATTATTTTTACAGAATTTTCATCCAAGTTCGTCCAAATCGATAAAATCCGTGGTAGAATAGGGGCAGATGTAGAACGGAAGGGGAGTTATTGGAATGTCTCCAAAACTCATTCAAGATATAAAATCCAGGTGGAACCGAATTGAAAACAGCAAGATTAGCCGTATACTTCTTTATGCTGCGCTTGCCATGGCGATGTTCGTCACCATGTTGAGCAATGTCATTCCGGAACGGATCGATCTCAAGCTAAATTCTGTCGCTGAAGAAGACATCCAATCCCCTATTCGTATACAAAATCCGAAAGAAACCGCGTTGAAAGAAGCGGAAGCTGCCGCGGGAATTGAAGACCGGTACATTTTGAATAAAGGAAGAGCCATCGATCAAGTCGTCGAAATCGAAGAGCTCTTTGCTGCAATTGAACAAACGAAAGAAGAGACGGATCAGAAAAAAGATGAAACGGAGAATGACCAAGCAGCACGTGATGAAATCCGAAAACAACAGATTGCGGACTTGAAAGAGGACCTGCCGGAATTCATAGCGAAAGACATCTCTTTCGAATCACTCAACACGTTTTTGGATGCAAAGCCTTCGGATATCACATTTGCAAAAGATCTTGCAGGTAGCACAATTCATACCATCATGGATCAACCCATATCAGTGGATCAAATCAGTACGAAGAAATTGGACGTTGATCCTGAAATTGAAGAGTCGATCCTTCCTGAAAAGCTGAAACCAGCGCTTATTGAAATAACAAGGAGTGCGATTACGTCCAACTATACTTTTGATGCGGAAAAGACTAAGGAATTAAGGGAAAAAGCAATAGAAGAAGTAGAGCCTGTGTTTATTCGCGAAGGGGAAATCATCGTCGAGAGAGGATCGGATATTACGAGTGATGACCTTTACAAGTTGGAATTAGTTGGTCTATTGAAAGACGATGTATCGCCATTTCCTTACATCGGTCTGGGGACTTTGACACTCCTGATGACGGCTTTTCTGATCTATTTCTTGAAAGATCTCATTGGTGAACAGAAAAAAGAGAACATCCAAATCATCATCTATGTTTTACTCTTTTCTCTAACCCTCGTTTTGATGAAAATTGTGAGTCTCATTAGTATTTATTATCCGAGTGTCGCATTCATCATTCCTGTTGCTCTCGGAACTATGATGATCAAGATGCTGATGGATGAACAGACGGCGATCATCTCGAGCATCGTCTTTGCGATTTGTGGCAGTTTAATTTTTAACGAGAATACGACCAGCCCGTTCAATTTTACGTTCGGAACCTACATATTGATCAGTTCAATTGCTGGAATCGTATTTCTTGGGAAACGGAATGTGAAATCGAAGATCTTGAAGACAGGTACGTATGTAGCATTGATCAATGCTTCTGTCGTGCTATTGATCTTGGCTCTTACGAACGGACATTTCGAACCTTGGATCATTACATGGCAAGTAGGGTTTGCGCTTCTGTCTGGATTCTTGTCTGCGGTACTGACCCTCGGGTTGTTGCCATTCTTTGAAGCAGGGTTCGGAATTTTGACATCTATGAAGTTGATTGAACTGTCAAACCCGAACCATCCACTGTTAAGGAAATTGCTGATGGAGACACCTGGAACGTACCATCATAGTGTTGTCGTTGCGAACCTAGCCGAAGGGGCTTGTGAAGCAGTCGGTGCCAACGGATTACTTGCTAGAGTAGGGGCATACTATCATGACCTTGGTAAAACGAAACGTCCGCATTTCTTTATTGAAAACCAGATGAACATAGAGAATCCGCATGATAAAATATCACCACAACTCAGTAAGACGATCATCATCGCACACCCATATGATGGTGCCGAAATGCTTCGAGCACACAATCTGCCAACGGAAATCGTCGACATCGCTGAACAGCATCACGGAACTACCTTATTAAAATATTTCTATCATAAGGCGATGCAACAATCGGACAAACAGATTGAAGAAAGCGACTTCCGTTACCCTGGACCTAAAGCGCAAACGAAGGAAGTGGCGATCATCGGCATAGCTGATGCAGTTGAAGCGGCTGTACGCTCGATGCCGAAGCCAACGCCTGTGAAAATTGAAGGCTTAGTCCGAAAAATTATTGCCGATCGTCTGGAAGACGGGCAATTTAACGAATGTTCTATCACATTGAAGGAACTCGAGATGGTGACGATCAGTATTTGTGAAACTTTGAATGGCATGTTCCACTCTCGTATCGAGTATCCTGAAGAAATTCATAAAAAGAAAGTGAGTCAGGCATAATGTTAACAGTTGAACTGATTGATGAAACGGAACAATTGGAAGCAGAGGTTATGGATGAGATCGAAAATCTTCTCCAACATGCAGCACAACAGGAAACGATTGAAAAAACAGCGGAGTTGTCCGTTACCTTCGTGGATAATGAACGGATTCAACAAATCAATGCTGAATATCGGGATATTGACCGGCCAACGGATGTGATTTCCTTTGCGCTAGAAGATGAAGTAGAGGGAGAATTGGAAATCGTCCAATCCCCTGATCAACCAGTGCTGCTGGGCGATATCATCATTTCCATCGACAAAGCGAAAGAACAGGCGGACGAATATAACCATTCGTTCATGAGGGAACTCGGTTTTCTAGCGGTCCATGGATTTTTACACTTGCTAGGTTACGACCATATGGATGAAGAAGAGGAAAAGAAGATGTTCAAAAGACAAGACATCATCCTAGATTCGTATGGATTGGATCGATCATGAAAAATGTCTTGAAAAGCTTTCAGTATGCCATGGAAGGGGTTATTGAAGGCTGGAATGAACGGAATTTCAAAATCCACAGTGTATTTGCTGTGTTGACGATTCTTTTTGCATTCATGGTTGATTTTTCACCGACCAAATGGATGGTTCTTTTGATTACCATTGGCATCATGCTCAGCCTTGAGTTGATGAATACAGCAATTGAAAGAACGGTGGATCTTATAACAGATGATCACCACCCGCTCGCCAAACAAGCAAAGGATCTCTCTGCGGGCTCTGTCTTTATTTTCAGTGTGATTGCTGTTATAATAGGATTCCTTCTATTTGCAGAACCATTAATTGAAATAGTGACCTAGAGGTGAATGATTTGAATAAAGAAGAATTGATTAAAGAAGCGATTGAAGCAAGAAAATATGCCTATACACCTTATTCGAAATTCCAGGTAGGAGCTGCCCTGTTATCTGAAGACGGGAAAGTCTATCGGGGTTCCAATATTGAAAATGCTGCTTACAGTCTCTGTAATTGTGCAGAGCGAACAGCCTTATTTAAGGCCTATTCTGAAGGGGACAAAGCTTTCACAGCAATGGCTGTCGTAGCGGATACGAAGCGACCAGTACCACCATGCGGGGCTTGCCGACAAGTCATTTCCGAACTTTGTTCACCTGAAATGCCTGTATACTTGACGAATTTGAATGGAGATGTACAGGAACTGAAGGTAAGTGAACTGTTGCCAGGTGCATTTTCTCCGGAGGATCTAAATGAATAGAGAAGGATTCAAGTCGGGGTTCGTTTCGATCATTGGACGTCCGAATGTAGGGAAATCAACGCTCATTAATCACATTTTAGGACAGAAGATTGCGATTATGAGCGACAAACCACAGACGACAAGAAATAAAATTCATGGGGTTTATACAACGAACGAAGAGCAAGTCGTTTTCATCGACACTCCTGGGATTCATAAACCGAAACATAAGCTCGGCGATTTCATGACCCGGATCGCGCAGGATACGTTGAATGAAGTTGACATCATCTTGTTTCTGATTAATGCGGAAGAGGGTTTTGGCAGAGGTGATCAGTTCATCATGGATCGCCTGCAAAATGTGGACAGCCCGATTTTCCTGGTGATCAACAAGATCGATAAAGTACATCCCGACGAACTGCTTCCGATTATTGAACAGTACCGTGAAAAAGTGGATTTCGCTGAAATTGTGCCGATTTCTGCTCTCAATGGAAACAATGTGAACACGTTGATGGACCAGATCAAAAAATACTTAGAAGAAGGACCTCAGTATTATCCAGAGGACCAGGTGACCGATCACCCGGAACGATTCGTCGTTGCGGAACTGATTCGTGAAAAGGTGCTCCACTTGACACGTGAGGAAGTGCCTCATTCTGTTGCGGTCGTCATCGATCAGATGAAGCAACGTGAAGGCGGTAACATGGTCGATATACAGGCTACAATTGTGGTTGAACGATCCTCGCAAAAAGGGATCCTGATCGGCAAACAAGGTGGCATGTTAAAGAAAATCGGTTCCCTTGCACGTCAGGATATCGAGCACCTTCTCGGTTCGAAGGTCTTTTTGGAGCTATGGGTGAAAGTACAGAAGGATTGGAGAAACCGTCCTTTCAACTTGAGGGACTTCGGATTTAGCGAAGACGAGTATTGATTTCTTCGGTAGTTGTCGTGTCAAAATCGAAATTGTCAAAAATTCCATAACATGAAATTTGTAATCAAGGTCATTCTAATCTTAAAGATTGCTTATTTTCTTTCGAAAGGTGGAGATTATTCCATGAGGGACTTTACCTGGAAATTGTTTTGTCAAACCGGGGACATTGATACGTACCTGCTGTGGAAAGAACTCGAGGCTGACCATGAGGCATCGGCAGACCTGTTGGAAGTTGAAGAAAGGAAAGGCGATTATATAGAAACAGAACTTTGATTACTCCCACACTGAAATGGCGGTGATGGAGATGTTGATCAAATCAGAAGGAATTGTAATCCGTACGTCAGATTACGGAGAATCAAACAAAGTACTGACCGTTTATACAAAGGATTTTGGCAAATTAGGAATAATGGCAAGAGGGGCGAAGAAAACGAAAAGTCGCCTCTCTTCTGTTTCCCAGCTTTTCACACATGCTCATTTTCTCATCCAAAAGGGAAGCGGCCTTGGCAGTCTGAGTCAAGGCGAAATCATCCACACGTACCGAGGTATCAAGCAAGATATAGTAAAAACCGCTTATGCCGCTTATATGGTGGAATTGCTGGATAAATCAACGGAAGATCAGAAGCCGTCTTCAGCGCTTTTTGAGTTTCTTTCATTATCTCTCCGTTACTTGGATGAAGATGTGGATCCTGATATTTTAAAAGCAATTTTTGAAATGAAGATGCTGAGGCTTGCTGGTGTCGGACCACAAGTGGACCGTTGTGTAATGTGTGGTCGGAAGGAAGGCAACTTTTACTTTTCCATTGCAGAAGGTGGATTCCTTTGTGAACAAGACCGACATACTGATCTGAATGCACTTGGATTGTCCACACATACAGCCAGACTCTTAAACCTGTTTTATCACATCGACCTATCCAGACTTGGGAATGTATCGGTGAAAAAGGAAACGAAAGAAGTGCTCAAACAAGTTTTAACGACCTATATCGATGAGTACACCGGAATTCGGCTGAAGTCCAAGCGCTTCCTTGATCAGATCCAGGCTTTCGAGTGAAGGTTGACAAATGAATTGAAAAACATTATGATACTTTCAACAAAAAGTAAACATAAATGCGTAGATGGAGAGGAGTACTTACTGACCTCAATGTTAGCGACTCTGGGAGAGTGGAAGCCAGAGATTGAGAAGTGAGGAATGGCGCTCTGGAGCATTTCAATAAAGTGGAAGGTGAACGACAATCATCTTCAAATAGGGTGGAACCGCGGGAAAACTCTCGTCCCTATGTCTTGGTCGGGCATAGGAACGGGAGTTTTTTCTGTTCTCAATTGCCCTAGCCACGAACAACGACAAATGAAACGTGGAGGTGCGTTATGAATTTACAAGACATGATTTTGACATTACAACGTTATTGGGCTGATCAAGGCTGCTTCGTCATGCAAGCTTATGACGTTGAAAAAGGAGCAGGAACAATGAATCCGATGACGTTCTTACGAAGCATCGGACCAGAGCCGTGGAATGTCGCGTATGTTGAACCGTCCAGAAGACCGGTGGATGGTCGTTACGGGGAAAACCCGAACCGGTTGTATCAACATCATCAATTCCAGGTGGTGATGAAGCCTTCTCCAGACAACATCCAAGAGCTTTATCTCGAGAGCTTGAAGGAGATCGGCATTGATCCACTTGAGCATGATATCCGTTTTGTTGAGGACAACTGGGAAGCGCCAACTCTTTCGGCATCAGGATTAGGTTGGGAAGTGTGGTTGGATGGAATGGAGATTACACAGTTCACTTATTTCCAGCAGGTCGGTGGATTGGATGCGAAGCCAGTATCCGTTGAGATCACTTACGGTATCGAAAGACTTGCGTCCTACATACAAGACAAGGAGAATGTCTTCGATCTGGAATGGCACTCCGGCATCACCTACCATGATCTCTATTATCAACCGGAATTCGAACATTCGAAGTATACATTTGAAGTGTCCGATAATGAGATGCTCTTCAATCTTTTCAATATTTATGAAAAAGAAGCAGAGCGAGCAATCGATGAGCAGTTGGTTTTCCCGGGATATGACTATGTATTGAAATGCTCCCATACGTTCAACCAATTGGATGCGAAAGGCGCTATTTCCGTAACGGAACGTACTGGATACATCGGGCGTGTGAGGAAGCTCGCAAGAAAATGTGCAAAAGCGTATTACGAGCAACGTGAACAGTTAGGATTTCCAATGTTAAAGGGGGCGAAGGAAGATGAATAAACGAGACGTACTATTAGAAATTGGTTTGGAGGAAATGCCCGCCCGCTTCGTAACAGATGCGATGTACCAGCTATCTGATAAAATCGCTGGATGGTTTACGGAAAATCGTATCCAATTCGGAGAAGTGATTCCTTACTCGACACCCCGACGTTTAGCGGTCAAAGTGACAGACGTTGCAGAGCAGCAAGAGGATCAACAGGAAGAATTGAGAGGACCGGCTAAGAAGATCGCGTTGGATGAGGAAGGCAATTGGTCAAAGGCTGCGCTCGGCTTTGCGAGAGGCCAAGGGGTAGACCCTCAGGATCTTTTCTTTAAGGAAGTCAAAAATACGGAGTATGTGTTTGCCAATAAGCATACTTCCGGTGTTGCGACGATGGACTTGCTTCATCAATTGGATCAAGTCATCCAAAGCCTTCATTTTCCTAAAAACATGCGATGGAGCAATAAGGAATTCAAATTCGTCCGTCCGATCAAATGGATCCTTTTCTTGTATGGAAGCGAAGTGCCTCAACTCGAAGTTGCAGACGTACAGGCTGACCGCACGACCTACGGTCATCGATTCCTCGGAGAAGAAATCCAGATTGAAACGCCAGAACAGTATCCGACAGAACTCCTTGGACAATTTGTCATCGCAGATGCGAAGGAACGTAAAGATGCAATCCAAAACCAATTGGAAAACCTCCAGGAAGATGAAGGATGGATCATCCCGATTGATGAAGGCTTATTAGAAGAGGTCAACAATCTCGTAGAATATCCTACCGCATTATACGGTAATTTTGATGAGGAGTTTTTGGAGCTGCCTTCTGAAGTATTGATCACATCGATGCGTGAACATCAACGTTATTTCCCCGTGCAGAATAAAGATGGTGAATTACAGCCTCATTTCGTTGCTATTCGAAACGGTGATCATGCTCATCTGCAAAATGTGGCAAAGGGTAATGAAAAAGTATTGCGAGCACGTCTAAAGGATGCTCAATTCTTTTACAATGAAGATAAGAAAAAGTCGATTGATGACTTCCTCGCGCGCTTAGAAGCGATCGTGTTCCATGAAGAATTAGGAACCGTAGCCAACAAGGTCGAAAGGATCAAGGCGCATGCTGAGCGTTCAAGTGAGCTCTTACAGCTTGATGCAGATTCAAAAAATGCGATCCAGAGAGCTGCGACTATTTCGAAGTTCGACCTGGTGACCCAAATGGTGTATGAATTCCCTGAACTGCAAGGTGTGATGGGAGAAAAATATGCGAAGCTTTTCGGTGAAGAAGAACTGATTGCAGCAGCCATCAATGAACATTATCAGCCTCGTTTCTCTGGAGACGTCCTTCCAGGGACCGTTGTAGGTTCTGTATTGAGTGTTTCTGACAAGCTTGATACGATTGTCGGATGCTTCGGTATCGGCATCATTCCAACAGGCTCGCAAGACCCATATGCATTGAGAAGACAAGCTGCAGGTGTGCTGCAAATCCTCTTGCAAAAGGGCTGGCCTGTCACATTGGAAGAACTCTTGAACGCAGTGTTGGATGAGTATGAACAGCGTGGATTATTAAAAAATGACCGCAGTGCCGTTTATGGACAACTGATCGAATTCTTCAACATCCGAATGAAGACGATTCTGCAGGACCAAGGCGTACGCTATGATGTTATTGATGCGATTCTGACTGGAGAGATCGGAAGAGTGGATCTCTTGTTGAGAAAAGCAGAGATACTCGCTGCATCGTTGAAGGAAGACAATTTCAAAGAGATGAACGATTCATTGACGAGGGTTCTGAACATCTCGAAAAACCTTCTGGAGCCTGAAGTGGAAATCGATCCGAGTCTCTTTGAAAATGAAGAGGAACAAGCACTATTTGAAAGGTATGTAGAAGCAGACAAAGCGAGAGAGTCCGTTCACCAGCTTGAAGATATCATCGTCTTTTACGAGAAACTGAGTGAATTACCAGAAGTCATCGACAGCTACTTCGACAATACGATGGTCAATGCAGAGGACGAAAATTTACGGATGAACCGTCAAACTCAAATGAAAAAATTGGCGCACGTCATCCATACCTTTGCAGACTTCAATCAATTAGTGTTTTAATGAGCTCAATGGTAAAATGATAAAAGCAAACGGAGACCAGACGTGTGGTCTTCGTTTTCTTTCTTCAATATGCTGTACAATTGGATCATTATGGCACAATTAATCGATTATACTTCCTATGTTACATGGAAATAGGATATAATGAATCCTAAAGAGTATAGCATATAGGGCAGTAAGGTGGTGTTCCCAATAGAACTGAATAATAGACAAGAAAGAATCGTCGAGATCGTCAAAGACTTTGGACCGATTACCGGTGAACAGATCGCTGAACAATTAGATCTTACAAGAGCGACGCTCAGGCCAGACCTCGCCATCTTGACGATGGCAGGCTACTTGGACGCACGTCCTCGTGTCGGTTATTTTTATACAGGCAAAACGAGTGCACAATTACTTACAGAGAAGATCCGTCAAATCAAAGTGAAAGATTATTTATCTTTACCTGTCGTCGTACAAGAATCTTCAACGGTCTATGATGCGATATGCACGATGTTCCTTGAAGATGTCGGAACGTTGTTTGTGGTGAATAAGGAAGCGAAACTTGCAGGCGTTTTATCACGGAAAGATTTATTACGAGCAAGCATGGGAAATCAAGACCTCAATTCCATTCCTGTCACCATCATCATGACAAGGATGCCGAATATTACGGTTTGTACGAAAGATGACTTTTTGATTGATGTAGCGGAAAAGCTGATTGACAAACAGATCGATGCCGTTCCGGTCATTAAAGATACGAGAAATGAAGATGACCTCGAAGTGATCGGACGCATTACGAAAACGAATATTACCAAAGCGTTGGTGGACTTTTCTGGAGACGCAATTATTTAACGAGATGTGCTAGACAAATCGCAGTAAGGAGGTACCTATGGCAGATACAGTACAACGCCCAGTCGTCTATGTCGTATCGGATTCTGTCGGTGAAACGGCTGAACTCGTAGTCAAAGCGGCTGCAAGCCAATTCAAATCTACAAATATTGAAATCAGACGTGTTCCTTATGTGGAAGATAAACAAACCATCAATGAAGTGGTCTCTTTAGCAAAAGATCACCATGCAATCATAGGATATACATTAGTCGTACCTGAAATCAAAGAATACTTAGTTGAAAAGGCAGCAGAGGAAGGGGTCCCTGTTGTTGATATCGTCGGACCAATGATCCATCAGATGGCTTCTGTTTTTGAAGAGGGACCTCGGAATGAACCAGGGCTAGTCCATAAGCTAGACGAGGAGTATTTCCGAAAAGTGGAGGCCATCGAATTTGCTGTAAAATATGATGATGGCCGTGATCCAAGAGGCATTTTGAAAGCGGATATCATTCTCGTCGGAGTTTCGAGAACGTCCAAAACACCTCTATCCCAGTATCTAGCGTTGAAACGCTTGAAGGTTGCGAATGTGCCGATTGTTCCTGAGGTAGAACCACCTGAGGAATTGTATCAAGTGTCTAAGTCAAAGTGTTACGGACTTCGAATCAGTCCAGAGAAGTTGAACGACATCCGGCGGGAACGTTTGAAAGCACTCGGGCTGGATGACCATGCGAACTATGCCAACATGGATCGCATTAAAGAAGAGCTGGAATACTTCGATAAAGTCATCGACAAGCTTGATTGTAAAGTCGTTGATGTTTCCAACAAAGCCGTCGAAGAAACAGCTAACTATATTTTGAACATCCATAAAAAGAAGATGTAATAAAGGCGAGAACCTGCACATAAGTTGAAGGGGTTGACACAAAAAATCTGTCAGCCCCTTCTTTTCCTTTTGTTTATACGAAATTTTTAAGTAGATTAGATGGGACTTCTTATTTCAGGGTGATAGATGTATTCTATGAGTGCTCGAAAGTGTGGAATTGGATAGATGGAGACTCAATGAGGTTCTTTATGTCCTCGAAAATGTGAAAATCGCAAAATGAGGGATAGAAAGCAGGCCTTTGTGTCCTCGAAAATGTGAAAATCGCAAAATGAGGGATAGAAAGCAGGTCTTTGTGTCCTCGAAAACGTAAAAATCAGAAGATGAAGGACGCAAGAAGGGTTGTACGTCCCGTATTCGCTGCCGGACAGTAATTTGGAGCTTTCATATTGTACTAGGCTTTAATGCTTAATAAAAATATTCATTTCACAGAAGGAAACTCCCGATTTTTGTCGAAATATAAAAACACGGCCAATACTTTTTAATAGTCAACTGTGCAAAAATACGTTATAATACTCAATTGTGTGTGTATTTCTAAGTCAAGTTATTAATCTTGACATTGTGGGCATACTATTGATAACTATTCGACAATATTCTGAAATATAAAACATTGATAAATTGGCAGGAATCAATGAGAGGATGTAGAAATACAAGTACATGAAGAAAACTCGAAATGTGTTGGTTGATGCAGATGCATGTCCAAATCAAATAAAGAAGGCAATCCTTGAAATCTCGAATTTCTATGAGTACAAGGTTTTTTTTATTGCTTCATACAGTCATGCCACAGATCAATACCGAAATGCAGAGTGGGTTCTTGTTGATTCTGAACCTGAAGCGGTTGATATGTATATCGTCAACCATTCGATTAAAGGGAATGTTGTCATTACCCAGGATCATGGTTTAGCAAGTCTTCTTGTTTCAAAAGGTGTGTATGTCATATCACCGAGAGGGAAACGTTACACAGACGAAGAAATGCCTTCATTGTTACAATCCCGCTATTACTCAAGCAAACTGAGAAGGTCTGGACATCGGACGAAAGGTCCGTCCAGATTCACACAAGAGGATGCTGAACGTTTCAGAGAAAGCTTCAAAAATATCTTTTCAGACTTAGCAGATTGAGGTTCATATTATGTTTCTGTTTTAAAGTAGAATCGATCAGTAAAGAATGGTGATAGTATGGGAGCTCGTATTCCTGAAGAAACGATTGAACGTATCCAAAAGTCGAATGACATCCTCGAAATCGTCGGTGAATATGTCCAGCTGAAAAAACAGGGACGCAACTATTTTGGGCTATGTCCTTTCCATAATGAAAATACGCCATCATTTTCGGTCTCAGCAGAAAAACAGATCTATCGTTGTTTCGGGTGCGGTAAAGGCGGGAACGTCTTTTCTTTCCTGATGGAAGTCGAAGGATTCACGTTCATTGAAGCCGTCAAGAACCTCGCAGAACGCACAAACGTGGAACTCCCGCAGCTGCAGTCTTCTCCCCAAAATGATCAAGCTTCGAAAGAGAAGGAGATCATGAAGGAAGGACATGGTTTGTTAACCAGATTATATCATCATTGTTTAACAAACACGGAATATGGGCAAAAAGCAAAAGAGTACTTGCATAATCGTGGATTCACGGATGAAATGATCGAGCACTTCCAAATCGGTTATGCACCGGACTCCTGGGAATTTGCCACATCCTTTTTACAAAAGCGGAACTATTCGCTAGAAACGATGGCTGGAGCCGGCATTCTCGCTAAAAGGGAGTTTGACGGAAAATTCTTCGACCGCTTCCGGAATCGTGTCATGTTTCCAATCTGGGATTCCCAAGGGAAAAACATTGCTTTTGGGGGACGTATTCTAGGTGACGGTGAACCGAAATACCTAAACAGTCCCGAAACGAAAATTTTCTATAAGAGTAAATCCCTATATGCTTATCATCTCGCCAGACCTGAAATGAGAAAAGAGGATAAAGTCATACTCTTTGAAGGTTATGTCGATGTGATAGCAGCCTGGAAAGCGGGTATAACAAATGGTGTGGCGACATTAGGAACATCCCTTACCCAAGATCAGGCAAGGCTTTTGAGCCGGAATGTCACCACGGTTGTCATATGTTATGACTCTGATCAGGCTGGAATCAATGCAGCCTTCCGAGCGACGGAACTCATAGAAAATGTGAATTGCAATGTACGTATCGCACAAATGCCACCTGGCATGGACCCTGATGACTATATCCAGAATTATGGCGGTGAGCGCTTTAAGCAGGATGTAATAGGGGCAAGTTTAACGGTCATGGCATTTAAGATGCAGTTCATGCGTAGAGGAAAAAATCTCCAAGATGAAGGAGAACGGATGCGCTATATCGAAGAGATACTACAAGAAATAGCAAAACTCCCGAAAGCTGTTGAGAGGGATCACTATCTAAGACAGCTTGCGGAAGAGTTCAATCTCTCTTTGGACGCATTGAAACAGCAACAATATCAGGCTTTTGTATCTCAGAAGAGGAAAAAGGATAATGATGGTCGAAATAGGGAGAATAACCGTAAGAAATATATCGGTCAATCTTCACGCCTGCTACCTGCATTCCACAACGCGGAGCGAATACTACTGGCTCATATGTTAAAAGATGTGAGTATTGCAGAAAAGGTGGAAGAACTCCTTGGCGGAGCATTCAATATCGATGAGTACAGTGCGATAGCTGCTTATCTATATGCGTATTATGCAGAAGGCCATACACCTGATATCAGTCTTTTTCTAGAAAGAGTGGATGACCAACGATTGAAGCAGGTCGTCACTGAATTGGCAATGCTTACGATCAATGAGGATATTTCAGACCAGGAACTTTACGATTATGTAAAGCAAGTGAAGAAATATCCCAAATTGCTTCAGATACAAGAAAGAGAGAAAGACAAAAAGCGTGCAGAACGCGAACAGAACATGGTTGAAGCTGCACGAATCGCGATGGAAATCGTGGAATTGAAAAAAGCTCTAAAAAGTCAGTAACAGAAGTTAGAAGTATGGAAGGAGGGGATCGTATGGCTGAGAAACCTAATCGCCAGGAAGCGGAAGGTGAATTGACCATCGATCAAGTAAAAGAACAATTAGTTGAACTCGGTAAGAAAAGAGGAGTTCTCACTTATAACGAAATAACCAATAAGCTTGCTCCATTTGAACAGGATTCTGAACAAATGGATGTATTCTATGAGTATTTGGGTGATCAAGGGGTTGAAATCGTCGATGAAGAGGAAGGCGATGATCCGAATATTCAAACGGTTGTCAAAAGTGGGGAAGACGAGTTTGACTTAAACGACTTAAGTGTACCTCCTGGAGTAAAGATCAATGATCCAGTCAGAATGTATCTGAAAGAGATCGGACGGGTTGATTTACTTTCTGCAGATGATGAAATCAGTCTTGCGCAACGTATCGAGAACGGTGATGAAGAAGCGAAACGCCGTCTTGCGGAAGCGAACTTGCGACTCGTTGTAAGTATCGCGAAGCGTTATGTAGGTCGAGGAATGCTCTTCTTAGACTTGATCCAAGAAGGAAACATGGGATTGATTAAAGCGGTAGAAAAATTCGATTACCGTAAAGGATATAAATTCAGTACTTATGCGACTTGGTGGATCCGTCAGGCCATCACTCGTGCGATCGCTGACCAGGCTCGTACAATCCGTATTCCGGTACACATGGTCGAAACGATCAACAAGCTAATCCGTGTGCAGCGTCAATTGCTACAAGATATCGGTCGTGAACCGACACCTGAAGAAATCGGTAAAGAAATGGAACTAACACCAGAGAAGGTTCGTGAAATCCTTAAAATCGCTCAAGAGCCGGTATCCCTCGAAACTCCGATCGGAGAGGAAGATGATTCCCACCTTGGTGACTTCATCGAGGACCAGGATGCATTAGCTCCATCTGATGCTGCAGCTTACGAGTTGTTAAAAGAACAACTAGAAGATGTACTAGATACATTGACAGACCGTGAAGAGAACGTACTTCGCCTACGGTTCGGTCTAGATGATGGACGTACACGTACACTAGAAGAAGTCGGTAAAGTATTCGGTGTAACGCGTGAGCGTATTCGTCAAATTGAAGCAAAAGCACTTCGTAAGCTTCGCCATCCAAGCAGAAGCAAGCGATTGAAAGATTTCTTAGAATAGAATCCAATGAACACGGGTCATTTGAATGATCCGTGTTTTTTATATGCCAGAGAACCTATAAATTTCACAATATTAGACCAAATGACTTATCTTGTCCTTTATTTTACTTATTTTCTAAAGCATTTGCAAACCATCTTCGGAAAAATTTAGGATATTCATATTAAATTTACAAGTGAAAGACGATATTTTCGCACTTTTTTTAACTGTTGAAAAATTATTGCATTTAAACGTATAATTGATGTAAGCGTATACAGAGAGATATTACAACAGTCAGGAGTGGAGTAAATGAATTTCGATTTAACCGATGAACAGAAAATGATTTGGAAAATGATCCGTGAATTTGCCGATGAGGAAGTGGCACCAGGAGCTGAGCAACGGGATAAAGAGAAACGTTTCCCTATTGAGATTTATAAAAAGCTTGGGGATCTTGGCTTGATGGGACTACCATTCTCGGAAGAATACGGTGGGGGCGGTGCCGATGCGGTCAGTTTTGCGATTGTTGTCGAAGAATTGAGCCGTGCATGTGGATCCGCTGGTATCACATATTCTGCACACATTTCCTTAGGTGGAGCACCACTAGATATGTTCGGAACTGAGGAGCAGAAACAAAAATATCTAAGGCCGATTTGTACTGGAGAGTCTATGGGTGCTTTTGGTCTCACGGAACCGAACGCTGGCTCAGATGCTGGAGGAACGGAAACGACAGCCGTAAAAGACGGTGATGAGTGGGTCATTAATGGAAGCAAATGCTTCATCACCAACGCGAGTTATGCGAAGAATTTAGCGTTGACGGCAGTCACAGACCGCGATGGCGGTAAAAAGGAAATTACCGCGTTCATCGTCAATACAGATGCACCAGGATTCAAGGTCATCGATAACTATGAGAAGCTTGGGTTGAACTCATCTAATACGACAGAGCTGATTTTAGAAGATGTGCGAGTGCCGGAAGAAAACATGCTTGGTAAGAGAGGATACGGTTTCCGACAATTCCTGGCTACGCTTGACGGGGGTCGAATTGGAATCGGTGCGATGGGTGTAGGAATTGCTCAAGCAGCTTATGAAAAAGCACTCGCATATGCTCAGGAACGTAAGCAATTTGGTCAATCATTATCTAAATTCCAGGCAACTCAATTCAAACTTGCAGACATGGCGATGAAAATTGATCTAGCTAGAACGCAAGTATATAAAGCAGCTTGGTTGAAAGACCAAGGTCGTAAATTCGCGAAAGAAGCTTCGATGGCGAAGCTCTATGCGTCTGAAATTTGTATGGAAGTATGTGACCAGGCAATCCAGATCCATGGTGGTTATGGCTACATGAAGGATTATCATGTAGAACGTTTCTATCGTGACGGAAGACTTCTTGAAATCGGAGAAGGAACTTCGGAAGTCCAACGTATGGTCATCGCACGAGAGATCGGCTGCTAAAAAATGAACAAGGAAAGAGGGGATTGAATTTCCAATCCCCTCTCTATTTCTCTTTTGAATTCAGATAATTAGAAATATTCAATAACTCTATGGAGGTGCTGTTTCATGTACTTGAATCAAACCATCGGCGAACTATTGAAAGAGAAAGCAGAAAAATGGCCTGAACGAGAAGCTGTCGTCTACAGCAAAGAGGGAATACGTCATACATACGAAGAGTTTTATCAACTGACTGGACAAGTTGCCAAGTCCTTGATGGCAATGGGCGTTCAGAAAGGAGAACATATTGCCGCCTGGTCCACGAACCGTTTTGAATGGCTGCTTTTACAATTCGGGTCAGCTCGTATGGGAGCTGTCCTTGTTACGGTCAACACAAACTATCAAAAGAGTGAACTCGAATATTTATTGAAGCAATCCGATACGACGACATTGTTCATGATGGATCAATTCCGAGATAGCTCTTATGTAGAAATCATCCACTCGATCATCGGTCAAACAGGGAATGATGGAAAAGTGAGCTCAGAGGTGCTCCCGGTCCTGAACCAGCTCGTGTACATGGAAGAAGGAGAGGCTGACGGGCTATTAAGCTGGGACAAGTTCCTTGCTCTAGGGGAGTCGGTAACGGAGGAAGAACTCGCTGCACGTGAAAATGAATTGGATGTCCATGATGTCATCAACATGCAATATACGAGTGGGACGACCGGCTTTCCTAAAGGGGTCATGCTCACGCATTATAACATCGTGAACAATGGGTACCAGGTCGCGAATGCGATGAGCCTCTCACATGAGGACAGGCTCTGTATACCTGTTCCGTTTTTCCATTGTTTCGGTTGTGTACTCGGTACACTCGCCTGTGTCTCTGTCGGAGCAACGATGGTACCAATCGTCCAATTCGACCCAGAGTTGGTACTACAGACTGTCGAGAAGGAAAAATGTACAGGTCTACATGGGGTACCAACGATGTTCATCGCGGAGTTGAATCTCGAAACCTTCGATGACTATGATCTGTCTACATTAAGAACAGGAATTATGGCAGGTTCGCCATGTCCGATTGAAGTCATGAAAAAAGTCATCAATCTCATGGGAATGGAAGAAATCACGATTGCCTATGGTCAAACGGAATCATCACCAGTCATCACACAAACGCGTACGGATGACCCGATTGAGAGACGAGTTGAAACAGTCGGGAAAAGACATCCGGTTGCTGAAGTGAAGATCGTCGATCCTGTCACGAATGATGAAGTCGCACCTGAAGTACAAGGTGAACTTTGTACGCGTGGATACCTCGTCATGAAAGGCTACTACAACATGCCAGAAGCCACCGCGAAAGCGATTGATTCTGATGGTTGGCTTCATACGGGTGACCTTGCCACGATGGATGATGAGGGGTACGTGAAAATCACTGGCCGGTTAAAGGATATGATTATTCGCGGGGGAGAAAACATTTACCCACGTGAAATCGAAGAGTTCCTTTATACCAATCCATCTATTGTTGATGTTCAAGTAATCGGTATCCCGGATGAAAAGTACGGTGAAAAAGTAGCGGCATGTGTACAGGTACAAGAAGGCGATGGGATCACAGCTGATGAAATTCGCTCTTATTGTGAAGGGAAAATTGCCCGCTATAAAATTCCGGAATACATTTTCATAGTCGATGAATATCCGATGACCGCTTCAGGAAAAATTCAAAAATACAAATTAAGAGAATTGGCCCAGCAGTGGAAGGAAGAATCAACCGGAATCGTATAATCGTCAGCTTTAAATACTTTGGGTGTGGCAATGGAAACGTGTCCAAATGATGACAATCCTATCATCTCTATCGTTTAAGGCTTTCCTTCCTATCAATTTTCAAGTAAAATAGTAAATGGCTTGTTTACTATTACATAGGTAGGAAACAATAACAGAGAATAACCTGCATCAAAAGGAGGATTAGAGATGAAAAGAAATCCATTGATTCCATTCGCCATTACTGCTGTTGTAGGAATTGCTATCATGTTAGTTATGTCTGCAGTAGGCGTTCATGAAGCTAAAGAACAAGCGGCCGGCGGAGGCGAAACGAAGTCGGGTGAAGAACTGGTCCAGCAAAGTTGTACTTCATGTCATGGACAAAACCTTGAAGGTGGAGTAGGACCTAGCTTGACAGATGTTGGTTCTAAGTATAAACCAGATGAGATCGTAGACATCATCCAAAATGGTAAAGGACAAATGCCAGCCCAAGGCCTGAGTGTAGAAGAAGCACAAAAAGTCGCTGAATTCTTAGTCAACGGCGGTGAAGAAGGCGGCGAAGGTGAAGGCGAGAAGAAGAAAGAAGATAGCCATTAATCAATCATAGAAAAGGGCTGACTCGAGCAAACGCTTGGGAAGGCCCTTTTTATATTTGCTTGTGAAGTTGATTGGGATACCAAAAAAAGCTATAGTATGGGGAGTATAGACCAATAGAATAGGTGAGAGAACGATGATAGCTATATCGAAACGATTAGAAAAAGTGACAACATACATACCAGAAGGAGCGACCATTGCAGATATCGGATCCGATCATGCATACTTGCCATGTTATGGTGTGCAAAAAGGCATCATCCGACATGCGGTCGCAGGGGAAGTGAATAAAGGTCCATTTGATTCCGCATTATCCCAGGTGAAAGCACTTGGATTGGAGGATCAGATTGAGGTGCGGATGGGCGATGGGCTCGAAGTTATCTCGGCACACGAAGTATCCGTCGTCGTCATTGCGGGGATGGGCGGTCAGTTGATCAGTAACATTTTAACCCGGGGAAAAGACAGACTCCCTGGAGTAGAGCGGCTCGTCTTACAACCGAACATGGGTGCCAAATTTATTCGAGAGTGGTTAGAAGTGAATGGGTGGGTACTCGTTAATGAATCGATTTTGGAAGAAGATGAGAAAATCTACGAAATCCTCGTTGCTAAACGTTCTAAGAATCCGGAAAAACTAACAGAAGCCGAAAAACTTCTAGGACCATTTTTGATTCAGGAAAAAAGTGAGACGTTCAAAAAGAAGTGGAAACGGGAAAAGAACAATTGGGAAAGGATCGTCAGACAGCTTCAACAGGCGATTCCTTCAGACGAAATCACTAAACGGAAAAACGAGTTAGAGAAGAAAATCGAATTTGTTACGGAGGCGATAAAATGAGTGAAAACTATGTCCATGCTCAAGAAATCATCCAGCGGATCGATCAGCTCGCACCTAAATGGATGGCGATGGATTGGGACCCCATCGGTCTGCAGGTTGGATCACGAAATAAACGTGTGAAAAAGATCATGGTCACACTGGATGTCATTGAGCCTGTCATTGATGAGGCGATCCGGGAAGGAGTCGATTTCATCTTCGCTCACCACCCGCTCCTTTTCAAACCGTTAAAAAAGATCGATCCGGATACCTCGCATGGGCGAACGATCCAAAAACTGATTAAGCATGACATTACACTTTATGCCGCACACACCAATCTCGATGTAGCAGTCGGCGGAGTAAACGATTTGCTCGCGGAAGTTATCGGTATGACAGATACTGAGGTTTTAGTCGACACAATGGAAGACAAGTTGAAAAAGCTTGTCGTGTTTGTTCCGGAAACTCATGCAGATACAGTCCGAGATGCCTTAGGAAATGCAGGTGCCGGTTTCATCGGAAACTACAGCCATTGTACGTTCAACACTCCAGGTACCGGGACATTCATGCCACGTGAAGGAACTGACCCTTTTATCGGTGAACAAGGCAAGATGGAGTACGTGGATGAAGTGAAGATTGAAACACTCTATCCGATGAGCATTGAAAAAGATGTCATGACAGCAATGAAAAAGGCGCATCCTTACGAGGAAGTGGCTTACGATCTGCTTGTCCTCGATAATCCGGGTGAAATGTTCGGAGTTGGTCGCATCGGAAAACCGAAGGCAGAAACGACCGTAGGTGAGCTTGCCCAACTACTGAAAGAGAAGTTCGGGCTGGACGGCGTTCGAGTTGTCGGTGACCTGGATAAAAAAGTGAAAAAGATTGCTGTCTCCGGTGGTGAAGGGAACGACTTCATCAGCAAAGCGATGTTTAAAGGAGCAGATGTCTATATCTCCGGAGATATCAAATATCACTATGCACACGATGCCTGGATGGAAGGCATGGCGATCATCGATCCTGGACACAACATTGAAAAAGTCATGATTGATGGGGTAGCAGACATTTTGACAGAGTGGCTCGGTAAGAAGGGAACTTCCACCGAAATCTACCGTTCAAGAGAGCACACAGATCCATTTAAGTTTGTTTAAAAAGGGGAACGGACACACAAAGTTGGTGGTGTCCGTTTCTTTTGTATATAAATTGGGGTAGGGTGGGACGCTCTATCCTTCCCGAAAATGAGCTTTCCATGAGTTTGGGGCAGGGTAGCCGCTCTATCCTCCCCGAAAATGAGTTTTCTACAAGTTTGGGGCAGGGTAGGCGCTCTATCCTTCCCGAAAATGAGCTTTCCAAGAATTTGGAGCAGGATAGCCCCTAAACCTTCACAAATATGAAAAAGCTCAACCGGTACCGGTTGAGCTTCCTTTTAGATTATTTCTTCGCTGTTTTTACTTTAGGTAAGATCTTACTAAGCTTCACTTTTCGTTCCCTTTGCCATGTCGATTCGTCTTTCGGGTCGTATTGGTCGAGGAACATGATGACTTCTTTCGTAATTGGAGTCGGAGTTGAAGCGCCAGCTGTGACAGCTACTGTTTCTACACTCTCCAACCACTCAAGCTGGATTTCAGATACATCCGAAATTCTGTGTGATGGTGTACCTGCAATCTCCCAGGAAACTTGAGCAAGACGATTTGAGTTGTTGCTTCGCGGATCTCCGACAACAAGAAGTAAGTCGGCATCAACGGCCTGCACAGCTACGGCTTCTTGACGTACTTGGGTAGCCTTACAAATTTCTTCGTGTACTTCTGCCTGTGGATATTTTTCTTGGATCATATTGATCAAATGTTGAACATCCCATTGACTCATCGTCGTCTGGTTGGTGATCAGAACTTTATCAGCCTGAATATCCAGGTTTCGGACATCTTCTTCCGTTTCGATCAGATGGACGATATCCGGTGCGATCCCCATCGCTCCTTCAGGTTCCGGGTGACCTTTTTTACCGATATAGGCAACATGATAGCCTTGTTCTCTCTTTTCCCTAATCAAGTCATGTGTCACTGTAACGTCAGGACATGTTGCATCTATGGTGTGAAGACCTTTCTCCTTCGCCACACGTCTTACTTCAGGCGATACGCCGTGTGCTGTGAAAATGACAGTTCCTTTATCAACTTGCTTCAATATCTCTAAACGGTTAGGGCCATCAAGTGTTATGATACCTTCTTCTTCAAATGCATCTGTAACATGTCTATTATGAACAATCATACCAAGAATGTAGATTGGTCTAGGTACATCTGGATCACTTGCAGCTTGTCGAGCGATTACCATCGCGTCAACAACGCCATAACAATAACCGCGCGGTGAAACCTTCATTACCTTCATACAAAAAGGTCCTCCTTTATACATGCGCTCATGGCTTTATTATAAAGGAGGACCTATCCGATTGACAAATAAACAATCGTTATATATAAAGTTTCGGTACGGAATTCCGGTTTTGCCCTGTGGGTGTAGACTGAATCCGTTTTACCTGGGGAACCTTCTTTTTCGTGACCGTTTTAGTGATTTTTGTATTCTTCGTGTCTTTATTCGTTCCTTTTGAGGAAGTTTCTTTTTTATTTACCACCTCAGAAGAAGTACTTTTACTAGCCTTCGTTCTCCCACTGGGTTTTGTTCCACGGGACTTTTTTCCGCTAGACTTTTTTCCTTTTACAGGTTTCGTACCCGTTGTAGATCGTCGTTTCTTCTTCTGTACAGGTTGTTCCTCTTTTTCCTCTGTAGATGAATCTTCCTCTTCAGAGTCCGATTCCGAAGAATAGTTTTGATATTCTTTTAACAATTGAAGCATAGAAGGTAAATTTTTTACCATTGGACCATATTGTTGAACGAGCGGTTTGACTGTATCCGCCATCTTCATCACTTTCTGAACATTTTCAACCATACCTATTAGGTTGAGCCCGCTGCCTGCACCAGGATTTGGCGATAGGAAGCGGCTTAGAAATCCAAGCGTACGACCAGCTGGAAGTCCTCCCCCTCTATAAGGCATCATTTGACCGAACTGCGAAATGGGTCCCATACCAGGGGGACCGAAACCGGGAGGCATACGGTACATATAGATGCTCCTTTCATCATACTCTCAATAACTTTACACAAAAGTGGTTATTCTGATAAACAAGATATGCGATGGTACAATGTTTGGTGTCCATCCACCGAAAGAATGGGTATATCCCCAAAAAGATTAGCGTTGTCTTTCTTTTTCCTCTATAATACTAAGAGGCTGTTCAAAAAAGGCACTGAACGATTGAGCGCGTACAGTTGTTATTGGACAAAGTTTTGACTGTGGAATTACTAATAAAAGGTGATAATAATGGATAAAAATGTATTTGAGCAACGGTTTCAATTCAAACCGTTTTTATTTGAAGCGATACGAAAATTAGATTTTGAACGACCGACAGAAATTCAGGAACGCTTGATTCCAAGCATTCTGAAAGGGCAGGATGTCATTGGACAGTCGCAAACTGGATCGGGCAAAACGCTTGCATTCCTTTTGCCGATATTCGAAAAAGTCGATCCTGAGGTGCAAAAAGTACAAGCTGTCATAACAGCTCCTACACGGGAGCTTGCGAGACAAGTGTATGATGTCGCTGTTCAATTGGTTGGAGACTCTAAAATCAATGTCAAGACCGTTGTCGGCGGTACAGACCGAAAGAGAATGATTGATCAACTGAAAAATGAACCACACATCATTATCGGAACGCCAGGACGAATCAAGGATCTCGTTGTTCAAGAGGGCTTTTCCGTATTTAACGCGGACATGCTTGTTGTCGACGAAGCAGATCAGATGCTCGACATGGGCTTTATCGAAGATGTGGATCAAGTTGCGTCCAGAATGGCACATGATCTTCAGATGATGGTGTTCTCAGCAACAATCCCTGAAAACCTGGAACCATTCTTGAAGAAGTACATGAACAACCCGAAGCATGTCCATGTCAAACCAGAACAGGCTGCACCTAGTGAGATCGAGCACATTGCGATTCCGGTTCGTCACAGAGACCGGATTGAATTGACGATGGACATCGCGAAGAAATTCAATCCATTCTTGGCGATCATTTTTGCCAATACGAAAAAGGATGCAGATGAACTTGCCGATGCGATGATGGCAGAAGGACTAAACGTCGACCGTCTACATGGTGATCTTCCTCCTCGTACGAGAAAGAACGTCATGAAACGTGTTGCGAATGCAGAGTGTCAATATCTCGTCGCAACGGACCTTGCTGCCAGAGGAATTGATGTTAAAGGTATCAGTCATGTCATCCACTATCAAATACCAACGGACCTCGACTATTATATCCACCGTTCCGGTCGAACTGGAAGAGCAGGGATGAGCGGAATTGCGGCGGTCTTGTATGAACGCGATGAAATGGAACTATTAGAGAAGATTGAAAAGAAAGGTATCGACTTCAAACATCAGGATTTAAAAGGGGACGAATGGGTCGACCTGAACATTCAAAAAACGAAACCGAAAAAGAAGAAAAATCCGAAAGAATACGTCATGCCGAAACCGAAGAAAGTCAAACCTGGATACAAGAAGAAGTTTCAGGAGAAACAGAAACAATATAACAGAAAAAGAAACAAATAGACTTTAGGGGGAATAAGTGATGTTGAAATTAGGATCCCACGTGTCGATGAGTGGTAAAAAGATGTTGTTAGGAGCGAGTGAAGAAGCTGTATCTTACGGTGCAAACACCTTCATGATCTATACAGGCGCGCCACAAAACACTCGTAGAAAAGCGATCGAAGAACTGAATATTGAAAACGGAACTGCCCATATGAAAGATAATGGCATTGATGAAATCGTCGTACATGCTCCCTATATCATCAATATTGGAAATACGACGAAGCCGGAAACATTCCGCTTAGGAGTCGATTTCCTAACTTCAGAAATCCAACGTACGGATGCGATCGGTGCAAAGCAGATTGTACTGCACCCAGGTGCTCATGTCGGTGCAGGACCTGAAGCTGGAATCAAAAAAATCATTGAAGGGCTTAACGAAGTTCTTGAAAAAGAGCAAAACGCCCAAATAGCATTGGAAACGATGGCTGGAAAAGGTTCTGAATGTGGTCGTTCGTTTGAAGAATTGGCGGCAATTATTGATGGGGTCACCCACAATGAAAAGCTATCCGTCTGTTTTGATACTTGTCACACACATGATGCCGGTTATGATTTGATTAACGACTTTGATGGTGTTTTAGACGAGTTTGACAAAATCGTTGGACTTGACCGTCTGAAAGTCCTTCATATTAATGACAGTAAAAATGAACGCGGAGCAGGAAAAGACCGTCACGAAAATATCGGATTCGGTAAGATCGGATTCAAAACATTGAACTACATCATCCACCACCCGCAATTGAAAGACGTACCGAAAATTTTGGAAACGCCTTACGTGGGAGAAGATAAGAAAAATAAGAAGCCGCCATATAAGCATGAGATTGAAATGCTACGCAACCAGTCATTCGAAGAGAATCTACTCGAAAAGATCATGCAAGGATAAATAAAACGAAAGAGGTTAACCGTGATTGGTTATCCTCTTTTTTCTATGTTATAGATGGTCAACGAACGATGGATTGGAACATGGTCTGGATCGTTTGAGCAACTTGTGGATTGGTGACGGCTTCGATTTTTTTTATGATTCTTTCTCTCTGTTGGACGTTGGCGACATCGATTTTTTCTTCTCTAAGTATGCGGACGATTTGGCTCGCTTGCGTGTTCGTCAATTGGATATTGTATTGGGAAGCCAAAGCGATCAATTCCTCAGCAGACAATGTGTTCAGCTTATGATTGATCATTTGTTGTAAAAAAGGATTCATTTCCTGTTCCCTCCTCATGGCATAATTTATGAGGAGGGTACCTAATCTGTGCTTGTATCCAAAGTTGGATAAAACGTCTTAATTTGCCTAATGATTTGTAGCTTTTTGACGATATATGTCTAGGGATTTTTTGGTGGTTGCACTAGGTATTGGAAAGTATATTTAGTATAATAAAAATACTATGTCAAAGGGTAGTGGGGTGCATGTTATGCAATTCTGTCAATCAGATAAGACATTTGCAGCCTTTCAACATATCATGAACGATCTTTCAGATGATCTTTACTTACTTATACAACCAAATGGAACGATAATAGAATCGAATAAAGCAGCACAATCTTCCATATTAAATCATGATTCACCAAACTTCTATGATTTGTTTTTGAGGGAAGATCAACCTCAGGCATACGCATTCATTGAAGATTTAACAATCGAACAGTATGCAAATGAAATATTGAAACATACGGTGGACGATGAATTGCTGACTGTGGAATACCGAGGAAAGTTGCTTGATGATGAAATCGTCCTTTATGGAAAAATCATCAACGAAAATGTGGGTGAACACGGACTGAAAAGTGAATCAGACTATAAAAGACAGTTTGAAAAAGAGTACGAATTCCGTAAATTCATGTTCCGTGAACTCGAGATCGGAATTTTGACGATCACTTCCAATGATATAATCGACTGTTGCAATGAAAGGATGAAGTTGTTCTTCGACTTAGAGTCTGTCAACCAATTGAAAGGTCAGAACCTGCATTATCTCAATATACACCATCCTCTTTTATCCCATATGCAACAAATGACGAAAGAAATACGCTCCACAAAGATCGTGAACGAACGATTCTATTATGAAGATGACATCCTGTATCAAATAAAAGGGATGTACTTCGAATCTGATGAAAGTATACGTTTCGTTCTATATGATCGATCCCCTCAACAAAGATTTGAAAATTTATTGTTATACAAAAAGCAAATGGAGTCGGTATCTCATTTAGCGGCTGGTGTGGCGCATGAGTTGAGAAATCCATTGTCCGTCATACAAGGCTTCATCCAGTTATCTTCTGTTACGAAGGACTTCAGCAAATATTATGATACGGTTTTGTCTGAACTAGCGCGTATGAATGAGATCATAGAAGACTTTTTATCTGTCTCGAGAAGGAAAGTGCATAAACAGAAACAAAGACCAGACTTGATCATCAAGTCACTGATTCATATCATACAATCCGAATGTCTGTTACATAATCTCTTTTTTGAATACCAAGTCGATGAGTGCGAACGATTCAGCATGGTGAACGAATCCATGGTGAAACAGGTCGTTCTCAATCTCTTACGGAATTCCATTGAAGCCTGCAGTAACCAGAAAGAAGATCGATACATCCAGTTGGAAGGGAATAGTAAAGAAAATCATTATGAAGTGATCTTCAGAGACCGGGGTCCTGGGATGGGGCAGGAGGTCTTAGAGCAACTGGGAAGACCATTCTTTACCACGAAAGAAAAAGGAAACGGTATCGGAATTCCACTCTGTAAGAAGATAATCGAAGAACATGGTGGCTCGTTTGAGATTGGCAGTGAGCTTGAAGTAGGAACGACCATCACATTCACGATTCCGTTCATAAACGAAAAGAACAGCTGACGTTCAGCTGTTCTTTTTAGATAAGCATGTATAGTAATTGGTGCGGAGATGTGATGTCTCCGTTGGCGCTTGCGATTTTCTAGCTTACATATAAAAGTGGAATACGAAATTCAGTATGAACAAGGATGCCATGACATACATGGTCCGTGGGACTTGTTTGAACTGTCCGACTGCCATTTTGATGATTGGATAGACGATGAATCCGAATGCCAAACCATCTACGATGCTGTAAGTCAATGGAATCAATGCAATGATCATGAAGGCTGGAAAACTTTCTGTGAAGTCTTCTAGCTTGATATATTGAATCGATTGCATCATCACACCACCGATAACGATAAGGATCGGTGCGATAGCTGCATCAGGAATACCAGACAACAAAGGAATGGCGAAGATCGATAAGGTGAACAGTAAACCAGCTATTACTGCTGTCAGTCCTGTACGTCCGCCTTCTGCAATCCCGGATGCACTTTCAGCAGTTGAGATCGTCGGACTCGTTCCGAACATCCCCGATAGAACGCTTGAAAACGCACTGGATTGGAAAGAACGGTCGAATTTGTCAGCATTAGGTAACATACCGTGTAATAACCCCATATTTTCCACAATCAAAATCAATGCTAGTGAAAAGGACGCAATCCAAAAGTCCATTGTCATCCAACCTGTCAAATCTGCTGCAAATATCAATAGGGAAGCATCGTTATCAACTGCCTGTGCTTTCGGTGTCAAATCCAAGAAGTAAGCTAGGACTGAAATGAAAAGGACAGATAAGATGAATCCTCCCTTAATTTTCTTCACATAGAGGGTCAGACAGATGATGAACCCAGCAAGTGCAAGTAATGTGGTCGGTTCACTTAAATCACCAAGCTTCACGAATGTGTCGGGACTCTTCTCGACGATTCCGGCTTTTTGGAGGCCGATGAACGCCAGGAACAATCCGATTCCAACGGTTATCCCATGTTTCAAGGATTCTGGGACCGCTTTTGACAAGAGTGATTTGATCGGTGTAAATGCTGCGATACAAAACAGGATTCCTGCCATAATGACAGCACCGAGACCTTCTTGCCAGGTCAATCCCATTCCTTCGACGATCGTGTACGTGAAAAATGCGTTAACGCCCATTCCAGGTGATAAAACAATCGGAGCGTTCGCGTATAATCCGATGAACAAGCATGAAATAATACTGACGAGGATGGTCGCCATCAAAGCACCATAATAAGGAATGCCTGCGTCTGCTAAGATCAGCGGATTCACGATAATGATATAGCTGATTGTGAAGAAAGAGGTAATACCAGCGACAAGCTCTTGTTTAATGGACGTATCTTGTGCTGAAAGTCGGAACCAATTTTCAATAAATTGTTTCATCTAAAACCTTTCTTTCTAAAATGTAACCCTCTCCCGCCCATGGCAAATGAAATATGCCACGATTGTTAATTATAGCGAAATTTTTAAGAGTTTCAAGTGTACGTGATATAATGAACATATAAAAAAGATCAGAGGAGTGACCCATGGTACAACCAAAACAACATAAAAAAGAGAGTATAGGCCATTTAATTTACCGCTTGATCATGATTATCCTTGGTGCAGGTCTTGCTGCGGTATCCATCGAACTTTTTTTGATTCCGAACAAAATCATTGATGGTGGAATCATCGGTGTCTCACTGATTTTAGACTATCTGACCCCATTGAACTTTGCTGTTCTTGTCGTCATTTTAAACCTTCCATTCATGTTCTCAGGCTATAAGCAAATTGGTAAGACGTTTGTCGTATCCTCTATGGTAGGTATTTTGAGTCTTGCAATATTTGAACCGCTGCTTCATGGATTAGAACCTTTTACAAATGAATTGATTCTTGCAACAGTATTCGGAGGTCTTGTGTTAGGTGTCGGAGTCGGGCTTGTGATCCGGCATGGAGGCTCCCTGGATGGCACTGAAATTTTCGGAATTCTGATTACGAAAAAAATCCCGTTCTCCATCGGAGAAATCGTCATGTTCTTAAACATTTTCGTATTTGCATGGGCCGGTTTTGTCTTCGGGCCAGAACGCGCCATGTATTCCATCCTTACATACTATATTGCGTTCAAGACGATTGACACTGTAATACAAGGACTGGATGAAACGAAAGCCGTTTTGATCGTATCGGATCATTATGAGGAAATATCAGGTGCTATTTTAGACCGTCTTGGCCGTGGTACGACTAAATTGATGGGTAAAGGTGGATACACGGATGCGCAGAAAGAAGTCATTTATGCCGTTATTACTCGGTTGGAAGTGACCAAGTTGAAGAATATCGTGTATGACATTGATAAACAGGCGTTTATTACGATTATGAACACCCAAGAAACAAAAGGCGCTAAGTTCAAATCCCCAATTCATTAATTGAAATGTAAGAATATGGTTACATAGCCTCGTTTACTTGATTTGGCTACTGAATTCATCTATGATGGAGGACGTGTGTCAAAATACCTACTTGTAAATGAGGTGTTTTTATTGAAAAACAAAAAGTATTTATACATGTTAACAGGAACAATTTTATCTTTGATCGCAGCATTTTCATATACCCTTTTTCAAAATCATGAGTTGAAAGAAGATCTTGAAAAGGAGAAGGCGGAGACTTTGATGTTGGAATCTGAAAAAGATTATCAACAAATGGTGTCCTTCTATAAGCAGAAGGGCAAAGAGGATAAACCCCAAAAAAGCGGTTATGTCATTCGCAAGAAGGCGGAGAAACTTTCGAAGCAATTCAAAAAAGAAAGCGACGGCCGCTTTAAAGAAGAATGGGGCAAATTTCTAGTACGCGAGGCATTGAGAAACGATGTGGACCCTTATATCGTCTACGAGTTGTTACGTGTGGAGACGGGAAACAAGTTTGATCCAACACTGGTAGGTCCGGAAACGAAGTATGGACGAGCCTATGGTATGGCTCAGTTCATGGAGAATACCGCACCGTGGATTGCAGAAATGGCTGGGATGAAATACGAAAGTAAAGAACAGCTATTCGATCCTTATTATGCGATCCAGCTTTCAATTGTTTATTTGGACTATCTGCATGCGAAGTACGATGATTGGGATAAAGCATTGACTGCGTATCACCGCGGCATCTATGGACTTGAGAAGTACATTCAAAAAGAAGGCCACGCAAAGAGCTGGTACGCAAAAGAAATACAAGAAAAGGCAGAAGAACAAGAATTGATTGCGGTAGGAAAGAAATAATACCAAGATGAAAGGCTGGCACAAGATCGTGTCAGCCTTTTAACTTTACAAACAGATATATTAAGATATACTAATAAGGTAAATCGTAATCATTCCTATAATACCGAACTTTATAAATGAAAGAGGGGATCACGATGGAATCATCAGTCGTATCCATAAATAATGTGACTTTTAGCTATCAAGAACGACCTGTTTTAGAAAAAATCAACCTGGATGTTCCAGAAGGATCATTCCTGGCGTTACTAGGGCCAAATGGTTCAGGTAAATCGACATTGATCAAATTGTTGCTCGGACTTCTCCCGTTACACCAGGGATCGATCCATTTATTCGGTGAAAATGTGAAGAAATTCAGAGCCTGGCACAGGATCGGTTATGTGTCCCAGAAAGCGAACAGCTTCAATTCCGGATTTCCAGCAACCGTATTCGAAGTCGTGTCCATGGGTTTGTTCGGTAAAATCGGTATGTTCCGGTTCATGAAAAAATCCCATAAGCAACGGGTCATGCAAGCGATTCAAACCGTAGGCTTAGACGAATACACAAATCAGAACATCGGTGAGTTATCAGGGGGGCAGCAGCAGAGAGCATTCATCGCCAGAGCTCTCGTCAGTGATCCGAAGCTACTCATCTTGGATGAACCGACTGTCGGAGTAGACGCATCGTCCGTGGACGATTTTTATGAGCTGTTGAAACGGTTGAATAGAGAACACGGCATTACGCTCGTTTTGGTAACGCATGACATGGGACCTGTAACGGACCTGGTCACACATGTTGCATGTTTGAATAAACGATTGCATTTCCATGGAGACACGCACGAATATGAAAACATGGACAATCGCGAATTATCTTCGTTCTATGGCCATCCTGTACATGCGATGGATCATCAGCATGACTAAGAGGTGCTTAATATGATTGCAGATTTTTTACAATATGACTTTATACGGAATGCAGCTTTCGTCGGACTCATGATTGGTTTCCTGGCGCCATTACTAGGAGTATTTATCGTCGTAAGGAGACAGGCTCTCATCGCAGATGCTCTCTCCCATATCACTCTTGCAGGTATAGCGGCAAGCTTATTGATCAGTAAACAAATTGGCGCGTTCAAAATGTTGAACCCGGTTTATCTTGGAATGGCCTTTTCTGTCACAGGATCGGTATTGATTGAACGCTTAAGAAAAGAATACAAACATTATCAAGAGCTTGCGATTCCGATCATTCTGTCTGTCGGTATCGGACTCAGTGTCGTATTCATTTCCTTGGCAAATGGATTCAATACGGACTTGTTCAACTATCTGTTCGGGAGCATCATCGCAGTAGATAGCTCCGATGTGTGGATGGTGTTGAGCATCCTTGTCGTAGTCACTATTGCCATTGTATTATTTTATAAAGAACTTTTCCTTTTATCTTTTGATGAAGACCAGGCGCAAGTCGCTGGAATTCGTTCCAGATTCATTCAGTTCCTGTTCATGGTGATGGTTGCGCTGGTCATTGCAGCCTCAATGAGGATCGTAGGGATCTTACTTGTTTCTTCATTGATTACATTACCTGTCGCGGCGAGCATACGAATTGCGAAAGGATTCAAACAAACCATATGGATCGCGATTCTTTTTGGAGAGACAGCCGTCATAACAGGTTTATTTACAGCTTATTATTTCGACTTAGCACCAGGTGGGACGATCGTTTTATTATCTGCTCTGATTCTGATCATCGTCATCACTTGGAAAAAGTATCGTTATGCGTTTCAACGATCTAAGGAGGCATAAGGATGGAAGTTCGTGAAGCACTGGATATATTGAAAGACAATGGATACAAGTTCACACGGAAAAGGGAAATGTTTTTACAGTTGTTTGCCCGTGAGCGTAGATATTTGACTGCCAGAGATGTATTGGAACATTTGAAGCCAACCTTCTCTGGTCTGAGCTTTGACACAATCTACCGGAATCTTGCGGTTTTTACCGATCTCGGAATACTTGAAGAGACCGAACTCGATGGTGAAAAGCGATTTCGATTCTCCTGTGCAACGTCTGGACATCACCATCACATGATTTGTCTGGAATGTGGAAAGACGAGCGCAATCCAGGCTTGCCCGATGAATGAAATTCAATCGGATGATTTTTTCATTACAGACCATAAGTTTGAAATTTATGGGTACTGCCAGGAATGTCATTGATTTCCACGCGATTTTCATTTCAATTAAATCATGAAAAGTTGGTATGCGAGGAACGCTATCCGATAAGGAGGAGATCTCATGCCAACTGTAAAGTGTAACGTAGCCAATTGCGTATACTGGGGCGAAGGAAACAACTGTCAAGCCGATGCCATTCTCGTCGAAATCGATCAACACGCAGATCAGAATGTAGACATGTCCGTTAGCGGAAGTCTGGCTGAAGGAGACTTGCATAGAGATTCAGCGAAACACAGTGCTGAAACTTGTTGTCACACATTCCGCCCGAAACATTAACCATCATATTGAGGATCCATCCATTCTAAAATGGGTGGATTTTTCTTTTTTTACCATTGCTCGTCACATGGGTGATTAACAATCATTGTCATAATGAAAGGCCAAACCGAAACGAATAATAAGAAGGCTCCTCAACTTTTTAGGAAAGAGAGGGATTGCTGATGGAAAATCGATACAATCGTGAGGAACGAAAAGATCGAGAGTACGAAGCAGACTTTATGGAAGAAACAGCCGCTGAGGTTCTCCCTCTTCCAGAACAGGAACGCGTGCACGATAAAGACGTCAATCGTGAGGATGACTTTGATAAGGATACGGATGATATAAACGAAGGTAGAGGCGTAGGTTACTTCGCCCTTGCTTTATCCGTCTTATCTTTATTCTTCCTTCCGATTCTGTTGGGTGCCGCTGGGATCATCGTCGGATTTTTTGCAAGAAGACGAGGGGCTCGTACATTGGCGAACTGGGCAATCGGATTGGGGATCGTATCCATTGTTGTCAGTCTGATCTTTGTACCATTTTTCTAAACGAAGCGAAGGTGGATATCCACCTTCGTTTTTTGATTTCTAATAAGCTGTTTTCTCAAACTATGTTGCTCTTGATAGTCGTTGATTTTCGCTTCAGGATGCTCGCTTTCCGCGGGGCGTGCGGTGAGCCCACTCACTTGCACAGGATGTGCTGGCTTTCGACGTTCACCATAGGACGTGGTGGGTCAAAAGTGAATGGTCTCACCTATCCCGCTGATCCCGCTGGAGTCTCGCACCTTGCTCTCCAATCAACCTGCACAAGGTGATTTTTAAATGACTTAAAGCAACAATCTTTTAGAAATGAGCCTTCTAATAAGAATAGGGGATTGTGCAAATAACAAAAAAGCTGACCGTTGAACGGTCAGCTTCATTCATTTTCTATTTCACTTTTTCAGCTTCGGCTTCTTCAGCTGCTTTTTTAGCGTGGTATTCTTCTGCAAGCTTGTCGACTTCTTTCTTCAATTCATCGACCATGATATCTTCAGGGATTTTTCGGATGATCTCTCCGTGACGGAAGAGAAGACCTTCACCACGTGCTCCAGCGATTCCGATATCGGCTTCACGGGCTTCACCAGGTCCGTTTACGGCACATCCAAGTACAGCCACTTTTAGTGGTGCTTTAATCTTAGAGATATATTCTTCGACTTCATTCGCAATGGAAATCAAGTCGATTTCAATTCGTCCACATGTCGGACAAGAAATCAATGTTGCAGCATTGGAAGCCAGTCCGAACGTTTTCAACAGTTCACGCGCGACCTTCACTTCTTCAACAGGGTCTGCACTCAATGAAATACGGACGGTATTTCCGATACCTTTGTTCAAGATGATTCCAAGTCCAGCAGCACTTTTTACCGTTCCTGCGAACAAAGTTCCAGACTCAGTAATTCCTAAGTGAAGCGGATAGTCGAACGCTTTTGCCGCTTTTTCATATGCCTCTACAGCCAAATTCACGTCTGATGCTTTCATTGATACGATGATGTCGTGGAAATCGAGGTCTTCAAGGATCTTGATGTGGTTAAGCGCACTTTCGACCATACCATCTGCTGTCGGGTATCCGTATTTTTCAAGGATTTTACGTTCCAAGGAACCAGCATTGACTCCGATACGAATCGGAATCCCTTTTTCCTTAGCCGCTTTGACAACAGCCTCGACTTTTTCTTTACGCCCGATATTTCCTGGGTTGATCCGAATTTTATCGGCTCCACCTTCAATCGCTTTAAGTGCGAGTTTATAATCAAAATGGATATCGACGACAAGTGGAATGTTGATTCGTTTTTTAATTTCAGCAATCGCCTCAGCATCTTCCATATGCGGACATGCTACACGGACGACTTGACAGCCCGCTTCTTCCAGGCGAAGAATTTCAGCTACAGTTGCTTCTACATCATGTGTTTTCGTTGTTGTCATACTTTGGACGACGACTTCATTGTTTCCGCCAATTGTCAGGTTACCAACTTTTACGGGTCTTGTTTTCGTACGGTGAGTAATTTCACTCATTTATTAATCGCTCCTTTAAGGACGTTTGCTTCGTAACTTATAACGACTTCATTTTAGCAATGATTTGAAGGTTTTGGCAAGGAAATGTGTTTATTGATAAAAAGGGAAGCGATACGTTTGGTCTGCTTTAATATCATGTGCGGATATGCCGTCGTTTAGTGCTTCGAAATCCGTCACCGCTTTTTCGATGGAAACCGGGAAGGAGCCATTATGGAGCTTTTCAAGAATCGTCAACATCGTCTCACCTGGTTGGACCCGAATTTCTCTATAGGCTTGAATTCCTTGCTCTGGAGATTGCTCAGAGGGAGCGGCTTGGACAGGAACCGGCTCCGCTTTTGCGGATGGGAGTGTTCCGATCTTCAGGTCAAAATAAACACTATAAAGTAAAAGGAAGACAAGGACAGCTATACTGAATTTTTTCATATACCACACCTCCGCATAGTTCGACTTAATACATGTATATGCTTGTCCCACTCCGATATTCCGAAAAGAAGCAGAAAATGTTGGTTTTATTGTAGACAACTTGTAAAATAAAGGGAGACCTACAGAAAAATAAAGTCTTTACGTATGGTTTAAGGAATTCTTTTCTAAAGGAGAATGGAGACATGAAAATGAAAAAGTGGTTAGCGATTTCTCTCCTGGCAATCTTTATGATTCCTGGAATCGCACTTGCTGACGCAGCTCCAGGGGACGTTATCGTAACCCTCGGGGAAGATTTATCAGAAGAACAGAAACAAGGAATCATGAAAGAAATGGATGTCCCATCGGATGTGGATACGATATCTGTCACAAATGAAGAGGAGCACCAATACTTAGGGGAATATATATCTAAAGCACAAATCGGTACCAGAGCAATTTCTTCGACCAAAATTACAATCGGTGAAAAAGATTCTGGCTTGAACGTAGAGACAAATAACATCAACTGGGTCACTGAAGAAATGTTTGCGAACGCTTTGACGACCGCAGGGGTCACAGATGCGGACATTTATGTAACAGCACCGTTTGAAGTGTCAGGTACAGCAGGCTTGACTGGGATTTTGAAAGCCTATGAAGTGAAAACAGATATCAAGATTCCAGAAGAACAAAAACAAGTTGCGAACGAAGAAATGGTCAAAACCGTCAAATTAGGTGATCGTGTCGGTGCTGATAAAGCGACAGAACTCATGACGAAGATCAAGAAGGAACTGGCTGAGAATCCAGTGGAAACAGAAGAAGATTTAAGAGCACTCATCCAAAGAGTAGCGGAAGATGTCGGCATTACATTGACAGATGAAGAATTGAACGGACTTGTATCCTTATTTAACCGCATGAAAGAAATGAATATCGACTGGGATCAAGTCAAAAGCAACCTTGAAAATGTGAGAAACAACTTAAGTGAGTTTCTGAATAAAGAGGAGACACAAGGCATCATTCGAAATATTCTCGATTTCTTCATTGCATTGATTGAAGCCCTGAAAAATCTGTTTAAATAACTTCAATGAATATTACAAAAACCAGACCTGAGAATGGTCTGGTTTTTGTGGTTAGTTTAACATTTTTAGATTTCTTCTGATTCTTGTTTCTTAGGAAGTGGTACGAATTTAATGACTTGAGCCAACATGAAAATCGCAACTCCCCAGTAAAGAAGGAATTGGAATGGAATCATGATACGTAACAAGTCCATTAATGCGAAGAAAATAGTTGGTAGAGTGACAGAATAAGCTGACAAGATCCATAACTGGCGATACGGCAAGTTTCGTTTCATGATATTTTTAATAATTAAACCAATTAAAGCAAGTACTGTAACCCCTATAAATTTGAGTGCTGTCATAAAGAGGTAAGCTGCCACAATGGCTACCGTAATGATTAACGGTAAGAATGACTGAGCTGAGTCAATGAACCCTTCAATATCCTTTTTGTTAAAGTTCATGTCTTGCATCGTTCCGTAGTTGAAAGTATCAGCACTCCCTGCACTAATGACAATCAACTGATTTTTCAAGATTGCAATCACATTTGGATATTGATCAAGATCATCTCTTGTAACCGAACCAGTTGTATCGAAGATGAAAGTTTGATTACCTTCTTTTCGAATGACGGGTTCATCCATATCAGAAGTTAATTGACCGTTCTCAAACTGAAAGTTAGGAATGTCTTCTTGAATGGCTGTCGCAAATTCGTTCGTTGCCTTTGATATGGATAGTCCCATGTTCAGTCCAATAAAGATCATGGATATCAACATGAGAATAAAAACATACCCGATTGACTTGCCGATTTTTTGGAACCGGAAGGTAGCGATCGTCTTTGGTGAATATAAACTTACAAAGAATTGCTTGAATACGTTCATGATTAACCCCCTTAAGATACTAGCCTCATTTTATCTTTCCTATACGAAGTGAACAAGGTAAAAGTTCCCACAATCAAATCTAACATACAAATTTACAAAAAAATTAAAAAATCTTAAAAGTGTTTACAAACCAAGTCAAGTTGGTGATAATGAATGAGGCAAATTATGTCGAAATTTTTATGTAGGGGATGAATGAATTGGATTTAGACATTCAAAAGATGATATTCGAATTCATTGGTGGACTTGGTATCTTCCTTTTTGGAATCAAGTACATGGGAGATGGTCTACAGAATTCAGCAGGAGACCGATTAAGGGATATCCTTGATCGATTCACGTCCAACCCGTTTATGGGAGTCCTTGCCGGAATTATTGTGACGATTCTGATTCAATCCAGCTCTGGGACGACCGTACTGACTGTCGGGCTCGTCAATGCCGGTTTCATGACATTAAGACAAGCAATTGGTGTCATCATGGGTGCGAACATCGGAACAACTGTGACTGCCTTCATCATTGGGATTGAGATTAAAGAATATGCATTACCGATTCTAGCAGTCGGAGCCTTGTTGCTCTTCTTCTTCAACTCGAAGAAAATCAAGTATCTTGGTCAAGTATTCTTTGGTTTTGGTGCGCTCTTCTACGGGCTAGACTTGATGGGCTCTGGAATGAAACCATTACGTTCTCTTGAAGCGTTCCAACAACTGACTGTGGATATGTCCAATAACCCATTATTGGGTGTGGTCATTGGTACACTGTTTACGGTTATCGTACAGAGTTCAAGTGCAACGATCGGGATCCTTCAGGAATTATATTCTCAAGGTGCTGTTAAATTGGACGCTGCTTTACCAGTTCTATTTGGGGATAACATCGGTACAACCATCACTGCTGTCCTTGCAGCAATTGGGGCAAGCGTTGCGGCACGACGTGCAGCATTGACCCACGTTATTTTCAACTTGCTTGGAACCGTAATCTTCTTAGTATTGCTATTACCTTTTACGGCATATGTAGAATATCTTGCAAATACTCTTGATTTAAATGAGAAGATGCAGATTGCATTTGCTCATGGATCATTCAACTTTGCGAATACGGCGATACAGTTCCCGTTCATCGCTTTCCTGGCATACCTGGTGACGAAAATCGTGCCTGGAGATGATGTTGAAATTGAATACAAAGCAAAACATCTAGATCCTATTTTCCTTGAAAAGTCTCCTGCTGTAGCACTTGGTCAAGCAAAGCTTGAAGTGCTTCGAATGGCAGATTATGCGAAAAAAGGACTACATGAAACCTTTGCGTTTTTAGATACGAAGAATAAGAAAAACGCCGATAAAGCGGCTCAATATGAAGAAGCGATCAATAACCTTGATCAAAGGATTACAGAGTATCTGGTCCAATTGTCTTCCTATACGTTATCGACACATGACTCAGAACAGCATTCCATACTGATGGACTCCGTACGTGATATTGAAAGAATTGGAGACCATATGGAAAATATCGTCGAACTCGTAGAATATCAGATGACACACAAAGTGGACCTCTCAGATACAGCGATTAAGGACTTGAATGAAATGTTCGAACTAACGATGTCCACGATTGATGAAGCGTTCCATGCAATGGATGAGAACGATAAAGAAAAAGCACGTAAAGTTGTTGAAATGGAAAATGCCATTGATAAAATGGAGAGAACACTTCGTAAACAACATATCCTTCGCCTGAATGAAGGGAAGTGCAGCGGAGCATCCGGTATCGTATTTGTAGATATCATCAGCAACCTCGAACGTATCGGGGACCATGCGGTGAATATTGCGGAATACGTGTTAGGAGAAGAGGAGTAACATGACGATTGTAGCTTGGGTTCTCATATCGGCCTTGTTCATACTAGCGTTTGTGGGATTGATTTATCCGATCATTCCCTCATCCGTCTTCTTAATTGCAGGTTACTTGATCTATGGTTGGATGTTCAGTTTTGAACCGCTAACCTGGGTGTTCTGGGTGTTTCAAGGCATTCTTGTCATCCTTTTATATGTAACCGATTATGCGAGTAATTTTTACGGAGTCAAAAAAAGAGGCGGAAGCAAACATGCTATTTGGGGAAGTACGATCGGACTTCTGGTTGGACCTTTCATCATTCCTGTCATTGGTATCTTGATAGGACCGTTTGTCGGGGCAGTTGTTGGAGAACTCCTCCATCAGAAAGGTGATTTCAAACAAGCCGTTAAAGTCGGAATCGGTTCGTTACTAGGCTTTATTGGTGGTACAACTGTCAAACTGATTATCCAAGCAGGTATGGTCATATATTTCTTAGTGAAAGTCTTATAAGTGTTATTGCAAGCAGGGACAGAACATGGTATATTATTTCTTGTCCCTGTTTTACTTTTTGATTGGAAGAAAAAACAGGGTTGACCTACAACAGAAAAGATGTTATTCTAAATCTTGTCGTTAAAAAGATATTATTCCACAGTAGCTCAGTGGTAGAGCTATCGGCTGTTAACCGATCGGTCGCAGGTTCGAGTCCTGCCTGTGGAGCCATGGCGGTGTAGCTCAGCTGGCTAGAGCGTACGGTTCATACCCGTGAGGTCGGGGGTTCGATCCCCTCCGCCGCTACCATTTACTTTATCTTTCTTATCATGGCGATTGTGGCGAAGTGGTTAACGCACCGGATTGTGGTTCCGGCATTCGTGGGTTCGATTCCCATCAGTCGCCCCATAAAGACCCTTTAAACAAAGCATACATACTATGCGGACCCTTAGCTCAGTTGGTCAGAGCAGTCGGCTCATAACCGATTGGTCGTAGGTTCGAGTCCTACAGGGTCCACCACTTAACTTTAGTTAAGTTGATATCATATACGGAGGTATACCCAAGTCTGGCTGAAGGGAGCGGTCTTGAAAACCGCCAGGGGTGTAACAGCCCGCGGGGGTTCGAATCCCTCTACCTCCTCCATTTTTATTTTCAGCAAGGAGCATGTGCTTCTCGTGAAATTACGTCAACTTGTCTTGACGCAGCTAGCATCGTAAGCATGGGCTAGTAGAGGAAAGGACAACAAACAGGACGATCAACGTCCATATACTATTATCGGCGCGGGGTGGAGCAGTCTGGTAGCTCGTCGGGCTCATAACCCGAAGGTCGTAGGTTCAAATCCTATCCCCGCAACCAATTTAAATTCCTTGTACGACGTCGAATAGACCTCTTGCTCAATGAATATAGGGAGTATCCGGAGGGTGCAACCAATTAAAAACTTACTACATCGATTAAACATCGTTGCTAGTTTTAAATCGTAGTGCCTGTGGTGCAACCAATTTAAATTCTTTCTCTATTACATATGGCTCGATAGCTCAGTCGGTAGAGCAGAGGACTGAAAATCCTCGTGTCGGCGGTTCGATTCCGTCTCGAGCCACCATTTTCAAAACTTCTATTAAAGGAAGTTTTTTTATTATGTTTAAAAGAGCTTATTCATCCCTATCGAGCCAGAAAAACTCAATGATGGTAATGAATAGAGGCTATTCATCCCTATGAAGCGGAAAAAGAGCTGTGATGGTAATGAATAGAGCCTATTCATCCCTATGAAGCGGAAAAAGAGCTGAGATGGTAATGAATAGAGCCTATTCATCCCTATGAAGCGGAAAAAGAGCTGTGATGGTAATGAATAGAGGCTATTCATCCCTATGAAGCGGAAAAAGAGCTGTGATGGTAATGAATAGAGGCTATTCATCCCTATGATGCGAAAAAAGAGCTGTGATGGTAATGAATAGAGGCTATTCATCCCTATGAAACGAAAAAAGAGCTGTGATGGTAACGAATAGAGGCTATTCATCCCTATGAAACGAAAAAAGAGCTGTGATGGTAATGAATAGAGTCCATACGAAAGTACCGACATGTTATTGAGAATAATTGTCATTGTAAGTGTTTAAAAATTGAATCCACTGGGTAAATTTGATATTGTTAGAAATGTAGGCACTTAACCCGTGCTTTGTAACTACATATTCTTAAAGGAGGAGATTCAATTGGCAAAACACGAACTACCAGCACTACCATATGAGTTCAACGCTCTTGAACCTCACATCGACGAAGAAACAATGAAAATCCACCATGGTAAACACCATAACGCATATGTAACGAAGCTAAATGGTGCACTTGAAGGACATGCGGATCTACAAGATAAAAGCATCGAAGCTCTAATGAGTAACCTTGATGCAGTACCTGAAAACATCCGTACAGCGGTCCGAAACAATGGTGGAGGACATGCCAACCACACATTGTTCTGGCAAGTACTTAGCCCGAACGGTGGAGGAGCTCCTACTGGTGAACTAGCTGACGCAATCAACTCCAAGTTCGGAAGCTATGACAAGTTCCAAGAAGAATTTGCAAATGCAGCAGCTGGTCGTTTTGGATCTGGCTGGGCTTGGTTAGTCGTCAACAACGGCGAACTAGAAGTGATGAGCACACCAAACCAAGACACTCCATTGATGGAAGGTAAAACTCCAATCCTTGGCCTTGATGTTTGGGAGCACGCTTACTACTTGAATTATCAAAACCGTCGTCCTGACTATATTTCAGCTTTCTGGAATGTTGTAAACTGGGACGAAGTTACAAAACGCTACAACGAAGCGAAGTAAATTTATACAAAATGAGGAAGGACCAGTTTTTCTGGTCCTTCTTTTTCATATGCCATTTCATTGGTTAAAGCAGGCTTCTTTTGGAACGATGGGATTCCATCGTTTTTATTATGGCTTTTTTTCTCTTTTCACAACAAAGTTTTCCTTGGTTTACTCCTTTCTTGGTGAGAATAACAACAAAGGTTTTAGGAAAACTAGGGTTGTTGAGTAAAGGGGAGACAAGTGATGAAAGCATTACAAAAAATGATCGGTGATATCGAAATAACAAGGGACCTCCTGATGTTGTTGATTATCGGAGGACTTTATTCGCTCAGTATCGCATTATCAAATACATTCGTGAATGTATTCCTGTGGAAACAGTCAGGTGAATTTATTGATATTGCGATTTACAATTTGTCCATTGTCGTTTTTCAACCTATTACCTTCATTATTGCAGGACGGTTAGCTAAGCGGATTGACCGAGTCATTGTTTTAAGACTTGGCGTCATCAGCCTTTCAATCTTTTACTTAACTGTCTTATTGTTAGGAGCCCGGGCTGAGCACTTCTTAATTCTTCTAGGTGGTTTGCTTGGAATAGGGATGGGGTTTTATTGGCTTGCCTTCAATGTACTTACATTTGAAATTACTGAACCGGATACAAGAGATTTTTTCAACGGCTTCTTGGGGTTACTGACTTCCTTTGCAGGGATGGTAGGTCCCTTTTTAGCAGGATGGATCATTACTCGGATGGATGCATTCATCGGGTATAAAACGATTTTCGCCATCTCTCTGATCTTGTTTTTTGCAGCTGTCATTACAAGCTTTATGTTGAACAGGAGATCAGCTGAAGGAGTCTTTTCATTTGTACGGATTATTAAGGAGAAGAAGAAAAATCCGAATTGGAACCGAATCCTTTACGCTCATTTCTTTCAAGGGTTGAGAGAAGGAACATTCATCTTCGTCATTGTCGTCTGGGTCTTCATTACGACGAACAGTGAGTTGGCGTTAGGTACATTTGGTCTGATCAATTCGGCAGTGTCATTCTTAGCGTATTATGTTGCAACAAGGTTCATCAAATCTAAAGACCGTAAAAAAGCGATCCTGATCGGAGGTTCTATCCTTTACGCGGCTCTTAGTTTGATTTTGTTTGATCTTACGTTTGCAAAGCTGATCACATATGGGGTCATTATATCGATTGCCTACCCGATCTTGTTGGTCCCATACGTCTCGCTCACGTACGATGTCATCGGACGGAGCTGGAATGCACGTGAAATGCGGATCGAATATATCGTCGTTCGAGAATTGTATCTAAATTATGGAAGAATAACTTCTATTGTATTGTTTATCCTCACGATTACCTTTTTTGATGAAAAGACCAGCATTCCTTATCTGTTACCGATTATCGGTGTTGGACATACTCTGATTTACTTCTGTATAAGGAAAATCAGTTTCAAATCCGACCCTGATAATCAAGTCGTACTTTCGAACGAAAAAGGCTCGAATGTATAACTTCATCTTTTTTTTGAAATAGAGTTGCGATACAATATAAAAGCGATTTAGACATAACAGACACCTTTCACAGGGTGTCTATTCTACATATTGGGGAGAGTCATACAAGAATGGATGCATATAAAAAGAAGAAAACCCATGTCCCATTTCGTTTGAATATCTTGTTTGTGGTCGTTTTCTTATTGTTTACGACACTCATATTGAGGTTGGGAGTCGTCCAAATCGTCCATGGTGATTCGTTTAAGGCTGAAGCAGAACGAACGGAAAACATCACAGCAAAATTGGATGCACCCCGTGGAAAAATGTTTGACCGCTATGGACGGGTGGTCGTTGATAATGAACCGGTATTTTCCATCACATTTACGAGGACAAACAATACAACTAAAGAAGAAATTTACGAAATTGCTACAAAACTGTCCAAGTTTATTGAAATCGATACGGATACTCTTACTGAACGAGATCGAAAAGATTTTTACCTTTCCTATAAAGTTGATGCAGCAGAAATGTATGAAAAACTGTTGACGGAGAAAGAGATGGAAGAGTTGAATAATAAGGAAGAATATCGCCTAGTGATTGAGAGACTGAAGGTCGCAGAGATCAATCTCACAAAAGAGGAAGAAGAAATTGCGGCGATATGGCGGGAAATGATTCGAGGATATGCCTTGACGCCTCAACGTATCAAAGTAGGTGCTACTCAAAAAGAAATTGCGATCATCAGTGAAAACCTGGACGAATTTAACGGGACGATCGACATAAAACCCGATGCTCAACGCACATATCCGTATGGAGAGACCATGCAGTCCATATTCGGTAAAGTCGGACAGATTCCTCGGGAGTTGATCGATGGTTATGTGCTGGAAGGTCGGGATCGAAACGATCTAGTTGGTACAAGCTTTCTTGAAGAGCAGTACGAGTCTGTCTTGAGAGGGACGAAAACGAAAATCAACTATGTAACTGACAAAGCAGGGAATCCAGTTGGCAAGCCTGAAGAGAATGTTGGAAGCCGAGGGTACGATCTTGTCCTCACTGTCGATATGGAGTTGCAAAGACGCGTAGAAGCGATTGTTGAAGAGCAGATTCTTGAAGCAAGAAGGAAATATGCTGCTAACAATCAGTTGAAAAGCTCTTATGTCGTCATGATGAATCCGAAGACTGGTGAAATTTATTCGATGGTCGGAAAGCAACTGGAAGATGGCAAGTTTAAAGATGTTCCTTTCGGTAATGTGTATAACCAATATCCGATGGGATCTACAGTGAAAGCGGCAACCGTTTTAACGGGTTATCAAACGGGGGTCATCGATCCGGGCACGGTTCTGTATGATACGCCTCTGAAATTACCGGGTACGAAAATTAAAAAATCGTATAAGAACATGGGATATGTCAGCGATATCGAGGCGTTGCAGCAATCTTCCAACGTGTATATGTTCCGGATCGCCATGATGATTGCAGGTTATGATTATAATGAAAAAAGAGGTTTCAAAAACCCTGCAAAAGCATATGAGACAATGCGTTATTATTTCAACCAGTTTGGTCTGGGAGTGCCTACCGGAATTGATCTCCCATATGAGGATGATGGATACAATGGGGGAGTACAGGCGCTTGGTAACTTGATGGATATGGGGATCGGGCAGTTTGATACGTACACTCCAATGCAAATGGTCCAGTATATATCGACCATTGCAAATGGTGGTTATAGAATGCAGCCTCATTTTATGAAAGAAATCAGAAACCCGAGTGCACGTTCTGAAAATCCTGGCGAGAGTATCATGACCCATGAACCGAAAATTCTTAACCGTGTTGATATGAAGGAAGAATGGATCGAGCGTGTGCAAAAAGGATTATGGATGGTCATGAATACAAAGGACGGGACTGCTAGTTCATACTTTAAGAATACAGACGGATATATTGCGGCTGGTAAAACAGGTACTGCTCAGTACGACGGGGATTCTTATATCCTTACATTAGTCGGATATGCGCCTTATGATAATCCTGAGGTTGCATTTGCTGTTGTCAGTCCATATGCAGAGGAAGGCGGCATAAATAATAAGATCGGCCGTGAAATCTTGGACGCTTATTTCGAAATCAAAAAAGAAGGTCACAGAGAAGACATCCTCAATCAACCTAATGAGGGAAAAGGTACAGATCAGAAAGAACAAATTCAAAATTAACTATAATAGAAATGCTCCCAGATCTGACGGGAGCATTTTTTCTTTGAAATTCTTGCCAACACTTTTGTTTTGCAAATATTTTTTTCATAATTCGTTTAGAAGGGCTATAGAAGTGGTATGGAACTTATGGATGATGTTTACATAACCAAATATCCACATAATTCGACCTATCTTTACAAAACCTTAACAATCCATTTATACACCCTTAATAAGAAATCGATATTATGGGCATTGTAAGGGCGAGCGGGCAATTCGCCTTAATAGGAATAGAGAGGAACCATACTTATCTATTTCTAAATACCCAAATACAAAATAACAGGGGGATTTCAAGATGAAAGTCTTCAAAAAAAGCACGCTATTTATCATGCTGGCGGCATTAATGGTATTCGTTGCAGCTTGTGGTAATGACAACGGTTCTGAAGGTGGACCAGAAGGTAGTGTTGTAATCGATGGATCTGGAACAGTATATCCGTTGATGGCAAAGCTAGCTGAGAACTATATGGGCGAGAACGAAAACGTATCCGTTGAAGTTGGACGTGCTGGTTCAAGTGCTGGATTTAAAAAGTTTCTAGCAGAAGGCGGCGGAACGGATCTCTCCAATGCATCCCGTAAAATGAAAGACGAAGAGAAATCAAAAGCTGAAGAACTAGGAATTAATTATAAAGAATTGAAATTAGCCCTAGACGGAATTACGATCGTTGTGAACAAGGAAAACGACTGGATCGATGAATTAACTCAAGAAGAAGTTATCGACATCTTCCTAGCGAGCGCAGACAAGAAAAAATGGTCTGATGTACGTTCAGATTTTCCTGATGAAGAAATCAAAGCATACGGACCAAATGAAAACCATGGTACTTACGAATTTTTCTATGAAACGATTCTTGAAGAACAAGAACTTCGTGGAGATATAAATCTTCAACAAGAATACTCTACTCTTGTAGACATGGTTTCCAAAGATAAAAATGCAATTGCATATTTCGGTTATGGTTATTATGAGAACAACAATGACAAGCTTAAAGCTGTTAAGATCGACTTTGGTAATGGACCAGTTGAGCCGTCAATTGAAACGATCAAAGAAGACGGAGAATACGCTCCATTCACGCGTCCTGTATTCACTTACTTGAACGAAAAGATGGCGAAAGAAAAAGCGCAAGTGTTGGATTTCGCAATCTATGCGATGGAGAATGCTGGTGATGCAGCCAAAGAGTCAGGATTCGCACCACTTCCTGAAGAAGAATACAACGAAGCTGTTGAATATCTTAATGGCTTAAAATAAGAAAGTTTGAAATAAGATTAGAGTCGGTTTACTAATCTTTGAAGGTGAGGGGACTATGAGGCCTCTCATCTTCTTATGATTTTTTTAGGATTATTTCTTACTAACCTGAAAATTTTGTAAATTGTATCTGTGATGGGTGAAAGGAGAAATAAAAGTGGATAAAAATATAAATGTAAGAGACATGATCCACAAGAATAAGCAATCAATGAATATTGGACGAGTATGGGAAAAAATGGTTCCGAAGGTTCTACTCTCAATCGCAATTATTTCAATTCTTACTACAATAGGAATTTTGGCGACTTTGACAGTAGAAACAATTGCTTTCTTTAGGGAAGTTCCAATTCTTGATTTCTTTACTGGAACGAAACTGAAACCTCTTGGTGCGAACGCAGAATTCGGTGTGCTTCCACTTTTGACCGGAACGATTCTGTCCACGATTATCGCAATGTTCGTTGCTATTCCTGTCGGTTTGATGACAGCTGTTTATTTGAGTGAATACGCATCTGACAAGGTGAGAAGAACTTTGAAACCTCTATTAGAGGTACTTGCTGGAATTCCTACAATTGTGTATGGTTTCTTTGCCTACACATTTGTAACTCCGATCTTAAGAACATTCATTCCAGGTCTGGACCCGACGAATATATTAAGTCCAGGGCTGGTTATGGGGATCATGATTATTCCAATGGTAGCATCACTTTCTGAAGATGCTATGAGTTCGGTACCTTCAGAAATGCGACAAGGTGCATTTGCACTTGGTGCAACCAGACTTGAAACTACATGGCGTGTAGTAATTCCTGCATCTATCTCTGGAATTATCGCTTCCTTCGTTCTTGCGATTTCCCGTGCAATCGGTGAAACGATGATTGTTACGATTGCAAGTGGAAGCTCTAAGAATTTCACGTTTGATATTACTCAATCCATGCAGACGATGACGGCATATATCGTTGAGGTTACTGGTGGAGAGGCACCCGCAGGCTCTACGCTTTATTACAGTCTTTATGCTGTTGCGATGACGTTATTCGTCTTCACATTGATCATGAACCTGCTTGCACAGTATATTTCTCGTAGATTCAGGGAGGAATATTAATTATGAAACATGTTGACTCTACTCAAGTTCAAAACAGAATGGGAACACGTTTATTGATCAATAAACTTGCAAAATCAATATTCTTCCTGTCGACCATATTCGGACTGATTGTGTTAGTCATACTCATGTACCGTGTATTGTCACAAGGAGTGGAATGGATTGATTGGCAATTCATCACTGGTAAATTATCTACGATGGCTGAAAATGCAGGTGTCATGGGGCCATTACTCGGTACGTTCTGGCTCATGTTGGTCGTAGCCCCAGTCACCCTTATACTAGGGGTAGGTACAGCCATTTACCTGGAAGAGTATGCGAAAAAGAATCGTTTACAATCGTTGATTCAAACGAACATTTCAAACCTTGCAGGTGTACCATCTATTGTCTTCGGTCTTTTAGGACTTACTGTCTTTGTCAAAGGCATGAATTTAGGAAACATTATCTTAGCAGGTGGTCTGACGATGTCCCTCTTGGTACTACCAATCGTGGTTGTGGCAAGTCAAGAGGCGATCCGTGCAGTACCTCAGTACTTGAGAGAAGCTTCATATGGTATGGGGGCAACAAAATGGCAGACTGTTAAAAATGTCGTTATGCCTGCATCATTACCAGGAATATTAACAGGTTCAATCTTAGCGCTCTCCCGTGCCATTGGGGAAACGGCACCTCTAGTCGTGCTTGGAATTCCAGCTTTGATCATTCCTTTTCCTGATAACATTTTTGATAAATTCACGGTCATGCCGTTGCAAATTTACTACTGGACAATTGATTCTGCGTTAGTTGATGAGTATGCAAACTTAGCTGCAGCTGCAATCGTCATCCTATTATTGCTACTGTTCGCTATGAACTCTATTGCAGTCATTATCCGTAACAAGTTTCAGAAGAGATTATAATTTTGGAGGGATATGTCCATGTCCACTATGACTGGTAAAGATAAAAAATTCACTGAGGTTGCTCAAAACAAAGAGAATGATACAACAATCAACACTTCGAATAAAACAGTTTTTGAAACGAAAGATCTCAACCTATGGTACGGTGAAGATCATGCATTGAAAGATATCAACTTGAAAATTCCTGAAAACCAAGTTACAGCAATCATTGGACCTTCAGGTTGTGGTAAATCAACGTTCATCAAAACGTTGAACCGTATGGTTGAAATGGTGCCGATCGTGAAAGTGTCTGGATCTATCGCATATCGTGATAAGCGTATTTTCGACCCTAGATATCGTGTGGAAGAATTGCGTACGCAAGTAGGAATGGTCTTCCAGAAGCCAAATCCATTCCCTAAATCCATTTATGACAATATCGCTTACGGTCCACGAATCCATGGAATCAAAAACAAGAAAGTACTTGATCAAATTGTTGAAAAAAGTTTACGGGGAGCTGCCATCTGGGATGAAGTCAAAGACCGTTTGAACGAAAACGCTTATGGTCTTTCAGGTGGGCAACAGCAGAGAATCTGTATTGCACGTTGTCTTGCCATCGAGCCAGATGTAATCCTGATGGACGAGCCTACGTCAGCGCTTGACCCAATTTCAACTTTAAAAGTAGAAGAGCTTGTACAAGAGCTGAAAAAAGATTACAGTATAATTATCGTTACACACAATATGCAACAGGCAGCTCGTATCTCTGACAAGACAGCGTTCTTCTTGAATGGAGAAGTTGTAGAGTTCTCAGATACGAATGAACTCTTTTCAAATCCTGAGGATAAGAGAACTGAGGATTATATCACTGGACGATTCGGTTAAGGGGAGTGCATAACATGGTTGTAAGAGAAAGTTTTCAAACCCAGCTTGATGAACTGAGAGACTTATTGGTAGAGTTAGGAAATTTGGCGGAAGCCGCCTTGGATGAAGCCATTGATTCCTTGAAAAATCAAGACATCGATAAAGCGTTACGTATCATCGAGAACGACAACCGCATTAATGTTCTAGAAGAAGAAATCAATGACAAAGCGATTCTTCTTATTGCGAAGCAAGCTCCTGTTGCGAGTGATTTGCGACGCATCATCGTTGCGATCAAAATCTCTTCTGATGTAGAACGTATTGCAGACTTTGCCGTCAATATCGCTAAATCTGTTATTCGTATCGGTAAAGAGCCATTGATCAAAGAATTAGTAGACATCCCAGAGTTGGCAGAAACTGCGAAGACAATGCTAGCAGAAGCGATCAAGGCATATTATGACGAAGATATCATCCTTGCTAAGAAAATGGCAGACCGAGACGATTACGTGGATGAAAAATACGGTGAACTGATTCAAGAGCTACTTGGCAGAATGAGTGAATATCCAGACTCCACGAACCAAGTCATCCAGTTGAGCTTTATCTGCCGTTACATCGAGCGTGCAGCAGACCATGCAACAAACATCGGAGAAAACATCGTATACCTTGTAAAAGGTAAACATTATGACTTGAACGAATAGATGAAGGAAGAGGCTGACAGATGTCAGCCTCTTTTTTGTAGAAGCTTTTCGCAAACTTTACTGCTCTTGCACTTGAAGACAGTATAAAATACTTTCTTCAGTATAAGTGCAACTAAGGCTCGACATACTTAAGTCTTGGTCTCGCCAAGTTTTCTTTAAAAGTAGTTGATCTCCAATTCAGGATGCTCGCTTTCCGCGAGGCGTGCGGTGAGCCCTCCGGAGTCTCGCACCTTGGTCTCCAAACAACTTGCACAAGGTGAGTAATTAAAAATGACTCAAAAGCAACAACCATTTAGAAAGAACCTTTATAGGAGTATTAAAAAAAGAGCTGAAATTCAGCTCTTTTTATGGTGAAGTAATGGTTTTTGCAATTTCTGCGATGGACATGTTGCTGTTCACTTCATAATTTCCAAAGCGAACTTTTGACTCCATATTATTCGAACGAAGATAATTCAACAACTCATCACTGCTTTTGATGATTTTATGATTTTCAAGGAAGTTTGTCACTTCCCCTGTGGAAGTCCCTTTTCGGACGACAAGTGTTGTGGAATGAACTTGTTCTTCCTTATTTTCTTCATCCTTAGCTTCATCTTCTGATTTTTCTTCTGCATCTTCTGAAGGCTTCTCCTCGCTCGGTTGTGCAGCTTGCAATTGTTCAAACCGTGCTTCCTCAACAGCTACGAGGCCTTCGTTCTTCAAGTATGTTTTTACCTCTTCATATGTAATGCTCTCAGATCCTTCTGCCTTCACTTCCTGGTTTTCTGATCCCTGGTAGTGTACGAGGGCAAGGATACCTGCAGCTACGATCAGGCCAGCTCCAAAACCTCTTAACCCACTATTAAACATGTTGATAACCCCTTTATCGAATCTCTTTTCTATCTGTAATCATCAGTTCTTCTTCAAGAACTTTAATTTTCTTATTGATCTGATAAAGTTCTTTCATCAACTGTATAGAAACATTCTCTAATTGCGTTTCAATTTGTTGAGTTTTATTTTGCTTGAAGAAAGAGAGAACGATCAATGCGATCCCTGCGACAAGTAAAGTTATAATGGTAAATTCCATGAAATACTCCTCCTTTAAAGGTTTTCCTATTCATTTATATCATAGAGTTTGTCGACAGGGTAGAGGTTTTGACAAATCTCCATCATAATTCCTATTCATTTTCGACAAATTTTGCCGATATTTACAAATTTCTACCCCCATTCCAAGTGATAGGTAAAAAAACACGCGCAAACTGTCATGATTGCGTTTACAAAAATAAAATAAAACCCCTTATATACTGCGCTTCTTGAAGACCGCAAAGTTCTACAAATTACGTTTATTGAAGCCCCATATGACGGGTGATACGATGTTGAAAAATATATACTATTCATTGCTATAGGAGGTCACAATGATCGAAGAAATCATCGCGTTAAAAGAGCGGGGTTTTACTTTAAAGGAAATCGCAAATGAATTGGATCTATCCGTTGGTAAAATCCAATACCGGCTGAGAAAAGAAAGAATGATTGAAGAGAAAAAAATTGTACCGAAGCAATTCTATCGAATATCTCGAGAGATTCCGACGGCTTATAAGTTGGATCGGATTGTCGCGCTACCACAGAATCCATTATGCATTTATGCCTATTGGGATATCCAATCAACCACTCAACACATGATTTCTCATCAGTTCACAAAACCATGGAGGGAGTTGAGGAAGAAGCTCCGCGTCTATGATGTCAGTGATCTTCAATTCAATGGTCATAACAGCCATCGATTCTTCGATATCCAACTTCCAGAGATGACGAATAACTGGTTCATCCGAAATTTGGAGGAAAACCGTACATATATCGTGGATGTTGGAGTTGGATCCGAGCACTGTGATTTCTTTACAATCGTCCGTTCGAATCCGATCGAAACGCCGAGAAGTGGTCCAAGCCAAGGCAGACATGAAGAGCCTGTGAAGAGATGGCAGTCTGGAGATCTAGAAACTCCGGAATGGCATGAACAATTCTCGACTTACTCGGTCTACCGGTTGTTGAAATGAAAGGAGGAAATCGATGACACCCTATTTCTCACTCGTATTGCATGCCCATCTCCCATATGTCTTGCATGAAGAACCTGATCGATTAGAGGAACGTTGGATGTATGAAGCCGTTACGGAAACCTACATCCCTCTCATTTGGGGTTTCGAAAAGAGTACGTCGGACACACGTTACACGTTATCCATTTCACCTCCTGTCCTAGAAATGCTCGCGAACGAGCTTTTCCAAGAACGCTATCTTCAATACTTGGACCGAACTTTAGAGCTATTGGAAAAAGAACAAGTATTTACAGAAGTAGAGGAAGAGTTGGACGTCATCCAGTTTTACTATAATCGATTTAAAAAAATCAAGCAGACGTTCATGGAATGGAATTGCAATTTGATTTCAGCGTTTCGCTATTACGTACAGGAAGAAAAAGCGGAATGTATTACGTCTACTGCCACGCATGCTTTCCTACCATATATCCAGACGGAACAAGGTGTTCGAGCACAAATCGTATACGGACTTCAATGCTTCGAACATCATTTCGGTTTTAAACCTGATGGAATTTGGCTCCCGGAATGTGCTTTTACCCCTGGTTTGGATAAGATCCTTTACGAAGAAGGCGTACGTTATACCTTCGTTGATGAAGAAACGGTGCGAACACTCGAACCGAAACCGGATAATATACATGCTCCTGTTTACTCACCGCATGGAATTGTTCTTTTCCCAAGAAGAATGGACCTTTCTAAGAAAGTTTGGGATTCGAATGTCGGTTATCCAGGCGACTATGATTATCGTGAATTTTACAGGGATGTCGGATATGACCGGAATCATGAATACATTCTCCCGTATATCCACCCGGATGGGATCCGTATCGACACAGGCTTAAAATATCATCGAATAACAGGAAAAACAGATGCTAAGGATTACTACAGACGTAATTGGGCATTAGGGAAGGTTGAGCAGCATGCTAAAGATTTTGTCAGAAGTATCCGTGACAGTTTCACAGGTGGGAGGGAGGATGGACGACAGGTTCTCTCACTTACATCCTTTGATGCAGAGTTGTTCGGACACTGGTGGTTTGAAGGACCTGAGTGGATTGAGAGACTACAAGCCTACAGTTCTCAAGAAAACATTGAGTGGATCACGCCAGCAGAATTCGTCAAACGTCACCATGAAGAACTCTCCACTCACCACGCCTGTTTTTCAACATGGGGTCGAAATAATTACGGCGAAGTCTGGTTGAACGAGTCCAACGAATGGATCTACCGTCATTTGCATGCAATGGAAACCGAGCTCATCAAACAGTTTGCAGAAGTCGATTCGTCAGATGCCTTTAACGAAAAGGTTTTGACCCAAATGACTAGGGAATGGTTGCTTGCAACGAGCAGTGATTGGGCGTTCATCATGGATCATGAGACCACTTCTGAATACGCAGCATCTCGAACGAAAGAACATATCCAGGCATTCTATGAACTTAACGACATATTGAAAGATTCAAGTATGGGAGACGATCAAATCAAGTATATAGAAGAACGGTTCGGTTTTATGAACTGGCTTGAACCGATGAACCTGTCTTCTGAACACGACGCTTATGTCATTTCCAATCCTACTTATCAGGAAAAACGGGATGGTTTGAACATCCTGATGCTTTCCTGGGAATTTCCACCGATGGTCGTTGGAGGGCTTTCCCGTCATGTGTTTGATTTGTCCAAAGCGTTGGTGGAACAAGGGCATCAAGTTTTCGTCGTCACATGTGCTGTGGATGGATACCCAGAGTATGAGATCAATCAAGGGGTCCATGTGTATCGGGTCAAAGGAAGCCAACCCAACCACGATGATTTCTATCATTGGGCAGGAAGTTTGAATCTAGCAATGGCGAATCTCGGACGTCAGCTAGGATCACAAATCTCATTCGATTGTATCCACGCGCATGATTGGATTGTCAGTGTTGCTGCGAAAGGTCTGAAACACCAGTTGAACCTTCCGCTTTATGTCACGATACATGCGACGGAACATGGACGGAACAATGGAATTCATGATGATATGCAAGCAGCAATCCATCATAAAGAATGGGAATTAATGTATGAAGCGGAGCATATCATTGTTTGCAGTGCGTATATGAAACAAGAATTGGAAGAGGTGTTTGAAGTTCCAGCTGATAAAATCAGCATCCTGCCAAATGGAGTCGACCCCTTGCTGATTCCTGAAATTGGAGGAAATGAAGACTGGAAGCACAAATACGGGCATCCAGACGATTTTTACATCTTTTCATTAGGGCGAGTGGTTCCTGAAAAAGGATTTCAGTATTTGATAGAGGCTGCTAGCATGCTAAGGAATGATTATCCGGACATCCGATTCATCATCGCAGGTAAAGGTCCTCTTTTAGAAGATTATCGGAAGAAGGTGCGAGAATATCAACTGGAGGACAAAGTCTACTTTGTTGGCTTTGTAACCGATGAGGAACGCAATCAATTTTTACGACAATCCGATGCATTGATTTTTCCAAGCTCCTATGAACCGTTCGGAATCGTTGCAATCGAAGGTATGGCTGCGCAGACGCCGATCATCGTTAGTGATACTGGCGGATTGGGAGACATCGTACAGCATGGCAAGAACGGTTTGAAGGTATTCCCTGGGAATGCGGAAAGCATCCGGGACCAGATTGTCGCACTCTACAATGACCCGGAATTGGGAGAGCGTTTGGTGCAAGCTGCTAGTGAAGATGTGAACACGAAATACAATTGGACTGAAATTGCTGTGAAAACGACGGAAGTGTTGTCAGGCGCTGTTAAAAAACCGAAGACGGTAGGAGTGAAGTAAGGTGAAAGCAGTCATAATGGCAGGCGGTAAAGGAACAAGATTACGTCCACTTACATGTAATTTACCAAAGCCGATGGTCCCGATTCTTGAAAAACCAGTAATGGAGTATGCGATTGAGTTGTTGAAGAGCTATGGCATTACGGAAATTGCAGTGACAGTTCAATATTTGCCAGAGCACATCAAACAATATTTCGGAGATGGATCGCGATTCGGCGTTGAGCTGGTTTATTACGAAGAGACCACGCCACTGGGTACAGCGGGAAGTATCAAAAATGCAGAGGAATTCCTGGATGAGCGGTTCATCGTTATCAGTGGAGATGCATTGACTGACTTCAATTTGCAAGATGGCATCGACTTTCATGTTCAAAAGGAAGCTCTTGTGACCATTTTCATGAAACAAGTGGAAAATCCGTTGGAATACGGCGTAATTATGACTGATAAGGAGGATCGGATCATCCGATTCTTCGAGAAGCCAAGCTGGAATGAAGTGTTCAGCGATACAGTGAATACCGGCATTTACGTGTTGGAGCCTGAAGTGTTCGATTACCTGGAAGAAGGGGTCCCGACCGACTTCAGTAAAGATCTGTTCCCGATTTTGATGGGGGAGCGCAAGCCTTTGTTCGGATATGCTGCAGAAGGCTACTGGTCCGATATCGGAAACCTCGTTCAATACCGAAAGAGCCACGAGGACTTCTTGGATGGCTTGATTAATTTGCCACTACCTGGAAAAGAGATCTTGCCAGGATTGCGTGTGGGTGAGAATGTTGTCATCGAACAGCATGCGGTCGTCAATACACCGGCTTACATTGGTAGTGGAACGACGGTTCGACAGTATGCGAAGCTCTATCCTTATTCCGTCATCGGCTCGCATAGTGAGGTGTCGTCAGGGTCTTCCATCAAGCGGTCAATTTTATGGAATGACGTATATGTTGGAAACAATTCGGAGTTGCGAGGGTCAACGATCGCCAATGGAACATTTATTGATGAAGGCACAAGTTTGTTCGAACATAGCGTCATCGGCAATCAGGTCCAAATCGGTAAAAAAGTGATGATCAAGCCGGAAGTGAAAGTGTGGCCAAAGAAAGGGATCCTAGACAATTCGATCATCCAGACCTCACTGATCTGGGGGAAAAAATCGACGAAATCCTTGTTCAGTAACCATGTGGTGAAGGGGATTGCGAACGTGGAGATCACACCGGACTTCGCTGCACGGGTTGCTTCAGCTTACGGCGCTTCCATCATGCAAGGGAAGAAGCTTGGTATCGCATCTGACTATCATCCGTTCTCCAGTCTGATTTTACAAGCGTTCGAGCAAGGGCTTCATTCCGCGGGGATCCATACTGTCAACCTTTCACCGACCCTCAGCCCGATGTTCCGATATACGATTGAGCGAGAGAATTGGGACGGCGGCGTTTTCATTCGGATGGAAGATGTGGAGAACAGCATGAAGGTTGTCATCGAGTTCCTGGATGCAGACGGATATCCTGTCTCATCCGACTTCGAACGTAAAATCGAAAACGCCTTCTGGCAGGAAGACTACCGTCGTGCACCTTACGACCGTATTGGCATGAACATTCCTGTAGGCGAGCATAAGGATTATTATTTGGAAGCTTTGTTTGAACGGATTAATCCGCGTGCTGTTCACGAGAGTGATTTTCATTTGGTCGTGAATGTCCAGTTCGATCACCAGGAATCCATCATCGCAAAAATGTTGAAGCGATTGAACTGCCGGGTGTTCTCCGTGCCTTCAGAAACGAGCTCTCAAGAAATGATCAACCTCGTCCGTGCTTCCGGTGCGCATTTGGGTGTCTGGATTGATGATAAAGGGGAAAAACTGAAGCTGCTCACGAACGATGGCAACTGGCTGAACGACGATCAAATGCTTTCATTGTATGTACTCCTTTCATTACGAGAGTTGAATGTGAAAGAGTATGCGATTCCAGTCTACGGTTCTTCTGAACTCGATCAGCTAGCTTCTTCGTTGGATGGGAAATTGATTCGGACGAAAGCGGACGCAAGATCAATCATGAGAGTCGGCGGTACGGTCTTGAACGTCCAGTTTGATGCGATGTTCGCCCTCGTATCCATTTTAAATATGATGGCAAATCGCAAAGAGTCGCTCTCTCAATTGTTGAAGCTGTTACCGGATATCCAGTTGATTCGAGACCAGGTAGACTGTCCCACAGTGGTCAAAGGTCGAGTGATGAGGAAACTGATGGAAGAGACGCGTGATCAGATCACCGATTTGGTGGATGGCATCAAGGTCTATCACCCGAACGGCGGATGGACGCTCATTTTACCAGATATCGTAGATCCGACATTCACGATCTATTCTCAGGCACCGGACTTGGAATTTGCCCGACGAACGAGCGAATCCTTTAAGAATAAAATCAAGACGTACCAGCAGTTGTAGGGTTTTTGGCGGCTGCGAAGAATTAATGATTTTCCCTCTATTAAGCATCTTGATTATTTTTGTCAAATTTGATATCATACAAAGGTGTCATTTTGACGATAAGATTATAAAAACTAACAGTTAAGCGATCGGTCATCCGCTGGGTGATCGTTTCGTACGCTTAAACATTGTAGATAGTTTGGAGGGAAACATTATGCGCGTACAAGTTACATTAGCTTGCACAGAAACTGGTGACCGTAACTACATCACTTCTAAAAACAAACGTACAAACCCAGATCGTATGGAGCTTAAGAAATACAGCCCAAGATTGAAGCGTCACACACTACACCGCGAAACGAAGTAAAACAGTAGGAGCATTCCTGCTGTTTTTTTCTTTTTGTGGGGGACTTTAGGATGTTTTTCTTTGCTAGAAGCGTTTGTGTGTGCTATTCATCCCTATGAAACGGAAAATTGATGATGATGGTAATGAATAGAGCCTATTCATCCCTATGAAACAGAAAAACAGCGATGATGGTAATGAATAGAGCCTATTCATCCCTATGAAACGGAAAATTGATGATGATGGTAATGAATAGAGCCTATTCATCCCTATGAAACGAAAAAACAGCGATGATGGTAATGAATAGAGCCTATTCATCCCTATGAAACGAAAAAACAGCGATGATGGTAATGAATAGAGCTTATTCATCCCTATGAAGCGGAAAAACAACGATGATGGTAATGAATAGAGCTTATTCATCCCTATGAAGCGGAAAAACAGCGATGATGGTAATGAATAGAGCCTATTCATCCCTATGAAACGGAAAAACAGCGATGATGGTAATGAATAGAGCTTATTCATCCCTATGAAGCGGAAAAACAGCGATGATGGTAATGAATAGAGCCTATTCATCCCTATGAAACGAAAAAACAGCGATGATGGTAATGAATAGAGCCTATTCATCCTTATGAAACGAAAAAACAGCGATGATGGTAATGAATAGAGCTTATTCATCCCTATGAAGCGGAAAAACAGCGATGATGGTAATGAATAGAGCCTATTCATCCCTATGAAAACCAAAAATCCTGATAATGGTAATGAATAATACTATTCATTCCTTCTAATTAAAAAAATTAAGCTCACAACTGCTTTAACTCAACTTTTGATGTAATAGGAGGATCGGCCAGAACTCACGAGATGGTACTCCTTTGTTAAGTATTTCTGTATCGTCTTTTTGGACACTACTTGCCCGCACCAATCATGCATGGTGTTCATTGTAATTTTTTTATCAGGGAATAGGAGTTCATAATCATATACTGATCTTGATATAGCCGGTTCATACTCCTCCTGAACACCGCATGAGCTACATAAGAAAAATGATTTGGAAAACCGTTCATACATGGCATTACAGCTTTTACAGCTAACCCCTTTCCGGAGCTCATCATAATTGTATTGTGGCAGGCGTGTGTTGGGGTTTTTATCGAGGTGCAGCTTTAAGAGGTGTTTGGCAATTTTCGTCATGTGATCATTTACATAGGAACGCTCTTTTTTCATCTCAGCTTTGAATCTGTTCAACTGGCTTGGAAAAATAATAGGTGGGTCTAGAGGGGTCTGATAAAGTTGAAATTCGGGGTTCATGAAAATTAGTCGTGGGTCAATGGGGATTTTAAATCCAATCTTGCGTAAGAGTCCTCGCAACAGTACAGTGTTACGGTGCAATTGATGCAGTGGATTATTGATCTCTTTTCCTTTCAGCGAGTACCAACCATCTCCTTCAACATAGTAGTCACCTTCAGAATTTTTCACTTCAAAAAGGATGATTTTCTCAGAGGTGAGGAGCAACGAATCAATCTGAAATATCGTATGGTTATAATCTAACAACAAATCATTCAACACAATCTTCCCATTCAAAAGCGGCGCAAGCCATTCGTCGAATTTACATTCCCCATCATACCCCTTTTCCGCGTTTAAGTACTTGGTCTTTTCTTGATGAGTGAACGATTTTCGGTTGTTCAGTGCGCGTAGAATTTGCAACTCCTCCGGCACACCTCTCACTTTCATAATCAATAAGCATCAACTCTATTCCATCTTTTTACAATATCATAGCTCGAACCCATCATACTGACAAGCATTATGTTAAAATTGTTGCTAGGTAGGTGATACGGATGATAGAACGGAAAAAAGCGTTGCGTAAGGACATGCAAAAGCGGTTATCGGAAATAACACCAGAATTCCGTACCAGTGAAACGGAACAAATCAGACAGCGATTATTCGCAACGGACCAGTGGAAAGAAGCTGCCACTATTGGGGTGACAGTATCTCGAGGGAATGAAATCGATACATACCCGATCATAGAAAAAGCTTGGTCGGAAGGCAAGACGGTTGCAGTGCCAAAATGCCACGCAAAAGATTACTCGATGGATTTCCGAAAGCTCCAAACCTTCGATCAGCTAGAAGTCGTCTATTTCGGATTAAGGGAACCGATCGTGGAACAAACAACCCAAATCGAACCGAACGAGATGGACTTACTGATCGTGCCAGGGCTCTTATTCGATAAAAGCGGATACCGGATCGGATTCGGCGGCGGGTTTTACGATCGTTATCTGGAGCGGTTCAATGGGACGACGGTCTCGCTACTCCACAGCGTTCAGCTTCATGACGAGATTCCGCGGGAGTCATTCGATCAGCCAGTCGATTTTCTCATTTTCCCTGACCGGGTTCATCAAACGAAAGGGTTCAGAAATGACCGATCCTAAAAAGGTGGGCATCATCTTGGCTGGTGGGGAGTCGCGTCGGTATGGCACTCCGAAAGCGTTGGAACGAATCGATGGGCTCTATTTTTACGAAAAAGCGATCCAGGTTCTGCAACCGGTCGTCGACGTAATGGTTCTCGTCGCGCACCCCTCAATCAAAGATAGGATCAAGTCAAACATCACCGTGGTAACGGACATACAAAATTATCAGGGACAAGGTCCACTTGCAGGCATCTACACCGGTATGGAGGCGGTCCCAGGTGACGACTATTTCGTGCTCGCGTGCGATATGCCCGTCATGGAAACGGAAATTTTCCAACAACTATATGCCGTGAAAATGATGCTTCCTCCAGACTGCAGTGTCATTCCGACCGTTCATGACAAGCTCCAACCATTGGCGGCGATCTATTCACACGCCATAAAAGAAAAGATCCCTTCCTTACTGGATGCAGGTGAGCGGAGACTAACGGATTTACTGCAAAACACGAACTGTGCCAACATCCGTTATGCTTCAGAAAAACCCTTCAGAAACATCAATACACCTGAAGACTATACGAAACTGAGAAACTGACATCACAACATGTCAGTTTTTTTTCTTGACGAATTCGTCATTTCATTTTATAGTAGAAATCACATTATTACTTAAACGCACAAAAGCATAAAAGTGTTGAAGCGGACCGCAGTAATTCACTCCTTCAAACATCAGAGACTTAGCGGGTGGTGCGAGCTAAGGAAGGAACTGAATGAAATTACAGCCGTGGAGCTTATAGGTTTCATACCTTTATCATGAACGAGAGGATGCTGTTGAACACATCAAGCAGGGTGGTACCGCGATTTGATTCGCCCCTGTATATGTCGTTGACAGTTTTTTTACGTTTAAAAAGGAATTCATTCATAGATACTAAAAGTGTTGAAAAGGCAGGTTAATTATTATGACAGCAAAGAAGCAGCAGACGTTTGCGTTATTATCAGTCGTATTATTGATGGGCATTATCTTATTTTCTATGTTGGTTTTAAAAACAGAACCGCACATTCCATTGCTCGTTTCCCTTGTTGGCATTGCAATTCTCGCAAAAGCGTTCGGATACAAGTGGGAGCAGATGGAAAAAGGATTGATCGAAGGGATTACGATCGGAATCAAGCCTGTACTCATCTTGATGGTCATCGGCATGTTGATCGGTACGTGGATGATGAGTGGGACGGTACCGACAATGCTTTTCTACGGGACAAAAGTGATCGATCCGAGCTGGTTAACATTAAGTGCCTTACTGGTTACGGTCATCGTTTCGACCTTTACAGGTAGTTCGTTTACAACGATCGGGACGGTAGGGGTTGCGCTAATGGGACTCGCGATGAGCCTCGGAATCCATCCGGGACTGGCAGCGGGTGCGATCATCAGCGGGGCATGTTTCGGAGATAAGATGTCTCCTTTATCGGACACGACGAATTTTGCACCAGCCGTTGCTGGCGTTTCATTATTCGATCATATTAAACACTTGATGTGGACGACGGTACCCGCACTACTCGTCACAATCATCATTTTCCTTACATTAGGAAGTGCTGGGGAAGGGGCTCAAACGCTCGCATCCATCGAACCGGTACAAAAACAACTCCAAAACTCGTTCAATATCAGTGTATGGACATTAGTATCTCCGCTCGTCGTCATCATCCTTGCACTCGTTCGATTCCCGACGATTCCTGCATTGATCATTGGTGTCATCACAGGGATCCTGACCATATGGTTGATCCAGGGAGAAGGCTCAATCAGTGTAATTTTTAACATGTTGCAAAATGGATTCGAATTGGAGACGGGCGAAGCGACAGTCGATAAAATCGTTAACCGAGGCGGGATACAGTCGATGATGTGGTCGATTTCACTCATTTGGATTGCCCTTGCACTCGGGGGACTGGTGAAAGGTTTAGGTATGCTTGAGTCCTTCGTTAATTTGATGAAAACGAAGATCCGCAATCGAGGTAATACGATTGCCACAACTGCCTTATCGTCCATCGGTGTCAACGTGTTGACAGGTGAACAATACTTGTCCATCTTAATTCCAGGACAAACCTTCAAGCCTCATTTTGAAGAGCAACAGATTGATACGAGAAATCTGTCCAGAACATTGGAGGATGCGGGGACGCTTGTGAATCCGTTGATTCCATGGGGAGTGAGCGGGGCGTTCTTCGCTTCGACACTTGAAATCAGCGTTCTCGAGTATATGCCATATGTCTTTTTCCTGTTCCTTTCACCACTGTTCACGATCCTATTAGGTTATATAGGAATCGGTGTCGGCCGGCGTGAAAGCGCGGTTTCCGAGTGATTAAATGTGAAAAAGTAGAAGTAAAAAAGCTGTTTGGTTCATAACATGTTCCAAACAGCTTTTTTCATTTATATAAGAAATGAACTTGAGGGAGGCTATAATATGGAGAACGTAATGGGTTTTGTATTGATCAGTGTTCAAGTACTCATCATTTTATATGTAATCTTCAGCCTTGCCATCATGAATCATAAGTTGAACACGCTCTTGCAGCATTTCAATCTTGATGATGAAAGCCAGGGCCGAGTATCTAATGAAGAAATTGAGAAGGAATTGGAAGAGCAGACGGATCATATGTAAGAAGGAAGATCAGGTTTGATCTTTTTGCTCATATTGTTGTCGTCACATTCGGACCCTTCTATATATAATCGGTGGGATTTGGCTGCTGGCATCATCTCTATTGTCCTTATGTAAGTGCCCATGTTTAAAAATCCTTCAAAACGTGTAATAAACGAGTAATCTTGTATGAAGGAGGATGATCCATGGGTATTATCAGCCGTTTGTTCCGCATCGTTACGTTCATTCCGAGATCACTGATCAGAGCGATCATTCCACGTCGTCGACATCGTCTCTAACTCAAGAATAATGGGTGTTTACGACAGTAAAAAGAAGCGGTATACTACAGAAAGTACGCAAAAATTCAAAATAATGACGCGTTTTTGACAACAATGCGAAAAACAAATCAGTACTTAGGTACCATAATACTAGAATAAACAACCACTATTAACCTGTTATTTCCTAAATACAGGTAAGATAGTGGTTGTTTTTATGTAGAAAATGCCATATAACACTAAAGTTTTCCAGTAAAAAACAACCATGATACTTTACGGCCTGTTAAGTTGTGTTAGGATACAAAACGGTGCGCATCATAAGAAATTTACAACTTAGACAAGGAAGTGACTTTAACGTAATGGAAATTACACATAATCCAAGTCTACTATGGTATGTCATTGCATACGGCATCCTCATGGTTGGGTTAGGAGTTTATTTTTCAAAGAAAGTTTCAAACAGTGAAGATTTCATTCTTGCTGGTAAAGGATTAGGTGCTCTTGTTTTGACAGGGACCTTACTCGCAACCTGGACAGGTAGTGGAAGTATTTCCGGCGGGGAAACCTCGATGGCGTATACCTATGGAATCATTCCAGCGCTCTTGATGGCGATTCCGACATTGGTCGGTATTTTTGTCCTATATGTCATTGCACCTAGAATACGAGCATTCGGAAAATATACCGTTTCTTCTATTCTTGAAGAAAAATACGGTGCGTTCGCGAGGATGTTGGCGGGAATCATCATTATCCTTGCATACGTCGGTATTGTCTCCTACCAAATGAAAGGTTTCGGATTCATTCTTAATCTTACAACAGGCATTTCAGTAGAAGTAGGAACAATCATCGGTGCAGCATTGATCATTTTCCTAGCGACAATCGGAGGACTCCGTTCCGTCGCGCCAACCGATGCCATCAGTGCATTCTTGATGATTGCAGGTCTTGGAATCACGTTACCTACGATCTTTGTCATCGCAGGTGGCTGGGACAACATTGTGGCGAATGTACCGAAAGAGCATATGACCTTCAGTGGTTCATTGACAAACATCCAGCTGTTAGGCTATTTGCTCCCTTCATTGTTCTTATTGCTTGCAGACCAGAACATGTATCAGCGTCTAGCATCATCTAAAGGGGACAGCTCTTCGAAAAAAGCACAAATCGGATGGCTTGTTGCCATGCTACTCATTTCACCAACAATCGGATTGATCGCTTTCGCATCACGTTCTCTTTTCCCGAATATTGATCCGGGAATGGCTCTAATGGCGACAACTGTAGCGATGCCGACATTCGTCGGAGGAATTCTGCTGGCTGCAGCCACAGCGTTCATCGTGACGACAGGGAATTCATATCTGTTGTCAGCGGCTACGAACGTAACGTATGATATTTTTGGGAAGTATCTTAAGAAGGATGCAACGGATCACCAGTTGCTTAAGATGACAAAATGGTTCATCGTCATTCTTGGTGTCCTTGCATATGTCATCATCAGCTTCTTCCCTACAGTTTTATCGGTTCAAATGTACGCATACACCGTCTATGGTGCAGGCATTACACCAGCCGTGTTGGCAGTCTTCTTCTGGAAGCGCGTCAACCTGTATGGTGGTGTTTCATCCATGATCGCAGGTGTGTTGACGACGCTAATCTGGGAAATTCCATTGGCGAAACCATTTGAACTGAACAGTGTTCTATTTGCTGTACCTGTTGCCGTCATCGTGCTGATTGTTGTTACACTTGCTACAACAAAACCGACGAAACAGGATTAATGAAAAAACAATCGAATATATGAAATGAATACTGGTAAAAGGTTGTGGTCTGAAATGAATCAACGGTTAGAAAGTTTCTCAAAATGGTTGCAAGAGAGTGGACAAACATTCGCATTCATCCACTCTTCTGCCAATGTCTTTTATCTATCAAATTTTGAATGTGAACCGCATGAACGGTTACTAGGATTGTTCGTATTTCCAGACAAAGAACCATTCCTCGTTTGTCCTGGAATGGAAGTTTCCCAGGCAAGAGATGCTGGATGGAAATACGAAATCATCGGACACGGCGATGCGGACAACCCTTGGGATATGATCCACTCGGCGTTGAAGGATCGTGGTGTCACAGAAGCCGATCATGTGGCGATTGAAAAAGAAACGTTATCTTATGAGCGCGCTGAACAGATCATGAAGCGCTATCCTTCTGTTACGTTCAATAGTGCAGAGGAAAAGCTTCACGAACTGCGTTTGATTAAAGACGATGATGAATTGAAGATTTTACGAAAAGCTGCTGAATTGGCAGACTTCGGTGTTGAGACGGGCGTCAATTCACTCCGCGAAGGCGTCACCGAAATGGAAGTCCTTGCAACCATTGAGTATGAGTTGAAAAAGAAGGGCATCCGTGAAATGTCGTTCTCGACCATGGTCCTGTTCGGTGAAAAATCCGGACAGCCACACGGAAACCCTGGCGACCGCAAATTGAAAAAAGGCGATCTTGTATTGTTCGACTTAGGCGTCGTGTTGGACGGTTATTGCTCCGATATCACTCGGACTGTAGCCTTCCAAGAGGTCAACGATAAGCAGAAGGAAATTTATGATATCGTCTTGGAGGCTCAACTCGAAACGTTGAACATCTCCAAACCGGGTACTAGACTCGGGGATCTTGACCGAAAAGCGCGTGATATCATCACGAACGCTGGTTACGGAGATTTCTTCCCACATCGTATCGGACACGGCATCGGAATCGATGTCCACGAGTATCCTTCCATGAGCGAGAACAACGACAATCTCCTCAAAGAGGGAATGACGTATACGATTGAACCAGGCATTTATCTTCCTGATATCGGAGGGGTCAGAATCGAAGACGATGTGCTGGTCACAAAAGACGGGTATGAGACATTGACGAAGTTTCCAAAAGAACTACAGATCGTCGGAAAATAACGAGAAACCCTGCAAGCGCGCCATGCGCATTGCAGGGTTTTTTCATGGTTCTCGTGCTTGAATTCAGGGGTTTTTCCGATTTGGAGGAGGGTAGGTTCTATTTTGGGGTAAGATTGAGCTTTCCATCCCATACAGTCTACAAAAATCTTCGTATAATTCTTCAACCAATATCAGATAGTATAGAGGAAAGGTGGAATGGTTGATGAGATACGGATTCATGAAATGGTTATTGTTTTTTGTCGGTGCAGTATTGGTTTATCAAAATCGATATAAGCTATTGAATATGATCTTAGGCATGAAGTTTCTACGTTCCATTGCAGTTCGCGGATTCATGAAAGTACCTGGTGTAAGAGAAAAGTTCGTCCAGGACCTTTTCTAGCTGGGTGAACTTTAAGGATCGATGTATTGAACGAGTTGGACATTTCTGCCTGACTTCGTTTCTGTTAAAACCAACAAATGCGTCATATCTTTGCTCACAAGGATAAGCGGCAGACTGCTGCCAATCGGAGATTCGACCTCTCCGGTTTCATTTTTGACCCCTAAAAAGTAATTCTTATAGATTCCTTCCCATAACCCACCGATCACTTGGTCGGTTTTTTCTTTTGACAGTCCAGGCAGGGGTACCATGGAATAATCGTACAGCTTCGTCAGGGGAATCATATAGTAGTTTTCAACCGGAATATTGAAGTATTTGATCAGATTGTGCCAGATGACTTTCAGCTGTTGATTAGTTGCATGATCCAGTACTTTTTTATTGATTTCATCTTCTTTCGTCTCTGGCGTCTTGAACGATTCTAAAGGCTGTAGAGGAGAGTCGATGACATATAGTTCATCATAACTCATTGTCTGCGCGCTCTTAATGATATCATTCGGGTAGTGTAGCTCTGCGTGATGAAAGCTGATCGCTTCGAAATGACCACTATCTTCATTGGTGATGATCTTTTTCTGTTGAAGTGTATCCGTATCTTGTTCCCATTTGGAAAGTGTATCTCTCAGCATCCCGTCTTCATATAACAGTGAAATGTCCTGCCGTAAATACGCCTCTTTTCCAAGGGTAGAATCGACTTTCCATTGGACCGTATATTCATCTTCATCTTTTTCCTCTAAAATGTTCACTTTCGTGTTTGCATTGGAAAAAGACACGTCCGGATCAATTGGAAAATAGATAATGCTTTCTTTTACATCCGAAGATTGGTTATGATACATATAGAAGGAAGTTGCAGTAACTGCTGCAACCAGAATGAATAAGATTCGTTTTCTTTTCATACCTTTTAAACCTCCGTGGACAATCCGTTCCGTATTAAAATATGAACGGGACCGGGAGTTTAGAAGGAATAGTTTGTACATAGGGGGATTGAACAATGAATGAAAACATCAATACGACAGAAATCATGGAACTGATTAAAGGTCTGGTCACTATTCCTAGCCCATCCGGAAATACGGATCGCGTCATCAGTCATGTCGATGAATTCTTCACCAAGTTAGGGATTGAAACGACTCGCAACCACAAGGGCGGATTGTTGATTACTTTACCTGGGAAAAACAACGAGCGTCATCGTTTCCTGACTGCACATGTCGATACATTGGGAGCGATGGTGAAGGAAATCAAACCGAATGGTCGATTGAAGCTTTCCATGATCGGTGGTTTCCGTTGGAACCATGTGGAAGGAGAGTATTGTGAAATTGAAACATCACAAAACGACACCTTCACAGGTACGATCTTGATGCATCAGACATCCGTCCATGTGTATAAAGATTCTGGAGATGCAAAACGGGACGAGAACAATATTGAAGTGCGGTTGGATGAGCGAGTCTCTTCACCAGATGATGTGAAACAACTCGGCATTTCAGTAGGGGACTTCGTTTCCTTCGACCCTAGAGTTGAAATAACGAAGAGTGGATTCATTAAATCCCGACACCTTGACGACAAAGCAAGCGTAGCATTGCTCATGCATGTGGTGGAACAACTAAAAAAAGAAGACGTCGAATTACCTCACACGACGCATTTCTTAATTTCAAACAATGAAGAAATCGGATATGGAGGAAACTCCAACATCCCTGTTGAAACAGAAGAGTACTTAGCAGTCGATATGGGCGCAATCGGAGACGGGCAGTCGACGGATGAATATACAGTTTCCATTTGCGCGAAAGACTCAAGCGGACCGTACCACTTAGGATTGAGAAAACATCTCGAAAATCTTGCGAAACAAAACCAAATCCAGTATCAAATGGATATTTACCCGTATTACGGATCGGACGCATCTGCTGCGATCCGCGCTGGATTCGATGTAAAACATGGCTTGATTGGTCCTGGAATAGATGCTTCCCACGCATTTGAACGTACACACGAGACTTCCTTATTGCATACAGGACGCCTCATCTACCATTACTTACGATCTGAAATGAACAGCTAAAAACTCGAATGGAAAGAACACTGGCTAGGGCCGGTGTTCTTTTTTTCACCCCTAATCCTGAAGTATGCCAGTGAACAAATTGGTTAATGATGGTAATTGAAAGGATGGGGAGTTATGCCACACCATAAAGACGTACCGCAAATCAGAAATTACGAAGCAACCGTTGAATATTGTAAAAAGGAACTTGGCATCGGAATCAGCTTCGACCAGATCCATCTTGAAATGGAGTATGCAGGTCGGAAGATGAGTTTTTTCATGATTGATGGTTTTGTAAAAGATGAAATCATGCATTACTTGATGAAGCTATTATCTGAACTCGATCCTGATCAGATTGAACCTGATCCACTCACGAAGCTAATGCGCACGCATTTACCATATATGGAGATCGACACGGAGGATGACCTCGATAAAGCAATCGACTTTTCTCTAGGTGGTCCGACCCTACTTATTGTAGAAGGCGTAGATACAGTCATTGTTATCGATGCCCGTACTTACCCAGTGAGAGGTCCATCAGAACCGGATCTTGAACGGGTCGTCAGAGGTTCAAGAGATGGATTCGTTGAAACGATCATCTTCAATATTTCATTAACCCGGAGGAGAGTACGGGATCGATCTCTACGCATGGAATATATGAGTATCGGAAGACGTTCTCAGACAGATATTTGTGTATCCTATATTGAAGACATAGCGGATTCTCACATTGTAGAGAAAATCAAAGACTCCCTTTCCAAGATTGATACGGATGGATTACCAATGGCGGAAAAAACAATAGAAGAATTTGTCTGTGGACGGCACTGGAACCCCTATCCACTTGTCCGGTATACAGAACGACCAGATACAGCGGCTGTCCATTTATACGAAGGCCACGTGCTGATTTTTGTCGACGGGTCTCCAAGTGTGTTAATCACCCCTGCGACATTCTGGCATCATTTGCAGCACATGGAAGAGTATCGACAAAAACCGATCGTCGGTGCCTATTTGAGGTTGGTTCGATTTTTAGCGGTTTTTTTGTCAATCTTTTCACTGCCGCTTTGGTACTTGTTAGCGGTAAACCCGGATCTCATGCCAGCGCCACTAGCCTTTATCGGACCTGAAGAGGTGGGGGACGTCCCGCTGATCTTCCAGTTCATCATTATTGAAATTGGACTCGATATATTAAGGATGGCGACCGTCCATATTCCATCCTCTCTTGCGACGGCGCTTGGACTGGTCGCTGCCATCTTAATCGGGCAAGTGGCGGTTGACGTAGGGCTGTTCATTAACGAAGTTATTCTCTATATCGCCATTGCCGCATTAGGATCCTTTGCAACGCCAACGTATGAGATGAGTTTGGCAAATCGACTTGTCCGACTGGCCCTGTTGGTTACGACCGCGTTGTTCGGTGTCGCTGGTTATGTATTGGGAACCACATTGTGGATCATCATGCTCGTCAGACTGAAGTCTTTCCACATTCCATATCTATGGCCGTTCATACCTTTTTCTTACAAGGGGTTCCGAGACGTGTTGATCCGATCTCCAATCCCTTTGAAAAACCGGAGACCGACCGTGTTACATCCGAAAGATCCCGACCGATAGAGAAGCAGAAATCTGCTTCTCTTTTTTTACATAGAGGCAATAAACACATGAGGTGAGCCTTTTCTAAAAAACGAATAATGATATAATACGGATGGGTGAAATCATATATGAAGACATTATTCGATGTACAAAACATATTGAAACGCTTCGGTACATTCATTTATACGGGTGACCGGGGAGCAGATTTGGAAATGATGCATGGGGAGCTGCAAGAGCTCTTTCAGAATGGGTTAATTCAGAGCGACGAATTTCGCCAAGCCATTCTAATTATCAAAAGCGAACAAAGCAAGTTAAATAAATTGAATTAAAAGGATGAGACTTTATGGAAGAAAGACTGTCGATCGGAGTTGATCTGGGGGGGACGACGATCAAGATGGCGATTGTCGACTACAAAGGGACAATTGTGGAAAAATGGAACATTCCAACAGATACAAGTAATAATGGAAGAAACATATCGAATGATATCGCAAATTCCATTGAAGATAAGCTTAAAACGTTGAATATAGACACTTCTCTTATTGAAGGAATCGGGATGGGGGCACCTGGCTTCATCAATATGGAAAATGGATTCATCTATAAAGCCGTCAACTTAGGATGGGAGAATTACCCGCTAAAGGACGATCTGGAAGCGAAGACAGGCTTGAGGGTTCATGTAGACAATGACGCGAACATTGCAGCGCTCGGAGAAATGTGGATGGGAGCAGGGAATCAGGCCTCCAATATGATTTGCATCACCCTTGGAACAGGAATCGGTGGCGGTATCATTTTAGATGGAAAAATCCTTCACGGGGTGAATGGAATGGCTGGTGAAATCGGCCACATTACGTCGATTGTGGATGGAGGTGCTCCTTGCAATTGTGGCAAAACGGGTTGTTTGGAAACGATTGCATCTGCCACCGGAATCGCTCGAATTGCGACAGAAGGTCTTGATCAACATCCAGAAAGCAAGCTTCATGCGTTTTTATCTGAAAAAGGGAGGATTACATCCGAAGAGGTGTTCATGACAGCTGCAGAAAATGACGAATGGGCGCAGCAAGTCATCGGCATCATCACCCAACACCTCGGATTGGCGATTGCAAATCTGTCTGCTGCACTAAATCCTTCAAAAATCGTCATCGGCGGTGGCGTTTCGAAGGCAGATCAGGATCTATTGAAACCGCTGAAAGAGGCATTCGCAAAATATGCGTTACCTAGAGTGTATGAAGGTGCGGACTTTGCCATTGCAAGCTTAGGGAATGACGCCGGCGTGATTGGAGGAGCGGGTCTCGTATTCAATGGTAACCTTAAAAGTTGACGGGATATCCTCTCATAATAGACTTTTGAATCGAATACTATACCAATTAACAACTAAAGGGTCTTTTTTTGAGACCCTTTTTCATATTCATTCGACCGAGCGTGTCATCAAGAATGGAGAACAGGAAATGAAGCTTGGCATTGCCAAGTTTCTTCTTATTTAGTAGTAAAATAGTATTGGATGAACAGAAACGTAGTACAAAGATCAGGTTATAAATGTGAAGAAAGTGTGAAAAATCACTAAAAAACGGAAAATGACAAAACTTTTTTCTTATTCATACGTCTATAGGTTTAAGACTATTTTTTGTAGGGGAATAACTATTTTAGTGTCTGACAAGCTATTTTACAATATCTTGAAAAAGTTCGATTTTCACTTGAAAAATTGTTTGAAAGGGAGTATTATAACAATCATGTGAAAAACGAGTGAAGAAATTATTGAGATATTATGAAGATTATGAACCGTTAAAAAATGACTACAAATACAAAGACATCATTGTCAAGGAGGTAACAATACGATGCTGAAAAACACCCTATCAAAATATCAAATTCTCATTATCACAGGTGTTTTGCTATGGATCAAATCGTATCTTGTTTACAAAATTTCATTTGACCTTAAAATCGAGAATGCAATACAAGAACTAATTCTATTGATCAACCCATTAAGCTCAGTGGTCTTCATTATGGCGTTTGCCCTCTTTTTCTCAGGGCGTTCACGTAATATTGCCACTTTAGTATTGAATTTGATCGCCTCGTTCATTCTGTTTGCCAATATGGTTTACTACCGGTTCTTTAATGATTTCATTACGATTCCGGTATTATTCCAGACAAGTAACATGGGTGACCTGGGCAGTAGTATTACAACGTTAATTTATCCATTCGACTTACTATTATTCGTAGATCTTATTATCATTGCCGTCTATATGAAATTTCGTAAAGTTGAAGCGCCGAAAGTCTCTTCTAAAAAGATCGGACTCGTGTTCGCTTCCAGCTTGATCATCTTCATCGTCAACGTAGGGATTGCTGAAACGGAACGTCCACAGTTGTTGACACGTTCATTTGACAGAGAAATGCTGATCAAGAACATTGGTACGTATAACTACCATGCTTATGATGCAATCATCCAATCGAAAGCTAAAGCTCAGCGTGCGCTTGCGGATGGAAGTGAGATTGCTGATATTGAAAACTATGTAAAAGCTGACTATAAAAAGCCAGACCCTGAAATGTTCGGTGCAGCAAAAGGCAAAAACGTCGTCTTGATTTCTCTTGAGTCCATCCAGAACTTTGTCATTGATAACGATATGGATGGCCATGAAATCACACCTTTCTTGAACCAATTGAAGAAAGATAAAGATACGTTCTATTTCCCGAATTTCTATCACCAGACTGGTCAAGGAAAAACGTCCGACTCTGAATTCTTGTTGGCGAACTCCATGTATCCTTTACCAAGTGGAGCTGTATTCTTCACTCACTCACAGAATGAATACCAAGCTGCTCCTGAAATGTTGAAGGAAAATGGATACTATACAGCAAGTCTTCACGCAAACAACAAAAGTTTCTGGAACCGTGACATCATGTATAAGTCACTTGGTTATGAGCGTTTCTATGATATCAACGATTATGATGTAAAACCTGAAGAATCAATCGGTTGGGGAATGAAGGATGAATTCTTCTTCAAACAATCCGTCGAGCATATGAAGGAAATGCCTGAACCTTATTACACGAAATTCATCACTCTGACGAACCACTTCCCGTTCAGTCTTGAAGAGGAAGACGAGTTCATCCCTGAGTGGAATTCTAATGACGGTACCGTCAACCGTTACTTCACGACGGTACGTTATACTGACGAAGCTGTGAAAATGTTCTTCGATAGCTTGAAAAATGAAGGTATGTATGAAGATACGATGTTCGTTCTATATGGTGACCACTACGGAATTTCGGAAAACCATAATAAAGCGATGGGTGAATTCCTTGGAAAAGAAATTACACCATTCGAATCCACTCAATTGCAACGTGTACCGATGTACATCCACATCCCTGGTAACGGTAAAGGGAAAGTGATGGACACAGTCGGTGGTCAAGTCGATCTTCGACCAACGATCATGCACCTTCTAGGTATTGAAACAAAGAACACGATCCACTTCGGATCTGATTTGTTCTCTAAAGAACGTCAGGACTTCACTGTACTACGTGATGGAAGCTTCATTACGAAAGATCACGTATACACAGACAACACATGTTATGAAAAAGAAACAGGTGAACCTGTCGAAAAAGAAGCATGTGAACCGTTCATGAAAAAAGCGAAAAAAGAATTGGATTATTCTGACCGAATCATTTATGGAGACCTTCTTCGTTTCTTTGATGCTAAAACAGGTCAAATCAAGCAAGAAGAGTAGGAATAACGAGAGCCGTACCGACAATTCAGTTGGTACGGCTTTTTATATCATCGATCCAGTGCCAGGTACCTCAAAAGAACCCTTGCGGAGCAAGGGCTTTTGACTGGTACCTGGCACTATTTTGTGATGCTATACTCATAACGAGAAGTATTTGTCCATATACATGATGGGAGAATGGTTTTTGGAGGGAATCTACCATGAAAGTGACTGTACGGAATGGAGATAGTCTTTGGTATTTCGCAAAAGTATTCAATGTACCCTTGCGTCTTGTCATTGATTCGAATCGCTCAATCGACCCATCTCAACTACAAATCAACCAACAGGTTGAGATACCAGGATATGTACAAGAAAAATATACGATCCAGAGAGGCGATACATTTTATAAAATAGCCCAAAGACGGAAAATCCCTCTGGACGCGCTTACGATCATGAATCCGAAAACTGCGCCGAGCAACCTTCAAATCGGCCAGATCATCTTTGTACCTGTCCGAGTCCTCCAGCCAATTGTGACACCGAAAATGGACTATGACTATTCCACAATGATGAATCAATTGAAAAGACTCAATACAATATATCCCTTTATGAAGATTAGAACCATTGGAAGGTCTGTACTTGGGAAAAATATCCTTGAAATCCAAATCGGCAATGGACCGAAGAAGGTGCATATGAACGGTGCTTTTCACGCACAGGAATGGATTACGACAGCGGTTCTGATGAATTTTTTGAACGATTATCTTCTCTCATTGAACAATCAGTGGTCGATCAGAGGATTGAACATGTCCCCTTTTTATGATGGCGTCACCTTATCGATTGTACCTATGGTAAATCCCGATGGGGTCGATCTTGTATTGAACGGACCACCTGACGATGAGTACTATCGCGATTTTGTAATCGAATTGAACGATGGGGACCCTGATTATTCAGGATGGAAAGCGAATATCCGCGGAGTGGATTTGAACAACCAATATCCAGCGAAATGGGAAGTCGAAAAAGCTAGAAAACCTCAAAGCCCAGCGCCACGGGATTATCCTGGAGATAAACCCTTGAGTGAACCAGAAGCGATTGTCATGGCAGAATTGACCGAGGCAGAGGATTTTGACCGTGTCCTCGCCTTTCATACCCAGGGTGAAGAAATCTACTGGGGTTTTGAAGGTCTAGAGCCTCCATACGCAGAGACGATTGTACAGGAATTTGAGCGAGTGAGTGGTTATAAGCCTGTTCGATACGTTGATAGTTATGCAGGGTATAAAGACTGGTACATCCAGGAATGGCAAAGACCAGGCTATACAGTAGAGTTGGGAGAAGGGGTCAATCCGCTGCCCATCAGTCAATACGATGAAATTTATCAAGAAAGTTTAGGCATCATGCTCGCAAGCTTATATATGTGATTGATAACCAAACCTTGTTGTAGGTTTGGTTTTTTTGTAATGGTTAACTAGTCATATGGAAAATTGTGTTAAGATGATGAGTAGAAAAGGGGGAAGGACTGTTCGATGTTGAAAGTTATGTGGGAGAATATTGAAGCGTATGGTAGTGAAGTTCTTGAAATGAATAAGGAAGCGACAAATGTAAAAGTAAATAGCACCATTCTGTTCATGGATCAGGTGCCCCATAAAGTGAGCTACACACTTCATCTTGAAAAATGGTTGACGAAAGAACTTGAAATCATCGTAGATCTTCACCAAACACTGAAATTAAAGTCGGACGGGAACGGAAACTGGTTCAATGAACACGAAGAACGAATAGAGGCTTTGGAAGGAGCGATTGATGTTGACCTATCCGCGACACCGTTTTCAAATTCGCTGCCTATCAATCGCCTCCAGTGGGAACGCAACCAATCAAGGGATTTTGAAATGGTCTACATCTCGATACCCTCATTAGAGTTTAAAAAGGTGAAACAGCGCTATACATTCCTAGAACATACTGATACTCATAGCCTATTTCAATATGAGAGTGGAAGGTTCCAATCCGAAATTAAGGTAGACGAGCATGGACTGATTGTAGATTACCCAGACTTATTTAAAAGACGATATTAAATAGAGGGAGAGTACCCAAACATGACAACTGATTTTTATTGTGATGAAGTGTTGAGCGGCAACACGGAAGTGGATAAGGTGCACGAAACGGAAAATGTTCTGGCTTACCATCATACAAGACCTGCCTATCAAGTACATATCGTAGCCATTCCAAAAAAACATATCCCATCCCTTACGAAAGTGGAAGAGCATGATCTCGGCTTATTTTCAGAGTTGATGGAAGTTGTCCGGACGGTAGCCGAAAAAGTTGAAGAAGACCATGGGGCTTGTCGAGTCATCACAAACCTGGGAAGTTATCAAGACTCCAAACACTTGCACTGGCACATCGTAACGGGTGAAAAGTTAATTTAAAGTGAATCTGGATGGGTGAAAACGCTGAAACCCGTGAAGTCACCCACTCAAAGAGAGCTTTTGAATGGGATGAAAGTGTTGAACTCAGTGAAGTTATCATTAGTAAATAGCTCTTAAAAAGGGAAATACGAAAAAATGGATGGCAGCTTTCTGGGAATTGAATACAATTGTAGAAATGAGATGTGTGGGGATATGAGAGGAATGCTTGTTATTTTTTTAGGCCTTTTGACAATAAGTTGTTCTCAGGAGCAATCTGGTTCCTGCAATACAATTGAAGAAGAGTTACATTATAGTATGGATGGAGAATTCACTATAAGTCCTTCTAAAACAGGTTTGGAGATTGTGACAGTTATATGGATGAGGGCTAAACCGTAAAAAATGGTTCAGCCCTTTTTAATTTCAAGTCACAAACTTTATGCGCCTAACCAACGTTGCATTTTAGGGATGTACGGAAGTACAAATCTGTCTAAAAGGAAGACAACAACGATTGAGATTCCGACTAAAGGCATCATGATTCCTAACACAAGCATGATGATGAATACTCCACGTGTAATCTTTTTGTTTTCAGATTTCTTTGGAGCACCGACTTTTCCTCCCGGCTTTCGCTTTTTCCACATAAAGAATGAACTGACAGCGACTCCAATGAGTCCGATACATACTATTAATCCGATGATTTGATTCGCAATACCGAATAATCGCCCTTCATGTAAAGCGATCCCGTAAAGAATTCCTTTTGCCATGATACCATAATCACTAAAACGGACATCTGTGAGAACTGTTCCATCATATTGATCGACATGAAGTGTTGCATTATCCCCTGGTTTTGTATGTGAACTGGATATGGTATAAACACCTTTATCGCCTTCTGGGAATGAAATTGTGTAAGGTTTCTTCACTTTTTCATCAACTGCAATCGTACTGATTTCATCTGCGGAAAGGGTTCCAGATTCCTTTAGTGTAGAAACGGGTACCGGTAAATTTTCTGCAGCCCAAGGTACATCTGTCGCAACATCTTTTGTTTTAACAACCGATTCAGGTTGTTCTTTCTCAGGAAACCCTGTATTCGTTGAAACTGCTAATCGGTTTATTTGTTCTCCCATTACGCCTGACCATGGAAGACCGGTAGCGATTAGGATCACGATGAAAATAGAAAACCAAAAAGCTGGAACAGCATGTATATCTCTCCAAAACGTCCTACCTTTTGCTCGAAGTCTTGGTAAAACAGTGCCCCAGATAGACGCACGATTTCTTGGCCACCAAATATAAAGTCCTGTTAATAGCAAAATGATTGTCCAGCATGCAGCAAGCTCAACAATGCGATTCGCCACTGTTCCACCAACGATCAATTCACTATGTAGCTTTTTAAATATTTCAGTGAACTCGTCTTCAGCTTTCATTGTTCCCGCAATGTCTCCATTATAAGGATTTACATACACTGAGGTCTCTTCTCCATTTTGCAATAATCCCATTTTTGTCGTTCTATATGGGTCATCTAAAAACAGCATAGATGTAACAGTCGCATCTGGATAGGCATCGTAGACTTTTTCAATTTGTTTCGAAGCGGAAAGGGTAGAGACTTCTGTGTTTTTGACTTCATAAAGATCTTTATACATAAATGATTCGATTTGTGGCTTAAATAAATAAACTGCTCCACTAAACGATAAGATAATAAGAAACGGTGCAAAAATAATACCTGCGTAGAAATGCCAACGCCAAAGCGTTGAGTAAAGTGAGTTTTTTTTTTTGTTTACTAGGGCAGCTTCTTCCTTAGTTTCATAACTGTTATGGTTGAGTTGTGGTTGTGATTTCATTTCTTTTTCTCCTTTTTCGTCTCATATTTAATAAGATAACGAATCAAACAGAGATTCGGATGTGATTTTTATCATAGTCACAGAAATTTTGATTTAAATTGTCTAAAATATGAAGTTTATATTCAAAGCCTAAAACTGATATCTTGGCAAATCCCTTCATTTAATGCTTTTCCGCTTAGCATTTTCTCAAACAATGACGTTACATTAGGTTGAAACAACGATTAATGGTGAACCTTTTGTTAAAGGATTACGCCTCTTTTTGTTTAATACATAAGAATTAGGCGGGATAGTGGGACAAGAAATTTTTTGGAGGGAGCTATTATAATAAGCACTTGTCTAAGTAAGGTGGGGCAAATGAACATTCAAAAGTTATTTTTAGTTATGATTGCAATGTTTTTATTTATAATTACTGGTTGTGTGAACGGAATAGAAAACGAAGGACAAAAAATTAAATATGAAGACTTCAAAGAAATTACGAACAATGAACTAGTTCAAGAGGTTAAGAAAATATTAGGCAATGTTGATTGGGAAACTGCAAAAGTAAATATGGCACGTCCTGCTGATTACAGATTTATATTTCAATTTAAAAATCCTGAAATAGAAGCAAAAGCCGTGTTATATGAACTTTGGGTAAGTCCTAATAAAATTAATGTGGAACTCGTAATAGATGCTGAAAATAAATATTTTCAATTAAATGAGGAAGATTCCGCCGTTCTATTTGAAATACTAACAGGAGAAAAGTTATCAAAAATTAATGTAGAGCAAAGTTAAGCCTTTTTCAGTTAAAAGGAGACATTAATGGCATAACAAAGGGATCATCCAAATAGGATGGTCCCTATTTGTTATCTTTAGCGTTTCTCACTTTGAACCGAACCCGTTTGCTAAGTATCACCGGAGGTTTTTTGTTATAGTAAAACTGTTGTATCGCGTTGGATATTAAATCCTTCATTCTATGTGTACAATAGAAATAATAAGACTTTTGGAGCGGAATCTATGAAATCGACGGCTATTTTGAAAAGTAAAGGCTTAACGACTGATGTGTTGAAAAGCATCTCTTTTGAACTTCAATCGAAAGAGATTACGACAGTAATTGGTCCTTCTGGTGCAGGTAAGAGCAGCCTTTTACTCTTATTGAACCGATTGGAAGAACCTCAAGAAGGACGTATCTTTTATAAAGGGACAGACATTCAAGAGTTTCCGGTAACAAAGCTGCGTCGGGAAATCGGAATGGTGTTTCAATCCGCTTATCTTTTTGATGGTACGACGGAAGAGAACATCGAATATGGTCCAAAACTTTGCGGTGAATGGGAGCCCGGTGAAACGAAACGTTTATTAGAGCTTGTTGAACTTCCGCAGTCCTACATAACAAGAGAAGTAAGTACTTTGTCCGGCGGGGAACAGCAAAGGGTGGCACTGGCGAGAACACTGGCAAACAAACCGTCCGTCCTTTTGTTGGATGAAGCGACAAGCGCTTTGGATATCAAGACGGTTGAACATATTGAAGCCCTATTATTTAAACTTAAAGAAGAGAGAGGACTTACGATCATGATGGTCACCCATAATCTTCGTCAAGCGGAACGGATGGGAAATCAGACGATCTTTATAAAAGATGGACAACTCATTGAAAAAGGGAATACGGAAAAATTGTTTAAAAATCCCCAGACCGAAACGTTGAAAATGTTTTTGGAGGAATGACGACCATGCAAGGAACCACTGAAATCTCGAATTTATCATTACTATTCATTATCGTCTTTGTGATGATTCCCGTTTCGCTTTCCTATTGGTTCTCATTGAATCTTTCCAAATCGGTTTTATGGTCTTCACTCCGTGGTGTTGTGCAACTTTTCGCCATTGGTTATGTGCTGACTTTTCTTTTTGATTTACCGAGTTGGCAGGGAATCGGCTTGTGGGTTGCGGTCATGATTATCGTTGCCACCTTGAACGCAGCAAGAAAAGGGAAGGGAATTCCTTATGTCAGAGTAGTGGTGTTTGCGGTAATCGCCTTGATTGAGGCTTTAATTATTTCCCTCTGGCTCGGCTTCGGATATATTCCTTTTACAGCTGAAAAAGTGATTCCAATCAGCGGAATGATCATTGGAAACAGCATGATTGCAATCGGCCTTGCTCTTGAGAGATTACAAAGCCAATTTAAAGAAGAAAGAGGGAGAATTCTTGCCGCCCTATCTTTAGGTGCCAATCCGAAGCAATCTTCTCATCAAATCATTCGAAAAACGTTGAAGGCAGCGATGATACCGAACATTGACGGATTGAAGACAATTGGTCTCGTCCAATTGCCAGGAATGATGACAGGATTGATTCTAGGCGGAGTTTCACCGTTGGATGCCGTCCGATATCAGATCGTCATTTCGCTCAGTATATTTGTTTCTGTAGCTGTCTGTGCAATGCTAGTAACAATCTTTTTATACCGGTTCTACTTTAATGATAAAATGCAATTGCTTGATTTACATACTTGAAAAAGGGAGGAATAAATATGGCAATCGTAGACATAACGGTCATCCCAATCGGTACGGAAACACCGAGTGTGAGTGATTATGTGGTCGAAATCCAAAAAGTGTTAGAAGCGAATACAGATAAAATTCGTTATGAGCTTACCCCGATGAGTACATTAATTGAAGGAGAGATGGAAGATTTACTAGAGGTCATCCGTCAAGTCCACGAAGTACCTTTCCAAAATGGAATTCAGCGGGTGGCAACGAATATCCGTATCGATGATCGCAGAGATAAGAAAGTGAAGATGACGGATAAGGTTAATACGATTCAATCCAAACTGAACAATCATGCATAAAAAAGAACCCGGTCCAATGACCGGGTTCTTTTCCGTGAAAATTAGTGACCAGCGCCCCAACCGCCAGTGTGGAAAAGGTCGATGACAGTCATCACCGTAAACCATCCAAACACCGCAACAGTCAAAAATGCGAAGCCTAGTGCTAATACATTTTTCTTCTTCATTTCTCTAAACAGTGCCCATACTGCAAAAAGGGTTACAAGGCCAAAGATAATTGCCAATGCCATAAGATTTCCCCCCTTATCGATTCGGAAAGTTTTCTAGTTAGTATTAATATAACCTGTTTCTTCAAAACAATCTATGTAATAGAATGATTGCCTATCCTATTGTACCTGTTTTTTCTGACAATGTCGAGAATCCTTCCTTACAAAAATGTGACGGTCACTTCATAAGCAGAAGCAATCTGCTCGATCAACTCTTTCTGCTTTCGATCGGCGAAATAGATGACCGGACTGACTGAGTCGTCTTCTCCTACTAAATGTTCTTCCATTTGCATCATCGCCATTTTTGCACTTTCTCCTTCGTCTTTCATTTGAAAAGGAATCGTCATCTCCTTATAAAGATAGGCATGGTTGGAGGTGGAAACAAACCCATAATCGGTGTTGAAGGTTGTGGTAGGAGATTGGAGCGGATAAAGCTCAAAGCTTTCCTCCAACACATTCTCTTTCTGGAACAAGTCTTGAAGAGCACTGAAATCTTCTTCAGATTGCACAATGCACAAACGATCATCCCGATCGACGACTTTGGCAGCGTTTGCAATTTTTCGGACGAATTGACTGATGAAGCCTGACCCTTGGTTTCTAAGTTCCTTGTGTTCAACACCATAAACCGTTTGCATAGTATCCTCGCTTTCAAAACCCATTTAGTATTTGATATTGTAAGTATAGTGTAGAATAAATAGAGAAACATGGCAATGGAGGCGATAGAATGGATTGGAAACGTTTAACCCTTGGACCTGTACAAGCAAATTGTTACATCTTATGGAATGATCAGAAAGAAGGATTAATCATTGATCCTGGAAGTGAAGGCGATCGAATCATTCAAGAATTGAACGCTCTTGGTGTCAAACCGATTGCGGTTTTGTTGACACATGCTCACTTTGACCATATCGGTGCACTTGATGAAGTGAGAGAGAAATGGAACTTACCTGTCTATTTACATAAAAAAGAGTTTGATTGGCTCGGTGATCCACAATTGAACGGATCGAGTTTCTTCCCGATGGTGAAGCCTGTATCCGTGAAACCGGCAGATCATGAATTGCGCCCTGGAGAAGAGCTAAAAGTCGGTTCTTTTTCATGTAAGGTGCTTCATACTCCGGGGCATTCACCTGGAAGTGTTTCGTTCTATTTTGAAGAAAGTGGCATCGTCGTCAGCGGAGATGCATTATTTATGGGTAGCATCGGGCGTACCGATCTACCTGGAGGAAATCACGATCAATTGATTAAGAGTATCCACGATGAATTGCTTACTTTGGATGAAGATACGGAAGTACTATCGGGTCACGGACCATCAACCACCATTGGGGAAGAGATGAACACCAATCCTTTCCTGAACGGCTTTTCACTATGAATGACATCCTACTGGAAAAAATGGCATCTTTCAATGGCACGATCGATTATGCAACCTATATGGAGACGGTCCTTTACCATGAGAAGGGTTACTATCAGAATGGGCAACCCAAGATTGGCAAACAAGGAGATTTCTATACATCAAGCTCCGTCCATCCTGTCTTTGCATGGGTCTTTGCGGATTACTTCGAGCAGTATTGTTCGAACCATTATCTGCCTTTCCGCATTTGTGAGCTGGGAGGGGGAACAGGAGCGTTTGCTGAACAAGTATTGGATTATGTAAAACAACAAAAACCGGATCGCTATAAGGAACTGGCTTATGAGTTTGTGGAGATCAGCGCAGAACACAAGAAGGAAGCACAAACCCGCTTAAGCGATCATAACAATGTCTCTTTTCATACGAGTTTTGCGGATCTTCAGCAAAATGGTCCTTACCGAGGAATCATCTTTTCAAATGAACTGTTGGATGCTTTACCTGTTCAAGTCGTCCAGAAAAAGGACAACGAACTGTTTGAAGTGATGGTTTCGTTTGATAAAGAGAACGGTCTGTACGAGAAGCTCGAACCTCTGAGGGATGAAAGAGTGACAGAATGGCTCAATTGGAGCGGTTTGAGGGTTCCTGAAGGTCACCGCGTTGAAATCCCCCTTAACATGATGAAATGGATGGATGAGATCGCGAATTGTTTAAGGGAAGGGTTGCTTGTCACCGTCGATTACGGATATAAGAATGATGAGCTTCTTCAGCCAGAATTGAGGAATGGTACATTGAGAGGGTACTATAAGCATCAGATGGTAGATAATCCGCTTTCTCATCCCGGGAAAATGGACCTCACCACACATATCCATTTTGATGCACTGATGGAAAAAGGGAAGGAGAAAGGATTTCAAACGGAATACTTCGGGAAACAAAGAGAATTCTTACTAGAGCATGGCTTGTTCCAGCATCTAGTAGAGCATGACAATCGGGATCCATTCTCCGAGGTCAGCCGTTTGAACCGGGCGATTCGTTCCTTTGCCTCTCCAGGTGGAATCAGTGAAGCCTTCCATGTACTTGTCCTAAAAAAATAAATGGACTATCAAAAAAAGCTGCCCGATAAAGGGCAGCTTCTTTTACACAAAGCTCTAGAGATTAATGTCCACCTGAGCCAGGTGTCATCATGAATGTGGTCCAATACGTGAATCCGATGAAGAACACCGTTAAGTATGCACCAAAGATATAAATATACATTCTCTCAGATAAGTTTAAGTAGCCAAGTGCAACGAACATGACTGTTTGACCAACAAACAGCAGGGAGAACGCTTGCATACCACCGACATATGCCATAACAGCGATGACTGCCGTCCAAAATCCCATCATGCGGTACATTCTTGCCATATGTAATCCTCCTTTGCAGCAATGATCATACGGTATAAGTGCGCATTTTGTACTATATTCCACTCATTAAATAATGGACTCTTATAGTATTATAAATCAAGTTCATGACAAAAGTAAATTACATTTGCTATGTCAATTTTGTGGCGCTCCTAAATCGATAGTCGATACTACTCATAGTATAATGGCTGCGGAAAAAAATATACAAGTATTTCTATACGGAAGAAGGAGATGATCTCATTTAGTCGAATAATACATATATTTCCCGAAAGAAGGTGATTGTATAGAACTTAATGTCGAATTGAAGAGTCAGAAACTCATTTCAAAAGCGCTTGCCTTAAATGCCACAGATCTTCACGTTATACCGAAAGTCAAATCTTCTACGATACAAGCAAGAGTCGATCATAGATTATATACCCTCGAAGAAATTCCGCTCAATCAAAGCACCCGCCTGATCTCACACTTCAAGTTCTTGGCCGGTATGGATATCGGTGAGAAAAGAAAACCTCAAAATGGTTCCATTCATCATTATCTTCCAACCCAAGGAAATATCCATTTAAGGCTTTCCACACTACCTTCAGCGTACAACGAAGCTTTAGCCATTCGAATTTTGCCTCAAAGTATGATGAATCCGTATGAACAGCTTTCAATTTTTCCTAAATCACTCGATCAAATCGGTCAGCTTCTGAAGCGAAGCCAGGGTCTTCTTCTGTTTGTAGGACCGACAGGATCAGGTAAGACGACACTTCTTTATTCTCTGCTTCAACATGCACAAAGACAATCAAAACGACAGATTATCACGCTTGAAGATCCGATTGAAAAACGAATGGATCATTTCTTGCAAATTGAAATCAACGAGCCTGCTGGAGTGACGTATCTGGATGGATTCAAATCGATTTTGAGACACGATCCAGATGTAATCATGATCGGAGAAATCCGTGATGAGGCGACAGCCCACCTCGCCATCCGTGCCGCGCTGACAGGACACCTGGTACTCTCTACATTACACGCGAAAGATACGACAGGGTGTTTGTATCGATTGTTAGAGTTCGGTCTGAAGTTCGAAGACTTGAAGCAAACCTTATTAGGTGTCGTTTCACAACAGTTGTGTGAGTTGGTGTGCCCGTATTGTGGTACTGAATGCACCATCCCATGCCTTGTTAGACGGACGAACAGGCGTATGGGGATCTATGAAGTGCTCGTAGGAGAAACGCTGGGGGAAGTGATGGAAGAAGTGCAACTCAAGAAAGATCATAAAGCAAACTTCCCTAAGTTGAACGATTATATAGTGCGAGCAGAAGCGATGGGATTCATCACCACGCAACCATCGAGTGATCGCATCGGCTGGAATTATGGGGAAGCGTAATTGGACGAGACTGCAACAAGCTGCTTTTTTAAGGAGCTTTGGGATGCTCTTGGAAAAAGGGTATACCGTTACTCAAGCACTTGAGCTGCTAACATTGCAATATGATCGTCAAAAAATCTACCCGATCAAGGAAATACAAAACGAGTTAAAGAAAGGCTTAGCGATTGTAGAGGTACTTGCCGATCACCGAATCCCTGCAGATGTGTTAGGGTATTTGTATTTCGCTTCTGAGTACGGCAGTCTTTCAAGAGGCTTGAAAGAAGGGAGTGCGATCCTCCACAAACGTGAACATGTGAAAAAGGTCTTTTATCAAAAAATTCGTTACCCGCTCGTCTTATTGAGTATATTAGCGATTATGATGTTTTTCATGGTGCAATTCCTTTTCCCTCAGTTCACCTCCCTTTTCCGTTCCGTCAATCTCGAACTCCCCATCATCACAAGAGTGGTGATTGGTTTCTTCGAGCACATTCCATCGTTCATTTACGGCAGTCTCGTTTTGTCCATTATTCTTTTAAGCTATGGATACTTCAAATATTACAAGTTAACCACATATGAAAAACTCCTTCGCTTATCAAAAGTTCCTTTCATCTCATTTTTCCTCAAAGTATTTTTAACACACTATTTCACATTCCAATTGGGTCATCTGTTAAAAGGCGGCCTATCCATTACACAAGCCTTGCAGCTTTTTCAGCAGCAAAGTCATATACCATTTTTTCAGGTGGAAGCGGGACAGATCATATCTGAACTAAAGAATGGTGAATCATTCAATAAAGTCATACAAGGAAGGGTGTTTTATCTCCCAGAACTGTCTCAAGTGATTCTCTTCGGACAGACCAATGGGCGGTTAGGTCAGGAATTGATTCTTTATAGTGACATGCTGTTGGAAAGGACAGATGAACAAATCCAAAAGTCGCTGACCTTCATCCAACCAATTTTATTCAGCATGATCGGTGGCGTCATCTTAACGTTGTTCCTATCCGTCATGTTGCCGATTTTTCAAATGTTCCAATCCTTATAAGATGAAAGGAGGATCTGTATGTGTCGTTTGAAAGCAAATGAGTCAGGTTTTACCTTGATTGAAATGTTGATTGTCATACTCATCATATCCATCCTCTTGCTGATCGCCGTTCCTAATATGGCGAAGAACAGTGAAGTTGTAAAAGAAAAAAGCTGTGAAGCGACTATTCAATTGGTACAAAGTCAGGTAGCAGCTTATGAAGTCGAAAAGGGTGAACTTCCTGTTGATTTCACAGTGATGAGTGAGTATATCGATGGCTGGCAATGTCCAGATGGCGAGGAATTACAGCTTGAGAATGGGGAAGTGGTTCGTCCAAGTGAAACAGTCCAGACCAATTGAAGGCGGTTTTACAATGATTGAAGTGGTAATGGTCTTATCCCTTTTTGTCATCATGATGGGAGTAGTGGTCATCAACTTGAAGCCCCTTCAAGAAAGTAGGGAGGTACAACAATTTATCCAACTCCTCACGTCGGATCTCCATTATGCACAACAATATGCACTCACCGAACGAGCAGAAGTGCAAGTCAAATTCAATAATGCGACAAAGGAATATTCAATATACTCGGGTCCTATGAAAAAAATCAAGGCAGTGGATTATCCTGATGGTTTATATTTTCAAGAAGTCTCAACGGGTTTAGTATTCGAATATAGCAGCAACGGTACTATTCAGAAAGGCGGTACAATCCTGCTTCGATCGAAGAGGGGACTGTACAAAATCGTTTTCTTGCTCGGGAAAGGACGTTTCTACATTGAACAATTGTAGAGGATGGACCCTTCTGGATGCGATGTTCGGATTGAGCATATTCATGTTTTCGATCGTGTCGGTTGCTCCGATTCTCTATGAGATTTATCAAGAAAGAGTCACCCTTCAAGAAGAAAGTATGGCGATCAGTTTGTGTCACAATTTATTACTGGAATGGCAAGTCACGGGAGGGTTACCTGCTGCAACAGTGGTCTTTCCCAGCAAGGATGGGAAATCCTTTGACGCATCATGGGAACAGGATTCAGGCGTCATGAAAATTTGTTTAGATTGGACGGGTTCGAATGGCAGGGAGAAATCAGTATGTGGTGAAGCTAGATGACCATGGCGTTACGTTGCTTGAAACGATTTTGAGTCTGATCTTGTTTCTGGCATTCGTTTCATTAGTACCATCCATATATCATCTGATTTTTTCAACAGATGGAAGCTCATTGCACCAGCAAGAAGTGAGTCTCTTTTTCGAACAAGCCGATAAGGAAATCCAAGGCTCCAAGACTGCTGAGATCAGGTCAAACAGGTTATACTTGACTCAACCAAGTGGGAAGCTGATCACGTATGAAAAGAATGGGAACCGGGTGATCCGCAAGGTGGATGGAAGAGGGTTTGAAATTATCCTCCAACAGATTGAAGCGATTGATTTTTCTCTTCTTCATACGGTAGTATCAATTACAGTTGATGCAAACGGACAGAGTTACACTCATAAGTCTATACTCGTCCAGTCGTTCATGAATCAATGAATCAGGGCGGGTATATGACAGCGTTGTCCGTCATGTTGTCCATTCTTCTCGTTTCGGTGACCTTATACAATATTCAGATCTTTAATAGTGAACGGGATTTCATCCGTACGAAAACCAGTTGGTTCCATACTTCGATTCTTTTACAACATTCAAGAGAAGAAATTCTTCCGCAATTACGTTCCGCTCAGCTCAAAAGTGGTGATGGAGGGATATTCGATTTTTCGCTCGGGAAAGTGGAGTATTTCATAACCGATGATGTGGAAGGTGTATTGAAGGTCCGCTTCGAATCTGTAGGAGAACGTTTCGGAAGAGGAACGGGTTTATTGTATTATGATTATGTTAACGATCAAGTCATTCAGTGGGTGGTGGTCTAGTGAAAACCATATACTTGACAGGTTTCATGGGTGCAGGGAAAACGACAGTCGGAAAAGCACTTGGGGAACGTATGAAGATGGAAGTCATTGATTTAGATGCGTATATTGAAGATAAATTATCCTGGAAGATTCCATCGATATTTGAACAGAAAGGGGAAGTCTATTTCCGGGATGAAGAACAGAACGCTCTTCGTGAATTACCGACGAATGAAGTCATCATTACGACTGGTGGCGGGGTAGTTTTGAGGAAGGAAAATCGCCAATTCATGAAACAAAACGGATACGTCATCTACTTGGATGCAGAGGTTGATACGATCTATGACCGATTGTCAGGAGATGACGGTAGGCCGCTAGCGAAAGGAAAGTCCAAGTCGGAATTGGCCCAACTAGCAGAGCGACGTCAGCCGTATTATGAAGATGCCCACTTTACTGTACAGACAGATCACAAGACAGTCGAACAAATAGCCGATGAAATACAAGAATGGATAAAAGCGACCGAGATTGTCTAGAATGTATGGTAAAAACGGGTGATCAGGATGTCGTTGAATGATCTCATCAAGTATCTTACTCAACAATTTGTAAAATACGTGGATCAGCCTAAAGAAGACCGGAAGAAAACGAAAGAAGGGCGTAAGGAAGAAAAAGCACCTCTTTCCGTGAAGTGGTTCGGCCTCGTCCCAATGGCGATCTCCATGTTCATAAAGAAAAAATAAAGGATGGGTCCACATGGATCCATCCTTTTCGTTAATGCATCATCGTATGGTTCGATAGATAGAACATACCACCGTTGATGATTTGTACAATCACTTTCGGTTCATACAATTCTTTTAATGCTTGCTTTTCAACATGATAGGATTCAGGCAATTCTTCAGCGTCTTGATAGAAGTGATCTAGTAATTCTTCATCTTCCTGCCAACGTTTACGGGCATCGATGGACCATTGTGGGTCATCCTCCAGGATCGATTGTTCAATATATGACTCGATCCGTTTGATGCCACTTACCGGCTTGATCATCGAGCTCATCGTATAACAATAATCCGGAATCTTCGGAGTCAGTGGCTTTGCCTGTAATAGGGATTGGAACTCACTGACCATTATTCCGTTGATCAGATTCAATCCGATGGAATGCAAGAGATCTTTTTTCCGGTCACATTGGTAAGAAACTTTGATGTTCAATCCGAGCCATGGCACTAGTGGAATATAGGATTGGTTATTCTGCATGACATTTTCATATAACCGGATGTATGATCCTAACTGTTTCGTTGATTGGAAGATTTGATGTAGCCTTGGGGAGCCGAAGTGGATGAACTCTCCATCGCCACTCCCATCCTCTGCTTGTTCAGTCCGTAACTTCAATTTCATCGGATTCGGTTCAGCACCGGTCATTTGTTGATAATGCCAATAGAAGGGCCGGTTCATCAATAATTTATCCAATTCGATCGTCAGCTGGACGTGGAGCATGCTTTCATAGCGCTCCAACAACTCGCAATCGTTTGAATTAAAGTAACGTTCGAGGAAATTATGAATGTCCTTCTGAAGCATAAGAATCCCCCTCGCCATCAGAATACGTTAAAAGTGACGTCAGATTATCCATTTTGATTCGTACTTCTCCATCTGTGTCCGAATCATAGAAAATATCTCGGATATGTTGCTCGATATTTTTCATACCGACACGGGATAGAATCTCATCCAGGTCACCGATGACGTTTTCAAACAAGTTGATTTTTTCATATAACAGTCGGAGGATATGTTCTTCAATTGTGTTTTCCGTTGCGAAATTGTAGATATGCACATCATGTTCCTGACCGATCCGATGGACTCGGCCAATCCGTTGCTCGATACGCATCGGGTTCCATGGCAGGTCATAGTTGATGATATGTTGGCAAAATTGGAGGTTGATTCCTTCTCCACCTGCTTCGGTCGCAATCAACACTTTCGCATGGTTTTTGAACAGATGCGTCATCCAGTCTTTTTTGTTCCGCTTGAATCCGCCTCGGAATGGGACGGAACTGATTCCATGCTGCTTCAAGTACCACTGCAAATATAATTGAGTTGCCCGATACTCTGTGAAAATAATGACCTTATCGTCAATCGACTGTATGATCTCCAGTGCTTTCTCAGCCTTCGAATTTCGATCGACGTTCTCAATTTCCTGCATCAGGTTGATCGCTGAATTTCGGGCTTCATCGCTGATGCCTTCTTTTTCAGACATCGCTTTAAGCGTAAGGAATACCGCTTCCCGGCTGCTGCAAACTTCCCGCTGAAGTGTGATCGTGGAAAATGCGTGCTGTTGTGCGAGTGTCGTATTTTTCCTTGTATTCGTAATGGACTCATACAATTGTCTTTCAGTAGGTGAGAGGGTGATCGGAATCGTTTTGACGATCCGTTTCGGCCATTCCAGGCCTGTATCTTCCCGTCGATTCCTCACCATCACCTTGTTAATCAATTGCTTCAGCTTTTCTTCATTCTGAACATTGTATTTTCCAGAGCGATATGCTTCATCGAAGTATTCTTCATTTCCGAGATGACCCGGTTTCAGAAGTGAGACTAGGTTGAATACTTCTTCCACACGATTCTGGATTGGCGTTGCTGTCAGCAAGAGACAGTATTTCTTTTTCAAGTGTTGAACGAATTCATAGTTTTTCGTTTTCTTGTTTTTCAATTTATGTGCTTCATCGATAATGATCAGATCGTAATCTTGATTCAAGACAATGTCACGGTGAGGACTTCGCTTTGCTGTGTCAATCGAGGACACGACCACATCACATTGTTCCCATACATACGCTTTCTTTTGGGGGACCGCTGGAATAAGGAATTTTGTGTTCAATTCATGGGTCCATTGGATGACAAGTGAAGCGGGTACGAGAATGAGAATTTTCTTTGCAAGCCCGCGAATCATGTATTCTTTCATAATCAGGCCAGCTTCTATCGTCTTACCAAGACCTACTTCATCTGCGAGAATACCTTTTCCGTTCATATCCTCGATTACTTTTCTCGCCACTTCCAATTGGTGGGGGAGGATCTGAACATGTGGAATATGCCTTGGAGCTTGTAATCCAAGGAATTCAGGTATGATCAAACTTTTCTCTGCTTCAAGTGCAAGTTGATATAACTCCCAGTTCGCCCAGGGTCCATCTTCGTCCATCCGCTTGAGGAAGTCGGAAGCCCAGGTTTGATCATGTTGGATTGAAAACGTCATACTAGAAAACCCTTTCCAGAGATGTATTCAGCGTTAATAACGAACATTAAATATATGAGATTATGAAACGTTCGTTAAATGTGTGGAATAGAACGCTTTCATAGAAAAGATAATTGTCATTTTACGTCGTTCGATGATAAGATAGAACTAGTTTCATACATAGTATGAACAAGCGAACTTAGAAATATAATAGCTGCTATTGATTTAGTCTGATCAGCCGGTGAAAATCGGCTACATGAACCATATAGAGGCGAGTGAGAACAAGGGGAGAGACTACTCTATGAAGTAGCGCCGAAGGAGCAAGCAATTGCGAATCTCTCAGGCAAACGGACTCTTGTTTGACGCAGCTCTGGAGAGTGTTCCGATGATGGAGCCACCAAAGGGGACAATCGCAGTTTGCTAACACTGCGATAAACTTTCAGGTACAAGGACAGAGAAGACAGTTCAGTCTTCTTTGTCTTTTTCTGTTTTAGAGAGACTGAAAGACAAATCTGGCAGCTGGATAACGAAACTTTAAATAAAAATAGAAGAGGAGAGATGTTCATGTCTACCTTGCAGCGAACACCATTATTTGAGCTGTACAAAGAGTACGGTGCAAAGGTAATCGATTTTGGAGGCTGGGAATTGCCTGTCCAATTTTCTAGCATTAAAGAAGAGCATGAAGCTGTACGTACGAAAGCAGGATTGTTCGACGTTTCTCACATGGGTGAGGTCAGCGTGAAGGGTCCGGATGCACTAAACTTCCTTCAATATGTCATGACAAACGACGTTTCGAAATTGAAGGATGGCGGAGCTCAATACACAGCGATGTGCTATGAAGATGGTGGCACGGTTGACGACCTTCTCGTCTATAAGCGTGCAGACGAAGATTATCTGCTCGTCGTGAACGCAGCCAATACAGAAAAAGATTACGATTGGCTTGTGAAAAATAAAAAAGGTGATGTTGAAATCCAGAACATTTCCGATGACGTTGCTCAGCTTGCACTACAAGGGCCAGTAGCTGAACAAGTCCTTCAAAAGCTGACGGATTACGACCTCAGTGAGATCGGATTCTTCAAATTTGCAGAAGACGTGGACCTGGATGGCACGAAAGCGCTTGTCTCCCGAACTGGATACACAGGGGAAGACGGCTTTGAAATCTATTGCGACAGCCAAGATGCTGCAACGCTATGGAAGAATATTTTAGAAACTGGAAAAGAAGACGGGGTGCAACCGATCGGTCTAGGTGCTCGAGACACACTACGCTTTGAAGCTCGCCTTGCCCTATATGGTCAAGAGCTTACGGCTGAGATTTCTCCACTGGAAGCAGGTATCGGATTTGCGGTCAAATTGAAAAAGGAAGCCGATTTCATCGGAAAAGAAGCATTGACGAAGCAAAAAGAAGAAGGGCTCAAGCGAAAGCTCGTCGGCATCGAAATGATCGAAAAAGGCATTCCTCGTACACACTACGAGGTTTTCAAGAATGATGAAAAAATCGGAGAAGTGACGACTGGAACACAATCTCCTACGCTAGGTAAAAACCTTGGACTAGCCATCATCAACACGGAGTATGCGGAACTTGGCACAGAAGTGGAAGTACAGGTCCGTAAACGCCGACTTAAAGCAGAAGTGGTTAAAACGCCTTTCTATAAACGTTAAATAACGAGGGGGAATGAATGGTGAAATTCCGTTACTTACCAATGACAGAGCAAGACGAAAAGGAAATGTTAGCCGAAATCGGCATCGATTCCATTGATGAGCTGTTTGCTGATATCCCTGAAAACGTACGATTCAAAGGGGATTTGAATATTTCAGAAGCTATTCCTGAGCCGGATCTGATGAAGAAGATGACGAAGCTCGCGAACAAAAACGTCAACACAAAGGATTACGCATCATTTTTAGGTGCAGGAGTGTATGATCACTACATTCCATCCATCGTCAATCACGTCATTTCGCGTTCAGAATTCTATACAGCTTATACGCCTTACCAGCCTGAGATTTCACAAGGAGAGCTTCAAGCGATCTTTGAATTCCAGACGATGATCTGTGAATTGACAGGCATGGAAGTAGCGAACTCCTCCATGTACGATGGACAAACGGCATTGGCAGAAGCTTCTTTCTTAAGTGCAGCCCAAACGCGTAAGAAGAAAGTCATCGTTTCGAAGAGTGTCCATCCGGAAGCGTTGAGCGTGCTTCATACGTATGCAAAAGGTCCGAACCTTGAAGTCGTAGAAGTGGAAGCATCCAACGGTACGACAGATTTGGATGCTTTGAAAGCAGAGGTAGATGGAGATACAGCTTGTGTCATCGTCCAATACCCGAACTTCTTCGGTCAAATTGAACCGTTGAAAGAGATTGAAGAAATCGTCCATTCTGAAAAAGCGATGTTCGTCGTCTCCAGCAACCCGTTGTCACTTGGTGCACTGACGCCACCAGGTAAGTTCGGTGCAGACATCGTCATTGGTGACGCACAACCATTTGGTATCCCAGCTTCCTTCGGTGGACCGCACTGTGGTTATTTTGCAACGACAAAGAAATTGATGCGTAAAGTACCTGGTCGTCTTGTCGGTCAAACGACTGACGAAGAAGGACAGCGCGGATTCGTTTTGACTTTGCAAGCGCGTGAACAGCATATCCGTCGTGATAAGGCGACATCCAACATCTGTTCCAACCAGGCATTGAACGCATTGGCTGCATCTGTCGCAATGACTGCTCTTGGTAAAAAAGGCATCAAGGAAATTGCAGTGCAGAACTTGCAAAAAGCGCACTATGCGAAGAAGCAGTTAGAAGCAGCAGGACTGGACGTCCATTTTAACGGAAAGTTTTTCAACGAGCTGGTTGTGAAGGTATCCAAGCCAGTTAAAGAAATCAATAAAGCACTCCTTGAAAAAGGATTCATCGGCGGTTACGATCTCGGTCAATACTATCCAGATCTTGACCAGCACATGCTGATCGCGGTAACAGAACAACGTACGAAAGAAGAAATCGATACATTCGTCAAAGAATTGGGGGGAGTCCAATGAGTCACGAAAAAGACCAAGCACTCATTTTTGAATTGTCGAAACCAGGACGTGTAGGTTACAGCCTATCTGAATTAGATGTCCCGGAAACTCCCATTGAAGAAATGCTCGATGCAGACTATATCCGTGAGGAAGAGCCTGAGCTACCAGAAGTTTCAGAGCTTCAAATCATGCGTCACTACACTGCATTATCGAAGCGTAACCACGGAGTAGATTCCGGATTCTACCCGTTAGGTTCTTGTACGATGAAATACAATCCGAAAATTAATGAAGATGTCGCACGTATTCCAGGTTTCGCACACATCCATCCATATCAGGACGAAGATACGGTCCAAGGTGCAATGGAGATGATGTACGATCTTCAAACGTCACTTGAAGAGATCACTGGTATGGACGAAGTGACTCTACAACCTGCAGCGGGTGCTCATGGTGAGTGGACTGGTCTCATGATGATCCGTGCCTTCCATGAGAAAAATGGAGACCACAACCGTACGAAAGTCATCGTTCCTGACTCTGCACACGGTACGAACCCTGCTTCTGCAGTGGTCGCTGGATTTGAGTCCGTTACGGTAAAATCGGATGATAATGGTCTTGTCGACCTTGAAGACTTGAAGCGTGTCGTTGGTGAAGATACGGCAGCGTTGATGTTGACCAACCCGAATACGCTCGGTCTTTTCGAAGAGCATATCCTTGATATGGCGCGAATTGTCCACGAAGCTGGCGGAAAGCTTTACTATGACGGAGCGAACATGAACGCGATCATGGGGCGTACCCGTCCAGGAGACATGGGCTTTGACGTCGTTCACTTGAACTTGCATAAAACGTTCACAGGTCCTCACGGAGGCGGCGGTCCAGGATCAGGTCCGGTCGGTGTGAAGAAGGACTTGATGCCATTCTTGCCGAAGCCGATTTTGAAGAAGACGGAAGAAGGATATGTGTTCGATTATAATGTGCCGGATTCCATCGGACGAGTGAAGCCGTTTTACGGTAACTTCGGAATCAACGTCCGTGCTTATACGTATATAATGACGATGGGCCGTCACGGTCTGAAAAAGGTCAGTGATTATGCGGTGTTGAATGCGAACTATATGATGCGCAAGCTCGCGCCGCACTTTGATCTGCCGTTTTCTCAACATTGTAAGCACGAATTCGTTCTTTCCGGTAAGCGTCAGAAGAAACTTGGCGTCCGTACGTTGGACATGGCGAAACGCTTGCTGGACTTCGGTTACCATCCACCGACCATCTACTTCCCTCTAAACGTTGAGGAAGGTTTGATGATCGAGCCGACGGAAACAGAATCGAAGGAAACGTTGGATGAATTCATCGACGCAATGATTCAGATCGCGAAAGAAGCGGAAGAATCACCTGAAGTGGTCCAACAAGCACCACATAATACAGTCATCAAGCGAATGGACGAAACGACAGCAGCACGTAAACCGATCCTTCGCTATGAAAAACAATAAAGATGAAATGGACGGATCCCGCTATTGTAGGGTCCGTCCTTCTTTTTGCAAAGGATCAGGAGCTGTTTCTATCCTTCAAAACTCAGAAAATCAGAAATGAAGGACAGAAAAGGGCTCTTTCTATCCTTCATTTGCTGAAAAAAAGAAAATGAGGGACAGAAAGTGGTGCTTTCTATCCTCCAAATTGCGAAAACATCAAAATGGAGGACAGAAAGAGGTGCTTTCTATCCTCCAAATTGCCAAAAAACGAAAATGAAGGATAGAAAGCTGACCAAATAAAAAAGAGTGAGATCGACTCGATCTCACTCTAACTATTTATTTGCTCTTTTTCACTTTACCGTTCCATTTTTTGAATCCGCCTTTAAGGTTGTAAAGGTCTTTGATGCCTTTTTTCCTTAAGACTGCAGCTGCTCTCACTGTACGCATACCGCTTTCACAGTAAAGGTATACCGGTTGATCTTGACGGATTTCCTTATGACGCATACGGAGCTGAGATAGTGGGATGTTACGTGCTCCTAAAATATGTCCGTTATCGTACTCTTTCGCTTCGCGGACATCAATGAGTTGCGCTTTCCGATAACCGCTTCGGAATTCTTCTTCAGTCAAAGTCTTCAATTGTCTACGTTGATAAAGGCCAGCAATGATCATATATAGTAGCAGCCCTACTGGCAATACCCATAAAATCCAATCCATGCTATTTCCCCCTAGTTTCTTTCTATAGAATTCATAAAAATATACCATGTCCATTATATACAGGATTGACCGTATTCGCAAAACAAAGTTACGCCAAAAGAGCATTCATTGTACCCTTGTTCATAAATCTGTTAAACTATGAACGGTACATACAGACGATTGTTATGGAAAGAGGCGTTATGTTCGAATGAAAGAGCAATGGTATTTTATCGATTCTGGTGCATGTTCACCAGCTTATAATATGGCGTTGGATGAGGCGCTCTTAGAATGGCATAGTAAAGGCGAAATAAAGCCAGTCGTCCGATTTTATGAATGGAACCCGGCGACGCTATCCGTCGGATATTTTCAAAAGGTAGACAAAGAAATCAATATGGATGCGGTCAAGGAACACGGGTATGGATTTGTCCGTCGACCAACCGGTGGAAGGGCAGTTTTACATGATCAGGAACTGACTTACAGTGTAATCGTGACGGAAGAACATCCGAAAATGCCGCAGTCCGTGACTGAAGCATACAGAGTCATTTCGGAAGGAATTCTCGAAGGATTCCGTAACCTTGGATTGGATGCTTATTTTGCAGTACCACGAACTGAAGAGGAAAAAGCGGGCTTGAAAAATCCACGTTCTGCAGTCTGTTTCGATGCTCCTTCCTGGTATGAGCTTGTCGTTGAGGGACGCAAGGTTGCCGGAAGTGCACAAACGAGACAAAAGGGAGTTATTCTCCAGCACGGTTCTATCTTACTAGATATAGATGAAGACAAACTGTTTGATTGTTTCAAATTTGCAAATGAGCGTGTTCGCGAGCGAATGCAAAAAGCGTTCAGCAAAAAAGCGGTCGCCATCAACGACCTCCGTTCTGAAAAGGTGACGATTGAAGAGTCTAAAAAAGCATTCAAACAAGGATTTGCAGATGGGCTTGATGTGGAACTCGTCCCACTCGAACTGAACGAGGAACAAAAACGATATATAGATGAGATCATTGAAAGACGTTATGCAAATGACGATTGGACTTATCGACGATAATGTGGAAAAACTGCAGTTCAAATGAGCTGCAGTTTTTATTTTTTTTCAAGGACAAAAGAAGGATATGACAAAATCTTATGGCACATCTATAGCTCAAAAAACCTAAAAACCTGCAAACAGATAAATTTGTTATCCCGGATGAAATAGGGAGCGATTCGGACATTTTTCTCCATCATTCTACACATTTTACACCTTTCTGATTTTGACAAGATTATTGTTATTCGTTCTAAATTACACAATATATTGTACTATTTAAATATAATGTACACTATATATTGATATCGGAAGGTTGGATATGCTATTATTTGGGTAAACATAAAGCATTAATGAAAAAACATAAAAACACTAAATAATGAGGAGGATCCTGGATGGCGATTGTAACAGGGGAGCAACGACATCATATCAACATTGACCGGTTGAATGAAGACATTGCTAAATTCGAACAGGTGCATCCGATCACATCGGACATGCACACTACACACAAAGGTGTATCTCGATTGGTCATGTTGGATCGGTATTCGTTCAAGGATACTGAGAAAAGGACGTTGAAGGTCGGGGATTTCGTCGTATTGACTGTAAAGGACGACCCGAAATTCCCAGCGAGAGGTGTCGGGTTCATCGTTTCATTGGACCATGAACAAAAGATGGCGGAAGTTAAAGTAGAAGACGATTATCGAGGCGTATTAGACAAGCCTGAAGAGATTGAAACAGGTATCGTAAAACGATCACTGGATACGATTGATAAGCCGCTTGAAATATACTATGAGCAGATCGCAAAGCGAAATGCGACAGGTCTAGCCGAAGTTGAAGAAACCGAAGAAAAGAGACAAGAGTCCTTCGAGAAGTTTTATCACGAACTGGTGAACTTGAACTTCGTACCAGCTGGACGAGTTCTATACGGAGCAGGTGCTGCGACAGAAGTCACTTACTTCAACTGTTACGTCATGCCGTTTGTAGCGGACTCGAGAGAAGGAATTTCGGATCACCGTAAACAAGTGATGGAGATTATGAGCCGTGGTGGAGGAGTCGGAACGAACGGTTCGACGCTACGACCAAGGAATACACTAGCAAAAGGCGTGAACGGAAAATCATCCGGATCAGTTTCATGGCTGGATGATATTGCGAAGTTGACTCACCTTGTTGAGCAGGGTGGCTCAAGACGTGGTAAAACAGCATAAGTGCCTCGTCTAAAAACGAACCTCGTGAATTGCTGGGAACTCTTTTCATGACTTACTGGCTACAACGTAATCGGAAACGATAAACGTGAATGCTCAAAAACAGTAAGTGGATAAAGACAATCAGCAGCCAAGCTCCTGAAATGGAGAAGGTTCAACGACCATCGAAAACACGCGATTAGCGGAAGTGAGTAGAGTAGGAATCAAGTGATTCCGAAGAGCGGGGACACTCTCCAAAGAGTGTAAGATATGGTCTGAACTCTAAGGTGACTTAGAGAGTTGAATTAACGATTCAACGAAACATACTTGGCACAAATGATCATGCTAGCGGACTGGCATCCTGACATTATCGAATTCATCATTTCTAAAATGCAAAACCCGAGAATTTTACGATACTTGGTTGAAAATACAAAGGACGAGCGAATCAAACAACTTGCGCTAGATAAGCTGAAATTCACACCACTCACAGAGACGGAACAGTTGATGTACCAAGGAATCGTGAATTACAAGAGCATCCCTGGTCAAGGTGGTTTCACTGATAAAGCTATCAAGGAAGCAGAAGAAAAGCTTCGCACTGGTGGAACATATAGTGTTCACAATTCAGAATTTTTAACTGGAGCGAACATCTCGGTATGTGTGACAAAAGAGTTTATGGAAGCTGTAGAAAACGACGCAGAATATGAACTACGTTTCCCGGATGTGGAGAATTACACGTTTGAAGAAATGCTTGAATACAACAACAAATGGCACGAATACGGAGATGTTCGAGAATGGGAAACACTAGGTTACGGAATCCGTGTTTATAAGCGAATCAAAGCGCGTGAATTATGGAACCTCATCAATATCTGTGCAACCTATTCAGCAGAACCAGGAATTTTCTTCATCGACAACGCCAACGAAATGACGAACGCTAAAGCATATGGACAGAAGGTCGTTGCAACGAACCCGTGTGGAGAACAACCTCTCGCACCATATTCTGTCTGTAACTTGGCGGCTGTTAACTTGGCAAATGTCGCTGATAAAGAGACGAAGACGGTTGATTTTGAGAAACTGAAACAAACGGTTCGTACGGGTGTCCGTATGCAGGATAACGTTATTGATGCAACTCCATATTTCTTGGAGAAAAACCGTGAACAAGCTCTTGGTGAGCGCCGTGTCGGACTTGGAGTAATGGGCTTACATGATTTGCTCATCTACTGTGAGACAAAATACGGATCTGAGGAAGGGAATAAGCTTGTCGATGAGATTTTCGAAACGATGGCAACGACTGCTTATCGTGAGTCAATCGAATTGGCTAAAGAAAAAGGCAGTTTCCCATTCTTAGTTGGAAAAACAGATGAAGAAACAAGAGAATTGCGAGAAGCTTTCATCAATACAGGCTATATGAAGAAAATGCCTGAAGACATCCGACAAGGTGTCCTCGAGCATGGTATTCGTAACTCGCACCTGTTGACTGTAGCTCCTACGGGTAAATGATTTGCCCCCTCTACTTGTAAAAGTATAGGTAAACTTGGCTATATGCGGGAAACTCTGAGTATCCTTTTGTACCCGTGCTTTGCCAGCACATATTATTGGGTAAAAATCAAAAGGTGCAGACAATCCGCAGGGAAGTCGTGGCTGACCCCTCAACGACTACATGCCGAGCACCAGTTTTGAACTGGTTGATGATATAGTCTGACCCATTTGGCGACAAATGGAGAGGGTACTGATAATCCCTCCACCTGCAAAAAGCAGGGAGTAACAAAAGTGAGTACAGGAACTATGGTCGGCGTAAGTACAGGATTAGAGCCTTACTTCTCATTCTCTTACTTCCGAAGCGGACGTTTAGGTAAGTTCATTGAAGTGAAGGCAGATATCGTGAACGAATACTTGTCGCGCAATGAGAATGCGGATGCAAATAACTTACCAGAGTGGTTCGTATCGGCAATGGAACTTAAACCTGAAGCTCATGCAGATACGCAATGTGTAATCCAAAATTGGATCGATAGTTCAATCAGTAAGACTGTCAATGCGCCGAAAGGCTATACGGTTGAACAGGTTCAAGCGGTTTATGAGCGACTATATAACGGTGGGGCAAAAGGCGGTACAGTCTATGTAGACGGAAGCCGGGACTCACAAGTTTTAACACTAAAAGCAGAAGAAAATACGTTCGATGAAGAAGAAACAACAACTCAAGAAGAACCTAAGAAAGTTGTACTCGTGGACACGATTGCAGACCTTCGTTCCACAGACGTAACGATCGGTAACGAAGTCGGAAACACATGCCCAGTCTGCCGTAAAGGAAAAGTAAAAGAAATCGGCGGATGCAATACATGTACCAACTGTAATGCACAGTTGAAGTGCGGAATCTAATAACGGTAAAAAACCTCCCTTCTAGCGGGAGGTTTTTTGATTCATGAGGTAACGAAAATACAGAAACGGGGATTTCGTGCATTCATGAAGGGTTCATGAGGTAACGAAAAAGCCCAATCGTGAATTTCGTGCACTCATACAGATCATAAACGTCCTCCAAATCACCAAAATCGCAAAATGGAGGACGTTAGAACCCTGCCTCTTTTACAATGAACAAAATCAGACTAAATTCCACCACCTCGCTCATACTAAACACGAGGTGAACTGCTTATGAAACCGTTCGTTCCGCAATTGGTTTATGTCGAACCAAAAGCGTTAGAAAAATATCCTCTCGCTCAGGAATTGAAACAAAAGTTCGAAGACATGGGATTAGAGATCCGGGAAACAACATCCCACAACCAGGTCAGGGACTTGCCAGGTAACAATGAACTGCAGAAGTATCGGAATGCGAAGTCCACGCTCGTTATCGGGATACGGAAAACGCTCAAATTCGATACATCCAAGCCTTCCGCTGAATATGCTATCCCGCTGGCTACAGGTTGTATGGGGCATTGCCACTATTGTTATCTCCAAACAACGCTCGGAAGCAAACCTTACATCAGGACATACGTCAACCTCGACGAAATCTTCGACCAGGCGCAAAAATATATAGACGAAAGAGCCCCAGAAATCACAAGATTCGAAGCTTCGTGTACATCGGACATCGTCGGGATCGACCATCTGACACATTCCCTTAAACGGACAATCGAATTCATCGGGCAAACGGAGCTCGGTCGCCTACGATTTACAACGAAATATCATCATGTCGATCACCTACTCGACGCAAAACACAACGGAAATACACGCTTCCGTTTTAGTGTGAACAGCAAATGGGTCATCAAAAACCTGGAGATGGCGACTTCCTCCCTTGAACAACGCTTAGGTGCTGCCAAAAAAGTTGTGGAAGCAGGATATCCGTTAGGTTTTGTCGTTGCGCCATTATACTTACACGATAATTGGAAAGAAGGATACAAGGAACTTTTTGATATCATCAACGAAATGATTCCGGCCGACTATTTCAAGAACATCACCTTCGAACTGATTCAGCACCGATTCACGAAACCAGCGAAAAAAGTCATTGAGAAACGTTACCCGAAGAGCAAGCTCGAAATGGACGAAGAAAAACGAAAATATAAGTGGGGAAGGTACGGAATCGGGAAGTATGTATACCAGAAGGATGAAGCGCAGGAACTACGTGAGACAATGGAGGGGTACATCCACAGTTACTTTCCGGAGGCATCGATCGAGTACTTTACGTGACTTTATCTGCTCTTGTCACGTACGGTTTATTATTGTATCCTTTTAATATGTTTTGATTTTCAAAACAGGTACAGGATCTGCGGTATTGGAGGGGAAGAACATGCCAACTCCAAGTATGGAGGATTATATTGAACGTATTTACCAGCTCATAAACGAAAAAGGATACGCAAGAGTTTCAGATATTGCAGAGGCACTGGAAGTTCATCCGTCATCGGTTACAAAAATGGTACAGAAATTAGACAAAGGGAAGTATGTCGTCTACGAAAAATATCGTGGATTTGTACTGACACCGAATGGAAAGAAACTTGGGAAACGTCTCGTTTATCGACATGAACTGTTGGAAGAATTCCTGAAGGTCATTGGCGTCGATCAGGAAAACATTTACGATGATGTAGAAGGTATCGAACATCACCTTAGCTGGAATGCGATTGATCGGATCGGGGACCTCGTCCAATATTTTGACGAAGACACGAAACGGATCGATGGTTTAAGAGAAGTACAGAGGAAAAATGAAGAAGAACAAGAGCAATCATGACATTCGTTATGGTTGTTTTTTATTGCGTGAATATGTCTGATTCTGAATCCACACCTCTCTTCGTAAATATATAAAAGGAGAGGGGTGAGACGATGGATGTAGATGGCGTATTTTCGGGCGGTGGAGTTAGAGCGATCGCTTTCATAGGTGCGTTGAAGGTCGCAGAACAAAAGAATATCAACTTTAAAAGAACGGCAGGAACGAGTGCCGGAGCGATCATTGCCGCCTTCGTTGCCGCTGGATATACATCGGATGAAATCAAATCTTTACTGCATGAGGTTGATTTACGGGAATTCCTCGATCCAAGAGCGATTTCAGTCGCTTTTCCGTTTATGAAATGGTTGATGCTCTATTGGAAGTTAGGTTTATATAAAGGCAAGAAATTGGAACACTGGGTGGAAGAGAAGCTCGCGGATAAAGGGATCAAAACGTTTGCTGACCTTGAAGAAGGGTCCCTCCGGATCATTGCTTCCGATATAACGAATGGCCGGTTGATTGTCTTACCTGATGATTTGGAGCGATACGGAATACTTCCTGAAAAATTTAAAATCGCAAAAGCTGTCCGCATGAGCGCGAGCATTCCGTATTTCTTTGATCCGATCAAATTGTACGATGCAACTGGAAAGAAAAATGTGTTCGTGGATGGTGGTGTGCTAAGCAACTTTCCGATTTGGCTGTTCCAGGATGATAAGAAGCCGCAGCAACGTCCTGTGCTCGGTTTTCAGCTGCAGCCCTCTCAGTTCGAAGAGAAGCCGAACAACATCACCAATGCCATCACCCTTTTTCATGGGCTTTTCGATACGATGATGGACGCCCATGATGCGAGACACATATCTGAAGCGCATAGTGCAGATATCGTGTTCATACCTGTTCAGCAAATTTCCATGATTAATTTTTCATTGTCAAACGAAGTTATTGACCAACTGACGGACTTCGGAAAAGAAAGTACTGAGAAGTTTTTGCGCACTTGGCGTCATTATCCATCCAACAAAACCACAAAAATTACACTAAAAAAATCGAGCACCTTATAGAGCTCGATTTTTCTTCTTTCCTTTTTTGCCTTCTATGACTTTGAAGTTGTGGTCGTTCCTTCGTTTCTTCGCTTTCGTATTGGAGGGTTTTGCCTTCTGCTTTGGGCTCGGTTTGATCTTTCTAGATAGCACATTACCAGCATTGTTGTTCTGATATTTCTTAGCAGAGTAGCGAGCCGCTTGCTTGTATTGACCAAAATCTTGCCCCATTCTTTTTGCCATGAAACGTTTATACAAGAAGTAGAATAGTCCAGCGACTGCTGCAATGATCAGTACCATTTTTAGAAGGCCCATAGGATCGGTAATCACTTTCATCACAAAACCGAATGCAGCTAGACCGATTAACAACATGATGATCCAGTTGGATATACGTGAAAACAACAAGACTCACCTCCTTTAAGGATTAAACCACTTTCGCGCTTGTTTCTGCCGCTTCTTTTTCATACTCCCCATCTCTGCGAAGCATTTCATTGAAAGATGCGATGGCAACTTCCACTTGGTCGTCCTTCGGTTCTTTCGTAGTAAGAAGTTGCAGCCATAAGCCAGGATATCCAAGATAACGTAATACAGGGATGTTTCTTAATTTGTTTGTAGCCTGTAAGACTTCGTATGAAACCCCGAGTACGAGAGGAATCAATGCTAATCTTGAGACGAGACGAAGCCATAAAGGTTCAGATGGTACAAGCAAGTATATGAATACCCCGATAATCACAGTGAAAAGTATGAAACTACTTCCGCATCTGTAATGAAGCCTCGATTGTGCCTGCACATTTTCAACTGTTAACGGAAATTTGTTTTCATAAGCATTGATGACTTTATGCTCAGCACCGTGATACTGGAATACGCGTTTAATCAACGGTGTCATCGATATGAAATAAAGATATGATAGCAGTAAGACTAGTTTTAAGAAGCCTTCAATCATATTCTGTCCAACATGTCCTGAAAATATTGGGATTGGACGGAATGCTTCTGCTGCAAGAGCAGGTAATAAGGTGAAAAGAAACTTTCCGAATAAGAATGATAAAACACCAATCGCAGCAGTACCCAATATCAATGAAAGCTTAGAAGGCTTATTTTCCTCTAACATTTTTTCATCGTCTTCGGGAGCAACGTCATATCTCTCTGTGGAGAAGTTCAAGTGTTTTACACCGTTTCCGCTTGCCTCGATAATGGCGACGAAACCTCGGATTAACGGAATTTTTTTGAGGTATCCAAGTATTGGACGATGTTTCTTCTTCACTTCGAAGTAATCTAATGTATCGTCTTTCCTACGGATAGCTGTTACGTATGTGTGTTTCCCAGCGAACATGACACCTTCCATGACAGCCTGGCCGCCATACGCTGGAGTTTTCTGTTTAGACATTCATCCACCAACCTATCTATACGTTTCCAATCTACCCTTATTCTATCATGATAGTATAGTTGGTCGCTATATGTGTGGACTTCTTATCAATTAAATTTACGTTTTTTAGCTTGCATTATATTTTCCCTAATTCCATTCATTTAACACGTGGTACTGGCAATAATTTGCCGATTTTAAAAATAGAATTCCAATCAACGGATATACTAAACTTCGGAGGTGCTTCGTTGATGGAAACAGAACGAAAACAAGATGAGCGGTTGGAACAGAACAAGGATGAGCGACAGTTTTCCTTTACAGGTAGAGTATTGACGATCGGTTTTGTAGGGGGTGTCTTCTGGAGTCTGATCGGTTATGGCGTTTACATGCTGAATTTTACGAAAATACGTCCTGCTTTGGTATTGAGCCCTTGGGTGGTTGGTGATTGGAAGGATAAAGCATTAGGTGATTGGATCGGAATTTTCATCATCGGTTTGTTATCCATGCTGGTCGCGGTCATTTATAAAGTCGTATTAGCCAAGTTCAAGCATATGGTGACAGGTGTCCTATATGGAATTGCACTTTGGTTAATCGTGTTCTATTTGTTACGACCGATGTTTCCAGGATTGAAGCCGATCCAAGAGTTAGGAACGAACACGCTGGTGACAACATTATGTTTATATGTGCTGTACGGTCTGTTCATCGGTTTCTCCATCTCATTTGAGTATGATGAATTGCAGAAAGCCCATGATGCTCGTAAGCGCGAAGACCAATAAACTATTCAAACAGAAACACCTATGATAGAATGTTCAATGGAACATTCTGTTTTTTTAACATTGAAAAAAGTCCCGTTTGTAAAGGGTTTCTTGAACTTGAGGGAGAGAAGTACATAATGAAAATACTGGTGATCAATGGTCCGAACTTAAACAGGTTAGGTAAACGTGAACCAACGATTTATGGAAAAGAGACCCTAGAGCAGATCATGGAGACTTTGGAAGAGCAAGCCAAAGGTCTTGGGTGTGAAATGATACACAAACAGTCCAATCACGAAGGAGATCTCATTGATTGGATTCATCAGGCAGAGGCTGAATTCGACGGAGTCATTTTGAACGCTGGCGCATTCACACATTACAGCTATGCTATTCGAGATGCAATTGCAAGCATTTCGTTACCATCCATCGAAGTGCACCTATCCAATATATATGCTCGAGAATCCTTTAGACATACCTCTGTTCTTTCGGAAGTCGTCATCGGTCAGATATCCGGATTTGGAAAAGTCGGATATGAGCTCGCATTAAGAGGACTCTTACATTATTTGAAGGGGGAAGAAAGATGAATAGGATTGAACGTTTAAGAGCTTTATTCAGTGAAAAAGGGATTGACGGAATGCTGATTACGAGTGCAAGTAATCGCCGCTATATGACGAAATTCACAGGCTCATCAGGTGTTGTCTTGATTTCGGAAAAGGAAGCGAAACTCATCACGGACTTCCGTTATATTGATCAAGCCAATGAACAAGCAACAGGTTATGAAATCGTCAAGCATACGGGTCTGATTACGGATGAAGTAGCAAACCAGGCGAAAGTAATGGGGATTAAGAAGCTTGGTTTTGAACAGGATTATCTTACATATGCAGGGCATCAGTCTTACGCTGAAAAAGTGGAAGCCGATCTCGTTCCGATTTCTGGCGTGATTGAAAAGCTCCGTCTCGTCAAAGACGAGGATGAACTGAAAATCTTGAAAGAAGCGGCTGAACTGGCAGATCGTACTTTCGAACACATTTTAAACTACATCAAACCGGGCATGCGCGAAATTGATGTTTCAAATGAGCTGGAGTTCTTCATGCGAAAGAATGGTGCGACATCTTCTTCATTTGATATCATCGTCGCTTCAGGTGTGCGTTCTTCATTACCTCACGGTGTGGCATCTGAAAAAGTAATTGAAAAAGGTGACATGATCACACTGGATTTCGGTGCGCTCTATAAAGGGTATTGCTCAGACATTACGCGGACGATTGCGGTCGGAGAACCAAGTGAGAAAATGAAAGAGATCCATCAAATCGTTCTCGATGCACAGTTGAAAGGTTTAGAAGGTTTGAAGCCGGGCATGACAGGTAAGGAAGCCGACGCACTTACAAGAGATTATATTAATGAACACGGATATGGAGACAACTTTGGTCACTCCACAGGTCACGGAATCGGATTGGACGTCCATGAAGGTCCAGGACTATCTATGAAAGTGGACACAGTCCTTGAGCCAGGTATGGTTGTCACGGTTGAACCAGGTATTTATGTATCTGGTCTAGGCGGAGTCAGAATTGAAGACGACGTCGTCATTACCGAAACAGGCTGTGAAAAGCTGTCGACATCTTCGAAAGAATTGTTTATCATATGCGAGTAAAGAACAGGAGGAAACCTAATGATTTCAGTTAACGATTTTAAAACAGGATTGACGATCGAAGTAGACGGAGGCATCTGGACAGTGTTGGATTTCCAACACGTAAAGCCAGGAAAAGGTGCGGCATTCGTCCGTTCAAAGCTACGTAACCTCCGTACAGGAGCGATCCAAGAAAAAACATTCCGTGGCGGTGAAAAAGTTGCGAAAGCGCACATCGACAACCGTCGTATGCAATACCTTTACTCTTCTGGAGATGCTCATACGTTCATGGATACAGAGTCTTATGAGCAGCTTGAGCTTCAAACGGCACAAATTCAAGAAGAGCTGAAATATCTTCTGGAAAACATGAGTGTACAAGTTCAAATGTATCAAGGTGAAATCATCGGAATTGAACTTCCGAACACAGTTGAACTTGAAGTGACTGAAACAGAACCAGGGATCAAAGGTGATACGGCTTCTGGTGGTACGAAGCCTGCAACTGTGCAAACTGGATTGACGGTTCAAGTACCTTTCTTCGTCAACGAAGGAGACGTACTGATTATCGATACGCGTTCCGGCGAGTACGTATCAAGAGCGTAATAGACTAATATGAAGCTGCCCAAACATTGTTTGGGCAGTTTTTTCGTTGTGAAGACCTTGTTTGCGAATAAACTACAAAAAGTAGTCCTCAACCAAACTGCAAACCTACCCATCCCAAAAATTCCATTCTTTTTCTTGAATCGTCCACATAGGTTGTACAAAAAGAAAGTGGAGCGATTTATGAAGCATCTTCTCGAATTGTTTGATTCCACAGTATTGAATATGGCAGGTCTCCGGTTGCTGTCTGCAGCGTTTGAACTCACAGCAGTCGTTTTGATGTTGCACTTCAACTCGATACAAAAAGCAATCATTATCAATGGATCATTGGCTTTGGTCGGTCCAATCATCTTTATTTTTACAATGTCGCTTGGTTTGATGGGGATTGCTGGAGATGTTTCGTTCAGCAAGCTAGCAATGATTGGACTCGGGGTATGCTTGGTCGTGATCGGTGTTCTTAAATAACGTTTGAACAGGTCATAAAACCCCTTGTGCCGCATACATTGGAAACAAGCCCATACAGAAAGAAGTGGGATGCATATGAGAGAAATCATCCACGTTTTACCGGACTCGATTCAAAAAATCGTCAGCTCTTTCAAATCAACGGAGCAGATTGAAGAAATCCGAATTCGAGTGAACAGACCGTTAGAGATTGTGAGAAATGGACGACCTTTCAATCCATCGAGAACTGGCACGGAACCTTACATTGTCACCATAGAAGATGGAATACATCTCATGAACAAACTAAGCCAATTCTCCTTGTATGCGTTCGAAGAAGAATTGCGGAGAGGCTACATCACGATTAAAGGTGGTCACCGTGTTGGACTTGCAGGAAAAGTGATAACCGAAAAAGGACAAGTCAAAGCGATTCGTGATGTCAGTTCATTCAATATCCGAGTGGCAAGACAGAAGCAAGGAATCGCAGATCCATTAGCTCCATACCTATACAACAAGCGGTGGTTGAACACCCTCATCATCGGACCGCCTCAATCTGGGAAGACAACTTTACTCAGAGATTTAGCCAGGGTCGCCAGTGAGGGATTGCCACAATGGAAAATTGATAGCTCGAAGGTTGGGATTGTGGATGAGCGTTCTGAAATTGCTGGATGCATTCAAGGTGTGCCCCAACATGAACTCGGTTCTAGAGTCGACGTGCTCGATTCTTGTCCAAAAGCAGAGGGGATCATGATGATGATTCGCAGCATGAGTCCTGAAGTGATCGTAGTCGATGAAGTCGGGCGGCAGGAAGATGCGGAAGCGATTCTAGAAGCCCTCAATGCTGGAGTGCAAATGATCATGACTTCGCATGGATACAGCATAGAAAACGTTTTGAAACGTCCGACACTCAAGAAGCTCCTAGATATCCAGCTATTTGACCGGTTCGTGGAAATGTCGCGCGCGCACGGGAACAACCGAATCAAAAGAATTCTCGATGCTGATTTGAAACCGATTCAAGTTTCGTATAAAGAGAGGATCTCCCGATGAATATGATCGGAGCGCTTTGCATCATTCTTGCGACGACGTGGGCTGGTTTCGAATGGGCGAAACGGATGCAGGAGCGCCCTCGTCAATTGCGACAGTTGAAAGTCGCGCTACAATCATTAGAAGCAGAAATCGTCTATGGGATGACACCGTTATATGAAGCGTGCACCCATTTATCCAAACAAATGAAGGAACCGCTGTCCCTCTTTTTTGAACAGCTTGCTTCACGATTATATACAGGTCACACAACTGTCCAGAAAGCCTGGGAGGAAAGTTTGGAAATGATCCAAAGACACACCGCTTTCCAAAAAGGTGAGCTAGAGGTGTTGAAGCAATTCGGAGCTACACTTGGGAGACACGACCGTGAGCACCAACAAAAACAGATCAGACTCACGATTGTTCATCTGGAGCGTGAAGAAAAGGAAGCCGTAGAAATTCAGCACCGTTATGAAAACATGGTGAAAAGTCTTGGGTTTTTGACCGGGTTGCTGATTGTCATATTGCTCATCTAGTTGGAGAGGAGAAAACTGAAAATGCCATACGATGTAAACACGATTTTTCAAATTGCTGGAATCGGTATAGTGATCGCGATGTTACATACCGTGTTGAAACAGATGGGGAAAGAGGACATTGCGCATTGGATCACTTTGATCGGTTTCGTGTTGGTTCTCTTTATCGTCATCACTCTTTTAGACGATCTGTTCCAACAAATAAGAGGTGTGTTCCTCTTCCAGGGATGAGGAGGGGTTTGATATCGAAATCATCCAAATCGTCGGTTTTTGCCTGATTGCGACTTTTCTAACGATCATCATCAAAGAACAGAAACCCGCCTTCTCGTTTTTGATTATCCTGTTTGCTGGTGCAGCGGTCTTTTTATTCTTGATTGGAAAAATTCAAACGGTCATCACGATGCTGGAAAGACTTGCGACGAATGCGAACTTGAATATGGTGTATGTGGAGACGATCCTGAAAATTATCGGTGTGGCCTATATTGCTGAATTCGGTGCTCAAATTACGAGGGATGCAGGCCAAGGGACCATGGCGTCAAAGATCGAACTGGCAGGGAAAGTATTGATCTTGGTCATGGCTATTCCGATACTTACTGTTCTTATTGAAACGATAATCGATCTGCTGCCAAGTTAGGGGTGAATGATGTGGCAAAACGTACAAATCCAACATTCTTTACCTTACTCTTGATGCTGGTCGTTTTTTTTACGTTGATTGGACAACCTGTGCCTAAAGCGATGGCTGAAACGAATGGTAGCGATCCGTTGAAAGAAAGCTTGCAGATTGAAGAGGAACATTTTGACGATATACGGGAGTATTGGAATGAAATCCGCAACAAATATGGAGGATTTTTACCGGAAAGTCAGAAGGGAAGTATTCTCGAATTCATCCAAAGTGACAAAGATTTTTCATTCAAAGAGTGGGGAATCGCCCTTTTAAAATATCTCTTTCATGAGATCTTGAGCAATGGTAAATTACTCGGAATGCTGATCATGCTGACATTATTCAGCATGCTGCTCCAAACGATGCAGAACGCGTTTGAAAACCAGGCGGTCAGCCGAGTTGCTTATGGGATGGTTTACATGGTCCTCATCGTCATCGCCTTGAACAGCTTCCATGTCGCAGTTTCGTATACGACGGATGCAATTCAAAACATGAACGCGTTCATCGTTGCCCTGATTCCTTTACTACTCGCATTGATGGCGACAACCGGAAGCCTGGTGTCGGTTGCATTTTTCCATCCGTTTATCATCCTTCTCGTCAACACGAGTGGAATGTTGATTCAGCACTTTGTGTTGCCACTCTTATTTTTATCAGCATTATTAAGCATCGTAAGTACGTTGACAGACCACTATAAAGTTACTCAGCTTGCCAATCTGCTACGCAATGTCGCAATCGGTGTGATGCTCGTCTTCTTTACCGTATTTCTTGGGGTCATCAGTGTACAGGGAGCATCCGCTGCAGTTGCGGATGGCGTTGCAGTACGGACGGCAAAATTCATCACCGGAAATTTCATCCCGGTCATCGGACGGATGTTTACGGAAGCGACGGATACGGTATTGAGTGCCTCCCTTCTACTAAAAAACACGGTCGGAATAGCCGGAGTCGTTATCTTGATCCTGCTCTGCGCCTTCCCAGCTTTGAAAATCCTATCTCTCGTCTTAATCTATCAAATCGCTGCTGCCGTATTACAGCCTCTTGGTGGAGGCCCGATTATCCAATGTCTATCTATCATTAGTAAAAATGTCATGTTCATCTTTGCTGCCTTGTCCATCGTGTGTTTCATGTTTTTCCTCGCTGTCACCATGATGATTGCTGCTGGTAATCTGACATTGATGATGAGGTAGAAAGGAAGGAGGGGTTCGATATGTCTTTCATATATGAATGGGTGACGAACATCATCCTCATCATTCTATTAGCGACAATCTTGGAGCTGTTGCTCCCTTCTTCCGCGTTCCAAAAGTATGTGAAGGTCGTCATCGGACTCTTGTTGATCATTTCAATCTTGAATCCATTGATTAAATTTTTCTCCGTGGATCTCAACTCCCAGTTGGCTTCGTTCCAGCTTGAAGGGAGTGGAGAGGACCAAGAACAGCTGAAAAATTTGATAGAAAACAAGAAAAGTGAAATACAAGCCTCACAAGATGCATATATTTTAGAACAAATGGCTGTCCAATTACGCCAGCAGGTGGAAGGAAAGCTAGAAAATCAATTTGATAAACGGTTAAAGGATGTGGTAGTTCAAGATCAATCCCAAATCGACTCGGCAAGAGACCAATGGGTCGTCCACGTAACCGTGGAATCCTTTGAAGGGGAACAATCGATTGAAGTGGTCAGGGAAGTCAAGATCGATACATCGACATCCCTCCAAACCGAGGAGGAATCTCCTGATATGGCTGAGATTGAACAATTCCTTTCGAAAGAGTGGGAAATACCGACAGACCAGATTGTACTAGTAGAGGAAGGAGGATCGTAATGCAATATGTCTGATGACAAAAAGAAGAATGACTGGCTAACATCGATTCTGAAGCCAACGAAAGAGGGGAAGAAGCTCAACCGGAAATCGCAATACATTTTATTAATCTTAGGATTCGGGGTTGCCATGATGCTCATACAAAACCTGATTCAATCTCCAGAACCGACATCAGGCATGAATATAGCAGCGGGTGAGCAGGAATCGAAGCCAACATTCTCGATGGGAAAATCAGACGATCCTTCATCCTTGATCCGGGAGCTTGAAGAGCATTATGAAAATCAATTGAAAGAGCTACTGGATGAAATGATTGGAGTACAAGATGCTGAGGTGATGGTCATTTTGGACTCTACCTTCCGAAAAATCGTAGAAAAAGAAATCAGCAAGCAAGAATCAACCACCGATGAAACCGACAAAAATGGAGGGAAACGTAAATCGACGACAAGTCAGTTGGATGAAAAAGTCATCATTATTGATGGAAAGGATGGCAAAGAGCCATTTATCATCAGTGTGGAAAAGCCTAAAGTGACGGGCGTATTAATTGTGGCCGATGGGGCCGAGAATCTTCAAGTCAAAAACTGGATCATTGAAGCCGTATCAAAAGTATTCGATATGCCGAGTCACAAAGTCAGTGTTCTTGCGAAAAAGCAGAAGGGGGAATAAGGAATGTTATTGAAGAAACAAACAGTTTGGTTGTTGACCATGTTGAGCTTGATCATTGTGTTGTCTGTTTATTACATTACAAGCCCTGAGCAATCTCCTGCGGATCTTGCCACTGAACAGAAGGATGGAAAAGAAGCGAGCAAAGAGGGCGCTGAAACGGATGGCAAATCAGTTGTCTCTGAAATCACCAGTGATGAATTGTTCATGGAACTACGAATGAAAATTCAAGACAAACGTTCTCAGCTTGCACAAAATTACAATGAAGTCATCGCATCCACGAGCGTTTCCGCGGAAGTACAATCTGAAGCATTGGATCAATTGACCGCATTACAGGAGCTCGGGATGAAAGAAGATACACTGGAGACATTGATTAAAGGCATGGGCTATGAAGATGTCCTCGTCAACACCATGGGTGAAGAAGTGACAATCATCGTCCGCGTCGATGAGAAACTATCAGCTCAAGAAGCGAATGCCATCATGCGTAAAGCGAAAGAGCAGCTCGGTGATAAGCAAGTGGCCGTTCAATACCAGGCTGCAAAAAATTAAGCAAACTTTACGAAATACGAAAACTGTAATGAGTGTTGAAACAGCCCGTGAAATCGGGCTGTTTTTCTTTTGCAGTGCCAGGCACCGATCACAAACGTTGTTGTATCAACGGTCTTGAATCGGTGCCAGGTACACTCTCAGAACCCTTGGTACACATGGCTTCTGAGAATGTACCTGGCACTAAAATACGCACTGCACCCTTCTACAACTACCCTGTTCAAGAGGATTATGGTATGATATAAACGGATTAGCACCTGCTCCCATAATAAGGTGTTAAGTTTTAGGTGCCATCATTTATGCTATAATAAGTCATAATCGTAGACATTTAGAAGGAGTGGAAGCAATGCTCAAAATTCAAGAAATTCGAGAATTGATTAAACTGATTGATCAATCCTCCATCAACGAATTCGAATATGAACAAGAAGGTGCAAAAATCAGCTTGAAGAAAGGTGGAGGCGAAACAGTCGTCCAACAAACCCAGGTTCCTCAAGCACATGTAGAACAACCAGCACCTGCTCCACAACAGCAGCAACAAGCTCAACCAGAGCAAAAAGCACAAACTGCAGAAACTGAAAAAAGCGAACCAGTCAAAGAAATGGACGAATCTTTACATAAGATTGAGTCACCAATGGTAGGAACATTCTATGCTTCACCATCTCCTGAGGAAGATGTGTATGTGAAGGCTGGAGACAAAGTTTCTAACGACTCCATCGTCTGCATTATTGAAGCGATGAAATTGTTCAACGAAATCGAAGCAGAGGTTAATGGTGAAATCGTGGAAGTACTCGTAGAGAATGGTCAATTAGTGGAGTATGGACAACCATTATTCCTTGTAAAGAAACAATAGGTGATGCATATGATCAAAAAAGTTCTGATTGCTAACCGAGGAGAAATTGCCGTCCGAATCATCCGTGCATGTAAAGAGATGAACATCGAGACGATTGCCGTTTATTCAGAAGGGGATAAAGATTCGCTCCATGTTCGTATGGCTGATGAAGCTTACTGCATCGGACCGATTTTAGCGAAAGACAGTTATTTGAACTTTACAAACATCATGAGCGTCGCGACATTGACAGGTGCGGACGCTATCCATCCAGGGTACGGTTTCCTTGCTGAAAACGCAGATTTCGCTGAGATCTGTGCAGAATGCAACATCACTTTCATCGGACCTAGTCCGGATGCAATCAACCGTATGGGTACAAAAGACGTTGCTCGTACAACGATGAAAGAAGCAGGTGTGCCGATCGTTCCGGGATCTGAAGGCATCATTGAATCTCCGGAAGAAGCGATTAAATTGGCGGAAGATATGGGGTATCCTGTCATCATCAAGGCAACTGCCGGTGGTGGTGGTAAAGGGATCCGTGTCGCACGCACTGAGCAAGAGCTTGTCAAAGGAATCAAAATGACCCAGCAGGAAGCGGCTTCCGCTTTCGGTAACCCTGGCGTATATATCGAAAAATATATCGAGGATTTCCGCCACGTCGAAATCCAGGTTCTTGGAGATAATCATGGTAACGTCATCCACCTGGGTGAACGTGACTGCTCCATCCAGCGTCGACTTCAGAAGTTGTTAGAGGAAACACCATCTCCAGCACTCGATCCAAAAAAGCGTGAAGAAATGGGGCAAGCAGCTGTCAGAGCTGCAAAGGCTGTGGATTACTCCGGTGCTGGTACGGTCGAATTCATCTTCGAATCAAACACTGGAAACTTTTATTTCATGGAGATGAATACACGAATCCAGGTTGAACACCCTGTTACTGAAATGGTTACAGGAACAGACCTGATCAAGGAACAAATTCGAGTGGCTTCCGGTGAACGTCTGTCACTTGCCCAAGAAGATGTTACCTTCAATGGGTGGTCCATCGAATGCCGCATCAATGCGGAGAACCCGGACAAGAATTTCATGCCATCAGCTGGTAGAATAGAGATGTACCTTCCACCAGGTGGACTTGGAGTCCGAGTAGACTCTGCAGCATATCCGGGATATTTCATCCCACCTTATTATGACTCGATGATTGCAAAGGTCATTACGTACGGAAGTACGCGTGATGAAGCGATCAGAAGAATGAAACGCGCGTTAAGCGAGTTCGTCATTGAAGGGATCGATACTACAATTCCTTTCCACCTTCGATTATTGGATCACGAAGCATTCAATAGTGGAGAATTCAATACGAAGTTCTTGGAAATACATGACTTGACATCAAAATCAGCTTCCAGTGGAGGTGAGTAGAATGAACGAATATCAAACATTTGAAATGGAAGAGAAAGATTCAGATCTAGGAAAAGTTGAAATCTCACCAGAAGTGATCGAAGTGATTTCAAGCATCGCTGCAACAGAAGTGGAAGGTGTTTCCTCCATGCGTGGCAACTTTGCTTCCGGAGTTGTTGAGCGCTTCGGGAAAAAGTCACTCGGTAAAGGGGTAAAAGTTGAACTTACCGAAGATGGAATCAACATCGACGTGTTCGTAACGATGAACTTTGGCGTTTCCATCCCGGACACAGCAGAAAAAATCCAGGAGAACATCCGCCACACGCTGAACACAATGACAGCTTTAGAGCCGAACCGTGTTGATGTGCATGTGGTCGGTGTCCAATTCGAAGGAAAGCCGGACCCTCTAGAAGAAATCGAGGAATATTAAGATTGAACTGACTCGGATGTGAGACCCTTATGCCCTTTTTCATCGGGGATAGGATCTCCAACGTCCGGGTCAGTTTTTTATATTGGATATGGATATTGATTTTGAACGAAATTCACGACACTCCTGCGGGAATAGCGAGTTAGGACTACAATGGATCTTCGACTGCTTTAAGGAACTTCGACTAAGTACCATCACGTCCTGTAATGAACGTCGAAGTCAGTACATCCTGTACAAGTCCGTCCTGTGGTGAACGTCGAAGTCAGCACATCCTGTGCAAGTAACGCTTAATCCTCAGAAAAATGGTGTATGCTGTTAAGGGAAGAATCTCTATGCTATCATCAGATAGAGAAGAAATGAAAGGAAGTATCAAATCATGAAAAGAAGGATTGCAAGGGAGAAGGCATTACAGTCCTTATTCCAAATAGATGTAAGTGAATTGGACCGAGATGAAGCGATCGGTCACGTATTAGAGGAAGGCGAAGAACGTGATGCTTTCCTGATCCAACTAGTAGAAGGGACGCTCGACAACTTAGAATCAATCGATGAAATGATCAAGAGCCACCTGGAAAATTGGAGCTTCGAACGTATTGGAAACGTCGACCGGTCTGTTTTAAGGTTGGCCGTTTATGAAATGAAGTATTTAGAAGAAATTCCAATCAACGTGACATTCAACGAAGCGATCGATCTTGCCAAAACATTTGGGGGAGATGAATCTGGTCGATTTGTAAATGCGGTCCTTTCAAAAATAAGCAAAACAATCCAATAGCGGAGGGGATATGAATGGTTGCAGAGCTTATCAAAGGGAATGAAATCGCTCAAGCGAAAAGGAACGAGATGAAAGAAGAAGTCAGTCGTTTGAAGAAAGAGGGGATTGTACCGGGCCTGGTGGTCATTATCGTCGGTGAGGATCCTGCCTCGCTTTCCTATGTAAAGGGAAAAACGAAAGCTTGTAAACAAGTCGGGATAGACGGAAAGCTTATTGAACTTCCAGAAGAGACTACCGAGGAAAAACTGCTTGAAGTCATTCATCAATACAATGAGGATGAGTCATGTCACGGCATACTTGTCCAGCTACCTTTACCTGACCACATCTCTGAAACAGCCATTATAGAAGCCATTTCACCTGAGAAGGATGTGGATGGATTCCACCCAATCAATATTGGAAGGATGATGACAGGGCAACGCGCATTTTTACCGTGCACACCTTATGGCATCATCGAAATGGTCAAAGCGAAGAACATTACGATCGAAGGAAAGCATGTCGTTGTCATCGGACGAAGTAACATCGTCGGTAAACCAGTCGGACAGCTTTTCTTGAATGAGAATGCAACCGTTACATATTGTCACTCCAGAACACCGAATATGAAAGAGATAGCCAAGCAAGCTGACATTCTCGTCGTTGCAGTCGGCAAAATGAATTTTATCGGGAAAGATTACATTAAACCAGGTGCTGTCGTCATTGATGTGGGTATCAATCGTAAAGATGATGGCAAGCTGACAGGTGATGTGAAATTTGAAGAAGCAGAAGAGATTGCGGCTTATGTGACGCCTGTACCAAAAGGAGTAGGGCCGATGACCATCACCATGCTGCTTCAAAATACGATTCTTTCTGCGAAATGGAGTCATCAAGTAGGTGTACATTAATGCAACAAGATCGATATATCAGTATTACAGAACTAACACGTTATATTAAAAGAAAATTTGACCAAGACAGGACGCTTCAGGACATATGGCTACGCGGGGAACTTTCGAACGTGAAGTTCCACAGTCGAGGTCATATGTATTTTACGGTAAAAGATTCGAACAGCCGAATCAATTCTGTCATGTTTGCGGGTAATAATCGTTTTCTGAAGTTCAGACCTGAAGAGGGCATGAAAGTCCTGATCCGTGGAGAAGTATCCGTTTATGAACCACATGGTCAATATCAATTATATGTAAAAGAAATGCAGCCAGATGGAATCGGAAATCTGTTTTTAGCATTTGAAGAATTGAAGAAAAAGCTGGACTTTGAAGGTCTTTTTGCTGAAGAGACGAAAAAACCGTTACCAGCTATGCCAAAACGGATCGGAGTCATCACATCCCCGACGGGAGCGGCTGTACGTGATATTTTGACAACCATCAAACGTCGTTTTCCGATTGCGAAAGTGACGGTCATGCCTGTGCTCGTACAAGGGCCACATGCAGCGCCCAGCATATCCCGGGCAATCGACTACGCTAATGCAAATGGCGCCTGGGACGTCCTGATCGTTGGACGGGGTGGCGGTTCGATTGAAGAATTATGGGCTTTCAATGAAGAAATCGTCGCCCGAAGTATATACAAGTCACAAATCCCGGTCATTTCGGCAGTAGGACATGAAACCGACTATACAATCGCTGATTTTGTAGCAGACGTAAGAGCAGCCACGCCAACAGCAGCAGCGGAACTTGCCGTGCCTCATATAGAGGAGTTGAAAGAGCGGATCCAACAAAGGCAATTGCGTCTAACAAGAGCAGTATCCGAGCATGTCAAGAGCATGAGGGCTGATTTGAATCGGCTCCAGCGTTCGTATGCTTTCAAGTACCCGACTCAGCTCGTCAAACAGAAAGAACAAGAGCTGGATCGGCTGATTGAGGGGTTACAAAAAAGTAATACGAGAGCGTTCACAAGGAAAAGAGAGCATATCGGACGCTTACATGATCGTTTGCAAAGAAATCATCCAGCCAAACTGCATCAACAGTCAAAAGAGAGGCATCAATCCCTTGTACGCATGCTGCAAAAAGAAATGCGCACCAGCTATGAACAACACAACGCCGCATTCAAAGAGAAAGTCGGAAAGCTGAATGCGCTCAGCCCGTTAAGCATCATGGAACGAGGGTATAGTTTGGCTTACCATGAAGGGCAAGAAAAGCTCATCAAGAGTGTAAACCAGGTACAGCCTGGAGATCCGATTTCGGTTCGTCTGAAGGACGGAAAACTGGATTGCCAAGTTTGGGGACTTGAGGAGAGTGAAAAGTAATGGAAGAGAAGAAAGAACAATCATTTGAAGAAGCGATGCAAGAGCTTGAAGAAATCGTTGGCAAACTTGAAGAAGGTGACGTACCGCTCGAGGAATCCATCCGACTATTTCAAGAAGGAATGAAGCTTTCAAAGCAATGTCACGATAAATTGCAGCATGTGGAAAAGCAAATGGATGAATTACTGAAAGAAGATGGCGAAACTGAGCCATTTACGATACAGGAGGACGAATAGGTGGATCAGGAAAGGTTTTTGGAGCTCCTACAGGAGAAGAAAAACTTCATTGACGACGCTCTGCCTGCGAAAGTGGAAGCGCTGAAAGCCCAACCCACGTTGAAAGAATCCATGCTTTACTCCATTCTAGCTGGCGGAAAACGCTTAAGACCCACACTGCTACTCATGACGATTGAGGCATTCGGGAAAAACAGCAAGCTTGGGTTGGATGTCGCATGTGCGGTCGAGATGATCCACACTTACTCACTGATCCATGATGATCTTCCTGCAATGGACGATGATGATTTCAGAAGAGGCAGTCCAACGAACCATAAAATTTATGGAGAAGCACTAGCGATCCTAGCGGGCGATGGCTTACTCACTTATGCATTTGAAGTGATCTCCCGTTCAAATACCCTCGACAGTGACACGAAAATCGATTTGATCACCCACTTATCAAATGCTGCAGGTCCTGAAGGGATGGTGGATGGACAAGTAGCGGATATGGATGGAGAAGGAAAATCCCTCACGATTGAAGCTCTAGAGAACATCCATCGTAAGAAAACAGGCGCATTGCTCGGGTATTCCATTTATGCGGGAGCGAGAATCGGCGGGGGTACAAAAGAACAAATGGAACATCTCGTCAAATTCGCACATTACCTCGGTCTCGCTTTCCAAATTCAGGATGACATTTTGGATGTGGAAGGCGATGAAGATAAGATTGGTAAACCAATCGGCAGCGATGTTGGGAACAATAAGAGTACTTACCCTCATCTACTTACCTTGTCAGGTGCGAAAGAACAGCTGCTGGATGTGGTGAAAGAAGCGAAGACACATCTGCATAACGCGAACATCGACCATACTTGGCTTGAGCATTTCACAGATTATATGATCAGCAGAGATCATTAGAAATATTGAGGCAAACGCGCTAATATGGTATATTATAATTACATGAGGAGTGGTGCAGTATTCTAGTCAGTCTCCCATTTCTGAGGGCGGGCCTAAAAATCCGCCAAAGGGCACATCGATGAAGTTCCTTGTATAGGCTCGAGGCGCCCAGCTTTGGGTCTACACTGGGAGTTAAGGCTAAAGGGCGATCCACAAAGGCATGTGGGCGTTGACCCTTTTGCCGCGGAGGACCTCAACTTTGCGATTTGCGTGCTAATACCTTATTGCGAACTGAGGTTATAAACCTGCTTTCATCGGTTTTTTCGGTCGCTAGAAACTATCGGTGAGCAGCGTAGCCTGCCTTGAGTGGGATCTGAGGGGATTATGGAAGAGGATGAATTTCTGGTTGGCCGCCGAAAGGAATCCATACCATATGAAATCAATCCTGCGAAAGAGGCTAGGGAATGGTAAAGACTGTTGAGGAAAACTCCTAGACTGTTCCATGTGACATTCAATGAGGATTATAGTGCGGACTAAGTGGTAATCTAGTCTGACGATTGGTGACAACGTCAAGAGGGGATTAAAGGGAAACCTCCAGTGTGGCAACGCACTGGTACCCCTCTGGGAAAACCTACTGGACCTAAGCCGCAGTGTTTACTCTTTGAATGACCACTCCACCATACATATAAATAAGGAAACGTAATATATATGCCAGAAGTTGATTTCACACGAAATTTACGACACACCCGTGGGAAAGGGAGTAAATATCAAAGAAATCAACAATTTTAACATTGTTACTCATTAAGGAGCATACATGAATAAAGTTCTAAATAAATCATTAAAATGGAGTTCTGGAATCGCCGTTATCACGCTAGTGTTAGCGGCTATTTTTTCAATTGTTTCAACATTGCTAATTGAAGGCGTCGTTTGGGGAATCGGGGTCCTGATTGTATTTTTAATCGTGCTTATTGGTATTGTATTTGATATTATAGGGGTTGCAGCAACTGCAGTAGATGAAGTACCGTTCCATGCTATGGCATCAGAAAGGGTCAACGGTTCACGTCAAGCAATTTCGATCTGCCGGAATGCAGACCGGGTGGCAAGCTTTTGTAATGACGTGATTGGGGATATTTCTGGTATAATTAGCGGGACTGCATCAGCTGCGGTCATCGTACAACTTGCACGAACATTTGGCGGAGATGATGCCTCCGCATTTCAATATACCGTTTCGATTGTGTTCACAAGTGTAGTAGCTGCACTAACTGTTGGCGGGAAAGCTCTCGGCAAATCATTTGCCATTCATTTTTCTACTACCATCATTTTTCAGGTCGGGAGATTAATCTACTTCTTTGAGGAAAGATTAAAGTTAAAGAAATTCATTCCTCAACAACCCGCTTCAAACAAGTTAAAGCGCAATACGAAAGGAAAGTGAGGATGTTCCATGGATTTGGAATCAATCAAGGACCCTAAATTTCTACAACAACTGGATGCTGACCAGCTCGAAGAACTAGCTGCTGAAATCCGAACATTTTTAATTGAGAAAATTTCAAAAACAGGTGGACATCTCGGGCCTAATTTAGGTGTGGTTGAATTAACATTGGTTCTACATAAATTATTCGAAAGCCCGAAAGACAAGTTCATTTGGGATGTAGGACATCAAGCATACGTACACAAAATTTTGACGGGTCGGGCTGACAAATTCGATACTTTAAAACAATACAAAGGTCTGTGCGGATTCCCTAAAATGTCTGAAAGTGAACATGACGTCTGGGAGACGGGACATAGTTCCACTTCACTTTCTGCTGCTATGGGAATGGCAACAGCACGTGATTTGAAAGGGACGGATGACGAGGTCGTTGCGATTATCGGCGATGGCGCTTTGACCGGTGGAATGGCGCTTGAAGCATTGAATCATATCGGGCATGAACAGAAAGATCTCATTGTCATATTGAACGACAATGAAATGTCCATCGCACCGAATGTCGGCGCATTGCACAACGTATTGGGACGTCTGCGTACCGCTGGAAAATACAAACGTGTCAAAGAAGAATTCGAATCATTATTGAAAAAAGTGCCTGCAGGGGGCCGATTGGCTTCGACGGCTGAACGGTTGAAAGATTGCTTGAAGTACTTGCTTGTGTCCGGAATCTTTTTCGAGGAATTAGGATTCACATATCTTGGACCGGTCGATGGACACAGCATTGATGATCTTACAGAAAACATTAAATATGCGAAGAAGACGAAAGGACCTGTCCTCGTACACGTCCTTACCCAGAAAGGAAAAGGATACAAGCCTGCTGAGACCGATGCAATCGGTACATGGCATGGACCTGGACCTTACAAAATTGAATCAGGTGACTTCATCAAGCCTACTGTTGCAGGACCTAGTTACAGTAAAGTCGTCAGTGAGACGTTAAGGACGGTTGCACGGAAAGATGAGCGTCTAGTCGTTCTCACACCAGCGATGACGGTCGGGTCCAAACTTGAAGCATTCGGGGAAGAGTTCCCGGATCGTCTGTATGACGTAGGAATTGCTGAGCAGCATGCAACGACTATGGCAGCAGGTCTTGCTACTCAAGACATGAAGCCAGTGCTTTCGATTTATTCAACATTCCTGCAGCGTGCATACGATCAACTCGTCCATGATGTATGCCGCCAGAACCTTAACGTCGTTTTCACAGTAGACCGTTCTGGTTTGGTTGGTTCGGATGGCGAAACGCATCAAGGCGTATTCGATATTGCTTTCTTGCGACACTTACCGAACATGGTCGTATTGAATCCGAAAGATGAAAACGAATTGCAGCATATGGTGTATACAGCAACAGAATATAACGACGGGCCAATTGCCGTCCGATTCCCAAGAGGTACTGGTCTCGGTATCCCGATGGATAAAGAATTGAAGAAAATCGATATCGGCACATGGGAAGTCTTGAAAGACGGAAAAGACATTGCCATCCTAGCAGTGGGGACGATGATTCCAGTCGCTATGCAGGCTGCTGAGAATCTGAAATCGCAAGGAGTATCTGCTAGTGTCATCAATGCACGTTCAATCAAACCTCTTGATAACGGGATGATTACTGAACTCGTCACGAAGCGAATTCCTATTTTGACAATGGAGGAAGGAATCCTCCAAGGTGGATTCGGAAGTGCCGTTCTAGAGTTTGTCCATGACATGGGTATACACGATGCAGTCATCGATCGGATGGGTATTCCGGACCGATTCATTGAGCATGGAAGTGTCTCCAAGCTTCTTGAAGAAATCAACCTCACCCCTGAGGGTGTTGTGGAACGCGTATTTGAAATGATTCCGAAGAAACAACAGAGGGCTTATTAATTATGAAAAAGAAAGAACGGCTTGATATTCTCCTGGTTGACCGCGGTTTGATCGAAACGAGGGAGAAAGCCAAGCGAGCAATAATGGCAGGTCTTGTTTTCTCAGAACACGAACGCATGGACAAGCCTGGTCAGAAAGTGGATGTCACAATCCCGATTGAACTGAAAGGGAATCCGATTCCGTATGTCAGTCGGGGCGGTTTGAAATTAGAAAAAGCTTTGAAATCATTCCACTTTGATGTAAACGAGAAGATCATGATTGACATCGGATCCTCAACAGGAGGTTTCACCGATTGCGCCCTTCAGAATGGTGCTCAATTCGTTTACGCACTGGATGTCGGCTACAACCAGCTCGCCTGGAAACTTAGGAATGACGAGCGTGTAAAGGTGATGGAACGGACCAACTTCCGATACTCAAAGCCTGAAGACTTTGATAATGGTCTTCCTCAGGTTGCGACGATTGACGTATCCTTCATCTCCTTGAAACTGATTTTACCTGTCCTGAAAGAAATTTTGGTTCACGGCGGACAAGTCATCGCTCTAGTGAAACCACAATTTGAAGCAGGCAGAGAAGAAGTTGGTAAGAAGGGCATCATACGTGATAAAAAAATCCACCTGTCAGTACTGGAGAAAATCATTCAATTCAGTCATGAAACGGGTTATAACGTATTGAATTGTACACATTCACCGATTCGAGGCGGTGAAGGGAATATCGAATTCCTTTTGCACCTGGAAAAACCTCAGTTGAATGATGAGGCTTCCATCCTATGGACTGGAAAGCCAGAATCGGTTGTTAAGGAAGCACATGAATCTTATAAAAATGACGAAAGATAACGGAAAATACCTCCGTTATCTTTTTTACATTTAAAGGGAGTAAGTTTCGTATACAACGGTATACATGTTTATTCACCATATACGTGTACAATTAGACAGGATTCGTTTATGATAAGCATATAGAAAGCACCTTGTGGAGTGATAATAGATGATGAATAAAGGGCAACGCCATATTAAAATTAGAGAGATCATTACCAATTTTGACATTGATACCCAGGATGAGCTGGTCGAACGTTTAAAAAATGCTGGATTCAATGTCACACAAGCGACGGTCTCCCGAGATATTAAAGAACTGCATCTTGTTAAGGTTCCAATGCAAGATGGACGATATAAATATAGTCTGCCGGCGGATCAAAGATTCAATCCTTTACAGAAATTGAAACGAACGTTGACGGACAGTTTCATTAATATTGATCATACCGACCATCTGATCGTTATGAAGACGTTACCTGGAAATGCGAACGCAGTTGGGGCGTTGATTGATAATTTGGATTGGGAAGAAATCATGGGGACGATTTGTGGTGATGATACGATTTTGATTATTTGTCGTTCTTCAGAAGACAGTCCGCATGTTACACGACAATTTTTAGATATGCTATAGAACGTACTGTAGGAGGGAAGTTATGCTTGCGGAATTATCCATACGAAATTTTGCGATTATAGAACAAGTCACCGTTCCCTTTGAAGAAGGTTTAACTGTTTTGACAGGTGAAACTGGCGCAGGTAAGTCGATCATCATCGATGCGATTGGCTTGTTGATCGGTGGACGCGGCTCTTCAGAGTATGTCAGACATGAAACGGATCGTGCTGAAATTGAGGGCCTTTTTTACATAGCAGAAACGCATCCAGTCACTCAGAAAATCCAAGAGCAAGGCATTGAAGTTTCAGATGGTATGGTCGTTCTGAAACGGGACATTACGAGCTCTGGCAAAAGCATTTGCCGTATCAACGGAAAGCTTGTTACATTAGCAATCTTGCGAGAAATTGGTCAATCGCTTATCGACATTCACGGACAGCATGAGCATCAGTTTTTGTTGCAAAGTGATAAACATCTGCACTTGTTGGACCAATACCACTCAAGTGACTTGAAACGAACGAAGCAAGAATATCAGCAATTATATAAACGATTTATAGATACTCAAAAACAATTGAAGCAATTGACGGAAAATGAGCAAGAAATGGCGCATCGGATCGATTTGATCCAATATCAACTCGAAGAAATCGACAAGGCGAACTTGCAGCCGAATGAAGACGAAGAGTTGATGGACGAAAAACAACGGCTCAGTAATTTTGAAAAGTTGTTCCAATCTGTTCAAGACGCATACAGCGCTTTGTATGGAGAAGAAAAAGGTGTCGACGTTCTTGGGCTTGCAATGAGTCATTTGGAAGATGTATCTGATTATGACGAAAGCTTGAAACCGATCCAGGAAACTGTCACAAATGCTTATTACGCATTAGAAGATGCCTCTCATCAGCTTCGGGATTATATCGATACGATGGAGTTCGACCCAGAACGGCTGACGTTCATTGAAGACCGATTGCATGAGATCAATATGCTCAAGCGAAAATATGGAAATTCAGTTGAAGAGATTCTGGAATACAGTTCACGGATTGAAGAAGAGCTGGATACGATTACGAACAAAGATGATCGCATCCGGAAGTTCCAAGATGAACTGAACGAAATCGGGAAAGACCTGTATATAGAAGCAAAGCAATTGAGTAAGCTAAGAAGAAAAGCTGCCAAGGATCTTGAGAAGAAAATCCATCGTGAGCTGAAGGATTTATATATGGCGAAAACGACTTTTGAAGTTTCGTTTGAAGCTGCCAGCAGTTCTTCGAATATTGGGATCGAAATCGATGGAAACTACATTCAGTTCGGTAAAAACGGTATGGATGACGTGGAGTTCCTTATCTCCACCAATCCAGGCGAACCATTGAAACCGTTGGTCAAAATTGCATCTGGTGGAGAGCTCTCAAGGATCATTCTCGCTTTAAAAGCAATCTTCTCCAATGAGCAAGAAGTTGCCTCGATTATTTTCGATGAAGTCGATACGGGAGTGAGCGGTCGAGTTGCTCAAGCAATTGCTGAAAAGATCCAAAAGCTGTCAGCTGGCTCACAAGTTCTTTGTATCACGCATTTGCCACAAGTTGCCGCAATGGCCGACCGTCATCTTTATATCCAGAAAAAAGTAAAAGGCGATCGAACGCTGACGCTTGTTAAACCTTTGCCATTTGAAGAAAAAGTGAAGGAAATCGCTCGGATGATTTCCGGTGTCGAGATTACAGACCTGACAAAGCAACATGCAAAAGAAATGATTCAATTTGCAGATGAAGTAAAAATTACATCATGAAAAGCTATCCATTTAAGGGTAGCTTTTTCTTTTCACTCTTGGTTATAGAAACATCCTCTAAAGGTAAAATTATAAATGCAACCATAAAAAAGTTGTAGGGTAAGGAATGAGGAGAGTGACTGAATGAAAAGAGTGAAAATCAGACAATTCGTCGGCATTCTTCTCCTTGGATTCCTCATAAGCTTGGGTTTCATTAAGCCTATTCAGGACTATCTCAGTATCCCAACTGATATAACCGTGTTCCAGGGAGAGAGATTAACGATAGATCAGAAACACCCCAAAGCTACACTGTATTCTTCCGATCAAGAAGAATCCATATTGTCGATTGGTAATATTGAAAACAATCCTCAATCCTTTTCAATAGAAGCAAATCAAGATGGTAAAGCAGAGGTTACCATGCAAGTCTCCAATTTACCTGTCAAGAAAATGAATGTGAAAGTACTTCCTGAGTTCAAAGTCATCCCAGGTGGGCAAAATATTGGGGTTCGATTGAACACAGTCGGAGTATTGGTGGTTGGACACCATCTCGTCGGAACGTCAAACGGTAACGTTTCCCCAGGGGAAAAAGCAGGTATCCAAGTCGGAGACATCATTACAGCCATCAATGGAAAATCCATTCAGAAAATGAGTGAGATTGGTCCTTACGTAAAGAGAAGCGGGGAGTCTCATCAATCACTCGATCTAAAAATCATCCGCAATAAACAAACATTGCACAAGAAATTGACTCCTGTTAAGGACAAATCGGACTCCAGTTATCGAATCGGATTATATATCCGTGACTCTGCAGCAGGCGTTGGAACAATGACGTTCTATCACCCTGATACAGGGAAATACGGAGCGCTCGGACATGTCATCTCTGATATGGATACGAAAAAACCGATTGTCGTGAATGATGGTCAGATCATTGGATCCACCGTTACCTCAATAGAAAAGGGAACTCACGGACGACCAGGTGAGAAGTTAGCCCGATTTAATGATGGTGAAAAGGTACTCGGCAGTATTTTCAAGAATACGCAATACGGAATCTTCGGTAAGCTGAAAGCTCCAATGCGAAATGGAATCATGGATAAAGCACTTCCGATTAAGCTTTCACACGAGGTGAAAGAAGGACCGGCCGAAATATTAACTGTTGTAAAAGGTGAAGAGGTCAAGAAGTATGACGTAGAAATCGTCAGTTCAGTCCCGCAGAAATTCCCAGCTACGAAAGGTCTCGTTGTAAAAATTACAGACCCAGATCTTCTGGAAGCGACAGGCGGAATCGTACAAGGAATGAGTGGAAGTCCAATCATCCAGGATGGAAAAGTCATCGGCGCTGTCACGCACGTATTTGTCAACGATCCGACAAGCGGATACGGGGTGCACATCGAATGGATGCTGAGCGAAGCTGGCATCAATATATACGAACGAAATAGAAATGGTGACAAGGTGGCGAGCTGACTGAGCTCGCCTTTTTCTTATTGAGCGATGGGAAAGGACTCTTTCATACCCCGAAAACGCAAAAAATCGAGTATCGCACCCCGCAAGAAGCTCTTTCGCACCGCGAAATTGGCAAAAATTAATTATCACACCCTGGAAGAAGTTCAACTCGAATTCCCGCAACATCCTGAAACTCACCAAAGATTTACTCCAGATTATTTTTGTCTCGGAAGTTGTGACAACATCTGATATAATAAATATAAAGAAAATTCGACAAAGAACACGGAATTCCGATATGTCAAATTGTAATTTAGGTCGAAATTTCAAGAAAAATGAAGGATGAAAAAGATTAGGATGTTTTATGATAAAAATATTAAATAATTAAAGGAATTATGAAATTCATGTGGAAATCATACATACAAGGGTTAGAAAAGATGTGAGGAGGAACATCAATTGCAAAATATTAAAGTGTGTTTGGCAGATGATAACAGAGAGTTAGTGGGACTTCTTGATGAGTATATTTCTAGTCAGGATGATATGGAAGTTGTAGGAGTCGCTTATAATGGCAAAGAATGTCTGGAGCTTTTGGAAGAGGAGACGCCTGATGTTCTTGTATTAGATATCATCATGCCTCATTTGGATGGATTGGCTGTTCTTGAGAACATGCACGATTTGAATTTGAGTTCGAAACCGAATGTCATCATGTTGACAGCGTTTGGTCAGGAGGACGTTACGTCCAAAGCAGTTGAATTAGGGGCATCTTATTTTATTCTTAAACCGTTTGATATGGAAAACTTGACAAACCAAATCCGTCAGATCAGTGGATCGAAGAAATCATTTGTCAAATCTTCTTCTAATACATCTTCATCATCGCGCTCATACACGAAAGAATATAAACCGAAGAATTTGGATGCAAGTATTACGAGCATCATCCATGAAATCGGCGTACCTGCACATATTAAGGGTTACATGTATTTACGCGAAGCGATTACAATGGTTTACAACGACATCGAATTGCTTGGATCGATCACCAAGGTCCTTTATCCTGATATTGCGAAAAAATTCAATACGACAGCATCCCGTGTAGAACGTGCCATCCGGCATGCGATTGAAGTCGCATGGAGCCGTGGCAACATCGACTCAATCTCGAATCTTTTCGGCTATACAGTGAGCATGTCGAAAGCGAAGCCGACGAACTCAGAGTTCATCGCGATGGTTGCTGACAAGCTGCGCATTGAACATAAAGCAGGCTGAAAAGTGAATAAGTGAGGAAAAAATAAAGCATCCTTGCTGGGGCTACCCAGACAGGATGCTTTTTGTTTTTATAATTAGTATTAAGAGGACCGCACATTCTGATACGCTGTGTTTAAGTTACGGATTCGCTTGACGACCTCTGAGTTCTTGTTGATGTTATCGTTGATCAATGTCGAAACCATTGAGACATAGTAACTGTTCATCGCCTGTTGCTTATTGAAAACATCCTCATTTTGCTCCGCATACGCGCGGAAATTTTCCTCAAAAAATGGTACGCTGAACTGCTCCATTATGAATTGCCTCCCTTTTTACGAAATCTGGGTTGAACATTATTCCTCTTACGATCACGGTAAAAGATAAATCCTCCGACGAACCCGAATCCAACAATGAACAAAAGAATTCCTGCAATCAATTCAATAAGAAAATTCGGGAACGGCGCGTGAACGATTCCGAAGAGGGAGTCTCTGATCAGTTTGATACCGATGACTCCTCCGATTCCTGGTATTACTAATATGAGAAGTGCCATTATTCTTGTCATTTTAACCATCCTTTTCTCGGTCTTCATTGTACCTATTTTCAGGATTTCTGTCTATAAGTTTGCGAAGAGCTTCAACTAACGGTAAAATGTAAGGTGTGAAAAATATTGCATGGTAAAAACTAGGGTGTAGCTGATGAAAAATGTCATAATTATAGGCGCGCAAAAAGTAGGTACGGCATTGGTGAAGATGATCGAAAAATCCAATGCGCTTAAATTGGTCGCTGTAGTTGATCCGAATGAGCAAGCGCCTGCCATTCAGCTTGCTCAGAGTAAAGGGATACAAACAGCAACGGATTGGAAAAAGATTATTGATTCACCTATCGATGTCGTGATTGAAACAACTGGAAATGAAGAGATCTTTTCATCTCTTCAAGAGGTGAAAGAACGAAAATGGGTCATCATTCCTCCATCTGTCGCTGTGTTGATTTCCGATCTGATGGAAGAACAAGAAAATCTGATCAATCAATTATCTACTCAGTCCAGACAACAAGACTTGGTACTAAGCTCCTCGCACGATGGGATGATTGCAATCGATCAAAACCGGAAAATCACCATCATGAACAAAAGTGCACGGATGATGACGGGTCTTCAAAACGTGCAAGCGATAGGAAGAGAAATTACAGAACTGATTCCGAACAGCGAATTACCAAGAATTTTAGACACTGGTAAAACGGAAGTAAATAAAGAGCAAGTGTTGGATAACGACAGAAAGATCATAACAACAAGAACGCCGATGATAGATGATACCGGAAAAATCATCGGAGCGTTTGCAGTCTTTAAAGACATCACAGAAGTTGTTGAAATGGCCGAAGAAGTAACAAGCTTGAAAAGCGTCCAAACGATGCTGGAAGCGATTATCCACTCTTCGGAGGAAGCGATTACGGTTGTGGATGAAGAGGGAAAAGGGCTGATCGTCAATCCTGCCTATACAAGGCTAACTGGTCTGAAATCAGAAGACATCTATGGAAAACCAGCAACGACAGATATTTCTGAGGGGGAGAGCATGCACATGAGGGTGCTCCGTACTCGGAAACCTGTCCGAGGTGTCCGTCTCAAGGTCGGTCCGAATCGCAGGGATGTTGTTGTAAATGTAGCACCTGTTATCGTAGATGGGAAGTTGAAAGGCAGTGTCGGTGTAATTCACGACATGTCCGAAATCCAGTCATTGACTGCCGAATTGCAAAGAGCCAGACAGATCATTCGTACACTTGAAGCAAAATATACGTTTTCGGATATCATCGGTGACTCTAAAGAAATGCAATTCGCAATCGATCAAGCGAAACTTGGCGCAACCACTCCTGCAACGGTGCTGTTACGCGGGGAATCCGGTACGGGTAAAGAACTGTTCGCCCATGCTATACATAACAGCAGCAATCTGAAATACAACAAATTCGTACGAGTCAATTGTGCAGCCATTTCTGAATCCCTTTTGGAAAGCGAATTGTTCGGCTATGAAGAAGGTGCTTTCTCGGGTGCTCGGAAGGGTGGTAAACGAGGCCTTTTTGAAGAAGCAAACGGTGGCAGCATATTTTTAGATGAAATTGGGGAATTATCAAGCGATACTCAAGCCAAGCTATTAAGGGTATTGCAAGAAAACGAAATCATCCGTGTGGGAGGAACGAAGGCGATCCCGATCAATGTCCGGGTCATCGCAGCAACGAATGTGAACCTGGAGAAAAGAATAATCGATGGTTCGTTCAGGGAAGATTTATATTATCGTATCAATCGGTTGCCGATCTTCATTCCGCCGCTGAGAGAACGGAAAGAAGACCTGGGCAAGCTGTGCAACCATCTTATTCAAAAGTTGAACCAGGATTACGGTCGGAATATTGAGGGCATTACAGAAGCGGCGATCAACTACCTGGAAGGCTATGATTGGCCAGGTAACGTCAGAGAATTGGAAAACGTGTTAGGTCGGGCGATCATTCACCTCTCTTTCCATGAATCTTGGATCGATGTCCACTCCATTCCACCACTCACTTCTAAAATAGGTGTGAAAAATCAAGCTTCTCATACGCCGATTAATAACCGATCACTCCATGAGCAGGTTGAGCATTTCGAAGAGAACTTGATCCGGTCAACGTTGGCTCAATGCAACGGGAATAAAACGAAAACCGCAAGAACCCTTGAGTTATCTTTGAGGAATTTATATTACAAAATTGAAAAATACAATATTGAATAACATTGCATGCAGAATGCTTCATACTATGAAAACTTTTGCATGGAGTGGATCGACAAAAACAACTAGAAATCAGCATTTTTAAACTTGGCATGAATCTTGCATTAATTAATAGGCGGGGTACAAGAAAATTTGTGAAGGGGTTGAACATAGGTCATGCAATTAGAACAAATCATCCAAGAAGCAACCCAGTTACCTAATAAGATTGTAGCTGTAGCTGCAGCAGAAGATCATGAAGTGATCCAGGCAGTCAAAATGGCATTAGGGAAACAGTTGGCATTCTTCCAATTGTTTGGAGACGAAGATAAGATCAAGTCCCTTCTTCATGAAGAAGGACTAGAAGGCTCTGATCAATTGAAAGTTGTTGATTGTCAATCAGCTGAGGAAGCAGCTTCGAAAGCTGTCCAAGCAGTCAGCTGTGGAGATGCAGATGTCCTCATGAAAGGAATGGTTTCCACTTCCACGATCCTGAAGGCAGTATTGAATAAAGAATACGGCCTCCGTACTGGAAAAGTGTTGTCCCATGTGGCGGCATTTGAAGTGGACGGTTTCGACCGACTCATTTTTGTCACGGATGCGGCGATGAACATCGCGCCGGATCTTCAACAGAAAGCGGACATCATCCAAAACGCGGTAGATGTGGCGACAAGGATTGGTGTCAGTTCACCGAAAGTCGCTCCGATTACGGCAGTAGAAGTTGTAAATCCGAATATGGCAGCGACGCTTGATGCGGCAGCATTAAGCCAAATGAACAAACGCGGCCAAATCAAAGGGTGTGTAGTAGATGGGCCACTCGCACTCGACAATGCCGTTTCAATGGAAGCAGCTTCACACAAAGGTGTAGGTGGCGAAGTCGCTGGACAAGCAGACATCCTGCTCGTTCCGAACATTGAAACAGGAAATGCACTCTATAAATCATTGATCTACTTTGCGAAAGCAAAGGTAGGAGCTGTCATCGCCGGAGCAAAAGCACCGATTGTATTAACTTCACGAGCAGACAGTGCTGAAAGCAAGCTGCATTCGATTGCACTTGCCGTTCGTTCGGTTTAACAGGTCGAGTTAAAGACCTTCATTAATAGATAGATTTGATTATCCCAAGGAGGAATTTATAATGGAAATTTTCAAGTATATGGAGACATACGATTACGAGCAATTGGTGATTTGCCAGGACAAACAATCTGGATTGAAAGCAATCATCTGTATTCACGATACAACATTAGGTCCTGCACTTGGTGGTACAAGAATGTGGACGTATGAAAATGAAGACGCTGCAATCGAAGATGCTCTTCGTCTTGCGAAAGGTATGACTTATAAAAACGCAGCAGCAGGTCTAAACCTTGGTGGAGGTAAGACAGTTATCATCGGGGATCCACGTACGGATAAGAACGAAGAAATGTTCCGTGCTTTTGGACGTTACATCCAAGGATTGAACGGTCGCTACATTACGGCTGAGGACGTTGGTACGACAGTTGCGGATATGGACCTTATCCGTCAGGAAACAGAATTCGTAACAGGTGTATCACCTGCATTCGGTTCTTCTGGTAACCCATCTCCAGTAACCGCTTATGGCGTATATCGTGGAATGAAAGCTGCAGCGAAGGAAGCATTCGGTACAGATTCATTGGAAGGAAAAGTCATCGCTGTACAAGGCGTCGGAAACGTTGCTTATAACATGTGTAAACACCTACACGAAGAGGGCGCGCAATTGATCGTTACAGACATCAATAAAGAAGCCGTTCAACGTGCAGTAGACGAATTTGGAGCGAAAGCGGTTGATACAGAGGATATCTACTCTGTAGATTGCGACATTTATGCACCATGTGCACTTGGAGCGACAATCAACGATGAAACGATTCCACAATTGAAAGCGAAAGTAATCGCAGGTGCAGCAAACAACCAATTGAGAGACACGAAGCATGGGGACCAAATCCATGAAATGGGCATCGCGTATGCACCAGACTATGTCATCAATGCTGGTGGAGTTATCAACGTAGCGGATGAATTGCATGGGTACAACCATGACCGCGCAATGAAGAAAGTAGAAATGATCTACGACAACATCGCACGTGTATTTGAAATCTCTAAGAGAGACAACATCCCGACATATCTAGCTGCGGATCGTCTTGCTGAAGAGCGTATTGAGCGCAACAAGAACTCTAGAAGCCAATTCTTGTTGAACGACCGTCACATCCTTTCACAACGTCTCGGTCAATAATTTAAAAAGTAATAAGAAACTCCGTCTTCTGTGCTCTTCCTGTTAAATCCGAAGAATAAGGGGAGCATAGGAGTGGAGATGTAAAAAAATGAATCATTATAGAGTCATCAATGGAGGGTTCCGTTTTGCAACAAAGAGAATATCGATTACTGGTAATTAATCCTGGGTCCACATCAACCAAGATCGGAATATTTGATGATGAACGCTCCGTGTTTGAAAAGACCATTCGACACGACAGCGAAGAAATCAAAGCTTTCGATCACATCATCGATCAATATGAATTCCGTAAAAATGTCATCTTGGAAACATTGGATCATGAAGGTATCAATGTTTCTAAATTAAGTGCGGTCGTTGGCCGTGGTGGCCTCCTTCGTCCAATCGAGGGCGGAACATATGATGTCAATGACATGATGCTCGAAGACCTCCGAAAGGGATACTCTGGGGAGCATGCCTCGAACCTCGGTGGAATCATCGCTTTTGAGATTGCCCAAGGGTTAAACATTCCGTCATACATTGTAGACCCTGTCGTTGTTGACGAGTTGGCACCGCTGGCAAGAGTATCTGGTGTTCCTGAAATTGAACGGAAGAGTATTTTCCATGCATTGAATCAAAAGGCGGTTGCCCGTAGAGTAGCGAAACAATTGGGTAGACCTTATGAAGAGTTACGCCTCATCGTGACCCACATGGGTGGAGGAATCACAGTAGGTGTTCACGAGCAAGGCAAAGTCATCGATGTAAACAACGGTCTTCACGGGGAAGGTCCATTTTCACCGGAAAGAGCTGGGACAGTACCTGTTGGAGATCTCGTTTCCATGTGCTTCTCAGGAGAGTATTATGCTGAGGAAATCATGAAAAAACTAGTCGGTAATGCAGGATTCGTCGGTTACCTCGGAACGAACGATGCCGTCGAAGTCGAGAAGCGGATCGAAGAGGGCGATGAGAAGGCGAAATTGGTCTATGAGGCAATGGCGTATCAAGTCGCGAAAGAGATAGGAGCGGCAAGTGCCGTTTTACATGGTAAAGTCGATGCCATCGTACTGACGGGTGGACTTGCTTACGGAAAAGAATTCGTAAATTTGATTACCGAGCGCATCGAATGGATCAGCGACGTCATCGTACAACCAGGTGAAAATGAACTTCAAGCCCTTGCTGAAGGTGGACTACGTGTCCTCCGTGGTGAAGAAGAACCAAAAGTATACCCGAACCAACCAGTCAAACAGAGCATTTAACGAAAGGGGAATGAATTATGGCTGAGAATTATGATCTCGTCATCCTCGGTGGAGGAACAGGCGGATATGTAGCAGCGATTCGAGCATCCCAGCTTGGATTATCCGTTGCGATTGTAGAAAAAGGTAAGCTAGGTGGAACGTGCCTGCATAAAGGATGTATCCCGAGTAAAGCATTACTTCGAAGTGCAGAAGTCTTTGCCACTGCGAAAAAAGGTGAAGAATTCGGAGTCATCGCAAAAGACGTGGCTCTCAACTTCGAAAGAGTTCAACAACGTAAACAAGGAATCGTTGATCAACTCCATAAGGGTGTTCAACACCTGATGAAAAAAGGGAAGATTGATGTATACGAAGGTCATGGACGGATCTTAGGACCTTCCATCTTTTCTCCGATGCCAGGAGCCGTTTCTGTTGAGTTTAACAACGGCGATGAAAACGTGATCCTCGTACCGAAGAACCTTCTCGTATCTACAGGTTCACGTCCAAGAACATTGCCTGGACTTGAAATCGATGGAGACCTCGTGATGACTTCTGACGAAGCATTGGAGCTTCAGGAGCTTCCATCATCCATCATCATCGTCGGTGGTGGCGTTATCGGAATCGAGTGGGCTTCCATGTTCATCGATTTCGGATTAGACGTAACCGTTTTAGAATACGCAGATCGTATCGTACCAACGGAAGACAAGGAAATTTCGAAAGAAGCGACGCGCATCTTGAAGAAGAAAGGTGTCAACATCGTCACAGGCGCAAAAGTATTACCTGAAACGCTTGAAAAAGGTGAAGGCGTTACAATCAAGGCAGAACATAAGGGAGAAGAAAAGTCCTTCTCTGCTGATAAATTGCTCGTGTCCGTTGGACGTCAGCCGAACGTCGAAGACATTGGTCTTCAAAACACAGAAATCCAAGTGGATAAAGGCGCAATTCAAGTAAATGAATACTTCCAGACGAAGGACTCACACATTTATGCAATCGGTGATGTCATCGGTGGATTGCAATTGGCGCACGTTGCGTCCCATGAAGGAATTGCAGCTGTTGAGCACATGACTGAAAACAATCCACATCCAATGGATTATACAACGATTTCAAAATGTATCTATTCAAACCCTGAAATGGCAAGTGTCGGTTTGACAGAAGACGAAGCGAAAGAACAAGGATACGACGTGAAAGTCGGTAAGTTCTCTTTCAAAGGAATCGGGAAAGCGCTTGTTTACGGTCAATCCGATGGTTTCGTCAAATTGATTGCCGATAAAGTAACGAATGATCTGTTAGGTGTCCATATGATCGGACCGCATGTAACGGATATGATTTCCGAAGCTGGTCTAGCAAAAGTATTGGATGCAACACCTTGGGAAATCGCTCATTCTGTCCATCCTCACCCGACTCTATCAGAAGTCATCGGGGAAGCAGCACTCGCTGTCGATGGTAAAGCGATCCATAACTAAAGGAAGATTTTTAAGGAGGGTAATGTGATGGCCGAAAATCGTCATGAAAGACTAGGTTTATCTGATGAAGATGTATTGAAAATGTATGAAACGATGTTAATGGCAAGAAAGATCGATGAAAGAATGTGGCTCTTGAACCGTGCAGGTAAAATTCCATTCGTCATCTCCTGTCAAGGACAAGAGGCAGCTCAAGTAGGTGCTGCGATGGCACTTGATAAAGAAAAGGATTATGTCCTTCCGTACTACCGTGATATGGGCGTAGTTCTACATTTCGGTATGACTGCACGTGACTTGATGCTTTCCGGATTTGCGAAAGCAGAAGACCCGAACTCTGGCGGACGTCAAATGCCAGGTCACTTCGGTCAAAAGAAGAACCACATCGTCACTGGATCTTCTCCAGTAACGACTCAAGTTGGACATGCGGTTGGAATCGCACTTGCAGGTAAGATGGAAGGTAAAGACCTTGTGACATTCACAACATTTGGTGAAGGTTCATCCAACCAGGGTGATTTCCACGAATCTGCAAACTTTGCGGGAGTACATAAGCTTCCGGTCATCTTCATGTGTGAAAACAATAAGTACGCAATCTCCGTTCCAGTTTCCAAGCAATTGGCTTGTGAAAAGGTATCCGACCGTGCAATCGGTTACGGAATGCCAGGTGTGACGGTTGATGGAAACGACCCACTTGCAGTCTATGAGGCAGTGAAAGAAGCGGCTGACCGTGGACGTCGTGGTGAAGGTCCTTCATTGATTGAAACAGTATCTTACCGACTGACTCCTCACTCCAGTGATGATGACGATCGTGCTTATCGTGAGCGTGAAGAGGTAGAAGAAGCGAAACAAAAAGATGCCCTGATTACGTTCAAAAAGTACCTTGAAGAACTCGGTCTTTTAACGGAAGAAAAGGCGAAAGAAATCACTGAACGCATTGAGAAAGAAGTGGACGAAGCGACGGATTACGCTGAAGAAGCACCGTATGCTGAAGCTGAAAGTGCGCTCAAATACGTGTATGCGGAATAGGGGGACGAACATATGCCAGTAATTTCTTATATAGATGCAGTAACTCAAGCTTTACGTGAAGAAATGGAACGTGACAACAAAGTATTTGTACTTGGAGAAGACGTCGGAGTGCGTGGCGGAGTATTCCGTGCCACTGCAGGTCTTCATGAACAATTCGGTGAAGATCGTGTCATCGATACACCACTCGCAGAATCTGCGATTGCAGGTGTCGGAATCGGAGCTGCAATGTATGGCATGCGCCCAGTCGCTGAAATGCAATTTGCGGACTTCATCATGCCAGCAGTGAACCAGATTGTTTCGGAAGCAGCGAAGATCCGCTACCGTTCAAACAACGATTGGAGCTGTCCGATTACGATCCGTGCGCCTTATGGTGGAGGAGTTCACGGTGCGCTTTACCACTCTCAATCGGTTGAAGCACTTTTTGCAAATGTACCAGGTTTGAAGATCGTTATGCCTTCAACTCCTTATGATGTAAAAGGATTATTGAAAGCGGCAATCCGTGACGACGATCCAGTATTATTCTTCGAGCATAAGCGTGCTTATCGTCTGATCAAGGGAGAAGTTCCTGAAGACGATTACACTCTACCGATTGGAAAAGCGGATGTGAAACGTGAAGGGGAAGACATTACCGTCATCACTTACGGATTGGCTGTCCACTTTGCACTTCAAGCAGCTGAGAAGCTTGAAAAAGACGGCTATTCTGCACACGTACTTGACCTACGTACCGTTTATCCATTGGATAAAGAAGCGATCATCGAGGCAGCTTCCAAGACAGGTAAAGTCTTGCTTGTCACAGAAGACAACAAAGAAGGAAGCATCATGAGTGAAGTTTCTGCCATCATCGCAGAAAATTGCCTGTTCGAATTAGATGCACCGATCCAACGTCTTGCTGGACCAGACGTACCGGCAATGCCATATGCACCGACAATGGAAAAACACTTCATGATCAACCCGGATAAAGTTGAAAAAGCGATGCGTGATCTAGCAGAATTTTAATCTCCAAGGAGGGAAACGAAATGGCAACAGAAAAAATAACCATGCCCCAGCTTGGTGAGAGTGTAACAGAAGGTACCATCAGTAAATGGCTCGTTCAAGTTGGAGACGAAGTAAAAAAGTATGATCCAATTGCAGAAGTTATGACCGATAAAGTAAACGCAGAAATCCCTTCATCCTACACAGGTACAATCAAGGAACTTGTTGCAGGAGAAGGAGATACACTTGAAGTAGGAGAGCTCGTCTGCTACATCGAAACAGAAGGTGGAGCGGGTGCTGAAGCGAAAGAAGAGGCTCCTGTGGAAGCTGATCCAGTAGAAGATGCTTCTGCAGAAGATGCACCGAAAGAACAAGCACCTCAAAAACAAAAGCCGAAGCAACCGAAAAACGGCAAAGTCCGTTATTCTCCAGCGGTTATGATGCTTGCTCAAGAGCACGATATCGACCTCGAGCAAGTGGAAGGTTCTGGCCGTGAAGGACGTATTACTCGTAAAGACCTTCAGAAGTTGATTGAATCGGGTAATATTCCGAAGGCTGGCGACAAGCCGAAGGAAGAGGCAGCTCCTGCACCAGAAAAAGCAGCAGCACCACAAGCGGAAGCTCCTGCAGCAGCGGCAGCAACCAAGCCAGCTTCTAAGCCGATGAACATTCCAGTTGAACCAGGTGACGTCGAAATCCCTGTAAGCGGTGTTCGTCGTGCAATTGCAGACAATATGGTCCGCAGTAAGCATGAAGCACCACATGCATGGATGATGATGGAAGTCGACGTAACGAACCTTGTGGAATACCGAAACAGTGTGAAAGGCGACTTCAAAGCAAAAGAAGGATACAACATCACATTCCTTCCTTTCTTCATTAAAGCAGTCGTTGAAGCATTGAAAGAATTCCCAATGATCAACTCCATGTGGGCAGGCGACAAGATCGTTCAGAAGAAAGACATCAACATCTCAATTGCAGTTGCAACGGATGATTCTCTCTTCGTTCCAGTCATCAAGAATGCTGATGAGAAGAGCATCAAAGGCATCGCACGTGAAGTGAATGACCTGGCGACTAAAGTCCGCACTGGAAAACTTTCCGGTGACGACATGAAGGGTGGAACATTCACAGTGAACAACACTGGTTCATTCGGTTCCATCCAATCTACGCCGATCATCAACTATCCGCAAGCAGCGATCCTATCTGTTGAATCGATCGTGAAGCGACCAGTGGTCATGGATAATGGCATGATTGCCGTACGTGACATGGTAAACCTCTGTATGTCACTCGACCACCGTGTACTCGACGGATTGATCTGCGGAAGATTCCTATCCCGCGTCAAAGAAATCGTCGAAAACACAACAAAAGACAACACAACCATCTATTAATCATCATAACGAAGCGCAAGCGAATTTATCGCTTGCGCTTTTTTCTTTTTATAAAAGAAGTGCACCTATTATAGAGGACATATGTTAAAATTTCACTATCATAATTTACCAAATTTAGCTATTGTATTATTCAGTAAAAGGGCAGGATTGTTGAGCAAGTCCTTATAAAATTATGAGGTGATATATGAGCGAGTTTATTAAATTTCTAAAATCAGATGCTCCTCAAATTTGTGTAGAGGGAGGCTGTGCCCCCTTCGGCAAAACCATCGTTGTAGTTATTGGACTTGTACTTGTTTTTATAATTCATAAGATAATTTTTAAAAAATAGTAAACTTAACTTCTTCAAAAACGGAGGCGTTGAACTAAGAAGGATAACGCCTCTTTTTGCTTAATATGTAAGTATTAGGCAGTTATCTGGAAGACTTGATTTTATGATATAAAAGGTTGGGGATGAATGTGGGTAATATTCTAAGAGTTATTTTACCGTTAGGGGTGTTAGGATTAGCCGGTTATGGTTTAATCACAAATGATTATTCTCTAATGCCACTAATGATAGGTGTACTAGGTGTCTTAATGCTAACTATGGGTTTCGTAGAACTAAAAAAAAGCCGAAAATCTCTTGTAGGCTATGGATTGTTAACGGTTACTATTTATACATTTTTTGTTTTGATTGAAAAATTATTTCTCATTTAATCGGAATATAAGGGTGCTCTAAAATAGGGGCACTTGCTGAATTCAGGTTATTGGATGTTAAACATTATAAAAAGATATACGAGACCAGCTATAAAAAGTCAAGGAACTAAATCGGATATTTTCTTATTTCGTCTTTTTGATTTTTGGGCATGACAAAAAAACACTACTTGTTGACTGGTAAAAATAGCAAACAAGCAGAATGTTAGTTGTTATCAGATTTCTGGGGGCGAGATTGATACGGCTTTTTATCCCTTAAAACAGCGAAAATAATGTGTGTTAACTTTCGAGCAACAGCTCCTACGGCTGTACCATGGGCCTTTCCTCGTTCACGTAATTTTTGATAGTAAAGGGAGAGTGCAGGGTCATGAAAACTAGCCACAAAGGCAGCTTGCCATAAAGCACGTCTAAGATAAGGGGAACCCCGTTTAGAAATCCTGGTATTTGAACTGTTAAAATCTCCTGATTGATGAACGGATGCATCAAGGCCAGCAAATGCAACTAATTGTCCGGGACGTTCAAAACGGCTTATGGAGCCGATTTCACCTAGTACGACGGCAGCCGTTATATCACTCACTCCCGTGATGGTAGTTAAATAATGTTCTTGACGATTTGAGAGTTCGATCATGGCTTCCTCAATTTGATTCAACTGTTTCTCAAGTAAATCTATTTGTTCCAGTAGAAGATGAATCTGCATTTTAAATACGTCTGTAGCAATTGAAATACCGAAGGTATTTTGGGCACTATATTTCAATTTTTCAGCTTTATTTCGAGCTCTTGTTTCTCCGTAACGTCCTTTACTAACTTGGTTTAGTAACGTTGCAAGCTGATCTGTATCAATTTTTAATAGGTCCTCTGGTAATGGGTATTGTAAAAGAACTTCAGTTGAAGACATCCCGAAAACATCTGAAAATATCTGTTCATATTCAGGAAACATCTGATCTAAGAGTGCAATAATTTTTCTTTTAATATCCGAACTTTGATCAACTAATGCATAACGTAACCGTTCTAAATGTCTAAGTTGAAGTAAATCTTCTTCTACAAAAGGAGTTGCTTTCTGGAGAATCGATTCGAATCACTTGAGCAATGAGATAAGCATCCTTGACATCTGTTTTTGTCTTCCGAATATAAAATTGACGCAATGCATCTGACTGCATAGGATTAAAAGCCGTAATCTTAAACCCAAGCTTATGTAGAAAAGAAAAAACAGATAACCAATAATGGCCTGTGGCTTCCAATCCACAAACACAATTTTCTGGGGTAAGTTGATGTTGATTTAAGAATTCAAGAAGTTTTTCACTACCGGATTTTGAATTAGCAAAACGAACCGTCTTACCGATTGGATCGCCTTTTTCATTAATTAAACCAGCTTCATGATGACGTTTCCCAATATCAATGCCAAGATAAAACATAATCAGCACCACCTACATTTAATCTATCAGATGGCAGGTAACCCTCTTTATCTTTATAGATATCCAACCTCGTTCGATATACGACAACTAAGTGTCATCCAGCTCATTCGAATAGTTCTATAAAGAAAGAGGTGTCAGTCTTTAATACGAAGACAAAGCTTCAAGGGGGCAAGCGACAACCTCTATCTGATTTAAACCCATTATACCTAAGGTATAAAGATTTAAAGCCAGAAAAAATCTGGTTAACTATAATATACGAGGGGGGGGAGGATGGAGGAGATGCGTTTAGTCCCTGGAGCTGTTTAACGTCCTCAAGGCTTCGCTCTATAGTTTCACTTCGTTTTTTTGAAGTAACTTATCAGATTTCGAAAGCCGGTTCTGTCGAACCCAGTCTTTACTATTCTTCCCATATGTGTCGTGTTACGATTTTTTGATGATTCTTGAATAGTGTACATTGATCTAAAAGGGGACATTTCTTACAATGATCAGGATTGGATACGTACTCTCAAAAACCCTGACAGGTTGTGGTTCGGTAAGGAAGATGATTACCATTTGGATATTGATAGGTATTGGTTTCCTTATCAAATATAAACTTCCTTTTGGAAACAATCCTTTTGTTGGGTGAAAACGACGGTGACTTATGATGCCCAAAATATTTTGCTCCTGGATTGGAACCGTAAGATAACCTGAGTCAAGCGCAACTGCTTCAACTTTAAACTTAAAACGTTCTTTTTGCCGTGCTTGTCGGCAATTTTTTAATGTCAAATACATTCGTTTACCAGAGTTACTGGATGAACTGTCACTTGCCAAATTGGCAGCTGACGGAAGCTATCGGAAGAGCATCAAAAAATATACGAAAGTGGATCTTCTTATCCTGGATGAATGGCTGTTAACTGAGTTAACAACGGATGAAGCAGCCATTCTTTTGGAAATTACAGAAGCTCGTCATAGAGTTGGTTCCACTATTTTCTGTTCACAGATTGATCCTAGTGGATGGCATTTAAAACTAGGAAATGAAACGATTGCGGAAGCAATACTAGATCGCATTATTCATGACTCCTATCAAATTCTACTAGACGGAGAAGTTTCAATGCGTGAGCGTCATGGATTAGGTAGGTAACCTTAATATGACCACATTGACTAAAGAAGAGATTACAAAAATGGAAGAATACTATTATTGGATGGGTTTTAAGAGCTGGATCCCTTTCCCAAAGGAACTAAGTGAAAAGCTTTTAGAAGTATACGGGAAGGAACCTGTTCTTTATAGCTGGACTGAGCAAGATATTCATGAAGGAGCTAGAAAGATAATCTTCGATTATTTCAGTAACCACCACTCTAGGTAATTACTTGAACAATAATGCCCTACCAGATTCCTAGAATGGTTAATCTGTAGGGCTTTTTTATCCATTGGTAAATATGTTGGCGCAGCCTGGTAAATTCCTTGGCGGAGAGTGGTAAAAAAGATGGCAAGGGTGGTAAAATCTCTTGGCTGTAATCAATGAGGTGTCTAATATGACCAGATATGGTTATGCAAGAGTGTCATCCACAGGACAAAATCTCGAAGGCCAAATTTCACAACTTAAAGGCAATGGATGTGAAACAATTTTTCAAGAAAAAATGAGTGGGAAAAGTGCAGATAATCGTCAACAATTCCAAAAACTATTAGACCAGGTAGTAGAAAATGATACTATTGTCGTCACAAAATTGGACAGGTTTGCAAGATCCACAAGAGATGCATTAAACATCATAGAAATCCTGAACGATAAGGGAGTGTAAACGCTAGAATAAAGTTGACAGTTTTCGCTTGATTAGATTTTACACTTTCCCTCTCTATCAACCTATTACTTTCAGTAAAATAATTGGTGACGTTATTTTTACTGGGGGTTAGGGTTTTGGAGGAGAAATTAGTGTTATATGTAAAGATTCAAGAATTACATAAACGAAAGTTTAAAGTAGCACAAATCGCTAAGGAGCTTAAGATTTCACGACCAACTGTCTATAAATATTTAGAGATGACTTTTGATGGAGCAAAAGCTTATACAGAGCAGCCTCTTGGGAGGAAAAAGAAATTAGACAGCTATAAAGACTGGATACTTGCCTGGTTAGAAGAATACCCTCACTTGAGTGCTGCACAAATACATGATTGGCTTCTAGAGAGATACTCCGACCTTGTGGTCGGTGGAAGGACTGTGAGATCTTATGTTAAAGAAATCAGGGAAGTCTACCAGATTGAGAAGAAGGTAATTGTTCGCCAATACGAAGCTGTTCCTGAACAACCCATGGGAAAACAACTCCAGGTAGACTGGGGTGAAACAAAACAGAAAACTACTGACAACAAAGAAATCAAGCTGTATTTCATTGCATTTGTACTCGCTCACTCCAGACAGAAATATATGGAGTGGCAGACACGTCCTTTTACCACAAGAGATGCGATACGGTGTCATGAAAATGCCTTTCAATTCTACGAAGGCCGCACAGAAGAAATTGTATACGATCAGGATCACTTAATCACAGTGAGTGAAAATGCAGGACAGCTGCTTTTAACAGCTGAGTTTCAAAGTTATGTGAATGAACGTAAGTTTAAGGTTCATTTGTGCAGAAGAGCTGATCCGGAGTCAAAGGGTATGATCGAAAATGTAGTGAAATACATAAAGGGAAACTTCGCAGACAGTCGAGTATTCAGTGATATAGAGGACTGGAATCATCGGGCATTACAATGGCTAAAGCGTACCGGGAACCATCAGGTTCATCAAACAACGAAAAAAAGACCAGCAGAAGTGTTTCTCCTCGAAAAGCAACACTTACAGCCAGTCTCTTCGTTACTTTCTTACGAAAGTACCAGTATTCAAAGTATAACAAGAAGTGTAAGCAAGGACAACACGATCCGGTACAAGTCAAATCGTTATTCCGTTCCACTTGGGACTTATCAATCCAACGCTGAGAATCTTGTTTTGATTGAAGTTACAGGTGAAGAACAACAGAGGCTTGTAATTCGAAAAGGAATAGAGAGTGAAATCATTGCAGAACACCGGATAAGCATAGAAAAAGGGAAACTCATTCAAAATCGGAATCATACACGTGATCGATCAAAAGGGGTGGAAGAATTTAAACGCCGCCTTATCTCCTTTTTTGAAGATCAGAAACAGGCAGCTGCTTATTTAGATGAGATCAGCCTAAGATACCCAAGGTATCGTAGAGATCAGTTCACAATCGTTTATCAGGTCATCCAACAGTATCCAACGCTAGTTGATACCGTATTGACCAAGTGTATGACTGAAAGACTGTACAGTGCGAATGATTTTCGTGATATCGCACAGCACATTAATGAATTGCGTCAAGAGCCGGTTAAAGAGGTGGAATCCTTTTATACCCATCCAGCAAGACATTCTCATATTAAGGCCTCTACCCGTTCTATAAATGCTTATACCAGCATTTTAGGAGGCCGGCCATGATGAACAAGACTGTGAATGAATTACAAGATCAATTTCGTCAGTTGCGTTTATCAGAAACTGCGGAGGAGCTCCCACAGCTTCTTCGCGAAGCTGAAAAAGCTTCATGGACTTATTTAGAATTCTTAGAATCTATTACGCGATATGAATTAGGAAAGCGTGAAGCAAAAAGCCTGGAAAAAAGGATGAAGTGGGCACGCTTCCCTTTCGTGAAGTCATTAGATGATTTTGAACTGAAGGGCCAAAACGTTCTGACGTCGCGCCAGCTAACACAACTCAGTGAGTTAAGCTGGTTAGAACAGCAGTACAACTTAATTCTCCTAGGGCCACCTGGCATTGGAAAAACGCACATCGCAATTGGACTAGGACTCGAAGCCGTTTATAGAGGATTCAATGTCTACTTCACTACAATGGGAGAGCTTGTACAGCTCTTAAAGACGGAAGAATACCTGAACAAATCAAAGGTACAACTGAAACGGCTTAGAGGTGCCGACCTTGTGATTATCGATGATTTGATGTATATGGCGATGGATCAACGAGAGGCAAACCTATTTTTTCATTTGATCAACCATTTGTACGAACGAAGTTCGGTCATCCTGACCTCAAATAAAAGTCCTGAAGAATGGGGAAACTTGATTGGAGATCAAGGGATTACGACGGCTATATTAGATCGTTTGCTTCACCGGGTGGAGGTCATACATGGCGGAGAGAATGAGGAAAGTCATCGGATGAAAAACCGGAAAGGCATATTTTCAACAGAAGTGTAAACGGGAAACGAGCAAAAAGTGTAAAATTCGACTTGACGTCTACACTTGTTCCCCATCTGCATATTTCTTCGCTGTTCTCCAGTTAATACCTAGAGTTTCCTCTATCTTACTTATAGATAAACCTTTGTTGTTTCTTAAGTGTTTGATACAATTAATATCGGACATTGCTAGCATCCTTTCTTACCTCCACTGTATTGATTCGACACCAATTAACAGTAGAGGGACTTGGGGTGGCTGGTAAGTCCTTTTTTAGTTTAAATAAAGTGCAGGACTCTGCATCTTTCCTTTGCAAAGCTCTGCACTTCTATTTTGCAATAAACAGTTTGAAGAACGTAATCAAAACGGTATGACGGTCCAGGAAATCTGCGATATTACAAAAGTGGGTAGAAGTACGTTATATAAATTTATTAAAGACAACTCGAAAAATGAGAGGCAAACATCTTAATGTTTTTCGGATCTCGAATCCTCATACTTTATGGCGGTGAATCCCATCAGGGATATTCCACCGCCACTCACTATCGCTATAATTTTCCTTCCTTTGTTCCCCTCATTATAATTATTTGACTTATCACTCGGTAAAGGATCTGCGTGTTCGAACGGCCACAACCAAAACCAAGTCGGTTAAGCCAGCGTAACTAAGGTGAAATCATTACTGTAAACGCTGGCTAAGTCATTGGGTTTTGTATATGTCCGTAACTCCCACTTGATGCTTCGCATACTTTCGTCTCCTTCTACACTCGTTTTCGCAAAAATTCCTTTCTTTTCAAACAAAGAAAGGAGTTGTTTCAAAATGGAAACAATTTATGAAATTCAACGGATCAGACAAGTAATCTTAGAGGTAGAAGGAGGGGAACCATACATCATCCGTTCTCCAGAAGATGCTGCAAAAGTTGCTACTGAATTTATCGGGGAAGATGATCGTGAAGTGTTCTTCGTCATGTGTCTCAATACGAAAAACAGAGTTGTTGCCGTTCATCGTTGCCATGTAGGATCAATCAATGCAAGTATCGTCCATCCCAGGGAAGTATTCAAAAGTGCAATCCTGAATAACAGTGCTGCTATCATCCTTTGTCACCAGCATCCCTCTCAAGATACGAATCCATCTCAAGAAGATATAGAAGTTACAAAACGGCTGGTTAACGCAGGACATATGATTGGAGTTGAGGTGCTGGATCATCTGATTATCAACGCAGAAGCTGGATATACCAGCTTAAAAGAAAAAGGATATGTATAGTACTTTAGGAAGGAGTTTGTCTCCTTCCCTTTCTGAACCTTTACTTTGGGTACCTCTATCTCAAGCATGATGATTATTGATAAGTCAATTCAGAGGATTAGTAATAAAAAGTTATTAATTTTTTAATGTTAGGCTTTTGATTTTGGAAGGTTCATAACATAGAATAAAAAACTGTTTATTAAACCACCAAATATGCCAAAAGTTAACAAACCAATTAAAGTTATACTTCCATACATGTCCTTGGGAGTATTTACGATCTTAGCCAATTCTACGTTGAAAATTTCAAGTATGAATGTAGCATTGACTTCCATGAAGTCAAGGGCGATTGGAAAGATAAATAAAACGCCTACTAAATATAGAATAGTAAAAATCAAAAAACCTGATGATATTTTTTTGAAAAGTTTCATATTATTTCACACTCCCTATAATATTGACCAATATATTTTCTCCATCTTTTAATGATGGAAACAAATTGATGACATGAAGAATATAGATACAACCAACCAAAAAATTTGACTTTATTAAAAATAATCCCAAAACAATACAAACAGTAGGTCCTGATAATGAAATAATAATGTTTTGTAGTTTTGTAGTTTTTAAAGTAATGACTGAGAGAGAAATTATACTATCTTTGATGAAAAAACATTGCTTTCCCTTTGTAAATAACAAGTATGGAATAAGGTGGCCCATTTCATGTAAAAAGACACTAAAGACAATATGTGCGTATGAAATTAAAAAAAAGGATGATATATTGGTGTTTGTGTACATATTTAAAAGAAAATACAATACTAAACAAAAAAGAATATGACATATGAAAAACGACTTCATACTGAATAATGTAATAAGAATAAATGTATAAGTTTTTTTGGGTTTGATTTTGGTTATCATATCATTTTATACCATATTTGTAATTTTTCTTGAAAAGAACGGCGCTACAAGGAATAGTATCAAACTTAAAATTAGTAAACTCCAAGAGTAATAACCATCTATATTATTCAATGTATATGCAATAAAGAAATAAATAATAAAAATAAAAATTAAACCGATCCCTTCTTGTAGAGCAGTATTTTTATTTGCAGATAGTAGAGTCCCTATAATAAATGCCAATATTGTAAGTAGAATCAACTCACTTAAAAACTGGAATGTATGACTGAGATCGAATTCAATACCAGACAATTTTGTGTTTAATGTATTGTAGATGAACCCGATGATTATGGAACAAATAACATAAAATAATAGTTTTAGCCACTTAATATAAGTAATAGAAATGGGCAATAAAGATAAAATATGTGTTTTATTAGTGTCTCTTGCTCCTGCAATTAGTGGAAACAATACGAGAATTTCAATTGCAAGAAAAGGACTAAATTGTAGCAAGAGTACAACAAAACTATTAAAGGGATTATGTGCTGTATAATAATTAAATAGTAATAATACAGCTAACAATAAGGATACTGTAAAAATTCGATGATAATCTCTTATATTTCTCTTAAATTCGATAAGGAATATATTTATTGAATTTAGATATGTAAAGGGAACGTTTGATAATTTTTTGGAATAAGAATCTACAGCCTTCCTTTGTGTTAAGCTAGTTAAATAAAATAATAAAGAAGTTAGTACAAATAAGATTATTATAATAACTATGCTATTAACTTCTAATACATCTTTTATTAATATAGAATAAATTTCCGATTCACTAATCAACTTATAATAAATGTATCCTATTCCGGTAATCAATAGAAAAGAGATAGGTTCATGTAAGTGAATATTCCGTAATTTACCAATATAACTTGCAATATTATTAAAGAAGTAAATATTCAAAAAAGAAAATAAGGTAATAGTAATATTTAATAAGAAGAACAATAGGAGATAAATACAACTTCCAACTAAATTTATAATTTGCATTTGAGAAAAGATATAAAAATACGTTGGTACATACAATATACAAATAAATAGAATATTAACTAATAAGAATGGTAATAATTCTATTAATAAGATTCTTGCATTGCTTATTGGAAGTATTCTTAACAAACTTGACTGAAAAAAATTGTTTTTAAACAAAAAAAATAAAAAAACTGAGATTATTAAAGTAATAACATTACTTGATAATAAACTTTGATTAAGTATTGTATTAATTACTTGTAAGTCGGTTTGTGCATGTATTGCATTAATATTAGTACTAGTTATTTTAAAAGAAACAAAACCAGAGATAACAATAATAATAATTGGTATTAAAATTGTAATAGGATTATTTTTAAAACTAAACAGAAATTTGTTTTTCCATATTTTAAGATATAGCGTGCTTATCATAGTTAAATACATTCCTTATACTATTTAATTTATTTTTATCCAAGTTTATCTTTATGTAAGCTTCTTCTAAGTTTTTTGCCTCCAGATTTTTAAGAATGTCAGATTTATAACCACTTAATTTTATTTCTCCAGTTTTAATTATTGTTACATGATCGCTAATGCTTTCGGCAAAATCTAAATTGTGTGTACTAATTAAAATCGCTGTACCTAAATTTCGGATTGCAACTAGAAGTTCTTTAAAAGTGATAATCATGTCAGGATCAAGCCCATTTGTAGGTTCATCTACAATAAGGACTTCTGGTTTATGAATTAATCCAGAAATTATTTGTATTTTTCTTCGCATTCCATGAGAATAAGTTTTTAATAGGTTGTCTTTATACTTGTATAAGTTGAATACGTCTAAAAGGTGATTTGTTACATTCAAAAAATCTTTATTAGGAATTTTTCTAGATTTACCAAGAAACTGAAGGTACTCATATGCAGTTAGGTCATCAAATAATTCGTCGTCATCTGGGACAAACCCAATTTTACTTTTAAAATATTGATATTGATCACTAATTTTAACACCCTTGAACAAAATTTCACCGCTCATTTTTTCAGTTAATCCTAAAAGTATATTAATCGCAGTTGTTTTTCCTGCCCCATTGTGCCCGAGTAAACTAGAAATTTCTCCTTGTTTTAATTCAATTGAAAAATTATCTAAAATTAATTGTTTATTATATGAAATGTTAACGCCCTTTACTTGTAATATTGCATTTTCCATTATTAAACTCCTTTTAAATCTCCCCCACAACAAGGAAGCAGAATAAATCTAACCTCCTTGTGTAGGGTTAGTTTTGTTATTTGGTACAACCTATTTGAACCCATGACCCTTTTTTCTTTACAAATCCTGTAAAATCATATCCTTTAGATGTACAATACCATGCATATGCAAAAAATAGAAGCACAACTAGTACAAATACCCATACAAATGCTTTGTTTTCTTGAAGATCATAAAACTTACTTAGTACATAATAACTACTTCTGTCCATCACTTCAGTCACTGTTACCCCCCCTTTATAATTTGATAAAAAACGTTAATGTACAAAATAGAATTTAGGAAATAAAGTTTACATTAATAGTAGAGTAATTGTAGAGCGATCTATTCTTAACAGAATAGAAACCATCAATTACAAAACCATAATTTCCAAATATTCCATAAAGTACAAATTGATTATAATTAATTACAAAAAAATTACCAATTTACTGTTTTTTTGGTTAAAATAATACTTTGGTACTAACACCGAGAATGGTGTTTACCTTTTTTTGTGTATATATGAAGGGTTAAAAGTCATTGTGGTAATATGTAATAGTGTGTTCTTTGATTGTGTTTCCAGTAAATTAACTCCTCTCTACCACAAACCCTTTGAAATAGTGACTTTAGCACGTTTGTTTATTATAAATTCTCATTTATTATTACTAGATAATTGTTGCGAATGTTACTGGTACAATAATTTTATGGGTATAAATACTCATTTAACAGAAACTTTAAATGTAGCATTATACCTATCAATTTCTATGCGATTCTAGTAAAATAAAATATTCTTAATCTTTAACTAAGCAGGTTATACTAATCATCTGGTAGCTAACAAGCATCATACAAAAAAGAATTATTTCAAAAAGGCTCTTCATCCAGCACTTCAACAGTAACCCTTATTTTCTTCCCTTGAAATGCATTTAAGAAATCTTCAACTCTCCTTCCATTTAATACATTTACCATTTTAATAGACATGTCTCCATTTGGAACTTTGTTGAACTCATAACTAACTCCTGGAACTCCTTTTTCAACATAAAAAGCACGTTTCATATTTTCATCACCTCACCTTTGTTACATACGACTTTATAGCTGTTTAACTAGAAAAAGGTAATTCCCATTTACTCAATTTCATTAAAATAATAATAAGAAATGGTCAATTTCTCTTAGGGATATGGCCCATTTCTATTAAATTGGGAGCTGAATGAAAGAGTCGCATTTAAAATGGACAGTATAGTCAGTTAAATACATACAAAATCGTCGCCTTAAATTTCGACAAACTTCATAATTAGATTGAATCCTAAGAGGAGGAGATCTGATTCATGAAGTTGGAGGGAGAGCGACGAAAAGTGAAAGAATTATTGGAACGAGGTATGTCTCAAACAGATATAGCGGAGATGTTGGGGATGCATAGACATACTGTGAGAGCGTTTAGTGAACGAGAGAAAAATCATGTACAGAAACGTTCAAAAAGAGGGTCCAAGTTAGATCCATATAAAGATTACCTGCTTAAGCGAATTCAAGAAGACTATGTATTCAATTGTGAAAAGCTTATTCAGGAGATTAAACAAAGAGGTTATTCAGGTGGCAGTACAATATTGAAAGAGTTTGTACAGCCTTATCGTCAGGCCTTTAAAGAAAGTCATACCCGACGGTATGAAACCGAACCTGGAGAACAGATGCAAGTCGATTGGAAAGAAGCTGGCCATTACCAGATTGATGGTGAAGTCATACCACTCATGATCTTTGTCGCCACTCTTTCCTACTCACGAATGAGTTATGCTTGTTTTGCGGAAAGGCAGGATCGGGAACACCTATTACACTGTCTGACAAATGCTTTTGAATACTTCGGGGGCGTAACCGAAAAGGTCATGTTCGATAATATGAAGACGATTATTAACCGAAGAAGTGGTCCCGAAGTTGAATGGAATGAAAAGTTCTTAGATTTTGTTGATCACTATGCTTTCAAGCCTACCGTACATCGTCCTTATCGTCCTCAAACCAAGGGAAAAGTTGAACGATTCATTGGGTATATGAATGGTTGGTTAGAGACTTCATCTGTTCGATCACTACAAGAATTAAATCTCAGACTCCTGAGATGGGTAGAAGAAACAGCTAATCAACGACTACACTCTACTACAGAACGGAAACCGGTAGAGCTTTGGTTGAAAGAGACATTAAAGCCTCTTAATCCATCTAGGTATGATTCCAGTTACATTACGTATCGAAAGATTGGTAAAGATGGAGTCATGAATTACCATTCTAGAAAGATTCTGATGAGCTCCAAGTTTGCAGGGCAAGAAGTAATGATTAAGGAAACGCTTGAAGGTAAGATTACTGTTTATTATCATGGTGAAGCTATTCTAACCTATACAAAAGACGATAAGGTTCTACCACTCTCCGAACAGATAAGAAAAAAGCAGCGTTCAAAGGCTGGCACCCTCCACGCTGCACAGGATATAGAGGTCGCGGTTCGCCCACTAAGCGTTTACGACCAATTCCTTCAGGAAGGAGAGCGATAAAATGAATCAAGCTATTGATACATATTGTGAATCGCTCAAATTATCCACCTTTCAGTCTGAATGGAGAACCCTTACTGAAGAAGCTTCTAAAAATAATATACCATACCATGCATTCTTAGAGCGAATACTGGAAATTGAAAATCAGGCACGTATAGAACGAAGTAGACAGACTCTCTTAAAGTTATCTAGATTACCCTTTCGGAAAACGTTAGATACGTTTGATTTTGATCGTGTGAAAGGCGTGTCCCGCAGGGACATTGAAGAATATTTGAGTCTTAGTTTCATAGAGCAGAATCAGAACTTAGTCTTTCTTGGTCCTCCTGGAGTCGGTAAAACCCATTTAGCAGTCTCTATTGCCTCGGAAGCCATTCGTAAAGGTTTGAAGACGTACTTTATGACCGCACAGGAACTTGTCACTTCGCTTCAAACAGCAGATTCTCAAGGGAAGTTGGATAAGAAGATGAGAGGGCTTGCCAAGCCTTCTCTTCTGATTATCGATGAAATGGGTTACTTGAATCTCTCAAATAATGGTGGGCATTATCTGTTTCAAGTGATCAGTAGAAGATATGAAAACAGCTCGATCATATTAACGTCTAACAAGACATTCAGCCAGTGGGGAGAAGTATTAGGAGATGGGATTATTGCGACAGCAATCCTAGATCGACTCCTACACCACTCTCGTGTATTTTCCATAGACGGACCGAGTTATCGAATGATTGAAAAAGGCACCAACTAAGGTGCCACTTTTGTACAATTTTAACCCGACGATTTTGTATAAAATTAAACGTCCTTGACACTGAAAAAAGGGATTTGGACATATATCAATAAATTAATATTTTGTGAGGTGGTTCGTTTGATTGAAATTAACGAAATAGAAATGATGCATGCTGCTTATCGTAAATTATACGAGATTGAAAATATGATACGGTACTTTATATCAAAGCGTATGGAAGAACAATATGGTCCTTACTGGTTTAAAAAAGCCCTTAAACTTCATCAAAGAATTCCACCTAGATCATTAATAGAGAACCTATATATCTACGAACTGGAACGTTCCTTTCTACGAATCTATCCACCCTTTAAGGATCTCCCTCCAGCATTCTTTTCACATCTACACACTATATATCCAATACGTAATAGAATTGCTCATAGCCGACCTTTAACATGTGAACAAGCTGATTCATTAGGTAAAAGTCATTCTTATATTACAAAATGTATATCTTAATCTCTCTCTAATGGCAGCTGTTGTCGTACCCAATTAAAAAGTGTGACTTCATTTCCTTTAATTAACTCTGTAAACACTTCACATGTTGTATATAAGCGTACCAAATCACAATGCTCACAATATTCACTAGCATGAGCTATGTAATGAACTTCCCATTTTTCTTCCTTCCGAACATGAAATAACAATATGTTTTATCTATGTTACAAACAAAGGAGATATGATAGGGTGCTCCATTAAAATTATGAATTACCCGTAATGAATTCAAATTTAATTTTGAGAACATTAGCCTTTATCCTCTAAATGATAATGAATTCCTACCTTACATAATAAGAACATAAGTTCTATTTTGCGACTACAGTATCAATAAACTGGAGAAGATTTTTAAGTTGAAGAGGGATTTAGTGGGTGTATCTTGAATTTCTAACTTATTCCAGAAAAGGGCAGTTATCTTGAATAAGGGATAGGATTTCTCATATAAAAAACGAAGTGAATAATAAATATTCAATAATCGAATAGTCTGGTTTAAAGGAGGGATATTTTGAAGGTTATAATGGCTATTATTTCAGTATTTATCCTTAATTTAGTTTCTGTTTATAGTATCGGAACTACACAGGAAAAAAACATCGTCAGCGAAAAAGAAGGAAACAATTTGATAGTTGAGAAAGATGATTTTAAAAATGGATTACTGCCTCTACCTGATGATAAAGCAATTGTTATTAATCCTATACCTTTCCCAAAAGACCCGCCACCATCCCCCAAACCTCTCCCATATACAATAAATGATAATGATAAAAGTGACCGTATAGTTGAAGGGAAATAAAAAGTTTATTTTCCATTACCGGGGGCTAACGGTTAGAATAGAAAAGGCTTAAAAAACCTCCAAGCCCTTTTTGTTGTGAATTATATTGTGAATCCATAAACGAGTTCTATGTGTTATACCTAGTGAATTAGTCTGTAATTTTGCGTTTTGCACCTCACAAGTGATTCCGTTAGGGGTAATCCCCCGGGTTTTATTTTTTCTAAGCAACATTTTATTTAATGGAATTAGCGATATTAACTAACCCTTGAGGGGGGACCTTATCAGCAATTCTTTTATTAACACTAAGCCAATATTGCCAATTATCATATTCGAAAACAAGTGAATTTGAATCGTTAATTGTAATGTAATTAGCTTCAATCCCATTATTAAGCTTATAAGTGTTGGAAATATACTTATCTTTTATTGGTATTTTATTTCTAGTAGGTCTAACTATAATACTGTATTGATTTTCCGGTAATTTATCATTAGTAAATAGCAACTCAAATTTGTCATTGGCAGTTCCATCCAAATCACTTAACCTGCCAAAATAATGAGTAAATGATACAGGGGGGACTCTTAGTGGTAATGACAGTTTTTTATTATAATGATTTTCAAAATCATTTAGAGCATCTTTCATTGGCTTATAACCAGTTTCAAGATAAATTGCCTCATATGGCCTAGAATTATCGTTTGCAATTACATATCCTGCCCCACTACTTATTAATCCCAAAGATAAAGTAACAATAGCTAACCTTTTCATAAACAATCCTCGCCTTATAGAATATTTTCAAGATGTTATTCCGGATTTTGAATTATTTTAGTATTAACTTGGAATTAAAAGCTATACAACTTATGTGAATGGTTCAATCATACAAAAAGTATAGGCTTTTACAATAAAACTCAAATACTTATCAATCGGGGGCTAATCTGGAATAAAAAAACCAGTAAAAGAGCTAGTAATCCAAATAAACGTTTTTCGTTTTGCAGGATCTTATTGCTTCATCAAAGATTATTACTATGTTTATTGGCACTTAATTTTTTTACTTGGAGATAGTTTTTTAGAGGTAATCTTTTCAACAATCCATTCATTACTGTATCCATTTTTTACAAGAGTTAAGTATACCAAATAATGCGGAGGATTATGTGGTCCTTGGAAGGTTCTAACTCTTAAACGAATTTTGTATCCTGGTTGTAATTTTTCAATACTCAATACTTTACCACAGTCTGTTTTAGTAACTTTTCCAAAGTAATTGCCAACAGCATTACGAATAACAGGAGACAAAGTAGATATTAGGGCATCTTCGAGCAATTCTGTATTGTAACCATTAGGGTTGTGTTCTGCCTGAACACTAGGAGTTAATGTAAAACCAATTATCAAAACTGTAGCTATAGTGATTACGATGTATTTTCTCAATGTTCAATCACACCTCAACGTTAGTTATGTTCTTAACATCCCAATGCCTTTAAAAATCATACATAGCATTAGCTGTTCCTGAAAAGGGGACGTTGATCTAAGAAGGATTACGCCTCAATTTGTTTAATACAGTAAGAAAGAACTGGGCAGCATTTCCTGTTGAATAAGGTCAGTTGAAATTGTGAGTAAAAAAGTTTAAATTAATCGTTGTAATTCTTGTAACTTATATAATCATAGTTAGAAGTCGGTACTTTCTTTATAATATTGCCAGATTCATCTTCGTAAATTTCATATTCTCTGTAAGTCTCCACAATGTATCCATCAACTTCTTTTGTTCCTTCTAGAAAATACTCTAATGAGGTAGGAGTTGTTATTTCTGGAATTTCTAAATTAACCTCTTCTGAGTCACTATACAGAATAGGAGTTAAACTATTATCTGGATTACTTCTAGTCTCAATTAAACCTGCAAGAACAATAATTAATAACAATCCCAATATGGGAAAAGTTTTTTTCATTGATCTGCCCCTTTTCATCTCATTTATAATAATGTTATGCAAATAAATTAGAAAGTTGTCCAATTAATCAGGTAGTAAACATAGTTATAATTAAGAGCTATACATACATAATCATTTTGCAAGATAATTTTTTTGAAGTACATAAGAATGTAATTATATACCGAACATTGGAAGGATTAGTTATGAGATTATGTTTATTGCTAGTTTAGGATGTCTTGTACAATAAACAGTTGGATGGCAATTCAAAAAAGAACACTAACATTAGAGGATAGACAGGCATTCACATAACAAGTTGAGGATTTTTAAGTAGTTATAACAGTAGAAGAACGAAATTTGTTAGAGATTTTACAGGCTCTATAGGGTTTTTCCAACAAGAAAAATGGAATGGCTTCTTTTTGAAAAGGAAAACTAAAAAAGAGTTTTCGAATTAAAGCTTTATAGTAATAAGTTCCACGACTATAAAATCTAATAAAAGAGCTTAGATCTAAGCTCTTTTATTAGAAAATGTTTATTTAAAAGTTGTGGCGAGTTGAATAAATTCTTTATTGGTTAAACCATTATCTTTATCAAATATATAACAATATTCTAGTCCTGCATCTTCAAAGACCATCTTAAAATAGCGTTCCTCACTAAAATAAGCAGTATTGCCATTCGGTAATTTAATTTCCTTATCTTTCTCATTCAAATAATAAAAGTCTTCACTGGTTTTCCGTTTTACGAATAATACAAAATCCTGGTTTTTATTGGTGTTTGTATTAATCCATTTTAATTTTAAATTGTTGTTCAAAACACCAAATTTCATATTTGCTTTAAATGGTATTTGAGGTAATTTCACTTTATTGCCCGTTAGTTTTTCAAAGTTTGTTACTGCTTCGTTTAGTGGAACATACCCATCTTGCTCTAAGGATTTTCTTATGCTTTGTTCAGGATTTTCAGCGGCATTTGTAAAATTAGGTTCTAAAGATAGACCCAAACAAAATACTAAGAAGGTGAACAGCAATTTGTTAGTCATATAAAATTCTCCTTAATCTTTTGCCTTATATTCTTTGTGCTGTCCTAAAAAATATTCATTATTACTGTAGATAGGCGTTTAATTCTAGAATATTAGAGTGTGCCTATTGTTCTGCTAAAGGGGGCTTATCTGTAATACGGATAAGCCTCTTTTTAGTAAATTTATGATTGAGTTAGTTCGGGTGATTTGAAATAATTGGTATTAAGTAACCGGGCAGTTTAATGGAGCATGGACTTTAGGAGGGAGATTTGAAATGACAAAAAAGTATTATTCCATTTTATCTGGAGTTTTCTTTATAATGGCTGTTTTTCCACTTGCAGTTGGTCTAACAAAGTGGGGTAATGAATTTTATATTGCCGTACTAAATGTAAGCATCTTTTTACCTTTGATTCTAGGTGTTTTGGGATTCATATTTGCTTTGATTGGTATTAAAGGTAGAGTCAAAGGTAGTCTTGTTCTGCTGAACGTAATAGGTGTTTCATTATCTGCCTTTTTAGTATTTGTAGCGATGTATGGTTTCCAACAACCTTGAATAAAATTCCCCCCCTTTTGAATTACTTCTAAGTCGGAGCTCCATTTTAATCAGGAATGAGGTATTGAAAATGAAATTTATAGTTTATGATAATGCTCAAGAATTTGAGAGAAAGATAGAGCCGATTTTATTGGAAAACGAAGATGTTTTTAGTCTTTTTTTTGGTGTACTGCAAGCGATTAAAGCTGGTAATTATGAGAATCCATTTATGGCAACAATTGAGGAGGATGGAAAAGTATTAGCCCTTTTCCAAATGACACCACCGCATCCTTTAAATCTTATTTTTGTCGAAGAAAACCGTATGGAAGAAGTAATGGATGTATTCATAAAAAATATGGTCGAACTTAAAATTAACTTTGGTTCTATTATCAGTTTGAAACCGTGGGCATACAAAATCGCAAAGAAGTGGGAACTTAAAACCGGTATGACTCATCAACTACTTATGGATCAGGGAGTGTATCGATTAAACAAGGTAAATGAAACGCTTGAACATAGTCCCGGTACCTGGCGCTATGCTGAAGAACTTGATTCTTCACTTATCGAGAAGTGGTTCAATTTATTCGAAAATGATACTGGATTGCCGATTTCACCAATCGATAACGTTAACAAACGTGTTGCAAGGTTTCTAAAGGAACGCGAGGTTTTTCTTTGGGAGGATAAAGGAAAGATTGTATCTATGACGAAGAAGTCACGTCCAACCAAGAACGGTGTAACCGTTTCTATGGTTTTTACACCACAGGAAGAGCGTAACAAAGGATATGCCCGGACGCTTGTTACGGCGGTTTCAAGAGAACTACTAAAAGACTTCGACTTTTGCGTCCTGTACACAGATATGATGAATCCAACATCGAATAAGATTTATAGAGAAATTGGCTATGAAAGGATTGCGGATTCTGTTCATCTTGGTTTTGAAAAAGACAAATGATTTTGTTTCAAAAACTATTCAAATTTAAGGCGGAACTTCAATTATCAGGGGCGCTAGCTGCATAAGGTAGTCAATATTTTCACGGTATTAGCCTATAATAAATAACAATAAAAATGATTAAGGGTGCCTAAATGAAGTATACTTGTCCCTGTTGTGGTTATAAAACTTTAGATGACATTCCGCCAGGAACACACGATATATGTGATATTTGTTTTTGGGAAGATGATGAAGCGCAGTATACCGATGTTAATTTTGAGGGCGGTGCAAATTCCCATTCGTTGAGGCAAGCACAAAAAAATTATCTTGCATTTGGTGCTTCTAACAAGCGATGTATTGAGTTTGTAAGAAAACCAAATAAACAAGATATAAGAGACTCTAATTGGAAACCACTCTAACTAGTTATTAGGTGAGGGATGGATGCTTATCTAGGATTAGAGGTGAATTATATGAAGTTTCAACTATTGGGAAATGAAACAATCATAATAATTAAAGTAATAAATAGAAGTTATCCTGACTCAACAGATTATTGGGATGGTAATTGGATTAACTCCACAATTAAAGTTGAGATCCCGGGTTACTCTGTACGATTTGATGCAACATTAAGAACTGATGAATTATTGGATTTTCTTAATGAATTAAAAAATATGAGAAAACACATGAAGGGAAAAGCAATTTTGAAGAATCTAGATGCCTATATTCATTTTGAAGGGGGAATGGATCGGTTAGGCAAGATTATATGGACAGGAGAAACTTGCTACCCTGCAGGAAACGGTGCAGTTCTTAACTTTGAATTCGAATCAGACCAATCGTTTTTAGAAGGTTTGATCAGAGAGTTAGAAGAAATCTTAGCTTGGTTTCCTGTAATCGGAAAACCATAGTATTCAATTAAAGGGGGCGTTGACCTAATAAAGAATTGACGCTCTTTTTGTTTAATACCTATTTATTAGTGAGGAAAATAATGATTAGGAGAGGGAGTAAAGGTGAATATAAGACTTGCTGAAATAAAAGACATCCCACAATTAATAAGAATGAGGTGGGACTTTACAATTGAATATGATGAAAGTAAAAAGAATGAATCATTTGATGATTTTGAAATGGAATGCGGATCTTTTTTAGAAAGTGCAATTAATAGTGATCAATGGTTTATTTGGGTAGCCGAGGAAAACGGAAAAGTATTATCACATATATACATAGAATTAATACGAAAGGTCCCGAGACCTGGTAGAATAACATATCCATTTGCATATATGACAAACGTTTATACAGTTCCAGAATATCGAAGTAAAGATATTGGAAGTAATCTACTCACTGCAATAAATAATTGGATTAAGGAAAACAATTTTGAATTTATTATTGTATGGCCAAGTGATGATTCTATTGATTACTATAAGAAAAATAATTACGTTCATTGTAAAGAACCTATGGAATATATTCCTTTTTGAAATATTGAGAGTCCTATTTAAATTAAGAGGTCTTTTGTAGAAAAGTAAACAACTCAAGAGGTGAGTTTTATACATGAACAATGGAATTACTCTAAGTGACCATGATCCTTCATGGGCGGATGAATTTAACAAAATAAAACATGTTATTGAATCTCACTTGCAATCCTTGGTGTTATCCATAGAGCATATAGGGAGTACCTCAGTAAAAGGGTTAAGTGCAAAACCAATTTTAGATATTGATGTTGTAATATCAGATATGAACTTATTTCCACTCGTTAGTACAAAACTTAGAAATCTAGGCTATTATCACGAAGGTAACCTGGGAATTGAGGGTAGAGAAGCTTTTGGAAGAGAAAATAATCATGTCCCGAAGGATGTAAGTGCTTCAATTCGGATGGATCATCACTTATATGTATGTCCAAAGTATAGTAAAGAACTTATGAGACACTTAGCTTTTCGTAATTACCTTCGCCAAAATCCAGAAGCAGCCTACGCCTATGAGGAGCTAAAAAAGAGATTGGCAAAAAACTCAAAAGATAGAGCTTCATATACAACTGAAAAAAGTAAGTTTATAGATAACATATTAAAAGAAATCTTATGATTGAGTACATAAATACCAGTAATATAGTTTGTTCTATACTCCAGAAAAGGGGGCGATAATCCAGGAAGGATTACGTCTCAATTTGTTTAATACATAATAATTGGGGGAGATTTTTTACTTGGTTTTAAGCATAAAGGGATGGTAATGATAGTCGTGAAAAAAATATTTCTTATTACAATTGTTATTATTTGTCTAGTGTTAATCTATCAGAATTCGAAACCTCAAACATTTGATGCATATTTTGAGGATACAATTGTTTCCCAGCATCAAAGTGCAGAGCTGGTTAAATTACTTAATATAGATAACAATAAGGTTGCACTATATTATACTGAGTCAGATTCAATACATTTTCCAAGAAAACTAAATGCAGGTTTATTTGAGCAATACGAAAAAGATTTTAGCTGGGTTAGAATCTCTCATATTGAGATGACAAACGAAAATTGGATGGTCTTCCCTCTAAATCAAGGAAACTTTCTTTATCTAGGTTACATAGAAAATCACACAGACATACAAACATTAAAAGTCGGAAAAGAAACTGCAGAAAAAAAAGAATATAAAGATGGGTTCATTTGGTATAAGGTCGTCGGAAAAGATAATAATCCTGATGTTTATGGTGTAAGGTCAGACGGGGATAAAGTAATGATTATTTATGGATATAAAAAGTAGAAATATTACATATTTGACAAGTAGCTTGTATGGATCTGAATATTAATCTTTATTCCGTATAAGGGGGCATATCTGAAGTAAGGATATATCTTTTTGTTATGAAATTAGTGTTTGAGTTTGATCTGATAATTTGAAATAATTGGTATAGAGATCTATGTAAGGTTTTTAACAAAGGGGAATGTTTATTGACACACTTTGAAAAAAGATTGAAAGAGAGAAGCTTGAAATTACTTAATGAAGAGGTTATTGATGGAGCTCACTCAGGAAACATATATAGAATTGATGTCTTAGATGAAGTGAATAATCAAACGGCCAATTATATATATAAAGAATTTGCGGCTGATCGAAATAATGAAATTGATATCTATACGAATTTAGCAGACTACATCAAGCCTTTTAGTAAACTGGTGAAAGTATGGGATTCTTCTCCACAAGCTATTCTTATGGAAGATCTTAAATCACCTATAAAAGAGACTTTTAACCAGTTACCGTTAAAAGACAAAAAGAATTTATTAGAAGGTATCCTACATAGGTTATCTGTATTACATAGCTCAAACTATATATCAGCAACAGAGGTATTACCAATTCATCAAATAAACTCTGAATGGCGAGATTGGTGTTTAGATCAATTGAAACGGTTATGCTCAACTAGAAAATGGGCTAAATCAGAGTGGGTGCACACAATTGATTTTTCTTTCGAGCAATTAGAGATAATGAATCATAAGTATCGATGTCCTTTAGTGATAACACACGGTGATCCACATATGGAAAACATATTTTATCATAAAGGACAGGTTTGGTTTATAGATTGGGAGTGGGCTGCTATGGGCTCTCCACTGAGAGATATCACAATATTGTTGCAAGATCTATATGATATTGAATTGATTCAATATGTTGAAAAATCTTATAGGAGTTATTTACATAACGAAAAAATCTATGTCAACAATGAGGATTATAACAGTGATTTTAACTATTTATACATAGATCATACGACAATGATGTTAGCCTGGGAGATTGAAAAGTATATTCAAGGATACACATCTGAAGAAAGAATACGAGAGATAATAGATTTTAAAATCGGAGAAATTAACAGGACAACGAATGAAGAAATGAGTTTATTCAAGTAAAGTGGGCTATTCCTAAAGAGGGTAAATAGCATTGAATAAATTAGTGGAGGTATGGATGAAGATTAGAGAAGCTACAAAAAATGATGTTCCACAAATGGTCTCTTTAATGGAACAACTTGGTTATCCAACCGCATTAGAACAGTTTAAACAGAGGTTTGAAAAGATTTTTACGAATCCATGCTATCATACATTAATTGCAGAGTTTGAGGATCAAATTGTTGGGATGGCGGGGTTGTGTACTGATTTGTTTTACGAACACGATGGTTCATATGTTCGAATTGTAGCTTTTGTTGTTGATTCAAAGTACAGAAGAAAAGGCATAGGGAAAAAGTTGATGCAAGAAATCGAAAGTTGGGCAAGAGATCAAGGCTTTATTGCAATAGCTTTAAATAGTGGAAATCGTAAAGAGAGAAAGGATGCACACCAATTTTATTTAAGCATAGGTTTTGAGGCTAAAAGTATCGGATATGGTAAGGTTCTTACTTAACACTAAATTAGCAAATAGGATTTCATTTGACATTGCATAAACGGGGACATATCCGAATTAAGGGATATGTCTTTTTTTATGAAATTAATGATTGAGTTAGATCTAATAATTTGAAATAATTGGTATTAAGCTAGAGGGCAGTTTTCAGGAGGAACGTGCAATTTAAGTACAGATAACAAGTGTATTTGGAGGGAACAATATGATAGGACCTGGAACTTATTTGTTAGTTGGGATTTTAATAATCGTTTGTGTTGCATTTGCTGCATACCTACTAATTAAGAAATTAAAGAATAAATCATAAAATCTTAAAGAAAAGGGGGCTTATCCGCAATAAGGATAAGCCTCTTTTTCTGAAATTATGATTGAGTTAGATTGAAAAATTTGAAATAATTGGTATTAGAAAAGTGGTCAGTCTTCTGGAATAAGCCCACAATATTCCCAAGTGTTAAATGAGGTGAAAAAATAATGAGCAATCTATCGATTTTTGGAAAAATAAATTTAAGTTTAGGAGTGGCACTTTTTCTAGTAGGTTGTTACTTACTTGTTGAGGAAACAAAAAATAACAATTTTATCTTTCCTAATTCACTTTCAATAGTATATTTAGGATTGGGTATTTCAATTATGTTGTCTTCTTTTTTATACATTAATAAGAGTAAATGATGTTTTATTAAGCAAACGGGGGCATATCCGAAGTAAGGATATGTCTTTTTATAATGAAAATAATGATTGTGTTAGAAAGATTATTTTGAAATAATTGGTAAACAGAGGCGTTGAATTAATTAATAAGGGGAGTTCTAGTGGAATATTGGAAAGATTTAACCTACAGAGAAAAAGCATTCAGGCTATTTTATATTTCTTGTATCCTTTCATTATTCATTTTGATACCTGGCTTTCCAACTACTTTTTACGTGGTAGGAATCACGGCATTATGGGTAGGCATAATCTACAACTTAATAAAACATCTGAGTAAAGTAGGATAAAAGTTTTTCAAAAAGGAGGACAATTATTGGTCCAGGAACGGAGGTGTATTTTTGGAATTACATTTATCAAAGAGTATGAACAAATTTTACTGGATCTTTCTTCCCTTTGTACTGATTGTCATAAGTATTCAAAATATCTTTTACGATTGGGAATTGCAATATTACGGTTTTAGAGAAGTTGAAGACTTTGGAAGACTAATTATTGTTTTATTACAAAGCTTTCTTGAGAATAGCTTACTTTTGGCTTGGTACATAATTAGAAAGAATAATCCAAGCTAATCGTTATTCAAAAATAGGGGGCGATGGTCTAAAAAGGATTACGCCTCTTGTTGTTTAATTATCTATAGTTGGGTCTTAATAAAAGCAATTTTTTTATAGGAGAAATCATAATGTTACAAACTTTCGAGACAGATAGGTTAATTTTGCGTGAGCGAACTTTGGAAGACTTAGAGAACTGTATTGAAATGGATCAGGATTTAGAGGTAGTTAAATATATACCCGAGATAGTAGAGCTAATAAATGGACCAGTATCTAGTTATAATAAGCATAGAGTCTTCGTAAAAAATAGAATAGAAGCTGTATATCCTGAGGGATTGGGTTACTGGACAATAGAAACAAAAGGTCTTGGTGAATTTATTGGTTGGATATTACTAATTCCTATTGATAATATTGGTCCTGATATAGAGATTGGCTGGAGACTAAAACAGATTCATTGGGGAAAAGGTTATGCTACAGAGGCTGCAAGAGTAATTTTACAATATGCTTTTAATAGTGTTGAACTCGAAAAAATAGTTGCTGATATACACTATTTAAATCAAGGATCTATAAGAGTTGCTGAGAAATTAGGTTTTAAATTAGAGAGTTCAAACGATGATAGCACCTATAATTACATTCGATACTCTATTTCAAAAAACTAAACTGTATTATCTCAATACCGAGTCTTCAAGAAACAGCCTTGCACATACGAGTCTTAAGAGGATTGATGTTTTAACGAAGGAGAAAAGTAGATGATTACATATAAGAAAACGGAATTAGAACTGGTCCGTTTTGATGAAACTGATGTGGTAGGGTTAATTGATTTGTCCACATCAGTTGGATGGGATTATGATGAACATGAAATTGGTACTGTTTTGTCATCCGGTAAGATATTCGGACATAAAAATGCACAAGGAAAAATTGTATCTTGTGCAGCAATAATTCCTTATGATAATAGCATAGCATCAGTTGGTATGGTCATTGTCAATAAAGCATATAGAGGTTTAGGCTTAGGAAAAAAGGCGACTCAGAAATGTCTTGATAGCGTTTCTGCAGACATTAAAGTAATGTTAATTGCTACTGAAGAAGGAAAACTACTATATCAGAATATGGGTTTTACAACTGTTAACTATGTACATAAGTATCTTTGTAATAGCTATAAAATTACTGATGATAAGAATAAACCTAACACTACTATTGAGAAATACAGTGAAAAAGATTTTGCCGGAATTGTAGATTTAGATGAAGCAGCCTTTGGAGATAGCAGGAGATGTTTTCTTACTAATAGGATAAAACAATCGAGAGAATGTTTAGTAGTTAAAGATCGTAAAGCTAATATTACTGGATATGGAATCTCTATCTTGGGACCAGTAAATCTAATAATAGGACCTATAGTTGCTCCAAATGATCAAACAGCAGCCCTTATACTGGATAGATTGGCTTCTGATTATCAAGGGAAATTAAGAATTGATGTACCACCTAATCAAGACAAGTTCATGTATTTCTTGGAGCAAAGTGGATTTGTAAAAGTCAACCAACCTCCTATAATGGCAATTAACACTGATAGTTTGCCGCCTAGAGATGATAATTTATATGCCATTGCAGCCCAAGTTTTTGGATAAGAGGAATAGTATCTCCAAAACTTCTTGTTCCAGATAAGGGGGCTTATCCGCAATAAGGATAAGCCTCTTTTTCTGAAATTATGATTGAGTTAGATTGAAAAATTTGAAATAATTGGTATTAGAAAAGTGGTCAGTCTTCTGGAATAAGCCCACAATATTCCCAAGTGTTAAATGAGGTGAAAAAATAATGAGCAATCTATCGATTTTTGGAAAAATAAATTTAAGTTTAGGAGTGGCACTTTTTCTAGTAGGTTGTTACTTACTTGTTGAGGAAACAAAAAATAACAATTTTATCTTTCCTAATTCACTTTCAATAGTATATTTAGGATTGGGTATTTCAATTATGTTGTCTTCTTTTTTATACATTAATAAGAGTAAATGATGTTTTATTAAGCAAACGGGGGCGTTGATCTAATAAAGGATTAACGTTCTTTTTGTATAATATCTAACTGATGGGAGTTTAATGGAAAAAGGTAATAAATAAAGAAGTAACAAGAAGGTGGTATTTTATGATAAAGAATTTTGAATTAATAACAGATAAGGTACAGAACTTTTCATTTACAAATATAAAAGGTATTTCAAAATTCGATTTAAGTTTTCTAAAAGAATTTGATGTTAATACTTCTATACTTGATATTGATTTTGTTCTCGAAGGAAATGATAATAGGCATCTTGCAAAATTCCGATTCCATAATCCACAAAATATTAAGTTCGAAAGTTCGGGTTTTTATCATCAAATTTCATTGAAAATTTCAGACATCACCGAAAGAAGCTGGGAGAATAAGAAATTCGAAGTAGAAGATTATGAAGAAAATACACTTCGCTTTTATTGTTCAGAGGTTGAAATAATCGATGTATTAGAAACTAATTATGATATTTAGCTTATTGAATTAAAGGGAGCATATTCGGAATAGGATATGCCTCTTTTTTGTGGAAATAACTGATTGAGTATTTATCACTAATTTGAAATAATTGGTATTAAGAAAGAGGACGGTAAGATGGGAATTGAGATGTGGAGGGGAAATTAATATGGTATTGAAATCATTAGCAAGAGTGTCGATAATCATCCTAATATTTAATTTGACGGTGAGTTTTATTGTTTTTCCTGAAGTGTTTAAAATTTCATCTTCAGTAGGGATACTCTCACTTAGTATGTTCGGAATCTGTGTATCTATATTTGGTTATATAAAAGCTGATCAAAAACACAAGTTTAAAATTATGATACTGCTACATACTATTGCTGCCACAATACCTTTAATTATTTATCTTTATGGTCGTGCTACCTTTGGTGTATAAAATTTAAATGGTCTCATTCAAATTATGCTAAGGTCTTTTATTAATGTATTTTATGATAAGTATGATAAATATCTTATTATATTAAAGGTTACAAAATATATTATTAGGGGTGAAATGATGAAGAAGTATTTACCTTCCATTATTGTATTCTTTGTCTTTGGATTTATTGGACAAATTTTGGTTGGGAATTGGGGTTTATTAATAGCTGTTGTTATTGGAACTTTATACTTAATATATAATGAACTAACAATTATTACATCGCTTTTAAAAGAACGTTCATCAATGAAAAAAGAAGCTTAGAGAACAGAAAAGTTGAAATAGAAAGTTCAAAGAGTTTCAGTGGAGGAAGTTAACTTATGAGTACGTTTGTTTATATGGTGAGACACGGTGATTCGCCAAAGGAAGGAAATGAAAGAACAAGAGGGTTATCACAAAAAGGCCAAATAGATGCTCAACGAGTAACTGACATTTTGAAAGGTGAGAATATCGATGTAGTAGTATCTAGTCCATATTTGCGCTCAATTTTAACAGTGGAAAAGATAGCTGAACGAATAGGGAAAGAAGTTATAGTGTATGAGGATTTAAAAGAGAGAATATTTTCTTCTGAAGATGATCGAATTTCTGATAAGGAATTAATTCCACTGTTGGAGAAGTCGTTTATGGAATCAAATTTCGCTTTAGAGGGAGGAGAATCAAATGCTACTTGTCAACAAAGGGCTATAAAAGTTCTGAAAGAACTCTTAGAAACTTTTAAAGAGAAAAAAATAATAATAGGTTCTCATGGGGCTGTTATGACTTTGATGATGAGATATTTTGATAGAAATTATGGCATGACATTTTTACAAAGCACATCAAAGCCTGATATTTATAGAATGGAATTTAAAGGAAAGGAGTTAGTGAACGTTCAAAGACTATGGGGGAAAGATTCAGACGTAAACAATTAAAAATTATATCTTGTTATGGTCTCCATAATGGAAAAGGTTTGGTAAGTGAGGTTGTTAAGTTGAAAAGTTATTGGAAGACTAATAAAGGTTCTATAGAGGCTTATTTTGTAACTGGAGTATTATCATTAATTCTTTTTACCGGGAATATACAAACCGCTCCTAAAGAATTACTGTACATAAACTTAGTGTTCTTTATACTAGTAAGTTATCTTCTAATAAAGCCTATTAATGGAATTAAAGAAGTTTTTAGATCAGTATCTCTGTTTCCGATACTTAGTATTTTGTTGTGGTTTTTAACGGTAATAGGCTCTATTTTAGAAGTAGGACTTCTAAGACGTATGTTTGAGGGCATTTTTTATTTGGTTAATATCACTGGGTACACTAGTTTACTACCATTTTTTAAAGATTCTCATTTGATTTATTTTGGTTTTGTTTATAGTGTAGTCCCAATGGCAATCCAACTCTTTATTATTGTAATAAAGAACAGGAGAACATTTGAAAATATATAAATCGTTTATACAGTTAAAGCTGCAATAAGCCATACGTCACTTTAGTAATAGACTTAAACGCACCACAAATGCTATAGATGAGGTGAGTAATATTAGTATTATCCTTTTTATCACAATACATATATTTTTAGGGTTGGGATTACTTAGATTAAATAAATCATTACCGAAAACTGCTACGACCTTTTCTTTTGTATTTTTAAGCATGAGCTTTTTATATTTCGGATCAATAATAATCAAGTCATATTGAGGGAGGTTAGGCATGAAAGAGACAAATTACTCTATGATTGCGGATAAGTATGATAAAAATCAATATAGAATTCAAGAGTTAAAGAAGGACTATGACTTAGAAGAATATATAAATCATCATAAAAAAAATACATATGAAGTACTAGACCTGTCTTGCGGCACTGGTTTATACCTTGCAAAACAAGTGCAGTTGTTTTCAAATGTAAATATCGTTTGGAACGGTTTAGATGCATCACAGGATATGCTAACGAAGGCTAGTGAGAAAGTTAATAATGTGAATTTAGTACATGGTTATGCTGAAAATATACCTTTTGAAACTAACACCTTGGACTACATATCAAACAACTATGCATTCCATCATTACGAAAACAAACACATTGCGTTAGATGAAATAGCTCGTGTTTTGAAGAAAGATGGATTATATAAATTACATAACATTGCAATTCATAGAATGACCGAATGGTGGGTTTATAAGTATTTTCCGTCAGCCTATGAAGAAGATTTAAAAAGGTTTTGGGATGATGAATTTATCTACCAGGAACTTTTGAAGAGAGGATTTAAAGTTAGTAAAAGAATTGAATATCGTAAGGAAGAGATATTAGTGGCTGATTACATACAATATGCTCAAAACAGAGATATTTCTGTTCTAACTTTAATCAGTGATACAGACTATGAGTATGGTTTGGAAAAAATGAAAAAGGATTTACGATTGGATCCTCTTAAGGAAATCACTAATGATTTTGCAGAACTTTATATTATCTCTAAAAAAATATAGGTATCCTTATTTAATTAGTTTTTATTCCTGAAAAGGGGGCGATAATTTAATCGTCCTTATACTATTATTCTGGTAGGACTATTAATGGGTGTTGTTGAAGAAGGTATTTGTTTCGTCAATTAATAATAAGGAGAGGATTTAATTGACTTCAAAAATCATCTTTTCATCTAACAATTTGGGCGTAATAACCGATGATCAATTACAGGGAATGCTTAATAAATTTAATTTAGGAAGGCTTATCTCTTCAAAAAATACCGAACAGGGTGTTATGAAACAAACAAGATATGTTTTTTCAACTGAAGGTGAGTTTGTCTTCAAAGGAAATCCTTTGTACCCTGGACAATTAATAGAAGAAAAGTTTTTTGTAGAAGAATTACATAAAAGGACAACTGTTAACGTCCCTATTCCTTATCTTTTAGATGATACAGATGATATTTTTGGATGGAGTTATTCATTAATGCCTCGCCTACCAGGAGAGCATCTAAATTCAAATCGATTATCAAGCAATTTAAATCAAAAAGACAAGTTTAAAATAGCTGGATTGATTGCTGAAACTCTTCTTGAATCTCATAGTTGGAAAGTAAGTCATTATGGAGATCTAGATACTAAAGATTTAACTTTACGTCCATTTGAAGGATCATATGCTACTTGGCTTTATAATAGGATTAGGTATTGGCTTAATGATGCCAAGAAGTACTCCCAAATAACTAATGAAGACGTTGTATGGGTTGAAGCCATCTTGGAAAACGCAAAATGTACATTTGAATCTCTGTCTTCACCAACCTTTGTGATGGGAGATTTCAAACCAGGAAATTTTTTACTTCACGGTGGATCTAATGAACTTCATATAAGTGGGGTATTCGATTTTACCAATGCTTATTTTGGTGATCCGATTTCCGATTTGATTAAGATGATGACAATTTATATTGATAAGGAAGAAATAGAGGTAGCAAAGTATTTATTATCACATTATTTGGATGGATCAGTGGAAAAAGAAGAATACAAACAAAGATTACAAGTACATATGCTCCACCAAAGAATCTTGGATTGGGGATGTGCGAAGGCAATAAGGATGGTTACGTGGGATGATAACCTTGCATTCTCTGACTGGGCAGCGAGATACACAGACACTTTGGCAAAACTGATCGATTAAACCATTTTTAAGGTTAGTTATCTTCAACAATCGGAGGCGATAGCTGCACAGAGAGGGTGGCTATCGTTTTTGTGCTAACGGAGCATGTTAGCTTTAAAAAAACTTTTTATAATGATGGATGTGCAAGAAGTCGGTGTTAATGGATCATAAAGTTCTTTATTACAACAAACAGGGTGACAAGTCAATGATAGGAATAAGTATAGCGACGAAGTGGGAATATGAAGCGACATTGGAATACTTTAGCATAAAAGATAACGAACGTTTCGGTTATCCATATGGCGAGTATTTCATAAGAACAATTAATGATACTGAGCTTGTTTTTTATAGTACCGGTGTAAGAAAAGTAAATGGTGTTGGTGGTAATCAGTATATGATTTCTAAATTTAATTTAACTAAGGTAATCGTTGCTGGAACATGTGCAGGAATAGATGATAAGTTCAGTAATTTGGATATTTTTGTACCCGATAAAGCCGTTCAATATGATTGCACAGTAAAAGAAATTGAGCCGTTTATTAAACAATCCTTCATAGTCGACATTGATCTATCCAAATATGGAAATGATTTTCATACTGGAACAATTGGCACCGCTGATAAAGCAGTAGTTATGTGGAAGGACTATTTAGAACTTAAAGAAAACAAAATAATAATAGCTGATACAGAAGCGGGTGCAATTGCTTATATCTGTAAGAAGAATGATGTTGAGTGCATTATTATAAAAGGAATATCTGATTTTCCAACAGAAGAAAGTAACTCCGATAAATTCGAATCGAACATAGAACAAATTAATGTTTATGTAGAAAACACCCCCAAAGTAATGAACAAAATATTTGGCGAATATTTAAAGAGATTTATTTAAATAAATTTAGGTATATTAAGATTGTTGATATAGCGAAAGCCGATTTGCCTTATTCAACAAACGGTGACGAAAGCTGAAGATTGATAGATGATCTACGGCTTTCTCTTTATCCAAGACCAGAGGAGCATTCTGCAAGAAGGTGTGAAATTTTTCAGTACAAGAATCGTTTTAAATTACAAAGGAGAAACGATGAAAAAAATAACTGGTTTTGTAGTTGTTGTAATAACGTTGGTCTCAGTACTCGTTTATTTAGAGAATAGTAAAAAAAGCAATTCCTATTCTACACCCGAAGTAGCCTTAAACAATGTTGAAAATCCTAAGCTTGAAATTTTAGAAATTATTGATACAAAGTTCTATGAAAAGGTTGCGTATGTTTTCTATTATTCAAAGGTAGGTGAAACTCCAAAGAGCTATTTAGCAGTAGGAGTAATGAACAAAAATACATATGGTTGGCGGCTTGATGATATAACTGGTATCGGAAGTATAGATAAAAATAATATAGGAATGACTTCAGGCAAAGAAAAATATATCGTTGGGTTTGCTTCAAAAAAAGTAGAAAGAGTTATGTTTGGGAACCAAATTGCTAAGATGGTAACAATGGATAAAGAAAATCTTAATGCATTTTTGTTTCACGACGTTGAACTAAATTTAATGACTCAAACTGATATGAATTATTTTGATAAAGAAGGTTTCGAATTACAGTATTAAGCTAACGGGGACAATTGTCGAAAAGACAGTTGTTCCCTTGATTTTTATTTATATATATAAACTTTTTTTATACTATTACGTCTAACTTATTAGAAAGATAATGAAAAGAGGGTTGTAATGAGTGTTCCAAATATAAATGATCCCTATTTTATTAAACAACATAAAGAAGAAATAATGGAACAGATTATGATTGATTACGGTAGAGATATTCTTAAACTGTCTTATTCATACGTGCGTAATAGAACAATTGCAGAGGATTTAACACAAGAGGTCTTTTTGAAATGTTACGAAAAAATTGATACATATCATGGAGACTCAAAGCTTAAAACCTGGTTATATAGTATAGCGACAAATCACTGCAGCGATTATTTAAGAAGTGCTCATTATCGTTATTCAATATTAACTGATAAAATCGCTAAAATTACCAAAGGGAAAAATCTCTCACCAGAAGAGTCGATGTTGATTAAAGATGAACAGAATCATTTAGCTAATTTAGTTTTTCATCTTCCATTAAAGTATAGAGAAGTAATATTTCTCTTTTATTTTGAGGACCTATCTATTAATGAAATATCTAATTTAATTGGGTTGAATCCCAATACGGTCAAATCTAGACTATCTAGAGCAAAAGCTCTTTTGAAAATTAGATTAGAAAGAGGGGATGTCAAATGAGTGAACAACTAAAAAACCTTAGAGAAACCCTCGATAATATAACGTTTAAAGATTTTGACTTTGACGAAGACAAAAGAAAGAAAGTTCATCAAAAATATTTAAAACGTTCTATTAGTAATCGTTCAAATTTATTACCAATGATAAGATATACAACAGCCATGGCAGCTTGCTTATCGTTAACATTAGTTATAGTTTATTTTTTCACTTTTAGTGGTGGGATAACAAATAGTGACTTTTCCTTTACTAGTGAGAACGAGGTTCTTACAATCAATAAAGATAATCCTGAAATAACTCTTGATAACCTTATTAAATATAGAAAAGCTGTTAAACAAGATATTATTAAAACTGCAAATGTTGATTTCACTAATTATGTTTTTGCAACAACGGAGTATATATATGAGAAAAAACCTGAATTATTAGAAAAAACTCATTCATTAGGTGGGATGACAAAGTGGTTTTATTATTTAGATAAAACTCAAACGAATGCAATTGTAATACGAAAAGAATTAAATGGAACAAATAATATCAATTTCTATGAATATAATTCCAATCAAGATGAATGGAGAAAAACAGACTATAAGAGAGTTGAAGGTAAAAAAGTAAAACTTCCTTAGTTATATAGTCAAGTATTAATATTTCAGAAAAGGACTAGGGGTAAAAAGGGTTACGCCTATCCTGTATTACAAGTAATAAGTGAGAGGTAACGAATGAGATTGATCTGTCATTTCATCAAAATTAATTCCCATTAGGTCATCTTCACCTGAGATAAAAAGCTTTAGGAAAATCTGTTATAAAAGAGATATTGTAAACATTTAAGAAGGTATAACATGAAAGAATCAAAAATGCCTTATCGTTTACATTAGAGTACGAACCTGTGTCAGATCTCTAGGATCTGTCTGAGTAAAGTATGGATAGCCTCCCATTTTATGATTACAGGACATAAATAAAATTATTTGGAGGTATAGTTATGTGGATAATATTAGGGATTACTGCTATAGTAGCAACTTTTATAAATCTTTATTTGTATCAAGCAGGAAAGGATTATAAGCTTGCTATGGCGATGGGATTATCATTTACAGCATTAACACTTTGTGCAGATTACAGTTATGTATCTCGGTGGGTAAAAGTAGAAGATTGGGCGGCTTTATCGGATGTAGTACCTGGTATGGCAAGGGCATTCTGGTTTTTGACAATTGCTTCTATCATACTAAATGTAGCACCTATAATCTTAGAACTAAAAGGTAAGAAATAATTACTTATCGTGAGGGGTATATATTGAGTACAGTTGTTTATATGGTGAGACACGGCGAATCTCCAAAAGAGGGAAATGAAAGAACAAGAGGGTTAACAGAAAAAGGTTATATGGATGCTCAACGGGTAACTGATATTTTGAAGAAAGATAAGAAAATTGATGTAGTTGTTTCAAGTCCATACATACGTTCAATTTCAACTGTTAAAGAGTTAGCACAACAGTTAGGGCAAGAAGTTTTAGTTTTTGAGGATTTAAGAGAGTGGAATTTTTCCTCTAAAGACAGAAGATTAGCTGACAAGGAACTACATCCACTTTTGGAAGAGTCATTTCTTGATTCGAATTACTCTTTCGAAGGTGGAGAATCAAATGCTGATTGTCAAAAAAGAGCTATAAAAGTTTTAAAAAAATTATTAAGCACTTATAAAGATAAGGAAATAGTGATAGGAACTCACGGTGCTGTTATGACCTTAATGATGAGATATTTCGATAGCACCTATGACTTGAATTTTTTATACAGTACATCCAAACCTGATATTTATAGAATGGATTTCAGTGAACAGGAATTGGTAAATGTTGAAAGACTATGGGGAAAGTCTAAGTAACTAGACTTGAAGTCATCCACAATAAGGGGCAATCCTTATAGAAAGGGGGAAGAGAATGTTTTGGGTTATTATTGTTGTAATAGCATATATACCGATTTTTTATAGAATACATAAACGATTAAATAATCTTGAAAAGGAAATCGAAATTTTAAAAAGGAAAGATGATATGAATTAATATTTGTATCTTCAACTAAAGGGAGCGTTGATCTAAGAAAGGATAACGCCTCTTTTTCTTTATTTGTAACTATTATGCAGGTTAGTTGAACAAGGATTTAATAAGTCCTTAGGGAAGAATATCAATATTTACGATAAAAAATTGAGATAGGTTGGGGAGTTAGGAATATATGAAACCATTACAAGGGAAGATTGCTGTTGTTTCAGGTGCATCCCGTGGAGCAGGTAGGGGGATTGCCTTTGAACTAGGCAGCGCAGGAGCGACGGTGTATGTGACAGGTCGGAGTGTAAAGGGAGCTACAACTGATAATCGAACAGAAACCATTGAGGAAACTGCTGAAGGTGTGACTTCACGAGGAGGTAAAGGCATTCCTATAAGATGTGACCATACAAACGATAATGACGTGAGAAACCTATTTGAGCAAATTGAAAGGGACCATGGTCGAATTGATATTTTAGTCAATAGTGTATTTGGTGGCTCAGAAAGTTCTCTACCATCAGGTGATGGACGACATTTTTGGGAACGACCACTGGAGCATTGGGATGCTATGATGGTTGCTGGACCGCAAGCTTATTTGCTGACTACTCGGTACGCTGTACCTATGATGACACAACACCAAAAAGGGTTAATTGTAAATATCACATTTTTTATGAAGGACAAAATATCAGGTAATTTATATTACGATTTAGCAATGAATGCAATCAATCGCATGACTCTTGGAATGGCAAAGGATTTAAAGGGTTTTAACATTTCAACCGTTGCTGTTTGTCCAGGTTGGATGCGAACAGAAAGAGTTGTAGATTCAGGTTTTGGTCCAGAACATGGAACAACTGAAACAACCGCATATGTAGGACGTGCGGTTGTTTCATTGGCATCAGACACCTCGGTATCTAAATTTTCTGGCGATGCAATTATGGTAGCTGAACTAGCGAGAAAATATGGCTTTACTGATGTCGATGGAACTCAACCTTTGCCGTTTGAAGGATAATAAACAGCTTCCTGTACCATAGGGATAGAGACGAGGTATGTGGAAAATTCTAAAGTAAACCGCTTCTACAAAAATTAAATAGTGGAGTTATTCATAATACCTATGTTAATTTAATCATTGTAAATGTTTGAGATGAACTGATTTCTCATTAAACATGAACTTATTTCATAAATAGAAAGAGAGAGATTGTAATGTTTTCGGCGTTATTGATTTTTATTCTACAAATTATTTTTGTTCCTGTCTTAACTCTTCGAACGATCTTCTTGGTTAAAGGTAGGACGGTATCCGCTGCTAGTATAGGGCTTTTAGAGGCGGGTATTTACATTATTAGCTTAGGGATCGTATTTGCTGATTTGTCTAATGTTTACAATATAATTGCTTACATTGTAGGCTTTAGTGTAGGTCTTTTACTAGGGGGAGCTTTAGAAAAGAAACTTGCGATCGGCTATATCACTTATAATGTGAACTTGCTTGAGGAATGTGATGAATTGGTTTCTGCACTTAGAACGGCAGGATTCGGTGTAACTGTATTTGAAGGGGAAGGAATTGATACTACTCGGTACAGATTAGATGTAGTTTCGAAGCGTTCTAGAGAAGAAGAGGTACTTGAAATTATTAAAGGTATCGCACCTAAAGCATTTCTAACGTCATATGAGATCCGATCCTTTAAAGGTGGTTACCTGACAAATTCTATGAAAAGACGGTCTAAACTTTTCAAGAAAAAGATGAAACAAAAATCAAAAGCAAGTTAACCCACTCTTAATGATGTTGGGACTCTCTGGAATGATCCTCAGCTTAGGGATTAACTGGTTACTCGTTAGAGGAAAAGGTTTCAATAATGATTACAAGAATGAAAGAATTTCGAGTGAAGTTAGCTTTTCTACCTAATAAGTCAATAAGATGAAATTAAAATGAGCGTCGAATTGTTAATACTTCGAACGCTCTTTTTTTGTTCTCCTTGTTCCATAAATTCTGTTCATAAAAAATGGAAAATATAAGAAACTTTTAACTGATTAATACGTAAAGAAATAAATATGCCTGATTAATTGGAGGTAATTCTATGGACTTTATTAGCTGGTATGACTGGATAACACCTACTAATCCTCTCGCTTCATTATTTTTCGGCATTCTATTTACTATTATTCTGGGAATTACAATATGGTTAGAAACCAAGCATTTTAGAACTGTCATCATTCTTACTGTAACAGGGTTTGTTGTGACTGGAGTAGGAGTTGTAATATTGAACGCTATTGGTTACTATGTGTAACTTGATTTAGATAAAAAGGTGTAAGTCTTGTAGTTTGAAAGAAGGAGGAGGCACTAAAATGTATAAAAGAAATTTAAGAAGGTCATATACCGATAAGTCCTTACAAGGAGTTTGTGGGGGAATTGCTGAGTTTTTTGGTATTTCTTCGTTAGCCGTTAGATTAATATTTGTTCTAACAATGCCGACCTCTTTACTTATGTATCTAATTCTTGCTAATACACTTGATGATACCCCTCCAACTCTATAGGATTCGGGAGGACATATTGAATTTCAGACAGTTATTTAAGATAGAGGTGAATGTATGATTTTGTTTGTAATCGTAATCTTATTGGTCTTTTCGTTTGATCTCACAAAATTAAGAAAGCAAAATCAAACACTAATTGAACAGAATGAAAAGGTGATCTCTCTACTCGAAGAGATTAAAAACAAATAATAATTGATAAGCTTTTTTTAATGTAATAACTATATACAAATCTATTGAGATGGGAGACTGTTTGACGTTGTGGTGGCGCGGCATGAAAATAAACACTCTTTTAATAAAATTTATAGTTATTTCTTATACATTAATGGGATGTCAACAAGAAGAATTATCAAAAACAGCGATGGTTGCAAAAGAATATCTTGAAGAACAAGGCTACAATGTTCTTTCATATGAGCACCACCAGGAAAGATACAAAATTACAAAGAGTAAATTAGAAATTCTTCCCTATAGTTTTTACTGGGCTGTTCCAGGTAACAATGCAGAACCTTTTATGGGTATGGTGGTAGATGTTGAAAAGTTTCTTGTTAATCATCATCCTTTAGATGATTGGGAATGCTGCGATGGAGTTAAGTCAAATGGAAAAGTCTATACCTATGTTTATGTTATAGAAGGTAAGGTAGTTGGTGGAACCTCATTTCCTTCTTTGCCAAAAGATAACGAAGTAATTGGGGGCTACTGGTCACTAGATGGGAGAACTGAGGAGTAATTTTACAGTTTTAATCACACCCGCTGTATTTTGGAATATGACCGATACAAAATACATAACCATTCGTAAATGATAAAGAAAAAATACTCAAAGGTGGGATCAATTTGAAGAAGAGCTTAATCTCATTAGTGGGTGGAATAATTTCAGGTCTCATCATTTCTTATTACACACTTGAATACAACGGATGGAAATATTTCTATGGAGACGAGAACGGTGATCCATACCTAATCATTAATGAACTGGATGTAGACTTATTAATGAATGGATTATTGATTGTTATCGGTATGTCAGCCTTGATTTACTTTATCTGGACTTTGGCAGAAAAGAAATTCGGTAAGAGTAATTGAATTTTCGGGTTAGAGAAAAAAGACAAGACCAAAAGTTTTCGCTGATAGTTCTATAGAGTCATGAAAGGGACACTCTATTAATACAACTAGAGGTGGTACATATGTTATACTTTGGCGCTTATTACTTAATCGTCACTATGATGCTCATAGTATTATCCGTGTTTTTATTGTATTTATCCGTAAAACACGATTCAAATTCATCTTTATTTATGTCCTGGCTAATGATTACACCCATAACGTATTACTCATTCAAAATAGAGTTTTATATCATTTTTATAGGTGCTGCATTATGGCAGCTATTTCTTTTCATTCATTTAGTTAGAAATTTGTTTTGGAAAAGAAAGGACTAGCAGAAGTCCCCTAACACCCTTAAATAAATGACAAACGAATCATTAGCCTGAGAATAAATAGTGACAATACTCTATTCCTCAGACGAACTTCCTGATTATCTGTTTTGATGGATATTCCAAAAAAAGGAACATAAAATGTATCATTCCATTTTCCTTTTTTATACAAACGGGGGGTTCTAATGGGTAATTACCTGCATCCGCACCTCACTTCATCTCTGCTTCAGTCGATCGTTGAAAAGGGATTAAAAAAATCTCAGAAACCCAAAAAGGTGATTGTAGTAGGTGCTGGTATGAGTGGACTAGTAGCAGCTTCACTATTGAAACAAGCTGGGCATGAAACAACAGTCATTGAAGCGAGGGAGCGCGTAGGCGGTCGGGTTCACACGATGCGTCACTCCTTCATGTATAACCAATATGTTGAAGCTGGCGCGATGAGGATTCCAAATACGCATTATTTAACTTTAGGTTATATCAAGAAATATGGCTTAAAGATCAACCCTTTTATCAATTCAACACAGAATGATTTAATATATGTAAATGGAAAATTAACACGTAGGCATCTTTACACGCAACAACCCGATCTAATGGGTTATCCAGTTCATTCCAGTGAAAAAGGAAAGTCTGCCCTCTACTTGATTCAAGAGGCTATACGCCCCATAGTCCAATATATTCAAAAAAACCCCTCAAAACATTGGCCCCATGTTATACGGGAGTTCGATAAGTATTCTCTTTCAACTTATTTGAGACATAATCCTATTGGACCATCATTATCTCCAGGGGCTATTGAAAAGATCTACGTCTTTTCTGGAGTGGAAGGACTCCCAGAGCTCTCACTAGTCGAAATTATTCGTGAATATATGCTGTTAATCAATGAAAAGATCAGGTTTTATGAGATCACAGGTGGGAATGACCTTCTGCCACAGGCTTTTGTTCCCGAGTTAAAGCGTAATCTTCGCTTTTCACAAAAAATGACGAGAATTGAACATTCGACGAACAATGTAACCATTCATACCATTCATACAAAGACGTTGGAACACCACACTTACACGGCGGATTATGCCATTATTACAATCCCTTTACCTGTCATGCAATTTGTTGAAATTGAGCCCCGCGGCAGTCTGTCACATAATAAGTGGCGTGCCATTAGAGAACTGCACTCTGTACCTGCAACAAAAATCGGTCTCCAATTTAAGCACCGGTTTTGGGAAATGAACGGGAATTATGGAGGGCAATTAATCACAGATCTCCCTATACGTAACGCATACTTTCCGAGTCATGGGTTTCACTCAGAAACAGGTGTCATTCTTGCTAGTTACACTTGGGAGGATGATGCCATGATATGGGTGTCCATGTCCAATGAACGTAAGTTACAATATTCTCTTAAAAATCTTGCCAAGGTGTATGGGGATGACATTTTTCATGAATTTGTAGCAGGTGGCGTGTATAGCTGGGGTTCTGACCCTTATGCAGCTGGTGCTTATACTATGTTCAAGCCTAATCAGGAGAGTGAGTTGTTCTTTCATCTGGCAACTCCAGAAGGTCGGCTCCATTTTGCAGGTGAACATACGAGCCTACCTCACGGATGGATACAAGGAGCCATCGAATCAGGCATTCGGGCAGCAGTTGAAGTGAATGCTCGAGAGTGATTGACAAAAAGCGTTAAGCCTCTTTATCCGTTGGTTTTGCCGAGGTGTAAATGAAACAAGATGGAAACGTCTTGCAAGTTTGCGTGAAGAAACTTTAAATATTCTAGGTTTCTTTTTTTTGGTTTTAAAGGTAAAAAGCGTCTTTCATCGAATTAGGCTGAGTGAGCTTTTTTCATCGATAAGGGGGATACATATGGAGAATAACAAAGTGCTGGTTATAGTCGATGTTCAGAATGCATTCTTTGATCCGAAGTGGGGAGAGCGTAATAATCCGAATGCGGAAGAAAACATGAGAAGGGTATTGGATGTGTATCGTGAGAAAGGTTGGGAAGTGATCCATATTCAGCATAAAAGCGACAAACCGGATTCTGTCTTCTATCATGCAGGGGAAGGTTTCGCAATAAAAGAGATTGTGGCACCGCTTGAAAGTGAGAAAGTGTTCACTAAGTATGTGAACAGCGCTTTCATCGGAACCGATTTGAATGAGTATTTGCAAAGTATTAACACTAAGCACATTGTCATTATGGGTCTGACAACACCTCATTGTGTATCGACGACAACACGGATGAGCGGAAACTACGGCTACGATACATACTTGTTGTCCGATGCTACAGCTGCTTATGAGCTAATGGACCAAAACGGAGATAGGGTGGATCCTGAAACGATTCATCATGTGTCGCTTGCTACTTTACATGATGAATTTGCAACAGTGATGACCACTGATCAATATATACAAAAAATTAAATAACAAATGAGGGAAACTATGCTAGGTTACTATAGTCGTTTATCATCTGAAATCTATGATATTGATAAGCCGATCGGTTATTCGTTCGGAGATATTGAGTTTTACATGGAGCGTCTGGAGTCGGTGGAGGGACCGATCCTCGAGCCTGCAACGGGAACTGGACGGATCTTGATTCCGTTGCTGGAGAAAGGCTTCCGCGTAGATGGCTTCGATTCATCCGAGGAGATGCTTAGCATCTGCAGAAGGAACTGTCAGCAACGTGGGTTGAACCCGACTCTTTTCAATGGAAAAATGGAATCTTTTTCACTGGATACTGAATACGGAGCGATCATCATTCCGACGGGTACATTCTTGTTGTTGCATGAGCGGGAGAAATCCATCGCGGCGTTGAAGAATTTCCATAAGCATCTGAATCATGGAGGCAAATTGATCGTCGATGTGTTTTTGCAAACGGATATTACGCTTGGAAAAGTATCGACAAAAACGTGGGAGTTGGAGAACGGGGATATCATCACGCTGGAAGACAAGATCGTTCAAGTCGATTACATCAACCAGTTTACAGTTGGTCACAACCGTTATGAAAAGTGGCGGAACGGAACGTTAATCCAGTCTGAGCTAGAGAAGTTTCCATTGCGTTGGTACGGGGTAGAAGAGTTCAAAACGATTCTTGAGCTAGTCGGGTTTGAGAATATTGTCATCTCATCTGGTTATGAGTATGGAAAATATCCGGTAACGCATGGACACCCGATCACGTTTGAAGCGACGGCAAAGAAATCGTAACAAGGAGTTAAAACGATGATTCATTTGGAAGATCGTCCAGTCTATGAAGAAGTTGCGCGTTTCATAGCCGAATTGAATAACAAGAAACATCACCACGTTGGTTATTGTGGGGAACAGAGGGATGAGATCCTTTATACCTTGCTCAATGACTTTTCGGACTTACCGTTGGCATCTTCTTTAGTCACTGCTTATGAGGAAGAACGTCTGGTAGGCGTGTTTGGGATCGATTTGGAGAAAGATAGTGGTGAGGGCGAGTTATGGGGACCGTTTGTCAAACATGAGCATTGGCATGAGGTCGCCAGTTTGATGTGGGCGTATTTAAGTGGACAAGTTTCTGATCATTTGAAAAAGGTGAATGGTTTTTACAATGTGGAAAATGAGAATGCACATCGGTTCATGGAATGGTTGGCAGCTGAAAAGCGGAATCGACATGCCATTTTGAAAATTGCTCAAGGTGACTATGTATCTGGTGATATGGGGCAAGCGTGTGATGAGTTGACGGAGTCATTCTTTACGGATTTTCAAAAGTTACATGACGAAACGTTCAGAGATACGTATTTTTCTACCGATGATATTCTAGGTAGGAAGAATCGAGAAAATAAAGTGTTCGTGGAGACGGATGATAGGACCTTGAAGGGATATATTTACGTTGAAGCGAATCCCGTTTTTGGTGAAGGGGACATTCACTATGTCGCTGTTTCACCTCAGTTTCGTAAACAGGGAGTTGGAAAGCGGTTGGTTCAAAAAGGCTTGGATTTCATGTTCTCTTTCCAAGAACTCGAGAAGATCGTCTTATGTGTGGATGCGGACAATGAACAAGCGTGCCAATTATATGTAAATGCAGGTTTCAAAAAACTTCATACACTCAATTCGTATGTACTGGAAGTCAAATAAATTGGAAGGACACATAATCGGTTTATGTGTCCTTTTTTCAGTGTTATTTTAATCGATTGAAATTGGGAAACAATTGGTCCGCTTCTGAAAGAGAGGAGAGGTTTTTCATCTCGGCGACTTCCATCATATGTTCCCAAACTTTCATCACTGTAGCTGATTCATGTGCCTGATCTTTTGCCTCTACAGATTTCCATTGGAACAGTTCCATATATGTACCGTTTTCACTTTTGAGAAGTAAAGATTGGAAGTCGGTAATCAAGCCTTCGCGTCGTAATAGTGGTGTGTGACCTTCAATGATCTTCAGCAGTTCGTCTTCTTTTCCTTCTTTTGGTTGATATAGTGCAATGGCAAAATTTGAATTTTCCACTTCATACACCCCTTTAGGTTGGATACTTCAAGCGTAATCCGAAGGTGGGTCTTTGTAAATAAAAAGATGAACGACACCGTTCACCTTTTAACTTTTGGAAATAAAGAATGAGCAGTCATTGTTGCTGCTCATTTTTACAATTAACAAAAGTCCTCGCTGTTATCGGTTCCCCAGTGATGCATTTCCTGGAGCAACGGCATGAGGGTCATTCCTTTTTCCGTCATGGAGTATTCGACTCTCGGTGGAATCTCATCGAATTGCTTTCGAGTGATGAGTCCATCTTGCTCCAATTCCTTCAATTGTTCTGTTAGTACCTTGTGCGTCACACCTGGCAGCAGGCGTCTCAATTCGTTATATCGATAGGTTCCTTCGACACCTAGGTGCCATAAGATGACCGTCTTCCATTTCCCACCGATTTTGTTCAATGTATATTCAATTGCGCATTTCAATTTACCTTGATCATCGACCTGAATGGAATCTTTCACGTTCCTTACCACTCCTTACTTACCTAAAGGTTAGTTTCTCACAAAAAAGTGCATTCTTACATAAACGAATCTTACTGATTTATAATAACCATTGTCAAAAGATAAACAGGAGGGAATTGAAATGTACCCATATCCAAGAACATTTTCACATATCGGATTGTCTGTACCGAACGTTGATGAGGCAATCAAATTTTACAAAGAAGTCTTCGGATGGTATGTCATCATGGAACCATCTAAAATCTATAACGATGACACACCAATCGGTCAAATGTGCCGTGACGTATTGGGAAATGATTGGGAAGAATTCCGAATTGCCCATCTAGCTACAGGTGATAAAATTGGCATTGAGCTGTTCGAGTTCTCACATAATGAGTACCCTGAAAACAACTTCGAATTTTGGAAGACTGGGTTGTTCCACTTCTGTATCCAGGATCCTGATATCGAGGGAATTGTTGAGAAAATTAAAGAATATGGCGGAAAACAACGTATGCCGATTCGCGAATACTATCCAGGAGAAAAGCCCTATAAGATGGTTTATGTGGAAGATCCATTCGGAAATGTGTTCGAAATCTACACGCACAGCTACGAATTGACTTATTCCCAAGGCGCATACTAAAGATAGGTGAAGCAGGATGACTGAAGCAAAAAGTCATCCTGTTTTTTATTTTTCAGAGAAACAGCCTGTCTAACGCTTGAAAATCGGAATGGTTACGATATAATAGAGAATGCTTTTATTTTAAATAGTAATGGGAAAGAAACGAAAGGGGAAGGACCATTGAGATTATTCACTGTCATACTCTTGTTCTCGATGTTGATTGCCGGATGCAGTCCAGATGGCACAGAGGCAGAAAAAGAACAAGGATCTCAATTAAAAATTTATACGTCCATCTATCCGTTGCAATACTTTGTTGAGCGGATCGGTGGAGAGCATGTAGACGTTCAATCGATTATCCCGCCTGGAGCGGATGGACATACGTATGAGCCGACAACAAAAGAACTGATTAAAATCGCTGAATCCGATATGTTGATTTATAACGGCGCAGGGTTCGAAGGTTTTATTGATAAAGCGAAAAAATCGCTGGATCAGCAGGACGTCGTCTTCGTTATGGCCTCGGAACAGATCCATTCTGAAAAAGAGGGAGAAGATGCCCATCATGATGAAGAGGATAGCGAGGGAGAAGATGCCCATCATGATGAAGAGGATCACGAGGGTGAAGAGCATAATCATGAAGGTGAGGACCCTCACTTCTGGCTCGATCCCGTTCAGGCGATCCAAATGGCTGACACGATCAAGCATGAAATCATCGAACTGCGCCCTGAATGGAAAGATGAATTCGAAGCAAATTTTGGCTCATTGAAAAGTGATTTGCAGGAGCTGGACGGACAGTTTGAAAAAGTAGCAAAGGAAGCGGAGCGAAAAGAATTCATCGTCGCGCATAGTGCTTATGGCAAGTGGGAAGAGCGGTACGGATTGAAGCAAATTTCCATTTCCGGCTTGTCGCCATCGCACGAACCGACCCAGAAGGAAGCGCAAAAAATCATTGACTATGCCCGCGAGCATGATGTCCGCTATATCATCTTTGAGAAAAACTACACTTCGAATGTCGCTGAGATGATTCGTAAAGAAGTGGATGCAGAAGTACTTTATTTGAGCAATCTGGAGTCATTGACTGAAGAACAGCTGGATGCTGGAGAAGATTATATGAGTATTATGGAAGAAAATATTCGTACGTTAAAAAAAGCGTTAAATTAAAAGAAAAAGTTCTGGAAAATAGTTTTAAAATTTGACAGCGGGGTATATAACCAGTACAACACCTCTATACCCCCTAACCCCCTTTCAAAGTGAGCCTCGTGCTTGCTTTCTTTTTTTGTGCAGATTTAGGTGATATCGTGCACGAAACTGAAGGTTGAGTGAATTTCGTGAAGGGTAGAGGGCTTATCGTGCACGAAACTGGAAGGTTGAGTGATTTTCGTGAAGGGTAGAGCGTTTATCGTGCACGAAACTGAAGGTTGAGTGAATTTCGTGAAGGATAGAGCGTTTATCGTACACGAAACTGAAGGTTGAGTGATTTTCGTAAAGGGTAGAGGGCTTATCGTGCACGAAACTGAAGGTTGAGTGAATTTGGTGAAGGGTAGAGGGCTTATCGTACACTAAACTGGAAGGTTGAGTGAATTTGGTGAAGGGTAGAGGGCTTATCGTACACTAAACTGGAAGGTTGAGTGATTTTCGTGAAGGGTAGAGGGCTTATCGTGCACGAAACTGAAGGTTGAGTGATTTTCGTGGAGGGTAGAGCGATTATCGTGCACGAAACTGAAGGTTGAGTGATTTTCGTGAAGGGTAGAACAATTATCCTGCCCTCATATCGAAGAATTAGCGATTTTGAGGAAGGATCGGAGTTCTATCTCTCGTATTCGTTACCATCAATGCTGACTTTTTCGATGATAGGGATGAATAGCCCTTATTCATTACCATCAACGCTTATTTTTTCGATGGTAGGGATGAATAGCCCTTATTCATTACCATCATCAGTGATTTTTTCGATGATAGGGATGAATAGCCCTTATTCATTACCATCAGCGCTGATTTTTGCAATGATAGGGACGAATAGCCCTTATTCATTACCATCAACGCTGATTTTTGCAATAATAGGGATGAATAGCCCTTATTCATTACCATCATCTGTGTTTTTTGCCTTTCTTAGGGACGAATAGACCATATTCAAAACCATCATAGATGGTTTTTTCATTTTATAGGGATGAATAGAGCTTTATGAGTACCCAAAAAAGAAAAAATCCATAAAGGAGGACTCATACTCGTGTATGAGTCTTCACATTGAATCCACAAATTTGCGCTCCTACCCTGATTCAGAATAAAATAGGGGTAAGAGGGATAAGGAAAGGGTGTGTTGGATGATGAGTAATATGAACTTTAATTTCTTTATGAATGATGTCGTCGTAACGGCGCGTAATGAAGCGAAAGAGGCAGGGTTCCAAGAGTTGACGACTCCAGATGAAGTCGATACAGCACTAACGAAAGAAGGAACGACGCTTGTACTCGTGAACTCGGTTTGTGGATGTGCAGGTGGTATCGCACGACCAGCGGCAAATTATGCGCTGCACAAGAGCGATGTGAAACCAGAGCATACGGTAACTGTTTTTGCCGGACAAGATAAAGAAGCGACGGAAAAAGCGCGATCTTACTTCACAGGCTACCCGCCATCATCACCGTCATTTGCACTACTGAAAGACGGCAAGTTGCTGACGATGATTGAACGACATGAAATTGAAGGTTCGGAGCCGATTGAGGTCGTCGAAAAGCTTCAGGAAGCCTTCAAAGAACATTGCTAAATCGAACGATTCAGAACGTCAGCCCATCCAAGGGATGACGTTCTTTTTTCCATCAAAAACAATGTTGACAATCCAACCGACTTCCGATAAAATTAATTTCTGTCACCACATAATAAATTTGCGTCCATAGTGAAATGGATATCACACGAGATTTCGGCTCTCGTATTCTGGGTTCGAATCCTGGTGGGCGCGCCATTCATTGACTATTCAAACTCTGCTTAGCAAAAGCGGAGTTTTTTTTGTTTGACCTTTATCCGTTTTTTGGGCAGGATGATTAATGAAAGATTTTCCTACAGGAGAAAGGGGTAACCCATGAAATTTCAAATTGGGTATCGGACCATCAAGACTGCCATCGCAGCACCCATAGCGATCCTCATCGCTCAGGCTTTCAATCTGGAATTTTACATATCAGCAGGGATCCTTGCCATCCTTTGCATCAAGGTGACAAAAAAGAAATCGATCGTCAGTTCATGGGAGCGTTTTGCCGCCTGTCTCGTCGGAATCCTATTCGCATTTATTTTCTTTGAAGGGATTTCGTACCATCCATTGGTGCTTGGACTGCTACTGCTCGTATTCATTCCTACGATGGTCGCCATGAAATTGAAGGAAGGCGTCATCACGAGCTCGGTCATCATCCTCCACTTCCTCGTTATTCAAGATTTTACATGGGCGATTGTATGGAATGAACTTGGCATCATCGTCATCGGAATCGGTATGGCGTTGATCATGAACCTGTACATGCCGAGCATGGAAAAACAGTTGAAGAAATACCAGGGTGATTTGGAGTCGAAATTCGAGAAAATCCTTAAAGAAATCGCCTCATTTTTAAGAGAAGGTAAAAGTGATTGGGACGGAAAAGAAATTGTGGAAGCGGACGAAATTATCCAAAAAGCGAAGAGTCTCGCGTTCCGGAATGTCGAGAATCATCTTACCCGACATGAAGACCAATACTATAACTATTTCAAAATGAGGGAAAAACAATACGAAATTCTCGGAAGGGTCATGCCGATCATCACCGCCATCGACCACACCTACATCCAGAACTTTCGGATAGCTGACTTTCTGGATGATCTTGCAGATGCGATCCATCCAGGGAATACAGCACAAATCTATCTGGATGAACTTGAAGAGATGAGAGAAGCGTTCCGAGGGATGGATCTTCCAAAAGACCGTTCCGAATTTGAAACGCGATCAGCGCTTCATTACTTCCTCACTGAGATGGAACAATATTTGATTTTGAAAAGGTACTTTAAAGCGAGAGATTGAATGATTATGGATTCCAAGATTCAGACAAACTAACCATGTAGAAAACGTGAGGAGTTGTCTGTTATGGGATCAATCGCATTGTTTATCACTACCGTCATGATGATGGTTTCACCTATTTGGCCATTGGGGCCGAATCCATTACCTGGCGACCCCTATATCATCGTAAATAAGTCGAATAACACGTATGCGTATGTGGAAGAAGGAAGCATAAAAATGGAGGGACAGGTCGCAACTGGAAAGTCGAAAGACCTGACCCCTGAAGGTGAGTTTACTGTTGTCGTAAAGGCAGTTAATCCGTATTATCGAAAAAAGGATATCCCAGGTGGCGACCCAGACAATCCGCTTGGTTCGAGATGGATTGGATTTGATGCTGAGGGGACTGATGGAAGGATCTTTGGTCTTCACGGTACGAATCGACCTGAAGCCATCGGTCGTTATATCACCGCGGGTTGTGTTCGTTTTCCAGAGGAGGATATCCAGTGGTTATATGATCAGACCCCACTAGGCACCAAAATTTTAGTGATGGACACGGACCGCTCATTTGAACAACTAGCGGAAGAAAAAGGACTACTATATTAAGCTATTTCATGTGTGTTTGACATGCAAGACGGAAACCTTGCGGAATCTGTTCTCCCAACTTCACAAGTTCTTGCTCGTTCGGTTCAGAGAGTAAGGATGATCCTTTTACTATATGGACCCTGCACTTTCCGCAGGTTCCTTTTTTACATTTATAATCGATGGCGCAGCCTTGATCCAATGCAGAATCCAGCAAAGATTGATTATTCTCTGGATAAACGGCATACATCTTATGATTTTGAGTAAGATACACTGTGGATGTTTTTGAAGTTAATCCACGATCCCAATCCATACCTGTTCCTGCTGAAACTTCCTCTTTAACTTTCTCCTGAACGGTAGATTCAACCCTACGAATATGAGTAAACGTCCCATTCGTCTTTAATGAACCTACGGTTAATGGTTTTTTCAAAATGATAAGCCCTCCTTATTGCTTTTCGAAGATCACACTTAATTGGTATTGACATGAGAGTGTTTCTCACTTAAAATGAGAATTAATATCAATGAGAACGATTATCATAATCTTTTGAATGGAGGATCTTCAAATGGGATACGATGTAAATGGCTTCACTGACATGCATACACTCCTTACGAATGAAAGGAAAATTGGTGGAGCAATTGAAGCGAATCGTATACGTTTGAATACTGGAGAAGAATTTACATATCCAGTAATCACGAACGTCGACTTTTCTGGGTCTACTTTTTATTCACTAGGGTTTATAACCGATAAAGGTGAAAAATATATCGTCAACGTAAAAGAAATCAGTATGATGGCATCCTGTCGCCACTGTCCGGTCCGTGATTTGAAGAACAGTTATTATAAAGAACAAAAGACGCAACAGCGACTCGAATATTTGAAACGACTTTGTGAAGTCAACGAAGGTGCTTGTAACCCGATTTTTGAAGAAGAAGTCCGAACGATCATAAATGACATCGGTGAAGAGGTCATTGAGAACGAAGCAGAACTATCAAATCTACAAATCGTGCCGAAGAAACCATTTCGGATCGCATAGTTCTAAAAAAGTAGAATCCATTTAGGATTCTACTTTTTTGTTGGTGATTCAAGTGTACAGATCGCAGATGGACGTTTAATCCGTAGCACAGAGCTTTCGTATACCCGGAATAAATAGTTCATGTTCTCAGTGTCCATGAACGCGGAATCAAAATCTTCAGCAATTGCAAGATCAAGATTCTCACGACCCGTCGCAACCAGTACACCTGTATCTTCTTGTATGACTGGCGATTGATAGATCCCATCCGTTACAAGCTCGCGGATATGTTCAATCTCCAATACGTGAGTGCCTTCATGTACTCTGTGAATCAGCGCATATAGTGATGGAGAAAGGACGAGGGCATAAGGTCCGCTATGACCCATTTTCAACAGCTTATTACGAGCCTCGACGACATCCATGAATGCATTCCCAGACTTCATCCAATCTTCGCGAATGTGTGTTAATCGTCCTTTCACATTCATAAGACCTTCCAGATCGAATTTCTTTGCACCGTTAAAAATCATATCATCTTCAAGTAGCGCGGATTGAGCAGCAGCATTAGCAGCAGCTGAGAAATCGATCGGTACGTCCAATGTCTTCGCTTGCTCGATGTCCCGCCAATAGAGCATGAAATCCTTGTAAAGCAATGGAATCGTCAAGTTAACGCGTTTCGTTGGTTGGGATAATTCGAGTTCTTCCCCGTGATATCCCATAGACCCTAGTTCTTTTTCTTCATATACGTCATTGATTGCTGTTTGTACACCTTGACCTAACGGGCCGTAAATATCAATAAACCTTCTTCCGACCAGTTGTCTCTTGATGCTGTCATAAATGGTCGCATCTAACTGGTTCCAGTCTTGATCTGTTAGTGGGGAATCTGCAAAAATTTGTACTTTATTCATACATTTTACCTCCCTTTTAGGCTTCCAACGGTTAGTCCTTTTTTGTAACGTTTCTCAGTGTGAGGATTCGTACGGTTTGAAGCATCCTGTACTTGTGGTTGCTCGGTATACATATCTACTTTCAAATGCCCAGCCTTGCCTTCTTTTTCATCAGTCGGAACGGATGCAGCGGTGTTCACAGCTCCATCAAACCGCTCATTCAAGTCATTCAATAGCGCTTTGATTGTTTGGTAATCTTCATTTGTCATATCGCGTAGATTTTGCAAGTTCGATTCATGTTCAGTATCTTTAAATTGAAAGAGAGCAAGGTCTAAGTGTTCCAAGAAATTATGAAGACCGAACTTCTCAAGACTGATATCTTGTAACAGTCTTACAAACTCATGATTAGATGGGTTGGTTGCATCCGGGTTTTGGATGAAATGCTCCAGCTTGGGATTGACCATGTTCAACCGATCTTGTCGATGCTCTTCTTCTTCATAAATGTGGTGAAAATACAGACGTTCGTGCTCGTCTTTAGCATTTTCAATGGTCGGTTCAAGAATACCCATAAATATATTTAAGGCATCTTCTGTTCTAGCAAAAATATTTTTTAACTCTTGGAAATTCTCAGACATCATTCACCACACTCCTTTTCAACTATTAGACATATTCGTCTTTTTTTGAGATTTTTAAACTCTATTCTCATAGGATCTTGGCAAATGTGACTAGAACATGAGTGCCACATTCGCAAGTAGAGAAACTAACATTGCTATGATCATAATGTAGATCATGATTCTCATCCACTTATTACGCATGACTAATACCTCCTAAAAACTCACTTCAATTGTACCGAGTTTATGTCGAGGGAACAAGGAAAATGTATATATCGAGTTTTTTCGACGATTTGCAGGAGTTAACCGCTTACATAGAGAAGTGATGTAGGTGGTATATATGTTTTACGTTATGGAAAAGGAGGCTTCTAGAATGGAACAGGAGAAAGACTTTAATCAATTATACAAAGAATGGAAAGAAACGACGGAAAAGTTGATGGAGCGATTCCCGGAACGGAAAGAGGAGTTCCGAACTTCATCCAATATACCGGTTGAACGCTTATACTTACCGGAGCAACTGGAATCTGACTATATGGAGCAGCTCGGACTGCCTGGACAATATCCATATACGAGAGGAATCCAGCCGACCATGTACCGAGCACGTCATTGGACGATGCGCCAATATGCCGGTTTCGGTTCTGCAGTTGAAACGAACAAACGGTTCCACTATTTGCTCGAGCAAGGACAAACGGGACTGTCAGTCGCTTTCGATCTCCCGACTCAGATCGGTTATGATTCTGATCATGCGATGTCGAGAGGCGAAGTCGGGAAAGTCGGTGTAGCGATTGATTCCTTAGAGGATATGGAAGCTTTATTGAAAGGGATCCCATTGGATAAAGTAAGTACATCAATGACGATCAATGCTCCTGCTGCAGTGCTGCTGGCAATGTATATCGTCGTTGCAGAAAAGCAAGGCGTTTCACCCGAAAAAATCTCAGGAACGATCCAAAATGACATCCTGAAAGAATATATTGCGCGAGGGACTTACATCTTCCCGCCAAAACCATCGATGCGTCTCATTACGGACATTTTTGCATACTGCTCTGACAATGTGCCTAGATGGAATACAATCAGTATTTCCGGTTATCACATCCGTGAAGCAGGAGCGACTGCAGCGCAAGAGCTTGCTTTTACGATTGCAAATGGAAAAGCATACGTCGAGGCTGCCTTATCGGCTGGGCTCGATATAGATAAATTCGCACCACGTCTCGCTTTCTTCTTCAATGCACATAATGAATTTTTCGAAGAAGTGGCCAAGTTCAGAGCAGCGAGAAGAATGTGGGCGAAGATCATGAAAGAAGAGTACAATGCGAAGAATCCGAAAAGCTGGCAGCTTCGTTTCCACACCCAGACGGGTGGTTCTACGTTAACGGCGCAACAACCGGATAACAATATCGTCCGTGTGACGGTGCAAGCTTTATCGGCTGTACTTGGCGGAACGCAGAGTCTTCATACGAATTCCCGTGATGAGGCGCTCGCTCTACCGACAGAGGATTCAGCACGAATTGCCTTACGTACGCAACAAATTCTCGCGAATGAAAGCGGTGTAGCGGATACCGTCGACCCACTCGCAGGCTCTTACTATGTTGAGTCGTTGACAAGTGAATTGGAAAATGAAGCGAACCGTTATTTAGATAAAATTGAAGAGTTAGGCGGAGCGGTTTCTGCGGTTGAACAAGGTTACATGCAGCGTGAAATCCATCATACGGCTTACGAAACGCAGAAAGCCATTGAAAAAGGCGATCAAATCGTCGTCGGGATGAATGCGTATCAATTAGATGATGAACCAAAGCCTGAATTACATCGACTCGATCCTGAACTTGCGGCGAATCAGGTGAAAAAATTGGCTGAGATCCGGGAAAACAGGGATCAAGAACGAGCGAGCGCTCAGTTAGAAGCACTTCGCCAGGCTGCTCAAGGTTCAGACAACTTGATGCCACACATCGTGGAATGTGTGAGATCCTACTGTACGATTGGTGAAATTTGTGGCGTATTACGTGAAGAGTTCGGGGAATTTACAGGAATCTAAACAGCGGAGACGGAGGGAAATCAGATGGAAAAGAAAATAAGAGTATTGATTGCAAAACCAGGACTCGATGGACATGACCGTGGAGCATTGATCATTTCTCAAGCATTGCGGGACTACGGGATGGAAGTCATTTATACAGGCCTAAGACAAACACCGGAACAGATCGTTGCTTCCGCCATTCAAGAGGACGTCGACGCAATCGGATTGTCCTGCTTGTCTGGTGCCCATAATGAACTTTTCCCAGAAGTCATTAAAGGTTTGAAAGCACAAGGTGCCGATGACATCATCGTAGTCGGAGGTGGCGTCATTCCGTGGGAAGACATCCCGTTTTTAGAAGAACAAGGTATTAAGAAAATCTTCACACCAGGCACGCTCTCGATCGACACAGCGAAGTTCATCGAACAGGCTGTGTATCAGAGAGATGGAATTGAAGTGAAGAGTGAAATGGAACTAGTGGAGAAGATCGACCATATTGGAATCGCTGTCCAATCGCTAGATGACTCGCTACCATTTTATTTGGACACACTGCAACTAAAGCTGCAAGGGATTGAAGAAGTGGAATCCGAGAATGTGAAGGTCGCGTTCATCGAGGCAGGCAATGTGAAATTAGAATTGTTGGAGCCGACATCCAAAGAAAGCTCAATCCAAGGATTCATTGATAAGCGCGGACCAGGAATCCACCATGTCGCACTTGGTGTAAAAGATATCGAAGGTAGAATTGCAGAATTGAAAAAGAAAGGCATCCAAATGATCCACGATGCACCTAAGCCTGGAGCAGGAGGAGCATCGATCGCATTCATGCATCCGAAATCGGCGAATGGTGTACTTTATGAATTGTGTGAAAAAGAATCGAAGGAGCGTTTGTAATCATGGACATCTACGATAAAATCAATGAACTGTATGACCGGCGCCGCGAAGTTGAAATGGGCGGCGGTGACGAACGGATCGATAAACAGCATGAAAAAGGGAAACTGACGGCTCGTGAGCGGATCGACCTGTTGGTGGATAAAGGAAGCTTTGTTGAAATTAATCCGTTCATCGAACATCGGACGAACGACTTCGGTATGGACAAGAACCGTGCGCCTGGTGAAGGGGTCGTGACCGGATATGGGACGGTCCACGGTCGTTCGATCTATCTGTTTGCGCAAGATTTCACTGTTTTCGGAGGCGCACTCGGAGAGATGCATGCCCAGAAAATCGCGAAGGTGATGGATCTCGCGGCTGAGAACGGTGCACCATTCATCGGCTTGAACGATTCAGGAGGCGCTCGTATCCAGGAAGGGGTCGTATCCCTGGATGGGTACGGCCAAATCTTCTATCGAAACTCCGTCTATTCCGGTGTCATCCCTCAGATTTCGGTCATTCTAGGACCGTGTGCGGGTGGGGCGGTTTATTCTCCTGCCATTACCGATTTCGTTTTCATGGTCGAACAGACGAGTCAGATGTTCATTACCGGACCGAAAGTCATTGAAACCGTAACGGGTGAGAAGATCAGCTCAGAAGACCTTGGTGGAGCGAAAGTTCACAGTTCGAAGAGCGGCAATGCCCACTTCACGGCACCTACTGAAGAAGAAGTGTTAGCAAATGTGCGACGCTTGCTCGATTACTTGCCACAAAACAGCGAAGAGAAACCGGAACCGAAACAAGTGGATGATGAATCGGATTACCGCGACAATCTCGCTGATATCGTTCCATTCGAAACGATTCGCCCTTATGATGTCAGAAATGTTATTGTAGAAGTGGTCGATGAAGGTTCCTTTATGGAAGTTCATAAAGATTTTGCAAAAAATATCGTCGTTGGGTTTGGTAGGATCAACGGAGAATCCGTCGGTCTGATCTGTAATCAGCCGAAAGTGATGGCAGGAGGACTGGACATCGATTCTTCCGATAAAGTAGCTCGTTTTATCCGTTTCTGTGACAGTTTCAATATCCCGTTGATCACTTTTGAAGATGTGACAGGCTTTTTCCCTGGCATTAAGCAGGAACATGGCGGTATTATTAGACATGGGGCGAAAATCCTATACGCATACTCAGAAGCGACTGTACCGAAAATCACCGTCATCACTAGAAAAGCATATGGCGGCGCATATGTTGCACTGAACAGCAAATCCATTGGAGCGGATCTTGTGTTTGCATGGCCAAATGCTGAAATCGCCGTCATGGGACCTGAAGGTGCAGCGAATATCATTTTTGCAAAAGAGATCAACAATAGTGAAGATCCTGAGCAGACGAGAAAAGAAAAAATCGAAGAGTACCGGGAGAAGTTTGCGAACCCGTATGTTGCTGCTGCGAGGGGTATGGTAGATGATGTCATCGATCCAAGGGAGACGCGGATCAAACTGACCCAATCCTTACATATGCTCAGGAACAAGAAAGTGCATCGTCCTTATAAGAAACACGGCAATATACCGTTATAAAGACCTGAAAGGAGACTTGGTTATATGATCAATCAAGACAGACTTGTAGAAGAGTTTCTAGAGCTTGTACAAATCGACTCAGAAACAAAATACGAAGAAGAAATTTCGAAAGTGTTGAAGAAGAAGTTTTCAGACTTGGGACTTGAAGTCGTAGAAGACGATTCCAAAGAGAGAACAGGCCATGGTGCAGGGAATCTCGTTTGTACATTACCTGCTTCTAACAGTTCTGCTGACTCTATCTACTTCACTTCTCATATGGATACGGTCGTACCTGGTAAAGGTGTAAAACCTTCCATTGAGGATGGGTACATCAAAACAGATGGCACAACAATCCTTGGTGCAGATGACAAGGCAGGGCTTGCCGCAATGCTTGAAGCCCTCAAAGTTCTGAAGGAGCAAGATATCCAGCACGGACAAATTCAATTCGTCATCACAGTAGGTGAAGAATCCGGACTTGTCGGTGCGAAAGAATTGGATCCATCCCTTGTGGATGCGAAATTCGGATTCGCGCTCGATTCTGATGGTAAGGTCGGAAACATCATCGTTGCTGCTCCTACACAGGCGAAAGTGAAAGCAGTCATCGAAGGGAAAACGGCACACGCAGGTGTAGCACCGGAAAAAGGCGTTTCTGCCATTACGATTGCAGCAAAAGCGATCGCGAAAATGCCGTTAGGACGCATTGACGAAGAAACGACCGCGAACATCGGACGTTTTGAAGGCGGTGCAGGTACGAACACGAACATCGTGATCGATCACGTGGAAATTCTTGCGGAAGCTCGTTCATTGATCCCTGAAAAAATGGAAGCGCAAGTGAAGAAGATGAAGGATGCGTTTGAGGAAACAGCAGAAAAAATGGGCGGAAAAGCACATGTCGATGTGAACGTCATGTATCCTGGCTTCAAATATGACCATGGGGACCATGTTGTTGAAGTGGCAAAACAAGCGGTTGAGAAACTTGGACGTAAACCAGAATTGCAACAAAGTGGCGGAGGAAGTGACGCGAACATCATTGCAGGTTTCGGAATTCCGACGGTCAATCTCGCAGTCGGATATGAAGAGATCCACACTAAGAATGAGCGTATGCCGATTGAAGAATTAGTCAAGACTTCCGAATTGGTCGTCAACATCATTCGCGAAGTAGGAAATCAATAAGTACAATGACGAAGGTTGATTTGGAGAATTGGGACTCTTTTCGTGTTGAAAGTCCTCACAGCTCCAGGTCAACCTCTCATTTTACCTTATTAGTGAAAGTGGAAAACTCCTTCCATAGAGCTAGTCGTATTTATGCACCCTGAAACGAATTTTGTAAAATAAGCATTGAAGGGTGTCGAAGTTTACAAAATATGTTAATATTAAACTACCTTTTAATGCCTATAAATAGACTAGAGAAAGCGAGGCGCTGGTAGTGAAAGTCAATATGTCCAACTTGCATATCATCATGAATTATTTGAGAGGGACTTATAAAGTATTAGAAGAAGAATGGCAAAAATCAGCTCGAAGTATTGGATTGACCCAAGCTGAACAACACGTGCTGTGGATTGTCCATCTCGAAAAAGAAGCAACCATCACGAAAATAGCATCCATCGGATTGTGGGATGTGTCTACGGTTATGCAGGTCATTACACGTCTCAAGCAGAAAGGTCTCATCACCTTGATGAAAAAAGCGGCTGACCGACGGGTTTCATATGCGACATTGACGGACTTAGGGGAACAGAAAATTCAAGAGTCCTATGAATTCTCGTATAAGTTGTATGACTATCTAGAAGACTATAGTAAACAATCTGATGATCATTTGAAATTCATGAAACAAATGATGGATTTCCATAAAGAACTGAATCAATACTTCCATGGTTCTGAGTTCATAGATTGGACGGAAAGGACTTCGAAGTCTTTAAGAGACGGCAGCTAATGTAATGTGCATTCACTCAAACCGGGGAATTTTTGGTTTGACGTTACGTTGAATTCCATGGATTCAAGGATCCATTCTACGGATGCGCCTGTTACAATGGAAAGCTCATTGATAGTGGGGGAGCGATGTTGCTCTGCTTTCACATGTTCTACTGCAGCCAAAACCTTAAATCTCAGTTTAGGGTAAGGGGTATGAGAATAATGTCGAATGCGATTATACATAAGAACAATCCTCCCTCCTATTATAGTTCCATTTTAGCACAAGTATATAGAATTTTCAAAATATTCTTACTATATTATTTTTTGACGATTTTGTTCGAGGTGAAAGGGTTCATGTTGAAAAAGGAAAATACAGCAAGAATAATCTTCCATATTGATATGAACAGCTTCTACGCCTCAGTCGAAAGTGCGCTTAATCCAGAGTTAAGAGGGAAACCTCTTGCTATCGCTGGGAATGTGGAGGAAAGACGTGGGATCGTTGTAACGAGCAGTTACGAAGCGAGAGCCCAGGGGGTCAAGACAACAATGCCAGTTTGGGAGGCTAAGAAGAATTGCCCGGACTTGATTGTCATGGCACCTTCATTTGAAAAGTATAGAGCGGCATCGAAGAAGATGTTTGATTTGTTATATGAATATACGGAATTAGTGGAGCCGATTTCTATTGATGAAGGGTACATGGACGTCACTAGTCTTCAAATCGACCGCTCACCGATCCTAATTGCAAAGGAAATCCAACAGCGTCTCCACGACGAACAACATCTGCCATGCAGTATCGGGATTGCACCGAACAAGTTCCTGGCGAAGATGGCTTCGGATATGAAAAAACCGCTCGGAATAACGATTCTGCGCAAAAGGGAATTAGCAAATAAACTGTGGCCTTTACCGATCGAGGAAATGCATGGTGTCGGCAAGAAAACGATGAAGAAATTTCATGAGATCGATGTATATACAATCGGGGACCTTGCGAAAAAAGAGGCATACGACCTAAAGCTCCAGCTAGGTAAAAATGGTCAAAAGCTATGGGAGCGTTCGAATGGAATCGACGATCGTCCTGTAGACCCTGAAGCTTCCAGTGAGTTCAAGTCTGTTGGAACTTCCACCACCTTACCACAAGATCTGCTCCGTACCGATCAAGCCTCCCAAGTGTTGAGAGAGCTTTCCGAATCCCTTCAACAACGATTAAAGCGAAAAAATGTGATGACGAATTCGATCCAATTGACGATTCGATATGCCGACAGGAAAACGATTACGAGAAGCCATACGATGTTAAATCCGGTATTCAAGAAAGAAGAGATCTTTGACATCGCGATGCATTTATTCAACCAAAATTGGAATGAAGAACCTGTCCGATTGTTAGGCATAACGGCTACACAGATCATAGAGAGAAGTCATGCCACCCAGCAGTTGGATTTGTTTACATATAAAGATTATAGTAAAGAAGAAAAGCTGTACGATACGATGAACAACCTCCATAAGAAATACGGAGATCATTCAATACGAAGAGGTGTAGAGAAAAAGGGGGATCAACAAAATGGAAATGAGAACGAAGCTGAATGATTTGAAACAGGGGATTGGAAAAGTATTAATCGGGAAAGAGGAAAGCGTCGAACTGTTAATGGTCGCGCTACTCGCAAAAGGACACGTACTGATGGAAGATGTTCCTGGGACAGGAAAGACGATGCTCGCGAAAAGCCTGGCTAAGTCAATTGACGGATCATTCCGCAGGGTTCAATTCACGCCAGATGTGCTTCCATCTGATGTAACAGGCATTCAATACTTGAATCCAAAAACGAGAGAGTTCGAGATGCGATACGGTCCTGTCATGACGAACGTTTTACTGGCAGATGAAATCAACCGAGCCACCCCAAGGACCCAATCCAGTCTGTTGGAAGTGATGGAAGAACGACAGGTGACCATCGATGGATACACGGAACTTTTACCAGTGCCTTTCATTGTACTGGCGACGCAGAATCCGATTGAATCACAAGGGACGTTCCCATTACCAGAAGCGCAATTGGACCGATTCTTACTTAAGATCAAAGTCGGTTACCCGACATTGAGAGAAGAACAGATGATCATGCAGGCGTACCGTGAGCAGGAACCGATTGAATTCCTGAAGCCCGTCTTTTCAACCGATGAGATCATCCAGATGCAAAATATGATCAAACAGATTCACGTCAGCACCGATATCGAACAGTATATCCTGAATATCATTAACGAAACTAGGAATTCAAAGTTCATTGAGGTCGGTGTGAGCCCGAGGGGAACACTCGCGTTCATGCGTGCTTTACAAGCTTATGCTTGGCTTCAGGACCGAGAATATGTCATTCCAGGCGATGTTAAGAAACTTGCGACGGCTGTCCTTGCCCATCGAATCGTACTGTCATTGGACGGTGAATTGAGGAAGACCTCTAATCAAGTGATCGAAACCATTCTTGAAGAAGTCGAGGTACCAGTCGAAGCTGGAGCTGTAAGAGAATGAATTGGCGGAAAATGATCCATTCAGGGAAAACACAAAAGTTTTTGTATCTGTTTTCCATCCTGATTATGATCGTATCCTTCTATAGTGAATTGAGATTTTTGTTCATGGTGGGCGTACTAATCATTCTGAGTCTTTTTTTATCGACGAAATATTTGAAAACGGTTACCGATCAAATTCAGTTTTTGAATAAGAAACAAGTGTATCGGATGTTTCCGGACGATAATGAAACATGGTATTTAACGATGACCAACCGCAGTCGATTACCGGTACTTCAAAGCAACCTCGTATTTTCGATGAATACAGAAGTGAGTCTAGGAGACTTTAAGCCGAGGGACGAACGAAAAGGCTATAACATATTTTCATTACCACTGGTATTCCAACCAAAAGAGACAAAGACGATCCAAATTCCGGTCAAAGGATTAAAACGCGGCGTAGCAAAGATTTCCAACTTCGAATTACATATCAGCGATCCTTTGAACCTCGAACAATATCAGTTGTTGAACGATCGGCTTGTCCGGACGGAGTTTATCGTTTATCCGACACCAGTACCTGTGAAAGGGATCCATAAACTGGATCAGCTAAAACAGGGAGATCGGGCAGTCCCTCTTTCATTATACGAGGATCAGAGTCTAGTCATCGGAACGAGAGAATATGAGCCCGGCGATTCGTTCCAACGGATCCACTGGAAGGCATCTGCCCGGATGAATGAGCTTCAAACGAAAATCTATGAAAAAACATTGTCTCAATCGTGGACGATTCTACTGAACATCAATGTGAGTAGTGCGCTCATTTCGGAATATGGAGAATTGGAAGTTTCAGAGAAACAAATCAGTCATGCTGCATATTTGTGCCAGTATGCCACCCAACACAGCATACCGTTTGATATGTATGTGAATATCCGGACGAAAGGGAGAGTCCCATATCTCCATCTGGAAAAAGGAGAAGGTAAACCGCATCTGATGAAAGCATTGGAGCTCCTGTCTAGGATGAATATCAACAGCGTGCGGGTGCCAATGCACAGGCTTTTAAGTATGTATGACAGCTGGGAGTCCGATTCGACTTCCGTCATCGTCTTAGGTGATCGATCGTCAGATGACTATTTTTACGACCGATGGAAAAAGAAAGGGATGGATGTATTCCATGTTCAGTTGGATGGAGAGTCCGCAAGCCTTGAAAGAATGGAAACGAGGAGGGCGACATCATGAAGATTTCAAATCGACTCCTTTCCAGATGGCTTCACTATTCGGTGGATATGACATTCCTCCTGATCATGACCGTATGGGCATTTGCTCCGTACAAAGAAAATCAATATCTACAAGTTTTCGCATTGATGGTAATTGGCGGTTTTCTGTACGAGCTCTTGTTACCGCGGATCTCTGCAACCGTCGGTAAGATTCTGCTTGCGTTACCGGTTTTAATCGGTATCGGCTGGTTGCTCGAGATTGATATGTTCATCTTACTTGTCACGACTGCTTTTGTCGGTTGGCGTTTCACGAGTCACTATTTTGATGAAGACTTGGGTCAAGAAGCGAACATGCTGCTGTTCTCGATTGTATCCGGTCTATTGTTCCTTTTCTTATATGCGAATAACGAAGCGGTACCAATCGTGTTAGGGTTGCTATTCTTGCAGACGATCTTGTTCACGCTCACACGTGTCAATCGCTATATTCAGAGTAACCCGAATACGGTCGTGAACAACTGGATTACGAGATTTGCACTTCTAACCATTGGTGGTACTATTCTGATTGCTGCATTCTTTCCATTTATCAAATCAGCAGCGATGTTCATCTTGAAAAGTTTTGCCGCAGCCTTTGCAGTCATATTCTACTATCCTTTTAGCTTTGTTTTCGGGGCATTTGAAAGATTGTTGAGCGAAAAGGAGATCGATCGGGAGGATGCCGAAGACGTAGAAACGAGCTTAGAGCAGAATGAGGAATTAAAGAAGCTGGTTTATGAGAACAATCAAAACGATTGGTTCACTTATATGCTTGTCATACTGATCATCGCCGGATTAATTTGGTATGGGATTAAGTTGTACAAGAGAAGAATGATGAAATTGGACCGGTTTGCATTTGATGGGATGCATGAAAAAAGCGTTATTTTTGAAGAAGACGTTCCGAAGAATTATTTTGGTGGAAAAGTGAAAGGACCTGACAATAAAATCAGGAAACAGCTCTTCCGGCTTGAAAAGAAAATGACTACGTATGAATCTGGAAGAAGATCTAATGAAGCGGTTTTGGAATGGCTTGATCGAGTAGACGCTCCAGATGAGCTTTCCGCTGAGATCAACCGTATTTATCAGAGAGTCCGATATGGAGAGCAAAATGTTACATCTGAAGAAGAAGGGCGATACGTACAATCTATTGACCAACTGTTGAAATGGACGAAAGCACAATACAAAATGAGAAAAAAAGAGAAAAAAAAGAAAGATCGACTCGATTTCTGAGTCGATCTTTTTCATATGAAGAGGCTATTCATCCCTATGAAAGGGAAAATCCCTCGTGATGGTAACGAATAGAGGCTATTCATCCCTATGAAGTGGAAAATCCCTCATGATGGTAATGAATAGAGGCTATTCATCCCTATGAAGAGGAAAATCCCTCGTGATGGTAATGAATAGAGGCTATTCATCCCTAAGAAAAAGAAAATCCCTCATAATGGTAATGAATAGCTCCATATCTTTTACCAACCTCGCTCATACTGTCTCGGTGATTCGATATCGGTCTTCAGTTCAATCGCAGCTCTTCGCGGCCAGTAAGGATCGCGCAACAACTCTCTCGCCAGGAAGATTAAATCTGCCCGGTCATTCTGTAAAATCTCTTCTGCATGAAGGGGAGACGTGATCATTCCAACAGCACCGGTCGCAATGCCGGCCTCCTTCTTGAGCGCTTCGGCATACTGGACTTGATATCCCGGATATGGTTTGATTTTAGCAGGTTCGACACCTCCAGAACTACAGTCGATCAGATCGACGCCAAGCTCCTTCATCCACTGTGCGTATTCCACATAATCCTCAACAGAATAGCCTTCGTCGTTATAGTCATTCGCTGAAATCCGAACGAAGAGCGGCCCATCCCAGACTGTATTCACAGCTTTAATGATTTCTTTAAGGAAGTTGAATCGATTTTCCTTTGACCCTCCATACCGATCTGTCCGTTTATTAATCAAAGGGGATAAGAACTGATTGATCAAATATCCGTGAGCTCCATGCAGTTCAATGACATCAATGCCGGCTTCCTTACTTCTTCTCGCAGCCTGGCGAAAGTCTTCAACTGTTTCTTCAATTTGTTCAATCGTCATTTCATTCGGTACTTCCATATCATCATTGAACGGTATTGCGGAGGAGGAATAGGTCGGTCCTTCTACAATCGCCTTCCGTCCAGCATGTGCGAGTTGGATACCGATTTTTGCATCCTGTTCGTGTATCATTTCGACCAATGTACACAGTCCATCGACATGACTTTCATCCCATATGCCAAGGTCTTGCATTGAAATGCGTCCTTGAGTATGTACGGCTGTCGCTTCCAATACAATCAAGCCGACCTGTCCGACCGCGCGGCTCGTATAATGCGTCTTATGCCAATTCGTCACCTGACCATCTTCAGCTTCACAAGAATACATACACATCGGTGACATGACGATCCGATTTTTCAATGTGACATCTTTAAAAGTAATCGGTTCAAATAGCTTTCTGCTCATGCACTCCACTCCTAATTTCTCTGTTTCGTTATCGTTAAGTTTATCACAAGGACATGTGGGAACATCTCTTATATGCTCATCCTTTAAACATGAAAAAAAAGCTGACGATCATGATCGCCAGCTTTTCAAATTGATTTTTTGCAGTGCATTTATGACTTTCTTACCTTTCGTGGAATGTGTTCCAGCTTTTACAGCCCGTGCAACATCAGGGATGTCAGTGACGATCGCTTCCACTTCATTCTCGAACAACCATTTCATACGCTTCGGATCGTTGATCGTATAAGGACGGACTTTGATGCCGGCATTTTTAAAACCGTTCAAGATCGTTTGGTTTAACGTACGCCAACTTGGATGGGCACTGTAGGCAGGCAGCTGCTGCACATACTTCCATGGTTCGTACAATCCATTGGAATAGAGTGGCGCAATATCGACAGAGGCGTCCAGGTTTTTCAGTTCTTTTAAACTGTAATGATTGAAGGAAGAATAAATGAGTCGATCTTCCAGTCCATGTAACTTTACGAGATCGTACACGATCTTTTCCATGCCGTAATAAGGCAAAATATTGTTCTTGAATTCGATGTTCAGTAAAAGATGAGTCGGTTTCATCCAGATGAGGAACTCTTCAAGGGATGGAATTTTCTCACCCTTAAATTTTTTAGAAAACCATTTGCCGGCATCCAAACATCTCAGTTCCTCAAAAGTATACTCACCGACAAACCCTTTGACGCTAGTCGTACGTTTCAGCGATTCATCATGGATGATGACGGGCACTTTATCTTTCGTCAGCTGAACATCCAGTTCGATGCCATCCGCTTTCAGTTCATATGCCTTTCGGAAAGCTGCCATTGTATTTTCAGGTGCGTACTTACTTGCACCACGGTGTGCGAAAATATAGGTCAAACCAATCTCTCCTTGAATGGTGTGATGTCCCATTTTTTTTCTGGAAAAATGTATTCTCTAATCAGTAATTTAGCATTATTTATATAGTATACACAAGTGAACCACCAGTGCGTAGATCCAGCTCGAATGGTCACACTTCTTATTCCAAAAAGTTTTTTCACTATAGAAAGGAATTCGACTTCAGCCGCCGAAATCTTACTATACACATACAAATTTCGACATACTTTTAATATGGGAGTGAGGCATCTATGAGGAAGTGGCAGGATAAAGAAAGTTTGAAGGAATTGCTATGTCACCTGATTGAGTTTCCGAGTATCACCGGATCTGAAGCGGAACTTGCGATCAGTGAATTCATCCATATGCAGTTGAATGACCTGGATTATTTTCAAAAGAATCCTGAGGATTTGCAAATCCATCCGACCAGTGATGGCCGTAAGTTCGTCACTGCGTTTGTCCGTAACGGCAATAAGAAAGAAACGGTCGTTTTGATCAGCCACTTCGATGTAGTGGATGTGGAAGACTACGGAGAATGGAAGAACCTCGCATTCCGGCCGAAAGAATTGACGCAGGAATTTCTTGCAAACATAGATGAACTGCCTGACCTTGTCCGAGAAGACCTGAAGGATTCGGAATGGTTGTTCGGGAGAGGCTCGATGGATATGAAGGCGGGACTTACGCTTCAAATGTCCATGATTGAAAAGGCCACACAAGGTGAATTTGATGGCAATTTGCTGCTGCTTACCGTCCCTGATGAAGAAGCCAATTCCACGGGGATGATGGAAGCGGTAGAAGTCCTGCTAGAGATGTCCCAAATGCACGATCTCGACTATAAAGCGTGTTTGAATTCAGAGCCTGTCTTCACGCGTTATCCGGGTGATACGAATCAGTACGTCTATACCGGTTCAATCGGAAAATTATTGCCAGGCTTCCTATGCTATGGAATGGAAACCCATGTCGGTGAGCCATTCTCAGGCATCAACGCCAATTACATGGTTTCTGAGCTTACGAAAGAGCTTGAGTTGAACACCGATTTCTGTGAATCGATCGAAGGTGAAGTGACGCCACCTCCGACCAATTTGATGCAGAAAGATTTGAAGGAAGAGTATTCTGTGCAGATTCCACATGTTGCCGTCACGATGTACAATCTGATGGTGATGGATCGGTCGGTGAATGAAATCAATAAAGACTTATTGTCACTCGCTTCGAAAGTGGCGAGACGAATCGAAAAGCACCTGTACAATCACGCGATGACGTTTACCCAATGGGAATCATTTGAACCGTTGGAACATAAGATTTCCGTTTTCACCTATCAAGATTTACTGGAGAAAGCCATCCAACAATACGGAGAGGCGGAAATCGTCCGGCGTCAGGCATATATTGCGGCGAACTTCAAAGTACTCGGTGACCGCGATCTTTCCACCCGTCTCGTTTATGACCTTGCATCGCTTTGTAAGGATGAAGGGCCGATGATCGTCTTGTTTTACAGTCCGCCTTTCTATCCTGCGGTTTCATCACGGAAAAATCCATTTATCAAGCAGGTTGTCCGGGAGATGATCGAGTATGCAGAAACGAAGCATAATGTCGTTTTAAAAGAGCAGAATTACTTTGCGGGGCTCTCAGACTTGAGCTTTACAAGCCTTTCTCAGTCAGTCGAAGGCTTGAAGCCGTTGTTCCGGAACATGCCACTCTTCCAAAACGGATATCGCTTTCCGTTGGATGAACTGCAACAGTTGAAGATCCCTGTCATGAATCTCGGTCCTCAAGGTCGGGATGCTCACAAATGGACGGAACGATTGAATATTGATTATTCCTTTGGTGTGTTCCACGATATGTTGCCGGTCGCGATTTCCAAGCTATTGAAATTGACGCTTAAGAACACAGGTGGTTTACATTAGAAATCGCCTGTTTTTTTCTTGTTACATGATCGGTATAGAGTGAAGCGTTTAAGTCATATATAACGAAAATAATGACAAAAAGAGAACACATAGTTGAAAAATGGAATGTAAAGGGGCGAATCAGGGTGACTTTTTATCTTTTTCACCCTTTTCCTCATCTATCTGCACCGATCGAACATGCGGAATTATTGGAATTGGGTTGTACCGACGATTAACCATAAGGATGTTAATAGAGAAATGTAATCCCTGCTTCACTCTTTGGAATCGTTCTGAACTACGCTATAATATGAATGAGTACCCATTCATTTTTACATAATTATTAGAACTTCTACCACAACGGAGGCGTTGTTATTTTGAATATAAATGAACAGATCCATTGTATAACGTTACCTACACCATTCGCAGTCGGCGATGTGAATGTCTATTTGATTGAGAGTGAGAAACTGACTTTAGTCGATGCAGGTGCAAAGACAGATGAAGCATGGGCATCTTTCCAGCAGCAACTGCAATCACTCGGGATTAAGGTCGATGACATCGAGCAAGTTGTCCTGACCCACCACCATCCTGATCACGTTGGCCTTGCCGATTATTTGAAAAAAGATGATGTCCAGTTCATCAGTCTAGCTTACAATTTGCCCTGGTTGAAGCAGGATCCCGAATATTTCGAGCATCATGATGATTTTTATTTGACCGTTTATCGAGAAATGGGGATCGAAAAATTCCATAAAAAAGCGATGGAAACAGTCCGGGGATACCTACAATATTCTTGTAACATTGAGATAGATGTCGTCGTGAAGGAAGGAGATACGATCGATGGACTGCCGGGATGGTATGTCATTGAAACGCCTGGTCATGCGCAAGGGCATTTATCTTTAATCCGTAAAATCGATGGCGTCATGATCGGGGGAGATCACCTCATCAAGCACATTTCTTCAAATGCATTGATTGAGCCGCCACCAATAGGTGTGAAGGAGCGTCCGAAAACCTTGCTCCAATACCGTGCATCCCTTCAAAAAGTCATCCATCATGACGTCAAAAAAGTGTATGCCGGTCATGGTAAGCCGGTCGAACATCCGAAAGAACTTGTCCATCTGCGATTGTTGAAACAGGAGGAACGAGCGGATGAAATTTTGAAGATGATCACTGATCGTCCGATGACCGGATTTGAGATCTGTCAGCAACTATTCCCGACGATCTTCTTAAAGGAACTCGGCTTGACGATGTCAGAAACGTTGGGGCACCTGGATCTTCTCGAAAGCAACAACCAGCTTAAGATCGATGAGAAAGAAGGCGTTCTCTATTTCCAAGCGAAAGAGGTCGTAAGAAATGAGTGCCGATAAAATCATTGTGATAACCGGTGCGTCAAGTGGAATCGGTGCAGAAATGGCAAAATTGGTTGCTTCAAAAGGGTGGACACCCGTTTTGATGGCGCGTTCCGTGGCTAAACTTGAACACCTTCAAAAGGAAATCCAACACGATTTTCAGGTGCAAGCGCACCGTTACAAATTGGATGTGCAAAACCTCGATGAAGTGGAAAATGTTTTTAACCGTGTCGAAAAAGAAGTCGGTCCGATCCATGTATTGATCAATAACGCGGGATATGGAATTTTTGATTTCTTCCTTGATGCGAAAATGGAGGATGTGAAAGGGATGTTCGATACGAATGTCGTCGGCTTGATGGCATGTACGAAAGCGGTCCTTCCTGAAATGATGGAGCGGAAGGAAGGCCATATCATCAACATCGCTTCACAGGCAGCAAAACTCGCAACGGTAAAAGGAAGTGTCTATGCCGCGACGAAGCATGCGGTGCTCGGGTTTACGAACAGCTTGAGGATGGAAGTGAAAGACTACGGAATCCATGTGACCACCGTGAATCCTGGTCCGATCCAAACGAACTTTTTCAAGGTCGCCGATAAGAGTGGTCAATATGAGAAAAACATAGAAAAGTGGCTACTGGATCCAAAAGAAGTTGCACAGAAAATCGTGAAGACGATCGACAAACCGGTGCGTGAATTGAACCTCCCAGGTTGGATGGAAGCAGGAAGCAAGCTCTACCAGCTCGTTCCAGCCCTTGTCGAAAAACTCGGCAAAAAAGCCTTCAGCCAGAAATAACGAGTAACCTGAGTGGGATTCCCTCAGGTTTTTTTGTTACGTTTCTGTTGCCAAATACATGTATACTTTGTCATGGACGATGACATATGTTGCTTCATCCTCCTGATTTTGGAGTTCATCCATTATTTCACCGATCAGCACGTTGTAATCCTCTTCCCCAAAAGGAGAGAGGGACAAGTCACCGAAATAATCGATCAAACAACGATCGATCATCTTCCTTATGAACTTTTCTTCCACTTGAACGCACAACCTTTCTCCATAATAAGATAGTGGACTCGGAATTTGTCGGCAATATGAACATGTACCACCGAGAAATCAAGAAGGAAAAAATTCAATAGACTTCGAATATAGATATACAAGATCAAAGGGGGAATGTAAGGTGAGAATTAAAGTTGTGATGAACAGCGGGAAAGAATATGTGTTGCAAATGGAAAAGAACGACTTTCAATCGATCGTGATGACCCAGGATGAATCGGTCCGAGATGAGCTCATCGAAATACACCCTTCGTTATACATCAATCCTTCGCACATCTCATCCTACGAGGTTATGGATTAATTACCATTATTTTCTTGAATTGAAACATAAATTGGATTATGATGTGATTATAAAAAACTAACCAGTCAGTTTTATATGAGGAGGAAAAATATATGATCGTGTTAGAACGGATGTCCAATTGCAGATTGAACGATGTGTTAGACGCCTGGAACCATGGTTTCAAAGGGTATTTCACCGATATGACAATGACGATTGACCGTTTCTTGCAAAGGATGGTACACGAAGGCTTTTCGCCTGAAGAATCGATCATCGCGTTCGTTGATGGTGTGCCAGCTGGTGTCGTATTAAACGGCTTTCGGCAGGTTGATGGGAAAATAATCGGCTATAACGGCGGCACAGGTGTCGCACCTGAATTCAGAAGAGTGGGTGTCGCCAGAAGAATGATGGAGGAAGTCTTCCGTATCTATGAAGAAAAAGGAGTAGATATCGCAACATTAGAAGCCATCCGTGACAATGATGCAGCCATCCGATTGTACGAATCTCTCGGATACGAAGTGTATGATCATGTTGAGTTTTTACAACAACAAGGTGTTATTGAAGGAACGAGCAATACCATTCAAAAAGGATGGCGATTCGAACGAACAGCTCCTGAAATGGTCCGGCATCTTCATTTTTACGATGTGAAAGGTCCTTGGCAGACGCAATGGCAAAGTGTCCACAACGGACGTGCACTTATCGTATCTGATACAAGCGGAGAAATCGGTTATGCCTTATTCCGGACGTTATACGACGACAAAGGCACGGTTTCCACAATCATCCTCCATCAATTCGGCGTGAAAAATGATGTGGAGGAACCGGCTACCTTGATGAACGCGATATTAAGCGAGGCCTTACAACCGGAGCTTGATTGCAAGCGTCTCGTCATCAACCTCTCGAACGAAAGGAAAGAAAAATACGAAGCCATCAAGCAAATCGGATTTTCTACGATGATCGAACAAGTTTGTATGGAAAAAAACATAAAAGAAAGGAAGTCTTCGCTGAGAAATGCCACGAGTATCGGAGAAATATAAGGAAGAGAAGCGTCAGGCGATCCTAGATGCAGCCGCCCAATGCTTTGCAGAGAAAGGGTATAACGAGACGACGGTGGACGATATTGCGAAAGCGTCCGGAACGAGCAAAGGCTCGATCTATATTTATTTTAAAAGCAAAGAAGAACTCTTCCACCTGTTGAATGAAAAACGTACGGAGAAGTATTTTGAAATCAAAGATCAACTTAAACAATTGGATGGTGCTACCAAGAAGGTCAATCATCTTTTCCAATACTTTTTGTCCGGGAAAACAGATGAAGAGGACTTCAATCAGATTGCTGTCCAATTCGAATTTTGGATCTACATTTCAAAAGGGGATCATCAAAAGCTTTTCGATGAACGAGCCGAGCGATTTACCCGATTCTTGGAGGAAATCATAGAAGAGGGAGTCGAAACCGGTGAGTTCAGGGAAGATGTCCAAGTTTCCGAGTTTTCAAGATTATTCTGGCCGTTGCTGGATGGGATCGTCCTCCACTTGCTGTTCCATAAGAGTGAAGAATCGCACAAATCCATGCTACAGTTGTACCATCAAATGGTCCTCCGTTACCTGCTTCCATAAATCAGACCTGAGACGGAGAGTAAGAACATCCTTAAGACAGTATGAAAGATTGGTTGTTTTGTAGAAAATGGAAGTAGAAATTGTTCAATCATTTGGAGGCGATTATTCATGGAAGCAGTAGTGGAGCAGAAACCGCAGGGGGAGCTAGCCCCTGCTATTTGGAAAAATCGGAATTTCTTATTTTTGTGGATTGCGGGGCTTTGTTCAAGCTTCGGACTGGCGATCTTCATGTTCTCAGAAGCCTGGTACGTTGTAGAAGTGATGGGACTCGAAGCTTCGTTAGGTCTTGTGTTCATCGCGTCCAGTGTACCTCGGGTCCTGTTCATGATGATCGGTGGAGCAGTAGCCGACCGGTTCAGCAAAAATTTTATCATGTTTTTGTCGGATATTTTGCGAGCCGGGGTTGCCGTCGCGCTTGTGTTATGGCTGTTGTTCGGGGATGTGACGATCTGGTCGTTCGTTCTTTTCGCACTCATTTTCGGAATACTCGATGCCTTTTTCTGGCCGGCAAGCGGTGGATTGTTACCGGCGCTGGTCAGTAAGGAGCAGTTGACACGCGCGAACTCGGTCATCCAGATGACGAGCCAATCCTCGTTTATTCTCGGACCGATGCTTGCAGGCGCCGTCATTGCCCTCGGAAGTTATGTGTTTGCCTTTTCAATGACCGCAGCACTTTTGGCCATTGCAAGTATCGCGATTCTGCTTATCCGTACATCGAAAAAGAAAGCGGAAGGCGGAGAGCAGGAGGCAGCTTCAGACTTGTTCAAGTCGATTAAGGAAGGAATCGCTTATGTAAAAGAATCTTCTTTCTTGCTCGCGTTGATCCTGTTTGCGGTGTTCATCAACCTGTTCATGGTCGGACCTCTGCAAATGGGGCTTCCACTCTTCGTTAAAAACGTCCTCGGTGGAAACTCGCTGGACTTCAGTTACCTTGAAGGAATGTTAGCTGGAGGAATGCTGGTTGGCTCGATTTTGATCGGAGTTCTGAATATACAGAAAAGAAGAGGCCTACTCGTCATCGCAGCCGTAGGGATCAACGGACTCTTCTTCACCTTATTCAGTTTTACGAATGAGCTCTGGCAAAGTCTTGCGTTAATTGCTTTGCTCGGCTCAACGTTCTCAATCATCAACATTCCGATCATCACTGCCATCCAGGCGACGATTAAAGAAGAGATGCTCGGACGCGTGATGAGCCTGTTGTCGATGGCTTCACTCGGACTCGTGCCAGTGTCGTTTGCCGTGACCTCGCTGTTTTTATCGGTCGGAGTGGACATTACGACGATCATGCTCGTTGGCGGGGGACTGATCGTACTATTATCGGTTGTGATCTACACGAAAGTGCCCGGTTTACGTAACTTTGACTGAGAAAAAGACCATCGCAGGCGGCTGCGGTGGTTTTTTTTGTGCTTATTTTAGCTAGATTCGATGCGGTTCTCCCGAAAAGTAGGGAGGGTTTCCCGAAAATCGGTGGTTGTTTCTCGAAAATGCTGAGGAGTTTCTCGAAAATCAACATTAGTCCTGCCAAAACAAGCGAACATTCGGCTAATTGGGTAGTTTTTACTAGTTAGTAATGAGATAATATCCTATTTATGGAAAATGGGAAGTGTGATATGGTAAGAGTAGGAAATGGGGGAAGCGATATGAAAGATGTATTGGTGTTACTCGTAATTCTGCTCATCATATCCCTGCCCATCTGGATTGGGATGATTCGCTCGAGGTTCAATTCAAACTCGTTTTATGGCGATGAGCTGAACAAAAAGAAGAACAAACGGACCTTAAGGGATGAGGCGTATGAAAAAACATCAAGTGCTTCTAAAGGTGAGAACTTTAATAATAATCCATAAAGGGGGAATGGTGTAGTGATCCTACATACAGAAATATACGGTGATGGTGAACCGATCGTATTCTTACATACCGGACTGCAAACGGGAGAGCTGGACTTTTCCACAATCAAAGAAAGCTTTCAGCAACAATATCAAGTCATCCTCCCGGATCTCCGAGGTCATGGGAAATCCCACGCTGAGAATCTGGATAACTACCTGGAGAAGTGTATTGGGGATCTATACGAAACACTCGAATCTCTGAATATTGAAGAAGCCCATATTGTCAGTTGCTCACTTGGTTCATTCGTCGCGTTAGGTTTTGCTAAAAAGTATCCCGACAAAATCATTAGTCTAACCGTTTCCGGCGTGATGGCTGAAGAACCGATCAACTGGCAAGAACTTCATCAAGAAACGGTGCGACAACAAACGGCATTGCTCCAAGATCCTGAATCAGTTGCTTACTTCAACAACTTGCACAGCTCCGATTGGAAACAGTTCATGTACATGTGTCAGGAACAAGATTGGTATCCGTTCCAATTCACGGCTGACATTTCAGACATCGAACCACCTATGTTGTTTATTATCGGGGAACAAAATCAGGAAGAGGTCAAAACAGTGTCCACCTATCAATCTATGAAAGACAATCTGCACGTCTGTGTATTGCCTTTCGCCGGACATCTCGTCCATTCCGAACAAACCGGTCTATTCACCACGATTCTCAACAACTTTTTAAACCAATACTGCCTAGTGAAGCACAACGAGTAGGTGAGCTACCTCGTCACCACCCTCTATAAAAAAACAACTCAACAAACATGAAAAAAGGGCGTGCCACCGACGAAGGAGGCACGCCTTTCCTTATTTTATGAAACTTTTTCTTCGTATTTTTTCTCTTCATAAGATTTCTTTTCAAGCTCTGCTTTATCCTTCCGTAAGGCTTGATAAAGCGAGTACACCATCAGAAGCATGATGAACGAGAACGGGAATGCTGCTGAAATCAATGCATTCTGTAAGGCTTGCAACCCACCTGTATATAAAAGCACAGCCGCGATCGCGGATTGTGCGACACCCCAGGCAAACTTGACCGTCTTAGGAGGATTCAGGGAACCGTTCGTTGTCTGCATCCCTAGAACGAATGTAGCCGAGTCTGCTGAAGTGATGAAGAACGTTCCGATCAGCATCATCGCTATGACGGACAATGCAATACTGAATGGGAACTGATCAAACACACCGAACAGCATTTGAGCATCCGGTAATCCAGCAATGTCTGCGCCTTCCTTCTCTTTTTGAATCGCGGACATTCCGAACACGGCCATCCACAAGAAACTGACGATCGATGGAACGATCAATACGCCAGATAAGAATTCCCGGATTGAACGGCCTTTCGAAACGCGGGCAATGAAGATCCCGACGAATGGCGACCAGGCGATCCACCATGCCCAGAAAAAGACTGTCCAGTTGCGGACCCATTGTTGTTCATCTTGATTTTCAGGACTTAAACGGAAACTTTCGACAGCCAGATTTTGAATATACGCACCAATCGTATCGGTAAACGTGTTCATAATATACAACGTCGGTCCGATAACCAGCATCGCAACAAACAAAATTGTCGCAAGCCCCATGTTGGCGTTACTCAAATAACGGATCCCTTTACTGAGACCAGTATAGGCTGAAATCATGAACAGTACGGTAACGACAACGATGATGACAAGCTGAATCCAGAACTGTTTCTCGATTCCCAACAAGTACGTGAATCCACCATTGATTTGCGCAGCTCCGAATCCAAGTGTCGTTGCCACACCGACAATGGTTGCAAAGACAGCAATGACGTCTACAACGGTGCCCCAAGGACCTTTCATTTTGTCACCGAATAATGGCTCAAGGGTCGCGCTGATCAGACCAGGTTTTCCATGGCGGAACTTGAAGTAGGCGAGCACCAATGCAACGACCGCATAAATTGCCCAGGCATGGATTCCGTAATGGAAAAAGGTGATTCGCATGGCATCCCGTAGCGCTTCTGCCGTACCAGGGTCAGCCGTTGGCGGCGTTTTCATGTATTGAGAAATCGGTGCAGCGGCACCATAGAACACGAGTCCGATTCCCATACCCGCACTAAACAGCATGGCGAACCACGTAGAATAACTGTAATCCGGTTTATCATCCGGCTTCCCTAGCTTGATTTTTCCATAAGGACTGAAAATCATGTATAAGCAGAAGATGACAAACAGAGAAACAATCAATAAATAATACCATCCAAAATGAACGGAAATGTACGTTTGAATGGTACCGGTGAGTTTTTCTAAGTTTTTTGGAGCGAATGAACCCCAAACAGCAAGAAATATTGTAATACCTAGCGTGATCCAAAAGACTTTGGTGACTTTCTTCATCTCATTCTCCTTTCGTATTCTTTGGTTGCAAAATTTGTCGTCTATTATTTCATTACCCATAGAAAGTTAAGATAAACAAAATGTTATCCCTAATTCGAAAGATGTTAAAAGCGGGACAGGGGACTGGTATAGACAACTATACAGCGAAACACATATACTATGATGAGGAGGTGAATGGCTTGAGTATTCAGATAATTGAAGGTGGAAACGTCTTTGTCGGTGAATCAGGACTTCAAAAGAAACAAATACATATTCAGAATTGTAAAATACAAGCACTGACAGACGGAGCAGAGAATCAAAAGGCAACGATTCAGCTGGAGGAAGAAGATGTCGTCCTTCCAGGAAGAATTGACGGGCACATCCACGGGGCAGCGGGATACGATGTAATGGATGGAACCCGAGAAGCTATCGAAGGTATCGCAATTGCCATTGTAAAGGAAGGGACAACAAGCTTCCTCCCTACGACGATGACGTCTTCCTCTAAACGAATCGAACAAGTTTTACACAATCTCAATGAATACATCCATTTACCAAAACGGACGGGTACAGCCGAGGTCATCGGAATCCATTTAGAGGGTCCGTTCATCTCACCAGAAAAAATGGGCGCGCAAAACCCTGAACATATCCAAAAGCCTGAACTCGATAAGTTCTGGGCATGGAACGAAAATGCCGGCTCAGCAATCAAAGTCGTGACGATTGCTCCTGAACTGGAAGGCGCTCTACCATTCATCCGAGCAATCACCGAACAACAAATCATTGCTTCCATCGGTCACAGCAACGCGACTTATGATCAAGTTCAGGCTGCATTACAAGCTGGGGCAACACAGTTCACCCACTTGTACAATGCGATGCGGCCGTTGCACCATCGGGAACCAGGTGTTGTAGGAGCAGCCTATCTCCATCCTTCTACAAAGGCAGAGCTGATTGCAGATGGACTGCATTCTGCAGCGGAAATGGTCAACCTTGCTTTTCGCACAAAAGGGAAGGAAGGCTTGATGCTCATCACCGATGCGATGCGGGCGAAGTGCCTCGGAAACGGAATGTACGACCTTGGCGGACAGGAAGTAAACGTCCTTAACGGGAAAGCGACACTGAAGGATGGAACGCTCGCCGGAAGCGTCCTGACGATGCAGGAAGCTTTTACGAATATGAAGAATTACACCAATGCGACGCTTGAGGACCTTGTCTATATGACATCCATTAATCCTGCGAAACAATATAACATCTATGACCGGAAAGGCTCGATCGCGGTTGGAAAAGATGCCGATCTGATCATTTTGGATAAAAAAGGCGAGTTGAAGATGACCATCTGTCGGGGAGTCATCGCGCATCAGAGGGGGTGCTGACATGAACATCTTGACCGTGAAAAATGGGAAGGAACTGAGTGATGTCGCCTCTTCCCATATCCTTAAAGCAGTAAAAGACAAACCGGATCTTGTACTCGGGATTGCGACAGGAGGAACCCCGTCTGGGACCTACCAGCAACTGGTCGAAAAAGTCCAACTACATTCAGTCGATCTGTCGAACATCAAGACCGTGAACCTGGATGAATATGTCGGACTTGCACGGAATCATGAAGAGAGTTACTGGCACTATTTACACGAGCATCTGTACGGACCACTTGGACTATCACCGGATCAGGCGTTAATTCCAAATGGTCTGAACGAAAACTTGGAGAAAGAGTGCGTCCGATATGAAAAAGCGATTGAAAAGGTCGGGGGTGTCGACCTGCAAATTCTCGGCGTCGGACGTAATGGTCATATCGGATTTAATGAACCGGGTACGCCTCTCGATTCGAAAACGCATGTCGTGGAATTGACGGACAGCACCCGTCAGGCGAATGCCCGTTTCTTTGATGATCCATCCGAAGTACCGACACGAGCCATCACCGTAGGAATCTCTACTATCATGAAAAGCCGTTCGATTTTACTTTTAGCCTCAGGAAAAGAAAAATCAGATGCTGTTTCGGCATTACTCTCAGGGAAAATAGACCCACAATGGCCCGTGACGGTATTGAACCAACACCCGGATGTGACGTTGGTCGTTACGGAAGATGCAAAAGCAGAGGAGCATGAACATGCTGAATAAACACTCATCCTTACCTTTATATTCACAGGTAGAACAATATTTAAAAGAAGAAATTCGAAATGGGGGCTATCATACAGGGGATCTAGTTCCATCCGAACGGGAGCTATCTGAGAAATTTCAAATCAGCCGGATGACCGTACGTCAGGCGATCAACAACATGGTCAATAGTGGTGAATTGTATAGGGAGCGTGGGAAAGGAACGTTCGTCGCAGCGCCAAAACTCGCTTACCCGCTTAAAGGTGTATTCAGCTTTACAGATGATATGATACGAAGAGGGTTGACGCCTTCGACGAAAGTCCTCTCTTTTGAAACGATCCAGGATGCGCCTCCTCATATTTATCGAAAATTGGAACGTGAGCTTGGCTCGAGATTACATCGCATCAAACGTGTCCGGTTGGCAGATGATGAACCTGTTGCAGTAGAGACCGCCTATCTACCTTACCACCTTTTCTCTGAATTTACGGAGTGGCAGTCGAGCGGTTCGATATACGAGTATGTGAGAAATACGTTAGGGAAAGAAGTGACACGTGCCAAACAACGGATTGAAGCTTCAATTGCTGGAGAGCAGTACAGTGCACCATTAGGCGTCACTCCGGAAAGCCCGGTGCTGATTGTCAATAGAAAGACGTACCTGAATACAGGCGAGCCATTTGAATTTGTTCAAACGGTTTTTCGAAGCGATAAATATTCGTTCTCAATCGAAGTCGAACATGAAAAGGGGGATGACGATGTATCTAGGTATTGATGGTGGCGGCTCGAAAACAAGGATCGCACTCACTGATCACTCCGGTGAAATTATAGCCGACTTTGTCGGTGGACCGAGTAACCCTTTGTCTGTTTCAATGGATACAATCAAAAATACCTTCGATGACTTGCTTCTGCAGATAGAAGCCATCGCTGACCTTTCAGAGATTGTTAGTGTCTGTGCAGGAATTGCCGGTCTCGAAAACAGTCACGCCAAGGCAGAATTGGATACGTATTTGAAAAGAAAATTCTCAGAGCATACGAACGTAGAGATTTGCCATGATGCTCTGACTGCCCTCTATTCCGGAACAAATGGGGATCCCGGAATTGTAAACATTGCAGGGACAGGCTCGATTACATTCGGTTTGACCGATGAGTTGCAGATGGTCCGGTCAGGCGGCTGGGGCTATCTGTTGGATCATACCGGAAGCGGTTATGGTATCGGTCGCGCAGCCCTTCAGAAGGTGTTCGATTTGTATGATAGAAGTATCATTAATACCGCACTCACAGAACGCATCCTTACGAAGTTTAAAGTTTCCCAACCACCCGAGTTGATTCCTTATATATATAGCCATCCTGATAGTCGGACGAACATTGCTTCTATTTGTGAAGAAGTTTTTCAATTGATGCGTGAAGGGGACGGATATTCGATGCAAATCATCGAAAAAGCAGCTTTCGATATTTCAAAAGGCATCCGAAATCTGATCGAGCGACATTTTAAAAATCTATCTGAAATAAAAGTCGTTCTTACCGGGAGTGTGTTCAGGAGCTGCGATCTGATTTTACCGATGCTTGAGAGGCATGTACCGGGAGAGGTTGAATTCATACTGCCAAAATCACCACCGGTCGCAGGTTCTATCATACAGAGTTATCAATCGGTGAACGGGAAATGCCCGATTGAATTTACACGAAATCTTCATGCATCTTTAAAGGAGGGATAAGATGATCCGAACAGGTCTCACTGCATTTCTCAACGGCCAAGGTGAGAAGTATAGAGGACAAAAGATCGGTATGATCCTTAATCACACGTCCGTCACGCCTTCCATGGACTTAAGTGTGGATGTTTTGGTGAGACAAGGGTACGATGTAGTCGCTTTGTTTTCCCCAGAACATGGACTGCGTGGTCACGTGAAAGAAGGCCAGCACATCTCACATGAAACCGATCCCCGGACGGACCTTCCTGTATACAGCCTGTATGGGAAAAACAAAGTTCCTCCGGATGATTGGCTGAAAGACATTGATGTACTTCTGTTTGATATCCAGGACCTTGGCGTTCGATTCTATACATACATTTATACACTCGCGAACTGCATGCATGCAGCTGGGAGCCTGGGGAAGGAGTTCGTTGTACTTGATCGGCCGAATCCGATTACTGGTAAGCGGATTGAGGGGAATCCACTTGATTTGAACTTTGCTTCTTTTATCGGAAATTACAAGCTCCCAATCAGACATGGGATGACGGTAGGAGAGCTGGCGTCCTACATTAACGAGGAATTCCAGTTCAATGCCGACTTGATGGTGATCAAAATGCAGGATTGGGAACGAGGGATGTGGTTTGATGAGACTTCCTTTCCATGGATTCCGCCCTCTCCCAATGCGCCTTCACTTGATATGGCGATCGTTTATCCCGGCACCTGTTTCTTTGAGGGAACGAACGTTTCGGAAGGAAGAGGGACGACGAAGCCTTTCGAATGGATCGGGGCTCCGTATATTAATGCTTCGGAATGGAAAAAACGAATGGATGCGTATCCCTTAGATGGTGTCCTGTTCAGAGAAACCGTCTTTAACCCGACGACCTCCAAGTACGAGGTTGAAACCTGTTTCGGCTTGCAAGTGCACGTGACAAATCGTGAAACCTTCCAACCGGTAAAAACTGCATGTGCGATGCTGGAATGCCTGATTCGGTTACATCCAGGAGATTTCTCCTGGATCCAACTGAAGGATGGGCGTTACATGATTGATCTGATCTTAGGTACAGATGAATTCAGGTTAGCGCTGGAACAACAAAGTCCGGTCATCAAATGGCTCGAAAAACAAGAAGAACAGCTCGATACATTCAAGGAGAAACGGGAGAAATATTTGCTTTATGGAGGTGAAACGCTATGAAACTGGTAAACTGGCAAGATGGAGAAGTACCTGTCAGGGATTTGTGCAGTTTATGGAAACGTACGTTCGGATATTCCTTCCCCTTGTCAGAGCGATTGTTCCTTCAGAATAGCGTCAACTGTCCACATGTATTTTCAAAAGGGTCCTGGTATGTGGAGGAAAACGAACAGATCGTCGGGTTTGTGGTCTCTAAGGTCACTGCTGAACGAGAGGACCTTTTGCCGACAGGAGTCGGATGGATCCAAGTACTGATGGTCGATCCCAATCATCAAAACAAAGGATATGGAACAGTTCTACTTGAAAAAGCAGAACAAGCTCTCCAGTCGGCTTCCGTATCCAAAATTGCACTTGGAAGTGATATCAACCACTACTTCCCAGGCATTCCAAGCGCATTGAACACGACTATGGAATGGTTTGAAAAGAACGGATACACAAGGGGCAACACCGAAAACGACTATGTCCAATCGTATGAACAACCACCAAAAGCACCTACACCAAATAAAATTTCATTTACCGTACTGAGAGAGGAAGAGAAGGATGACTTGCTCGCATTCTTAAGCAGGTGTTTTCCAGGGCGGTGGTATTATGAGGCTTGGGATTATTTTAGAGCAGGTGGGCAAGGCGAACATTTCCTCGTTGCGAAAGACAACCAAACCATCATCGGTTTTGTACGCGTGAATGATTGGGACTCTCCTATTATTGGACCGAATGTGTACTGGAAGGATGCATTCGAAGATCAAACGATGGGGATCGGTCCTTTAGGTATCGACCCTACCTATCGGAAGAAAGGATATGGAAAAGCGATGGTCGAACATGCAATCCAGACTGCATACGAACGCGGTGCAAGAAACATCATCATCGACTGGACTGATTTAAAAGGCTTTTACGAGTCGTTTGGTTTTCATAAATGGAAAAGCTATCACCAATATAAGAAGAATATATGAAAAAAAAACAGACTCTACACATATCGATGTGTCTGAGTCTGTTTAATTTTTTCAACTTCTTTCCTTTTTCACTAAATCAGCTACAAGTACGTACCGTTCTGGTGCCGCCCCGATAAATGTAAACGGATAACAAGTTGTCACTGTAAGAGTAGCTTTGGGTTTCGGTACAATGACCGTACGATCATCTGCATCGACAATCCGTACCTTTCGGATTTTATAAGTGAAAGTACCTGCAGCAGTGGTGACGATCAGTTCATCGTCTTCTTTTACCTCACCTAGACGACGGAAGACCGTATCCCGATGACCAGACAAGACGGAATTATCATTTTCACCAGGCAACACACTTCCAGCATAGTGTCCGACACCCCGACTAAGTTCATCTTCATCCGTCCCATGGATTATGGGAAGCTCTTCATCGAGTTTAGGGATATAAAGGGTACCGATGGTCTCTCCTTTTTCAGGACGAGTAGGGTAGAGAGGACCGGACGAGTCTTTGGATGCTTTATCCGAAATAGTCACCTCTTGTTCTATACCAACCGTACTTTTAGATACCTTGTTCCCATTGAAAAGTTTAGCCATATTATTACCGGATACCACAACACCAAAAGTAATGAATGCAATTGCAAGAAACCATAACACTACTCGTTTGACTGACGTCCGGGTTTTATTCATTTTTCGTTATGCAGCTCTCTTTACTTTTAAACGACGGATCATGAAAAGTCCGATTAGAAGGAAACCGAGTCCTGCAATTGATCCTTCTACATAATTACCTGCTGTTTTCGGCATTTTAGCGCCTTTTTCTGTTTTCATAACAGGTTTTGCTTTCTCAACTTTCGCAGGCGTTTCAGCCGTCTTTAAATCTTGAGCCGTTTCTTCAATCAAGTCAGAGCTCACCATGTCAGCAGTGATAAGCATGTCCAAAATCATTTCACCATTCAAGTTGTAAAGTTCAATTAAGAGGCTATAACCAGCTGCTTCTTCCTCTGACATTTCCAGCATCTGAGCAATTGTAATTGGCGTTGTTTTCCCATCTTTCACAAGGTAAAACTTAGCATCCAATTCCATTAGGTTGAACATCTCTGTCATGATGGACGCCATTTCAGCGATTTGTTCTTTCGTAAGCTCTTCAGCCGTTTCAAAATCCCCTAATGCCATCATACGATCTGTAAGTTCTAGCATTTTTTGTTCTAAAGCAGGGTCTTCAATGTCCAGTGTCATCAGATGATTGAACAATGCTTCAAGCTCCGCCTCTGTAAGTCCCAACTCTGTGAAAAGATCTTCGAAGTTTGGAAGTTCATCACCATACATATATTCAATCAAGGAAAATTCTAGGTCCTCGATAAACTCATACGCTTCGATAGAATCACCGTTTTCTTCAAACAGTGCAACAAGCTCTTCATACGTCATTTCATATAAATCAAGTAATTCTTGCAAAGATTCCTCTGTAATTGGCGTTTCAGTTTCTACCTCTAAGTAAAAGCCAACCAATCCATCAAGCTCTTCATAGATCGTGAAAACCTCAATAACATCCTGATCCACTTCCAATTCTCCGGATTCAACGAGCAACTCGTTCAGCTCTTCCCGAGAGATCTCATAGTTCGCTAGAATCTCTTGTAGGTTTTCTTCTGTTAATGGTTTACCGATATACTGTTGGAGCTCTTCAATTGTCTCAAAGTCATCCAAAGTCATATCAGAATAAGACAATTCTTCCTCCAACATTTCTTGTGTCCAACCAATCGACTCTAAGTAAGCGTCGAGGTCAGATTGTTCGATGGCTGCAAACGCTGTCATCGGAACTAACATTAAACTGATTGTAAATACAATTGCCAACACATGCTTCACTGATGTGTCCCCCTTAAAGTTTATCAAAACAAGATAATTATATAGATATATTAATAGATTAGATACAGGTAAATTATACTAACTTTTTAGGAGTAAAACCGCTCAACAGCAAGGGTTGAAGCTGGATCGTTTAAAAGATGAAATACATTGTGAGGATTGAAAATGTGGTAAAATGAGGAAAAATCGTAGGGTGTTAGATAAAAGCGCTTTGTTCTAGAAAAGGGCAGCTTTCAGGAAGAATGAATATAAGATTATTCTCCTTAAAAAAGGTTCTGATGGGGTGAAAATGCCAAAATTGTTTAATTCACCTAACCAGAGAGGTGTTCTGATAGGGTGAAATCGCTAAATCGCTCAATTCACCTAACCAGAGTGGCATTCTAATGGGGTGAAAGTGTTGAAATCAGTAAAGTCACCAGTAGTAAAGGGCTCTTAAAACAAAAAGGGATCTTCAACACTAGGGGAGCATTTCTTTAATAAAAATTAAATGTATTATTTGATAAAGGGGAGTATCCGATGAAACTAAAAAAAGGGGAAATCCTTAAATTTGAGGAAATCTTGGTAAAAGTAAAACAAGTTAATGATGACGTAGTTATATTTGAAGTATTGAGTTCTGGATATGAAGGTGATAAAGGAAATTTAATGGAAGTTCCTATGTGGTATTTAAAAGAAAATATAAATCAACTTAAAAGATAAAAATTGAATTTAGTTAGTCTTCAAGAAAAGGGGCCAAGACTAAAGGGGAATTTTGCATTTCTGATTGCTAGGTAATAATAGGAAATTAATATGAATAAGACTGAATCAGAATTCAAATCTATTCGTATATAATATGGGATTACAATTTAGGGGGTAGGTCCTTTGAAAAAGTTAGTTTCAATAATATAGGTCAGAATTTTACTGAATACTTGTGAAAGTGAGGAGGAATTTTGAATGAAAGCAATTAGAATTACATTAACATTATTGTCATTACTATACGTTTTGGCTGGTTGTAATCTTCCAAAAGAATATCATAAAACCTTTAAAGGAAATAGTCAAAATTGGTCAGCGGAATTGATTCAAGATGGAAATGTTACATATAGAGATCACCCAGAACTTGAAGATCAGTACGAAATTGATTATGAAAAAAATGAGACTTTAAAATTATATTATATCGGAGAAGAGTCAAGTTTAGGTCAGTCAGTAGAATATAAATATTACTCCGGAAGTGGGGCAACGAAAGCTTCAAAAGATGAAGAAATAGGAGTTACAGAGGTTTTTACACACAGTGGTGGAACAAGTGGCACTACTCATATTCCAAAAGATTATAATTATGAGCCTGTAGATAGTGATGAGCGTGTCTTTGAAATAACAGTAATATGGAATGGTAAAGAAGAAAAGATCCAACTAAAACATGTTGAATAAATTATAGAATTAGTGTTAGCCAATTATCAGGGGCGTAGATGTTAAGGATAATGCACTTATTCGTTTGAGGGGGATTGTCGTATAAATATGAAATTTGGAGGTGGAAAAATGATTTGGTTATTCTTTATTGTACCAATATTAATACTGCTCGGAATTGGAATCTATATAGACAAAAAAAATAATGGTTTAAATAGTCCCCCTGATGTAAATAAAGGGAATCATAACATCGAAACTGAGACGACAAAACATCAATTTTACAATAATGGAGGCGGAAATGAGGGTGGCGGCTTTAGTTAGTTTATATTTAGAATGTACGTTTTTATCTTAAATGGAGGCGGTTATCTAAGAAGGATAACGCCTCTTTTTGTTTAATATGTAATGAACAAAAAACAAAAGATTTCTTTTGAAATGGGGGATTTAATGAAAACTTGGATATCAATGTTAGTCGGCATAATTACTGGGTGTCTTTTCTTTTATTTCACACTAATTTATAAGGGAATGACATTAGAAAGTAGCGATGCACTTAATGGAAACTTCGTATTGAACCTATTATTAATAATGGTTGTAGCGATCATTTTTGGACTTATTATTTATATGATTTTAACATTGTTTGAAAAGAAGATATTCGCAAAGTGGTTACTTGGTCTGTCAGTTATCGTTATTTTACTTACTTTATTTATCTTCGGAAGTTTTACATTAGTCTCAATTGCGCATTCTAGTCAACAATCCTATATTGCGACTGGAGTAATTAATGTTGTAAAAGAAAAGAACAATGCTCCCGAAGAACTGGGTAATGAAATAGAAAGTTTAATTAAGCGATCCAATCATATATCAGATATAAAAATTTACAACATTGACAACATTGATACAAGTATTTCTAAATATGTGGACAATGCTACTCCAAATTATCAGTACCATAGGGAATTATTTGATCCAAAGTGGGCTTTTGCTAAGAATTCTCCTTATGGTGTAGGTGATGGAAATTGGTATATTGAAATGAACACTATAAATTTTGACCAATTGTCCAATTATATACTATTTAGTGGGGTCGCTATCTATTGGTTCCTGTTCCTTGTCTGGGCAATCCTTAGTGTTAAACATCAAAATAATCTAAATCTTGGATGGATAGTAATGTTTATGATGTTTAACGTTCTCGGTTACTTATTATACAAGTTGGAGCAAGTGTTTGGTAGAGTCAACACATCTTTGGAGTAGGTCTTATGAGGAGATGTAAATGGAGTCAATTATTTAATAGTTATAGGGCAACTCTTGTGAGGTTATTGATTCTAATGCTAATTTTAATTTCCGGTTGTACTCAACATTCCAATTCCGGTAATGAATTTCTGATCTATGCCCACCATGAAAATATGAATGATGAATTGAGAGAATCACTTTTTAAATGTTTAATAGCCGAAGAAATTGAATATAAGATCGATAGGGATAAAAATGTACTAATTAAAAAGAAAGACTTAAAACCTGCAGTTGCTCGTTGTTCGTAAATTTTACTTTTCCATTTTCAGTTAATGCAGCAATAACATAATTTATAGTCCTATATAATATCTTACTTAAGATAAAAACCTTGACTGCCTTTATTGTAGGAGTAATGGTTAGCTTTGTTATATCTAAAAAGCGACTATCAAATCGAAATACATAATTTGTGTAATGATGATTATAGAAAAGGGCGTGTTGTCCAGAAAGGATAACCCCTCTATTTGTTTAATATCTAACTGATAAGCAGGATTTGAATAAGTATTTAGTTAAGTAGCATTCGTTAAAAAAGTATTTGAAGGGGTGATTATGTGAAAAAAATGACAACCATTATCATTTCAGTAGGTGTTATTGGTTTATTAGGTTTTACATTCCTACCAGGTTTCATAGATAACATTCAATCAAGAAGTGCAGCTAAAGGTTTATTAGATAACGTGATCAATCAGGACTATGGAGATGCATTTGAAAGTGTCTATTTCTTTGATAAAGCATCAGATTTAAAACCAACAATTCCTCATGAAGATGCTAAAAAGAAGTGGGTTGAAAGAGTAACTGATTTAAGAGAACAAGGTGTTTATCTTGTGGATTACAATCATTTACGAGTTCGCTTAGACGATTCATATCCAAAAGGAACGGTCGATTTAGTCTTTATGGAGAATGGGAAGAAAGAAATCAAGGAAGATGTTAGTTTATGGTTTGGTTCAAGGGATGGAACGTGGAAACTAGGGGATTTCCATTATCATAAAAATGATGAAGACTGGGAGGAAGCTCTAAGTGGTCGTTTTAAAGAAGAGAATTAATTCAATTCCCAGACCTCATGAGACGTATCTCTAGAAAAGAGGATAAACTCTAAATTAGTTTTAGGATGTTCATGTTGGAGAGTTGGAGCGATGAACAGAATTACATACATGGTTTGAAGACAATCATTGACTATGATTTGGAGATTATGGATGCACAGGCTTCCAAGGAGGCAATAACAGTTAATTGTATATGTACAGAGTTTACAGGTGGTACATTGCAAATTGATACTGAGGATATAAAAGTTTTTGACGAGAGTAAGAATGAAATCTCTTTAGATGAACTTACTCAGCTAGCTGACCGCTATTGGGAAAACCAATCAAATTAATGTAAGGTTCATGGAAGGAGGATACCCTAATGGTTCTTTTCAATGATTTATTCGTATGGCTTCTTTTGGCTTCTGTCGTTATATTTTTAACGATAGTCATATTATTAAGGGGGATTTTCCAAAGGTTTAGAGAACCGAATGAGGAATTAAAAGAACGTGTTCGTAAATTAGAAAGACAGGTTCATGAGCTCCAAAATAATAAATAGCTAATGGATCCCCTTTCGTAATAGTTTAATAACATCAGAGAGGAAGATAGTCATGGAATGGGTGAAGAAGAATTTTCAAGAGTTAACGAAAGAGGAGTTATATACGATTTTGCAAAAGCGCGTAGAAGTATTTGTGGTTGAACAGGAGTGTCCATATCCAGAGGTGGATGGGCGTGATGAAGAGTGCTTACATATATGGTCTGAAATGGATGGTGAAATGGCAGCGTATTGCCGGATTGTTCCCCCCGTTCATAAAGATGGCAACTACTCCATTGGTAGGATACTGATTTTGAAAGATTACCGAAGACAGGGAATTGCCCGTGATATGGTCAATTTTGCAATTGACGTCTTGGTTCAGGAAATGGGTGTAAAAAGGATTGCGCTTCAAGGCCAAGAGTACCTGCGTCACTTTTATGCTTCGTTCGGATTTAAAGAAGTCTCAGATGTGTACTTGGAAGACGGGATTCCACATGTGGACATGCTAATGGAAGTTGAAGAAAGTCTATAATTTTGAATGACACCACTTTCTGATTTGCAAACTACAATTTTTCAGGCTTCAATAAGGATTTGGAAATAAGGAAAAAAGAGGAGGAGTTATTCAACCTCTCGTAACCCTTTTCCCTCAACTATCTCTTGAATTCCTTCTTCACAGACTCCATATTGGCGCCAGGAACAATTTTTACAAATGATATGAATATCGGAAGGTTCGACATACCTTTGAATACGTGATTCAATGTCTTCCCAACATAAGGTTTCCCCGATTCTAAGTCCCAGTTTTGTGAGAATAGCGGCATCTTTCTCATATATATGGTTATCCTGGCAGTGGTAATCACCTGAGTTGGGATACTTCTCACATAATTGATCTGGTCCCTCTATAAGCAGAATCAATGTCTTGGGGTTATTTCTCAACTCTTGATGTAATCGTGTCATGTTTTCCACATATTCTTTTGAATAGCCCATTCCCCGAAACCCCAATAGGCAAAAAAGATGGTGACCTCGTAGTTTATACATTATTACCCCCTGTTTGAAGTTTGACATCGTTTAAAAGTTAACCGATTAAATAAATGAGTTAACGAATTTAGTTATTATAACATTCAATCCTAAACGATTGGGAACCTTTATAATTTCAATTATATGAACGAGGTTGTTTGGATAATTGTTCTCTTTGAATAATGTTGTAAATGTTACTGGAGGAAATTCATCAAATTTCCAGAAATATTACAGGGATATGATCTATTACTGGAGGAAAGTTTTATGGTCACTCTCTATATTACTAGACACGGTGAAACAGTATGGAACACGGAAAAAAGGATGCAAGGGTGGTTAGACTCGGAACTTACTGAAAACGGAGAAAGGAACGCACAATTCCTGGGACGTAGACTTGAAGAAGTTGATTTTACAGCAATCTATTCAAGTCCTAGTAATAGAACGAAGCGGACCACTGAATTAATAAGAGGAGCGAGAGAGGTACCTGTATATTACGATGAAAACCTTAAGGAAATTCATATGGGCGAATGGGAAGGTAAAACCCTTACTTCAATAAAGTATTCATATCCACAAGAGTTTAATTCATTCTGGAACACGCCACATCTATATACGCCTGCTGGTGGGGAAACTTTTGAACAAACCCGACTGAGAGCAGCTAAGTTTTTAGAGGATATTAAGAATCAATATCAATCTGGTAATGTTTTGGTCGTGACTCACTCAGTAGTCATCAAGTGTTTATTCACGATTTTTAAAAATACGGCACTTGAATATTTGTGGGACCCTCCATACATTCACGATACGAGTTTAACTATAGTAGAAATCAAAGAGGACAAATATAAAATCGTATTAGAAGGTGATTTATCTCATAGAGAACTCACCGTAGACAGCACTTCTTAAAGTAGAAAAATTCACCTTGAAATAGGCGGTGTTACATAGTGAGAAAGGTAGAGGTTTGTCCTTATAATGAGGTATGGACGGAGAGGTTTCATCAAGAAGCGGTTAAGCTAAAAGGCATTTATGGCTCCCAAATCGTTTCGATTCATCATATTGGTAGTACTGCAATAAAAGGACTTAATGCAAAACCGATTATTGATATCATGCCAGTAGTAAAAGATATATCAAGTGTAGATCAATTTGATGAACAAATGAAAGCATTTGGTTATGAACCTAAAGGTGAATACGGAATACCAGGACGAAGGTATTTTCAAAAAGGTGGCGATGCAAGAACCCACCATGTACATATATACCAACTGGGTGACGTTAACATTGAACGTCATTTAGCATTTAGAGATTACTTGAGATTTAACGATGAGCTAAAACATAAATACGGAAATTTAAAAGAAGAGTTGGCTAGGACATTTCCTAACGATATTGCATCCTACAGGAAAGGTAAAGAGCAACTTGTCACTGATATTGAGAAAAAAGCTTTGAATTGGTATCGAGTAAATTCATAGACGCTTCCGATTTAGCTAGGCATTTCCACATTAAATCATGAAATTAAGATAGGCCCTTGTCATACAATACATTGAGGTGAAGAAAATGCCTAGAATAAAGTATACCAATTCGGATGTTGATTTGATGGCAAGGATGATGAGAGCGGAAGCGGAAGGCGAAGGCAAGCAAGGAATGTTGTATGTCGGTAATATTATCGTGAATCGTGCGAATGCAGATTGTTTAGATTTTAAAAATATAAGAACCATCCCACAAGTCATTTATCAAGTACAAGGTGGTAACTATTCTTTTGAAGCTGTTCAAAAGGGTAACGTATTTTATAACCGAGCGAGATCTGCTGAGAAAAGATTAGCCAAAAAGAACTTGGACTACTGGAGGGAGCATCCAGCGAAGTATGGTCTATGGTATTTTAATCCCTACGGTCCTTGTCCACAAACGTGGTTCGGGCAACCTTTTGCAGGTCAGTACAAAAACCATTGTTTTTATGAACCAAAGGCAGGAACATGTGCTAGTGTTTATGTTTGAAGTAAATTTTATCAGGATATCAAGGGGCGGGGATCTAAGAGGATCTCCGTCTTTTTTTCTGTCTCCTAATTCTGGGAAGTGGCTCTTGTACTAACTAACAGAATGATGAAATAGGCTTTGTAAAAGGGAATTAAAGAATGAGGTGGTTTGTTTGAACAAGGTACTGAATTTATCAATGTTATTCAGTATTGTATTAATTTTTACATTGCCTTTTGCAGTACATAATTTTAATCGAACTTCTGGTGAACTTAACGCTAGAACAATCAACATTAATCCAGAAGAAGCGAAGACTAGTGACCATTCTGAATTAAAATTAAGAAAAAGACTATTTGAAAGCTGGTTATTCAGCTTCTATATAGGTAAGTCAGATGCTTCCATGTTTAGCGTACCAGATGGTGTTTATGTGACTGGTATTAAAGGACACTCAGGATTACAAGGGTTTACAATATATTCTTTGGATAGGTCTTCTCAAACGGATCACCTAAGAGTCAAGTTGAATAAAAATGTTTTAGAAATTCATGTCGAACAGGATAAATCGAAATTAGACAGTGAACAACATTTGGTGTATCAGACACAAACATCAAATTTCCCCGAGATCTATGAAGTATATAGAAATGGCAAAAAAGAAAAAAGTAGTCAGATTCCATACGGCGTTGAATGAATAGTTCTTCATAACTCTTAAATTATGTTTAATTCTTGAACCTTCAAAAATATGGGGTGGTTGAACTGAAGAGAAGAATACTGATTTTTGTGGTAACTATTTTTCTGCCGTTTAGCACTTTACAAATATTAAAGTATTATTATGGAGAACAGTTAGATACCAAAACTAAAATACATTTAAAAATGCTGAATGCCATAAAACATTATCAAACTGTGGAAGCCACTTATACATATTACGACTGGAATCTTAACCGCGATAAAAAAGAAATTAGCTTTTATTTCAGGCAAGGGTTGAATCCAGAGGTTCAAATAAACCATTACAGGATGGATGGAAATGTGTTCGATTACCTAAAAGTGAAAAGAGAGTATTTCCTATTATTTAGTAAGGTAGTCTTGGATACCTTTATTGATAATAAAGACTTTGAAGCCGGTTTTAAATCACTAGCTCATTTTTCTGGTTTTCCTCAACTTGAGTATTGGTACCCACAACCGAGGTCATATGCAACAATGCCGTTTATACACTACATGAATCATCATATTTATCTAATCGCTCATCCTCAGTATCATGCCTCTTATTTAAGGGTACATAATGATTGGGAGATGGTAAAAAACATCGAATACTTAGGTCGAGAGGTGTCTGTAATTAGAGGAGTCTCAGAGGTACACAGAGGAAGGAATCACTTTGAAATGTGGGTAGACCATAAAACAGGTATCCTATTAAAATTCAAATCCTTTAACATGAGCGGTAAGGTAAGAGAAGAAATAATTGTAACCAGTATAGATGTAAACTAGATGCTATAGAATGGATCATATTCGCTTATGTAAGAATTAATCAAAAGCGATATTCCTAAAGAAGAATGGAGGATTCTTACAGATGGTGTAGAAGACTGGTCATGTAACAGAAACCATTATTCAGGAGTGAAGTTCATGAGCCAGGAAGTTATAAGTGATATGTCGGTAAAAAAGTTAGGTCAAATCAAACTAGTCGGGTTTAGAGTAGTGTGTGCAGATGATCAGTACATTGAAGAAATTCCAAAGGCAGCAAATGAACTAGCAGAGAGAATAGGTGAAATACAGAACGTTATGAATGGCGACCAACAGATAGGAGCTTTTGTTGTAGAAGAAATGACTCCAGAGCACGAAGGATACTGGGTCGGAGTACAAGTAAGTGAGTTTGAAAACATACCTGAAAATATGACTACACTGACCTAAACAAAAATATGCCACACTGTTACATACAGGACCAAACGATTTAATTAGAGAAAGTTATAGCTACTTACATCAGTGGATCGAGGAACAAGGATATACACGATTCAATACGGGATGGAATTTGGAGATCTATCCAAAACAAAACGATCCTCAGAATCTTCGAGTTGAACTGATGGAATCAATAAAATAACTCAGGTAGAGAGAACGACAAACGGTGGTTGTTCTCTTTTTAGTTACTTTGAACTTTAAACAAACCTTCTTCCGTATATACTTTTCAGTGCATTTAGTTTGGATGAGCTGCTGGATTATGTGTACACTAACGGTGGATTAAATTAATGATTAGTGATTTGAAGGGTGATTTTAGTATGAAAGCTGTTCAAGTAACGGGATATGGAGATGTCGACAAATTAGATTTAGTGGATATTCCGATCCCCGAGCCAAAAAGTAATGAAGTTCTCGTAAAAGTTAAGGCTTGTGCAATCAATAACACGGAAATATGGATGAGAGAAGGTGCATATGGGACTGGCAAAAAATCTGGTTGGAGACCGGAGGGTGTTCAATTTCCGAGGACTCCAGGGTCTGACATTACCGGTCAGGTTGTTAAAGTAGGAAGCCAGGTTGAAGAAAACACGCTTGGAAAGGATGTCGTTCTGTTTCCATTCACATCAAGCGGTGCTGCAGGACTTGAGCATATTTCTGAGGATATGTCTTTCATTGGTTCAGAGTATGATGGTGGGTATGCCGAATATGTGGTATGGCCTGCGGAACTTTGCTATGACATGCCCCTTGCCGACTATATCGAAAGCTCAGTCTTCTCTGTCAGTGGCATGACCGCTTGGCACATGGTCGAACAGATACAGGCGAAACCAGGAGAAACGATTATGGTGACGGGGGCGAATGGTGGCGTCGGATCGTTGAACGTTCAAATCGCTTCAAAAGTCTTCGGTGCGAAGGTCATCGCAATCGTTGGTGATTTAGCTTTAGAAAATAAGATGAAGGAATTAGGAGCTACTCATGTACTTTCCTATAGATCAGAAAACTTAAGCGAAGAAATTTTAGAAGCGAACGGCGGTCCCATCGATTCTGTTTTGGATGTAGTAGGAGATGCGCTTTTCGCAACATCGCTTCAAGTTCTGAAAAAAGGCGGGAAATTTTGTACTTCTGGTTCAGCCGGAGGTCAAAAAACAGAACTTGATTTCAGAACGATGTATTTAAAACATATCACCATGTATGGCTCTGTATTAGGAACGAGAGCGGACTTTCAAAAAATGCTGAAAGCCATATCAGAGGAAAAAATTAAACCAGTCATCGATTGTACGTTTCCATTAGAAGAAGCGAGAGAAGCACAAACCTATTTTAAAAATTCAGGGAAACTCGGAAAGATCGTTCTACTTCCAGAAAATAGGTAATAAACTAAAATGGCGAAACCCGTTAATTCGGGTACGCCATTTCTTTAGCAATCATTCGTTATAGTTTTCTTGGGATTCTTTGTTGTTACTTGGTGCGAACCAACCTAATAATGCAATCGCAATGAGCACGCCGTAGAAGATTAGCGTCCAAACTGTGCTATGTGGGAAATCGTAATCCAGCACGCCGATATCCTTATGTGCGAGCGTGATGACGGCAAGCTTAACTCCGACCCATGCTACAATCGCATAAGCGGTTGTTTCTAAAGCAGGTCGTTGTTCAAGAAGTTTTACAAACCAGGTTGCAGCATACTTGATGAGGATAAGTCCTGCAATCCCGCCGAGTACTACGACTAGGAATTTTCCGCCATCCATTCCGCCGAAGTCTCCGAGCGGGGAGTCTGGAAGTCCAAGTGCTAGTGCAACTGCAGCTAAAATCGAATCAATCGCGAATGCAAGGTCTGCCACTGCAATTTTTCCGACAGTTGGCCAAAATCCTTTTCCAGCAGCTTCTTCTTCCTCATCCTTATGGACGTTTTCGTTTTCTTTTCCAAAACGAGCCTTAATGACATGTTTTAGACCTAAGTATAGAAGATAAGCCGCTCCGATCGCTTGAATTTGCCATACATTTGCGATAAAAGAGATGGCAAAAAGAGCAAGGAAGCGGAAGGCGAATGCCATGATAATTCCATATTTGATCGCTTTCTCTTTTTCATCGTCTGGTAAGTGTTTGGCGATAACCGCAAGAACGAGTGCGTTATCCGCTGATAGTAAGCCTTCCAGACCAATAAGGATCAGTAATGTCCATCCATATTCTAACCAAATCGACTCCACAAAAAAGTACCCCTTTCACAAACAAATCCAATTCATCTGAGCCTTTATACGGTTTAACAATTATAAATATACCATAGTCCACGAAAGATAAAACTTTTTCGCATATGAGTTATCTTCCCTCTTTTACAAGATCTAATTCTCTAATCTGCCTTTTGAAGCAGGATTATAGCATTCCGATAAGAATATACATACGTGAAGGTTCAGTAGCAAAAATCTGTCAAATCTGGAGGTAATTATGGGAAGATTGATTCATTTTGAAATTCATGTAGATGACATGGAACGGGCTAAGAAGTTTTATGGAGAAGTATTCGGATGGACGTTTGAAGATTGGAGCGAGTTTGCTGGGATGCCTTATTTCGGGGCAGTGACAGGGGATGCAAATGAGCTTGGCATCAACGGAGCTTTAATGCAACGTCAAGGTCCTCCACCAGAAAAAAATCAGGCAGTTAATTCGTATACTTGTACGATGGGTGTAGAAGATTATGATTCCATCGAATCTAAAATCTTGGAGCTTGGTGGGCAGGTTGCACTGCCGAAAGCTGCACTCCCGGGAATGGCCTGGCAAGGTTATTACATCGATACGGAAGGGAATATTTTTGGTATTCATCAACCGGATGAAAACGCAAAATAGATTTTCTTAATCAGAACCCTCTTAGAAGGGTTCTTTTGTTTTACAAAAAAAAGTTAGAAACTTAAGAAAAGAAGGATTCAGCTCTTCTTTCTATAATAAGTACAGTCGGGGGATATTGAATCTTCCCATCTACATAGTGAAAAAGAGGAGCTTACATAACATGAACTTACTTACAAAAAATGCTGCTACAGAACTAGAACTCATAAATAGAGCGTTAAATAATGAAGGGTTAAAAGCACTATCAGATGAATCTCAGATCAAACGTTTAGGTGAAGGTGCCTGGCACTTTGCGTACTTGGTTGAAAAAGATTCGCTCGTTCTCCGTATTCCGAAAAAAGTCGCCTACGATCAAGAGGTCGTTTTTAATCGAGATGAGTTAAAGACAGAGTATGCCGGGACCAAAGCATTTTACAGTATGGCCAATAAAGCTAAAAAAGGAATTTGTCCTGAGCATTTCGAGTACTTCGTTCATGATGAATTGACTTATACCATTGAATCCTATTTGGGTAAATCTACTGGGCTTGGTGATCAAACCGAAGAACAAGCTAAACGGTATGGTGCAGAACTGGGAGAGTTTTTCCTGGCACTTGAAGGTTTGGAACATCCCTTTGATGGAATTGGGTACTTGAAAGTCGGAGCCAGCGGTGAAGTAGAAGGCTCATTAGATATGGACTTGAAAGCGTGCATTATTGAAGAAACTCAAGAGTACCTGAATGATTTGAATACGTTGGTGTCCAGTAATTACAAATTTGATAAGGAAAAAGTTTTAAACAAAGGTAAGGAATTGCTTTCCAACCGTTCAGTGGACCGTGAAAAAAAGGTGCTTACGAATCAAGACACTTCTCCTGAAAACATTATTTTTACCAGTAGTGGTGTTGGAATGATTGACCCAGTACCAATCCTTTATACAGGAACTTCGCTAGCTGCCAATTATGTATTCAATTACCAAAGTTTTTTCCATACGGTTCATGACACAGAAAGGTACGGGAAATGCCAGTATCACCTTCATATAGCAAAATTAAAGTCCAATGCTGAAGGATTCATAGCTGGCTACACAAACGGTTCACAGCAAAAACTTCAAGATCTGAATGTTGAAGTGTTCATAAAGCTTCTATCCATGGCGTTTACACATCACGAGTTATTGAACATGGATGCTTTGAGTCGCGAACAAGTCATCCGTTTCGGGACAAAAGAACAAATTGAAAAACGTCTCCAGATTTACTTGAAGGAGCTCGAGGTGTATACACATATATAAGGTGACTACTAATAAATAGAAAGAATTGGGGGATGATCATGACACAAATTGTACATAAACCAATTAAGTTTTTAGAAGGAAAAAGAGTGTATTTGAGACCGATTGAAGAACATGATTTGGATCTGTTCTATACTCAAGCTCTGTGGGATAAAGAAGGCAGGAGATTAACGGGAACTCAGGCGGTATTTAGTCGAAACGGTGTCCAGAATTGGTTTGAGAGAATTTCAACGGATACTACGAGAGTAGATCTTGTCATTTGTTTACATGAAAATGATCAACCGATTGGTGATCTATCTATGCTCGAAATCGACAATCAGAACCGCAAGGCGATCGTTCGCATATCGATTTTCGATAGTGCTTGTTGGGGAAGCGGATTCGGAACAGAAGCGATGTCGTTATTGATAGACTATGGCTTTAATATCCTCAATTTAAACCGAATCGGTCTAGATGTATTCGCTTATAACGAAAGAGGAATCAAGTCTTATAAAAAGTTAGGTTTTAAAGAAGAAGGTCGCATCAGACAGGATCTCTTTTACGATGGTGAATATCATGATTCAATATTGATGGGCGTATTGAAGGACGAATACACACCTTATGGTTCTTGAGGTTAGAGCTGAAACACACCTGATGTTTATCGTATTTCTGTGCCGGGTACAGCATGGACATAACCCAATTCCACAGAAAGGATGAGCACAATGGCTAGAAATATTCAATATCAACCTGTAAGAGGAAATGGGATGGAATTATCAGACGCTCAAGAGGTGTCATACGCGAAAGAATTCAAACATGCCGACATGGCAGGTGGATATCGTAAACCGAAAGTGAAAGAAGCGAAAAGGGAAAATCCTAAATTACACTCTTAATCAGAATGAAAGCAGCCCATTTGCGGCTGCTTCTTTTATGTTTTACATAGGAAATGGATGAGGAGTATGGAATCATTATCTATACTACTTTTCGTCAGAATGGAGCTTTTTTATGGACAGATTCGTTATTATTACCGTTGGAAAAACACATAGTGGCAAGTCGACCTTTGCAAGAGATTTAGAAAAACATTTGAACCATTCAATCGTCATTGACCAAGATGTACATGCAGAGTTTATCAATACATATTATGAAAAGATGTTGCCTGAAAGTGGTCCCAATACATTCAAATATGCGATTACGAAAACAATTGTGGATTATGCGGTGGAAGAGACAAATGCCCACCTCATATTGTGCAATTCAAATCGGAATGAGAGGATTCGCATGAATCTGCTAGCACGTTTTCATGAATTAGGGTTTAAGAGCATCATCGTTGATTTCGACTTACCTGATGATATACTGCGGACTCGTATTGCAGAAAGTACAAGGAGTACGAAGATTTTTCGCAGTGCATCTACGTTTGAAGAAGTGCTAGAACGTCAAAAGAGTGAAAACAATGTTAGTCAGCCCATGTCTGGAGACGCGGATCACTTATTCGTTGTAAGGGATCCAGAGGATATCGACCAGATCATTCATTCAATTGTTGAAGCAGTTGATTAGATAAAAATGAGGTTGATTCAAAAGGGAAGTAATTCCTCCTTTTGATGTCAGCCTCTTTCATTATGAGGATGGAAATGGGGTTTTGAGCTATATTTTCTGAATCTGAGCTATAATTTCTTATTTTGGGCTATAATTTTGAAATCTGGGCTATATTTTCTTATTTTGAGCTATAATTTTAAAATCTGAGCTATAATTTCTCGATTTTAATGGAAAGTGATCAAAATCCAGTCTAATAATGAAAAACAGAGCCGATTAAATCATTGTTCGGCTCTGTTTTGTACTATTTTAGTTCAATTTATGCTTTTTCCTTAAGCGCTTCTACCATTTTCTCTGCTGCACTTTCACTGGACATCGGATTTTGGCCGGTAATCAAGTTGCCGTCACGTACAGCGTGGGAAGTCCAGTCTTCGCCTTTTGAGAAGTTTGCTCCTTTATTGCGAAGTTCCGTTTCCAACATGAATGGCATATGGACATCCAATTTCATGCTGATTTCTTCAGAATCCGTGAAACCTGTTACGGTTTTCCCTTTTACAAGTGGAGTTCCGTCTTCATATGTTACGTTTACGAGTCCAGATGGACCGTGGCAAACGGATCCGATGACATTTCCTTGCTCAGCATGTTGTTGTAGGACATACTGTAGGGTTTCATTTTCAGGGAAGTCGAACATTGTACCATGTCCTCCTGGTAGGAAAATGCCGTCAAAGCCTTCTGCATCTTTCTTTGACAGTTGAGCTGTGTCCTTTAATTTCTCTTGAGCTTCAGCCCATTCCTTGACTTCTTCTTCAGGAATGCTGTTCGGGTCAAGAGGAACTTCGCCTCCCTCGATGCTTGTTACTTTCACGTCATAACCAGCAGCCTTGAACGCGTTGTAAGGAACCGCATATTCCTCAAGCCATAGTCCAGTTTTATGATCATCTGTAATTTTTGTGTGATTGGTTACAACCATGAGTACTCGCTTGCTCATTTTCTCTACCTCCTAATTTTTATATAGAAACTAAGGATTACGTTGTCATTTATAACACGAACCTTATTTATGACAAAAATAGTTTGCTCAAACTTTTCTGTAATAAACATGAATTTATGGGGTGACCGATAGGTATATAAAAGGTGATTGCAATTCATTTGTGATACATTTTTTGAAAAGCCAAATGATTGAAAGGGTGTTTGAGATGGTAAGTTGAAGAAATGGGACTAGGCCCAAAAGCTCCCGTTTTCACCAATTAAGGGGAAAATGGGAGCTAACTGCCTAATCCTAGTTTACTTGTTATCCTAATAATCAACTTTCTGATCAACTTCCTCATTTCATTCAAGTTAGGGAAAAAATAAAAAATGTCTCATGCTGATTGAACAGCCATGAGACATTTTTGTGTTCGGCCTACCAAATTCCATAACCATACGGTGGATAATACGGGTATGGACGGAATAAGGTAACACCAGCAATCGCACCGAGCCCTAAACCGATCAATCCCGCACCTAGTAATGGAAAGAATCGTCCTTCCCTTTCTTCAAATGGTTGCAGGTATACTCTCTCCGAATCCACATCTACAATGACACCAACAAAGACTTCCTTTTTATACGTTGTGATCATCACAGGCTGTTCAATATGGTGAACACATTGTTGATAAATATAGTCTTTCATACCTTCACCTCCCCCTTCCGCCTAAATGACTCTTTTTATCATATGAAGAGGTTCTGGAATTGACAAAAAAGTACAGAGGGAATTTTCGTTTTAGATTAAATGAATCCGGTTATGGACGTGTCTTTTCTAATTAGATAAAATAAAAGGAATGAATAGGAAAGATTCATTAGTACAGGGATGGTGTAGGTAATGAAAAGCTGGGTGCGACTAAATGATCAAGAATCGGATATGGTTTGGAACAGGATATTTGAAGAATTCAAGTTCCAACCAAGTACGACTATGTTTCCTTCCTTTTCAGTTCCAGCGCCTTTTATAACGTTTGATGTTTCTTCATATTATAAAACGAAATCTCCCGAAGTCCTTTATGAAAACCTGGAGAATCAGGTTCTACAAGCTTTCCGAAATCTGACGAGTAAAGACGAGTTGATCTATGCATTGGAATGGCAACATGAGGGGTATTGGTTCAACCCTCACGATGATATTCCAAAGGATGAATTCGATGAATGGTTAATCCCTCCTTTTCCGAATGGAGATTATCCTTTCTATTTGGAACAGAATTTCAATTGGGGATATATTGGACACCCTTGGGAAAGGTCCATAACCGTCTTTGGTGAGGCATTAATCAGAAGTCTGGAGAACCATAAGCCAAAATTGTTTCAGCAAATCATTCGTGAACGGTATTATTTGTAGGCGAAGGGGCAGAAAATGTGAACAATCTTCAAAAGCATATATTTCTATAGTTTCTTTTGTGTAGTGTCTACCAATTGGGAGGATGTGACACTGCGACAAATGATAAGATGGAGTTTTTCGATAAAACAAAATCCATTGATTTAGGACAAGAGAATATTCAAACGATTTCTTTAGGCTCCAAAAAAGGAGATGTCATCCGAACTCTTGGAAAGCCAGACAGTATAGAAAAGGTTGAAGATCCTAAGTCGGAACATTTGATTTACGATGATGGTAAAGGAACAGTTGAGTTTCAAATAAACAAAGACATTGTAACCAGAATCTATAACACGAGTGAATCTTATCAAACTGCAAAAGCTGTATCCGTTCATAGTACGCTCCAAGAAATCAGTCTGGCATATGGAACGAGCTATTATGAACGTTTGGACACAGGTTCTAAAGTGATTGGCTATTTTGATAAAAAGAACGGAATCAACATTGAGTTTATTACGCATAATCAAGTGGTTAAAGGTGTTCTTATTACAAACATGGTAGAGGAGATTGAATAATGCTTTTCAAACATGAGATTACGAGTGAAGAAGAGTTGAGAGAAATCATTGGTACCCCGAGCGAGAGAGCAAGGAAAAAAGTCATTTCTCATATTGACGAACATGTTAGAACATTCATCTCCAAGTCACCATTTCTAGTTTTAGCAACTTCCAATCTGGCAGGCTCATGCGATAGTTCTCCTCGAGGGGATGCGCCAGGCTTCGTACATATCTTAAGTGAAAACGTATTGGTGATTCCGGAACGTCCCGGCAACAAGAGAATGGATTCCATATTGAACATCATGACGAACCCAAATGTGGGTTTATTGTTTTTCATACCTGGTTTAGAGGAAACCCTTCGGATCAACGGAAAAGCAAAGATTATACGAGATGAAGAGATTCTCGAAAAGATGAACGTGAATGGGAAGACTCCATTACTAGCAACTGCCGTAACGGTGGAAGAATGTTTCATCCATTGTGCCAAAGCCCTTAAAAGGTCCCAACTCTGGCATAGCGATACCTGGTATGAAGACAATTCTCTTCCAAAACCTGCGAAGATACTTGCAGATCACGTCAATATACCTGAGATGGATGAAAAGAGAATAGCGGCTGACCTGAAAGAAGGTTATCAAAACCGGCTGTACTAAGGGGAATGAAAGATGAAACATTTTTGGAGTGGAATACGGTTCAGTTTAGAGTTTATTCGATTCATAGTCATACTTATTCTTCTTGGTAGTTTGTTAGGTGGGATGAGTAAGCTCATATATAAGATGTTTGGCTTTAATCTTGATCATACTATTGGTGGTTGGATAGTGGGGTGCGCAATCCTCATTTCAGTAACCGTGTTTTACAAAAATAGATTTCAGAAATCAGGTTTTTATAAGGGGCAACCTTTATCACCAACAATCAGTAAGACGTTCCTTTTCGTGTCCTTAATGATGTTCATCATTGCACCTTTTTTCAGTTGAAAAGCTTGGTTATCCAAGCTTTTTTTATTTTGTCACTGAAATCAAATTTTATATTCTAAAATAAAAAATTAAAAAAATATTTTATTTTAGAAGGGGTTTTTCATTTTGGGCCGAAATAATATTTTAAGAGTTTATCTGTATTTGTGAAATTAACATTCACTTGAAAAGGGGGATGGTTGGGGTCTTCATCAAAATTTTTAACAATAGAGGTGTCTTATGGAGTTAGATTTGACGTCGTTGACGACGGAACAGCGCAACATGCATACGAATAGCATCGACACACTCGGTACTCAGGAGATTTTGCAAACCATCAATAAGGAAGATGAGAGCGTTTCTCTTGCTGTAAAAAAGGTCTTGCCGGACATTTCTGCTGCAGTTGACTTGATTTATGAGGGTTTTAAAAACAACGGCAGATTATTGTACATCGGTGCAGGCACAAGTGGCAGATTAGGTGTCATTGATGCGGCCGAATGCCCACCGACATTCAGCACACCTCCAGAGCTCGTCCAAGCGATCATTGCAGGAGGAGCGGAGGCGATGTTCGAGGCGATTGAAGGTGCGGAAGATGATCAACACCAAGGGAGAAAAGATCTCCTCGCTCGAGGATTGGCTGAAAACGATGTGATTGTTGGGATAACGGCGAGTGGTCGGACCCCTTATGTTATCGGTGCTCTTGAAGCAGCAAAGGAAACGGGGTTGAAAACGATCAGTTTAAGCTGTAATCCAAATTCAGTCGTATCGAATTTAGTAGACCAGGCGATTGAAGTCGTAGTCGGACCTGAAATTCTGACGGGTTCGACCCGGATGAAAGCAGCTACGGCACAGAAGATGGTCCTGAACATGCTGACGACCGCTTCGATGATCAAAATGGGTAAAGTGTATGAAAATTTGATGGTTGATGTGAACGCCACCAATAAGAAGTTGGTGGAAAGGGCGAAAGGAATCGTCATGACGATAACAGGAATTCCGTATGAGGAAGCCGAAAAACTGTTAGAGCAAACAGGTTATGAAGTGAAGACCGCGATTGTCATGCAGAAAGCGGACGTACCGCTAGTCGTGGCGAAAGAAAGCATTAAGAAAGCAGATGGATTTGTCAAAAAGGCGATTGAATTGGCAAAACGTTTCAAGTAGAGGTTGCGAATTACAAATTTGTGAGGGGGATTCACATTGAAAATGAAGAAATGGTTAATGGGATTCGTTTCAATGATGCTCGTTGTCGGTATTTTTGCTGGATGCTCGAATGATGATGCATCAAAGGACATGAGTTCGGATGAGTGGAAGGATTGGGAAGGCACGATCACAATGTGGGATGGTCCACGTTGGGCTGATAAGGATGAAAACAAGTACCACTGGATTGAAGCAAAGATTTCTGAGTTCCAAAAAGAGTATCCGAATGTAAAAGTCAAACTCGTCAAAACACCTTGGGCTGAAATGAATGACAAGCTAAGTGTAGCGATTGCTGGACGTGCATGGCCAGATATCGCACCGGTGGACATCAGTGGTGGGTCGGTCAACCAAAACCACATCAAACAAGGTGTCATCGCTGAATTGGATCCTTATTTTTCAGATGAAGAAAAAAGTGATTTCTATGACAATGCATTAGAAGCGTACACGACAGACGGAAAGCTTTATGGCATTCCGACGTCCATCAGTGTTCACGCGATGCTTCTGAACCTGGATATCTTTGAAGAAAAAGGCGTAGAGCCTCCTGAGAACGGAAAGTGGACATATGATGAATTCGTCGAAAAAATGAAAGCGCTCACTGGGGATAAAGTGGATGGATTCTCAACGTACATCCTTCCTGGTTACTATGAAGCTTGGCCTTTCCTATTGATGGATGGCGGTTATCCATTGAACGAGGACATGACCGAGTATACGTTTGATTCAGAAGAAGCGATCAGCGGCTTACAAAAGCTTGTCGATCTTAAATACAAACACAAAGTTGCACCGGAAAGCATGGGTGGTCAAGATGTCGGTGGTACTTGGAAAGCTTGGGCGGCAGCCGATCAACGAACAGTAGCGGTTGAACCTTGGGCGACTTGGGCGATTGCAGCTGCACAAGGTGATAAGTTCAAAACGAACTTCATGGTTGCAGAGTATCCGACTGGTGAAACTGGCGAACCCGTCACAATCGGTGGTGTCGGTGGTTACGTGATGTTCAATGCGAAAGATGAAGCGAAAAAGCGCATGACAGCTGAGTTCATGAAGTACATCACGAGCACGGATGAGCAAGTGGTAACAGCAAAGAACTACGGAACGTTCCCGGCAAGAAAATCTGCTGCGGACCAAGAGCCGTTTGCGGATAACCCTCAAATGGCGAGAGCACAAGAACTTGCGAAGCATGCAGTACCTGTTCCTCGTCACGAAAACTGGGCACGAATCGATGAAGCGATCCAGAAGGAACTTCAGCTCGCTCTGAACGGTGAGAAAGAACCGGCAGACGCGTTGAAAGACGCTGGAGAAGCTGTGAACGCCATTTTAAGCGAATAGATTGAACCCATGGGGTTGGCTCGATGAACGGTCGAGTCAATCCCTACAATTTTAGTCATTGTCGGTTCAGAAGGGAAGTGAACAACCTTGGAAACGAATACGGTAACCGAACGTAAAGTCCAGCAACGATCGACAACGAAATCGAAGACCAAAAAGGTCCTGAAAGAGATGTATAAGAACAAAGTGGCTTACTTGTTTCTTATGCCGAAGCTTTTGTTCTTTTTTTTGTTCATGTTAGTCCCGATTGTTTGGGCATTCATTTTATCGTTCCAGGAATTCAATATCATGGGCTCGACATGGATCGGGTTCGACAACTATATTACAGCTTTCCAAAGTAAGGTATTCAAAGTGTCGCTATGGAACACATTTCTCTATACGGTTGTGACTGTACCAGCATTCGTCATTACCGCACTCATTATCGCATCACTCGTGCAGCCGCTCGGTAAGCTTTCTCAGTCTTTCTTCCGTGCCGCGTTTTACTTGCCGACGGTAACGTCTATGGTCATCATTGCGATGGTATGGCGTTGGATGTACAACTATCGTTTCGGGATTTTCAACTATATCATCGGATGGTTCGGATTTGAACCTGTGAACTGGCTCGGTCAGAGTGATTCTGCGTTACCTGCACTCATGATCATGTCGATTTTGATTCCACCTGGTGCGGGAATCATCATTTATTTGGCAGCGATGAACGATATCGATCAGTCGTTATATGAGGCGGCAAGGATTGACGGGGCGAATGCGTTCCAACGATGGTTACGCATCACCATTCCAATGCTGAAACCGACAACCTTGTACTTGGTCATTTTAAGTACAATAGGTTCATTTCAGGTGTTCACCCAAATCATCATGATGACAGGTGGCGGACCAGGGAATGCTACAGAAACGATCGTCCATGTCATTTATAAGACCGCATTCCGCGATTTCAAGTTCGGATTAGCCTCGGCACAGTCCGTTATCCTGTTCTTTATCATTATGATATTTGCCATATTCCAATATCGAACACTACGGGATCACCATTAAGGAGGTGGGAAAATGAAACCAAAACAAGTGAATCAAAAAGTCGGAAAAATGCTCATCTATATCACGCTAATATTCATGGCAATCGTTTCCCTACTCCCACTGTACTGGGTGTTCGCGACCTCACTACAATTACCGAGTTATCAAAATGAAACGATGGAGGAACCGGTCAACTACGTGGAATCGACGCCACCGAAATTGTATCCGGTCGGGGTAAAAGAGTACTTCCATCAGTGGCAAAAACGTGAAGCGGCAGAGGATGCAGGGAATGATACGCAAGCCGCCTATCACGACGAGAAGATGGATGAAGTCGTCACGAAAACGTTTGAAGGATTCGTCATTCTCTTTGAACGGACGAATATCATGAAATGGCTCCTCAACAGTTTGTACATATCCATAGTCACGACGGTCGCCATCGTTTTAATTGATACGATGTCCGGATATGTACTCGCGAAAAAGAAATTCCCTGGGAAGATGATCATCTTCTGGGCAATCATCTCTACGATGATGATTCCAGAACAGGTCACGCTTGTGCCGACGTTTATGATGGTCCAGAAATTACAGCTCTTTGACACCCACTGGGCATTAATTTTCCCAAGTCTCGCATTAGCTTTCGGTGTGTTTTTGATGCGTCAGTTCTTACTGGCGATACCGGATGAGTTAATTGAAGCAGCGAAAATTGACGGTGCATCGGAATGGAAAATTTTCTGGACGGTTATCGTGCCCCTAGCAAAACCTGCAATGGCGGTGTTGAGCATCTTCACTTTCGTGTTGATGTGGAACTCCTTCCTATGGCCGATCATCGTATTGAATGATGAAAACCTATTAACGCTTCCGGCAGGATTAAAGACGTTACAAGACGCGAACCTTGCAAGCTTTAAGCTCCTTATGACAGGTGCTACGGTAGCGGCGATTCCGATGATTGTTTTCTTCTTGTTGTTCCAGCGTTACTTTGTCAAAGGACTCTCGATGGGTGGTGTGAAACAATAATGGATATACGCGAAAAAATTGGACAACTGATGGTGTTTGGGTTTAAAGCCGATCACCCTGCAAACATGTCTGAGGAAATCAAGGATCTGATTGAAAACCATCATGTTGGCGGCATCATTTTATTCGGCAGGAATATCGGTACTCCTGAAGAGATTCAAAAACTGACGACAACGCTTCAATCCACTGCGAAAAATGCAGGTCACATGCATCCGCTGTTCATCTGCATCGATCAGGAAAACGGGGTCGTCCGCAGGTTAGGAGAAGGAACCACCGTGTTTCCTGGAGCGATGCTGCTTGGTGCCACGGGAGACCCTGAACTCGCTTTTGAGATTGGAAAAGCTTCCGGTCAAGAATTGATTGATCTGGGAATCAACTGGAACCTTTCGCCTGTTGTGGATGTAAACAACAATCCGAACAATCCTGTAATTGATGTGCGCTCTTTTGGGGAGAAGCCGGAGGTAGTTGCCCAATTCGGAAAGCAGTTGATGAAGGGGATGCAAGCTTCCGGCGTGATTACGACATTGAAGCATTTTCCGGGACACGGAGATACGACTGTCGATTCCCATCTCGCATTGCCAGTTATCCCACATGAGCTACAACGATTGCATGAGGTTGAGTTGGTTCCTTTTAAAGAAGCGATTGAAAACGGAGCGGAAACGGTCATGTCCTCGCATGTCTATTTTCCATCCATAGAACCGGAAGAAAACCGACCGGCGACAATGTCCAGAGCTGTGATGACTGGGCTATTGCGTGAAGAGCTCGGTTTTAAGGGTGTCATTACTACTGACTGTATGGAAATGAAAGCCATCGCAGACGGAATCGGTACGGCAAGAGGGGCAGTTGAAGCGATCAAAGCGGGAGTCGATCTAATCATGATTTCCCACTTGCCTGAATTACAGCATGAAGCGATTGAAGCGATCTATCAAGCCGTTCAGAGTGGAGAGATCGACGAAAAGCTGATTGATGAAGCGGTAGATCGTGTGATGAAGTTAAAAGAAAGCACGTTGGATTGGAACGATGATTTGGAAGGATTCGTGAAGCCGGAAGCCCATCAGAAACTAGCAGAGGATGTCGTGCGCAGCGGTGTTACCCTTCTTGAGCACAAGAAAGGTTTGCTTCCGCTTAAACGGGATCATCATGAACGGATCCTCGTCATTTATCCGAAAAACAGTTATTTGACACAAGTCGAGGACGAACGGTTTGCACAAAATGCGCTCGGAGAATTGGTGAAAGAACTAAATCCCGGAACGAAGGTGGCTTCTGTTTCCCCGCAGCCTGAACAAAGCGAGATTGATTTTATGAACGTTCTTGCGAGTAGTGCCGATGTTATCATTGTAGGGACATTGTCTGCGACCCGATCAGAAGGTCAACAAAGGTTGATGCAGGATATGTTGAAGAAGAATAAGCCGATCATTCATTTCGCGATGAGAAGCCCATATGACATCGGACTGTTTCCAGAAGTTGATGTGTCGGTCGCAACTTACGAATTCACAACCCCTGCATTGCGTATCGCAGTGCGTGCTTTATTCGGATTAGAGGACGTTAAAGGTAAGTTACCCGTCACTATACAGAATACGAATTGATGCAAAGAGAGAAGCAGGTGAATACAGATGACGAATACGACCGGTGGACTTGTGATGCTGAAAGAAATGCGTGACAAGTTACCTCCATCAGAGAAAAAGATTGCGAGCTATATTTTAACGAACCCGAAAGCGGCCGTTTCTTGCACAACGAGTGAGCTGGCGAAGCATAGTGAAACGAGCAGTGCAGCCGTCATCCGGTTATGCAAGTCGCTGGGACTGAAGGGCTTCCAGGAACTGAAGCTGAAAGTCGTCGGGGATCTTCAGAAAGATGTTCAAGAAGGCTACCGTGACATCCAACCGAATGAAGCGTACGACTCTGTATTGGAAAAAATGACGAACAACAGTATCCAATCGCTGAAAGAGACAGCGGAAATGCTGCACCTCAGTGAGCTTTCCAAGTCAGTCGAAGCGTTGAAAGATGCGAAAAACATTCATTTCTTCGGCGTCGGTGCTTCGGCGATCATTGCACAAGACGCTCAGCAGAAATTTTTACGGATCAACAAGAACGCCAACGCTTTTTCAGACCTGCATATGGTGGCGATGTTGGTCGGGAATGTGCAGCCAGAAGATGTGGTGGTCGGCATATCGTTTTCAGGTGAAACAGCAGAGGTGGCCAATATTCTTGAATTGGCTAACCAAAAAGGAGCAACCACAATCAGTCTGACGAAATACGGTTCATCGAAGGTTGCCGATCAGGCGGATATCAAATTGTTCACTTCCGCATCGAAAGAAGCGACATTCCGAAGTGGTGCGACCTCTTCACGACTCGCTCAGCTTCACGTGTTGGACATTCTGTTCATGTGTGTCGCTTCCAGCCAATACGATGCATCCATTCAGTACCTGGATGAGAGTCGTAGTGCCATTGAATACATTCAACAGAAACGTCGGAAGTAGGAGGGATGGAATGCTTCAGAAACTGACTTCTATTTTGAAAAGTGAGAGGAAATTGGCTGTCGGATTGATGTCAGGGACGTCGCTCGATGGAATAGACGCCGCTTTAGTTGAAATCAGGGGTTCCGGAGTAAGCACTGAAGTGAAGCTGATTGAATTTGATACTACTCCTTATTCGAGTGAAGATCGTGAGCAGTTGATTGAGCTCTGCAGTCCATTTTCTTCAACGGTTGAAAAAATTTGCCGGATGAATGTTGTGCTTGGAAATCGCTTTGGTGAAGCAGCCTTGAATGTGATCCAAAAGGCTGGCTACAAACCGGAAGACATCCATTTCATCAGTTCTCATGGTCAGACGATTTACCATTGGCCTGAGGAACGGTCTACGTTACAGATAGGGGAACTCGCAAACATCGCAGCGAAGACAGGTATTTTAACCGTTGGAGATTTCAGACCTAGCGACATGGCGTATGATGGGCAAGGTGCTCCGCTTGTTCCATTCGTGGACGCTTTGCTCTTTTCACATGAGACTGAGAATCGGGTGTTACTTAACATCGGTGGAATCAGCAACTTGACCGTTGTCCCGGCTACATCCAATCAGAACCGAGCGTTCAGTGCTTTTGACGTCGGTCCTGGTAATGTCTTGATTGATGGGGCTGTCCGCAGATTGACAAATAATAAGCAATCCTATGATGAGAACGGTGAAATGGCGAAACAAGGTGTAGTGCATACAGAGTTGCTGGAAACCCTCTTGCAGGAGGACGGATTTTTAACGATTCAGCCACCGAAAAGTACAGGGAGAGAGCTTTATACAGAAGATCGCCTTGACGAAATCCTTGCCAAAGCAGAAAAGCTGAATCTGAATTTGATTGATACGATTGCGACGATTACTGCCTATTCCGTGAAGATGATAGCTAAAAGTCTCGACAAGTACATACATAACGACCATGCCATCGATCAACTGATTGTTTCCGGTGGTGGCGCATATAACGAAGCAATCATGAATGGGTTGAGGGAATCTCTTTCATACAAGGTATCCAAGATGGATGACATTGCGTTCAATGGAGATGCGAAAGAGGCGATTGCATTCACGATTCTTGGAAACCAATTTCTCCATGGCGAAACGAACAACCTTCCCTCGGCAACGGGAGCGTCAAAACAAGTTGTCATGGGAAAACTGGCTTTGCCCTCATAACAAACAATCAGGGGGGAGAGAATGAAACGAGCTAATAAATGGTTCATTGGAGCAACATTTGCAAGCATTTTGTTGCTTCTTTTTATTTTCATCTATATGAATCAAAGTCCGATGATGTGGAATGAAGTGCAGGCGGATGAAGATCTCGATGCTTTTATCAAACAAATGAGCACCGAAGAGAAAGTCGGTCAATTGCTCATGCCAGCAATCCGTGAGATCGATGGAGAACCGGTTACTGAAATGAGCGATGGGTTGAATGAAATGCTCGATACGTTCCGGCCAGGCGGGATCATTCTTTTTCGTGAAAATATACAGAGTCGAAATCAGGTAAAGCAGTTGAATGAAGCGATGCAAAAAGAAAGTGACGTACCACTTCTCATATCCATTGATCAAGAAGGAGGGCTTGTAACACGCCTCCCATACTTTTCGGAGCTTCCTGGTAACATGGCTCTCGGGGCGACACGTAACAAAGACCTTGCCCGTGAAACGGGGGAAGTGCTAGGAGATGAACTGAGACAAATCGGTGTACATATTGATTTCGCTCCTTCCCTTGATGTGAACACGAATCCGAATAACCCGGTCATTGGTGTTAGGTCGTTTGGAGATGATCCAGAGTTGGTCACTGAGATGGGACTTGCGTTCATGGAAGGACTGCACGACTCAGGCGTGATGGCGGTCGCCAAGCATTTTCCGGGGCACGGGAGTGTGAATTTAGATTCTCATTATGTCCTGCCAGTCAGTGAGCAGTCGATCGAAGAGTTGGAACAAGTCGAATTGAAACCATTCCGTCAGATGATTGAGCAAGGGGTGCCTGGAATCATGACGGCGCATATCACCTTCCCGAACATTGATGATTCAGAATTCACCTCTCGTAAAGATGGTTTACCGATCCAAACACCAGCGACTTTGTCACCTGAAATCATGAATGACCTGTTAAGGGATGAAATGGCATTTCAGGGGCTTCTTTTCACAGATTCTATGGAGATGAAGGCAATCGCCGATCATTTCGGTCCAGGGGAAGCGGCGGTTCAAGCGGTTTTGGCAGGTGTGGATGTCATCGTCATGCCTGATCATTTGAAGGTCGCTTATGACTCCCTCGTTCAAGCAGTAGAAGAGCATCGGATTTCAAAAGAGCGGCTCAATCAATCGGTCAGGCGGATTTTAGTAGCGAAGCTGATGTGGACCAATGAGAATGAGGTAGTCGAGTTAGATGGCACGGTCACCAACCGCGCTGTAGAATTAGAAAAGAAAATTGCCGAGGCATCCGTTACCCTCGTGAAAAATGAGGGAAGTGTGGTCCCGCTCGATACACCAGTCAACGGGCAAATCTCACTCGTATCAACCAATAGCCGACATTTAGAAAAAATGAAGAACGCGCTTTGGAAGGATCACAAGAAAGTTAATCTGATCCTATTAAAAGGTGGAGCACTAACAAAGGAACAGAAGCAAGAATTGAAGAAGAGTGAAGTTACCATTCTGATGACCGATTCGAAAACCGTCATTGGAGAAGGGGACACAGCTTGGGAGCTTTCAGCCATGAATGAAGCCGTGAGCCAATCAGAGAAATCCATCCTAGTGATGGCGAGGAATCCGTATGATGCGGATGTATTTTCAGAGGTTGATGCTGCGATTGCGCAGTACTCGGACCAACAGGCTTCTTTCCAGGCAACTGCGGATCTGATTTTAGGACGGATTGAAGCAAAAGGTGAACGACCTGTAGAACGGTAGGATAAGAGGCGGTGAGATCCATAAACAGATTAGATGAAATCGTAGAAGACGCTGTAAGTACTCAGGTGCCGGGCTGTGTCGTCAAGGTCTTGAAAGAGGGAGAGATAGTTTATGAGAAACCAGCAGGATATCGGCAAACTGTACCGACTGCTGAACCGGTTAACATGGGAACCATTTTTGATATCGCCTCCCTCACGAAAATCGTGACTACGACAATGGTTTTGCGGCTGATCAGTCAGAAGAAATTGAGTTTGGATACTTCCGTTGGGGAGCTTTTGAATATTGAACAGACCGAACTGAAATCGATTACCCTCTTTCAGCTTTTGACGCATTCTTCCGGTTTGATTGCCTGGAATCCATTTTATATATCCAATGAGGATTTCTTTACACAGCTTCATGAATTGGGTCCAAACCTTTTTCAAACGGAAAAAGTAAAGTACAGTGACGTGAACTTCATTTTACTTGGAAAAGTAATAGAAGAAACGACTGGACTATCTTTAAAGGAAGCTGTCCAAACAAGGGTCTGTGAACCATTGGGTTTGTCGACCATGAAATATGGTCCGGTTGAAGCGGAGAATGTGGCAGCCACGGAATTTGGCAATCGGATTGAGCAAAAGATGTGCGAAGAGCGGTCTCTCACTTTCAACAGGTGGAGAAGAACAGATCGCCCGATTGTCAGAGAAGTAAATGACGGGAACACGCATTACTTCTTCAGAGGCGTTTCCGGTCATGCAGGTCTTTTTTCAAATGTGGACGATGTTCTACAGGTAGGGCGGATCTATACCGATCCTAATCAAGCAGAGAAAGCGGGAATCGATCCAAGCTTAATAGATGAAATCAAAAGAACGGTTGTAGGGTCAAGAAGTCTAGGGTTCGAATGGTCGCCGATCTTTCCAGGTGGTTTTGGTCATACCGGATTCACGGGGACATCGTTGTTCATCCACCCTGATCAGAAAATCGTCGTGGTGATTTTAACGAACCGATTGCACCAGATCGAGCCGGTAAATATCAATGAATTTCGTCGCACCTTTCATGAAGCGGTTTTGTCACACACCTAGCCACTTTAATAAACCGTATAAGAAAGTTAACGTGAACATGGATAAAACGGTTGAGATCGCTGATCCGACCGATGCGAAATAAGGGTCTCCTCCATACTTCCTTGCATACAAGGCAATTGTTGGAGCAGAAGGCGTCGCTGCAACGAGCACTGCTACGAGCAAGAGGATTTTATTATCCAGTAAAAAGATGAACGGAACGAGGCATATGGGGATCCCAATTAAGCGCATGAATACAGAAGACCAGAGGTATGGACTGCAAATATAGTTCCATACCTCTTTCTTGTTTAAGTTGGCCAAAAGAATCCCGATAATCAGCATTGAAAGAGGGACGGTCGGAAGTCCAACGGTTTCAAACAGATTATGGATGGACTGCGGCCATTGATTTGGAAGTAGAAAGAGAATGAATCCGATCACTGTAGCCATCACACCTGGATTGAATACGAGCCATTTCCAGGTGAACGAAGCATTGGTTTTCCCAACCACATAAATGCCGTACGTCCAAATCAAGACGATGTAGAGGAAGTTGAACACCGCAGTATAAAGAATGCCAGTGTCACCGAGTAACAAATAGATAATGGCATAACCGATGAATCCTTGATTCCCGAAAACGATCAATCCTTCATAGACGCCTTTTTGCTCTTCAGGTAGGTTTGCATTTCTTCGTAAAATGTATCCGAATAGACATGCGATGATGATTGCAGTCACCGATAATAAAAGCAACCAGCTGAAATCCTGGAGGTAACGAGCTTCATAAGGAAAGTCCATGGAATAAAGGATGAGGGCAGGTAAAGTCACATAGAGTACGAGCTGGGTCAACACATAGTCAGATCCGTCCGGAAGCACTCGAAGTTTCCGAGCGATGTACCCGATTACAGCTATTCCGTACAGCATGATCATTTCCTCAAACAATGAAGCCATTGCACCCATCGGAAACCCCTCCCCCTTTGCAGAGTATGAGCTCTGTTGGGCATAGGTGCAGAGATCGATTTTGGAAAAAGGAAGGTGTAGATGATTCCAATGGCGTATTAGTAGGTATGCACAAGAATTATGGAAGGGGTTTTCCAATTGATATCGAAGCTACCAGATCATATTGCAAAAGAACTTAGTGTACCCGTAATCTCCGCACCTATGTTTCTCGTATCCAGTCCTGAACTCGTCATTGAAAGTTGCAAATCGGGTATCATCGGTTCGTTTCCTTCGTTGAATGCTCGAACCGAAGCGATCCTAGAAGAATGGATGGAACGAATCCAATTTGAGTTAAGTGAAGCGAAGGAGAAGGAGCCGAACCGAAAAGTTGCCCCATGGGCTGTGAATCTTATCGTCCATAAATCGAACAAACGATATGAGAAGGATCTTGAAATAGTTAAGAAATATGAGCCTCCGATTGTCATCACATCGCTCGGAAATCCATCTGCTGTCATTGAGATCGTGCATTCCTATGGGGGACTCGTTTTTTCAGATGTATCAACGATTCTACATGCACGGAAAGCGGCTGAAACGGGTGTTGATGGGCTCATCCTCGTGTGTTCAGGAGCAGGAGGACATGCAGGAACAATCAACAGTTTCGCATTTGCAGGAGCGGTACGAGAATTTTGGGATGGCATTACAATACTCGCGGGCTGCATTTCAAGTGGTAGAGACGTGCTCGCTTCTGAAGTGTTAGGAATGGACTTAGCCTATATGGGAACGAGATTCATCTCTGCAAAAGAAAGCTTCGCATCAGATGAATATAAAGAGATGCTGATAGAATCCGTATTAGATGATCTCATTTATACGGATGCATTCACAGGCGTTAACGCCAACTATTTGAAAAACAGCATCATCAAAGCGGGCATTGATCTGGAGAAATTGAAGAGTAAGGAAAAAGTCGATCTCTCTTCTCTCGATCAATCGGACTCAAAAGCCTGGAAGGATATTTGGTCTGCTGGACAAGGGGTTCATCAGATTCAAGCTGTGCAATCGGTCAAGGAAATGGTAGCGGAACTACAAGATGAATACGACAGAGCAAAAGAAAAGCTTTTCGTTCCTTCGTCTTAATGTTCAAAATATAACACAACAGAAAAAGGAAATTCCGTGTACAGTGGAATTTCCTTTTATTAATATAATGACAATTATTGAGAAGATTGCAAGGCTCTTCGCTTAATGACAAATCGTTTAATCCGGCTCATTGCTTCGTCAAGCTGCTTAAGGGATGTTGCGTAAGAGCAGCGGATATACCCTTCGCCACTTGCTCCGAAAACATCACCTGGGACGACTGCAACTTGTTCTTGATGTAACAACTGTTCTGCGAATTCCGCAGAGGATAGTCCGGTTGTTTGAATCGATGGGAATGCATAGAATGCACCACCTGGAGTTGGACAGTGCAACCCGGCTTCATTCAAGCTGCTCACGATAAAGTTTCTTCTTTGTTTATAACTCTCCATCATCTGCAATACACTCTGTCTTCCATTTTTCATGGCTTCCAAGGCGGCATGCTGGGCCATCGTAGGGGCACACATCATCGTATATTGATGAATTTTAACCATAGCGGCAATAAATTCGGTTGGACCTGCAGCGTATCCAAGACGCCAGCCAGTCATAGCAAACGCTTTTGAAAACCCACTGATTAAAATCGTACGCTTTTTCATATCCGCAATCGAGGGAAAGCTCGTGTACACATCGTCATAAGTCAGTTCAGCATAGATCTCATCAGACAAAACCAGTAGGTCATGCTTTTCAATGACTTTTGCAAGTTGTTCCAACTCTTCTTTTAATAGAAGGCTACCTGTAGGGTTATTTGGGTTACAAAGTATGATTGCCTTCGTTTTTGGTGTGATCGCCTGTTCAAGTTGCTCAGGTGTAAGTTTAAACTCATTTTCAGCTCTTGTTTGGATCGTGACAGGGATCCCACCGGCTAGTCTTACGGTCGGTACATAAGCCACGAAGCTGGGTTCCACAACAATCACTTCATCTCCCGGATCTATGACCGCTCGTAATGCAAGATCGATCGCCTGACTTGCTCCGACGGAGACAATGACTTGATCAGTTGGATCATAGGTTAAATGATAGTTTTTTCTCAGGTAGTTACTTATTTCATTACGCAGCTCGATCATTCCCGCATTCTCTGTATAAGAGGTATAACCTTGTTCAAGGGAGTGAAAGCTTTGTTCAATAAAATTCCATGGTGTAACAAAATCGGGCTCTCCAACCCCTAGAGAAATGACATCATCCATCTGGGCTGCCAGGTCAAAAAAGCGTCGAATACCGGATGGTTTTAAGTCTGCAACTTGCTTCGATATATAAGAAGTTTTGGTCATGGAGAAACCACGATCCTTTTATCACCCTCGTCTTCATCTTCTAGGATAATACCGTCGTGCTTGTATTTTTTCAGTACAAAATGGGTTGTAGTCGATAAGACAGAATCAAGTGTAGAAAGTTTTTCTGAGATGAAATGACCGATTTCCATCATCGTCTTTCCTTTCACAGTGACAGATAAATCATATGCACCAGACATTAAATAAACGGCCTTCACTTCAGGAAAGCGATAGATTCGTTCCGCTACTTTATCAAAACCGACTCCGCGGGCTGGGGCAACTTTTACATCAATCATGGCGGTTACTTCTTCTTTATCCAATACCTTTGCCCAGTCAATCAAGGTCGAATAGCCGAGAATGGCTTTCTTTTTCTCAAGATGCCCAATCAGTTCCTTTATCTCATCTGTACTTTTGCCCATCAACTTTGCGATTTTTTCGACTTCCAAGTTCGCGTTTTTCTCAATCAGCCTTAATAATTCCACTTCCATCTCTTTCATTATCAGCACCTACTTTTCGATAATACATATTTTCCATTCTATCAAGAATAATGGAAAGCACAAAAACATTATTTGGGTATCAAGTCCTTCTCTTATATAAGAGGGGATCTGCTTATTACGTGGAATTAAATGGTATATGAGGAGGGAACTCAATGATATATGTTATCCGCCACGGACAAACCGATTTAAACAAGGAAGGTAGGCTTCAAGGTAGAAATGGATTACCTTTAAATGAATTTGGAATTGAACAAGCTGAATCATTAAGGAACGAATTGAAGGGGATCTCTTTTGACTATATCTTTTCATCTCCACAAGAGCGTGCCGTTCATACCGCTGAAATCGCAACTGGTAAGTCTCCGCAAGTTGACGCAAGGCTGGATGTGTTCGATCTTGGTAAAGCCGATCGATTGAAAAAAGAGGAAGTAACATTCAATGGAGCCATCCCTGATCCAGAAATCTATGATGGGGTGGAAGACATTCCAAGCTACATGAAGCGCGTCTTCAGCTTCATGAAGGATCTTGAGGACAAGTATGGTACGAGTGATGTGAACATTTTGATTTCCGGTCACCGATGTACGACAGGCTGTATTGGAGCTTACTTTGAAGGTATACCAGAAGACCGTAATATTCTGAAATTGTCCTCTGAAAATGGAGGTTACAAGGGATACTCGTTCAAGAGCCGAGTGAATACTTGATCTGAAAGTTGCCGTTCTGCCCTCCCTAAACTTGTCGTTACTTCATATACTGCGGTAATAAGACAAGCTAGAGGTGGAGAGAGAATGGCAACAAAATTGACTGGTCGGGTCGTTTTTCCGAATGATCCGGATTATTCTGAAGCCCGAACCAACCTGAATCTATACAGAGGCAAGTACCCTGCTGCAATCGTATTTTGCCAGGATGAAATGGATGTTTTGAATGCATTGAAATATGCGCGTGAACGCGATATTCCTTTTCGAGTGAGAAGCGGTCGGCATAGCTATCAAAATTTTTCTATACTGAACAAAGGTATTGTCATTGATATCAGCGAGATGGTTAAAGTGTCGGTGAACACCAGTAGCAATACTGCGGTCATTGATGCAGGTGCGGATCTCGGTCATGTGTATCAGTCGCTATGGAAGTATGGACGAGCTCTTCCAGGCGGAACAGAATACAGTGTTGGAGTAGCGGGACTGACATTAGGTGGAGGCATCGGATACTTATCAAGAATATTCGGATTAACGTGTGATCATCTCATTGGGGTAAGGATCGTGATTCCGAAAGGCGACAACAGTGCAGAGATTGTTGAGGCGAATAAATGGAAAAACAGGGATTTGTTTTGGGCCTGTTGCGGAGGTGGGGGAGGAAACTTCGGAATCGTCACCCAGTTCACGTTCCAGGTTCATCCGATAGACATGGTTTCCATATACCGCGTGGAATGGGACTTTGATCAAATGGAAAAAGCGTTTGACTCTTGGCAAAATTGGGCTCCTTTTACCGATGAGAGGTTAACATCGGACATAGAATTACATGCGAAAAGTCAAAATTTGATTCTATCTGAGGGGCAATTCGTAGGCCCAAAAGAGGAGTTGAAGCAGCTAATCAGATCGTTGCTGAAAGGAACACGCCCTCGTAGAATCCAAATCGCATCGTTACCTTTCAATAAAGCGTTCGATCATTTCAATTATCCAGCTGGAAACGAACCTTCGTACTTTAAGCGATCGGGCTCTTTTGTATACGAAAAAATTCCGGAACGTGGCATTCAAATCATGAAAAAGTCCCTGGAGAATGCACCGAATGAGAATGCGTCGATTTGGCAGCAATCTCTTGCCGGGAAGGTCCAGGCAGTCAGTCCGACGGAAACGGCGTATTTTCACAGAAATGCGCTCATCGCTCAGGAATACAACACGACGTGGGAAAAAGGTGAAGATCCTAAAGAGTTTGTCGAGTGGGTCGTAGCTTTACGAAAACATATGAGTCCTTATACGAGAGGCGATTACGTCAACTGGCCGGATTTGACCATTCGTGACTGGCCGACCTCGTATTACGGGGAAAACTTCGATCGGTTGAGAAAAGTGAAAACGCGGGTCGACCCGATGAATGTGTTCAACTTCAAGCAGAGTATTCCGCCATTTTCGCATTAGAAGAACCGTTCGTTTTTCGAATAATTCATTGGTGATTTTCGCAATCTAAACCCATGAAAGGAGGTTCTTTCATGGGAAGAATGGACCACGGACGTAAAGCGAACAACAACAAGAAAAAGATCTCGCAAGACCCAAATCAAGTCGGCGGTTTGACACAGGAAGAGGTCGAGCTTTCTGAAGAACTCGACGCGTCATATGAAATGGAAGAAAAGCCAGGCTTCAGACCTACTGCGGCGAGAAGGAAAGAAGACTGAATCCACCAAGCAAAATGAACCCTTACCGATTTGAAAAAAATTGGCGTACTCCTAAGTGAAATGGGAAACGCCAATTTTTTCTTTGTGAAAATCTAAACTTTGAAATGTTTTTTCTATGTGGAGATGGTACCCTTATTATCAGAGAAGATCATCGGAGGAGGATCACAAGTTTTGATACAAAGAGCAATAGAGATGCTGGAGCAATATTATGGTTATTCGTCATTCCGAATGGGCCAAGAGAAAGCGATACAATCGGTTTTGAATGGGGAAGATACCCTTTGTGTGATGCCGACTGGTGGAGGGAAATCGATTTGTTATCAGATTCCAGCGGTCGTATTTGAGGGAACGACAATCGTTATTTCTCCATTAATTTCTTTAATGAAAGATCAAGTAGATTCGTTACTACAAGTTGGGATTCCCGCTGCCTTCATCAACAGTTCACTCACTGGATTGGAAACGAGAGAACGAATTGAAAAAGCGAAAAGTGGAGAATACAAACTATTATATATCGCACCTGAAAGACTGGAATCGTATGACTTTATGATGCTTTTAAAAGAGTTGAACATTCCTTTGATTGCAGTGGATGAAGCCCATTGTATCTCGCAGTGGGGACATGATTTCCGGCCAAGTTACCAGCGCATTCAGAGAATGATTGGGAGCCTGCCGAAACGACCGACCGTGTTGGCGTTAACCGCAACCGCGACACCAAAAGTCCGTCAGGATATTTGTAGGTCGCTCGATATTGATGAGAACAATTCGGTTCTGACAGGTTTTGAGCGGGAAAATTTATCGTTTTCCGTGATCAAAGGACAAGACAGGGTCAAATTTTTGAAAGACTTTATTCAAAAGAATGGAAATGAAGCAGGCATCATATATGCAGCAACACGAAAAACAGTTGAGAAGCTGTATGAACAATTGAAAAAAAGCGGTATTAACGTCTCACGTTATCATGCAGGAATGGATGAAGTGGAGCGGATGGAACACCAAGAGCAATTTTTACAAGATCAATCAACGGTGATGGTTGCCACCAATGCGTTCGGTATGGGCATCGATAAATCCAACATCCGGTATGTAATTCATTTTCAGCTACCGAAAAACATGGAAAGCTATTATCAGGAGGCGGGACGTGCTGGACGAGACGGACTTCCGAGTGAATGTATCCTTCTGTATTCTCCTCAAGATGTTCAAGTGCAGCGTTTCTTAATCGATCAATCGAGTGAGTCTGACCGCATGTCGCAGGAACTAGAAAAGCTCCAGCTCATGGTGGATTATTGTCATACAGAAAGCTGTTTGCAAACATCGATTGTCAGGTATTTCAGCAACGAGGATACACCACCGTGCGGTCGTTGTGGCAACTGTACAGATTCGCGCGAAAGTATCGATGTGACACGAGAAGCTCAAATCGTCCTGTCTTGTATTGTGAGAATGGGACAGAAGAGATTCGGAAAGACGATGATCGCTCAAGTACTGACAGGTTCTAAAAGTAAAAAAGTACTGGAATTGCGTCTCAATAAACTTCCGACTTATGGTCTGATGAAAGAAAAAAGTACAAAAGAAGTGACGGACTTTATCGAATTTTTCATATCACAAGAACTGATCGCTGTTGAACACGGTACATTCCCTACCCTTTACATCAATGAAAAAGGGAAGGACGTCCTCCTAGGGAAAGAAGTCGTGAAGCGAAAAGAAGCCGTTCAGACGAAACAAGTGGCAGTCAATGATCCGTTGTTCGAGGAACTTCGAATGGTTCGTAAAGAGATTGCGGAAAAAGAAAACGTTCCGCCTTTCGTAATCTTTGCAGATACAGCATTAAAAGATATGTGTGTGAAACAGCCCCAGTCAAGAGAAGAATTCTTAACGATAACAGGAGTGGGGCAAAATAAACTTGAAAAGTACGGAGAACGGTTTATTGAAGCCATCACGGATTATCTAGTGCAGAACCCTGAGCAGAAAGATGAATCAACAAAGGGGACTGACGGTATTGAAAAGCCGAAGAAAGCAACACCGAATTCACATCTTGAGACGTACACGTTTTTTAAAGAAGAGATGAGTATAGAGGAAATTGCAGAACATCGCGATCTTGCGGTGAGTACGGTGGAGAATCATCTCATTCAATGCATGCAAGAAGGAATGGACGTTCATATGGAAGACATTATTCCCGATGAATATGTCTCAGAAATTGAAAATGCCATTCAGCAAGCAGGCGGCGAAAAGTTGAAGCCGATAAAAGAACTGCTTCCTGATGAAGTGAGCTATTTTATGATCAAAGTATATTTACTACAAAATGAGAGACAAGTGACATGATGACTCATTAAGAGATCTTCAATGATCGGGGTCTATAATTGAATAATCATAAAAAGAAAAAGGCCTAGAGGAAATTTGATATGCTCCCCTAAAGGTAGACAGATTAAAAAATAAAATCTGTGCCTTGGGGGAGTTTTTTTATGGCTAGACAATATTTCTCTGCAGAATTTAAACTTAAGGTTTTACGAGCGTATG